>JAQTUE010000020.1 GCA_028710415.1 Paludibacter sp. | reverse complement strand
TGGGATCACGAAGCAGGGAAGCCACCACCGTTTATTCACAAGGGGTGACCAACATTATCCAGGCCATGAAGAAGTTGAAAATGGAAAGGATAATCTGTCTGTCGGCCGGTGGAGTTGAAATAGCACCAAATACTTCTTTTATCATGAAGTTCCTGATGAAAAACATTTTGCAGAAAATCTTAAAATACAGTTTTGCAGATATGCTGTTGATGGAGAAGATATTGCGGGAATCGGGACTGAACTGGACCGTTATCCGTCCTCCACGGCTCCTGAATGGTGACAAGACCGGGATTTACAGGACCAGCATCAATGACTTTATACCTAAAATGTCCTCCCTGAAAAGGTCGGACCTGGCAGATTATATCCTTCATCACCTGGAGGATGAAAAAACGTTTAAGAGCAAGGTGGAAATATCGTATTGAGAGAAAGTTTCATTTAAAACACTATCAGAATGAATGCAAAGAAGATAGCCATTTTAATCGGAAGCCTGCGAACAGGATCCTTTAACCGCAAAGTTGCAAAAGCAGTTATTGCCCTTGCTCCTGAAACACTGGCATTGGAAATTGTTGAAATAGGGCAACTTCAGCTTTATAATCAGGACCTGGATGTTGATCCGCCGAAAGAATGGAAAGAATTCAGGGAAAAGATCAGGGAATTTGATGGCATATTATTTTTTACACCCGAATACAACCGTTCCTTTACTGCTGTTCTTAAAAATGCCCTTGATATTGGAAGCCGTCCACCTGCAAAGAGTGTCTGGAGTGGTAAGCCCGGTGGTATTGTCAGTGTATCACCCGGTAGATTGGGTGGATTTGGTGCCAATCATCATTTGAGACAGGTGCTCTTTGGAGTAAACATTCATGCCATGATTCAACCGGAAGCATATATTTCGGATGCAGCCGGTTTGTTTAATGAAAATGAGCAACTTATCGATGAACATGCCCGCACATTATTGACTAAATTTATAAACTCTTTTGCAGAATGGGTTGAAAGATAGAATTAAAATTCTGTAACTTAGTTAATATGTGTTTTTTATTTAAACCAAAAGAGGATTTGAACGTCTATATCTATATAATAACAGAATAAAAATCTATTTCCAGTATTAAACAATAAAAAAATACATCGCTATACTTCTATGCCTCAATCCTCCACAGATCCATTACATGGGATTACACTGAAAACAATATTAGAAAAACTGGTCGAAGACTATGGTTGGGAAGAATTATCCAACCGCATTCGCATCAATTGCTTTTATGAAAACCCGAGTATCAATTCCAGCCTGAAGTTTTTACGCAAAACACCCTGGGCCAGAACCAAGGTGGAGGAGTTGTATGTTTCGGGATTGAAACACTAAACATTTATAAATCAAATAATGTACCTATTCAGGCATATTTTTACACAAAAAAACCAATCAATAGCATTAATTTTACTTACTATAAATTACTAAATTCAGTACACATAATATGAAATTATTAATATCCAGGAATACTACCTATTATTTCGCAGTGTCAATCACTCTGATTGCCTTGTTCCTCTTTTCAGGAAATAGTTCTGCACAAAAACCAAAAGAAGAACAGAAGTTTACGACTATTGACTATGCCCCCTTTGCGGATAATACCGGGCACTGGTACATGATTGCCGATAAACACAACCTGATTAATGCCTTGCCGGATAAACCTCGTTACAAACCCACTGAAATTACCAGTATTGCTGATAATCTGTTGTTGTTTCAAAAGGATAACGGAGGCTGGCCTAAGAACTATGATTTCTTTGCTATCCTGACTCCGGAACAGGCTACCATTGTAAAAGCTGCAAAAGGTGAAACAAATACCACCTTTGACAACGGGAATACTTACACACAGATTGCAGCACTGGCAATTGCTTACCAGGCTACAAAAATTGAAAAATATAAGACCGGCTGCATCAAAGGACTGGGATTTATTTTACAATCACAATACAAAAATGGAGGCTGGCCACAGTATTATCCGATTGAAAAAAATAATTACAGCAGCCATATCACCTTTAACGATGGTGCTATGATGGGTATTATGGAATTGTTGAGAGCAATATTGGACGGTCAACCACAATATTCATTTATTGACAGTAAGTTACGAAGTAAACTTCAGGTGTCATACAATAAAGGCCTGGACTGCATACTTAAAACACAGATCAATGATGCAGGCAAACCAACTGCCTGGTGCCAGCAATATGATGAAGTAACCTTGCAACCTGCCTGGGCAAGGAAGTTTGAACCAGCCAGTATTTGTAATAAGGAAAGTTCGGAAATCGTGTTGTTTTTAATGAGTATCGATCACCCAAGCAAGGAAATAATTGATGCTGTTCAGAATGCAGTTACCTGGTTTGATGAATCCATCATTCATAATACCCGGGTTAAAACTGTTCAGGCACCTAAAACACTGACTCCTTATAAAGTTTCATCAACCGATAAAGTAGTTGTAAATGATTCTACAGCTCCGGCCATCTGGACCCGCTATTATGAACTTAAAACCCATCGTCCAATGTTCTGTAACCGTGATAGCAAAATTGTCTATTCACTGGCAGAAGTAGCCCGTGAAAGACGCGATGGATATGGCTGGTATAATTACGAACCTCAAAAGATATTGAATAAATACCCTAAATGGCAGAAAAAATGGGCACCTGAGAATGATGTCTTGAAAAAATAAGTAATTATATAAACAGAAAAACCCGGATTCAATCATTGAATCCGGGTTTTTCTGTTTATAGGGATCTAACTTTATGTCTTCACTCCTACTCTATTGAACAAAATGGTTCCTTTTCAGGGAACAATATATTTTACACATTTTCAATAATAAAAATGCAATTAATAGTATTATTCGGTATATATGCCTTACTTTGTAAACATCCTATTATTTTAACTATCCATAAAATCAATTAAGTATGTGTTTTTCAGCAGGAGCAAGTTTTGTAGGTGGCGTTGTTATTACAGCCATAGGTGTTGCAACTATCGTCAAAGTGCATAAACCTTCTCAGATCATTTTTGCAAGTATTCCCTTGTTTTTTGGTTTCCAGCAGTTTGTTGAAGGTTTCTTGTGGTATATCCTGCAACATCCTGAATATGCTGAATACCAAAGTACATTCACCCTTGCCTTTATGATTATGGCTCAGGTATTCTGGCCTATGATGATCCCCCTGGCTGTCCTGTTTATGGAGACTAACCGTAAGAAAAAGAAATATTTATGGATATTACTGGGTGCCGGATTATCCGTATCTTTCTTTTATATCTATTGTTTGATATCCTATCGTGTCATTCCTGAAATCAGCGGGTACCACATTTATTATAATGTTCAGGATAATCCCAAAGTACTGTCAATCATTGCATTTGGCTTATACCTGATCACTTCGATCACACCACTTTTTGTTTCAAGCATTAAGAGAACCCATTTGTTAGGCATCCTGATGTCTGTTTCCTGTTTGATTACCATCATCTTTTTTACTCAATACCTGACTTCAGTATGGTGCTTTTTTGCAGCATTAATAAGTGCTGTTATCTTTTGGATTCTTACTGTTTCTAAAAGAAAATATAAAATTGATAAACTAAATTACAGTGCTCATCGTTTTGATATTAATCTATAAGACCAAATAATAATAAACTATGTTTTGGAATTATCTACTGGTATTTTTAGGAGCTTTTTTGTTTGATGTAGTACCTTTTCCTTTTCCACCGGCATTTACAATCATGATCTTTTTACAGATCATGTTTGATTTGAATATCTGGTGGGTCATTGTAATTGGTGTTGCAGGATCCATCCTGGGAAGGTATATCCTGACTTTGTATATTCCGTTCCTGGCAGGTAAGATCTTTAAACCCTCCAAGAACGAAGATGTAGAGTTCCTGGGAAAAAAGATGAAGGAAAAAGGTTGGAGAAGCCAGTTGTTTATTGTAGCCTATTCATTATTACCCCTGCCCACAACACCATTATTCCTGGCGGGTGGAATGGCAAGAATTAAGCCGTTGTATATTATACCTGCTTTTTTTATAGGTAAATTTACCAGCGATACCATTACCGTTCATTTAGGAAAATATGCCGCAGATAATGTAACCAATATGCTCAATAGTGCCCTTTCCATAAAGTCATTTGCCAGCATTGGAGTTGGGTTATTACTCATATGTGCATTGCTATTTATTGACTGGAGATCGCTGATTCAGAAAAAGAAATTCCAGTTGAATTTTAAAATCTGGAAATAATATCTGAAGTCAAAAGTACCTATCCTCTCAATAGTGATTTAACCGGATATATTCTTTCAGGATGGACAAAGAATAATCACCCGCATGTTGGTTTACAAATCCAATGGCTGAAGTGTGGGCTTCTTCATCGGCGGAATCGGATATGACACGCACCACAATCAACGGAATCCCAAAATCATCACAAACCTGGGCAACGGCAGCCCCTTCCATTTCGGCACACAGCACGGATGGAAGGTTTTTCAGTAAGGCATGTTTCATTTCAGTGCTTGAAATAAACAAATCGCCACTGGCAATATCACCGGTTAGCATTTTAGGATTTGTAATATTCTGGTCAGATAGCACTTTGCGGAATTCTTTGTTATTCTTCAGAAAATTATGTACGGCCTGTGCCATGGTATCTACATTCTGCTGGGGAGTTTCATAGGAAGTTTTACCGGTAAGGGGTATTTCAAAACGTCGCATTAAAGGACGTGCATCCATATCATGCTGGTATAACCGTTGTCCAATCACAATATCCCCTACATTCAGTTCAGGGGAAATAGCTCCTGCCACACCTGTAAAAACAATCCTGTCCACTTTAAAATCAAGGATCATGTTGGTGGCTGTGGTTGCTGCAGCTACTTTTCCCCAACGTGAAAAGACAGCAACTACTTCCTGGCCATACAAGTCACCCCGGTAATAAATACGACTCCCACTCTCATAGATTTTCTTGTCAGTGATGGCAGCAATAATTTTGTCCATTTCTTCGGGCATGGCACCCATAATTCCAAGCAGCATATTCTTGATATTAATGACCCCCAACCCCCTAAAGGGGGCACAGGAAGAGTTTGTATTTAAAATAATTAGCACAAGCAACTACTTGCCTGAATTTTATTTCTTTAAGTCCCCTTTAGGGGATTTAGGGGTTTAGTTTGGTGATGCGTTGATACAAGGTCGGGTGAGAATAATGAAAAAAGACATATAACGGATGAGGCATTAAATTGCTCAGTGAAGTAGCCGATAGCTTCTTTAATCCTGATTCCAGTTGTGGTGCATAGCCATAAGAAGCAGCAAATGCATCGGCCTGGTATTCAAACTTCCGCGAAAGTACATTCATAAAAGTATCCAGAACCAGTGATATGGGAGTATACAGAATGCTAAAGGCTATGGCATTGAGATGAAAAGAGGCTACACTCCCTCCCAATGCCTGGGCAAAAGCATCACTCTGAAGAATGTATCCGAATGCAAAGAAAAGCAACAAGGTATACGGAATGGAAATCATAAAATTAATCAGGGTATGTTTGTGTTTATAATGACCCACTTCATGAGCCAGTACAGCAACAATCTCCTGAACCGTCATCTTATCCATCAACGTATCGTAAAGCACAATGCGTTTTTTGCTACCCAGTCCACTGAAATAAGCATTTGCCTTGGTGGAGCGTTTAGAACCATCAATCACAAATATGTTATCCAGGTTAAATCCTGATTTAAGGGCAAATTTCTCAATCTCAGTCCGTAACTCACCTGCTTCCAACGGGGTTTGTTTGTTGAACAAAGGTACAATGAGCTGTGAATAAAACATGGTCATGAAAAGGCTGAAAGCTGTCACCACTGCCCAGGCCAGCAACCAGAAATAAGTTGGGGTAAGGGTATAGATCCATATTACTACAAATAAAATTCCTCCTCCAAGTACAATCGTCATGCCCAATCCCTTCAGTTTATCAAGGATATACAGTTTGGGAGTTATTTTATTGAACCCGAACTTCTGCTCAATTACGAAAGTATCATAGATCTCAAATGGGATATTCAGGATGTCATTGGCAAAAAACAAGACTCCAAAGAACAGAATCGGTGTCCAAATTGGGTTCTGAATGTATTGTTGTACCAGGTTGTCAACAACTATAAAGCCACCAAAAGCATACATGGCGAGGATAATGCAGAAACTGAAGGAGCTTGTCAGCATACCAAACCGGGAATTAGTCCTGAAATAGTCCTGTTGCTTGGCATATTTTTCAGGATCATAAATATCCCGGAGGATTGAAGGAAGTTCTTTGCCTGACATGTTGATATTCAGGAATGCCAGGTAACGTTCCAGTGCAAAATCAGCAACCAGGATCACAATAATGAGAATAAAAAGTATTTGGGCCATAAGAATTGTACTAAATGGGTCTTGATAGTTAATATTTAGCTATAAAAAATACAAAGATACGGGTTTTGAAAATAAGAATTGCAATATAAGGGTAAAATCACTTGAATGTAAGGATTTTGAATTGCAGGAAGACAGTTATACGCTTAGGAAAGGCAGGTGAGGATGAAGTTTATGATTCTAAGAATTGCAAGTTAGGTTTATCGCTCAATACTCCCTGTGTCCGAAAATGGAACTACCAATCCGGACCAAGGTACTTCCTTCTTCGATGGCAAGTTGATAGTCATCTGACATTCCCATGGATAATTCACAAAATGATGCCATATCTGAGAAATAGAGTTTTTTCACCTGATCGAGCAATGCTTTCAGTCCTTTGAATTCAGCCCGTATCTGATCACGGTTATCTGTATAGGTGGCCATACCCATTAAGCCACAGATGTTGATACCTGAAAGTTCCTTCCATTTACCTTCCGACAATGTTTGCAGGAGTTCTTCCTCTGAAAAGCCAAACTTGGTATCTTCCTTTGCAATGTGTATTTGAAGCAGGCAGTTTACTGTCTTTCCTGCTTTCAGGGCTTGTTTGTTTATTTCTTCCAATAACTTGTAGGAATCGACCCCATGGATCAATTCAACAAAAGGAACAATAAACTTTATCTTGTTGGTTTGCAAATGGCCTATGAAATGCCAGGAAATATCTTTTGGAAGGGTTTCAAATTTACCACAGAGTTCCTGTACCTTGCTTTCCCCAAAAACACGCTCCCCATACTGATAAGCTTCCAGCACAGTTTCATTGGGATGAAACTTGGAAACACACACCAGCTTCACATGCGATGGAATGTGCTTTCTTATTTCGAGTATGTTTTGTGGGATAGACATCTTTTAGTAGGTAGTTGGTAGTAGGTAGTAGGTAGTAGCATCGCTGATATCAATAATCAACTAATATCAGCGAAGCTCATATCAATATTCAATAAATATCAGCGTAGCTAATATCAATAATCATATAATATCGGCGAAGCTAAAATCTATATTCAACAAATATCAGCGAAGCTCATATCAATATTCATTTAATATCAGCAAAGCTAATATTTTTTTTATCATCCTTGTGGTGCAGCAAAAGGGAATACATCCATAATGGTGGTTTCAACAATGGCAGCTACCTGATAGTCGGCCATGGAACCTTTCATTCCTTCTTTTAATCCGTCCCAGGCTTCTTTCACATCATTTGCCTGAACCATCATGGTAGTGGCAGTACGTTTCTCAATGCCTTTTTCTTCATCCAGGGAGATGAAATACACTTTGCAACGGTACCATTTGTCCCCGTTCTCATTGGTGAAGAGCTCATTAATGCGTGCCCTGCGAATGTTGGATACTATAAATTCACCGCTGATAAACGGTTGCATTTCTTCATTAATACGTGCTTCCGCTTCCGTAAACGATAAGGCATCGACCAGATAAGCTTCATTCACTTTAACAATCTTGCCTTCTTCGGCAGTCTTTTCATATTTAATCTTGCACTCGAACCAGTTCAGCATAATGAATTATAGTTTTAAAAATCAGTTGTTTATTAAAAGTTTCTATTGTTTTTTCAGGAGTACAAAGATAAGAAATTCTTTCAAAAACTCACCTTCTTTACAAACAAAAACACCATATAAGTCTGTTAGATGCAGGCTTATATGGTGTTAAATAAAGAATTAGTCAGATATCAATCTATGCCTTAACTTCCTCACGTAGTGGGATTCTCATTTTGTAGAATGAACGCCATACGAATACTAATGCAACAACCAGGAATCCTGCTCCGATTATTCCACTGTAATCAAAACCATTGCTGGCAGCAGCATCCAATCTCATTTTCAAGGCTATTTCTGTTGCCAGTAAGCCGAATAAGGTAGAGAATTTAATAATCGGATTCAATGATACTGATGAAGTATCTTTGAAAGGATCACCTACTGTATCACCAATTACGGCAGCTTCGTGCAAAGGTGTACCTTTTTCTTTTAAATCCACTTCAACTACTTTTTTAGCATTATCCCATGATCCGCCGGCATTTGCCATATAGATTGCCTGGAATAAACCAAAGGTAGCTATAGAAATAAGATAAGCCACAAAGAAATTACTGTCGAAGAAGGCAAATCCCAGGGTAAAACAGATCAATGCAACGAAAATGTTCCACATACCTGTTTGTGCATATTGGGTACAAATTTTTACAACTTCCTTGGAGTCTTCTATATTTGCTTCTTTCTTGTTTAAATCAAACGTACTTTTGATAAATTCAACAGCACGATAAGCTCCGGTGGTAACTGCCTGCATGGAAGCACCACTAAACCAGAACACAACTGCTCCACCGCAAATCAAACCTAACAGGATGGGTGCTGAGGTTAATGAAACGCTCAACAAGCCTTTACTTTCAAGCAATAATATGATTGAGAAAATCATAGTGGTTGCTCCTACTACTGCTGTTCCGATTAATACCGGTTTAGCAGTTGCTTTAAACGTATTTCCGGCAGAATCATTTGCTTCCAGATAATGTTTTCCCAATACAAAATCAGGAGTAAATCCGAAATCTTTTTCAATTTCTTCTTTGATATTTGGAATCTGATCAATTTGAGATAATTCAAAAATAGATTGGGCATTATCTGTTACCGGTCCGTAACTGTCAACAGCAATGGTCACAGGTCCCATACAAAGGAAACCAAAAGCAACCAGTCCAAAGGCAAAAATAGATGCATGAGGTCCAAGAATTGAAGTCAGTCCAAGTTGACTGATAAAATAAGCACCTGTCATCAAACCTACAATTAACATTCCAGTCCAGAAAGCACCAAAGTTACCTGACACAATACCAGAAAGGATATTTAAGGAAGGTCCACCTTCACGTGAAGCAGTTACAATTTCGCTTACGTGGGCTGATTTTGAACTGGTAAACAGTTTTGTAAATTCAGGAATCAGTACGGCTGCTAATGTTCCGCAACTGATAATCCCTGCCAGTTTCCACCACAAAGTACTATCTGCAGCATTACCGGTTATTTGAGCTAAGTCGCCTACAAGCAAATGGCTCATAAAGAAAGACGTAGAAATGCTTAAAATAGCAGCAATCCAGATCAGGCGCATCAACGGTTCTTCAAAATCAAACATTTTAAGTCCTTTGTATTTGCGTTTAGAAATAGCCTGGTTTATAAAGTAAGAAACGCCTGACATAAGATCCATCAGGAAGCGCATACCAAAAATCCATACAATCAGTTTAGCCTGAATTTCACCAATCATTTCAGGCTTTCCCGGAAATGCAAAAGGAACTGCCAGGGTGATAAATGTAATCAAAGCAACACCTGTTACACCATATGTTTCAAATCCATCGGCAGTAGGTCCTACGCTGTCTCCGGCATTATCACCGGTACAATCGGCAATTACACCCGGATTGCGGGGATCATCTTCTTTTACATTGAATACGATTTTCATTAAGTCTGACCCGATATCGGCAATCTTGGTAAAGATACCACCTGCAATACGCAGAACGCTCGCTCCTAATGATTCACCAATGGCAAAACCTAGGAAACAAATACCAACTATTTCGCGTGGAACAAACAACAGAATGATTACCATCATCACTAATTCCAATGAAATAAGGAACAGACCCACACTCATACCGGCGCGTAATGGTATATCAACTACATTCCACGGTTTTCCATGAAGTGAAGCAAAAGCGGTACGGGAGTTTGCATAGGTGTTGATACGGATACCATACCAGGCCACTGCATACGATCCACCCATTCCCAGAATAGAATAAAAGAGTACATATAATAATGTCCCTACTGTTTTTCCCTGGAGTGCCAGGAAATAATATGACATAATTACGGCAACAAATGCAAAAAGCATTAACAGGAATTTTCCTTGTTGCAATAAATAGGTCTTACATGTTTGAAAAATAATTTCGGATACTTTGAGCATGGATTCATGCGCTGTTTGCTTCTTAACTTGCGAAAAGAGCCACAAGCTGATACTAAGCGTCACACAGATAACCAGTGCCCCGTAGAATAAGAAATCCCAGGACGAAATAACCTGTCCGAAAATGTGAAATTCACCGGCATGTAAGTCCGGAATAGCAATGTCCGCCTCGCCGGCAAACGTCTTGACTGATGTCAGTACTACTGCAAAAAACAGCAATACCATCCTTTTGATTTGTTTCATAAAATACTATTAATAATTTAAAATTGGGGAAAATTAAACGTGAAAAAATAAAAAAAAATTCTCCCAAAATTAATACAACTTTTTCGATTTACAATTTTTTTTTTGAAGAAATAATAAGTCAAATTTATGTTTTAAAGCAGTGTTTTGTTATCTTCTTCTGCATTTAGCGAGCATTTGCCTATAGATCTTAAGTTGAATCTGAAATAAGGAATATATCGTGTATAATTATTTGTAAATTGGAAATTATTAAATTCATTTATAAAAATATATTTTTCAACATGATGTGATTAAAAGTTCTTAATAGCCCGTTTTATTAATAGAGTTGGTTATATAATATTAGTACAACTATTTACTTTTCCGTTAAGCTGTCGAACTAATTCTCAATAATTACTACTTTTGAACGTTATGCCAGTTTAAAAATTTAGTATTAACATGAAAAAATATCAGGCGATTTACACTGCATTCTAATAATTTGACTAAATGTTGTACCTTTGTACCCGCAATAAAAAAAATTATGGGAAGAATACTTGCAATTGATTACGGGCAAAAGCGGGTTGGTCTTGCTGTCACAGATATGCTGCATATTACTGCCAATGGCCTGGATACCGTCCCGGTTCATGAGGTGCTGGATTATCTGCAAAAATACATTGACAAAGAGCCTGTTGAGAAATTTGTTATTGGGTTACCCAAACAGATGAATGGCCTGGAATCGGATTCCATGCAATATATACGTCCTTTTGTTGTCGGTTTGCAACGCAGGTTTCCGGATATTGAACTTGTTTATGTCGATGAACGTTTTACTTCAGCTCTAGCCCATAAAGCAATGCTCGAAGGCGGTTTAAAGAAGAAAGACAGGCAAAACAAGGAACTGGTGGATAAAATATCAGCTACCATAATATTGCAAAGCTATCTGGAGTCAAATATGTTTAATCATTGAACTTTGTAGTCTTTACAATTGTTTAATTACAATTTTTGATTACTGGTTTACTAAATACTTGCTTACTTACAATGATATTACCAATTTATACTTACGGCAATGCCGTTTTACGAAAACAGACTGAGGATATAACAGTAGATTATCCTGAATTAAATGCGTTGATAACCAATATGTACGAAACCATGTATCATGCCGAAGGCGTTGGGCTGGCTGCACCACAGGTAGGATTGTCAATACGGTTGCTGGTGATTGATTTAGCTCCTTTCAAGGAAGATGATCCTGAATTGGGTGCCTTTAAGACTGTGATGATAAATCCGGTTATTCTTGAACGCAGCGCGGAAGAAGTATCTGCTGAAGAAGGTTGCCTGAGCATTCCGGGTGTTCACGAAATGGTGATGCGGGCTCTAAAGATAAAAATTAAATACCAGGATACTGAATTTATTGAACATATTGAAGAATTCGAAGGCTATAAAGCCCGGGTTGTTCAACATGAGTATGACCATTTGGAAGGTCATTTGTTCACTGACCGGGTAACTCCTATCCGTCGTCAGTTATTAAAGTCAAGGCTGACCAGTATTGTAAAAGGAAAAGCTTCGTGCAGTTATAAAATAAAGGCTGCCTAAAGCCAATCACTTATATATTATCAAAACAGGCTGAACGTTCATGGATATGAAGTTCAGCCTGTTTTGTTTTTAATAAAGTATAAATCAATTTCAGAATATCAGGATTCTACTGATTCGCTGTTATTATGACTGTATAAATAATACGATAGCTTTTCTCAATTATTCTGATTCAGTTTCTGTTGATTCTTCATCCTTCTGAGCAACCGGTACTTCAGGTTTATCTTCAAAAAAGAACTTAGCAACCTTAATGGATATCCAGGTTAATCCAAAATAATAGACAATGTTCAGTAGTATCCAGTGGATATAGAAGGTACCCAGATTATCAGGCTTGAACAGTCCGTTATCAAACATACCATTAATTGGAAAATACAGATACAGGATGTCCACCAGGTACTGGCCCCCGTTGCTCAGGTATCTGACACCGATATTGTTGAATGTAGATTCGAAATGCATTCCATGGTGGATCTTTAAATTCAAAAAGAAGATGAGATGGAACATTACAATTTGAAACCCTACAAAGACATAATCAGCATACTTCCTGTTTTTCAAAAACTGATAAGCTGCTGCAATGCAAAAGGTAAACAATAGGGATTGAATGACAAGCGGCATGACAAATTCGTTCTTAACGCTATCAATATAACTGAATTCAGCTTCATTGAGCATTTTGGTAATAAATAACCCGATCATATTCAGTGACAGGTTTAAAAATGTCCAGGTAAAAATTAACTGGCCTAGATACCTGATATCCGCTTTTGAAATTTTCATTGTAACTGTATTTAATTTTTTATTCTTCATTCTATCTGATGGTAATCGGTTATTAGTTGCATGTAAAATTAGCAATTGCTTCGCCAACCACAAAATTGCTCCCGCCAATAAATACAAAATCATGTTGGTCCGCCTCTTCCAACGCTGCCCTGACTGCTTCTTCCACTGAAGGATAAGCCTCACCTTTTAAACCTAAGCTTTCACCTTGTTTCTTCAATTCTTCAGCCGGTAGTGCCCGTAGAATTGCTGCCTGCGTAAAGTAATAACGGGCATCTTTTGGTAACAATGCCAGTACAGCCGATATATCTTTATCATTCACCATGCCGATCACTATTCGCAGGGTTTTATAGGTTTGTTGTTTGAGCTGTTCGGTAATATACCTGAATCCACCTTCATTATGGCCTGTATCGGCAACTACAACAGGAGCCTGCTGCAATTCCTGCCATCTCCCTCTAAAGCCTGTCAGTTCGGTTACTTTCTCAAACCCTTTTTTGATAGAAGAATTTGATATCCTGAAATCCAGTTCATTCAACTGGTCAATAGCAGTGAGAGTGGTAGCTATGTTTTTCAGCTGGTAAATGCCGCATAATCCAACCTGGTAGGTTTTATCATCGGATGTTTCAACAATCATGGCATTCTTATCGTACCCCTTGAAAGTTACCTGTACAAATTCCTCGGCATAATAAATGGGGGCATCTTTTTCCATCACCCTCATTTCGAATACGGGGATCGTTTCAGGCAGTGCTTCTCCAATCACAACAGGAACATTTTGTTTGATAATACCTGCTTTCTCAATGGCAATCTGTTCAAGCGTATCGCCCAAAAATGCCATATGATCGAAACTAATGTTTGTTATCACCGATAATTCAGGGTTAATAATATTGGTGCTGTCAAGCCTTCCTCCCAATCCCACTTCAATCACAGCTACGTCAACATTGCATGCATTGAAATAATTAAAGGCCATAGCCATGGTAGCTTCAAAGAAAGAAGGTTCAATAACATCAAACAGACTCTTATGTTCTTCTACAAAATCAACAACATACTGTTGTTCGATCATTTCACCGTTGACGCGTATGCGTTCCCTGAAATCAACCAGGTGCGGCGACGTATACAAACCTACTTTATAACCCGATTCCTGCAATACAGCTGCCAGCAGATGCGAAACAGAGCCTTTTCCGTTCGTTCCTGCAATATGTATGGTCCGGTAGTTGTTTTGCGGGTTGTTCAACGCATTCATCAACTGAATGGTATTCTGAAGCCCGGGCTTATAGGCATCACTTCCAATGTGGTGAAATACCGGCAGACGGTCGTATAAGTATTCTAAAGTTTGGATATAAGTTAACCCCCTACCCCCTAAAGGTGAACCGGAGTTACTTTTATTCTCATTATTTTCGTTCATAATCAATAAATTAATAAATATGAAACATAAATTGCTCTCCTTTTAAGATTGAGTAAAACCGTAATAATTTTAAAATTGAAGATTGAAAATTAATATTGTTTACTGATTCTGAAATAAGGGAATAAGGGTTAAATCCAGGTAATTCGGTTTTATACTAAGGTTTAATATCTAAAAATAAGGGTATTAATAAAAAACCTTATTTTCGTTTTTCACCCTTAGTAGAAATGTTAAGTAAAAAGAACTTGCCCTTATTTTTTTCAAGTTTCTTTTTTTAAGCTGATTACATTTACTTTTCTCTTTTTCTTACTTCCCGCAATTTATCCCTATTTTTATCGGGTGAGGTCATGGTTTCTTTTCTTCCTCCCCTTTAGGGGTCGGGGGTTCTTCTTAATATTTATCGTACGACACAATCTCTTTTTTTGTCTTTCTTTTCTTCTCTCTCAAAGGCTGTGCCGAATATCCCAGCAGGATTACCAGCATGACCCTTTTGTTTTTAGGTATTTCAAGGGCCTTTTGTACTTTCTTTCCATCACACCATCCAATAATACACGATCCAAGTCCTTCATCGGTTGCTGCCAGGCTAATATGGGCTGCCACAATTCCCAGGTCGATATGCGGGTAATGTTTGTCGGTCATCCAACCTCCTACACTTGAAGTGAAATTACCGCTTTCTTCAATAACCACCAGTTGTACAGGGGCTTGTTTTGTAAAATGATTCATCGATAGCAACTTGCTTGCAGTAGCATCGGCTACCTGCAGGCGCTTTTCAGGATCAGTCACCACTATAAATTTCCAGGGTTGGGAATTACAGGCCGAAGGTGCCAGCCGCGCTGCTTCCAGTATCCGTGCCAGCTTTTCAGCTTCTACCGGTTTATCCAGATAAGCCCTGTCACTTTGACGATGTTGTACTAATTCTAAAAATGATTGCATGTATCTAACTTTGTTGAATTAACTGCCATTTATACTATTCCAGAACAAGTTCTCACTTCATTTTGGATTTAAGTAATCGGAAGTAAATAGTGTCCTCTAATTTTATATAAAACTTCTAAAACCCTCAGCACTGATGCCCTCTCCTTGGGAGAGGGTTAGGGAGAGGTCATTTTTAAGAAGAGATAAAACAAGACATTATATTGTTTCAATTACTTAATTCGTTGGAAAAGTATTAAAATAAAAACAATATCTTTGTCGATACGTTTAATTAGTACAAAGATACGTCAAAACAGATATATTATGCAACAAAAAGTTCAAACTTACATTCAAAATCACCAATTACTGGTTCCCGAAGGTAAAATTATTGTGGGAGTAAGTGGTGGAACAGATTCCGTGGTGTTGCTTCATGTCCTATTGGCATTGGGATATGACTGTCTGGTAGCACATTGCAATTTTCATTTGAGAATGGATGAGTCCGACCGGGATGAGTTATTTGTTCGTACACTTGCCAAAGACCTAAGGCTTCCATATTATTCTGTTGATTTTGAAACATCTGAGTATGCTGAAGAGCATAAGATATCCATTGAAATGGCAGCCCGTGACCTGAGGTATGATTGGTTCTACGAATTGCTTTATAATCAGGATGCTCAGGCTATTGCGGTGGCCCATCATGCCGATGACAGCATCGAAACCATGCTTATGAATCTGGTTCGTGGTACCGGATTAAAGGGTCTTACCGGTATCCAGCCACGCAACCATAAAGTGGTGCGTCCACTGCTATGTTGTACCAGGCTGGAATTGGAAACTTACCTCGTAAGGTACGATCTGGATCATATTGAAGACTCCACCAATGCCACGCTCGACTACCAGCGTAATAAATTCAGGAATGAAGTGTTGCCCCTGTTGTCTGAGATTAATCCATCCGTCCGTCAAACATTATACGACTCCCTGGTACGTTTTGAAGGAACATGGGCTGTTTATCAAAACGCAATTGATAAAATGAAAGCCCTGATTGTTCATATTGAACCGGGATTAATCAAAATGAACATTGATAATATTAAAAAACAGCAACATATCCCTACCTTGATGTACGAATTACTGCATCCCTATGGTTTTGGCCCTTCATTGATCGAACAGGTTACTTCCCAAATGGATGGTGAATCGGGGAAAGTGTTCTTTTCCGAAACCCACCGTTTGATTAAGGACCGGGAATACCTGCTGATCAGCAAAATTGAAGAAATTTCCATGGATGATTATCAGATTGCCGAAGATGACTATGTTCTGGAATTGCCCTTCACCATGAAAATCAGCCGCAAAATTATTTCAAACGGCTTTCAGGTTTCAAAAGAGCCTGACTGTGTTCAGGTGGATGCCTCTAAAATTACGTTCCCGTTGGTATTACGTCGTTGGAGGGATGGAGATACATTTGTTCCCTTTGGAATGACTCAGTCAAAGAAAATAAGTGATTTTTTCATTAATAACAAACTCAGTCTACTCGAAAAAGAGCATAGCTGGTTGTTGGTATCCGGTGATGAGGTGGTATGGATTGTAGGGCAGCGACTGGATAACCGCTTTCGGGTAACTCCTGATACTAAAGAAATTATAGAATTCAAGATTTAACCCTGCAAAAGCTGCAAACTCATATACTGTTAAGTACCCGGAAGGATATTTGATTCTATTCTCTTGAATTAAAATTACGACATTAAATTGTTCCAATTACTTATATTAAATATTCCGATTTCCCCTTTAAATGCTTTATTCATCTATGGAACCCTTACTTGTTGCTGAAACTCCCCTTGTAGACAATCAATACCTCCTTAAGAAATACTCCGACAAAGGAGGTTGGACTTTTGCCGTAATCCCCGAGATACCAAAAGATAAACATGCTTATTTTGGCTGGGTCAAGGTCCGTGGTAGTATTGATGGGTATGAGATTAACAATTACCACCTGATGGCCATGAGTGATGGCATGATGTTTTTACCTGTAAAAGCGGAAATTCGTAAAAAGATTGGTAAGAATGATGGAGACACGGTGCATATCATCCTGTATTCCGAACAATTGCCCCATGTAAGCCACGAAGATTTCATGACATGCCTCAAGGAAGATCCCCTCGCCTACCGGAACTTCATGAATAAGCCCGAAGCCGAACAAAAAGCCTTTATCGACTGGATCTATGCTGCAAAGAATGATGATACAAAAGTGGATAGAATGGCTGAAATACTCAATAAACTAAGTTTCTGATAGTGAATAGTCTTTGACTTACATATTTCTGTTCCTGCAAAAACAAGAACAGCAAATCCACCCATATGTTTTGAAATTTTGGTTCCTGCAATCCGTACTCAATAAACATTTTAAGAACGCGCTTAGTTCCTGTTCCGTATTTTTCTATCATTCCCTTCTTTTTCTCCAGCTTTGCTTTCTGTCGATTGCAAGGAGTGATACTCAATTATCAATCTTAAATTTTAAATTGAAGATAATACATTAGATTAATCAGGTTCAATAATTTGCCAATAACCACCTTTATCTGGTCCAATTCTTTGAATTTTACTGTTTTTTTTAAGTTTTTCTATATCGCGTAGAATTGTACGTCTGGTTACATTTAATTTTTCAGCAAGTTGATCTATTGATATGAAATTATTACTTTTTATTTGATTATATAGTTGAACTAATCTTTTTTCAGTGACATTTTCAGTGACATTTTCATTGACATTTTTTCTCATTATGATTCCATTAACCTTTACCATAAAACCATCTTGAACTAATTTAAATTCAGGTTCTGGTAAATTATAATCTAAGAAATAATCGCGGATTCTTTTAATGCCAGTTCCATATTGTTCAATTCTGCCGATTTAATTAAGATTTTTCAATAACTTCCCAATAACCACCTTTATCCGGTCCAATACGCTTAATTACACCAAAATTTTTTAATTTTTTAAAGTTATTTCTTATGTTTTTCTCATTAATACCTATTATTATTGATAATTCAGATTGTGAAATGTATTTATTAATATTTATCTGATCAATTATTTTTTGTTGATTAATGGATAATTTTACCAACCCTTTTTCAAGGTCTTTTTCAAGGTCTTTTTCAAGGTCTTTTTCAAGGTCTTTATACACAATATCACCTATAATTGAGACTTTTTCAGTTTCTGCAAAAACTGTAACAGCAAATCCGCCAGGTATATTTTCAAATTTTGGTTCCTGCAATCCGTAATCTATAAATATTTTACGAACGCGCTTAATTCCTGTTCCGTATTTTTCTATCATACCCATCTCTTTCACCAGCTTTGCTACCTGTCGATTGCGAGGAGTTGACACATAAGTATTTGCCAGCAATTGTTCAATGGTAATAGAATCGGGCAAACTCCCAGGATTATAAAACAAAATATGATCAGGGAAAATCTTTATCTGTGAATCAAACGAAGAAGTATAATCCCGATGAATTATCATGTTTAATACAATTTCACGTATTCCTTCGATTGGATACTGCCAGTGTTCTGTATTTTCAACCTTGCCGGTAATGATGATTTCCTTATTGATGTGTTTTATTACAAAGGACATTACTTCATCCACTTGCGAGAGTATATCATTTGATGTAGTAACATCATCCTTGATAACTGTTTCGGAAGCAAAATGTCCCATTTGAATCGTTGTAAATAGATTTTCATCTTTACAAAACATCAAAAAACAAGCATTTGTAATTCCTTCGCCCTTTACAAGTTCATTTTTCAGTAAAAATTCATCAACAGATTTTATTTGTTTTGATGGGTTTCTTCGTGTAATAATCTCTATTACTTTTTGAATTTTTTCTTTCGATATATCAGCAATAGATTTGCCTGATCTAAGATAATAGTCCCAACTCGAATTTACCGTTTGCAAATGCATATTGGACACTTCGGAAGCCGATAACAAGTGATTCGAATTGCCTGACCGTTTATAATATCTTCCCCGAACAGAAACCGGTTTTATCGGGTATTCCATGGCATACAAGGTAACAACCGTTTTATTGTCAACAAGAAGTATTTCAGCATCGGGTATAATTTGTGGAGTTGTCTTATTTTTGACTTCGTTAATCCAATTCGGGATAGTTTCAGTTCCCAATTGCACACCTTTAACCTCTCCCTTATCCGAAACTCCCACATATATAGTTCCACCTTTCGCATTTGAAAAGGCAACAAGAGTTTCTATTACATCCTCATTGAATGATGTTTTAAACTCTGTTGTTATACTTTCGGTTGTTGGAATGATTGCAGACTCCATAGATTTCAACTGTTTTTTTAGCAATTTTACTAAACTCAGAAGTTAGCTATCTCTTAGCATCTAATTTTTTCATTCAAGGTTTAGAAGGTGAACTAGGATAATAAACAATTTAATTACAAATACTTACTTAATTGTTTGATGCAAAAATACAAATTTATTCTATACAATCAAACAATTTTGTTTGATATCAAACTATAGATCCATAGATGCATTTGTTGATTTATTGACGGAAAAACCCGCTTCCAACCTCCTGATAGATGATAAAGGCTCACAGAATATTGAATTGATAATTTACTAATCCAAAATATATCTAATCAGCTGAATAATTGCGCGTATTTAAAACCCGTATTTTTGTCTTTTCACTCACTGGGTTTGTTAGTCACAGCTTTACCCAGAAACCTCATTATTAAACAATGAACCAATCAACGAATGAACCAATTAACCAATCAACTAATCAACCAATTAACCAATCAACTAATCAACCAATTAACCAATTAACGAATCAACCAATTAACGAATCAACCAATTAACCAATCCCCCTACTCTTTCTCCATCAAAAACCCACCCCCATTGCTTTCAAAATAAAGGGTCCCGGCAGCTTCTGCTACGCTGAAATGCTTCACTCCTGCCCCACAGGTAACTTTCCAGCTTCCGGCACTTAAATCGGTTACCAGTACTTTATACCCCGTATTTTTATCTCCCAGGGTAAATTTAATTGCATTCCCGTTCTTGCCCAATGACAGTTGTTCAGCCACTATGCGGTCCTTAACCTGGATAGCTACGAATTCCTTATTTTCAGAATAAACGCTTGTTACGGGTTGTTTCGAAGGATTATAACCGGCATCCATGGCCTGGATCACATTCAGGAAGTTATCGGATAGCGAACTTTTTACAGGCGATAGTTCTATTCTCCATGTTCCGGCATCTTCCTGGGTCACGCTGCCCCAGTTTTTTCCATCTGCCCAATACTCTTTCCCGGGCCCGCCGATCTTTTCAATCGTCCGGTTATCAGTTTCAGGAAGCAAGACGGTCGTCAGCAGCTTTCCGTTGCGTCCATTTGTAGTATTCACCGCTGTAATTTTGTTTCCGGAAATGGCTGGTTCGTTTTGCGAATGCAGTAGCCAGGTCTTTTTAAAAGATGCATTGGTCGAAACCACTTTATCCAGAACGATCAGTGTTCCCGGGATATCGCTTGATTTATGGTTCAGGAATACAAAGCTACGTCGCACAGTTTCCACTTTGGGCGGATAGGCAGCAATAAATTTAGGCACGTTGTAGGCATTGGCAATATCCCCTTTTAGGTAAGTGTATTCAGGTTGCAAGCCCGGTGCAATTTCCTCGGCCAGTATCTCGGACGACTTTCCGGCATCAAACATCAGTTTGCTGTTATCCCAGGCATGGTCGGCAAAGAAAAACTGTCCGCCATCACGCGCCTTCACTACTGCTTTCTTGTCCCAGCTGATCGGTAACGGTTCATTCGGATCAAGCACCAATAACGAATTATGGGCAATCGTACGGGCATAATAATTGGTATAGTTCAGCTTGGCCCAACCGTTCTGTGGGTCCTTGCCCTGGTAAATCCCTGCATCCAGAGCCAGATGCCCTTTATATAAAATCCCAAAATGCCCTGCATCCAGGTGGGTATGGTTCTGTGCATTATATTCCTTCATATTCATCAGTACCACCATGGCATTCGATTCATAATCGGTTTTATCAAGGTCCCATTTCGTCCTTGCAATCATGATTCCCGATGGCGATGGGAAAAAGCGGCTCAGGCAAAGGCTGTCCATGGGTTTGGCTGCAATGTCCGCGTTGTGGTAAATAAACAGCCTCGCACTCTGATGTTTTCCGTTCATCAGGAACTTTTTGGAAACCGTTTGCAGCACGGGGTCTTTCGACAGGTTGGCCGCCAGGTAAAACAACTCACTGTAGCCCATTTCAAGCCTGTTGTGGCCATCCCCTTCTGGCATACCGTCCATATCCGTTCGTTGTGGAATAATATCATAAATAGCCCGGTACACTGCTGTAATGATTTCAGGTACATACGGACTGATTCCCAGTTTATTCAACATAAAATGCTGCAACAGTTCATTCGTGTACCGCACATGGATATACTGTGCTCCCTGGTGGTGTGTACCCGCTTTGTACATGGGGTTACGCGACGGGGCAAACTTATTCACCTGCTCGTTGTATTCAAAATCAAAAAAAGTAGGATCTTCATCGTACGTAGCAATTCCCACAGCCATGAAAATAGTCGGTGCACATTCCCCGTAATGTCCGGCAAGGTACTGTACTTTTCCGGTTCCTGGCAGACCATATTCACCCAGCAAACATACTTTTTTCATACCGCCCATCAGGTCCGCTTTTTGGGAAGCAGTCAACAACGGGTAGCACCAGTCGTATACCAGCGCGCTGCCCAAGATGGCCTCGTAGGTATTGGTATTATCCTCATAACTGGTTGCAACGGTGGTACGGAAGGTGGAATACGATGTAAGGTAATTGATGGCCAGCGCGATCGCTTCTTTTCCGGATGCTTTTTTTGATGTTGGGTCTGACAGGTATTCCAGTGCCAACGCTTCCATTTTCTGGCGGATTTGTTCGTTTGGTTTCTCCGAATCCACCTTTCCATCGGTAGCATAGCTTTTCTGTAAATTAAATACCGGTTTGATATCATAGAAATCCGGACTGCTCATGCGGCGTTTAATGTCAGCCAGTTCATTCTTGCGTACAAAAAGCCGTGGATGCTCCGGCAACGGACCGCGTACACTAAACTTTTTAGAACCCTCTACCCCTGCTCCTGTCTTAAGTTCCAACTTCAGGTTAAATGTCGTCAAATTTACCGGTTCGGTAATATACGAGGCAGGCACAATGATGCTAAATTCCACCAAATTTCCGGCCAGTGTATCAACCGACAGCGTTTTGGGCAAGCCAGTTACCTTAAATGGAAAATCTGTTGGTGCAGTTATGCTGACAGTTATCTGTTCCGGAGTTTTTTCTGCAGAATTAATCCGGCAGGTATAATTCCAGCGGTAACTGCCATCGGGTAACAGGCTTCCGGTACGGGAAATTTCACCGATGGTGGCTGCAAAGATACTTGCAGGGAGTAAAAAAAGAATCAGGATGACAGCAAGTCGTTCATTTAAAATCCTGGTTTTTAATTGTCTAAAAAAGTGTTTCATGGGTGGTAGAATTAATTATGCAACAAAACTAGTAAAAATAATGGCATGTTGTTTGTTGATAAAAATAAACAAATGCCAGTACTCATTGGTACTCCGGAATTTACTATGTACGTGGAATAATTTAATATCTTATTTTTAATCACATAGTTGCACATAGTTACATAGATTCACATAGCTTGTTAATTAGTAGACATATGGTACATCCCTAGTATCGGGAGAATACATAGTTTCAATGCATCAAGTTTTTCGATTCGAATACGGAAGTAATTGACTATGTGTTCTCCCGATACCCGGGATGTTCCATATGTATTCGAAATCTAAACCAGGTATGTTCTTATTCAATGGGATTTAAACTATGTGCAACTATGTGACTATGTGCAACTATGTGATCTATATTTCAAGTACTTTTGATCAAAATATCAATTTAAAATGGGACAATATATCATGACCATTACTTAAGACTGTTCAGGCGGTTCAAGGTTTAGTCCGATCCCTGATAATTTTGTTACTCCTTCCCTGTTTTCAGCAGTTTGTACTAACTTTATTGAATGAACAGGACGCCTGAATTCTCAAAATAATGTTCTTACAACTTTTCCTACTGATTTTTTTTGTTTGAAATTTAAACTTCAGGATATCACCATGATGTTTACCTTGTATCTTAGATGTATCTTAGATGTATCTTAGATGTAACTTAGATGTATCATATCATTAATAGGTTAAGATATCTAAATGATATCCTAGTTGGAAATAAGAGTAAAACATAAAAATACGAAAATGTGATGGTGATGAGATTGAATTATCCTTTCATTGTCACTGATTATTTCAACTTTTGAAACATCAGTAGACTTTCACTCAGAAAAAAAATCAGCCTGTTAGTTGGTTGATTAGTTAATTGGTTGATTGAGTTAATTTAGTTGATAAGGTAATAAAAAGTTTCGACCGTTAAATTCACCTCACTAATAGCATTTAGTAATAAAAAGGAACAGCCCCCTGCCCTATTGAAAACCGTACAGATTGTAATTGTTTGTACGATTTTTTAATACCCTAATTTCAGTACTTTTATGTTTATTTTAAATAAGTGAATAAAAGCTTTGAAAGTTTAAAGATAGTTCGTACTTTTGAAGCGAATTAACTAATTCTGGTTTAATATCCTAAAGATACATGAGTTGGAAATAAAGAGATAACAGTCAAACAGTAAAATTAATTGTTCCGGATAAGTTTGTATATCCAACAGGACAATGAAGATCAGAGAAAAGAAAGCATTTGCTGCAGTTTTTTCAATTTTATCTTGACTTGCTTTAGAGGCAGCTTTTATTACACACTTTAAAAATGTAGAATAAATACTATATAGTTTATGGCAAAAGGAACAAAAATAAACGTCAATGAAACGCTGATAACTGTCATAACAGAAAATAAAATTGATTTTATCAGTTTAACCGATATGACTTCTGGTTTCAATGAAGGTAGCGGATTAATTGGGAAATGGATTACCAACAAAAACACTCTGGAGTATGTGGGTATATGGGAAAAAATAAATAACCCACATTTCAATTACCCTGAATTCGGGGTAATTGAAAATGAAGCTGGAGTTAACCGTTTTATTATGTCGGTGGGGCAATGGATTAAAAGGACAAATGCTATGGGCTTAATTGTAAAGGCCGGACGATTTGGCGGTACCTACGCACACAAGGATATCGCTTTTCACTTCGCCATGTGGCTCAGTCCTGAATTTCAAATATACCTTGTCAATGAATTTCAACGACTGAAAGAAGATGAAAATGATCGTCTGAAACTGAACTGGAACTTTCAGCGAACCTTAGCCAAGTTGAATTATCATATTCATACAGATGCCATTAAAGAAAACCTGATACCAGCAGAACTTACTAAAAATCAGATTTCATTTATTTATGCCAATGAAGCTGACATATTGAATATGGCTTTGTTTGGAAAAACAGCACAGCAATGGCGTAGCGAAAACCCGAATGCTGAAGGGAATATTCGCGATATGTCAACCATCGAACAGTTAGTGGTTTTATCCAATCTCGAAAGTATTAATGCCATGCTTATTCATCAGGGATTATCGCAACAAGAAAGGCTAATTCAATTGAATCAAATGGCCATAACACAAATGAAATCACTGTTAAATCATCAATCTTCAATCAATAAGTTGAAATGAAACCACCTTTGTCGGTATCCCCTTTCATTCTGAATAACCTGTGTCATGAAACTAAAGTGAGTGCTGGAGAACGGGTTAATTGGTTGATTGGCAAATTGGTTAATTAGTTGATTGAGTTAATTAGGCTAAAAAAAATTTCAATTGTTAGATTCTCCCTACTAACATCATAAAATAAGAAAATAAGGAGCAGCCCCTGCCCTATTGATAACCGTACAGATGGATTGTCTATACGGTTTTTTATTACCCTAAAATCAGTACTTTTATGTTTATTTTAAATAAGTGAATAAAATATTGGAAAGTTAAAAGATAGTTCGTACTTTTGAAGCGAAATTAACTGATTCAGGTTTTAAAATCCAAAGGATATTTGAGTTGGGATTGAAAATAAAAGTGACAAGCATAGGCATTTTTACATTTAAAATGATTGTATATCAAACAGGACAGCATCACATAAAGGAATTAGAGTGTCAAATATATCGGTGTTAGCAGCAATGGCAAAAAAAAATAAGACGAAGTTTTTATAGAGCAACATGAAGCTATTTACAAAACAAGATCAAAAATACTTGAGAAAAACATATTAGCCAATTAAATCAAAAAATGCATGTGGACTCGAAAAACAGATGAAGAACTAAAGACTGAAAATGCAAATAAAGAAAAAAGTGCAAGAAGAACTGGATTTTATACTGCGTTGCTTTTCTTTCCTTTTTATATTTTCTTTTCAAAATATATTGGAACCAAAAGTAGAATGGGCGGAAATACTCTACTTGGACCCACATTGACTTGGTACGAAATATTAAAAGAATTACCTATAATCTTATTTTTATGTATATTATTTGGACTAAGCATGTATTTGTATACGAGAAAATTCAGACAAGTATCTTCTTTAATTTGCGACTCGTGTGGAAAAATAAAACATTATGGCAAAATTAAAGATTGTGACTGTGGAGGTCACTTTGTCTTCCTTGACGATATGAAATGGGTTGAAAATAACGAGACCAAAAATGACAACCGTAGAGAAAAATAATTGAAAGTGTTTTTTTTTAGCGGTATAGAAAGACTAAAAAGTGGTTTGCGTAAAGAATTACTTTTAATCAACTGATAATTAAAAAACAGTATTCAGACCAAGCCACTTGTTGCTAATACACATTATGTTCATTGGCTGGCTGATGTGCATTCCGGCAGTTTTACTCCTGCATTCACCTTATCGCTCCACTACACGAATGCTCCCGCAAACAGCCAAATGCCCATTGACTCAGTCGCTAGTGCAACAGCAAAAAAAATGAAGAACAGACTTTATTGACAACAAAAAAATTATAGCACCATGAAAAGTTACCTGAAATTTATAATACTAATTACAACAACTTCATTTATCTCATGTCATACAGCTAAAAACATTATATTTAATGACACTAAAGACATTATATTTAATGACACTTTTGATGATAATAGAAACAATTGGGACTTAAAAGAAGATTATGCAGATTTCTCAGTAGAGATCTCAGAAGGTAACTTGAAAATAGAAAAACGATCCAAGAATAGAATTAAAAATGGCTGTCTTTGGCTTAACAAACCAATAGCTAATTTTTCAACTGCTAAAGATTTTTCAATTATATTTTCTGCAAAAATTCTGAGCTATGATGATGTATTTAATGGCATCGACTTTCAATGGGGAGCAATTAATAATCCAAATCAAAAAACAAAATTATATCAAATTAACTTAGGTGTTTGTGGAGAGATCTATTTAGATTACTTTGAAAATGGGTGGACCTATTTATCTAGAAAGAACTTAATTTCAGAAATTAAATCTAATAAGAGAATAAATGGGGTTGAATATACAAATCAGCCTTACCCAGCTAAAATAAATGAGTACAATAAATATGAAATAGCTCAAGTTGGAAGTTCAGGCATTGTCTATATTAACAACATCAAAGTCTATTCTGAAAAAATTGACGTAGTAGAAGGAAACTACATAGGAATTCAACAATGTTTAAAATCTTCTTGGAAAATTGATTACTTAATAATTAAACAAAAGAAATAACTATTGCAAAAAACAATCATAAAATTCGACTGGAACAAAACGAGAACTTTAGCCGAAATACCATGAATTCAGTATTTAGTCGCGGATGAAAACAAACAAATTACAACTCAGCTACCAGCCCATGATACACGCCTATATTCATAGACTGGCTGACGTGCATTTCGGCAGTTTAGTTACCACATTCACCTTGTCGTTTCACGTCAGTGAATGCTGCCACAAATGGAACATCCCGAGTATCGGGTACTGCCAAATGCCAATAGCCTCTTACGTTAGCTGTTATTATCAAAAATGAAACAGGGCATATCATTATAGAAAATTGACACGAATTCAAAAATTTAAAAAGAGAATAATAGATGAATAAACAGACAGAAAAACTAAGACTTATTTATTTACCTTTTCTGATTATTACAATAAGTATAATTGGAGGTTATTCATTTTTAAATTGGTTGATAATAATAAAGTTACAATTATTTCCGATCAAGGATTTTATTGTAAATTTTATAGTTCCCTTTATACTTCCCTGGATTCCTATTTTAATTTGGTTACGACCACGAATTAAGCTTTTAAGTTTAAAAACAAAAAATGGTGGAGATTTACCATTCTTATATCAGCTTATTGCTGCTTTTGCAATTGCTATTCCGACAATTATAGCACAAAAATATTTAGAAACAGCAACAGGAAAACTTACTGAACTTCCAAATATTTCTCAAATAGACAAGTATGAAGCAACAAAGTTTTATAAACTAAAAGATTACTATATTGACAAAGAACACACAAGTGTGAGTAAAAAAGTTGAAGTTAGTGGTAAGCATAACGAAGACTTGAACCTTCGAATATACATTGTATGTCCTATCCTAAAAAGTAAGAAAGCAACAGAGATATTATTATTTAAAGAATATGATAATGCTAGTCCGTTAATTGTAATAGACGGGAAACCACTTCCAGGGATTCGATTGCCGAATATTCCAAAGGAAAATATAGATTCACTTACAGTATTAAAAGGCGATGCTGCGATACAATTATATGGTGAAAGAGCAAGAAATGGTGTTACAATTGTATTCACCAAAAGGTATGATGGAAATCGAAAGAGTTATACAGAGAATACTTTTGATTCTGATACAGTTAAAGCCTGGCTAGGAGTACTCTATAAAGATAGAATCAGCAACAGATTATCGGTTGAGGATAAAGAACGGTTATATGAATCTTTTATCAAACACAGTCAAAGTGAATTCGAATACACTGATTTATCGAAATTTATATACCTCAAAAGACAAGGTTATTCAGACGATTTGGATGAATATAAAAAAGCAATAGGACGGAGCCCTTTAGTATATGCATCAAATACAGTATTGATTTCTGTAAATGAATCCTTTGAGTCGAGGAATGGAAATAAACTTGCTTGGATTTTTGGTTCGTTTGGTATTGGCTGTCTTATCTGGTTATTAATGGTACTCATCCCGAAACTGGAAAAAATAGAAACTAAAGAATTAAAAACTGGAAAATACAGAAAAAAAAAATCAGAGCTACTGGAGTTTTTTTCGTTTTTCATTCCAAAAGAAGGTTTCTTCGTTTCTTGTATCATTTTAGACTTAAATATACTAGTGTTTCTTGTTATGGTATTTGCAGGCCTTGGTTTTATATCCTTTCAAGGAAGTGATTTGCTTGAGTGGGGTGCTAATTTCAAACCATTAACCACAGATGGGGAATGGTGGAGATTATTAACCAGTACTTTCCTACACGGCGGTATCATGCATTTAGCTGCAAATATGTATGGTTTATTATTCGTTGGTATTTTTCTTGAACCTCGTATAGGTAAAACTAAATTTGCAGTGATTTATATCGTTACTGGCATTCTTGCAAGCTTTGCAAGTTTATGGTGGCACGATGCGACAGTAAGTGTAGGAGCTTCAGGTGCCATCTTTGGTCTGTATGGATTATTCCTTGCTTTAATGCTTACAAAGGTTTATCCAAAAGAATTCAGTAAGGCTTTATTGGTAAGCACATTGGTATTTATTGGATTCAATTTGCTCTACGGTTTAACCGGAGGCATTGATAATGCTGCGCATATTGGAGGACTTGTAAGTGGATTTGTTATTGGATTATTCATTTCGCCTCAACTAAAGGAAGAAGCCGAAGAAGTTATTACAGTGAAAGGAATAAATAACAACCACTAATACTTAGGGCTTCGTGCGGTCGGAACTACCCAACAAGAAGAAACGGTATCATAGAGTAGCCAATTTTTTATCAGCCCATGACGAGAAAATCAATCATTGCGCTGTTCAGATAGAGAAAATGGAAGACTGGAAAAAAGGGTTTTGCAACGGTTGTTTGTGTCATAAGTCTGTACCTGTTTTGCCTAATTTAAATTATTTTATACCTGTTTTTTCCTTACAAAACCTATCTCTGTCAACCTATAATTTCAATTGTATAAATAACTTTATACAATGTTGGATGTTGAATATCCTGAGCAAAGGTTCGTTGTTCGACAAAGCCAAAACCCTGAGGGAGAAACAACACATTGTCAGGGATAACGGGGAAAGCCTGTATTTTGAGTTTATCAGCAACGATAACTGGTGCCCGAATCTGTTTCAAGTCACCTATCAAGTATCCATGGAAGGCAATTAAAACAACCGCTATTATGTCACCTTGTTGATAAACGGCTTGCCATTGTGTAGGTGGAACTGAAACGAAGGCGGATAGAACTAAAAGAAGCCTTCAACCTGATCAACTGTTACCAGCGTCATTCGTTATACATTTATTGGGCATATCCGTTAGGATGAATTTTAAAAAGCTTCGACCTTTAATTATCTTCACTTACAGCATTTAAAAATTAGGAACAGCCCTCCTGCCCTATTGAAAACCGTACAGACAATAATGTCTATACGGTTTTTTAATGCCCTGGATTCTTGACTTTTATATCTCTTTTATATAAATGCATAAATCACTGTAAAGTAAATAATTAATTTGTACTTCTGAATAAGATTGCATATCCAGGGGGACGAAGTAAATCCTGCTAATTTAATTTCCTGAATACTGACCCGACTGATCAGATTTGATACAAATTGTAACACTATGAATTATTTTAAAACAAAAAGGAAACAATTTTGCATAAATCACGTCTATACCATTATAATCATTAATCACAATATTTATGAACTTAAAATCTCTACTTTCTATTGTCTTTTCTTTGCTGCTAGGCATTTGTTTAGTGACTGCAGCTGACTTACCATCCTTCAGAGTTGATATTAACCGGTCAGGCCGCTCAGTGGCTGAAGGAAACAATACCAATTTCCTCCCCTGGACATTTGCAAGCAGTAATGTTGTAAAAGACACACTGGTGAATCCGTCTTTCTTATCCGATACAGTTGTAGTCCAATTGAGAGGGCTTACACTGAATAATGTTGATACGTTAGTATGGAACAATTATTATAAAGCCGGAATTACGAGTACTACTGTTACCAATGACGCCAAGCTCACGTTGGATGGCGGATTTTCCAGGGTTCTGGAGATGACTATTCATGGCTTACCTGCCGGACAAAATACCCTGCTTACGTACCATAATAATGTGGATGCAGCTACCGCCTGGACATATAATCCAATTCGTATACTGGTTGATGGAAAAGTTGCAGTGGATAATTTAATGCCCACGGTACGCGAACTGGTGATGGCAAATGTCCCGGTTAGTTATCTGATTTTTAATGTAGAAGCGGGTAAAGATGTAGTGATCCGTTTCGAGCCTATCGTTGTGACTGGCATTGGGACACTTAAACCGTTTAACTGCGTTCCGTTGAATGGTTTCGAAATTAACACCCCGAACTCCCTGCACCAGGCATTTACTCCTTATCCCGACGATCGGGATGAACACGTTGATGGTGATGCCGGAACAATTACCCTGAAGTGGAGAAAAGCAGCAACAGCAGCAACACATAATTTTTATTTTGGAACCGATTCGGCGACAGTAGTCAAAGCAACACCTGCCTCACCTGTATTTGTTGGAAATAAAAGCCTGAATGATACTACCTATTCAGTCAGTGCTTATGATATGAATAAGTACTTTTGGCGTGTAGACGAATTAACTTCAGACGGAACGATAACCAAAGGAAATACCTGGTACTTTAGGGCGCGGCATCTGGCATTTCGCGGAGCCGAAGGATATGGCCGTTTTGCCATGGGTGGACGTGGAGGAAAAGTGGTTCACGTAACCAACCTGAATGACGATGGTGATGGCAGCTTCCGTCAGGCTGTGACAGGAAACAACGGACAACCGCGTACAGTGGTATTTGATGTTTCAGGAATCATCAGACTTAACTCTAGACTTGTTACGGGGACTAATATTACAGTTGCCGGACAAACGGCTCCCGGAAAGGGAATTTGTTTTCGTGCCGCACCGGTTGGGGTAAGCAGCGATTGTATTTGCCGGTTTGTGCGTATGCGTTTGGGGGGTGGACAAACGTATGATGGTATGGGAATGGCCGGAGTAAATCACGGGATTGTTGATCACTGTTCTATTGGCTGGACCATCGACGAAGCTTTTAGTTCGCGTAATGCCAAAAACATAACCCTGCAACATACGATGATTTCGGAAGCTTTGAATGTAGCCGGTCATCAGAATTATCCTGCAGGTACAGCGCATGGTTATGCCGGAAGTATTGGGGGTAATTGCGGTTCGTTTCATCATAATCTATTGGCGCACAACGAGGGTCGCAACTGGAGTCTGGCCGGAGGGCTGGATGGAAACGGTTATTATGCCGGAAAGCTGGACATTTTTAATATGGTGGTTTATAATTATGGTGGACGTGCTACCGATGGTGGTGTTGCCCAGGGAAATTTCTTTAATAACTACTACAAAAAAGGACCTGCTACTTCTATTGATGTCATTTTTAATGCCCAGCTTGAGGGGACTGGAAAAGGATCTCAAAGCTATTATTATTCAGGGAATATCAAAGCAAACCAGAACGGGACTTATGCCTGCGACGGAACAGACAACACGTGTGGACGGAAGTATTCACTATCCGGCGGACAGGTGCTGGACTGGAATGTATTTGTAGATCAATCCTATTTTCCGTCTTACGCAACGATAGAAACGGCAGCAGATGCATATAAATCAGTTTTATCTGATGTTGGTTGCACTTTACCTGTACTGGATGATCATGATAAACGCATAGTCAGGGAGACTCAGAATGGTACTTACACCTATGTGGGCAGCGTTTCAGGAAAAAAAGGCCTGATTGATAACGAAGCTGATGCAGGAGGGTACGAAGACTATGGGAGTGTAACCCGTGCAGCTGATTTTGATACAGATGGCGATGGATTGCCTGATTGGTGGGAAAATCTGATGAACACAAATCCAAAATCGGCAGTAGGAGATTTTTCTGATTCGAATGCTGATCCGGATAAAGACGGATATACTGCCCTGGAGGATTACCTGGAATGGATGTCAGTGCCGCATAATTATATTGCATCTACAACTCAGAAAGACACGGTAAACCTGGCACGATTGTCAGTCGGATATACCAAAACGCCGGTCTATTCCCTGGCAAACAGTATTAACGGGATTAATGTCGTATTGAAAGACAGCAATGCTATCGTAACGGCTCCTTCTGCCAACAAAGGCATTTATTACCTGTATTTCAAGACTACCGATTCCGAAGGTTCATCGATAACCAGGAAAGTGGGTGTTTGTATCGGAACCTCAGAACTAATGGCTGTCCGGGAAGTGGAAGATACTGATAACTCTATCAAGATTTATCCTACGGTATTCGAAAATCAACTTCATGTATCCACCACTAATATCGATTCAAAGTCTATTGTTGTTAATCTAGAAAATTTGTTAGGACAAGTGCTTTTGCAAAATAAATATGATTTGCAACAGGGGACTAATGATATCACGTTGAATTATCCGGCTTCATTGGCTCAACAACTTTATATCGTAGTAATCAAAGATGCACTGAACGGCAAAAAAATGGCTTTTAAAAGGGTCGTGAAAAAATAAACGTATCCGGCAAAGCAAGCGGTAATTTTTTTATGCGGAAGGCAGATCTGAATAGTTGTATTCAAGTTTGCCTTCCTTATTTATTTATTTATTTATTTTAGGGTGCTGTGTTATGATTAAATAGTCTGACCTTTAAAAGCACATATAAATAAAAGAATGTCTTCCAGGTCATGTCAGCTGGTTCCAAATAATACCGGAACCTGAATATTTGGTAAAGTAATCGGGTAATCCTAAATAAAAAAATCCTCTTTTGGTTAGATGTAATCCCGAATTACAAAAACAAGGAAGAAAGTTTGTAGAAGATAGTTGGTAGTAAGGAGAAAAAGAAACAAAAAGTAATATCTAGCAAATGGGTAATCAAATTTCAGGACGAATCACATTGATCCGGGGATCCTACTGGAGTTGTCCTGACTAATATACTGATTTGAAGGAAATAGGATTAAAAATTGAAAGGATGAGTTCAGTTTAAAAGTCTAAGCCTTACAGGGAATGTGGGGCTCTTTTGTAAATATAAGTGAAATTACTTGAACTGTCATTCGAGATCTGTGGATATACGCCGATTATAAAAAATGACCAATAGAGTATGACTGCAGGACTTCTGTTAGATTGTAAAAAAATAATTAATTGAAACATCAATTATATAAATTAATCGATTATCTTTGCTGATAATTAACATATTTACATTAAAGGCGGATACGTGCTCATAATGACTGAATACAATTTCCTGATGATTGAAAAAAAAACGTGAATCGAGTAACAATTACCCCTGTGTTTAAAGTACATTGAATATTCAATAAAGTGGAGGAAAGCAAATGGAATACAAGCTTTATATTGAAGAGTATTTTTCCCAGAAGCAAGTATATGCCGTGTTTTACGGGGAAATAGATGAAAAAAGTCGCAATGAGATCATCGTAGTAGGACTAAAATTCATGAGAGAGGAGAATATCCCTAATTTACTGTGTGATATCAGGGAAGCCAGTGTTCTATACTCATTAATTGGAAGCCATACCATTATAGAACAAATTCATCACTATGGATTCAAACATACCGACCATGCAGCTATAGTATACACGCATAATGAAAACCAACACATCCATGCCGACAATGTAGCTTTCAATAAAGGACTGAACATTAAATATTTTAAGAATGACATTGAGGAAGCCCGTAAATGGTTACTGCAGTTTGAGAAATAAATCTTACCAAGATTGTAAAGTTACACACCCAAAAATGGAGCAGTACATAAATAGTAATGACAACTGAATAATTAGTTACAACTCTATTAATAATGTTATTTTAAACCCTAACCTGCGATTTAAAATGAGTTCCAAACGAATTAAGGCTTTAACCTTTAACTGAAATATAAGCAGTAATTGAAGAACTAAAACCCAGGTGTTGAGAGTATAAATTTTATTCAAAAACGTGGAGAAAAGACAAATGGAATACAACCTGATTATTGAAAACTATTTTTCCCAGAAGCAAATCCATGTTATCATTTCCGGGGAAATGGATGAAAAAACCCGTAATGAAATCATTCATGAAACTGTACGGTTAATGAGAATGGAAAATATCCCGAATGTACTGTGGGATATCCGGAAAGCATTCGTAGTGTACTCCCTGATTGGAAGTCATTCGATCATTGAACAGATACATCGGTTTGGATTCATATCCACTGACCATGCGGCTGTAATATACCGGAATAATGAAAACCAACACGGTCATGCCGACAACGTGGCTTTCAATAAAAACCGGCATATCAAGTATTTTAGGGATGACATTGAGGAAGCCCGTAAATGGTTGCTGCAGTTTGAGAAATAAATCTTACCAGGATTGTAAAGTTACACACTCAAAAATGGAGCAGCACATAAATAATAATAACAACTGAATAATTAGTTACAACACTATTAATAATGTTATTTTAAACCCCAATATTCGACTTAAAATGGGTAGAACGATTAATATAGCAACATTGTTGCTTGTTTGGCTAAGTCTGTCTTCATGTTACGAATCTCCCTATATAGATTTTCATTCCTATCAGGAACTCTCAGAATATAATTTTATCAGGAATGGATGGATTCCTGAAGTAGTTGGGAATGATGCTTCTAATATTCAAGAAACTTACGATAACACTAACCACCAAGTCTTTGGTAAATTTGACTTTAAAAACAGACCTTTGTATGATTCAATTTTTAAAAGTTATGACCCTGTTGAGGCAAACTTATTGATTGCAAGGATAAAAGAAATTAAGAAACCCCAATATCCTTCCTGGTTTATTCGTTTAGATGATATAAAAAACGACAATTGTGTACTGGCAAAACATGAGAACTTCTATCTGATAATGGATAAAAAAGGAAACAGTATTTATTTTTTACGATAAGTTCATTTGAATTTGCACGAATATATAATACATTTATTGATAGAGTTTTACAACTGAATAATATACAACATAATGATTGGTAGTCTGGAAGGATATTTGAGAACAGTTCACTATCTTGCTGATCCGGCCTTCCAAAAGGCTTAACTTTATCCACTATGAGAAAGTATGTTCTAATCATCCTGTTTTGTTTGCATAATTTGGCCGCTTATAACCAATTACTCAAAGGGAAAGTCTGTGATGCAAAGACTACAACCGAAATACCATTTGCTTCAATTTATTTTGACGGTACTTTTGTGGGGACCACTTCCGATCAATATGGCCGTTTTGAACTTGATCGATCTAATTACCCATCCATGCCGGTAACCATCAGCGCCATAGGATATTATTCAGTAACCATCACTGTTGCATCGAAAGAAGTACTCCCGCCAATCTATCTGAAACCTAAAGAGTATGCACTGAAGGAAACGGTGGTGAAGACAAAATCGTTAGTTAGGAGAAGAAAGATGTACCTGGATACCTTTAAAGCTGAATTTCTGGGAGCAACGCACAATGCAAAGAGTTGCAATATTGTAAATGAAAAGGATATTACCTTTGACTATAACTCGAGTATCGATACATTGAAAGCATATGCCTTAAAACCGATTGTAGTTGAGAACAAGGCATTGGGCTATACAATAACTTATTACCTGGATAAATTTGAGTATTATTGGTTGAAAAGGACTGTTTTCTTTTATGGGAATATTAAATTCAAAGAGATTAATACTTCCGTGGAGATGCAGAATGTACAACTAGAAAACAGGAAACAAGCTTATCTGGGATCAAAAATGCACTTTTTTAGGTCACTATTAAATAACGATTTTAATGAACAGGGATTTATAATTTTAACTCCTGTGAGTGAACGACTTCGCGTTAAGGATTTTGTTGTGAGTAATTCAGCAAATCAATCATTTCTCCACTACCCTACCCGGTTCAATATCTGGTATAAAGGCAAACCGACCTCGCTTTATTTCCTGAAAGAGTATGTATACTTTGATAGAACCGGATATTTTGATCCCTCGGGAATACAATGGGCCGGTGATATGGGCGATAAGAGGATAGCAGACTGGTTGCCGTATGAATATACGATTGAAAAATAAAAAATAGAGATATATGAAAAATATAGCCACATTAATTGCAATCATTTGCTCGGTAACTGTTTTTGGTCAGACCACAACTAAAGTGATCCTTCCAACGTTTAATGATAAATATTCAAAGTTCGTAAAACAACTTGAAGCAGGAAATACAACCATCAATTATAGGGAATTCAGGGAAAAATTTATTGAAAGTGAGCAATTAGAACAATGAAAGTTAGACAAAGCGGAATGCCTGATGAAAGCATGTGGAATAGTTACTTTGATATTAAGACTGTATTATCCGAGCTTCAAATAGACTCCCGGGTGAATGATTTAGTTGAGATTGGCACCGGATATGGGACTTTTACTCTTCCTGCAGCCAGGATTATAACAGGTACAGTCTATGGATTTGATATTGAAAAGGATATGCTGGATATTGTAAAACAGAAACTTGCAAATGATTCTATTGAAAATGTGGTATTGGAACAAAGGGATATTTTAACCCGGACAACAGGGCTGGCAGCAAATTCAATGGATTACGTGATGCTGTTTAATATACTGCATCACGAGTCACCGAATGATTTCTTACAGGAAGCCTTCCGCATTTTAAAACAGAATGGGCGGATTGGAATCATACATTGGCGAAGCGATATAGAGACACCCCGGGGACCGGACTTAAGTATCAGGCCCAAACCGGAACAGATGGTAGAATTGATAGACAAACAGAAATTCAGAATTGAAAAAGGGCCGTTCCATTTAGAGCCATTCCATTATGGATTGCTTATATCAAAACTTTAATTGGAACTCATAACTCTACTATTCTTCAATTAATACAAGTAACCGAAAAACGTTGTCTTACGATTCGTTTGTATGAGTGTTCTATTCATTGAAAATTGATAATCGAGAAATACTCCAGGGAATTTGGGAACGCATGAACCATATAAAACTACCTTGATTGCCCCCTGTGGCATGAATTGCGGAATTTGCGTGGCATATCTACGCAAGACAAGTATTTGCATAGGTTGCCGGATAGATAATGGCTTAAAACGCCCAAACTGCTCAACGTGCCGGATAAGGAACTGTGAAATCCTGGTGAAGACAGAATCAGGGTTTTGTTATGAATGCCCGAATTATCCGTGTATTCGATTAAGAAAACTGGATAAACGATACCGACAAAAATACAAAATGAGCATGATAGATAACCTGGATGTCATAAAAAGTTTCGGATTGGATTTATTTGTTCAACAGGAACTAATCAGGTGGAAGTGCCAAACCTGTGGTGGAATGATCTGTGCTCATACCGGATCTTGTTTGAAATGCAACAAAACAATACAAACAAATGATTGACAGACGAAGATCATTAAATTTACATTGAGCAAGTGAGCATTAAAAACATAAATGATAATAACTTAAGTTTCCAAAAAATAAAATATTTGATCAGTTTATAAATGAAAAATCCTATCCAATTAAAAGAATATGTACGGGAAGTAATTCGTGCAAACAGGTTTGCTGTACTGGCAACCGAAGGTGATGGACAGCCCTATGCCAGCCTGATAGCCATTACACCGGTTGATGAATACCTGATACTGATCTTTGCAACCTATCGAAACACCCGGAAATATAATAATCTTGTAAAGAATGGGAAAGTGGCTATTCTTTTTGAAAACAGAAGTATCAAAAGCAAAAGTGAGAAGGAGGTATCCGTATTGACAGCTTTTGGTCAGGCTGAAGAAGTCCTGATAGGGAATGCCAAACAGGATCTACTGGCACATTTGCAGAAGCATCCGGAGTTATCAACCTTCCTGTTAAGTACAGATTGTGCTGTTTTCCGGGTAAAAGTGGAAGCCTATCAGGTGGTTCATGGGATTGAAGATGTGAAGTGGTGGAAAATTAACGAAATGGAAGTACTTAGCTGATTGAACAGCTTGATTGTGTTTAAAAGGAGAATTATTGCTTTTCTATAGGTTTATAACTTTCTTGGTTTTGATTATCATGATAATAACAGGTTGCAAGACAACAGTGACAACTATCAGCAATTATCAGGAACGACTAAAGATAAATAGAATCTAAACTTTTTAAAAAATCAATTATGGGAAAACATGGTGTTGGCATTTTAGATTTAGATGTCGAAAAATTAAAACAGATGCTTAATGAAGCACTTTGCGAAGAATGGCTTGCGTATTACCAGTATTGGATTGGTGCCCGGATCATGGTAGGCCCCATGAGGAGTGAAATAGAACCGGAACTATTGATTCATGCCACTATGGAATTAAACCATGCTGTATTGGTGGTAACTCGAATCATACAACTGGATGGAACCCCGGTATTGAATCCGGAGGATTGGATGAAACTGGCACATTGCAAGTATGAAGTGCCCTCGGACCCCTATGTGGAAGTAATCCTGAATCAGAATCTATCAGCCGAACGATGCGCCATACAGCGATACAAAGAGATTGCTGATTTTACCAATGGCAAGGATCATACAACCCATCAAATGGCAACCACTATCCTGAATGAAGAAATTGAGCATGAGCAGGAAATTGAAGATTGGATAAATGATATTGAACGGCTGAAAGAAGACATTAAGAAGATCAGGATCTAAGAAATTACCAATTACCTGTAACGACAAGGCGGTTAAAGACTTATTCTAATAAATACTTAATTTGTATATATTCAGAAACTAAACTGCGTGATTTAAAAGTCATTTTTAGTATTCGGTTACAATACCAAAATTAATCTGAATTTTGCAAATAAATGAACCACAAAGTATTCCGGATAAGGCTTTGTGGTTTATTTCCAATGCAATACCCGACTAATTAAATCCATCCTACTGTCTGAAATATAGTACCTTCCAACGCTTATATAACGCTGGAGGGTATGAATCATGTAACTTTTTTATAAAATTGTGTAACAAATGCCTGTTGATTACCCACTACTTTTACATCGAACATTTAAACAAATAATTTTTAAAATAAATAAAAGATGAAAAAGACTATTTTTATTGCATTATTGGCGATATTTTCGTTAGGTACTGCACCGGCATTTGCAACTACAAGTTCAGCAAAAGCAACTGAAACTGCTACGGAAACTAACAGTAAATTAACTACAGACGAAGTAAACACCCTGACAAAACGTGTTGAAGAAATTCGTGACATGGATAAATCAGAAATGACTTTGAGTGAAAAGAGCGAGTTGAAGAGTGAACTGAAAGAAATCAAAGAAACAATGAAAAGCAGTGATCCTTATATTTATATTGGAGGAAGTTCACTTATTATCCTGATCATTGTACTGATCATTTTACTTTAATAAAACATCGGGATTAATCAATTGTATTATTCCTTATAATAGAGTTCTGTAATACGCAGGACTCTATTTTTGATTAAAATCATCCGGGTTATCATTTAAAACTATCAGAAAGTATGATTGAATTTACTTCTCACTTGCAAAACCAACGCTTAAAGTCTATCTTGCTGGCAAGTTTGCTGTTTCTTGGGATTTCCATGAATGCTGCATCACCGGCTTATTTCCAGCAAAAAGTAGATTATACACTTGATGTGACCCTGAATGATACAAGCCATGAACTGAATGCTTTTGAGAAAGTGGAATATACCAACAATTCATCGGATACCCTACAATTCCTGTATTTCCACTTGTGGCCGAATGCCTATTCGAGCAATCAAACTGATCTGGCCAAACAATTATTAGCAACCAAAGGGAAAGAGCGGTTGTTTGACGATCCTGAACTGAAAGGGTATATCGATTCCCTGGACTTTAAAGTGGACCATCAAGAAGTTAAATGGATGTATCTTCCAAATCAACCGGATATTTGTAAGATTATGTTGAATAAACCCCTTTACCCTGGTAAATCAATCCAGATATCTACCCCGTTTCATGTCAAACTACCTAAAGGGGTAACTTCCCGGATGGGACATATTGATCAATCCTACCAAATCTCACAATGGTACCCGAAACCGGCTGTTTATGACAATACCGGCTGGCATCAGATGCCTTATCTGGACCAGGGTGAGTTTTACTCAGAATTCGGTACTTTCGATGTACGTATTACGCTGCCGGAGAACTACACGGTAGGTGCCAGCGGTAACCTTCAAACTAAACAGGAACTTGAAAGGCTTGATAAACTATGTGCCGATACTGCATGGAAAAGCGTTTTAATGGTTGGCAAAGTAAGACATAAAAAATCCTCCACCCAAATAAAGACCTTGCATTATATTGGCATAAACATGCACGATTTTGCCTGGTTTGCCGACAAGGAATTCAATGTAATGAAAGGAAAAGTTATCCTCCCTGAATCCGGTAAGGAAGTAACCACCTGGGTGATGTTTACGAATCGCCAATCAAGGCTTTGGAAACGCTCGCTGGAATATACCAACCAATCGATCTTATGTTTTTCGAACTTAATTGGTGATTATCCCTATTCCAGTTTTACGGTGGTTCAAAGTGCCCTGAGTGCAGGCCTGGGAATGGAATATCCGGGCATAACTGTGATTGGAGTCACCAAAGATGCGTATTCACTGGATAAAGTGATAGCCCACGAAGCAGCCCACAACTGGTTTTATGGGGCCCTTGGATCCAATGAGCGGCGCTACCCATTTATGGATGAAGGAATCACAACTTCCTACGAAACGTTGTATCTCAATGCCAGGTATCCTGAAAAGAAACTGTGGGAGGTTTATTTTAAAAAATTCAAGCAGGCTAAATTCTTTCATATTGAAGACATACCTGCCCGACAGATGATGGAATATGAATGGCTGGGTTCGGCACGCAGCAATAACGAACAACCGGTGGATATGGGATCAACGGATTTTACAGTGATGAATTACAGTGAAATGCCCTACAATAAAGCTGCCATCAGTTTTAATTACCTGAGGGAATATCTGGGTGATTCAGTCTACAGTCTGGCCATCCATGATTATTACCGTCAATGGAAATACAGGCATCCGCAACCTGAGGATTTAAGGAAAGTGTTTGAATCGCATACGGTTAAGGACTTGAACTGGTTTTTTGTTGACCTGATAAGTACTACTAAACGGTTGGATTATAAAATGGAAAAGTATGACAATCGTAAATTGCTCATTAAAAATGTTGGAGAATTGGTTTCACCTGTATTAGTAGCAGGAATGATAAATGATTCTGTCTGTTTCGAAAAATGGGTAGATGGGTTTAATGGAGAACAATGGATTAATATACCGGCAGGCAATTTTACAGAAATCAAAATTGATCCGGAACATATCATGCCTGAAATCGACCGGCTTAATAACAATATCCATACAACAGGTATATTCCCGAAAGCCGATCCGATTCAACCCCAACTCTTATTCAGCATTGAAAATCCTGAAAAACATTCATTCATGTATATTCCGGCTGTAAACTGGAACCGAGAAAACGGGTTTATGGTTGGATTGGCTTTGCACAATGGGTTTATTATACCCAAGCCATTTGAATACTTCATCATGCCTTTTTATGCATTTAATACATCAAAATTGGCAGGTTATTGCAAAATGTCCTACAACATTACTCCCTATGATCAGATGATCCGGTTAGCAAAGATTACGATTGAAGGTACCCAGTTCGGGGCACCGGGCAGTAAGGATTATCATAAAATAATGGCAGGACTTGAACTTAACTTCAGGGCAAACAAAGCAACAAACCCGATCCATCAAAAAGCTTATGGAAAATATATCCTGGCTTCCGACCTGTATCAAATTGAAAATATTGAGGACGCAAAGATGAGATCATATATTCAACTTGGTTACAACCTTCAAAAAGCAAGTTTAATCAATCCTTTTAACTTGCAGGTTTCCTTAGAATCAGGATCAGCGTATCAAAAAGCAGCAGTGGATTTCAATTACAAACAAAGCTATGTAGGCAGGGAGAATGGCCTTGAAATGCGATTCTTTGCAGGGACCATGTTGCAGACGAACTCTTCAAATTCAGTGTATTCCCTTGCTCCCGGTGGCAGAAGTGGACGGGACCAATATCTGTATGAAGGCACTTTCCCGGATCGTTTCGGGGTGTATCCTACAACATTCTTTTCCCGTCAAATGACTGTTTCAGAAGGAGGATTAGTATCCCCGGTAAATGATAAGCTGGGATATAGCAAGTGGTTGATGTCAGTGTCCCTGTCAAGTAATCTACCAGGGAAATTAGGTAAACTGGGCATTAAACCTTTTGTCAATGTATTATTGAATGATCATGGACTTAATTCAGAGAATAATTCACCCTTCTTTGGTGAAGCAGGTATTAAGATCGGATTGTGGAATCTTTTTGAAATCCATTTCCCATTCCTGGTGACGAATAATATACAGTCCATCACCGGTTCCATCAATAACCGGATACGCATAGTATTTAACCTCGACTTCTCCAAACAGGGAAAATTAGGATCGGTAATTGGAAATTGATATAAAATACTAAAAAATCATTTCAGGGTCTGGAGAATAAAATAAGTACTGGAAAGGTTATAATGTTCTATTCTTATGAATTCAAGATGGGACATTTAATTGTTCCTACTACTTAAGTACTGGAATAGATATAATGTCCTGTTTTTTATAAGAATAGAACGTGGATTGGACATTCCGACTTGGCGGAATTCGCTAATCAAGCGGATGTTTACGGATTCTTTTATTAGATAGATTTTTATTCTGATTAAAACTCCAATAAGTTGGATTTGATCAATATAGAGAAATCGATTCCAACTTGTTGGAATAAGATCCGTCATTAATCCGCCAAATCTGCGTGAATCCGCGTTCTATTCTCCTGAATTCAAAATGGGACATTTAAATGTTCCGATTACTTATTTGAACAGTTCTTGATTTGTAAATGCAGATTTTTTAGCTGATATTAAACAAAAATATTATGGATTTGTTTTTATTAATAAAAACATGAATTCATTAGAGTTAGTCAAAAGCAAACTTGCAAAACCGTATGATGACCTGGAATTTTTACTGGTTTGCTTAAAAGAAGTACTGGTTGAATCAGGTGAAGAGCCACTGGCTAAGGATATCCCCTGGATTAAGTCTTCACCTGATTTTCATAGCAGGTCATTTACAAAGAAACATCTTCAACTTTATTCCACCTGTTTTCAACTCCTCAACATAGCAGAAGTAAACGGTGCAGTACAGAACCGCCGTAAAAAGGAAGATGCCTATTCCCTGGCAGGAATTAATGGATCATGGGCTCAAAACCTGCATTTACTGAAAGAGAACGGTTTCAAACCCGAAGAAATAATAGCATGCCTTTCCACCATCCATGTCGAACCGGTCCTGACAGCTCATCCCACTGAAGCCAAACGTACGATAATGCTTGAACACTTACGGAGCCTTTACCTGCTGGTAGTAAGCAGGGAAAATAAAATGTACAGCAGGATGGAACAAAAAGAAATACGTGATAATATAAAAATAGCCCTGCACCGTATATGGAGAATATCGGATGTGTATACTGAAAAACCGGATGTCGGTTCTGAATTGGATAATATCATCCATTATTTAACCCGTGTATTCCCGGAAGTTATTAATCACCATGCTAGGCATTTAATGCAAGCCTGGCAGGAAGCTGGATTTGCTCCCGGATTATTGCGTGAAGCCTCCCTGTTTCCTAAAATAACCTTTGGCAACTGGGTAGGTGGTGACAGGGACGGCCATCCGTTGGTTACAGCCGCAGTGACTCATGATACTTTATTAAAACTAAGGTTAAAATCCTTTCAGGTACTAAGAAATGAATTGTCTGACTTACAAAAAAAACTGAGTTTTAATGCCCTTATCAATGAGTTATCACCTGTTTTTCAGGATCAATATCGGCATTTGTTGGATGAGGTGAAAGAATACAGTGGCAAAAGTAAAATACAATATAAAAATGAAGCTTTCCGTCAATTTTTGGTATTTGTAACATCCAAAATACCTGTGTTTGATGAACAGTTGCAAGAGCTGAAAGAAGAAAGTATCCATTATAAATTTCCGCAAGAACTGATTGGCGATTTACAAAGTTTACAAAAAGGTCTTATCGACTTTGGTGCTTCTGAGATTGCCTATGCGGATATTAATGATATGATCAGGATTGTAGGCACATTTGGTTTTCACCTTGCAAAACTGGATGTGCGTCAGAACAGTCATTTCCATGAGCTGGCATTCTCCCAGCTTCTGGAAGCAGCACAAATGAATGGGGAAGATTTTTTAAACTCCGGGTACCCTGAAAGAATCCTTTTTATTAATAAAGAGTTGCAATCAAGCCGGCCTTTTACCCATCCAAGCGTGGAATTAGGCTCTGAAGCTAAAGAAGTGGTGGATACTTGCCGGATTATCCGGAAACATATTAAAACCTATGGTACTGACGCATTGGGATCATTCATTGTGAGTATGACAACCGATGTAACTGATTTGCTCCTGGTTTATCTTCTGGAAAGGGAGGCCGGATTGATGGTGAATACCCCACTGGGAATGGCCTCGACAATCCCTGTGGTTCCCCTTTTCGAAACCATTGATGATTTGAAAGAATGTCCCCGGATCCTGGATGAATTCCTATCGCATCCCATGACCATAAACAGCCTGAAATTACAACAGCTTCAGGACTCTGCCGTTGAAATGGTTCAGCAGGTAATGATTGGTTATAGCGACAGTAATAAAGACGGAGGAATATTGGCAAGCCAGTGGTTTCTTTATGAAGCACAATGCCGGATGATTGAGATTGGCAAGAAACATCAGGTGAAAATACGTTTTTTTCATGGGAAAGGTGGATCCATAAGCCGTGGAGCCGGACCAACCCACTGGTTCCTGAGGGCTTTGCCTCCTGGATCCATAAACGGAGATATACGGCTGACCGAACAGGGTGAAACCATAGAACGTAAGTACGCAAATATAAACAATGCCGTCTATAACCTTGAATTATTGACTGCCGGCACCCTGGCTAACACAATGCTTCATAAGGACAGCCAGATTAAGGAACATGAATTGAGTTGGGAACTGAATTATCTGGCAACTAAAAGCAGGATGGTGTACAATGAACTTACCCAGAAACCCGGTTTTATTAGCTTTTATGAAAAAGCAACTCCCATTGATGCCATCGAGCAAAGTAAAATAGGCAGCCGCCCTTCGCGTCGTACAGGTACACGCAGTCTTTCCGATTTACGTGCTATCCCCTGGGTGTTCAGTTGGAGTCAATGCCGGTTTAATATCACCAGCTGGTATGGCGTAGGGACCACCCTGGAAGAATTGCAGGTACAATACCCCGAAAGCTTTGAACGATTGAAGAATGCAGTAAAAACAGATCCTTATATCCGGTACGTGTTTACCAATATTGATTCCAGCCTTGCTTCCTCCGATGAAACTATTTTTAGAAAATATACCCGGCTGGCATCTGATGTTCCCCATTGTTCAGAGTTTGTTGCAGTCTTGACCGAAGAGCTTTCACGTACCAGGGATATGATTGACCTGATTCTGGAACAACCACTGTCACAACGGCGTGAAAACCATTACTTTTCTACATTACTCCGTGCGGAAGCTATGGAACCTTTACATGAACATCAAATTAATTTATTGCTAAAATGGAGAAAATACATTGAACAGGAAAACCCTGTAGAAGCTGATGCAGCGTTGTTTGAGCTGTTACGTTGTATTAATGCCATTGCCGGGGCTATTGGATTTACAGGATAAATCTTTTTAAATGCTCCGGAAGACAAAATCAAGAACAATGACTATCAATAAAAAATAGTTGTTGTTTCTTGTTTCATTTGCCCGAAAAAGAAAATAATTACAAATCGAATTATAAATTCATTTTCGGACTGTCAACCAATAATTCACTAAGATGTTGCCATGATGTTTTCATGATGTTGCACTTATTGCGTTATACTTTCCATAACGTTATGCGGTAGTTACGTATATATTACGCTCCTTTAAAGGAATGAAATATATACGAGACATATACGTATCTACAACGTATCTATCACGTAATATGTGCAACATCATGAAAACATCATGGCGGTATCATCGTGTTCCGTGTTTGAAGAGTTTGAAAGGTTGAAGAATTCCGTATTCCGTGTTCTGTTTGGGGTGTTTGAAGTAGCATGATATTTTATAAATTAAACATTTCAATTAATGGTTCAGAATTATTAAAAAGTATAACCATAAAACTGATTTTGAATGATTGACTTAGTCAAGGAATCAGTATATTTGCAAAATAGATTTTCTATTTGTTATAAATTAATGATTTATAAATCATCCTCATCGTTTTTGAACGCTTCAAAACTAACTTTATAAAACTATGAAGATACTGCTAACCGGCGCAACCGGATATATTGCCCAACGATTGTTACCGGTTTTACTTAAAAATGGCCATGAAGTCATTTGCTGTGTCCGTGATAAAAGCAGGTTTGATACCTCAAAGTACGAACAGAAGGGACTTAGCGTGATAGAAGTCAATTTTTTACACGATGAGACCTTAGGAATGATACCAACTGATATTGACATTGCCTACTACATGATTCATTCCATGTCAACTCAAACAGGAAGTTTTGAAAGCATGGAGACTATTTGTGCCAATAATTTCAAGGAATGTATCGGGAAAACCAATGCAAAACAAGTAATTTATTTAAGCGGCATAACCAATGATGTTGAGCTGTCGAAACATCTTTTGTCTCGTAAAAATGTTGAAAGCATACTGTCCACAGGAACTTATGCTTTAACAACACTCAAAGCAGGAATTATAGTAGGTTCGGGAAGTGCATCCTTTGAAATTATCAGGGACCTGGTTGAAAAATTACCCATCATGATAGCTCCCAGATGGTTAAATACAAAATGCCAGCCAATTGCAATCCGGAATGTCATAGAGTTTTTAAATGCAGTTGTTGGTCATAGTGAAACATTCAACAAAAGCTACGATATTGGCGGTCCGGACATATTGAATTATAAGGAGATGCTATTACGTTTTGCCGCCATAAGAGGTCTAAAGAGACGAATACTGGTTGTACCGGTCATGACACCCCGAATATCTTCCTATTGGCTTTATTTTGTTACTTCCACTTCATATGCATTGGCAAAGAACCTGGTTAACAGCATGAAAATTGAGGTGATATGCCAGCCCAATAATCTGGCTGAGAAGTTTAATATATCATTAATTGATTATGATACATCAATCAAACTGGCATTTGACAGGATCGAACAGAATCAGGTCCTTTCGAGTTGGATAGACGCTCAAACAAGTGATGTACTGGAGAAAGGTATTTCACAGCACATGGAAGTGCCTATAAACGGTTGCTTTAAAGATGTGCGTAAAACTCCGCTGCAAGACAGTAATATAGCCTTAAATAAAATATGGTCAATTGGCGGAAAGACAGGTTGGTATTATGGTAACAGGCTGTGGGAAATCAGGGGATTTCTGGATAAGTTATCAGGAGGAGTTGGCATGAGACGCGGCAGGAAGAGTGAAACCGAAATATCACCGGGTGAATCACTAGACTTCTGGAGAGTATTACTGGCCGATAAAAAAGATAAAAGGCTGTTGCTTTTTGCCGAAATGAAATTACCAGGCGAAGCATGGCTAGAATTTCAGATTACAGGCAACCAGTTGATTCAAACTGCCACCTTCAGGCCTTTGGGAGTCTGGGGCCGTATTTATTGGTATTGTATGTTGCCATTTCATGGTTTTATATTTAAAGGAATGAGCAGAAATATAGCAGCATGTCTTTGAGCCACTAAGAAATATATGCAATTACAATAATTATTCGAACCATTTTTATTATTTATCGTTATAAACTGTATGCTCTTTTCATATTCTTTAAATAAGGATTTTAAATCAAGTCAAACTGAAATATGGTATTTGAATTAGAACACATTTATCAGATCCTGGGTGCACTGGCCGCAGGATCCATCCTTGGATTAGAAAGGGAATACCATAGCAAACCGGCCGGATTCAGAACCATGATCCTGATATGTGTCAGTTCGTGCCTGTTTAGCATCTTATCCGCCAATATGCCTAGCGGTGACCGCATTGCCTCGAATATTGTGACAGGAATTGGATTCATAGGTGCCGGGGTAGTATTTAAAGAAGGTGCTACAGTCAGGGGAATAACCTCAGCTGCTATTATCTGGATGGCAGCAGCCATTGGGATGTCTATTGGATTTCAGCATTATATATTGGCAGCATTTGTGGTATTCACGGTTTTGTTGGTAATGATTGCACTTTTTAAATTTGAAAAAATATTCGATACACTTTATCAGGTAAAAGTATACGAGATTCATTTTATTTCAGCTGACTATTCGTTAGACGCATTGGAAAAAGAAATGAAAGCACTCAAAATTCAATACATCAGGAATAAAATCGGGAAACAGAATAATGTAGTGAATGTTGAATACAATATCGTTGTATCGCCAACTAAAAAGAGGGAACAAATAGATAATTTTCTAATTAACAATACTCATATAAAGGGATTTGAGGTGTAAGCCGGATTTCGGATAACGACGCGAAAAGCTATGTCAAAGAATGATAAGTTGGATGTTGATGATTACAGAGTGAAAGAAGGAACCAAGTTTTCACTGAAGGATTACCCTACCGAAATCAAGCGAAAAGAGATCGATAAGGAAGAGGGAGAGTTTTTGCTTCGGAAAGACGTGGAAGAGTTATCCGCTTTGCAGGATGTGCTGTACGCTGATAAACAACACGCTGTATTGATAATCATTCAGGCCATGGATGCTGCCGGGAAAGATGGAACTATCAAGCATATCATGTCGGGAGTAAATCCGGAAGGTGTGCAAGTAACCAGTTTTAAAACCCCTTCGTCTACCGAACTGGATCATGATTTCTTTTGGCGGCATTACATAGTGCTTCCCGGCAAGGGCGAAATAGGTATTTTCAATCGTTCTCATTATGAAAATGTATTGATTACCAAGGTTCATCCGGAGTTTATACTAAATGAAAAACATGCGGGAATAAAATCGGTAGAGGATATCAACAAGTCATTCTGGCAAAAGAGGTATAAACAAATTTGCCGTTTTGAAAAGAATCTCACCGAAAATGATACTACGATATTGAAGTTCTTTCTGCATGTTTCAAAAGATGAACAAAAGAAACGATTCCTGGACCGGATTGATGACCCGACAAAGAACTGGAAATTTTCGGCAGCTGATTTAAAGGAAAGGGCCTTTTGGGATACTTATCAACTGGCCTATGAAGATGCAATTGAGAACACCAGCACAAAAGAGGCACCCTGGTTCGTTATTCCGGCTGATGAAAAGTGGTACTCCCGGTATATTGTAGGAAAAATCATTTGCAATGAGCTGGAAAAACTAAACTTATCATATCCTAAGATATCGGAAAGTGAACGGGTTGCTTTGTTGAAAGCTAAAGAAACCTTATTAAGTGAGGTTTGATTATTTAATTTCAAAAGCCACTGAGTGGAATTAATCCTCACCCGAACATTTATTTGCAGCTGTTGTTATTGATTTTGATATCTACTTTTTGCAAATTAAAAGTATGAAACTGATTGATCGAATTTTATAATCCCAACCAATGAATCAAATTAAGTCCAATAATATAATTTCACTAATTGCATTAATTAATACTTTATGAGTAAAAAAAGTCTATTTTCGATAGCGGTTGTTATCTTGTTATCCTGTTCAGGAACCATGTTTGCAGCCAAACAAATTGATACTGTAAAAAACAAGGCATCAGTTGATTCAGTCAAAACAGGGAATGAATTGTATGTAAACAAATGCAAGCGTTGCCATAAACTGAAAGATCCGGCGAAATATACGATGGCTCAATGGCCTGGTCTGGTAAACAAAATGCAAAAACGAGCCAAGATAACCGATCAGGAGAAGGCAATGATCCTGACCTATCTGGCAACAGAAGCCAAAAACAAGAAATAAATTGTATTTGAAAAGATTCCCTGTGGGGAGCAAGAAAAGTAACCATTTCAGTTTAAAGTGAGTGGTAATGGGATTTAGATCATTCCGGATGTAAGAATATTCATTCGGAATGATTAAAAATTAAATAAAAATACGACAATTATTTGCTGAATCAAAATATAGTCGTAAATTTGCATAGAATTCGAATCACAAATGCAGTCCTGCATTTGAATCACAATCAAAAACTAACATTCACAACAACAACGTTTTTTTCCAAAAAGGAAAAATCTCCCTAAAACGTTTATTCATCATTTTATGAGTAATTACACCATTCTGCAATTGAATGCGAAAGAACTGTCCGAATTGAAGGAAGTCGCAACTGAGTTAGGCCTTAAAGTATCTAATTCAGCTAAAAAAGAAACTCTGGTCTATGATATTCTGGACCAACAAGCCGTTGTAAATGCACAACGCAAAACAATATCTAACGAAATTCAGGAAATTGACCGTAAAAAACGCTTACGTGTTCCAATTAAAAAAACACCCGAACAAAAATTGTTGGCTAACCAACAAAATGCAGCGAAACAACAGGATAACCAGGTTCCTAAAGGACCACAAAAAGTAGTATCAGAACAAGTCCCAACTGTTGAAAAACCGGCAGAAGCTGTTACGGCTGAAGCAAAAACGATTGATCCTGCTGCTACTGCCAACTCACCTAAACCTGCTACAAAAAAACCGAACAAACCAAAACAATCAAAACCAAATAAGCCGGTTATTGTAAAACCGGTTGTTGAGAAAGTGGAAGTGAGTGAACCAGAAGTTATTGCAGCACCTAAACTTACGCCTACAAAAGTGTTTGTATTGGAAGACAGGTCGCCAGAAATTGATTTGAACGGTGAAGAGACTTTATTTGTACCCGAAGTTGAACCAGAACAAGCTGATGGTGATACTGAACAGATAAAAAACCCTGAAACACTGGAAATAAAGCCTGCCAGGATTAACACCAATATCAATAATGCAGGCAACGGTAATGCCAATGCAAATATCAACCGAAACAAGTTTAATACACGTCCTGAAAAAGCTGAGAAACAATTTGACTTTGATGGAATCCTTGAAGGTACCGGCACCCTGGAAATGATGGCTGATGGATATGGTTTTCTGCGTTCTGCAGATTACAATTACCTGGCTTCACCGGATGATATTTATGTTTCACAATCACAGATCAAACTATTCGGATTAAAAACCGGTGATACTGTGAAAGGAGCAATTCGTCCACCAAAGGAAGGTGAGAAATACTTTCCACTTATCAAAGTGGCACAGATCAATGGCCGTTCTCCTGAATACGTACGTGACCGTGTTCCTTTTGAACACCTCACTCCTCTTTTCCCGGATGTAAAGTTTAATCTTTGCAGTGGTAAAAACGATACACTTTCTACCCGTATTGTTGATCTGTTCTGCCCGATTGGCAAAGGCCAACGTGGATTGATTGTCGCCCAGCCTAAAACAGGTAAAACTGTCTTGTTGAAAGATATTGCCAATGCCATTGCAGCAAATCATCCTGAAGTATACATGATTGTATTACTGATTGATGAACGCCCTGAGGAAGTAACCGACATGGCCCGTAGTGTACGTGCAGAAGTAGTTTCTTCTACCTTTGACGAACCGGCTGAACGCCATGTCAAAGTAGCCAGTATGGTTCACGAAAAAGCAAAACGTATGGTGGAATGTGGCCAGGATGTTGTTATCCTGCTTGACTCAATTACCCGTCTTGCACGTGCTTATAATACAGTTTCACCAGCTTCGGGTAAAATCCTTTCGGGTGGTGTGGATGCCAATGCATTGCACAAACCAAAACGATTTTTTGGAGCAGCCCGTAATATTGAAAACGGAGGTAGCCTGACAATTATTGCGACAGCTTTGACAGAAACGGGTTCGAAGATGGACGAAGTAATCTTTGAAGAATTCAAAGGAACCGGTAATATGGAACTTCAGCTTGACCGCAAATTATCTAACAAACGTGTTTTCCCTGCTGTTGACATTATGGCTTCGAGTACCCGTCGTGATGATTTGTTGCTCGATCAGGACACATTGAACCGTATGTGGATTCTACGTCGCCATCTGGCTGATATGAATTCCATGGAAGCTATGGAATTCCTGAAAGACCGCATGGAACGGACAGAAAACAACGATGAATTTCTGGTATCCATGAACGCTTAATAAAGCCATAGATTCAAACAAATAGCATATCGCAAAATGAAAATCGCCTGAGGAATCAGGCGATTTTTTGTTTAGATAGTGTCAAACTAATTATTAACAGAAATAAAAGCTTAAAAACAGCCTGATTAATTGTTAATTAAACTATTTATACTACATTTGTTGACTTTTCTAATAAAAAAAATCAAGAATGAAAAACAGATTGAAATTAAGCTCACTGATTTCACTGATTGTAGTTGTAATATTCGCATCCTGCGCAAAGAATGATGTAACAACTATAACGTTGAATAAAACGACATCTTATTTAATTATTGGGCAGACTGATACAATAAAGTCAACCCTGACTTCTACGGGTGATATCGAAAAGATTCCTCAGGCATGGACATCCAGCAATACATCCATTGCAAAGGTAACTTCAGAGGGAATTGTAACAGGCGTTGGAGCAGGGACTGCCATTATATCTGTAAAAGCAGGTGTAAAAACAGTAAGCTGTACAGTAACCGTGGATGACAAAATACTCCCGAACCTGACACAGGGTGAACTCTGGTATTATGGAGATGCTTACGGGACAAGGGATTCAATTAATGGCACTGGATCAAACAATTACATATTATACCTGGCCAGTTCAGGGATAAACATGGATAATTTAAATGGTTTTGGTGAAATTTTAATTGTTGAATTAAATACCTCTTTGAGTGTAAAAGACAGTATACCGGTAGGAATATACGATATGATGACCGATTTATCAAAAATCACAAATTTTGCCCCCTTCACACTGGTGCCGGGATATGTTGATTCAAATACCGGATATCCTTGGGGTTGTTGGTATTTTGGTATCATCACTGCTCCTGTATCCTCAGGAAATATGAATGTAACAAGGTTAAATAATATCTTTACAATTAACTATGTATTTTTTGATGATTATGGAGTGAAAATATCAGGAACTTACCATGGGGCAATAAACTATAAGGATGGCACATTATCGGCTTCTCAAATGCAGCAAAAAACCAGATTTCAATCAAAACATGTCAATATGACAAAAAAGGCAATGAAATTTAAAAGAAGATAATTGCAAGTCTGCATAGTCCTGTGAAAATAATCTATAAAAAGAGCGTTCAGGAATTTGAACGCTCTTTTTATGCACAAAAGAGTGCATTTTATGCAGGTTTTTTACTTGTTTAGGAAAAAAGCACTATCTTTGCCACCGAAATTTTTATAATTCATTTTAGAAACACGTTTTTATAGATGTTTATTTTCAACCAGATTTTACATTAAAAATCGGAATTTGAATCAGACAATATGAACCAGGTGTTAAACAATTAAAATCATAAACATGAAATTATTAGAAGGAAAAGTAGCTATCGTAACCGGAGCTGCACGTGGTATTGGAAAAGCAATTGCCCTTAAATTAGCCAGCGAAGGTGCTGATATTGCTTTTACCGATTTGAACATCGACGAAAATGCCCTTGCGACACAGGCTGAAATTGAAGCTTTTGGTGTAAAAGCCAAAGGATATGCTTCGAATGCAGCCAACTTTGAAGAAACCCACACTGTTGTCAACGAAATTCATAAGGAATTTGGTCATATTGATATATTGGTAAACAATGCCGGTATCACGAAAGATGGTTTGATGATGCGTATGAGTGAAGGACAATGGGATGCAGTAATCAATGTAAACCTGAAATCAGCTTTTAATTTCATTCATGCTGTTACTCCTATCATGATGAAACAAAAGAATGGCAGTATCATTAACATGAGCTCTGTGGTTGGTGTTTCAGGGAATGCAGGACAAGCAAACTATTCAGCTTCAAAAGCAGGTATGATTGGTTTAGCAAAATCAGTTGCAAAAGAATTAGGATCCCGTGGTATACGTGCCAATGCTATTGCCCCCGGATTTATTGAAACCGAAATGACTCATGCACTTAGCGATGACCAACGTGCAAAATGGAACGAAGCAATTCCTTTGCGTCGTGGTGGTAGCCCAGATGAAGTCGCTAAGGTAACTCTTTTCCTTGCTTCCGATTTATCCAGTTATGTAAGCGGACAAGTGATCAATGTTTGCGGTGGAATGAACACCTAAGACATTTACGATTTAAATATTTACTATTTACAATTAAGCGCTTCAAAGAAATTTGGAGCGTTTTTTGTTTTAATAGCAATGTCTAATAAATTAGCAAAGTACTCGTTTTTAACAGGGAAAATTACTATCTTTGTCAGTCTTTTTAAGAAAAGCTGACAAAACAAACAAAAACTAAACGACACAATAATATAAAACATTGAAATATATGGGATTTAATGATTTTTTAGGAAAAATACTGGGGAATAAAGGGACACGTGACTTGAAGGAGATATCCCCGGTTGTAGATAAAATTAAAGCGGTTTATGAGGGAATCGTTGGTCTTTCAAACGATGAATTAAGGGCTCGTACAGAAACTCTTAAAACAAGAATTCAGGATTATGTGGCAACCGAATTCGCCCGTATTGATGAACTGAAAGCCAGCATTGAAGAAACTGAAATCGATCTTCGTGAAAAGATTTACATAGAAATCGACAAACTTGAAAAAGAAATAACATCCAAGTACGAGGAAATATTAGATGAGGTATTACCGGAAGCTTTCAGTATTATGAAAGATACTGCAAGACGGTTAACCGAAAACTCAGAAGTGATTGTCACTGCCAATGATTTTGACCGTGAACTGGCAACAAAACATGACTTTGTCAGCATTCAGGGTGACAAGGCACATTACAAAAACGAATGGACTGCGGGTGGTTCACTGATCAAGTGGGAAATGGTACACTATGATGTACAGCTGTTTGGTGGAGTTGTGCTGCATAAAGGCAAGATTTCGGAAATGGGAACAGGGGAAGGAAAGACTTTGGTAGCTACATTACCCGTTTTCCTTAACGCCCTGACACGCAATGGCGTGCATTTGGTTACGGTGAATGATTACTTGTCAAAACGTGACTCCGAATGGATGGGACCTCTTTATATGTTCCATGGCCTGACAGTAGATTGTATCGACCGTCACCGTCCTAATTCAGAAGAACGCCGTTTAGCTTATTTAGCCGATATTACCTTTGGTACCAACAATGAGTTTGGGTTTGACTACCTGCGTGACAATATGGCAACTGCGCCGTTAGACCTGGTACAACGCAAACATAATTATGCGATTGTGGATGAGGTTGACTCTGTGTTGATTGATGATGCCCGTACCCCATTGATTATTTCCGGTCCTGTACCAAAAGGTGAAGACCAGTTATTTGAAGAACTTAAACCGAAAGTAGAACGTCTGGTTAATACCCAAAAAAGCCTTGCAACAAAATATCTGGCCGATGCCCGTAATTTGTTGAAATCGGAAGATAAAAAAGTACAGGAAGAAGGTGCATTGGCATTGTTCCGTTCCTACAAAGGGATGCCTAAGAACAAGCCTTTAATTAAGTATTTGAGTGAACAGGGAATAAAAGCGCTTTTACTTAAAACAGAAGAGTTTTACATGCAGGAAAACAACAGGAATATGCATGTTGCCACCGACCCACTCTACTTTGTAATTGATGAAAAAAATAATACGATAGAGCTTACCGATAAGGGAATTGATTTAATCACAGATAATACCGACGATGCCCAATTCTTTGTTTTGCCTGATGTAGGTAGCGAAATTGCCGACTTAGAAAAGGACAAAACTATTTCACCTGAAGACAAACAATCAAAGAAAGACGATATCCTGCTTACCTATTCCGTGAAATCGGAACGGGTACATACCATTAACCAATTGCTGAAAGCCTATACCCTGTTTGAAAAAGATGTGGAATATGTGGTTATGGAAAACAAGGTAAAAATTGTTGATGAACAAACAGGACGTATCATGGACGGCCGCCGATATTCTGATGGATTACACCAGGCTATTGAAGCGAAAGAAAATGTGACTATTGAGGCAGCAACACAAACATTTGCCACCATTACATTGCAGAATTATTTCCGCATGTATCACAAACTTTCTGGTATGACCGGAACGGCAGAAACAGAAGCCGGTGAGTTGTGGGATATCTACAAGCTGGATGTAGTGGTGATTCCAACCAACCGTCCAATCGCCCGTAATGACATGGAAGACCGCGTTTATAAAACTAAACGTGAAAAATATACAGCTGTCATTGAAGAAATTGACCGTTTAGTAGCAGCAGGACGTCCTGTTTTGGTAGGTACTACATCGGTAGAAATATCGGAATTACTTAGCCGAATGCTGAATGGACGCAAGATCAAACACAATGTATTGAATGCCAAGTTACACCAACGGGAAGCTGAAATTGTAGCTGCAGCAGGACAAAGCGGAACTGTCACCATAGCAACCAACATGGCTGGTCGTGGTACCGATATCAAGCTGACACCAGAAGTGAAAACTGCGGGTGGTCTTGCTATTATCGGTACAGAACGTCATGAAAGTAGACGTGTTGACCGTCAGTTAAGAGGTCGTGCCGGACGTCAGGGTGATCCGGGGTCTTCTATTTTCTATGTATCCCTTGAAGATGATTTAATGCGTCTTTTTGGTTCTGAACGTATTTCAGGCATCATGGACAGATTGGGATTCGAAGAAGGTGAAATGATTGAACATTCCATGATTTCGAAATCCATCGAACGTGCCCAGAAGAAAGTAGAAGAAAATAACTTTGGAATTCGTAAGCGATTGCTGGAATATGATGATGTTATGAACTCACAACGTGAGGTAGTCTATTCTAAACGTCGCCATGCCTTAATGGGTGAACGTATCGGAGTTGATATTACCAATATGATCTATGACACTGCCGAAAACATTGTAGAGAATGCACGAAACAGCGGTGACTTTGAAGAATTGGAGATTGACCTGTTGAAAGTCTTTGCCATGGATGTTCCATTCAAGGAAGAAGAATTTAGTTCAACAAAAATAAGTACGTTAAGTGACATGGTGGCTGATGCAGCAATGGAAACTTTTAAACGTAAAATGGACAAACTGGCTACAATTGCTTATCCGGTGATCAAACAGGTTTACGAACAAAAAGGACAACAGTATGAAAGTATCCTTATTCCGGTATCCGATGGGAAAAGAGTATTTAATATCACGGCCCATTTGGAAACAGCTTATAAATCGGAGGCCCGTGAGGTTGTAAAAGCATTTGAAAAACAAACATTACTGTTTGTTATAGATGATGAGTGGAAAGAACATCTTCGTCAGTTGGACGAATTGCGTAATTCTGTCCAGAATGCAAGCTATGAACAAAAGGACCCGTTATTAATTTATAAACTCGAATCATTCGGCCTGTTCAAGGAAATGATTGATTCGATCAATCGTAAAGTCCTGGCTGTATTGATGCGCGGACAGATCCCTATGCGTGAACCTGAGCAGGTACGTGAAGCAAGGCCAAGTCAACGTATGGACCTGAGTAAATACAAAACCCAGAAAGATGAAGTTGGTGGAAGAAGTGAAGATCCCACCAAGCAGGATACCCGAGAACCCCAACATCAGGAACCAATACGTGTTGAGAAAAAAGTTGGGCGAAACGATCCTTGTCCTTGCGGTAGTGGAAAGAAATATAAAAACTGCCATGGTGCAGCTGTGAATGCATAATTATTGAGGAAATTAGCAACCTTAAATATATTAACAATTTTAGATTTCAACAAATACCCGGGATTTCAATCTGAATAAATTATTTAAACACAGAATAGTATGATGCTCGACTTTATAACCTGGAATGTTGATCCTGTATTAGTACATGTTGGTCCGTTTACCATTCGTTGGTACGGATTATTATGGGCGGCCGGGATCTGGTTTGCATTATTGATTGTTCAACGACTTTTCAAACATGAGAAACTTCCGGAAGCCTGGTTGGATAAACTGTTTTTATACGCAGTTGTTGGAGCTATTCTGGGTGCCCGTCTCGGTCATTGTTTTTTCTATGAATGGCAATTGCTAAAAGAGCCTGTTACAATTCTTGGAATAACATTTGAATATGGGAATCACTATCTGTCACATCCCTGGGAACTTTTATACATTTGGCGAGGAGGATTAGCGAGTCATGGAGGTGCATTTGGAATATTAATTGCAATGTATTTCTTTAATAAAAATGTTTCTAAAAAAGGATATGTATGGATATTCGACCGTCTGGTTATTGGGGTTGCAATTTGTGGAGTCTGCATACGGTTTGGTAATTTAATGAATTCTGAAATATATGGTAGTGCTACTTCATTACCATGGGGATTTATTTTTGTACGTACAGGCGAAACTCAGCCTATGCATCCTACACAAATCTATGAAATGATCTATTGCCTGATTACATTCGCCGTATTATGGTGGATGTATTGGAAGAAGGAAGCATACAAAAAAAACGGCTTGATTTTTGGCGTTTTTTTGATTGGTATTTTTGGAACCCGGTTTGCACTGGAATTCATTAAAAATAATCAGGAGGTATTTGAATCAAACTTAACTTTAAATATGGGCCAGATTCTAAGTCTGCCATTTATAATTTGGGGAATTTGGCTGATAGCCAGGAGCTTTAAAACTCCTGTCGCTAAAATTTCATAGTCCATGAAAATCCTGCCGATTATAATATTAGTATTATTATTCAGCATCAGGTCGGTAGCACAAACCGATACCCTGAAAGTAATCGATTCAACTTCGACAGGTAATCATGAATCTTATGGGAAATGGTATCAATCACGTTATGCCAGGGAGAGTGTAGTTCCATTAAGCCTTGCATTGGGTGGCGCCGCAATCATTAGTATCCCGGGTTTAAAAGTAAGCCTTCAGAATAAATTAAGCTGGAATTGGAATCCTGCTGATCAGTCACATAATATTAATCTTTCGCTGAATGGTCTGCAACATGATTTTTTACTGGAAGACGAAATACGCTATGCACCTTCAGTTGTTGCTTATGCATTAAGTTTTTGCGGATTGAAATCCACGCACAAGTTTATTGACAAGTCTGTAATATTAGCATTTTCATATATTGCCAGCGATTTTGTGGTTAATAACGGAAAGAAGCTTACTAAGTCATTACGTCCCGGACGTACGTCATCTTCCACTGACAGTTATTCGCTTCCTTCCCAGCATACAGCCATGGCATTTGTAGCTGCTACCTTTTTAGATCATGAACTGGGATATATCAGTCCCTGGATTTCTGTAGGTGGGTATGCTGCAGCCTCGTGGGTAGGAATAGCTCGTATTGCCAATAATGACCACTGGACGAGTGACGTCCTGATAGGAGCCGGTGTTGGGATTTTAATGACCAACGCTACTTATTGGGCATATGATGGCGTAATGAAGCTTTTCCCAGAAAATATTACGATGACCCCAATTCTTAATCTACAACAAACCGGAATGTATTTTTGTTATAAGTTCTAATTCGAAAGGAAGATTGAATTATTTATTATTGAGTGAAAGCTTAAGTAAACAAAATTTCTCGTTCTTTCGGTAAACTAAAAAAATGAATAAAATTAAACCAACAACAGATTTTACGAAAGTAAAACCCTATAATCAGGAAGAAGAAAAAACGGTGCAATTAGCCCGGATGTTTAATACTATTTCCGATAAGTACGATAAATTCAATGATATTATGTCCTGGGGGATGGCTCGGGTGTGGCGCAAACAGTCATTACTTGCCCTCAAAAAATATAATCCCAAACAAATCCTCGACATTGCTGCCGGTACAGCCGATATGTGCATCAAATCCTATCAGTATCTGAATCCGGAACATGTGACTGGTGTGGATATATCAGCCAAAATGCTTGATATGGGTCGTATCAAAGTGGCAAATGCGAATTTAACTGATAAAATTGATTTAGAGGTCCAGGACTGTTCGAACCTGACTTTTGCCAATGAGAGTTTTGATGCAGCAACCATTGCTTTTGGAATACGCAATTTTGAAAAACTGGATGAAAGTTTAAAACAGATTAACCGTGTTCTGAGACCGGGAGGGCATTTGTTGATTCTGGAAATGAATGAACCGCAAAAAGGATTGTTATTCAAAGGATATCAACTGTATACAAAGGTATTTGTAAGGATGACTGCTAAATACCTGTCGAGTGACAAGATTGCCTATGATTATTTGACTGCTTCGATGCATGCATTCCCAAATGGTGAACGTCTCATTGAAATCATGAAAAAAAACGGGTTCAAATTAAACAAATACCGCAAGTTTACATTTGGTGTTTGTAGCATGTATCTGGTACAAAAATAATAGAACAGGCATAAAAAAAATGCAGCAAGTAGTTTCAACTATTTGCTGTATTTTTTTTAATGAAATATCTTATTGATTTCCTGTACCACGTAATAGATTGATATCTCCCTTCATTTTATATACTTTCTTATCAGATCCGACTGCCTTGATGACATAGAAATATGGACCCGGAACTGCCTTTTTTCCATTAATATTTCCATCCCATCCTTTTGTAGGATCAGTCCAGTAATAGACTTGCCTGCCCCAACGGTTATACACCCAGCATTGAAAACTGATTAGTGATTTATACCCAATCCTGAACTCATCATTTACATTGTCACCATTTGGAGTAAATACATTCGGAACGTAGATAGCAGATTCGGTAACCACAATAGTCAGGGAATCGGTAAATGAACAGGTAGAATTGCTGACTGTCAATTTCACTTTATAAGTTCCTGTTTCATTAAATGTATACCGGTGGTCTACATCGGTGCGGTTAATAATTAAAACATTATCTTTATATATACCCCATTTATAAAATTGGGCAGTTGGTACATTAGCATTACTTAGAAAATGTACATCGATGGGTGCTGAAAAATTAATAGGTTGTAAACCTGATGGTGCGCTTCCTTCATTGTTTTTATCATGTTGACGGGAATTGACATTGGTAGTTAAATGGCTTATTACAGCACTAGTCACATAGTCTGTGCTGGATACTGTATCCTTATTAATACCAAGGGCAGTAGCAAACTGATCCCCTATCAATAAGAATTTCGTATCACAATATGGGGCTGGAACTGAACGTTGAACTGCAGGAGCAATAATGTTATAAGTAGTATCCCTTTTTTCCCACCCTTTACTTTCAGTCCAATTACTCAGAGTCTTATAACTTATTATAAAATCACGAGGTATAACCTGCGAGCTTCCAGCCAATGTCGTGTAACTGATAGTTGGAATTGATAAATTTAAAGTTACATTCTGACATTGTCCTGTTGGATTGTTTTCCGGTTCTATGCTAACCGGTTTATATAGTTTATAATCAATTACCCAAAAGGTAATCCGGTTCCCATTTGCTTCTTCTAAAATATATCCTTTATTATTTTCCAGTTGATCAAATGAATCAACACCCGTATAAACGGGTGTAGTTGTATCTGAAAACCGATACCATTTCACATTCGTAGGAATGCTGTCGTAAGTCACTTTACTGGCATCCGTTAATCCGTTAAATATAAAAACATAACCAATTCCAGGAAATGTGGTATAAGGTTTTCCGGTTGTAGAAGTGAGTTTTACAGCCGATGTAAACACAGCTATTAAACAAAGGCATGTAGACAAAATTATTTTTCTCATGGGCAGGTAAAATTTGCTATATAGTATATCGTATGCAAATGTACATCTTTCTTATCAATAACAAAAAAAACTCCGATTTATTACCCTGTGTTGCCTGATAAAATTTATTTTTAGTACTTTTGCAATTGTTACTAAAAATCAAATTGTAACGAACAACGAAATGAAAAAGCAATTATTCAGGTTTATACTTGCAGGATTTTTACTCTTACCACTACTTGCTCTTGCACAGAACAATAACTATCCTGTCACCACTGTGAATGGTGTAGAATACTACCAATATACTGTTCAACCCAGTGAAGGATTACTGGCAATCGGGCGTAAATTCAAAATATCAAAGGATGAAATCATAAAAGCCAGCCCTGAAGTAAAAGAAGGATTAAAGGTCGGTCAACAGATACTGATTCCGGTTCCTAAAAAGGCAGGGAAGAAATCAGTTGCAAAATCGTCCCAAAATGAAGATTTTATTCTGCATAAAGTTGATAAGAAACAGACCCTGTTCAGTATCAGTCGAAAATACAATGTCAGTGAATCAGAAATCGTAAAAAACAATCCCGGTATTGAAAAAGGATTACACGATGGGATTGTTTTAAAAATTCCAAAACAGGTAAAGGACATCAAGAAAAAAGAAAATGAAAAGACTGTAAGTAAGGATTCTAAAGCAGTTCAAGCCGATACGGCAGATAAAAAAACGAAATATACTACTCATAAAGTTCAACCTGAAGAAACATTATTTTCTATAAGCAGGCGGTATAAAGTTGAAATCCCTGATATTATTAAAATTAATCCAGGTTCTGATTCAAAACTTGTAGTTGGATCGGATTTGAAGATTCCATCCAAAGAGGTAACTAAACCTAAAGCACCAAAAAAAGACAGTATTGAATTAGAATTAAAAGCCACGAAAGAAAATAATAAAGAAGTTGAGAAACCAAGCCTGTTTAAAAGCTCAGAAAAAAAGACTATCCGGATTGCATTCTTGTTGCCATTCATGCTTGACCAGCCAAAAACAGACCAAAGCGTTGACAGGTTTGTAAATTTCTATGAAGGAGCGCTCCTGGCAATCAATGAAGCCAAGCAAAAAGGAATATCCTTTGAAGTATATACATACGATACAGAAAAATCGGAAGAAAGGGTTACTGAGATATTGAACAACCCAGAATTAAAAGCTGTTGATTTAATTATAGGACCAGCCTTTAGTAATCAGGTGCCTATCGTGGAAGATTTTGCAAAGGAAAACAAAATCAATACCCTGATCCCTTTTACTTCGAAAGTTCCCGATATTGATTCAAATCCTTACCTGTTCCAGTTTAATCCGGGACCCGACACAGAATTGGATATGATATCGGATTTGATTTCAGGCAAATACAAAAACTGTCACATCGTTTTCGCTGAACTTGAAGATATCAGTCCCTTGGACGACGGTAGAATCAGGGTTGAAACGTTGAAAAAGAAAATGACCAAGGAACACAGGAATTTTTCAACTATCGATCTGATCAATCCTGATAACGTAAATTTTAAAACTGTCCTTCATAAAGGAGATAAAAACCTGATTATCTTCAATTCAGATAAATTTTCAAATGTAGGAACTTATATCAATGCGTTAACAACAGAATCAGAAACTTTCGATATCCTTTTGTTTAAACAGTACAATTGGAGGAGCCAGAGTGAAAAAACGCCTGCAGGTATATTTATATCACCATTTATAACTAAATTTAATACTGAATCCGTTGATCAGTTTAATAGCGGGTATGACCGTTATTTTGGAAAAGATGTAACAACCGATTCTCCCCGGTATGATTTACTTGGATATGATCTGTCTAACTACTTTATTTCAGTGATCCATCGTAACGGGGGTAAATTCGGCAATAAAATAAATTCGAATAATCTGATAAAGGGAATCCAATCGGAACCTTTATTCGAAAGAACTTCTGCTAACTCCGGATTTATAAATCAAAGGGTTTATCTGGGTGAAGACAAGGCTCAATAAATAAATGAAATAATATACTATGCGAAAACTCCTTATTTCATTACTACTCGTAATTTCTGCCTCTCTAATCGCCCAGGTGCGGTTGGATAAACCTGAAATGTACATTGGTGCTAACTTTGGAGTCACAGAATCCATGGTGTTGTTCAATCCGGCAGTACCCCAGGGATTTTTAATGGGATATAACGGAGGGATTGTTTTCAGATACATTGCCGAAAAGAATGTAGGAATGCAGGCAGAATTGAATTTTTCACAACGTGGCTGGAAAGAAGCATCCGGTTTATATACGCGTCAATTAAACTATATTGAATTACCTTTTATGACCCATATCTATGTGGGTCATAAAAACAGGTTCTTTTTCAATTTAGGGCCTAAAATCAGTTATTTGATATCCGAAAGAACTCTTGTAAATGGGATAACCAATTCAACAGATCTTCAACATATTACTTTAGTGCAACACCCCTTTGATTATGGCCTTTGTACTGGCCTTGGAATTCTTTTCAATATAAAAGGAAAAGTTCTTCAACTGGATACCAGGGCGAACTTTGGGTTAAGTGATGTATTTGCTGATACTAAACGCGATTATTTCTCAACCTCCAACAACATTGATCTATCCGTAAATCTTGCCTGGCTTTTTCAGGTTAAATAATTTATCCCCTGATCCTTTCACAAATGCAATTTATATAATCAGGATAAGTGTTCTTTTATATACATTCGTATTCATTCCTGATTTGAATTATTCGATAGTTATTGATTTTTATCTGTATAATAAAACACATTATATTAACTTACAATCTCATTTTTAATTAGGTTAATTTTAAATAAAGTGATTTAAAACATATGGATACATGTTTTGAATTTGTAAAAAAAGAAGTAATTTTGGTTGACCAATCATATATTGGTTAATTTATTCAATGAATACAATTCAATTTAATATAAACTAAAGAATGAAAACAAACTATCAAATTCGGTATGCTTCACATCCTGAAGATGCTAAGAAGTATGACACAGCCCGTTTACGTAAAGAACATTTAATTGAGAATCTCTTCATTACGAATGAAGTTAACATGGTTTATTCTCTATACGACCGATTGGTTGTTGGTGGAATTATGCCCGTTAATGAGACATTGACACTTGAAACAATTGACCCTTTGAAATCAGAGTATTTCCTTTCACGTCGTGAATTTGGAACATTCAATGTAGGTGGTGCCGGAAAAGTAACTGTTGATGGTGTTGTTTTCGAATTAGGCTTTAAAGAAGCTTTATATTTAGGTGCAGGCGATCGTACTGTTACTTTCGAAAGTGCTGATGCAAAGAACCCTGCTAAATTTTATTTCAACTCTGCTCCTGCCCATAAAACATTTCCTGATAAAAAAGTAACCAAAGCGGATGCTGTTGTTGCTGAAATGGGATCTTTGGAAGGTGCAAATCATCGCAATATCAACAAGATGTTGGTTTGCCAGGTACTTGAAACATGCCAGTTACAAATGGGAATGACTGAATTAGCTCCCGGAAGTGTCTGGAACACTATGCCTGCACACACACACAGTCGTAGGATGGAAGCCTATTTCTATTTCGAAGTTCCGGAAGGACAAGCGGTTTGTCACTTTATGGGTGAACCTACCGAAACACGCCATATCTGGATGAAAGGTGACGAGGCAGTTATTTCTCCTGAATGGTCCATCCACTCGGCAGCTGCTACCAGCAACTATACCTTTATCTGGGGAATGGCAGGCGAAAACCTGGATTACAGCGATCAGAATTTCTTCAAAAATACAGAACTCAGATAATTGCCAGTTTATAGTCAATAGTATATAGTTTATATTGTTGACATTCAAAGAATACAACAAACACAATAACAATATTAGAATATGAACCAATTCGAATTAAACGGAAAAATTGCTCTGGTAACAGGAGCTTCTTATGGTATTGGATATGCCATTGCTACAGGATTTGCAAAAGCAGGTGCAACAATCGTATTTAATGATATCAACCAGGATATGGTTGACAAAGGAATTGCAAATTATGCAGCCGATGGCATCAAAGCACACGGATATGTAGCTGATGTGACGAATGAAGACCAGATCAACGCCATGGTAGCGCAGGTAGAAAAAGAAGTAGGTGTGATTGATATCCTGGTAAACAACGCCGGTATTATCAAACGTATTCCTATGATTGAAATGACTGCTGCTGAATTCCGTCAGGTTATCGACATTGATTTGAATGGTCCTTTTATTGTTTCAAAAGCAGTAATCCCTGGCATGATCAAAAAAGGAAAAGGTAAAATTATCAATATCTGTTCCATGATGAGCGAATTAGGCCGTGAAACAGTATCAGCTTATGCTGCTGCGAAAGGTGGTTTAAAAATGCTTACAAAAAATATAGCATCGGAATACGGTGAATTCAACATTCAGTGTAACGGCCTAGGCCCGGGTTATATTGCAACTCCACAGACTGCACCATTACGTACCGAGGGACATCCTTTCAATTCATTTATTATCGCTAAGACTCCTGCTGCCCGTTGGGGAACACCGGAAGATTTAATGGGACCGGCTATCTTTTTAGCTTCTGAGGCTTCCGATTTTGTTAACGGACATGTACTGTATGTTGATGGTGGTATCCTGGCTTATATTGGAAAACAACCTAAATAATTTACTATTTATTCATTTACAATTTACTATTTAAAATGAAAAAATCAGGATTATTAATACTGGCTTCCCTCCTACTCGTTACAGGTATTTTTGCTCAACATACAATCGTTGTGACAAACAGTACCGATATGGATAGAAAGGGTGAAATGGTTGAAGTGAGTTTATCGGCATTGAAGGTTTCTTTTCAAACCAAATCGTATGTGTTGAAAAACAAACAGAACAAGGAAGTTGCATATCAATTGGTGTTCAATGGGAATAAAAAACCTGAAACCTTGATATTCCAGGCTGATGTCAAGGGGAAAAGTACGTCAATATATTCATTGACTGTTGGAAAACCTTCCGTGGTGAAACCAAAGACTTTTGCCCGATTTGTACCAGAACGGAAAGATGACTTTGCCTGGGAAAATGAAATTGCAGCATACCGTATGTACGGTCCTGCACTGGCTAATGAAAACCCAAGCAATGGTGTTGATTTCTGGGCAAAAAGCACAGACAAACTGGTTGTTGACCAACGTTACAAGGATGATATCTATAATGAAATCTCGTATCATATCGACCACGGCCAGGGATTAGACTTTTATAAGGTTGGTCACACACTGGGTTGTGGTGGTATAGCTCCTTATGCCAATGGTAAACTTTGGGTAGGTGATCATTTCAGCAGTTATAAAGTGATTGAAGTGGGTTCGCTTCGTACCATATTTAAATTGGGTTATGATTCTGTTAAGGTTGGTAATACCATTTACAAAGAAGAACTTACAATTACGGTGACTGCAGGTTCCATGATGAATAAAGGAATTGTAAAACTGACGGGTCCTGCTCAAAATATGGAACTGGCTGCAGGTATTTATTTGCATGACGAGAAAGGTGCTTTAAAACAAAACATTGCGAATGGTACTACTGCGTATGCAGAAGATGCCTTTTCGGATGCCAAAGTGCCTTCCGGTCGTAATTATGTGGGTATTTATATTCCTGTAAAAGCTAATAAGGCTTTTAAGGAAGGTGAGCATGCATTAGTTACAGGTGCTTATAAAGTTGGTGATTCTTTTACTTATTATTTCGGAGGGGGATGGAGCAAATGGTTGTATCCTACCGATAATGACTGGTTCAAAGCATTGGCTGAATTTAGTGCAGCAACAAAAAATCCATTGAAAGTTTCTGTAAAATAAACTTTCTAATTTTAATACAACTAATCCCTGTTTTCAATTGAAAGCGGGGATTTGTTTTTTTCATTCGTCTAAAATGAGTAATTTTGCAGTCCATTGAACCCAATGGTAAATTGTAAATGATTAAATTGTAAATGTTCACATGATTATACTAAATATAGAAACCTCCACCAATGTTTGTTCAGTTGCTTTAAGTGAAGATTCTGCCTGTCTGTTTTCCAAATCCAATGCCGATGGAATGAATCATGCAGCCCTGCTAAGCGTTTTTATCGCTGAAGCCCTGGAAGTATTAAAGTCTGAAGATAAAAAGCTGGATGCAATTGCTGTCAGCAGTGGCCCCGGTTCTTATACCGGATTACGGATTGGTGTATCTACTGCCAAAGGACTTTGCTACGGCTACGGAATACCTTTGATTGCAGTAAGTACGCTCGAAGTATTGACCGTACAGGCCCTGAATCTGGCTGAAGAGAAAGGAAATGCCTTGTTTTGCCCGATGATTGATGCACGTCGCATGGAAGTATATGCTGCTTTTTATAATGCGGAAGGTGTAATCCAACGTGAGATTGCAGCGGATATCATTGATCCGGAATCATATGCAGGAATACTGGAAAAGCAACCGGTTTATTTCTTTGGAAACGGGGCTAATAAATGTAAAACTACTCTCACTCATTCTAATGCCCGTTTTATAGACAATCTGGTACCACTGGCAATCAATATGATTCCTTTTGCTGAACATGCCTTTACTGAAAAACAGTTTGTGGACACAGCTTATTTTGAACCGTTTTATCTGAAAGAATTCCAGACTACAGCAAAAATCATCAAAAAAACTGATTTAAAGTAATTGGTATTTGAAAAGAACTTATGCCCTTTTTATTATATAAGCAAAAGGACAGATTAAATGTAGTATTTTTCAATAGCAATTTACTCATTTAGAATTACATTTTATCACATAGTTTTTCATATAAGTAGTAGGAACAATATATTGTCCTGTTTTATTTCTTGAAAAATACAACTAAAACAGCTTTTCCAAATGAGGAAATAAGGGTTTTAATATGGGGGAGCTTGGTTTTCTACGAAGGGTTAATATCTAAAAATAAGGTCTTTGAATTAAAAACCTTATTTTTGTTTTTTTACCCCTTAGTAGAAATATTAAGCTAAAAAATCTAACCCTTATTCCCTTATTTAAATTAAAATAATACGACATTATTTTGTTTCTGTTACTTAGTAGCACATAGTAGTATTTATTGGACTCTGAGTTTTCTTTTTTATACATTGAAGACATAGAAACACATAGACTTGTATCTGTAAAATTGAAAAGTGTTTCTATTCAAATTGAAACTATGTGATTAAAAATATTACATTAATTTATTCCATCTACTTAATAGTCCCTATGTTTGCATATTATATTACAAACATAGGGACTATTCTCTTGAATTAAAATACTACATTTAATTGTAATCCGGATTTTGAACATACAATCCCGGTTGAACCTGCATTTGGGTTTGCGGAATTGGATATAAATAATTACCATTTTTGATATTCGACTTATCAACATCAGTAGTGTTGTAACTATCAAATTTATCGCTGATAGCTTTTTTCCAATCGTTCCAACGTACTAAATCGAACCAGCGTACACCTTCGCCACAGAGTTCAATTCTACGTTCGGCTTTCACTGCCAACAGTGCATCAGAAACACTTAAAGAATTTGAGACTAAATCAGCTCCGGCTCTTGCTCTGATTTTATTGATAATATCAATTGCTCCCGTTATATCACTTCGTTTATTCAACAAGACTTCAGCATACATTAATTGTACATCTTCCAACCGGATAACCGGATAATTTACAGGCCAATCATTATAATCCTTCATGGCTGCTTCAATATTGGCAGTGTAACCCAATGCTGCTCTTTTGCGTATTGAATTTGTATATTTGTAAAACATGCTGTTAGAAAAAACATTATTTACAACAGTACCATCAGGAAGTGTTACAGATAACAACAAATTTGAGTATGCAGGCCAGTTTTTCTCTCCGGCAAAGCCGGTAAGAACAGTATTATTATAAACACGTGCATCCGGTTTCCCTTTTGAATTTAATCTGGATAACTGATACATCAATGCTTTATCAATATAGATTTGATTTCCAAATATACGTTGTGCGGTATATGTCGGAGGCAATGCTGGCGATGCATTAAAAATAGATGTATTGCCGGTACCTCCCGAACGGTATTGGATGGCAAAAATAGAGTATTTGTTATTATTCTCAGAGATCCATTGTTTTTTCCACTCTGTTGAATCAGCGGCCCAATATTTATTAGAGTTTGCAATCGAAAAATCAATTACACCTTTTAATTTTATTTCAGCACTGTCCAGTGAAGCAGGATCATTTATCGGGAAACCGGCCATAGTCATGTAAATACGTCCAAGCATTGCCTTTGCTGCAATTTTATCAGCTCTTCCATATACTGTTGCTGATGCACCTTCAGTGGTTATCATCGCAGAACTTACCGGAAGCATAGATTCAGCTTTAGACAAATCCGGAATGACCATATTTTTGTACACATCAATTGCAGGAGATTGTTTTATAGTTTTCACTTCCTCGACAGACATTGGTTTATCAATAATCGGAACATTGCCAAATAAACGGGCTAATTCAAAATAAGCCCAACCGCGTAAAAAATAAGCTTCACCTAAAAATTGATCTTTCGTATTTTGAGTTGTAAAAGTAATTCCCGGAATTTTAGTGATTGCAGTATTGGCATCTAATATCACTTTGTACCATTCACTCCAAACCAGGTTGAATGTAGTTATATCACTACCGGCTCTGAACGTAGCTATTTCAGAATATTCACGTAATCCATCAGTTTTCGGATTCGACCAGGCATTGTCTGAACGAACTTCAGAAAGATATAAATATTCATCATTCGCCAGAAAACGAAGATTTGAATAAATTCCTGTAATTGACTGTTCCGCTTGCTTGGGTGTTTGATATGAATCAGCTGTCTGAAGTTGATCATTCGGGGATACTGACAAAAAATCATTGCTGCATGAGGCTATAAAAATAACACTTACAGTTATGCAAAGCTTCGTTATTATATTTAAGTATTTCATATGTTTTCAGTTATTACAGTTAGAATGTTACATTTATTCCCATGGATATGACCCTGGAGGTGGGATAACCGCCATAATCTATTCCCAATGAATTACCTCCGCCCGGGGCACCGCTTACACCAGAGTTTGCAGCTTCAGGAGAATATCCACCGGTATATCCTGTTAAAATAGCCAGGTTTTCAACAGAAAGATATATCCTTGCTGAGGAATATATTTTTGATCTTGCAGGTAACCGATAACCGAATGAAATATTTTTAATACGTATGTAATCGGACGAATATAACCATCGCGAATCAATCGTTGTTCCGGTTGTTGAGCTTAATATATAAGGAGTTTTCCCATCACCCTGTTCTGTTTCCGACCACCAGGCATTTCTCCAGTTACCAAATACATTGCTCAATGCACCCATACCCGGACGGTCAAGGGCACGGCCAAGAATACCTAAGATTTTACCTCCTGACTGGGCTGTAAGTAAAACAGATAAATCAAAATTCTTATATTCAAAGGTATTTGTTAATCCATAAGTGAATTTAGGACTTGGAGATCCTAAATATGATTTATCGTCAGTTGTGATTATTCCATCTCCATTTACATCATGATACCGTATATCACCGGGTTTAAATGCAGTACCGTTAAAGGTAACGGGCGTTCCGTTATGAGCAGCACTGTAGGCATCAATTTCGGCTTGTGTTTTCCATACGCCTTCAGCCTGATACATATAAAAAGTATTCATTGGAAGGCCAACTTGCAATACGTTGGAGACATTTGTGTTATCAAACCCTGAATACACAGGTGTATTGGTTGCCCCCAGCCTTTTAATTGTATTTTCATTGTAACCTAAGTTGAAGTTTGTACTCCATTTAAAGGCACCAATTATGTTTTTAGTGTTCAATTCGATTTCAAATCCTTTGTTATCGATGTCACCTAGATTGTCCCATCGAAGGGTGAATCCTGTGGCACCCGGAACCGGAACCATATATAATAAATCGGTAGTCTTTTTTGTATAATAGTCCAATGAAAGTTGAACCCTGTTATTAAAAAGCCCTAAGTCCAGTGCTAAATCAGTACTTTTTGATTTTTCCCAGCCTAAATTAGGATTCCCAAATGTATTGATAGAATATCCTGCCTGGCCTGCATAGGTGATAGCCGTTAGTAAAGCATAAGATGCTGTCTGACTGATCGCATTGTTGCCGGTAACACCATAACTGGCTCTTAGTTTCAATAAATTAAGGGCATCTGCTTTCAGGTTTTTAAAAAATGACTCATCGGATATATTCCAGGCACCGGAAATTGCAGGAAAAGTACCCCATTTATTATTTATGCCAAAAACTGATCCACCATCACGGCGAATACTTCCTGATATGAAATACCGGCCATCATAATTATATTGCGCACGTCCAAAAAATGATTCCAGTCTGTTTGGTGTCAATTTGGTCACTAAATCAGTTCCAACAGCTAATACAGTTCCGTTGAATGATTCGGGTAAAGCATCATTCGGAAAAGGTTTATTAAACGATTGATTCGTTTGATACCCCACACTGCTTTCTTCAGCTGAAAAGCCAAGCATAACTCCAAGGGTATGTTTGCCAAAAGTATTGTCATAATTTGCAACCGTTTGGAATAAACTATTGTCAATTCTGGTAGCAGTTGTATGACCTCCTGATGAGTTTACTCCCTCACCCGACGCCCAGGCACCTCCTGCAGAAGAATAGTTATAGGTTTCACCATTCATATTGCTATAGTTGGTTGATGCTGTAGCCTGAACTTTAAATCCTTTAAATGGTTCAATACGAACAAAAGAAGTGGCATTTACCAGGAGCGTGTTTGCATTGGCCAGATTTGTATTCATGATATAGGTTGTGCTGGAAGTTGATCCCGCATAATCATATTTTGTATTCGGTTGTACATTTGTAAAATAGCCTACACCGGGTTCAGAAACGGGGGTAGAAGATAAAGTCTGATGTGTCTTTGAATCTTTTCCATCTGCCAGGCCCCCTCCTATTGTAGTTGAGTATGTAGGTGCAATAATCAACCCGGCACTTAACCAATTGTTTATTTTAGTTTCAATGTTCGAGCGTAAGCTTATGCGTTTAAAGCCGGTACCTGTAGCGATACCTTGTTGGTTGAGATAGCCTCCTGAAAACATAAATTTCGTATTGCCAGTACCACCTGAAACACTGATATTGTATTCCTGGGTTGGTGCACTCCTAAAAAAATTATCCTGCCAGTCAAGCAAGCTTAACTGACCTTTGGTTGCATCATACGTGTGTGAAGCTTGTGCAGCTGAACTTAAATATTGAAACCAACGGTCATCATTGATTACATTGAAATTGGGAGCACTCATTGTACCTCCGATATTTGTCATTCTCAATGCACTGGGGTCACTGATGGATGCATTAGCAATTCCTTTTGAAGCTGCTGTTGACAAATAAGTAGCATCATTATATTTCATGCGAAAATTCATCCATTCTGTTGCACTCAGCATATCCATTTTCCGTTCGAGGGTTTGAGTACCATAATTCGCATCAAACGAAATAATGGGTTTGCCTGATTTTCCCGAATTTCCTGTTTTTGTTGTTACAATCACTACTCCGTTAGATCCCCTGGAACCATAGATAGCCGTTGATGCTGCATCTTTAAGGACCTCCACAGTTGAAATATCAGCAGGATTTATCCCTGACAGTGATGAAACAGGAGCTCCATCAACAACGTACAGCGGATTTGAACTGGCATTCACTGATGCAGCACCACGTACCCGTATTTCAATATCCTGTCCGGGTTGGCCGGTTGTAGTACGTACTTCAACTCCGGGCATGGTTCCCTGTAATGCCGTTTCAACCCTGGCAATGGGACGTTCACCCAAGGCTTCGGCAGTTAATTTGGAAACAGCTCCGGTAAGGGAACTCTTTTTGACACTTCCATAACCAATGGATACTACTTCATTTAATACTACCGAAGATTCATTTAATACTATTGCCAGTGATAATTGATTTCCCACCACTATATTTTGGGTCACCATTCCAATAAATGAACATACCAGTACCGATTTTGAAGAGGGTACTGCAATTGAAAAATAACCATCCAGGTCTGTAACTGTCCCTGTTGAAGTTCCCTGGACTAATATTGAAACCCCCGGCAATGCCAGACCTTGTGAGTCCTTGACTTTTCCTTTCACTGTAAGGGTTTGTGCAAACGTAAGTTGCGCAACCAGTACGAAAATAACTGTCCAGAGCATCTTGTGTAGCAGATGCCTCCCTGTTTTTGTGTAATCCGGAATTTTGTTTTTCATGCAATTCGAATTTTTGATTATTATGAATAATTTAAATCTATAAAACCTTATTCAGCAAGGATAATATATTCCTTGAATAAATTTATTTGAATTTAAAAATCAAGGCGTTAATACATTTCTTATTATGTTTTTGCTCTTGTCTCCTGGCTCTTAACTCTTAACTCTTGGTTCTTGGCTCTTTGTTCTTGACTCTTGGTTCTTGCCTCTCATAGAATACTATGAGAGTGCCTATAAAGGATTTTACAAGATATAATTTCTTGTATAATTGAAGTAATAAGTTGAAAAAATTAAAAAGTCAGGTAGTACTTGCTTTTGGAGGGCAGTTGGCGTAGATGAGAATAATTCTTTACTTGTATGTTCAATACAATATTTCACTAAAGGTCAAATTGACTGTTTTTTAGCTACACAAATATACATTAAAGCTAACTAACAATCCGATGATTTTGATTATTACACTTTCTTTTTTGTCATATATTAGTATAGCACTATCATATTCTTAAAAATCACATCTTAAATTCTCACTTATTCATAAAACAAACCAAAAAGAGGTCTACTCTTTACAAGTAAACCACTCTAAATATCTGTTGATTTGATGAATATGAAAAACACAAATTAAACAACAAACTATAATTATCAGTATGTATTAAGCGTTGAAATAAATTGGTTCTATAACGATTTAGGTTGGTAATTAAAAGTGTTAAATTATTACCCTTTTTATTTATTACTCCGTAGGAGTAAACTGTGCTTAACCCCCGGATAAATCTGAGGATTATGCACAGAAGATTCTTACAGAGTTCAATTGATTATATTATATTATATTATATTATATTATATTATCCCCCTTCAGGGGTTAGGGGTTCTTTCTTACAATACAAACTCCTCCCCCGCTTTCGGTATTTCAATATTCTGATATCCATCTGCCTTCAATCCTTCAGCATAAATCTTCTGCACTTCGTATTCACCATGCACCAGAAAGGTTTTTTTGATTTCTTGTTTGTTTTGGCAGCTCAAAAAGGCTTTCATTTCATTGTAGTCGCCATGTCCTGAGAAGGCTTCTATTTTGGCAATGCTGGCATTTATTTCGTGCATCTCACCGAAAATGGAGATATAGCGTAATCCCGGCTCCTGGATACGTGCCCCCAATGAACTTGGAGTACAATATCCGACAATCAGGATTGTGTTTCTCCAGTTGGATACATTGTTCGCAACATGATGTTTCACCCGGCCTGCTTCCAACATGCCCGATGATGAAATGATGATACACGGATTGTGATAATCGTTCAGGGCTTTCGACTCTTCCACACTCTTGATATAATGCAGGGAATTGAACCCAAACGGATCAGGGTCAGTTTTAATAACCTGCTTCACTTCTTCGTTCATGCATTCAGGGTGCAGACGGAAGATATCCGTGGCATTGACCGATAACGGACTATCAACAAACACTTCAATTTTTGGCAGTAATCCTTTGTTGAATAAGTTATTGAGCACAAATACTATCTCCTGGGTACGTCCAATTGAGAAAGAAGGTATGATTAATTTACCGGCTTTTGTAACACAGGTATCCTGAACTATTTTCAGCAAATCCTGTTCTGTATCTTTATCTGCCGGATGCAGCCTGTCACCGTAAGTAGATTCAGTAATCAGGTAATCACATTGTGGAAAAGCGGTAGGTGGATGAATGATCCGGTTATGCGGGCGTCCTATATCTCCGGTAAAAGCAAGATGTACTTTTTTACCATCTTCCAGTAACTCCAGGTTCACCACAGCACTGCCCAGCATATGGCCGGTATTGGTGAACTTCACATTGATTTTGTCATTGATGTAGAACCTGCGGTCGAAAGCTACGCTGATAAACAGTTCCATGCATTTTTCAGTATCCAGTTCATCATATATCGGCTCAACAGGTTTAAGTCCTTGTTTCTCCCGCTTTTTATTAAACCATTTATTATCCAGCTCCTGGATATGGCCGCTATCAGCAAGCATAATAGCACACAAATCACGGGTGGCACTGGTACAAATCACTGAACCCCTGAATCCAAGCTTATAAATATACGGTATCAGCCCGGAATGATCAATATGGGCATGGGATAGTATCAGGTAGTCAATGGTAGCCGGATCGAACATCAGGTTCCGGTTCATGGAGTCTGTTTCAAGCCCTTTTCCCTGGAACATACCGCAATCCAGTAAAATCCGTTTGCCTTCGTTGGTAGTAATCAGATGCTTGCTTCCGGTTACTTCGCGGGCTGCACCAATAAATTTAATTTTCATGTTGTAATATTTAAAAGATTTTTTACCACTAAGGCACTAAGATCACTAAGTTACACAAAAATAAAATTGAAATTATTTTTCTTATCTTCCAGAAAATTAGTTGTTTTTTTTGTGATACTTAGTGTGCTTAGTGACTTAGTGGTTATTTCCCAAAAACTATTTAAAAGATTTTTTACCACTAAGGCAATAAGATCACTAAGTTACACAAATATAAAATTAATTTTTTTTTCTTATCTTCCAGAAAATTAGTTGTTTTTTTAGTGATACTTAGTGTGCTTAGTGACTTAGTGGTTATTTCCCAAAAACTATTTAAAAGATTTTTTACCACTAAGGCAATAAGATCACTAAGTTACACAAATATAAAATTAAATTTTTTGTTCTTATCTTCCAGAAAATTAGTTGTTTTTTTAGTGATACTTAGTGTGCTTAGTGACTTAGTGGTTATTTCCCAAAAACTATTTAAAAGATTTTTTACCACTAAGGCAATAAGATCACTAAGTTACACAAATATAAAATTAAATTTTTTTTTCTTATCTTCCAGAAAATTAGTTGTTTTTTTAGTGATACTTAGTGTGCTTAGTGACTTAGTGGTTATTTTTCCCAAAACTACGCATTCCATTTTACAAATCCAATAATATCGTTAATTATTTATCCTCTTTTATTTAAGATACTTTAGAATGTATAAATTTTACTTTTTATCAGTATATTTATACATACAAAAAGCTTGCTAAACCCCTTATTTGGAGGTTTTGAATGTAATAATTCCTAATTTTGCCATCTCTGCATTGCAAAATGGAAATATTATGCTAATTTTGCAGTAATAATTAATGCATAATGGAGGCGTTTTACAAAACACATACATATTTAGTTGAACATGTACAATCCCCGGTAAGGCGGATGTTGATGGACGAAATAGACTGGACCCGCCGGTTGATAGGCATCAAGGGCAGCCGTGGTGTTGGAAAAACTACTTTTTTGCTTCAATATGCTAAAGAACATTTCGGTACCGACCGGAGTTGTTTGTATGTAAACTTCAATAATCTTTACTTTACCGAACATACCCTGGTTGAATTTGCTGCTGAGTTTTGTGCTCAGGGTGGCAGAACGCTGTTACTCGACCAAACCTTCAAATACGAAAACTGGTCTAAGGAATTGCGTGAATGCTACGATACATTCCCCGAACTGCATATTATATTCTCAGGTTCGTCCGTTATGCGGTTGATTGAAGAGAATACCGACCTGCAGGATGTGGTGGCTTCGTATAATTTACGCGGATTTTCATTCCGTGAATTCCTGAACCTCCAGGCAGGTACTGATATTAAATCGTATTCACTGGCCGAAATCATGAGCAATCATGAGGCTATTGCAAAGGATATTTGCTCGAAGGTTCATCCCCTCGAGTATTTTCAGGGGTATTTGCACCATGGGTATTATCCGTTCTTCCTGGAGAACCGTAATTTCTCTGAAAACCTGATTAAGACTATGAATATGATGCTGGAAGTGGATATCTTGCTCATCAAACAAATCGAGTTGAAATATCTTTCCAAAATCCGAAGGTTGCTTTATTTAATTATGAATTCGGCTCCCTCCGCTCCCAATGTCAGCCAGCTGAGCAACGAGATTGGCGTATCCAGGGCAACCGTCATGAATTACATTAAATATCTCAAGGATGCGCGCCTGCTGAATATGCTTTATGCCGATGGTGATGAGTATCCCAAGAAGCCGAACCTGGTGTATGTACACAATACAAACCTGATGTACACCATCAATTCCGGGAACGTAGACAAGCTGGCCGAACAAAAGACATTCTTTTACAATGCCTTGCATGCGTGCCATAAAGTAAATATCTGCAAGTTTCATTTGGATTTTTGTATCGACCAGCAGTTTCATTTTAAGTGTGAAAATAAACCTGAAAATGGTAAACATTATTCAAAAGTAATGTATGCCGTCGATAACATTGAAATAGGAAATAAAAACGTGATACCTTTGTGGTTGTTTGGGTTTCTGTATTAAAAGAACCCCCTGCCCCTAAAGGGGAGAAAGAAAGAAAAGAAAGAACCCCCGACCCCTAAAGGGGAGGAATATAAGAAAAATCAAGAAAATCAATTATTAATAATTTATTAACAAAATGGCTAAATCAAAAAAATTTTTGACCTGTGATGGGAATCAGGCTGCTGCACATATCTCGTATATGTTCACTGAAGTAGCTGCAATTTACCCAATCACTCCATCGTCAACGATGGCAGAATATGTTGACGAATGGGCTGCCGTTGGTCGCAAGAACATTTTCGGCGAAAAGGTACAAGTACAGGAAATGCAGTCTGAAGCAGGTGCTGCAGCCGCTATGCATGGAGCTCTCCAGGCTGGTGCGTTGACAACTACTTTCACTGCCTCCCAGGGTTTATTGCTGATGGTTCCTAATATGTATAAAGTAGCCGGGGAATTGCTTCCGGGCGTTTATCATGTTTCGGCCCGTGCATTGGCTTCTCACGCGCTTTCAATTTTTGGTGATCATCAGGACGTTATGGCTGTTCGTCAGACCGGATGCGCCATGTTTGCCACCGGTTCGGTTCAGGAAGTTATGGATATGGCTGCAATAGCTCACCTGTGTGCTATTAAAACCCGCGTTCCATTCGTACATTTCTTCGATGGTTTCCGCACCTCTCACGAAATTCAAAAAATAGAACAAATTGATCAGGAAGACTTGATTCCACTTATCGATCAGGAAGCGTTGAAAGGTTTCCGCGAACGTGCCTTGAGTCCTGAACATCCTGTTGCCCGCGGAACTGCTCAAAACGGTGACGTATACTTCCAGGCCCGCGAAGCTTGTAATCCTTTCTACGATGCAATTCCTGAAGTGGTGGAAGATTATTTAAACAAACTGGCTGTCATTACAGGCCGTCAATATGGTTTGTTCGATTATTACGGAGCTGATGATGCCGACCGTGTGATCATTGCCATGGGTTCTTCTACCGAAGCTATCCGCGAAGGAATCGATTACCTGACTGCCAAAGGCGAAAAAGTAGGTTTGATCTCTGTTCACCTGTACCGTCCATTCTCTGCAAAACATTTCCTTGCTATCTTACCTAAGACTGCGAAACGTATTTGTGTATTGGATCGTACCAAGGAACCGGGTGCTACCGGCGAACCTTTGTATCTGGATGTAAAAGACGTATTGTACGGTTCCGAAAACCAACCTTTGGTTGTTGGCGGACGTTACGGTTTGTCTTCGAAAGATTTTACTCCTTCACAGGTTCTTTCAGTATACGAAAACCTGGCTTATCCGGAACCAAAGAATCATTTCACAGTAGGTATTGTTGACGATGTTACGTTTACTTCCCTGCCAATGAAAGACGAAATTGCAATGGGTGGTGCCGGAACTTTCGAAGCTAAATTCTATGGTTTAGGTGCTGATGGAACTGTAGGTGCAAATAAAAACTCAATCAAGATTATTGGTGACAATACCGATAAATACTGTCAGGCTTATTTTGCTTATGACTCTAAGAAATCGGGTGGATTTACCTGCTCGCATTTACGTTTTGGCGAAACTCCGATCCGTTCAACGTATTTGGTGACTACTCCTGACTTCGTGGCTTGTCACGTACAGGCATACCTCAAATTGTATGATGTAACCAAAGGATTGAAGAAAAACGGTACATTCCTGTTGAATACCATCTGGAATAAAGATGAAGTGTTGCGTAACTTGCCTGTTAAGGTGAAAAAATACCTGGCTGTTAATAACATTAGCCTGTATATTATTAATGCTACCAACATTGCTGAAGAAATTGGATTAGGTAACCGTACCAACACCATCCTTCAATCGGCATTCTTCAAAATTGCCAATGTAGTTCCTTACGAACTGGCTGTTGAAAAGATGAAATATGCTATCAACAAATCCTATGGTAAAAAAGGGGAAGATATTGTTAAGAAGAATTATGCAGCTGTTGACCGTGGTGGTGAATACGTAAAAGTAGAAATCCCTGAAGAATGGTCGCTGTTGTTGGACGAAAACATTACAACCCACGATATCGTACCTGCATTTATCCGCGACATCGTTCGTCCGATCAATGCACAGGCCGGTGATGATCTTCCTGTATCGGCTTTCAAAGGTCGTGAAGACGGAACCTGGGAACAAGGAACTTCCAAATACGAAAAACGTGGTATCGCTTCGTTTGTTCCTGTCTGGAAATCCGAAAACTGTATCCAGTGTAACCAATGTGCGTATGTTTGCCCTCACGCTGTAATCCGTCCGTTTATTTTGGATGAAGCTGAACAGGCTAAAGCACCGTTTACAGAAATGCTGAAAACCAATGGCAAGCAATTTGGCGGTACTACTTTCCGCATTCAGGTTGATGTTCTTGATTGTACCGGTTGTGGTAACTGTGCTGATGTATGTCCTGGAAACAAAGGCAACAAGGCATTGGATATGACTCATATCGATTCTCAATATCCAAATCAGGACAACTGGGAATTCTGTATCGACAATGTAAAATCAAAACAACATTTGGTTGATGTAAAGGCTAACGTGAAAAACTCCCAATTGGCTACGCCATTGTTCGAGTTCTCGGGTGCCTGTGCCGGTTGTGGTGAAACTCCGTATGTGAAACTGATCACCCAACTCTTCGGCGAACGCCAGATGGTGGCCAATGCAACAGGATGTAGCTCTATTTATTCCAACTCTGCTCCTTCTACCCCATATACTACCAACGACGAAGGTCATGGTCCGGCTTGGGCGAACTCTTTGTTCGAAGACAATGCTGAATTTGGTTTGGGTATGGTCTTTGCTAACGACAACATGCGCGAACGTCTGGTTCGTATCATGACTGAAGCTATTGCAGCTGATTGTTGTTCAGACGAACTGAAAGGTTTATTTGCCGAATGGATTGAATTCAAGGATAATGCCGATAAAACAATCGAACTGGAAGCTAAGATCACTCCTTTGGTTAAACTTGGAACCTGCAGCTATTGCAACCAGATTGCCGAATTGAGCCAATACCTGATCAAGAAATCACAATGGATCATTGGTGGTGACGGTTGGGCATATGATATCGGTTTCGGTGGATTAGACCACGTTATTGCTTCGGGTAAAGATGTAAATATCCTGGTATTGGATACTGAAATCTATTCGAACACCGGTGGCCAGGCTTCCAAATCAACTCCGGTTGGTGCTGTAGCTAAATTTGCTGCTGCCGGCAAGCGTGTCCGCAAGAAAGATCTTGGTATGATTGCTGCTACCTACGGGTATGTATACGTGGCTCAGGTGGCCATGGGCGCTAACCAGGCTCAAACCCTGAAAGCTATCCGCGAAGCGGAAGCATTCGACGGTCCATCCATCGTAATCGCTTACTCCCCATGTATCAGCCACGGTCTGCGTGCCGGTATGGGAAAAGCACAGGACGAACAGGAACGTGCAGTAGAATGCGGTTACTGGCACCTGTATCGCTTCAATCCGAATCTGGAAGCCGAAGGAAAGAACCCAATGACACTTGATTCAAAAGAGCCACAATGGGATAAATTCCAGGAATTCCTCAAAGGGGAAGTACGCTACACCTCGCTTACCAAACAATTCCCTGCAGAAGCAGAAGAACTGTTCGTGGCAGCACAGGCAAATGCAAAATGGCGTTACGAAGGTTACAAACGTATGGCGGAACGTCAGTTCTAATCCATATTTTAAATATCTCAATGAAAGACTGCTCCGAAAATGGGCAGTCTTTTTTTGTTTCTGACGGCTTCACTTCGAGTGAAGCCGTCAGTAAAAATTGTCCTCAACAGAATACCATGATGTCGTTATGATGTCTTCATGATGTCTTTCATATCAAATTAGCAATCCAATAATAAACCAATAATAATCCATATATAATCCATCTCTATTTAAATATGGATTATATATGGATCATATATGGATTATATATGGATTATATATGGATTATCTGCAACATCATGAAGACATCATGACGACATCATTTGTATGCTTCACTGAACTTGCCTTAACCGGGAATGCCTCACAGAATATGTGGGGCTTTTTTATGGAATTATTCAATCACGAACATTGAAACTGTTCCCCATATGCCCACAGCCGGCTTGTTTGAAGGGTTGAAAAAAGAATAACACTCTATAAACAGTATTCAGACGAATCTAAAAAGTGCTGTAGTGTTTGCAGGAATTATATAACGCAACATGAACGAACTTTAGTACACATTTTTACAACAAATATATTGGAAGCCGGAACTGATATTTGTTGCATTCAAAGCATTTCAGGGCATTGGGGAATAAAATAACAGAGATGTTTAAACCAAAAACGATCAATCGGTTTGATTAAATGAAGAATCCGTTTGATAAATTGAAAATTAATTAAAAATCATATCTATAGTATAAAAAATTGTATTTATCTTTGAGGCTTAATTTATTTTAATTAAATATATCTATAACAAATAATAATTGGTGCAATGGTGTATTACAGATTTTCTTGTGAATCATCTTTAGAAATAATTATATGAGAAAGTTGATTTTATTAACAATAATAACTCTTTTTCAATTAGCTTCATACGCACAAGAAAAGAATAGAGAAATTACAAAACTCTTTATTGCTTATAAAGGAGATTCTACACTGTTTATTGAAAAGTACGAAATTGATGTTACAGAAAAACAGGTTTACTATATTACACCAATTATGAATTATTTAGACGTTCAAGGACAAAAATATAGAACAGAAAGAAATATCAATAAAAAAGAATGGAATGATATAATGACCTTGATTTATGCTATTGACTTAAAAAAAATAGAATCATATAACTTAGCTGAATCTGACAAGATTGACTATTTTGCTCAAATTACCTTGAATCAAAGTAAAACGATTGAAATAAAATTATCACAGGAAATTATGCCTGTAGAACTTAGAAAAATCTTTAGAATAATACGTAATGGAAAATAACTGGTGCTAACACACGCTCTTGCTCACCTGCTTGTTTACATGCACTTAGCAGTATTTGCTCACGCATTCAGTTTGTTGCAGAGAGACAGCTAATGCTCACGCAAACCGCAAAATGCCCATAGCCTCAAGCGTTAAGCGGCAGCAGAAAAAAAAAGCAAGACAACTATACAGGACAAAAAAGGAAAATACACTAAAGCAAGAAATAAAATGAATTGGCAAATTATTATTGTTATTTTTATAGCACTTGTTGTATTAAGACATTGGTTGTTTGAGAAACGACGAAAAGAGCGTCGAGATTATTACAGAAATGAATATCTAAAATCTGAAGCTTGGCAACGGAAAAGATATGTAGTGTTAAAACGAGATAACTGGTGTTGTATTTATTGTGGTGCACGAGCCACGCAAGTTCACCACAATCGATATGCAAAACGAAACATTGGCAAAGAACCTATTGATTGGCTTGTTTCTGTTTGCGAAAACTGCCAAAATTCAATACACCATGAATAACTAACATTCAAAATATTATCATTATGAAAAAGATATTTGTAATTTTAATTTTTGCACTCACAACAACGATTGCATTAGCACAAACAAATTCCTCTGACCACCTTTCTTTTAAGGGTGTTCCCATTGACGGAACTTTGAATGAATATGTCGCAAAATTAAAACAAAGCGGTTTTACAATGCTCGGCACAGAGAATGAAGTTGTAATGTTAAATGGCGACTTTGCGTCTTACAAAGGTTGTATCATTGGAGTTTCAACAATAAAAGGAAAAGATTTAGTTAGCAAAATCACTGTAATTTTTCCTGCTTTGGAAAGCTGGTCTTTACTTGCCTCTAACTACTTCAATCTTAAAGCAATGCTTACCGAAAAATATGGAGAGCCGGCAGAGAGCAATGAAAAATTTGACACATATGCAGAACCGAAAGACGATGGAATGAAATTTATGTATGTTCAATTAGACAAGTGCAAGTATTACTCAATCTTTAAAATAGAAAAAGGGAATATAGAATTACAAATTAAAGGTAATCATTCAAGTAGTTTCGTGATATTGTCATATTTCGACAAAATCAATAGCGACATTGTCAAACAAAAAGCAATTGACGACTTGTAAAACAAAAATAAAAAACGCGCCCACAAACTGCCGACCGCCTGACACACGCCTATATTCATTGGCTGGCTGAAGTGCATTTAGTAGGTTTTGCTCCTGCATTCACTTTGTCGTTTCACGATAGCGAATGCTCCCGCAAACCGCCAAATGCCCATAGCCTCGGTCGTTATGTGTAAGCGTAAAAAAAAAAGACAACTATATTTATGAATCCAAAATTGATTAAAGTACTTCGATTTGTTGCGACAGGACTAATGATTCCATTAGTGTTGACTTTTCTAATGACTGAAATTGAACCCTTGATTGAATTTCCAAGTGTATTGTTTAATCGGTTTTGGGGTTTTCTGATTTGCTATTTATATTTAGTTTCTTACATTATTTTTCTACTGACTTTTAAAAGCTTTAAAAAAGTCTCAAAATGGATAATTTTAGGAATAGGTATTCCAGCTACATTTTTTGTAATTTTCTCCATGTTGACACAATATTCTAAAATATATTACCAACCTCATTATGACAGATATGTTGCTTATAGAAATTTAAATGAACCCAATGAATTTATTGTTGTACAAGATTATGTGAAATGGAAACCAAATAAACCTGCTGTTGATACTGTTTTAATTAATGACTATTATTTACTCAGAAGGGTTGAATCTATAAAATCTATGAACTTGAAAGGAACATGGGTTAAATTGGATGAAAAAGGAAATCAGCTTGACACAATACAGATAAAGTAAAAGTATGAAAAAAACCAATGGAACAACAGGTAAAGACATTGCACATTCTTTAGTTAAAGGTGGACTTGGTGCAATTCCAGTTATCGGGTCATTAGCAGCGGAAGTTTTTGGATTACTTGTAACACCACCCCTCGACAAAAGAAGAGCTGAATGGATGAATGAAGTAGCCCTAAAGCTAAAAGACTTAGAAGAAAGAAAAGAAATAGATTTTGAAGAGTTGCAAAACAACGACCAATTTATTGATGTAGTCCTTCAAGCAACAAGTTATGCGCTAAAAACAAGCGAAAGCGAAAAAATTAAAGCATTTCAGAACGCCATTATGAATACGGCTGTTGGTGATACACCTGGCGAAACAATTAGTCAAATATTTTTAAACCAACTGGACAGCTTTACGGTTTGGCATATCAAGATTTTAAAGTTTATCGATGATCCAAGAATGTGGTTTCAAAAAAATAAGAAAACACCACCAAGTTTTTTGATGGGAAGTTTATCGAATTTTTTATTTGAAGCTTATCCTGAATTGAAAGACCAAAATGACATGGTCGGTTTAATTTGGAACGACTTAAAAATAGCAGGCTTTCATGCTACTGGTGATTTAAATACAATTATGACTGAAGACGGTGCTTTGGGTGGCAGGACAACGAGTTTAGGAAAAAAATTCCTATACTATATTTCAAGTTATCAAAATCAAACGCCTAACACATAACACACGCCTTTGGGACATTGGCTGGCTGAAGTGCATTCTGGCAGTTTTGCTCCCGCATTCACTTTGTTTCTGGGCGACAGTGAATGCTCCCACAAACCGCCAAATGCCCATAGCCTCGGTCGTTATGGGCAACAGCAAAAAATGAAAAAGAACAGCTGCTTGACGAATTAACTGGGGAAATTCAACAAGTAGAAACAACTACTCGACGTTAGTAAAACTTCCCCACCGAAACTAGAAACAAATAGAGAAGTATTGATTATTAACTTAAAAAATAGATGCCTGATGAAGAAATCACTTATTGCAATTTTGACTTTTTGTTTCAGCTTTTATGGAGTGGGACAAGTCAAAGAAACAAAGAAAACTGAAAAACTATTAAAAGAATTATCCGATAATGGGTGTAAATGTATCGACTCTATCAAAACAACCAACAAAACGAAGGAAGAAATATCAAAAGATATCAATCGCTGTATTAATGCTCAGGCAGGTGCTTATCAGTTAGGTTCAAAAATGATGGAAATTGATCTTGCAAGTTTGTCCAAGAAAGATAGTAAAGATACAGTTAAAATCGTTATAAATTCGAATGAAGAGTCAAAAGAATATAAAGACTATTATTACGAAATAGAGCGATACATGATGATTAATTGCAAATCAATTAAAAGAAAGATAGCTTCCAGCGATCTTGAAAATTACTTTTCAATGTCGAAAAATCCTGAAGCAAAGAAATTGTACCACAAAGGAATAGATCAGTCCGAAAAACAAAATTATCAGAAAGCAATATCATATTTCGAGAAAGCATTAAAGATTGATTCGTTATTTGCTTTTGCATGGGACAATATGGGATTATGTTATAGAAAACTGGATAAGTATGATGACGCAATTTTTGCATATAATAAGTCACTTGAATTAGACCCGTTGGGACTTATGCCACTTCAAAACATTGCTGTTGCCTATAAATATAAAAAAGAATATCAAAAGGCACTTGCCGCTTATGAAACCCTAGCTGAACTTGATAGTAAAAATCCAGAAGTATATTATGGTATCGGGTTACTTTATGCATATAGTTTAAATGATTTGGAAAAAGGACTTGATAATATTTGTAAAGCATATACGTATTACATAGCTCAAAAATCGCCATACCGAACAGATGCTGAGAAATTAATTAACATGATTTATGTAGACATGAAAAAGCAGGGAAAAGAAACTGTTTTTGATGAAATTCTGAAAAAGAACAATATAAATCAGAATAGTAAATGACAAATAAAAATAAAGATAAAGATAAATCATGAAAAAACTATTTAGCATTTTAATGTTCTCTTTTTTGGCATTAAACCTCATTGCTCAAGAATTTGAAGTTCCCAAGAATTATGTTCTCAAACAAAAAGAAGATTTTTCAAAATATGAAAGTGAAGTTTTAAAAGGAATTGACTGGCTTTTACAAATACCTATAAATTCACAACCTGAAAAGCGTAAAGAAGTAAACATGTTTATTATGTCATGGCTTGAAGGAAGTCCAACAGTTTCAGTTGAGATTAAACAAGAGATTGTTAGTTTTATGAAACCAAATCCAGATTTACTAATGATTTTCATGTGTGGTTGGACAAGATATTCACTTGAAAGTAAAGATTATAACAATAAAGTTAAGGGAAATCAAAAAGGTGTAGAAGCTGTTATTGAATTTTATATAAAGAATAAAGAGAATTTGAAAAAAGACAAGAATGTCGAAAAGTATATAAAATTGAAAGAAGAAGGAAAACTAGAAGATTACATTACAAAAAATGCATAAATAAATTCAGTATCTAGAAACGGATGACAAAGACAAACAATACATAACCAAGCTGCTAGCCCATAACACACGCCTATGTTCATTGGCTGGCTGACGTGCATTCCGGCGGTTTAGCTCCCGCATTCACTTTGTCGTTTCACGACAGCGAATGCTCACTCAAACTGCCAAATGCCCATAATTCGGTCGTTAGTAGTAATTCTAAAAAAAAGATAAAGACAATGAAAGCGAGACCCTTAATCATATTATTGACAGTACTTTTCTTGGCTTCTTGTAAGACAGGCAGGGATGAAGAATTCAGGAAATCAATTTGCGGAGAATGGATTTTTGCGGGAGTCGGTTCAGATAATAAAAAAATTAACGATGAATTTATACCGGAAAAAAGGGGGATAGATTCTCCACTGGACATTCCCTATCACAATTATTACAAAACAGGATATATATTCTACAGTAATAATTTATGTGAAGATAAATTTGGTTATTCAGATGGAAAAGTTGGAGAAAACTTGTTGGGCACTGACACAAAATACAAAGTTGAAAATGACAGCTTGAAAATATTTGACTTAGATAATGGCGTTTGGAAAAGAATGAAGATACGAAACATTACTTCTGACACACTAACTCTTGATGTAAATGATAGCACATTTTTAGTATATACAAAGTGTTATTATAAAGATGACAAGATCCAAACTTTTGACCAGATAATTGTGTCAACTTCACCATGCTTCGGATCATGTTCAATTGGAAGTACAAGTATAGATAATCAAGGGAATTTTATTTTCTATGGACAAGGTTATACAGAAAAGGAAGGCTTGTTTATTTCAAGAACAGACAAAGAACTCTATAAAAGAATAGAACAAAATTTTAAAAAGGCCGACATTGACACATTATATGAAAGATACGCTGTTGATTTCACTGATGCCCAAACTGTTACGGTAACATTCATTAAAAACAATAAAATATATAAGACTATTAGTGATTATGGACATAAAGCACCCCGAGAACTTTATTGGGCTTATAATCCAGTTAGTCTATTATATCAGAAACTAAATATAAAACCATTTGCGACTACGGAACAGAAAGAATTTCCGAGGAGTTACACTTGCTTTGAAAATAAAGGGAAGATTTGTTGTTTGGAAAAATCTGAAAGCTTTTATCTATTTACAGAAATATGTAAATGCAAAGAAGTTCATGCAAATTTTGAAAAGAAATATGTTATTGAATACTGGGAAACAGAAAATAACAAAAAGAAAATTCTTACCGATGGAAGATATTACCAACTTGAACAGAAAGATAAAACAATGATCTTTGACTTGGGTTATAACTTTCTAACAAGAAACAACTTATTGAAGAAATTTAGAACGAAAACCGAGAACGACTAAAAGAACTACTGCCAACACATTATGTTCATTGGCTAGCTGATGTGCATTTAGCAAGTTTTACTCCAATATTCGCCATATAACTATGAAAAAGATAACAATCATTCTTGCAACCATAATTTTCTGTTGGTCATGCCAGATAGAAAAGCCTAATTATTTGATAACTGATTCTTTAGAGTTTACTTATAGTAATGGTTGGACAGGAGGAGTTACTTTAAAGATTAATCAAAACGGAGTTTTGAATTATAACAAATACGAAATTCACGGTGAAACAAATAAAGCCACCTATTATAAGGATACGTTGAATAATCAGTCAATTGACAGCATTAATATATTTCTATCCAAATTAAAGAAGGAAAAAATAAACAATGTTTATGATGAAAATTGTCAAGACTGTGGAATGTATATATTTAGAATAGAATATCCAGACACAATTCTTGAGTCTACGATTATGGGAATACATAATATCAAAAATGATTTATCAGAACTCGCTAAATACTTGCTTAAAAAGAAACCAAATCTCAAAAATCGAATTGATACATGTGCTGATTTCAAGACAACAAAATATTTGAAACCACCACCTCCACTTCGACCGGATTAATGAATATCATGAGTACACGATTCTTGAAAAATAAACTGATAGTAATGTGTTTAAAACAAGAAAATTACAACTGCTAACGAACTTAATACACATTGTTTGGCTGACGTGCTATTGACAGGAATTGCTTCCACATTCACTTTGTCGTTCCACGACATCGAATGCTCCCGCAAACCGTCAAATGCCCATAGCCCATAGCCTCGGTCGTTAGTGGCAAGTGTAAAAAAAACAGATATGTAACCTAAAATTAAATTGAGCTTCATGAATTGGAAAGAATACGAAGAAGAGATTTTTGAATCATTTAAAAGTGCTTATCCTGATGCTGATATAAAATTTGACCAAAGAATTCAAGGTCGCTATTCGAGAGAAGAAAGACAAATTGATATTTTAGTTGAAGGACGAATAGCTGGACGGAAAATTCGAATAGTTGTGGATGGGAAATATTACAATAAAAACATTGATGTCAAGCATGTTGAAACTTTCATCTCAATGGTAGAAGATTTAGAAGCTGATCAAGGCATTCTTGTAACTTCAAAAGGTTATTCTAAGGCAGCAATAAATAGAGCTTATTATGGCCCATTAAAAATAGAGCTTGATATTTTAAGTTTTGATGAATTGAAAAACTTTCAAGGATTTGGAGGCATTACATATAGTGGTAGAAATGGTGCAATTCTTCCGGCTCCTTTTGGTTGGATAATTGATGGTAAAAGAACAAAATTTGCAATCGCAACTCTCTATCAACGAGGCACTACTCTTGAGAAAGCTCAGAAAGCAGGAGAATGGATATATATGAGCATATGTAACTATGACGAAAAAATTAAGAACATAGATGATTTGATTAAATTTCAGGAAGAACAAACCAAATATTTTCACCCGACAGCTACTTTTAATTATGAAAAATCAGTAACAAGAAATGATGGACACACAACGATACTTAGAAAAATACTTAGAAAAGAAACTGAATTATACGAATATACTGGCTTTGTTGATTTTAATAAATTCTCTGTTTTTTGCGTTTTGTTTACACCTGAAGAATTAAGAGAAAAAAATGTTAGGAAACTCGAATATGTAATTGAGAATCTTAAACCGGTTGACGTAAATCTGGAAAGTGTTGCTGCTACCGAAATTTCAACTAGAGAAAATTGGCTTAAACATGCAAAATCTGGACAAGAAAAGGCTGAAATTCTTATTAGTATCGGACAAATTCACCGAGACATGAAAGATTTTGATAAAGCAAAACAAATATATCTTCAAAGTATTGAGATATTTCCAAAAAATTATGGAGCAAGACTAGCTTTACTTGAAATGGATTATATCTCAGAAAATCGAGACTTTTTAATTGAAGACTTTTTTGAACTTGAACCTTCGGCTCGTCAAATTCAAGATGATTTAGTTAGGTTAGCTATTGAACACAACTCTATTGATTATATAGAAGCATTTTTTATCGAAAAAATTAAAAAGTATTATGATTCAACACTAATAGTTGGGAGTGTATATTTTTCTCTTGGAGATTTGTTTTATAACTTAGATTTGGATTCAAAATCATATACATATTTTAAAGAGTCAAAGAAACGTTTGGTAATTTGTTATAAAAATGACCACCCAGCTCTAAAAAAATTAGATATTGTGCTGGCTGAATTATCTGACAAATTAAATATTAAGAATTAAAAACCTAGCCACTAACATACGCCTCGGTCGTTAGCGGTAAGGCTCAAAAAAAAAACGACAGATATGGGTGTAACAGTGAACTTTACAGGACAACTAAACTCGAAAAGTGACTACGATGAAATTTTAAAAGTCACTCAAGAATATGCTGACAAACATGAGATGCCATATTTAGTTTTCGAGGAAGAGAATAAACTTTTGATGCGAGTAAAAGACGAGAAAGATTGGGATTATCAAGGTTTGGCACGAGGAATTAGAATTCAACCGCATGTAAGCAGTGAACCATTAAATTTAGAATTTGACAAGGATTATATTATACAAGAATATTGCAAAACTCAATTCTCTGGAATTGAAACTCACATAAAAGTGATTGAGATTTTAAGATTAATTGAACCATATTTTGACTGGTTAGAAGTAAATGATGAAGGAGAATATTGGGAAACAAACAATCCTGAAATCACACAAAACCATATAGATAAATGTTTTGAAATTATTGAAGAAGAGAAGGGCAAGAATAAAAATATTAACGGACCATTTCGAATTAAAGATGGACGAATTGTCGACTTGATGGAAAACAAATAAACTACATAAATATAAAATTTCATATAAATGAAAAAGGGAATAATACTTATCATTCTGTTTCTAGGAATTGGACTACAAACTAAAGCTCAGCAATTTACAGAAAACGAAATCATTGGCACTTGGTCAGTTCTGAAAGTGCAATTTTTGAATGACAAAATTCCAAATCACAAGAAACAAATGATTGAAATGTTGAAAGAATCATTTCTCAAATCAAAATTTATATTTAAGGCAGACCATAACTTTACTTTTGACTTTTCATTTGACGAAATGAGAATAAAAAATGGACACTGGAAATATAATCCGACAACAAACACTATATTAATTCAAGACTGGAAAGACAAAGAAAAAAACCACTCGGGTTTAATGGAGATTTTCGTAAAAAAAGTTGGTGACAAAATTTTATTTGATATTTCAGAGACAATGTTATCTTTAGAAATGAAAAATGAAAACCCTAACCGCTAACACACACATTTGGAAACAGGCTGGCTGAGGTGCATTCCGGCAGTTTTGCTCACGCATTCAGTTTGTCGTTTCACGACAGCGAAGCTCCCGCAAACCGCCAAATGCTCATAATTCGGTCGTTAGCTGCAAGCGCATAAAAAAAACAAAGATTTGAAATTTTACAAACTATTCGGCTATGGGTAAAACATTGCTTATACGATCTCAACTACTATGTTTTTCGATTATTATTTTCTTTGTTGTTGCTTGTCAGGACAAAAATGAGATTCCACAGTCTGTGGTTGGTAAAGTAAAATCAGTTACAACAATATTTGGTGGAGTAGGCTGGAGCTATTTTTACGAATATGATAAGACGGGCCGATTGATAAAAATAGCGAATATGGCTGAAAATCCGGATTCATATGAAACTTTTTCTATTAATGGGAATAAACTTGTTGTAAGCAATTACTCAAATAACAGGTTATATTCCACAGACTCATCATTTTTAAACACTCGTGGATATGTAGATTCGACAAGAACAATAAGTTCAAATAAATATTTACGAATTATGCGGTTTAGTTTTAAATATGATGATAATGGATTTCTTACGGATATGATAGAGGATTGGGGAGGTTCTTCTGATACAAGTACATATTATCACGATGTATTTGAAATAAAAGGAGAAAACGTGGTGAAATTATATCATCCTAGTGGTTTTATTATTAAATATGAATACTTTGACAACTATTTAAACAATGGAATTTACCAGATACAAACAAGAGAGATGGGAGGTATTTTATTATTTCCGGGATATAGTGGGCGGTACAGCCATAATCTTTTGAAGTACAAAATATTTATTAATTCCATATCGGCTGATACGCTAAAATATGACTATGTTTTTTCTCATGGAAGAGTGCAAAAGGAAATAATTAAACAAGGTTCAAGCACATATCAGGAATCGGAATTTACATATTATTGACATTCGAGAATAATTGCCATCCACTGTTAAGCCAGATAAGAACATCCTTTTGGTTCATTTGGAGCAATTGGAATGAGAATTAAAAGTGGTTTACGATGATTTGTAAAGTTTGAAAGTATTCAGCAAACGCTTACCATAGTAAAGAAAGAGAAAGTAACGCCATTCGGGTGGGGATGAGAGCTGAATTGACTATGCACATATTGAAACAGAATGCAACAAGAAAAATAAACTAATGGCAACAGCGCCTGGCCCTTAAAACACTTTATGTTCATTGGCTGGCTGACGTGCAATTAGCAGTATTTGCTCCCGCTTTCACTTTGTAACAGGAAGACAGTGAATGCTCCCGCAAACCGATAAATGCCCATAGCCTCGGTTCTTAGGTGCAAGTTAAAAAAAACAAAGAATGACAACAACAGAATTCGAAAATAGCATTATACGAAATAGAGTTTTTTTTAAACGCTCTAAACTGGTTGAATATTGGATAAATTTTCTATTCATATCTTTTGTAATGACAATGATTCTCATTGTTGACATTGAATCAGATATTGAATCTAATAACCTTCCAAAATCTTTATTTTTTTTGACTTTATTAATTCTACTTTTGTTATGGCATAAAATTAAAGCCCGAAAATTTGAAGTGTGGCAAATTAAAGTATCTGAAAAGCAATTTAAAGCTACTTGTTTAGCTACTTCAATATATTTAGATTGGCGTCCCGAAAACATCACTAAGAATTATTTTAAAGCTAATAAAAGTTCTGGATTTCAATGGGATAGTATTGAAATTACTGCAATTCGAACTGAAAATGAAATTCTATTTAATAGCATGCCTGCTCCTTCAATAAGGTCAAATCCATTCTCATTTGGATTAAACAAAAAAAACAGGAATCTATTTAGGACACAACTACAAAAAGCCTTAAATGGCGAGAACGTTGTAGAATTAGCCGAAATTGATCAGAAAGAAAAAGATGATAAATTTTGGAAAGAATCTGAACTGTCTCCAAAAAATCTAGTTTTAAAAATATTAGGATATTCTTTGACTCTTTTTTTTGTTGGTTTATCAGTTTTTATACTTTATACTAACTTCAGTATTACGTCAATTATCTTTTGTGGGGCTATATTAAATATATGCAGCATATTTATAATTGCAGATTTTAAAATAATTAAAGAAAAGAACCGACGAAAAAAGCCTAGTACTTAATACACGTCTATGCGCATTGGCGGCTGACGTGCATTCCGGCAGTTTTGCTCCCGCATTCACCTTGTCATTCCACGACAGCGAATGCTCCCGCAAACCGACAATTGCCCTTAAACTAGGTCGTTATGTGTAAGCAAAAAAAAGAAAAAGACATGATTAATAAGGACAAAATTAGAACTGAACTTTATAAAATTGACATGAATAATACAGATGAAATTCTGAAATTTTATAAGAAACATAGGACGTATTATGAAAATCTAAATAACGCACTCGACAAGATGACAATTGAAGAATTCATTGTCGTTAAACAAAAATACTGTATAGCACTAGAAAAAAAGACACAATACGGTGTCGCATTAATTGTTTTAGAACACATCTATAAATTACTCGAAAGATTGAAAAATAAATCAAGTGAATATTATGACAAATTCTACGAAATTACTTTGTTTTGGGAAGGTGTAGTCCTCGGTAGACAAGAGAAATATTCTGAATCAAACGAAAGATTTGAGAAACTCATTGTTATAGACCCGAAAAACAAAAAATATCAAGACTGGTATATTACAAACAAAGATTGGATATTTAAGAAAAAGTATGATTTCTGGGAGTATTTATTATTATTCATCATGATTATTGCAGCTTTGTTTGGAAAACAAATTTTTGGGAAGTATCTCTTGTATTTTGATTTACCCTTACTTATAATCTTTATTTATTGGTTGATTTGGTTTATTTACCGGAAAATTATTAGATACAGAGAAAAACACAATAAACAATTTAACGACAACTGAAAATGCCTAACACATAACACATGCTTTGTTCATTGGCTGGCTGACGTGCAATAGGGTTTGCTCCCGCATTCACTTTGTAGTAGGGTGACAGTGAATGCTCCCTCAAATGGAACATCCCGGGTATTGGGTATACCATATATCCAGAGCGTCAGTTCTTAGCGGACAGTTTTAAAAGATAGATTATGAAACGTATAGTAACAGTTAAAACTTTGTTGGCAATTTTATTTACTTTCGGTTTGACTTCTTTGAAATCAGAGAGCCACACTTGTTATGTTGAAAATGAGAAGCAAAAAACAGAATCATTTTATAAAATCGAAAATCTAAATGTAAAATCATTCTTCAAACTATTCACAGAGAATTATTATGAAACACGAAAACTAAACTTTATAACTTTGGCTGGAGAATTTCCGGATAATTGGGTAAAATCAAAAGACATTGACTATCTAATTAGTATTATTAACTCAAATAAAAAATGTTGTGGATATATGAATGTGTATTCTTCGTACATATCAACTGACCATGGCGAAATTGGTGGATTTGCAATAATATTTTTAAATTCTTACATGACCAAAACTAAAATAAACTTAGGACTAAATTGTAACCCAAAAACAGATAAAAAAAATATTAAAAAGATTGAAAATTGGTACCGTAACGAATTTAAGAAAAAATAAAAAACCGAACCGCTAAAACACATTATGTTCATTTTCTGACTGAGTCCGCAAAGTCAGGTGAAACAGTGCAATTAACAGGCTTTGAACTCGCATTCATTTTGTAGTAGGGAGATTGTAAACACTCCCTCAAATGGAACAGCCTTAGTATCGGGTAAGCAAAATTCTAATTGATACAATCGTTAGTAGTCGTATTAATAATGAAAAACAGACAGAATAAATATGAACGAATTTGAATTATTAGTACATAGACAGTATCGAGAAGTCATTGCAATCCTTGTTTTAGGCTTTTCGACTCCCGGATTGGTGGTATTAGGAAAAAAGATCAACACTTCAAATATGCAGGTATTCATACCACTATTATTGTTGATGTTCCTTTTGATTCTGATATATTATTTCGTATTTGGAAAACTGATTATAAGATACTCGAAAAATAAGCTTGATTTCGAATGGAAAAAAAGGATATTGTTTGAAAATAAAGATATAGAACCTGTCTCAATTTCAGATATAAAAACACTTGTAATTGATGACAAAAGATTTTTGAGAAAGATTATAACAAATGACAGAATAATCGAAATTAATAATGGAAAAACGAAAAAAGGTGATTATCAATTATTTTTAAAGAAACTAATACTGAATGTTGAGGATAATAATGGACGAGTGATTGACAGTAAACAGTATTCTAGTGAAAATGGATATGATGATTTAAGTTTCCACCTGACAATTATTCTTTTTACTGCTTCAATATTTCTCATATCCCGACTTTGGGAATTTATTGATTTCTATTCTTTGCTGCTTTTGTTATTCCCGATCCTTGCATACTTGAGACATATAAATCTAAGAATAAAAAAGAAAAGACAATTATAAAAAGATATTGAGATAATTGAAACATACAGGTATTAGGTAAGCCAAATGCCCATAGTTTCGGTCGTTATGTGTAAGAGCAAAAAATATAAAACCACCTAACAGTTTGACACAAAGAATTTAAAATAAAATATTTAAACAACTAAAACATTTAAATCATGTATCTTAAAAAAAACTTTCTAAACACTTTATTTTTCACGTTGACACTAATAACTTTCATGGCGTGCAATAAGAATGAATTTGATGTAAAAACTGCAGAATTCTCAGTTACAGAGGACTCAGTTTATCTTACTAAATCAACAAGTTTTGTTGCAAAAGACTCTTTAGGCGGTAATGAATACTCCTGGGATTTTGGAGATGGAACTACTTTAAATGGGAAATACAATGTGACTCATAAATATGAAAAAGGGGGAACCTATTTAGCTTCAATGACAATTAATGGAATAAAAAGTTCAAAAGAAGTAACTGTAAATAAAGGCACTCTTAGTTTTAGAATTTTGAACAAAAGTAGCAAATATATAGACTTTCTTACTTACATCGACAATTACGAAACAGGTAGTGTAAGTCGTTTTTTAGTAGGAAGTAACTCACAATCGCATATAATATATGGTTCTAATTTATATATGGGAGATCTTCACATTTTTGGAATCTCATTCTTTATTGAAAATTCAGAATATACCTTACCTGACATAATTTGGTTAAAGGACTTTCAGCATCGTGATATTATTGTGACAGACTCGACAAAATTAATTCCTCGAAGTTCGCATGGTGATTCTAACATTGTATTCATCAAGGATTTGTAGGGTTTAATGCATTTCGACAATACTACTGAGCTTTACCGGGATGAAACTGAAACTTTAAAGATTCAGCATTTAGACATAATTGAAAAGGCAAACAATTTGAGTGAACACTCTCGCTAAAAAATATACCAATTGCCTCGTTTGTAGACATAATAAAAAAAAGAAGATGACAGAAAGACCAAATATACTTGTTGTTTGTGGTCGAAATAAGAAACGAAGCCGAACTGCTGAATATATTTTTAAAAACGACAACAGGTTTAATATACGTTCTGCTGGTCTAAGTCCAAAAAGTGACAAAAAGATCTCAGAAAAGGATTTGAATTGGGCTGATTTGGTTTTAGTAATGGAAACAGGACAACGATCAAAAGTACGTGAACTCTATAAGTATCTGGAGCTGCCCGACATTGAAATCTTGCATATACCAGATGACTATGAATTTATGGACAAAGAACTTGTAACTGTTTTGTCAGAGAAAATAAATGATAGTATAAAAAATAGATTTGAATTGTAATTTTCATGAAACAACACAGAGGATTAAAACGATATTATAAAAAATTATCTGTTCAAAATGACTTTGATAAGATAATATGGCTGAATTTGGCTGATCCAAATGCATGGTTTGACGATTTACACTTTCACTTTGACTATGAAGGATATGGAAATAATAGTTTTAAAAGGAGAAAACCACACCTTGACAAATTATTTCGCCATTTTGACTTGCTAACTGAAATGACAATGCAAATAAAGAAGGACTTTCAATTATATTCGATTATCCTGGATTATGATAGTTCAAGCGATGCTTTATTTTTACATACACCAAATCCGAACAACAGTCAATTCCCATTTGAGATAAATGGACTTTCAAAGGATACAACTTTGAAGAACAAACAATTAGATGAGTATTTAGTGGAATTAAAAGAGTTCGAAAAACTATATGGACAAGCAGATGAAGCATTTTGTCTGTTGTACAAAAAGAATATTGGAATCCCATTTGAATAAATAATAAATTGGTGCAAATATATGCCATTGTGTATTGACGGCTGCCCGTTAACGGGTAAAAAAAAGCACATCTCGCAGGTTTTGAACCTGAAATCGATTTGTCACAGGGAGAAAGTTTAGGCTCTTCAATCTTAGAGATTTCCAATCATATCCCGAATTCAAAGACCAAAAATTATCAATTAAAACAACTAACAATTAATTCAAAAAAATCATGAGAAAGTTTTTACACTGTAGCTTACTGCTTGCTTTTATTTTTCTATTTACGGGTTGTGCACAAAGTTATTATGCGATTAACCCACCAAAAATTGTTTATACCTCTTCAAATAACCTGGAAGATATCACACTTAATTACCATTATGACGTTTTGAGAGAGAAAGGTAATAATAAGATTTCAAAAAAAGAAAAGAAGAACAACGTTAAGTTAGTAGCCATAAAAATCACGAACAACACGGATAAAGTAATTAATATTGGTAACAATGCTGCATTTTATAATGGCAGTACGATGATTTTTCCAATGGATTTAATTTCAACAAAAAACGCACTAAAACAATCTGTTCCGGGTTATTTGTTCTATTTGCTTATGACGCCATTAACCTTATCTATCAATAACTCTAAGCCTTATCCTATTGGTTTAATCCTTGGACCTTTGCTGACAGGTGGTAATATGTTGGCTGCAGGGAGTGCAAATGAAAGCCTTAATAAAGAATTGGTGAAATACGACATTTTATATCGTGATATTCAGCCGGGTGAAACAGTTTTTGGTTTAGTAGGTTTCAGAAACATGGACTATGCGCCTCTGACAATTAAACTCATAAAATAAGTCAGGACAAAAATTTAAAATAAATTATGTGCGGTAACTAAAACATCCACGTTTGAAACAAGCACCATCATTAAGGCTTACAAAGGACCCGTCCTTCCGGATATGCTTATTAAATAAGCAAAAGGTTGGGCTGGTTGTTGGGATTTGTAATCAGGAAGTAAATGCAAAGCACCCCCACTGCCCCCCGTTTGTAACGAGGGGTTAGTGGTTAAGCGTTTGTAACGCAATAAAAGATTCCAGGTTAATAATCCAATGAATTAACTACAACAGAAAGGATGATTCAGCGCACCAAGTCAATTCCAGAAAACCTGGTAAGAACATGGTTAAAGATAATTATATTATTCTTCAAACTAAACAGTATTATTTGAAGTTGACAGGTTTTAATGCTTTGTTACAAACAAATAACCAGTAACCCCTCGTTACAAACAGGGGGAGAAGAGTTAGTAGAAAGCCATGAAACTCAAAACTACGATAATTTTCGAATTGTGAAAATGAAAATTATAATAATAACATATCACACTTACCTTCTATGAAGAGATTTCTACTTTTTTTAATCATAACAAGCATCTCGTTAAACATTTGGGCGCAATCCTTTACAATTAATGGTATAAAATATGCCATAACAGACACTACAAATCATTATGTTTCCATTGGTGATGGAGGGTCAGTGGCTATTGATTCATATACAATTGGAGTATTTACTATCCCCTCCTCTGTTAACTATAAAAATGTAACTTACTCCGTCACTTCTATAGCAATTTATGCGTTTGAAGATTGTCGTGCTTTAACTACAGTTATTATCCCCAATTCTGTTACTTATATTGGAAGTTTAGCCTTTGGCTATACAAAAATAACCTCTATTTCTATTCCCACATCTGTAAAATCAATAGGACCAGAAGCATTTATAGAATGCTGTGGGTTAACTTCAGTTATAATACCTGCTTCTATGGACTCTATTGAATATAAACTATTTAGTAGTTGTTCCGGACTTAAAGACATTACAATTCCTAATAGCATAAAATATATTGGAGAAATGGCCTTTGAAGATTGTGGCTCTTTATCTTCTGTTTCCATTCCTTCTTCTGTTTCTTCTATCGGAGATATGGCTTTTTATTATTCAGGCTTAAAATCCATTACCATTCCTTCGTCCATTACTTCTATCGGGCGTTCGGCCTTTCAATGTTGTCCTTTAATATCAGTTACATTTGCCAATCCATCATCATTGCCAGCAATAGGATCTGATGCTTTTTTAGGATGTACGGAGTTAAACACAATCAACATTCCCAATTCCGTAAGTACTATTGATGATTCAGCTTTTTATCAATGCTGGGGGTTAACTTCGGTCAGCATTCCAACCTCCGTTACTACTATTGGGTCTGAAGCTTTTTCATATTGCGGTAAGTTGAGTTCCATTGATATTCCTTCTTCTGTTACTTCAATAGAATATTCCGCATTTTATTATTGTACAGGATTAAATTATATTCACATGCATAGTGCCGATCCTTCTAAAATTAAATTAGGGTTTGATGTTTTTTCCAATGTTCCAACTTCTGCTTGTATTCTTTACGTCCCGACAGGCTCAAAGTATCGTTATGCAGCAGCCCCACAATGGAAGAATTTTACTAATATTATTGAAGAAGGAACTACTGCCTTTATTTTTACCTCAATATATGCCACAAACGGGGGCACTGTAACAGGTAGTGGCACTTATAACTATGGTTCAAATTGCACCCTTTCCGCCATACCGGCTACCGGATATATCTTTTCTAACTGGATGGAAGGTGGTTTAGTAGTATCAACCTCTGTAAATTATACATTTACTGTATCAAAGGAACGTTCACTTATAGCCAATTTCGTGCCAGGGGGTAATAATTATCTGGTAAAAGCTGTCAACTGTACTTGCCGTGGAATAAGTGACGGAGCAATCAATATTGCCTTTTATAATCAGTTTGACTATACAGTGAACATAACAAGCAACAATTTAAGTAGTACAACTACTATAAGTATTCTTAACACGAACTACAGTCTTAACGGACTACCTGCAGGTACATACAATATCATGATTACATCACGCGAGTTTAGTAACTATCAGCAATCTTTTACGGTAATTATTACCCAGCCGCAAGACCTGAGTGTACTTAAAGTGAAATCGGTTGATAACATTGCACAATATTCGATGCATGGTGGAGAAAATTATTTTGTAACTGTGAATCATATGACTCAAACTACCAGCGATAGTACGATAACAATACCTTTGCAGAACGGAGAGAACCGTATTTCCATCCATACGGAGAAAGAATGTCAGGGTATATTTGAGGAGACTATTTATTTCAATGGTAATAGTCAGATTACTCTTTTTCCCAATCCAACCAACGAGTTTATCAAAATCGTAATCCCTGGCAATGAAGAAAATGTAACAGTAGAAATAGCAACATTAACCGGCACTATTGCAATCCAAGAAAGTGTTGCTGTTCCTGCAAACAGATTGATTACGATCAATGCAACATCGCTTGCAATCGGGAACTATATAGTGAGGATACCCGGTGTTACCCAACACGGTGCCATTAAAATGGTAAAGAAATAATTGAATCAGAATAATTATGAAACGAAAATACCTAATTTCTGCTATGTTGTTGTTCATTACAATAATACTAACAAGTTGTAAAGAAAATAATCCGCCAGGTTCAATCACATTAATTACGCCCTTGAATAATGCCACCTGCATTCAAGGTATATCGGCAAGTAACACAACGTCATTGGTAAAATTTACATGGTCGGATGCTACTAATGTGGAAAGTTATCAGATAGTTATTAAAAACCTGACACTGCAAAGTTCCATAAATTATACGACAATCTACACATCGTACACGGCAACATTAAACACCAATACATCGTATTCATGGTATGTAGTAGCAAAAAACAGTTCGGGTAATTCAACCAGTGATACCTGGAAGCTTTACCTTACGGGAACACCTACGAGTGATTATGCCCCCTTTCCCGCTGGATTAACTGCACCGGCATCGGGTTCAACAATCAACTCCAACAGTGCTGCAACTGTAGAGGTTACATTCCAGTGGATAGGCAATGACCCAGATAATGATATTGCGAGTTATACTCTGTATTTGGATAATACAAACGCTTCAACACAAGTAGTTGCATCGCTAACAGCCACTTCAGTTACTCAAAATATTGCAAGAGGTAAAACCTATTTTTGGAAAGTAGTAACAGCTAATAAAGTGGGAAATATTTCCACTTCGGCAGTAAGTACATTTAGTATAAACTAAAAAGATATATGACCCCTTCCTTCCGGATATGCTTATTAAATAAGCAAAAGGTTGGTTGTTGGGATTTGTAATCAGGAAGTAAATGCAAGGCACCCCCACTGCCCCTCGTTTGTAACGAGGTTAGTGGTTAAGCGTTTGTAACGCAATAAAAGATTCCAGGTTAATAATCCAATGAATTAACTACAACAGAAAGGATGGTTCAGCGCACCAAGTCAATTCCAGAAAACCTGTTAAGAACAGGGTTAAAGATAATTATATTGTTCTTCAAACTAAATACAGAATCTGATTCTTCAAATTGGAGATGTGTGTGAGCATGCATGTGAAGAGTTGAAAGAGGAATATGACAAAATGGAAACCGCTGAATCATGAAATTTCGTGCAAAGACTTATGAAGGCTGAATCTGATATAAACGAATAGTAATCAAACCTTCGAGGTTTGGGTTTATAAAAAACAGACCATACTATTGATAAAAAGTGACAAGAGGAATGGAAATAAGATTCGGTATAAAATTCCAACGAAGTTAAAAAGCATAATATTTTGACATATAATTCATTCGTCGAACAGGTTATGATAATTTGTTGTAAAAAATGTTGTACTTTTGTACGCGTAAAATAAAGTGGGTAGACTATAACCTTCCGATATTGTCGTTATATCAAACAAAAATCAACAAATAAAACCATAAAAATAAAGTAGTAGATGGCGAAGTCGCAAGAAAGTATTAACAAGAAAGAAAAAGAAACCAAGAGATTTAAGAAACAAAAAGACAAGTTGCTGAAAAGTGAGGAACGTAAGAAGAACTCACAGGGCGGTGGACTTGACAATATGATAGCTTACGTGGACGAAAACGGAAACATTACCAGTACCCCTCCGGATCCTACCAAGAAAAAAGTGATTGACGTGGAAAGTATCCAAATTGGGGTATCCAAACGAACTGAAGATGATGTACCTGCTATCCGCAAGGGCAGGATTGATTTTTACAATGATCAGAAAGGTTTTGGTTTCATTAAAGAAATCGGGACACAGGAAAAATACTTTGTACACGTCAACGGATTGCTTGATGAAGTCAAAGAAGGCGACACCGTTGTTTTTGAACTCGAACGTGGGTTGAAAGGGATGAATGCCGTACGCGTAAAGAAGGTTTAATAAACTATTTAAAGTTTCAATTTTTTAATGGGAATTATTGAAGTATCAGTTCAACTCATTTAATTCGAAAGATTTATTCCATTCGGATTAAAACAGAAGAATAATTTCACAAAACAATTCGTATTTTTGTATCCAATAAAGGCAATAGTAAACATGAAAAACTAAGTCGATATGATGCGAGAAACTCTCATAAACAGAACTTTAAAGTCTTTATCGAAACTTCCAAACGATAAAGTAAGAGAAGTATCGGACTTTACGGAATATATTCTAAAAAAATACGAAGAGGAGACACTTCAACAAGGAATTGAACAATTAGCAGGTGAATCAAATGCTTTTGAATTTTTGAAAGATGATGAAGATTTGTATACTGTAAACGATATAATTGAGAAATACTAATGGAAAAAGGGGATATACTACTTATACCGTTTCCATTTACTGATTTAAAAGGAAACAAAAACAGACCTGCATTAGTACTTATCAATGGTGAATTTGATATAACCCTGGCTTTCATATCGACTCAACTTAAATGGAAAGAAGAGACAGATATTTTATTGAAACCCAACAAAAATAATGGCTTAAAGAAAGAATCTCTTCTTAGACTTTCAAAAATTGCAACTATTGATAAAGACCTTGCTTTGGGCAGAATAGGGAGAATGGATTCATATGAATTAAAACTGGTTAATATCAATTTAATCAAGCTTTTTAAATTGTATTAATCTACAATCTGCAAAAATTAAAAATGCAGGATTCATAACGAGTCCTGCATTTCAAATTTTAAACCACATGTTTACAAGTGATACCTCAGGGCAACGCAAGGTACATTCCATGACATGCGGTATATATTTCCGGAACCCGGAAGCCAGTAAAATCCCGGTCGATAGTCCAGTGAAAGCTGCCAGGGGGAATTAAAGTTATACTCCACTCCTACTTGCGCCAGCACCCCGGCACCATACTTGCCAACAGTCAGGCTGCCATGATCGAGGACAGCAGCTCCCAATCCCAGGTACCATTTTAGTCCGGTGGTCAACGAAGACAAATCAGTCACCCATTGGTACATGCCGCTGAGTGCAAAACCGCGGCATAATACACCTGCCTGATTATGACCTAACGTATTTAACCCAAAGGTGAGCTCAAGCCTGTCAGAAGCACCTACATGTTGTTGGTAGGTTATATCCTGGGCATCGTAACCCATCCGAAGACCAAGTGCATTCCGAATAGGCTGGGCATTTAAAGTACCAACCATTCCTGTTGCCAGTATCAGAATAAAAATTAGTTTTTTCATATCTCAAATTGAATATCAGGGAATATCCATTCTTTCAATATCCGATTCTTATCATTTTAATAAAACAGATTCTTTGTATCAAAGTTCAATAAACTTTTATAAACTCTTATACGTTTAGAATTTTGTAATAAAAATGAAACATCATCAACAATCATGTTCCTTAAATTGACTCATCTCAACTTTAAACCATATCCGATACAAAAAGAATGGATAGTTCCATGCAATTTAGTTGTATATTACCGGAATAGTTTTAAAAAAACTCAAACTTTTACCGGTTTGATTCAAAATATAATTTCCTGACCATTCATCATGGAAAGTAAAACAACAATTCAATGAATACTAAAAACTATTTAAAATGAAAAAACTTATTTTATCTGTCATGATGGTATGCGCGTTGGCCCCATCATTCTACGCCCAAAAAATCAAAGGTAGTGACACAGTCTTGCCATTAGCTCAAAAAGAGGCAGAAATGTTCATGAAGAATCACAAACAGTCAGTCAGCATTATCGGTGGAGGAAGTGGTGTAGGCATTGCAGCCCTTATTGAGGGTTCTACGGATATTGCCATGGCATCCCGCAGCATGAAAATAGATGAAAAAATGAAGTTTCAGGAAAAAGGGAAAACGCTTGTTACCCGGATTATTGCGTATGATGCCCTGGCAGTTGTCGTAAATCCATCAAATGCTGTTTCAAAACTGACACGAGCACAGTTGGAAGGTATTTTTACAGGTAAAATCACAAACTGGAATCAGGTGGGAGGTGCTAACCTAAAAATTATTCCTTATTCCCGTGAAACGAGTTCGGGTACCTATGAATTCTTTAAAGAACATGTATTATTGAACAAAAACTATATGAGTGCAATCTTAAGTATGCCTGCCACAGGAGCTATTATTCAATCGGTAAGCCAGACAAAAGGTGCCATCGGATATGTGGGATTGGCTTATATAAACAAATCGGTCAAGGCTATTCATGTATCATTTAATGGCAAGACTTATATTGCACCATCCCTGGCAAATGCTGTGAATAAAACTTATCCTATTGTACGGCCCTTGTATTTCTATTATGATAAAAAGAATGAACCCAGATTAAATCCACTGGTCAATTATATTATTTCTGCCCAGGGTCAAAAGATTGTAAAGGAAGTAGGGTATGTTCCATTAAAAATGTAAACCCTGCTTGTATATAAACAGAATCAGCATTTATCACGACGATGAATGCTGTTTTTTTTTGGAATAACTAACTTTTCCAAAGTTTAGAACTTTGGAAAAGTTTGCATGCAACGTTTTCAACAGATCTTCCGTCTATATTTGAAAGAGAACTCATGAAAAGATTTATTAGTTATGCAATGCTTATTTTCTTGTTAGCAGGTTGCAGCATGGAAACGTACAATACTCCACGGGATTTGAATAATAGGATTGGAGTTATTGAAATTCACAGGTGCTTTTGCGGCCCATCAGCCTACCGTTACCTGATTGTGATACAGGATAACAAAGATACTCTCAAATATAACCCTGTAAACCTTCCTGAAAATTACACTGATAACAATTACAGGGTAATATTTAGTGCCGACCTATTAAACGACAGCAGCATTGTGTATACAAATACCCCCACCGATGCTGTTGTTGAGGATTTCAGAGTCCGGAACATAAAACTGAGCACTATCCGTAAATGCAGCGATTTATCGCTTAATGATACGATTGACCTTGTTTACGGGAAAACATACCGGAACTATGAAAATGGGATCAGCATAAGGCTTGATTCGGTAAGTGAAGACTCCAGATGCCCGTTCAATGTGGAATGCGTTTGGGCGGGGAATGCAAAAGTTAGTTTTGACTTTGCTTCCAACAACCGGTTATCTCAGTTTTCGCTTAATACTTCCAGCGGATTTAGAAACGATACCCTCATATCTGGTTATGAAATTAAGTTGATTGATTTAAAACCCTATCCGGTCTATCCAACTACCATATTACAACGGGATTATATAGCCAGAATAAAAATAACCCAATAATTGGAATTTTAGATCCTTCTTTTCAAAGTCAATGATTTGTTGGTTTGACAAGACTTTTGATGAAAACACGCAAAATACCAGGTATACATTGAGATTTTGAGTGTTTTGATCCTGGCAGATTACCTTACAAAAGCATATTGGAATCATTACTTTAATTACCGTTTTAAAGAAAGGGAAGCAAAAAAGCTTAAGATTGAAAGAAAAGACTGACTCATGGGTTGGTCTTTTCTTGTTTAGGCAGGTTTTTTATACGATTTTACGACTTTAATCCTATCTTTCTGATAATCAACAAAAAGAAAAAAGATGAAAAATTATTGCCTATTTGCTTGATAATGAAGAATAATTAATGTAATTTTGCAGGAAATTAAAATACGGAAAAATTTCTGTATTTAGTAATTTTAAGAACTTACTGAAAAGTTCTATTTTAAAGTTTATTTACCGGAACAGAATTATCAAACTATTTTACATATTTTATTATGAAACCGACTCATATTGAGCATTTAGGCATTGCCGTAAAAAGCCTTGAAGCAGCTATTCCTTACTACGAAAATGTATTGGGATTGAAATGTTACGCAGTGGAAGAAGTTCCGGAACAAAAAGTAAAAACAGCATTCTTCAAAGTTGGCCAGACCAAAATTGAATTGCTTGAATCCACTGACCCGGAAGGACCGGTTGGAAAATTCCTTGAAAAGAAAGGTGAAGGAGTACATCACATTGCATTTGCAGTAGAAGGATTGCAGGCTAAACTTGATTTGGCTGCTGAACGCGGTGTCATGTTAATTGACAAACAACCACGTAAAGGTGCTGAAGGGTTAAATATTGCTTTTTTGCATCCTAAATCTACTTTTGGTGTGTTGACAGAACTTTGCGAAGATCCAAACAAATAAACGACTAACCGGTTCATTGGTTGATTGGTACTTACACGTGATTTTGTACTGATAAACAACAGCCAATAACCTTAGAAATATAAAAAAATGGAAAATCAAGAAAAGGTAAAAAACCTCATCGATCTACGCGTACAAGCCAAATTGGGTGGTGGTGCAAAAAGAATTGCTTCACAGCATGCCAAAGGAAAATTCACAGCCCGTGAACGCCTTGAAATGTTGTTGGACGAAGGCAGCTTCGAAGAATTAGACATGTTTGTGACTCACCGTTGTACCAATTTCGGGTTGGAAAACGAGAAGTACCTGGGTGATGGTGTAATTACCGGCCATGGTACGATTGATGGACGTACAGTGTATGTATTTGCACAGGACTTTACAGTATTCGGAGGTTCATTGTCGGAAACAATGGCATTGAAGATTTGTAAGGTTATGGATATGGCCATGAAAATGGGTTGTCCAATGATTGGTATTAATGATTCCGGTGGTGCACGTATTCAGGAAGGGGTTACTTCCCTGGCAGGATATGCTGAGATTTTCGAACGTAATATTCTGGCTTCGGGTGTTATTCCACAGATTTCAGCTATTTTCGGACCATGTGCCGGTGGTGCTGTATACTCTCCTGCCCTAACCGACTTCGTGGTTATGACCAAGGAAAACAGTTATATGTTCGTAACCGGACCTAAGGTTGTAAAATCAGTTACCGGTGAAGACATTTCTACCGAAGATCTTGGTGGAGCTGATGTTCACTCTCGTAAATCGGGTGTTTCACATTTCAAGGCTGAAGATGAAGAAGAAGGTATGATGCTGATCCGCAAATTACTTTCTTATTTACCATCAAATAACCTGGAAGAAGCTCCGTTGTTTGAAAACACCGACCCTATCATTCGGTTGGACGATAAACTGAACTCGATTGTTCCGGATAATCCGAACATGCCTTATGACATGAAAGATGTAATCCACGGGATTGTTGATAATGATGAATTCCTGGAAGTTCACCGTCACTATGCACGTAACATCATTGTAGGCTTTGCCCGCTTTAATGGTGCTCCAACAGGTATTGTTGCCAATCAGCCTAACTTCCTGGCCGGAGTACTGGACTGTGATGCATCGCGTAAAGCAGCACGTTTTGTGCGCTTCTGTGACGCCTTCAACATTCCTGTATTGACTTTGGTTGACGTTCCCGGATTCTTACCGGGTTCAGGACAGGAATATGCCGGTATCATTACCCACGGTGCTAAACTCATGTTCGCTTATGGTGAAGCTACAGTTCCGAAGGTAACGGTAACTATCCGCAAGTCGTATGGTGGAGCGCATGACGTAATGAGTTGTAAGCAATTGCGTGGTGATTTCAACTATGCATGGCCAACTGCAGAAATCGCCGTAATGGGTGCTGCAGGAGCTATCGAAGTATTGGAAGGACGTGCTATTTCAGCCATCACTGATCCGGAAGGAAAGGCAGCATTTATCTCGGAAAAAGTAAATGAGTACAAGGATAAATTTGCAAATCCATACCAGGCAGCAGCTTTTGGTTACATCGATGATATTATTGAGCCAAGGAATACCCGTTTTCGTGTGATACGTGCTTTCCAGGCGCTTGAAACTAAGAAAGTGGTAAATCCACCCAAGAAACATTGTAACATACCTTTATAATCAGCCTTATGATATTTGAAAAACTTTTTGGTAAAAAAACCAGGTCGGCTTCAATTGGCAAAGATAAAGGAGAAGTCCCATCAGCCGATATTGTAGCTATAGCCATGGCGTTGCATTTGTTTTATGACGAAGTTCACGATGATGAAAGTAATGTGATTACTATCAAACGCATCGAAAGACGCTATTCGCCGTGGAGTTCAAAGATTTATGGTATAAATAATAATATCCGATAACATATTATGAAGAAATTCAAATTTACAATAGATGGGGCTTCATACAGTGTGAATGTCAAATCAGTAGAAGGTAATCAGGCCGAAATTGAAGTGAATGGTAAAAATTACGCAGTCGTTTTGGAACAAGAGGTTAACACCTTAAAGACTCCAATACTGGTTCGTAAGGAAGTACAAACCAAACCGGGCGAAAATGTAATTGCCAGGAAAGCTGCACCGGCACCTCCTTCGAATAAACCAAGTGCAAATACTATCAAAGCGCCACTACCGGGAAGTATCATCCGGTTGGTTGCAAAAGTAGGTGACACGGTAAAAGAGGGCGATTTATTATTGATCATGGAATCAATGAAAATGGAAAACAATATCCTGTCTGAAAAAAATGGTGTAATCAAAAGCTTCAAGGTTGATGCCGGAGATGCCGTTATGCAAGATGATATTTTATTGGAACTGGAATAAAAACCAGAATTATTTAAATATAAAAGGCCCTCCGAGAAATCAGAGGGCCTTTTATATAATCTATACTGATGTAATTTGGATTCTTTACAACAACAATAAAATCAGGATAATCAATAGGATTCCACCTCCACCAATGAATACCACACTTCCATGGTGACGATGATACCTTGCATTGTCATTATCATAACGTTCACGATCACGGTCGCGCATTCCCTGTTCATTTTGTATCATATGAACTTCTTCACGCAATTCTTTCTTTTCGGCAGGAGTCAATTCAGACATATCCATTGCCCTGATTTCTTCCAATCTTGCTAAGTTCGCATTTGATTCTGCAACATCAGCAGCTTCCAGAGCATTCGCTTTACTTTCATCATTTGTTACTGCGTTTTTAGTTGCCTCTGAGGAATTGGCATTCGTTGTTATTACTGTTGAAGCTGATTTTTCAGTTTCAGCTTTTAACTGGATGGGATTTAATGACAACAAAGCAAATGCAGTCATTATACAAAATGTTAGCTTTTTCATTTTTCTAAGTTTATATGTGAATTATTATTTACGTTACAAAGGTCGCTGGTTTTGACTCCCAATGTGTTACATAATTCATGGAAAATCTTACATCATTCACACATATTTTTTTTCACTTCCATACACAGGTGTTAAAAAAGGTGTCGCTGAATAAGTGACACCTTTTTTAGAGTATTTGATAAAACGAACTTACTACAAATCAGAAACCAGCTGCTTCAGTTTGGTTTCTGCCAGTTTAAGGTTATACCGGAAATTGATCAACCGTGTATTCGATTGTACAAAATCCTCCTGGGCAAGATGTACTTCCAGGGAAGTTGTTTGACCCAACCTTAGACGTTCCAGACTGATTTTTATATTTTCAAGGGCCAGCTCATTATTCTCTGTTTCAATCTGTAGAAGCTTTTGTTGATTCTCAAAATCAGTCAGTGTATTGTCTAATATAGTATTTAACTGCAACCTGATATTCTGAAGGTCATATCCGGCTGATTGAGACTGAATCTTAGCTACTGCAACTTTTCGTTTATTTTCTCCTGCACTGAATAATGGGATGACAACTGTTCCTCCAACCTGTGGCCCTAACGTGCGATTTTGGGCTATTGTCAGATTCGGATTGGTGGATTGGGAAAAATAATAACCCGCCCGGAAATCTACTTTCGGAAGATACCCGCTTTTAAATTCTTTTATTGACATATCCGCAATGTCTATTTGCTTCTGAAATGACAAGATACTGGTATTTGATGAATTCAGTTTTTGAACCAGGTCCGTTTTATTTGGAGTATAATTTAAGGGTATTGAATCCGTAATTTCAAAAGTAGAATCTTTCGATTGTCCTAATAACAGGTTCAGGGTTTTTTCGGCTTCAACAATGATAAATTGCTGGTTGATCTGATTTTCCATAATCACATTCAGATCAATCTTAGCTTGCAGTAAATCAGTTTTTAATAACGATCCTGCATTAAAACCTGCCTGGGCAATGATAACACGGTCCTTGTTATAGTTTAATGCAACCCGTATGGATTTAAGCTGTTGTTTTTGCCTGACTACATCATAGTATGCTGCAACGACATTAAACAGGGTCTGTAACACTTTGTCCTTATACTGAATTTCACCTAATGATTCAATCTCATCCAATTTACTTTTGGTTACGAACATCTTACCCCCATCGAATAATGTCCATGACAGTTGTGCTCCTGCTGTTACTGATGTTGAATTCAATGAAGGTAAATTCACTGAAGTTCCGTCCGGATATTTTTGAAAAGTGCTATTCCTATTGTAGTTAGCGCTACCATTCAATGCAGCAGTTGGTAACATCCCCGCATTCCCCGGGGTATTATTTTCTCTTGCAATGTTTGCATCGTTCCCTGAAACCAGGATATCAAAATTGTTCTTCAAAGCAATGCTCACTGCTTTGTTAAGTGTGAGCGATTTCTGGGCGTTGACACCTGAAAAGGGAAATAATATGCATGCTACTAATACTATCTTAAATACTAGTTGTTTTTTTTGCCTGTTCATTGTTGATCTTTATTTTTATTTTTGCTCGACAACACGATATAGGTAACCGGAATAACAAACAAGGTTAGCATTAATGAAAAGAACAATCCTCCTACTACGACTATCCCTAATGGGATTCGGCTGGAGGCACCCGAACCGAGTGCAAATGCAATCGGTAAAGCTCCAAATATAGTTGCCAGGGAAGTCATTAAGATTGGCCTGAAACGTGCCGAGGCTGATTCAAAGGCAGCTACTCTTTTATTCATGCCCAGTTTCCGTTTTTGATTGGCAAATTCTACAATTAAAATACCATTCTTTGTCACAATACCGATAAGCAATATCATCCCTATTTCGGAGAATATATTCAATGTTTGTCCGAATATCCAGAGTGAAAGCATAGCCCCGGCAATGGCCATTGGCACTGTTATCATGATGATAAACGGATCCCTGAAGCTTTCAAACTGGGCTGCCAGAATCAGATAAATCAGCAGGAGTGCCAGTATCAATGCAAACGAGATATTCGAGTTACTTTCAGCAAAATCCCTGGATGGACCGGCAAGTGCAGTAGTAAATGTAGAATCCAGAAGTTTTGTTGCAATTCGTTGCATCTCTGCAATACCTTCTCCCAAAGTTTTTCCTTCTGCAAGGTTAGCTGATACGGTTGCCGATTTATACCGGTTGAAATGATACAAAATCGGTGGATTACTGTTTTCCTGTATGTCGACCAGGTTATCAAGCTGAATCATATTCCCGGTATTGGATCGTACATACAGGGACGACAAATTGGAGGTCGAATTCCTGTCCTGACGTGCAACCTGTCCGATCACGTAATACTGCCTGTTATTGCGTAAGAAGTACCCATACCGGCTTCCACTATAGGCCAGGTCAAGTGCATCAGATACATCCTTTTCATTTATTCCAAGACTGTTAGCTTTTAAACGGTTTACCTTGATATTTAATTCCGGCTTATTGAATTTTAAATCCACATCCACATTACTGAATACCGGGCTGTTTCGTGCTTCATCCAGGAACTTAGGCAATAGTAGTTGTATTTTATCAAAATCAAGGTTCTGCAACACAAATTGAACCGGTAAACCCCTGGAGTTGGATGTTGTGATGGTTGGTTCCTGGCTTGCAATCACACGGGCGTCAGGAATCGAATCATAGATCTTGGATAATTTTTTATATAGATCCTGTTGGGAAATCTTACGTTCAGAAGGATCGGACATAAAGTTCATGACCATACCGGTATTTACGCTTGAACTTTGTCCTCCGCCATACCTTGCAAGTGTATACTTGGACTCAATACCCAGGTCACTGTTTATTTTAGCAACCTTATCAATAATATCTTTTGTTGTGGAAAATTCTGTTCCTTCGGGAGCTGTAATACTGGTTCTGATAAAACTATGGTCCTCCAAAGGGGCCAGTTCTGATTTAAGTGTTTGAGATATACCAAAAATCAAGGCCACACAAGAAATAATTATTGCCCCTGAAATCCATTTGTTCAGTATAAAAAATGCCAGGAACCGTCTGTATTTCTTTTCAACATTCAAAAAGAATGGTTCGGAAGCAACATAAAATTTAGAATGGTGAGTCGCTGAACCTCCTAAAAAGACGTTCAATACCGGTGTAAGCGTCAGCGACACTAAAGCTGAGATTAATACCGCACTTGCCACGACAATACCAAACTCACGGAATAACCTGCCGGTAAAACCTTCGAGGAATATAACCGGAATAAATACGATGGCCAGGGTGAGTGAAGTAGATACTACAGCAAAAAATATCTCACGCGTACCTTCCATGGCAGCCTGGAATTTATTCATGCCTTTCTCAATACGCTTGAATATATTTTCAGTCACTACAATCCCATCATCCACCACCAGCCCGGTTGCCAATACAATCCCAAGGAGTGAGAGTACATTTACTGAAAACCCGAAAAGGTACATGACAAAAAATGTCCCGATGAGTGACACAGGAATATCGATTAAGGGCCGTAAGGCAATAATCCAGTTCCGGAAGAAAAGGAATATTATCATGACTACCAGAAAGATAGCAATCAGAAGAGTTTCCAATACATCAGTAACCGATTGCCTTACAAAAATAGACTTATCCCTGCCGATATTTAATTCCATTCCTTTCGGAAGGTTTTTATTTATCTGGTCCATTCGTTTATAGAACTCATCCGCGATCTGTATGTCATTTGCTCCGGGTAGTGGGATTAAAGCCAACATGACTCCGGTAGTACCATTAATGGTTGAACCTGATTCTTCATTTTGAGGACCTAATACTGCTTCACCAATATCGTTCAACCGTACAATCTGGTTTGCATTTTGTTTGACAATAAGGTTGTTAAAGTCATCTTCAGTAACTAATCTTCCTGAAGTTTTAACTGTCAGTTCGGTTGCATTCCCACGGATCTTACCTCCCGGCATTTCAACATTTTCTTTGCTAAGGGCAGCACTGATATCAGCAGCCGTTAAATTATAGGCGGTCATTTTACCCGGGTCAAGCCACAATCGCATGGATGGTTTCTGTTGTCCAAAAATGGATACAGAACTTACACCCGGAATAGTTTGTAATTTTTCAAGCAGTACATTTTCCGCATAATCGCTTAGCTCAATGGCATTCATGGAGGTACTCTGGGCAGTAAGCATAATAATGGGAT
>JAQTUE010000082.1 GCA_028710415.1 Paludibacter sp. | reverse complement strand
TAGGTCGCCTGAGTTTCGGTCGCCTGAGTTTAGGTGGCCTGAGTTTCGGTGGCCTGAGTTTAGGTCGCCTGAGTTTCGGTGGCCTGAGTTTAGGTCGCCTGAGTTTAGGTCGCCTGAGTTTAGGTCGCCTGAGTTTAGGTCGCCTGAGTTTCGGTCGCCTGAGTTTCGGTGGCCTGAGTTTCGGTCGCCTGAGTTTCGGTCGCCTGAGTTTAGGTCGCCTGAGTTTCGGTCGCCTGAGTTTCGGTGGCCTGAGTTTCGGTCGCCTGAGTTTCGGTGGCCTGAGTTTCGGTCGCCTGAGTTTAGGTCGCCTGAGTTAAAAAAACCGACATTATCCTTTCCGGTGTTGAATAATTCGGGTTTTTCGTAATTCTTCGACAATTCGAGCGTAAGGATTTTATTATCAACCGCGAATGATAAATTGTCTTTGAGTACTTCGATTAACTCTTCAATAGTTTTTGACTCAGCGGCTCTTTTGTACTGACTACTGCAAGCACCAGAAGCTTTTGCCTGTGCTAAAATTTTGGTTTTAAATTCATCGAAATTCATCGAAATTTGTTTTTTAGGTTTGAAATTTTATTTTGTGGGTGCAGTTCCGATCAAAGAACTGCACCCTTCAGTTTTTCTAATGTGACTTTCTATCACATTGTCCGGTTTTTCTCTTTCGAAACCCTGTAACCGTTATGCTTGAATATTCCTCTAGTTGAACTAAATAGTTATGTTTTTTATGAAAGCATTCTGGACTCCTTTGGCGCATAGGACATAAGGCTTTTCCTGATAGACACCAAAAGCCAGACTAAAAGGGCATTGTGTTGTACACGATTTACTTAAAATCATCGGGTACATTTCAAATCCTGTTTCTTTCACATTCACACGGCATCTCTGCAATGGTTTGCCAGCTTCAGATTCAAGCCAAAGCGTTTCGTTTTCTTCAAGGCTAAAATAGTCTTGTGTGCAAGCTGTACAATGTAATGCCTGTACTTTAATATTTCCATCTTTTGCGTGTAGTCGGGTTATAATTTGTCCGCCACAATCGCATCTTTCTTTAGTTTGTCCTTTATCAAGAACTACCGGATATTTGTAAATCGAAACTTCTGTATTCATATCAATCTTGTGTTACGCCATTTGTTCCATCATTATAATCTGGTTCCTGTTGTTCTATTTCCACCAATGTTTCAAGTGGGCAAAGCTCAGGAAATCCATCTTTTAAATCAATTGTTTCTTTGTCTACAACCCCGCACCATTCTTTGCCATTTTTACCATCAGGCATATAGTTCGAGTAATGTCTTGGACATTGCGAGCATTTGGTAATTACTGCTAATTTGTACATTTTGTAATCCTCCTTTAAATTAATTTTATTGTTTATAATTTTTCTTTTTAGTTCAAATTGGTCCATATTTGTACCGGAAAGGGAATCGAACCCAAAGCTCCATGACCATTACTAGCATCGCATCCGGTGTTTATTTTTTCAAGGCTGTTCACATCTATTTGATGATTTATCCTGATCGTCCTGCGTACAGGCTCTTTTTACTTTGACCCGATCCTGGTCACGGTTACGTTTACCGCCACGTAGGCTTGAATGGTAATGGTCAAGCTCCAATTTTAATGTCGAGGGAAAGGCTACGGAACCTCTTAAATTAGCGTGTTAACCCCCGACCGGGCAATCACTCCCGGTAAAATTCAATCAATTAAGAACTGTGCTTATGCCCGAATCGACTTCTTGATGTACTTCGGGTATTTCAATAAAATTCGATCAATGTCAGCCGGAAAAATGATGTCTATTTTCATTTCAGTCATAATCTTAACCAGCGTTTTATAGGATATTCCTAATTGTTCGCAAGCTTCCGTTTTACTTAATGGCTTAACTTTCTTTGCGTCGTTGGCCTGAATTCGTTGATCAACTACTTCGGCAAATTTCTGCCAGTATTCTTCGGGTGTTCCTTCGAAAACTACTACCATGGCTTAGGCTGTTAATTTTTTAATGATAAATTCTCTGCCTTTTTGAGTCCAATAGAAGAAGATAGAAGTGTGCATTTGACCATCATTTCCCAAGTGTGGAAATGATTTGGATTTTGCATATCCAAGAGCCTGATATTTGGCGGTTACAACCCAAGTACCCTGGCACCTATAAATGATATTTAGGTTGAAAAGCTTTTTATTCAGGGCAACTGCAGACATCCCAAGATCCTTAGCAATAAGCGTAGTGGCAATCAAATCTTCGGAATCTAAAACAGAGTCATAGTATTCGGCCTTCGGTGCCTGGTCTTTCAATTCTTTGGCCTGAAGTGTAGAAATAACCTGCAAACGTTCTTTTTCTTGACGTTCTGTTTTTAGTTCGGTTGCAAGTCTAATAAGTATATCGGGATTCATTAAGGCTTCTTCAACCTTCTGTGAGGTTAAATATCCACCATGCTTGCGAATAGCCGGAAGAACTTCGGAGGTTACCCATTTGCGGAACGGCTTTGCGTTCTCTGAATCGCTCCTGATAATAACATCGTACATTCCAGATTCATTTACGAATGTCATTGACTGAACTCCACTTGTCGTGGGGGTGTCAATCTGACTTACATCCCCTTCATCTAATCTTGATTTTACTGCTCTTGAATTATTGATACCAATATTCAAGCATAAATCATTCAAGCAAAACAAAGGATCTCCGTTTTCATTTATCGCGGTGCGAATTTCACCGAACTGATGGCTTGAGAAAATTTTGATTTCATTCATGGCATTAATGAATTCGAGTTACTTTCAATGATTTTGTTTCTGCATTCTTTTTTTGAGTGAATTTTTTAGACTCATTCTCCGTTTGAACACGTTGAATTGCAGCATTGACAGAGGTGTATCTAGTAAGCGGAAATTCCTCAGAATCATATAGATTCATCTTTTTAAGTGTTGGAGCGATCTTTTTTAAATTATTGTTCATATATTTGATTAATTAATTGATTTAAAATAATTAGTGTTTTCTGGAACATTTATTGAATTGCTACGTTAATTGCTTTACAAAGATTACATCTATTTTTGACACTTGCAAGTAATTGTCAAAAATAATTGACAAAAAAATGAATATTAAATACAGATTTAAACAAGTAGCTGATTATTACGGACTTTCAATTAGAAAGTTTGAAGAAAAATGTAACCTTGGAGGGGGCAATATCAGTAACATAGGAGATGGCGGCTCTGTCGGAGCAGACAAGCTGTCAAAAATATCTGACAATTGTCCTGAAATAAACATTGACTGGCTGCTATCCGGGAAGGGTCGAATGCTAAAACCACCCACCTCGCACAATGAGGCAAGCGAATCGAGCCAACAACACGAAAAGAAACAGGGTCAATCGACTATTCCTTATAATATTGAAATTGAATTATTGAGACAGCTTTTAGAGTCAAGAGAAGAGTTAATTTCTGAATTAAGAGAAAGGGTAAAAATATTAGAAGAAAGAAAGTAGGCAATAACCTAAAAATCATACTATGAAAAGACTTTTAATCTTAATTGGATTTTGCTTTTTAATGTGCGCAACGCCAGACACGAATGTTTATATCTGTACCGGTGGCAGCTCTGTGGTTTATCACAAAACTAAGACATGTAAGGGGTTGACGAAATGCAGCAAGGAAATTCAGAGTATTACTATTGAAAAGGCCAAAGAATTAGGGCGAAGGGAGTGTAAAATTTGTTATAAAACCAGATAGACATGAAAAAACTCATACTTATAACAATGGTGTTGGTTCCACTATTGTCCTTCTCTCAAAAAGATGAATGGGTTTTGGTTTGTAAGTCAAAAACCGGAAATTCAGAACTGTATTTGAACGCCAAGAACATTATAATTCTAGGCAACACGATCAAGGCTTGGGTTAAAACAAAATACTACAACGAAGATGTCAGGGAAGTTATAGCCCAAATGTCAAAATACGACGAAAATCCTGATAAGTGGACATATTTATCATACGACCTAACATTTGGAGAGTTTGATTGTAATGAATATAAATCAAAGACGTTAACGGTAAATTATTTTGATACGTCTGATATTTTTATACATAGTTCTACTTACGGCGAAAATAGGGCGCAATGGGAATATGCTGTACCAAATACAGTGTGGCATGGCTTAATTGAGTCGCTTAAAGAATATAAAAACACCAAGACCCTCGATTAACCCCAAACATCATAGTCGGCCAATTTCTCGGTCATAATATCCTTTTGAACTGCCTGAGTGTACTTATTAAATGAAGATTCGGTTTTATGCCCGGTAACAGCCATAATATACTGCTTCGGGATACCACGGACAATCAAATTACTGGCAAATGATCTTCTAGCTGTGTGGCTTGTTAGCATTTCATATTTTGGTTTGACATATTCAATCCTCCGGCCACCGATAGTTTTGAAATAAATCACCGTTTCGTTGATCCCGGCCAGTTCTCCAAGTTCTTTGACATGATAATTCAAATTTTGCGGACTGATAGGTTTTGGGAACCCACCAGATTCAACAATATCGCGAACTATTCGGTGAAGCGGTATCCTTAGCTTTGGACCATTCTTGTTTGCGATGGCATGGATGAAGCCTTTCTCTAAATCGATTTGAATTTCAGGATCAATGTCCAGGTAATTTTCTACGCGAAGTCCGGTCCAACATCCAATAACGAATAACTTCCGACTCCGATTGAGCGCAATGATTTTATTTTGCATCTGCAAAGCATCCGGCATCCGTTCGGTGAATTTGATTTTACTTTCTTCGGCCCTTTTCTTTCGCGCCTCAAAGCGTTCTGAGATCAGTTGCGGGGTAATTACCAGATCGTAAATTTTCTGAACTTCAATTTCTGTAAGGTAAACGTTAAAAACCTCTTCCATTGGCTTTTTGAACGACCTGAAAGCCATGTTGGTGTTATCGTCATTCTCGGTTGCATAATTCAAAATTCGCTTTAAATCACGCACGACCGAACCGGTGTAGTTCGTGGCAAAACCCTTCTTGTTGCAATGCTCCATAAACTCCCGGAAGAACTTTTTATCAATGGTTTCAAAAGTAAGGTCTGGACGGAACTCTTTGATCTTATTGATTGTTGTCCGGACGGTTTGTGCCCGGCGCCTGGTTGTGATCTTGCAGGCATATTCAAAGTATCGTTCACAGTATTCAAAGAAAGGAGTCTGATTAAGCGTTTTTCCGGTCAAATGCTCGTTTATGAGCTTCGCGAAGTCCTCATTGGTCAGATAGAATGGGTTTTGGGCTTCAATGATTTTAAATATCGCATTCTCAATGCCTGTAATTTGCTTTTGTAGCTCCTGATCCTTGAATCGTTTTGTTTCCTTATTGAAACCTTCGTCAGACATTCCGGGGTAATAAACCAAAGTTGTTTTCTCTCCGTTTTTTTGTTGTCTGAATTTTGCGTAAATTGATCCACGGTCAGAATAGAAGCCGATCATTGCGTTTAGATTAAAGGTTCAAACAAATTTAGGCAATTCGATTCATTCAGACAACTTTCAGACAACTTAATTCCAAAACAGTACAAATATAGCTTGGAAAACAAAATGTAAAAAGCTCTGAAATATCAATAAAATGAGAACTTTGCGAGTGTAAATGAAAATCAATGTTGTATATAGTCGAGTCCGCCAAAAGGCTCTTATATGAAAATTAAAACCCCCTGATAGAAATGCTTTCAGAGGGTTTTTAGATTTTATTCAGACATCATTTCAGACAACACTAATGGTCAATGACCCTTTGATCTGATGTTCCTGGACTAAAAAACTGGTAATTGTGACCTTCGGACAAGATGTTTGCGCATTGTTCAAGGTCGGCAAAATCTCTTCTCTCTTCATCTGTCATTTTGTGTTTGTAATGACAACAAGCCATCAATACAAGCACCACCTGACCCAAGATGATCTTCTTCATTTTGTGCATGGGTAGATTGTTTTTGGTTAATAGTTGATAAAAAAGAACCAATGGAGGTTGACGACATTCGAAATGCAGGGCATTATGAACCGGAACACCTTACGGAAGCTCCCCTCCATCGGCCTTATGCTGATGAAGAATTGGCAGTTTTGCCCTAATTAATTTCGAATGTCGTCAACACAAAAGTATCTTATTAGGCATATAAATAGTCATTGGTATTATTAAATAATTACACCATAAGTAAAATAAATATGGGTTTTGTGGGTTACCTTTTCGTGAACATAAAAAAGGGAAAGTCAACTCTGTGACCTTCCCTTAAATCAACTAACCTAACCAAACTAATGAATAAAAACTAACTTTTCCGAAGTGCTAAAGTATTTATTTAAGTGAACATACGCAAGTGTTTATAAAACATCTGTTTAAAAATTTAAAAATAATCTCAAAAAGATATTGTGGCAGACA
>JAQTUE010000019.1 GCA_028710415.1 Paludibacter sp. | reverse complement strand
GATGTTATTTCAAAATCCACAAAATTACCTTTTTTCAATTCAAATCGTAAAATCAAAGAACGCTTGTATGTTGCTGTTTATCTGCAATATGTTGAATATTTTAAAAATTTAGTGCATCAGCAGTAGTATGGAAATATAAAACACCATCAACCTTTTAAAGAAATCATTTTATTGAATTAGAATATTCTGCTACTAAATCTTTAACTTTGTGAGTTTTAGTAATTACAATCTTGTCTGCATCAATATGACAATATTTATATTTCGTTTTAAATATTTCTTCCATTATGTGTCTTTTTATATTTGCATACTATTAAATGAATGTTCACTTTTTCGTTCTTTGGTCAATTAATGCTTTTTTTATACTATAGTGAATTTAATGAGGCTGATTGAGCTGCGTTAAACAGAATAATCAGCCTCACATCCATAATTGTCAACTAATACCTAAAATTAATCTATTTTGTGTTGAAAATGGAAATTATTGACAACCAGAATTCTTTATTAAGGGGTAGAAGAAAAACACGAATCATATCATGAAAATGGTTTATAATTTGAACTTTATAAATTTAACTTTATTCTTGGATTTTTTTTAATGCCCATAAACAAAGCAACAAAGTTATTTTATTTTTCATTTGATCTTAGTGCCATTTCGTATCGGATAACGGTCGTAATTGTTTCAAATATCATTTTAAATAATAATTTTATATGATTCTATCTCATTTAGCGAGTTACCTCAGGTTATTTACATTTACACCTCGAAGCAACTAAGTAATGGTCAAAATATAATGTCGTATTTTGACCATTACTTAAATATAGTATAGAGCTAAGATATGAAATAGAATATGGTCCGAATCATTAATTAAAGTCCTCTGGCATAGTTTAAGTATTACTAGCTAAAATAGAGGATATTAAGCAATATTAGGAGTAAATTTAATTACAGATATTGTAATGTTTAAGATTGAATTTACAAACAATTCAAAATTAACACTTGCACAAAACTTGCACAAGAAATAGCAGTATATTCCGTTTTGAAAACATAACAAATTCGGATACAATTTGTTTAAAGTGTTGTATATCTAATTATTATATTTATTTTTATAGTTTCATGATTCAAATCAAAGTCAATCCCCTTACCCTTGTGAGACAACAATATCGAAAGGAATATGCCTGATTATCAGTTTGATAGTCAGGCATATTTATTTATAGGTACAAATGAGGGCACGTTTTGTTGGAAAGCAGACTAATCTATCTACCGGCTATTCAGATATTAACAAAGCGGAACCTGACTTTTCTCCGTTTGTCACAGAAACAATATAAATCCCTTTGGTTAAGGGCAAGCCCGTGATTTTATATTCGGAATTGATTGCCTGAATAGTTTTCTTAAAAATAACTTTACCGGTTAAATCAGTAATGGTTACTTTTGAAAGCAGATCATTCTTGGTTATTATTTTAAAACTATTACCTTTTACAGGATTGGGATAAATTTTAAATTCGCTATTCTCTTCCTGTTTCAGGACCGAAGTTATTTCAGTACTGTTAATTCTCGTTTCAGTAATACTGTTCCAGGTACTTTGGCTATTCCCATATCCTACAATCTTTACATATCTGGCCGGCTGATCAGTGAAATCGTAGTTTTCAAGGGTTGCAGTCCTGCCACTGGTTGATCCGTTAAATACTTGTACTGTATCTTTCAGATTGGTTGACAAATAGATGCTGAAAAATGATTTGCGTACATTTCCATTAAAAAATGACATATCAACGGAACTAACCTGTTTTATTCCTCCCAGATCGTACATGATCCATTGACCGATACCATCGCAGGACCAACGGGTTGAAAAATCGTTATCCAACGTTTTATCCGGCGTATTGGATGTTCCGGGCTCAAACCCACTGGCAGTCAATCCGGTAACTAAAGTATATACAAATGTCTTTTTTTCGCCCGGTTCCACTTGTGAGCCTTGCGCACTTGATATATTGCTAACCTGCAATTGATATGAGCCCGGTGTTAATCCGGAGACAGATAAAATTGCCGTACTGTCATTATCACCTTTACTTACCGACAGCACGGTTACTCCGTTATTAATTATATAATTCTCAGCTTTCAGTGCCGAAGCATAATCCAGCTTTTTTGTGAAATGGACACTCAGGTGAGAATTATCTGACACATCGATGGTTTTCATTGAGAAATTTGTTGGACCTGTCATTATCCCGGAAGCCATTTTTAAAAGCTCAGTTCCTGCTAGCAAAAATGCACCGACACCAAAATCCTGGGTTGTACCGGCAGATGCTAAACCAGGTTGAGCCCCTACACCCTGAACATATCCCAACAAACCGGTTGGTTGATAAGCAATAGTTGTCAATCCATTCCATGCTTTCACCACAACCGGATAATACGTGGCAGAATCAAGCAAATGGTTGTTTATTCCCCAGGCAATTCCGTAGGTAAAAAATGCAGTACCACTCGTTTCAGGTCCATTATATTCATTCGGATCATCAAGGCTCGAATTCCAGAAACCATCTGTACGTTGGCGGTCTTTCAATGCTGCAGCCATCTGTTGAAAAGTCTGAACATATTCGTTCCTGTGAGGATCATTAGCCGGCAGAAGTTCCAGAATCCGTGCATGAGCTCCCACAATCCATCCATTCCCACGTGACCAGTAACAGTCCTGACCGTTTTTAGTAGCATAAGGAGGCTTATAATTTACATCGCGATACCAAAGTCTTTCATTATAATTATATAAGCCAAGAGTATCTTTTGTGTAAAGATATAAATCATGCATCCGCTTAAAATAGATCGTGTCTCCGGTCAGGTTACCCAATCGGGCAAATACCGGCATCGACATAAAGATTGCGTCAATCCAGGTCCAGTCAGTTGACTTAGAACTGTAGACCATGTTATCGATACTTGTTTTGATAGCAGCAATTTTATTAAGTTGTTTAACTGAATCCAACTTATACATATCAATATAAGCTTGTCCACAGGTTTGATTATCCGCATTTCTTGTGGAAGTACCTCCATTCAATCCCCAGCCATTATTTGCAGCCCAGAGATTTGCATATTGCAAATATGAATCCTTAGGGTATGCTTTATAAAATTCCACATTACCCGCAAAATAGACTGCCCTAGCCCACTGATTATTCCCCGGACTGGCATTTTGCGAAATCCAGTAGTCATTCACTGATTTCATTTTAGTCAGGATTTCCAATTTTGAAGGTAGTTGTTGAGCGTATCCCAATCCACTAAATAATGTACTAAAAACAATAAAAACTACAGAAAATTTTCGATTCATAATGTAAATTTGTATGGTTCAAAAATAGTATTTAAGTTTTAAGTACTTGTATAAATATAATTCAATAATGAGGATTTTAAATCCATGCATCAAGTTTAAAATGCATTTTTCATTGAAACAAGGTCTTTTACATACAGAATGCCTGATATTTTCACCATAAATAAATTTATTCTCCACTTTAGTGTAGTTATAAAGAAATATATTTGTATTCAGAAAAATCATTATTTAAACAGTAGAATTTATATCCACATTGTAAGATTGCAGATTAATATCGTCCGATTTATTTTCATTGAGGTGAAAGCCATTTCGTTCCTTCTTTTACAATACCCGGAATAAAATGTCTAAACCTGGATTAACTAAAGAATTCTTACTAATTGATTTTGAGTAAAACTTACTGCAACATATTTGTAAGTAAATAACTACCTTTACCTTTTTATATTGACAGATCAAAAGGAATTAACATGTTCCCTTATGATATTTTGCTTTTTAATTTTCATGAATAAATCTGATTCTTTTTATTATGCGTAAATTTACTATAATATTCACTTTGTATCTTGTATTGCTTGTGTTTAATTCACAGGGAGTATTTGCCCAGATAAAATTCGAAAGTTTCCCATTAAATGTAAAATTATCATCCAACTCAGTTATCAGAATTTATAACGATAAAGAAGGTTATATCTGGTTTGGAACAAATGATGGTTTGTGCCGCTTTGATGGATATGATATAAAAGTATTCAGATCAAGTGCATTGACACCCGGTCGTTTGACCAATAATGAAATTCAATGTATATCGGAAGACAATCAACAACGAATCTGGATCGGAACACTGGAAGGAATTAATATTATTGACAAAAAAAATTATTCAATCACAGAATTAAATAACGATCTGATAAAAAGGGAACGCATCAATTCAATTGCAAAAGATTCAAGGGGTTATATGTGGATTGGGACATCTACGAATGGTGTAATATGTATGAATCCAGAGACCCAAAAATACGAAAGGTATACGAATGAGACGAATTCGAAATATCGTCTATTGGGACAAAATATAACAAACATCTATGAAGATAAATCAGGCAAAATATGGATTTCTTCATGGAAATCCGGTTTATGCATTATAGACCAAAAGTCTCATAAAATCAAGCACTTTCCAAAGATTGGGATAAATAATAATCCATTCAGGGTTTATCAGGATAAAGATGGTCTATTCTGGATTTGTACATGGGGTGATGGGATTTATAATGCCACCGTTGACAACAATTTAAATATTTCAATTCGTAAAATTCAACTTGAAAGAGGTTCTGAAAAGAAGATTGATGATATAGTTTATAGCATTGTTCAGGATGACAAATTAGGATTTATGTGGGTTGTAACTTACAAAGGGCTTACCGCTCTTAAAAAACAATCAGATGGAACCTGTAAACTCCTGGAAACAGAAAATATGTTTGATAAGAATGAAATCAGACTATTTCATGAAATTGCAAAGGATAGAAAAGGGAATTTGTGGTTAGGCACCATTGGGAAAGGCCTATATACAGTGGATTTTAAAAAAAATACAGTGCAAAATTTCGCATTGGATAATATTAAAACTTTAGTAAATACGCCGTCTTTAAATGTATCCCATATGTGCGCGACGAACACGAATATAGTAAATATTGCAATTAGCCGTATTGGACTGTTTAATTTAGATATTTCAACAGGAAAAGTTTTTCAACCAAAAGATAATGTTTTAAGAAATATCACGAATATAAGCGCTTTGGCCAGAATTAAATCGAAAGATGAACTTTGGCTAACCGATGAAGGGAAAGATTATATCTATATATTTAAGAATAACGGGCTAAATAACCTTTCGTTTTCAAGGGCGTTCACACTCAACAATACAGGTCATACTGAAGAATCAAAAATTACCGTATTATTTGAAGATAAAAAAAACTGTGTCTGGATTGGTACAGCTGATGGCTTATATTATAAACCATTAAATGCCAATGTGAAATTATTATCAAAAAATTACAGGTTTATAAATTGCATCAATGAAGATCCTTATAAAAATATCTTTGTCGGCACTGAAAAGGATGGATTGTTTATATTTAAATTAATTGGCAATAAATATATAATTTCAAAAGTCCCTTTAAAAACTAAAAATTATCAAAGTTATAGTATCCAAAGTGTTTGCTGCTGTAAAGATGGAAGTGTCTATATAGGAACTAAAGAAGGTTGCATTTATCTTTATGATAAAGTCAATAATTCTGCCGTTGAAATCAGTGCTGAATATGGAATTGCAGACAATGGCATATTTAACATCATAGAAGATAATAATGGATATATCTGGATTTCAAGTATAAAGAAAATTATACGTTTTAATCCTAAAACCCATGCAGCAACTTATTTTTCAACTGCAGATGGAATGATCGTAAATTCATTTTATAAAGATGCCAGTACAAAGCTGAACTCAGGACTTATTTTATTTGGCGGAAATAATGGGATTTGTGCATTTAACCCCTCTAACCTAAATAAAATTTCAAAAGTTACTAATACGGTTTCATTTTCAGACATATTCGTTCAAAGCAACTCAATTTTTAACGACAAGCAAAATAAGCATTTTGATTTGGAAACGAACAAAGTAACATTAAAATACTCAGAAAACAACCTGGGAATTGAGTTTTCAAATCTTGATTATACAACTTCAAGTAAGGTTCAGTACGCTTATATGCTGACGGGCTTTGATAATAGTTGGAACTATGTTGGAAATAACAGACGATATGTAAATTATTCAAATTTGCCTGAAGGATCATATGTTTTTAAAGTAAAAGCGAGTGATGAACATGGAAACTGGCGTAATCAGGTAACATCATTGAATGTCAGCATCCTTCCACCATTTTATAAAACCTGGTGGGCTGATCTGATCTATTTAATAATTCTTGGATTCTCTGCAAGCTTTTTTGGCAGAAACATATTAAAACGTATACGTCTAAGTAACGAACTTAAAATTTCAAAAATTGAAAACGAAAAGTCTGAAGAGCTGGCACAAATAAAGTTGCGTTATTTTACCAATATATCCCATGAATTATTGACGCCCCTAACCATCATCATGTTGCAAATAGAACGATTACAGCAAAAAATAGCCGGAGAAAACGTTCAATTTGAAATAATGAAAGATAATGTTTTACGTTTAAAAAGGCTCATTCAGCAAATTCTTGTCTTCAGAAAAACTGAAAGTGGAAATATGAAACTTAAAGTTCAGAAAGAAGATATAGTCAATTTCGTGAACAATATCTGTCAATCTAATTTTAATCCACTTATCACGGAGAAAAAAATCAATTTCATACTTGAACTTGAAGAAATTGAAAGTGAAACCTATTTTGATCCGGACAAACTGGATAAGGCAATATACAATTTACTTTCGAATGCATTTAAATACACACCAATAGGTGGAACAATTATTTTAAAAATGAGTTTTTCAGTAAGAGACACTACTGATATTTTGCGTTTATCGGTGTCGGATAGTGGCAATGGTATTGCCGATGATGATTTACCAAACATATTTAAAAGATTTTATATCAGCAAGTTTGCCGATCAGAGCCAAAGCAATGGTATTGGGTTAGCATTAACATTAGATCTTCTTCAGATTCATAAGGGTAAAATATCAGTTAAGAGCCAAATTGGAGAAGGTTCTGTTTTTACAATTGAAATACCTGTTTCAAGAAATGCATATGACGAAAATGAAATAGCAACAGAGTATCCGGAAACAAAGACATTGCCCGATATTAATGATATCATTCTTCTGAATACTCAAAACAGCGATGATATATTTTCAGATGAAGATAAAGACAACACCATATTAGTCGTTGAAGATAATAAAGAACTTAATAGTTTAATTGTCGACATTTTCTCAAATAAATGCCATGTATTATCCGCGTATAATGGTTTACAAGCTTTAGAGATATTAAAGAATAACGATATAAATTTAATCATCTGTGATGTAATGATGCCTGAAATGGATGGCTTGACTTTTTGTAAAATAATCAAGAATGATATAGAAACGAGTCACATAGATGTTTTAATTCTTACTGCAAAAAATTCAAATGAAGATCGGATTGATTGTTATAATGCCGGAGCTGATGCATATATCGCAAAGCCATTTGAGCTATCCGTTCTAAAAGCACGAATAAAAAATATACTAAAAAAGAAAACTCAGAAGAAAGAAAATTTTAAAAACAATTATGAGGTTAATATTTCAACTATGGAATATAACTCAATAGATGAGGTATTTTTAAAAATGGCTGTAAATAAAGTTGAAAATATGCTGTCTGATGAGTTGTTTGACTTTGATCAGTTTGCAATTGATATGGCGACATCAAAATCAACATTGCATCGTAAATTAAAATCTCTTACTGGATTGTCTCCGGGAGAATTTATCCGCAAAGTCAGAATGAAACATGCTATAGAAATGCTTGCCAACAACATGGGTAATATTTCCGAGATTGCTTTTGCTGTTGGTTTTAATGATCCGAAGTATTTTAGCAGATGTTTTAAAATCGATTTTGGTTTTACACCTAAAGAATATCTAAAAAATATAAAATCACAAAAAGACATTGATTGAACAGGTATACTAACCCGGATAAACCAGAATTAAGATTTAAACGCGAATTAACGCTAACCACGCGGATAAAAAAACGGATTAGAAAAATACTGCGTAATTGATTTTATGACATGAGATAAGTAATCAGTAATAATTATTGATAAGTTTGTTAAATATTTAATCTGACTATTTCTGCATCTATTTAATTCCTGACCCCCCAACCCCCAAAGGGGGAGTAAGAGTGCATCTTCAGGAGAGATTCTGTATTAGAAAGTTTTCAAATACTGCGTCTTTATGACCCCTTTGGGGGTTAGGGGGTCAAAGCTCAAAATGTTTCATTAAATACTTTGAATTACTTAGATTCTTCTAAATAAAACAATTAGAAGTGAATTATGCAATATTGTGCAAAGAAATGCACGAAATGAGAGTTAAGATACTAAATACCTGGTTCGTTTAACAAGCCGAGACAGGCTTTTGTCCTTGTTGACAAAGAGTTTAAGTTTGCATTCGATAAAGTTGGTTATCGACTGCATTACCTGGATCACCGTGATCAGACACGGTTAAATATTGGGCAATATACGTAATCCATTTCCTGCTCGCCCATGTTGGTGTTATGACAGGTTTCTGTTCGTTAGAATGCAATACTTGCAGAGTACTACATTCAGATTCCTACTCGCGGCAAACTCCTTTGACAATTGCTGATACTTCCCTTCAACCATACATGAATGATGATTTTCACCTTGCCGGAAATTAAACCAGATCCAACATAAAAGACAAAAGAGGATGCCCAACCGGACATCCTCTTTAAGATAATTACAATTATTTCTATTTAACCAATACCTTGATTATGTAATTATTGATTTTCAAAATGTAAACACCTGGATTTGTTTTAATTAATGTCATGTTAGAGATTTTAATCTGACGACCCGCAATGTCATAAAGAGCGACTTTGTCAGTTTGCGATAATCCCATAACATTAATTCCATCAGCTGTAACAGCAACTTTATAAGGTGAATCTTTTACCGAATTTACTGCCGATGCTGCATTATAAGCTGCATCCAGTTTATTGATTGTTGTACCCACATTTAATTCAGTTGTTTGAATTTCTGCATCAGTCAACGGTTTGTTGTATAATCTAAAATCATAAACCAAAGTTTTGCGAAGATAAACATCACCGGTATAGCACGAACGTCCTATCCAGTTATATGCAGTTCCAAATCCGGCCTGTTTGTTCAATGTATTAGCTGGAAGTTGAGTAACAGTACCGGTTGCTGCAATCATACCATCCACATAAACTGTACCGTTCGTTCCACTTTGGGTATAAGCCATGTGATGCCATCCTTCTTTAAGTGCCGGACTGGCAAACGCTACTGTTTGTTCAGTTGTCCAGTTGTTTGGAGATATTGTTACTGCCTGGTTTTTCAAACTTCCAATTAAATAACCTGTTGCGGTGCTAAGGATATCTTTTGAGTTAGAGAAATTCCATAAGAAATTTCCATTTGAAGCCAATTGAAGATCAGGATAAGCTGTATTAATTCTGTAATAAGCTCCAACTGTAAAATCAGTTAAGTTATACATTGTTTTACCCACTTCAGGTCCCATATCGAAGTATCCGATACTGTCGCCTAAGTTTAATACATTGTATATACCAGTTTCGGTGGTACCAATACTAATTACCGAAGCATTGTTTTTTAAGGTTCCTTTGAAGTGCTTTTCAGCTCTATCAGTAACTGTAGAATCAGTCACTGAGGTAAAATCAAACTTCACCAAATTGGCACCCGTAAACGCAGTATTTGGCTTTGCTATTACAGTTGCTCCAAAGGATTTAAATACTTTCTGACCGTTTTTAGAAAACGTTGCATACAGTGAATCATTATAATTATAGAAATCCGGACGTTTAACTACTCCTGCTGAAGTAATAAGGCTATCATTCGATGATTTCCACGAAATAGCGATACTTGGATCAATACTTCCTTTAGCAGGTAATGTAATGTTGGAAGTAACGGCAGTAAGGTCACCTAATGAAAGGTTATCTGCTTCTGTGATTAATTCGGGTAAAAGATAATTGGGATTTTCAGCATAAGCAGCATTTAATTTCTCAATTGTAGTAGCCACACCATCGAATTTACCATATCCTAAGTTTATATCTTGAAATGACAGTGGAGTTTTAAGTAACTGAAAACCATAAATCATTGTCTTCTTTAAATAGACATCAAGTGGATAACACGAGCGACCAAGCCAGTTGAATAGTGTGCCTGTTTTGCCGGCAACAGGAAGTGTCGTGGAAGGTAAGTTTGTCATTCCTGTATTTTGAGCAACCTGAACGCCATCTACGTATATGGTAGCAACAATTCCTTCCTGAGTAAAAGCAATATGATGCCAACCATCTTTAGCAGCATTTACATTCGGACCAACACCCTGGTCACCGGTTGCCCAATAACCTGAAGTAACATTTTGTGACTGATTTTTCAAGCTGCCGATTATGTATCCATTTTTGTCTGTAGGTGCATCAGCCGTGTTTGAAAAAGCCCAGATAAAATTACCATTACTATTTAAATCAATATTATCAGCATCAATCCGGAAATAACCTGCCATTGAGTAATTAGTCAATGAATAGATTGCCTTACCAATTTCAGATCCCATATCAAAATACCCTGTACCATTACCTGTGTACAATACATTATACTTTGATGAAGTACCAATTGTCCTTATACTTGCCTCATTCTTTATAGTTCCGATAAAACCGGTCGTTGAAGAACTTTTCACTTTAGTTTCGCCATTTTCAATATAAATTGAATCTTGTTCGAAGTCCCAGTTAGCTATCAGGTCATCGACTACTGTTTTCGCTTTCACTGTAACCAGAAAATCTTTAGTAAGAGTAAAAGTTACCCCATTCACTACATCCGACATCGTAGCTGTAAGTTTAACTGTAGCATCGTATTGGGCTGGTTGCGTTACCGTTCCATCAGTTGTAATTACCAACGGCAGGGACGATGTCCAGGAAACAGGGATATTGGCAGTCCCGCTTACGGCTGGTAATGTCAGGTTGGATGTTACTGCTGAAATGTTACCAAGGGTGAGTACATTAAAAGCATCAACAAGATTTAGTGGGATGATAGCCTGAACCAATGTAAAAAGACCTCTGACATTATCAATAGCTTTATCGCAATACAAATTGGAATTGGTTGTTGTTCCATCCGATGCCATGTACTTGCTATTTGCATTCAGTAATAAACGAAAAACAGTTGTACTGCTTGCATCATCGGTAATCACCCATTCGGCATTCAAAACGTTTGACGGATCAGGAGCAGTCAGGTAAATCAAATTCCAACTGTTATTTGCCGTTTTGTTCAGGTACATCCCGAAAAACGACTTGATGTAATACGTGTCCGGCTTGCCATCTACCGGAACAAATGCAAATGCCTGATTTAATGCATTTGAAGCAGTTTGTACGCAAGGTTGTACGTTTAAAGCTCCAATCACCATATTGGAGGATGTTTGAACAATGTTATAAAAAACACCCGCTTGAGGAATTACATTTGCAGCCTGAGTCTGCAAAGAAAATACCCATGATATACAAAAGGCAATCAAGTAAAAAGTTTTTTTCATTTTTTTAAAATTTAATGTTATTGATAAATAGGTATGAATGAATAATTTGTAAGTGCAACTATTAGTATGTAATCAGTAAGAATTATTGATAAGTTTGTAAAATGTTTAATCTGACTATTTCTGCAACTGTTTATTTCCTGACCCCCAACCCCCAAAGGGGGCGTAAGAGTGCATCTTCAGGAGAAATTCAGTATTAGAAAGTTTTCAAATACTGCGTCTTTATGCCCCCTTTGGGGGTTAGGGGGTCAAAGCTCAAAATGTATCATTAAATACTTTGAATTACTTATGTTTTTCTTGTTTTGATTTAAAATGTCAGTATTAAAAATTGAAGAAATCTAAATGACTTAATAGTACAAATATAGTCTATCATTCAAAATAATAGATGTAAGAATAAGTCAAAGATGGTGACATATTGTATCAAAAAAGAGGATGTCCAACCGGACATCCTCTTTTCTTTCGTTATTGTACATTTTCTATTTAACCAATACCTTCGCTATGGTATTATTTATTTTTACAATGTAAACACCTGAATTAGCTTTAATAAATTCCGTGGTTGAAATTTTCATCTGACGACCGGCAATGTCAAAAAGAGATACTTTCTCCGTGCCGTTTAGTCCAATGATCTTAATTCCACCTGAAATTGGAACTACTTTGTAGGGAGATTCAGCAAGCTGTTTCACAGCAGTCGGATTTTCAGCATAAGCAATTTCAAGAGCATTTATTGTAGTGCCAACATTTAGAACAGAAGTTTGAATTTGTTCATCAGTCAAAGCAGTTCTGTAAAGTCTGAAGTCATAAACAAGAGTTTTGCGGAGATAGGTATCGCCAGAATAACAAGAACGTCCAATCCAGTTATAAGGGGTACCTAATTGATTTGGCTTTGGTAGGGCAGTAGATGGCAAATTGGTAATTGAACCAGGTGTCATTGGCATACCATCCACATACAGAGTTCCTAAAGTTCCGCTTTGAGTATACGTCATATTGTGCCATCCACCTTTGAGTGCAACCGTAGCTAAGCTTACGGCTTGATTTCCGGACGCAGCAGTGTAGTATTTAGGACTTATACTCACGCTTTGGTCTTTTAAACTACCAATCACATAGCCATTTTGATCGCTCATGGCATTTGTACCATTCGAGAAGTTCCAAAGGAAGTTACCGTTGCTTGTAAGTTGAGTATATGCTGTATCTACGCGGTAATATGCACTCATGGTATAATCGTTCAGGTTATACATAAGTTTACCAATTTCAGAGCCCAAATCAAAATAACCAATGCTGTCGCCCAAGCTTAAAACGTTGTATTTTACACTTGTTCCAATAGAATGAATTTTCGCTTTGTTTCTTAATGTGCCTGTTAAATGTTTTTCGGCTGCATCAGTAACTGTAGAGTCAGACACAGATGAAAAATCGAATTTCACCAACAAATCGTTGTTGTAAGCAGTACCTACTTTAGCTAATACAGTTAAAGGAAAAGCTTTTGAAACTTGTTGTCCGTTTTTGGTTAAAGTGGCCGTTAAAGTATCATTGTAGTTATAATAATTTGGACGAGTAACAACACCGGTTGCATTGATCAGTGCAGGAGTTCTTGTTTTCCACGAAATTAAAATTGTTGGATCCAGAGTTCCTTTTGTTGGCAATGTAACATTTGAGGTTAGTGCACTTAAATCACCCAAATTGATATTGTTTAATTCAGTGGCAAGTTCAGGTAATATGTAATTCGGATTTTCAATATAGGCATTATTCAAAACTTCAATGGTAGCTGGCACTGACAATACAGAAAAATTTAAATCATCTGCAGTCAATGATGTGCTCAGAACTCTAAAGTCATAAAGTAAAGTACTACGTAGATATACGTCATTGATGTAATTTGACCGGCCAAGCCAGTTAAATGGAGTGCCTGTTAATCCTGTTTTTGGCAAAGTTAAAGCCGGCAAATTAGTCATAGCTGTGTTTTCACCTGATTGCACGCCATCAATAAATGTTGTTCCTGTATTTCCTTTCTGGACAAAAGCAAAATGGTGCCAGCCACCTAATGTTGCATTCAAACCTGTACCGGTTGCTTGATTCCCTATATTGTAGTAGTTTGTAGCAACACTCTGATTTGAGCCTTTCAGACTTCCAATGATGTATCCGTTTTTATCCTTGTCAGCATCGGCCGTGTTAGAAAAAGTCCAGTAGAAGTTACCATTAGAATTTAAAAAAGCATATGTTTCATCAATACGGAAGAAACCGCACATGGTATAATTGGTTAATGAATAAATTGCTTTCCCAATTTCAGTTCCCATATCAAAATAACCTTTTCCGTTTCCTAAATCCAATACATTGAATTGTTGTGTAGTTCCAATTGTGCGAATTTTAGCTTCATTCACACATGTTCCGACAAAACCACTTTTGGTATCCTTTACTGTTATCGTTCCATTGTCATTATTAATAAGATTGCCATCAAAATCCCATTGAGCTAATTCAAGTGGAGTTGGAATAATTGCAGAAACAATTACTAAAAACCCTTTTGTCAAAGTGTAGGTCTTATCTCCGACCATTTGAGTCAGTGTTGCTTCAAGTTTCACAGGTGCATCATATTTATCCGGACGGGTTACTGTACCCAGTGAATCAATTACCGCTTTGTTTGAAGTTGTCCATTTCAGTGTGACTCCTTTTGTGCCTAAAGTTAAAGGTAATGCAATGTTCGATGTTACTGCTGAAATATCGCCTAACGAAAGATTTGCATGTTGTGTGTTAAGTTCAGCTAATCCGTTAAGTGTCAAAACGTCATTCGTAGATAAAGCACGGTTGTAAAAACGGACATCATCAAATACACCATTAAATCCATTTATATCCTGACCCCAACGGGAAACTCCCAGAATATTGTTGGTAGTTGCCCCCAATGAAAGGCTGGGGTTAAAGGTTAAACCTGTGCCTGTTCCAACAACAGCACCATTCAGGTACATTGTAGCTACACCTGTACTTGTTGATGCATCCCATGCATATGTGAGAGCAATGTGAGCCCATGAGCCAACCGGGCATTTTATAGACGATATTACATTTTGTGCTGTTCCTGTAACAGGTCGATACCGGAGACACATAAATCCATTGTCACCATTGTAACTGGGTATAAATGCCAAAAAGTTATTCGTAGCATCTGCGCCAATTCCCAGGTCGAAAAAGCGTGTGGCATTTTTTAAAGAACTCAAATTTACCCATGATGCATAACTAAAAGATGTAATATTCGAGGTAAAGCCTGACGGAAGAGCTACGTAATCTGCCTTCAATATACATTTCACACCTTTGTTACTATAACCAATTGTGTCTTTGGCAGCACCCATAAGTGTTCCTACATTGTTGTTGCCTGAAACATCGGGCACTGTTGTACCCGAAATTGCATCAAAGTCATATTGTAACACTAATCCGGTAGTGATGTCCTGCGAAAACACACCGGCCGAAATCAATAATCCGGCTGAAATAAGCCAGAGTTTACTGAGTTTTTTGATTTGAAAAAAGTAATTTTTCTTTTTCATGATAAATACTAATTATGGTTATTTACTATTCTAATTTAAACGTTTACATTGTTTCTTCTTTGCTGATTGAGATAATAATTCGTTGAAAACATGAAATATCTTATCGGAAGCAAATATACAGTTTGCTATTGTTGAAACAGGGGAAAAAAAAGTCAAAAATGGAGATGCTAGGCATAATTAAGAAATATTTATTCTGAATAATTTTGATGGATACAATAATATGAAAGTATTTTATTTAAATATTGTTTAAAAAAGAATGTTCACTTGAAATAATAACTACCAGATTGCAGGAAAGGTTAAACTTATAAATACTTTTACCCAACCTAGGGATGAATGAATTATTTCGGAGTTCCATACATGATATTTTGTCTCAAACTGAATGGAGTAAACTCAATAATTAATTCCATTTAATAACTCAATATCATTGTTCGGCATTATTTCATTTCAGGATTTTTCTTTTTCTGCTTTCCAACTATAAAAACATCAAGAAAATCATTTTCTACATATTTGAATGGATTTTACACCCTAATTTGAAGTTTGAAGTCTACATTTGCACAGTAAAAAAATCATTCCTTCAATAAGAGTGTATAACCTTAAATAAATATGTCTTTTACATGAATAAAAAAATATACAATTTACTTATAATCAGCTTTTGGTCTACCATTTCTGTTTTTTCACAAAATGCAAGAACAACGATTACCTTAACTGATAAAGTCCTATCGGTTGCTTCTTACACAGATAAGGAAGTCATTTTAAACAGTCAAACAGATCTGCATCTGACGGCTCCGGCTACAATTTCTTCAAATGTTCTGAACAACAGTATTGTTAAATTGAACTCAGCCAACTCATGGCTATTTTTCGATAATATAAGTCCCAAATTTGTTATCGATTCGCTTTTAAAATACATTTCGGTTAATAATCAAACTCCCGTTCTGAAATCAAACGTTCGTGTTTCAATATACAAACATGGCACGGTTGTCATTCCACAATCATCGACTTTCCAACCACTGAAAGTTTACACCGGACAAAACTTCACCGGTGATTCAGCTTCGTACTCTCTGTTTAATTTTTACAATGCATTGGGAACAATTAATAATCAGATTAAATCGTTCAAACTGAAAAGAGGTTATATGACTACAGTAGCCACAGCTACCGATGGAACCGGTTATAGCCGTGTCTATATCGCTGATGATAAAGACCTCGAAGTTGGGACTTTACCAAACTTGCTCGATCAGTCTATTTCTTTCATCCGTGTTTTTGATTGGGAATGGGTTACAAAAAAAGGATGGTGCGGATATAACCCAACAGATTTAAATTTAACAAAACCAACATGGCGTTATGACTGGAGTGCCGGGGGAGCAACCACGTCAACTGTTGAATATGTACCAATCCGCCAAAACGGAGGTTGGCCGGGTTGGGCTGAAATTAATGGTAAACAGTATTCTACCCATGTATTGGGTTTTAACGAACCTGATCATACCGAACAGTCAAATCTGACCGTTGGACAAGCTGTTGCCCAATGGCCCGACATGATCAGGAGCGGACTGAGAATTGGCTCACCGGCTTGTACTAATTTCTCATGGCTTTATAGTTTTATGGATTCGTGTAAAGTGCACAATTACCGTGTGGATTATGTGGCTGTTCACGCCTATTGGGGTGGAAAATCTCCGGCCAACTGGTACAATGACCTGAAATATATTCATGATCGTACGGGTCGTCCTATCTGGATTACTGAATGGAACAATGGAGCAAACTGGACAACTGAATCCTGGCCAACCAGTGACCACTCATTGTCGACTGCTAACGCTGCCAAACAACTTTCGGACTTAAAAGCAATTTTAAATGTGCTGGATACCGCATCGTTTATTGAACGTTATTCAATATACAACTGGGTTCAGGATTGCCGTGCAATGACCTTAGGAGACTCGTTGACTCCCGCCGGTAAATATTATGCCTCTGACAAATCTGTCATGGCTTACAATAAAGTTTATGAGGTAATTCCAACTTTCACTTACAGTAATCCTTCGTTGATAATTACTTTTGGGCCTACGAAATTGACGTTGACTATATCCGACCCCAATGCAGAATGCATGAGAGGATTTATTCTGGAAAAGAAAATGGACAACGGCACATTCACTGAATTTATAAGGCAAGAAAATACCATTGCGAAAACTGTTTTAGATACAATAGACTTTAATGTGGCCAATAGGTTCAGGTACAGGGTCAGGACAATATTAGCGGACGGTACGATAACAGGTTATTCAAATGAAGTTGGTTATGACGTCACTGCGGGTAATGAAGATAAAACCGGTGGAAATAACTTTCAGTATGGAAATATATCATTTTCGAATGTGGGTTGGAATCCGGTATTTTACAAAAATGTTTATGCCGCTTATCCTTCAATAATTCTTGGATCGCCCACCAATGCGAATAGTACTATTCAACTAAGCGCCAGAGCTAAAATAACTTCTTTATCAAAAGTTACATTTCAGCTGGCTCCATGGTCGTACCAGAATATCAGTTCGTTAGCAAAAGATGAATCTGTGCCCTATTTTATTTCTAATGTAGGGAGTTATGATTTTGGAACATTAAAAGCTCAATCCGCAAGATCTTCAGTATCTTCAGCCTGGACACCGGTTGCTTTTACTGCACCGTTCGATACTATCCCTGTGGTTTTTACAAGTCAATTCCTGGCTGCAACTTCCTTTGCAACCACGGTTCGGGTTCGCAATATCACGAAAACCGGATTTGAGGCAAAACTACAGAAAGAAACTGCAATAAAAACAGCCCTTGGTACTGAAACGATTTCCTATTTTGCAATTACCCCAGGAACGGGAATCATTGATAATAAAAAAGTGATCGTAGGAAAAACTGCTGACCGAGCAGTTGGAACCATTTACAGCACCATCTATTATGGTGACAGCATTCCAAATCCCGTTTTTTTAGCCCAAATGCAAACCTGTAATGATGATACAATAACTGCAACCTTACGCTGTTTATCAGTTACCAGCAAGTATGCAAGTGTATTTAAACAAAGAGAAAGATCAACAGGCCTTACGACAGCAACTGCCGAAAAAGTGGGTTGGATGCTGATAAATCCGGTAAATATAATTCAGGGTATCCATACTCCATCGTCAAATCAACTCAGGTTCTACCCAAATCCGGTGAAAGATATGCTCTATCTGAATCAGAAAAACACGGAGAGCCTTAATATTGAAATTTATAATGCTGTGGGAGTGCTAATGAAACGTGTAAAACTTAATGATAATGAAGTTAATGTAATGGATTTATCACCCGGGTGCTATATAATCAGAACTTTGCAAAATGGGTCCGGTAAATTTGTGAAATTGTAGTTGATTTGTAATTGAGTGAGATATAAAAAAAGATTTAATATATATTGAAATGGAAAATTATTTTATAAAAACATTTTATCGACAATTAAAATTTGTGATATTGTTTGCAATTGTAATTTCAGGGGCTTCCTCTTGCAGGGATTTATACCCACTAGATAATACAGAACCTGATTTTCTCGGAGGTAGCATTTACGAGTACTTGAACAGCAATGGGCACTACAAAAATTATGTACGGTTAATCAACGATTTGAATTATGCCGAGGTGCTAAATAAAACCGGAAGTAAAACGCTGTTTGCTTCCAACGATAGTGCATTTACCCAGTTTTTCAAAGGCAATGAGTGGAATGTGTCTTCCTACGAACAACTTACATTGGCTCAAAAGAAATTGTTGTTTAATTACTCGTTAATAAACAATGCTTATACCTCTGATATGTACAGCAATTTCAATAACGGAGGAATTCTTTATGAAGGAACGGCCATGCGTCGTCAAACAGCACTCCAGAATATTGATAGTATTTGCTTTGAAAAACCTGAATATATTCCTGATGGTCCGCATTGGAAATATTATAAATCAAGAGGAATGTACATGATAAAGGATCAAAGCATTGTTTCTTCTGTAACCAATATCCCGACAGTATTTATTACGCAAAGTTTAATTGACAAATATGGTTTGACCGATGAGGATTTTAGTGTACTTACTAACGGTCGTAAGCGCTCTCCCGGAGATATATTTGTTTTCGACAATAAAGTGATTAAACAAAATATTCGCTGTAAGAATGGATATATTCACTTGCTCGATAAAGTGTTGGTCCCTCGTGTAAATATGGCTGAATATATCAATAAGAATTTCGATACAAAAATTTTCAGTAAGCTGTTGGAGAGATTTAGTCTTCCGAAGTTTGACCCAACAAATACCCTTTTATACAAACAATTACACACAGATTTTACCGATTCAATATTTTCAAAAACTTATTATTCTAGTTTAGGAGGTGAATCGCGCAAGCCAACTGATGGGGTTTCTTTAACCAATGTATTGCCTTACAATCCTGGTTGGAACAGTTATCAGTCCAACAGTGGTTTACAGTCAGATATGGCTGCCATGTTTGTGCCTTCGGATCAAGCCATGACTGATTATTTTAACAGTGGTATTGGTGAAATCCTGAAATCCCGTTTTGGCACCTGGGAAAATGTACCAGATGAAATTATCTTGCCTTTTATCAAACGTCACATGCGTTCGTCACTCATTGAGTCTGTACCAAGTAAATTCAGCAAAATGGTGGATGGAGAAAATTATCGCCTGCCGGTTGAAAAAAATCATATCGAAAAATCATATATGGGTGTAAATGGCCAGGTGTATGTCACCAATACTATTTATCCGCCGGTTGATTATATTTCTGTATATAGTCCGGTGTTGATGAGCAGTAATTCAAAAATAATGAACTGGGCTATCAATATTTCCCAGGTGAGTGTTGATAATACGCCTTTTGCCTTTTATAAACTGTATTTAAACTCGCTTGTAAGCAAATATAGTTTGTTTGTGCCAACGGATGAGTATTTTAGCAAATATGTGGATCCAATTGCCTATGGGCAGGATGTTCAGGGTGTGTTGAAATTTTGGTTTAACCCAATAACTTCAGCCGTAAATGCAACAGTATATAAATATAACAAAACCGGTATAATAGGAGACTCTGTGGATGTAATTACCTCACCCTCATTCCTGCAAAACAGGTTGTGGAGTTTGCTTGATAGTCATATTGTTATTGGCGATGTGGAGGCCACCGGTTCGAATTATGCAATAACCAAAGCCAATGATATTATTAAAATTTCAGGTTCCGGAAATTCGCTTAGTGTTCAGGGTGGTGAAGATATGCTAAACAATACATCCGCAAAAACAACCAAGGTTTTCCATCAGTACAATGGTACTACCTATTTTATAGATAAACCCATTGATCCGGCTCTGCGTTCGGTGTACAAAGTATTGAGCAATACACCCGAGTTTAGTATGTTTTCAGATCTATTGAAAGGGGTTCCCCAGGATTATGTTTCGCAAATATTTGCTCAACAGGGTGTCGATTACCGCGTAATATTCTTTAATGCTTTCCGATATACAATTTATGTGCCATCAAATGATGCTATTACAGCAGCCATAACAACTCATAGGATGAAAACATGGGATGAAATTAATTCAATAACCGATGCAGTTCAAAAAACGGCAGCCATTGAAAAAATGGTCAGGCTTTTAAAATATCATTTTCAGGATAATGCTGTATTTTCCGATCAAACTATAAGTGATCGGTTCCAGTCATCTACTATCAAAACAGATACAACAACCACCTATTGGAAAACTGCCAAAACAAAGTATTATAAAATAGGTATTGTGGGTGATGGAAATACCTTGCATCTTACAGCTGACACACGAAAAGGAGCTCCTGCTTGTGTAGCCAATGTCACCACGGATAATAGCCTAAGAAATATCATTGTAAAAGATTACATTTTTTCAGCTCTTCCATCGAAATATAAAAACGTGGATGGAACAGGGAATTTAGCAGGAACTGCTTTTAGCACTTCAACAATAACCAGTTCTGCTTCATCTGTAATTCACCAAATAGATAATGTACTGACTATCGAACAATAATGAAAAAATATATGAAACGAACCATTACTGCACTCTTATTATTGTTCACCTGTGTGTGTTCAGTCAGTATTTTTGCACAGAATAAATCAGGAGGAACAATAATTCAGGGTGAGGTTACATCTGCCACCGATAAAGGAACTCTTATTGGTGTAAATGTAACAGAAATAGATGCCAATAATCGTATAGTGAGTCAGACCATTACCGATATCAACGGTCATTATGTTCTGAAAGTAAAAAACCTTCAAAACAGGTTGTCAGTAAGTTATATCAGTTACGTAAAACAAATAAAACCGATAGCTAATAAAACAGTTATCAATATCATACTGTCTGAAAACAATCAATCACTGAAACAGGTAGAAATTGTCGGCACAAAAAAACAAACTCAGAGTGGATATGTAATCCCAACCCGGGAAATTGGTACCGCAATGCAAACCATTAACATGAAGGAGATGGAAGGACTTCAGGTGTCGTCAGTCGATGAGGCACTTCAGGGACGTATTGCAGGCCTGGACATTGTGGCCAACTCGGGCGACCCCGGTAGTGGAACCTCGATGCGTATTCGAGGAGTAACTTCAATTACAGGTAATAGTCAGCCCCTGATTGTCGTAAACGGTGTTCCATATGAATCGCAAATTGACCCTAACTTTGATTTTGCCAACTCCAATCAGGAACAATATGCCAACATGTTGAGCATTAACCCTGACGACATATTGGAAATTACGGTATTAAAAGATGCTGCTGCTTCGGCTATCTGGGGATCAAAAGGAGCAAATGGCATATTACAGATAACCACAAAAAAAGGGATATCGGGTCCTACTCGTGTTGATTATACGTATCGTTTCACCAACACCGTTCAACCACAGGGGCTTAACATGTTGACTGGTGATGATTTTACTATGTTAATGAAACAGTCTTATTTTAATTCCAAACAAGACGAAAACGCGAATAACATTAATGAATACAATTACAACCGGAATTTTTCCGAATACGAAAATTATAATAACAATACCGATTGGGTAAAGGCGGTAACCCAGGTAGGTGAAATCAATGACCATTACCTCACTTTGTCGGGTGGTGGCGAACGTGCTAATTACCGCGTGTCGGGAGGTTACTTCCGTCAAAACGGAACTGTTATCGGTCAGGAATTGACTCGTGTTTCTACCCGTGCCTATCTGGAGTACAAAGTTTCGGACCGGATTAAATTTATTTCCGAGTTCTCATTGACGAATTCGAATAATGCACGAAATTCCGACAACTTATTAGGTATTGCTTACAAAAAAATGCCTAATGTCAGCATTTATGCTCAAGATAATCAAGGTAATAATACAAATTCTTTTTACAATATTTTGAGCAAATCAAGTTTGGGTGATGATCAAAGACTCCTTATGAATCCGGTGGCATTAGGTATGCTGGCAACCAACCGGTTACAATCATTGCGTATTTTGCCAACTTTCAGGTTGCAGTTTGATTTGTTGGATCCCGAAAAACAAATTTTACGTTACAATATGTTTGTATCCTTCGATATGAATAATGACAAAACCAATAAATACCTGCCTCAGGAAGTGTCGAATTCAATTTGGAATACAACCGATAAAAATGGAAAAGGAACTGTCAATCAGGCAGACAATTACGATTCTGAGAGTTTGTCCATTTTTGGAGAACAAAATCTTGCCTGGGAGCCTAAATTTGAGAACAAAGACCACAGCCTCTTGCTTTATGGTGCCATGCAAATTAATGTTGGCAGTTCATCCAGCCAGGGAGTTCTTTCTGCATCCATGCCTTCCGGCGAGGCTCCTGACGCCTCAGGTATTGGCACACTCTACGATGCCAGTACAAGTCATTCCAGTTGGCGCTCAATGGCTCTCATGGCTCGTATGCACTATGCTTACAAAGGCCGCTATATTTTAGATGGAACTTTACGTCGTGAAGGAAGTACCCGTTTTGGAGCAACCAACAAATTTGGAAATTTCCCTGGGGTAAATATTAAATACATCATTTCCGATGAACCATTTTTGAAGAACACAAAATCGTGGTTAAGTATGTTGGCTGTACGTCCGGCATGGGGTATTAGTGGTAATCAACCTGACAGAGAGTATTTATACCAAAGCCGGTATGAAAACTATGGTTCTTATTTAAGTCAGTCATCCATCAAACCATCTTCGCTTAGATTGGATAATTTGCGATGGGAAGCTACCAGTTCATTTAACTATGGTATCGATTTAGGATTGTTTGAGGATAAATATGTGTTTGATCTAAACTTTTACAACAAAAGAACAACCGACTTATTGTTCCCAAATGTTGCAGTATCATCTTCATCCGGTTTCGGAAGTTACTCGTATATTAATGGTGGAACTATGGACAATGTAGGTTGGGAAGTAAATTTTTATGCAAATAAATTTATTCAAAGCAAAGACTTTAGTATAGATTTCAAATTTAATCTTTCCAATTATACAAATACGCTGGTGGACCTGGAAGAGAAACTATTAACCAACCTGAATGAAAATTATGGATATAATAATGGTGAATACCTGACCCGGGTACAAACAGGGAACTCCTTTGGATCAATTTACGGTTTCCGTTACAAAGGTGTTTATCAATGGGATAAATATTCCGAATCTCATTCAAATGCTCCGGTAGCCAAAGATGCTAAAGGACAGGTCATTGTGGATGAAAACGGGAATGCAAAACCAATGTATTTTGCTTATGGAGTTGCTGGGAAGCAATATAAATTTCGCGGGGGTGATGCCATTTATGAAGATATTAACCACGATGGAAGTATCGATCAGTTAGATATCGTGTATCTGGGGAATAGTAACCCCAAAATCAATGGTGGATTCGGTCCAACATTCCGGTATAAAAACCTGTCCTGTAATATGCTCTTTAATTTCCGTTTGGGTAATAAAATAATCAATTCAGCCCGTATGTATGCAGAGAATATGTACGAGGACAACAACCAAAGTATTGCCGTAAACTGGCGTTGGCGAATAGATGGAGATAATTCTGTAAATACAGAGAGTGTCAATAACGGTAATATTTTACCCCGAGCATTGCACAAAGAAGGGTATAATTGGCTGGGTAGTGACAGATTTGTAGAGGATGGATCTTTTCTTCGATTTAAATACCTGACTTTTAATTATTCGATACCAACAAAACTATTGAAACGATTTAGAGTTCAGAAAATGAGTTTGTATCTCACTTTTAATAATCTTTTTGTATTTACACAATATACCGGAGTTGACCCCGAAGTGGGCTATGGAAGCTTAATGAGTAATAAAGGGTTAAGTATAGATGGAGCCAATACACCACGTACAAAAGATTTCACATTAGGACTTTCTGTTGGTTTATAAATTTCACCCGGAACAAAATAAGAAATTACTAATAGATAATCTCTGTTTTTTTATAACAAATCATTTGACATTATTTTTTCTTTATTTACAATTAGACAATAATCAGTTGCACGATTACACAACATATTTTTTTACAATGAAAAAACTAAAAATATCAATAATATTAATATCGGCAGCTCTACTATTTGGAGCCACCGGATGTACAGATTGGTTAACTGTAAAGCCAGAAAGCCAGATTATTTTGGAGGAATACTGGCAATCGGAATCCGATGTTGAATCGGTAGTATTTGCTTGTTACCGGGGGTTAACCGAAGATGATTGTGTATACAGGATGATAGTCTGGGGAGAACTCCGGTCGGATAATTTTGTAACTACAGGTTTTGCCAAAGCAAGAGAAGATATGGGTTTGGGGAAAATTATGAAAGGTGAACTTACAGCAACTAATCCCTGTGCTTCATGGGGTTCATTTTATGCAGTTATAAATTATTGCAATACCTTATTGAACTATGCCCCGGCTGTAGTAGGACGTGATAAGAATTTTTCACAGGCAGACCTGTTAAAAATTCAGGCTGAGGCAAGGGCTATTCGGGCACTTTGCTACTTCTATCTGGCGCGCACATACAATGAAGTGCCTTGGGTGGATCAAGCCAGTGTGGACGATACACAAAATTATGCATTGGAGAAATCTTCAAACCGCGAAATACTTGATCATATTATTGATGACTTGACCTTTGCACAACAATATATTCGTACCGATTATGGACGGAAAGATTTTAACAAAGGACGGTTTACACTAAATGGAGTAAACGCTTTATTGGCCGATGTTTATCTGTGGGATGAGCAATATGGGAAATGTGTGGAAACTGCCAATAAAGTGCTTGCTGATAAAAACTTACAACTTATAGAAACCAAGAATAGTAATGCTTATCAGGTATTTTACAAAGGTCAATCCGACGAATCGATACTTGAACTTCAGTTCAATACCAGTGTTCAAACGAATAATCCTGTAGCAATTTTGTTTGGTTCTAATAACATTTCTATAGGTGAGCTTACTTTCCCCGTAAATCTTGCTTTTAATACCAATGAAACAGATGTAGCCAAAGCAACAGGAATTCATTCTCCATTTTATTATAAAATTAACGCAACTGATATTGAAAGTACCAATGATATTCGTTCCAAAGATTCTTACCGATCGAATGGAGATGTATTCCCAATATTTAAAAACACGGGATTTCGTATTGAAGGTACTTCAGGAACACTTACAACTTCATTATACATTTTCAGGAGTGGAACAGCTAACTGGATACTCTATCGCTTAGCAGACGTAATGTTAATGAAAGCCGAAGCATTGGTACAATTGGGTGGCACAGAAAACAATACCAAAGCAATTGAAATGGTGAATAAAACCTATTTAAGATCAAATACAAATGGAACCATAGTAGCTGATTCACTCAAACTGACTAATTACCTGACACAATCAGCCTTGTCTGATCTGGTATTACGTGAACGTCACCGCGAATTGCTTTTTGAAGGAAAACGTTGGTTTGATTTGGTGCGCCTGGCACGTCGGGAAAAATCGACTTCAACTTTAAATACTTTTGTAAATAACAAAGTGAGCGGTAACACAGTGGCGCTCGGCGCAGCTGTATTGGATGCTATGTATATGCCTATTTCACAGGGGGAATTGAATGCAAATAATAAACTGAAGCAAAATCCTTATTACGAAAATGCAGCAAGCTCTTCGAACCGATAATTTTATACACCTAAAAGTTTGTCTTTGAAACATGTTATTAATGAATAAGTAATGAAGAATAATTTATATAAAATCAGATTTCTTTGGTTGTAGCTAATTGATTATAAATCTTCTAACTGACAATTGCTATTTTTTTTGTTGTACACTTTACACATTTATTAAAATGAAAAATGATAATTTTACAAACGCTTTATTTCAACACACTAAATTAATTTTGGCGTTGATGATTGTGTCTGTCTTTCTGTTTTCTGCTTGCAACTCCGATAAAATGGCAGATGAAAACCTATATACTTTTACCGATAATATGTTGGGTCAATACCTGAAAGATAATCCAGCTGACTATTCCGAATTTGCAAGGTTGCTGGATACAACTAAAGTGATGGGCATGCTGAACTCCTATGGAGCTTATACTTGTTTTGCACCTGACAACAAGGCCATGAAAGACTATTATACCAGCATGGGAAGACATCAACTGTCCGATTTTCCGATCGATTCGCTTAAATTAATTGCTTACGATCATATAATAAATGGTTCAGTTGTGAATTTGGCCAGTTTTGTGTCTGATGGACCACTTCCGGTACTTTCCATGAGTCAGCGGTCTATTCTGACAGGTTTTACCAATATGGGAGTCGGATATATTCAAACCAGTTCAACCAATACCAGGGGCAAAATAGTTATTGACACGTCGCTGGTGTTGACAAAAGATATTCTGGTTCATAATGGTGTGATTCATAAAATAAGCAAAGTAATTAAACCTGTCCGGGTGGGTATTGCTGGTGTAATTGCTCAGGATAGCGTTTTTTCAGTATTTTACAATGCATTAGTAGCCACAGGTTTGGCTGACTCACTTATTCGGGTAGAAGATGAATCTTACAATTTTGCAAAATTCACTGATTTAATTGTAACGACCAAGGATAAAAATCAATGGTACTACGACGTTCTTCCTTTATCACGTAAGTATGGTTATACCTTGCTTATGGAAAGCGACCAAACCATGAATGCTAATGGGATTACCGACATTACCAGTCTTAAAGCTTATGCAGCAGGTATTTATGATAAAATGTATCCCGAAGATGCTGATGATAAGAAAGTAACAAGCAGGACGAACAGTTTAAATCGCTTTGTAGCTTATCATATCATAACCAAACGACTGAGTTCGCTGCACTTTATTGATAAATATGATACCGACCACATGATTAAATTAGTGGGTAGAGACATGTATGAGTATATTGAGTCAATGTGTCCAAACACGCTGATGGAAGTAAAAAAAGACAGGTCATTAGGTGGACTTAATTTATTTAATTATTGTCGCGAAACCGGTAAAAGTATCCATTTGGTAACTTCAAACCAGAATAAAGATGCCGGAAATGGAGTCTATCACGAAATTGATGGTATGTTGGTTTTTAGTACAGATGTATCCAATGAAATATCAAGTAAACGTTTACGTTTCGATTCTTCGAGTTTCTTTGATGAATTGACCAATAACAATATGCGCGGGCGTGGAACGGTCAGTTCTAAGTCGCCATCTCAAAACATTGATTTCCAGATTCCGCGTGGTTATATAAGTCGCATAAGCTCATCGGAACAAACTGTGGTGTCTTATTTAACTTGTTATGAAAAATTTCAGAATTATGAGGGTGATGAAATTTATTTGAATGCTAAATCTGGGAAATTATTCGATTTTAGCATCGTTACACCTCCTATTCCAGCCGGTACTTACGAAGTTCGTTTTGGTTATCTGACCAATGGCAGACGAGGCGTTGCACAACTTTATTTTGATGATGTTCCTTGTGGTGTGCCATTAAACCTGAATACACAATCAAACGATGCAGCAATTGGTTATGTAGCTCCACATACAATAGCTGATGACTACGAAGGTTATGAAAACGATAAAACGATGCGCAACCGGGGATATATGAAAGGTCCTGCTTCTTATAAAGTTCCGGTTACAGGTTGGTCATATGGAGAGAATGCACGTTATAGTACACAAATATTGCGAAGGATTATGGGAACATATACTTTCAACACTGCCGGACATCATAAGTTCTCAGTAAAAGCGTTGAGTGGTGGTGAGTTCATGTTCGATTACCTTGAATTTGTCCCTACAAGTGCTTTGGAAACTGAAGATATTTATTGATCAGTTCCAAAATTTTAAAACAAAGGTTTTAAATATTATTCCAATTTTCACATCAAACGCGCATTACATTTAAAGAGTTAAACATTATAATATAGTACACTATTATGAAATTTAAGAAGTTAAGTTTTCCATTTATTGTAACACTGATAATTGCATTGTCGGCAATTTCATGTTCTGATGTTTGGGATGAGCACTACAATTCCGGACCTTTGAATAAAAGTAGTCTGAATTTATATCAATATATTTCGCAAGATACATCCTTGACAAAGTTTGCAGAGATGTTGCGGGTAACAGGTTATGACTCCATTCTAAGCCAGTCCCAATCATTCACCGTTTGGGCACCAACTAACAAAAGCCTAAAAATGGTCAATATTACCGATACAGCACTGGTAAACAATATTGTGAAAAATCACATTACCCGTTTTTCGTATTCCACTTCAATATTGGTGAATGCAGGAAAAACACTTCGCATGTTTGACAATAAATTGTTGAAGTTTGAGAAAAGTGGTGCCGGTTTTACTTTTGGTGGTAAGGCGATAATTTTATCCGATCAGGCAATGAAAAACGGCATTGTTCATATTATTGGCGAATATGCTCCTTATACTTTGAATTTTTGGGAATATATTGGACAAACGCCGGATCTTGATTCTTTAAGTGTGTATCTAAAATCATTGAATATTAAAACTTATGATCTTGAAGCCAGCTTTCAGGATGGAGTGTTTGTGGATTCAGTAAAAAAAACCACCAACATTGTTTTAGACAATCTGGCCGCATTAAAAACAGAGGATAGTATTTATACGGCTATATTGCCAAATAATACCGCATGGAAAGAAGCTTACGACCGGATTTCACCCTTTTTTAAATCAACAATCGCTGAAGGTGGCGCAACAAAACAAATGAAAACTGCAAAATTGGTATTGGTTAAAGACCTGTTTTTTAGAGGGAGGTTAGCCAATTCATTCTCAATGCTTGATACGTTGAAATCTACGAATGGCATTAAACTGGCTGATCCGGGTCGACTTTTTTCCGGAGCACAAAGAAGTGAATTGAGCAATGGTTATGGTTATGTAACTAATAAAATAAATATTGAAGCCAAAGAATCGTGGTTATCCGAAATACGTGTGGAAGCCGAGTCCGCTGCTTTTGATGCTTCCGACCTGGTAAATTACACCCAAAATAATATGACTGCTTTAGGAACCGGTTACTCTGTATCGCGGGGAAGATACCTGAAAGCCGAATCAAAAACACAAAGCTCACTTTCGAAACTTTATGTAAATTTTCAAATACCCTTTACACTAGCTGCCAAATATAATATTTACTGTGTTTTTGTACCAACAAGTATTTCCAATGCCAACGATGCAAGAACCAATAAAGTTAAGTTTTATTTATCCTATGTCGATGCCACCGGGAAACAGATTACCAATGCTGCTATAGATGCCACCAATACAGTTACAACGCCCACAAAAACTCCGGCTATATTTACGACAACGCCTTTTCAGGTTCAGAAAATGTTGGTTGCTAATAACGTAGTTTTCCCATTTTGTAACTTAATAAATCTTCCAAGAGCTACAGTGGCTTTGAAGATTGAAAATGCAGCCGGAGTATCTGGTCCGGATCTTGTGAGCTTTAACCGGAATTTATTAATAGATTGTATTATCCTCGAACCTGTTCAATAATAATAATAATAATAATAAAAGACACAAAAATTGTTTGTATGCTGATGAGCAAAACAAGGCTTAGAAACCTATCACATAAGGTTATTGCCACTGCTTATTTCATACAACTAAAAAAATAAAAACATATATACACATGAAAATGGAAAGATATAAATACATATTATGTATGAACAGAACACATTTCTGTTTCAAACTAATTTGGGCCTTTGTTGCCACATTGTTTTTGATACCGGGGGTTTACTCCCAGACCAAACCGGTTCCTAATAATGACGCAGCCAACATTACAATTACAGGTAAGGTGATTGATGCTCATACTAATCTACCCGTAAAAGCGGCACAGGTCTCGGTACTCAATTTAGGAACAACTGCTGTAACCGATGATAACGGTGAATTCACCATCAAAGCATCGTCCGTATTGGCTGTGCTAAAAATTTCTGCTTACGATTATAACATCGTTGAATTTCCTTTACGGGGCAAGAATGCTGTTGTGGTGAAACTATTTTCCGACCAATTTAGCACCTATTTCAAAAAAACAGTCGGACTAACCGGTGATATAAGCAATTCAGCTTCTACCAATTCAGCAAAAGGGATCGACCATTTTCAACAAGTAAACAGCATGTCAGCTGACGAGCTAATAGAAACTTCATTATCCGGAGACGTTCGGGCCATCACTCGTTCAGGGATATCGGGCATCGGGTCATCATTTTTTATCCGAGGTATAAACTCGTTGAATGCCAATGCACAACCCTTATTTGTGGTTGATGGCGTTATCTGGGATAATTTGAACGATGTAGTATCAATCAATAAAGGATTTTTCTCAAATCCACTGAATACGATTGATGTAAATGATATTGAAAGTATAACAGTTGTAAAAGATGGTACATCCATTTATGGCAGCAAAGCGTCGAATGGAGTGGTAGTGATTAAAACCAAACGTTCACAAACAATGGTAACAAAAATCAGTCTGAATGTGCTTACGGGAACAACCGATATGCCGGGTTCAATACCAATGATGAATGACGATAATTTCAGAATTTATGCCAGTGATTTAATTGGTTCTAAAGGCATTACCGGCACTGATATTTCAGGTTTTGGATTTCTGGAAACGAATAAAGCCAATTATAAAGTATATAATACCAGTCATAACAATACTAATTGGGCGAATCAAGTATATCAGCAGGGCCTTACCAATAGTTACATGATTAATGCTAATGGTGGTGACGAAAAGGCCATGTATTATTTTTCGCTGGGATATACAACGAATAAAGGAATAGTAAAAAGCACGAACAGCAACAGGCTTAATACCCGGTTGAATGCAGATATAAAATTACTTGACAATTTTAATTTAGGACTAAATATCGGAGTAACTCAAATAACCAGAACGTTGTTAGATGATGGAATGAGTTTCTCATCACCTTCCTGGCTGACTTATATTAAATCGCCCTTTTTAAGCCCAAATTCATTTACTTTTGCCGGTGATAAATCGACAGATTTAGAACATACTGATGAATTTTATGTAGGTAACCCCGATGGAATTATATCTTTGTCTGTAAATAATCTTCGAAACACGCGTGTTAATGTTGGGCTATTACCTTCGATCAAAATTTCGCCGTATATCACACTGAGTTCACAGTTTGACTTCAGTGTAAACAAAACCGCAGAAAGACATTATATTCCAATGTATTATACACCGGAACAAGTTATAAAAGATTATGGAATTTCGCAAAATGAAGTAAGTGGTCAAACCATGCGTAACACCAACTTCTTTGATGATACCCGATTGACATACGAAAAAAGTTTTGGTAGACTAAGTCATTTGAAAGCCATTTATGGATTGCGTTATACAAACACTTATTACGAGTCCGATTATGCGGAAGTACATAACACAACCACAAATAATAATACTCAAGTTTCAAGTGCATTCAAGTTTTTGCAAGTTAGCGGAATCAATACTCAAACCAACTCTTTGTCAAATTACCTGAATGTGGATTATGATTTCGCAAACAGATATTTCCTGACAGCTACTGTAGCCATGGATGGTTCTTCTCGTTTTGGGAAAGAAACTCAAGGTGGGATATCTCTTTTTGGCCGCAGTTGGGCAATTTTCCCGGCATTTAACGCAGGATGGTTGATCACTTCCGAACGGTTTATGAAAAACTTAGATGTAGTAAGTTTGTTGAAAATTCGAGCAGGATATGGAATGACCGGTAATGATGGGATGAAGGATTACCAATCAATGGCTTATTTTTCCGGTGTTAAGTTTATGGGTAAAGCAAATGGGTTACTGCTGGCTAATCTAAATAATCCTGCCCTACAGTGGGAAACTACTAAAACCGCTCATGCCGGAATTGATTTAGGTTTGTTTCACGACCGATTTTCTTTGAGTTTTGATTATTTCAACAGTAATACTTCCGATTTATTGATGCTAAAACAACTGCCAATTGTTTCCGGCTTGGGTACTTATTGGACTAATGGTGGAACAATGGAGAATAAAGGATTTCAGTTTGCAGCCAATTGGAAAATGTTGAATTTCAATAATCTCAAATGGGAACTTGGAGCCAGCATAGGTCATTATGCTAATAAAATCACCTCTTTATCTGTTGCTGATTACTCCACTCTGGTTTATGGCGGAGAAGTACGTACAGCAGTGGGTGTGGCTGCTGGTTCATTTTACGGATACAAGGCACTTGGTGTATTTGCCACTCAGGCCGAAGCAGACCAGGCTAACCTGAAACAGTTGAACAGCGATGGGACTTATTCCAAATTTTCAGCAGGAGATATAAAATTTGCAGATGGTGATAAAAATGGTGTTAAAGATGGAATTATCGATGAGAAAGATAAACAGGTTATTGGAAACCCAAATCCTGATTTCTATGGAAATATAACCAGTAAAATAACATATAAACGGCTTTCCCTGAGTACCGTGTTTACTTACACGATTGGTAATGATGTGTATAATTATTTCCGTAGCCAGCTGGAAGCAGGCAGTAACTTTAATAATCAAACCAATTTAATGACTAACAGATGGACAGCAGATGGACAAGTTACTACTCAGCCCAAAGCTGTGTATGGAGATCCAATGGGAAATGGGCGTTTTTCAACCCGTTGGATTGAAGATGGTTCATATTTGAAACTTAAAACCATTACATTATCTTACGAGGTGCCTATAAAAAGTAATTTTATTGAAGGATTTAATATTTGGGTGTCCGCAAATAATTTACTAACCTTAACTAAGTATCTAGGTCAGGATCCTGAGTTTTCGGCTGGGAATTCGGTTTATTCGCAAGGTGTCGATGCCGGATTATTGCCGCTCACCAGAAGTTATTATGTTGGAATTAAGTTTAATTTGTAATTCCAAAACAGTTTTGTTTGCATTTAAAAAGTAAAATATATTCATATGAAAAATATAAATAAATCAATCCTGTTTCTAATTTTTTCCAGCTTCTTGTTTGTGGGATGTAATAGCTTATTGGATGTTGATTCTGATCAGATCGTGTTTGAAAATCAATATAAACTCACTGGAGCCAATGATACTCTTTATTCTATGTCTGCCATACTGTCACAGGTACAGAAACTGGCCAACAGTTATGTTTTGCTGGGTGAACTTCGTGGTGATTTGATGGATGTTAGCACAAAATCGTCACCTTATTTACATGAAATCAACGATTTCCAAATATCTGATTCAAATCCATATGCAAATAACATTCGGGATTATTATTCAATAATTAACAACTGCAATTATGTACTTCATAATATCGATACTTCTGTTGTAAATGGAGGTATTAAAGTTATGTACAGGGAATATGCCGCTGCCAAAGGTATTCGGGCATGGACCTATATGCAGTTGGTATTAAATTTCGGTTCGGCAATTTATTACGACAAACCGATATTGAGCGTATCCGATGCCGAGTCTGTACAAACTCAGGTACCACTGTCGCTCAACGAGCTGGCACCATTGCTGATTGCTGATTTATCGCCTTGGAAAGACGCAGATATGCCTAACTTTGGGACTATTTATAATCAAAACACACGAAAATCATTTTTCCCTATTCGTTTCATTTTGGGAGATTTGTATTTGTATACCGGGCAATATGAAAATGCTGCAAACGAATATCATGATTTAATTTACAATAATAAGTATACTATAGGTCCATTTAGGACAATGTATACTGTAACAAACAGTGTATTTACCGGTGGAATTACTTATTTTAATGGAGGTTGGGAAGGTGAATATCTGGGAAGATCAAATGAAGATATTACTTATATTGCTGCTACCAACCAATATGGACGCAAGTTTGAATTAGACAGTTTGTGTTACTATCACAGGCTAGCCCCATCCCCTGTTGCCATTAATAACTGGTATTCACAACGATATGTTCAATCGGTTTCACTGGATACTGTTGGTGATTTGAGAAGTATTGGTTCCCTTTCTGTTTTAAATATAGGAAGGGCATATTACATCAATAAACCTTTTACAACCAATGATTATATTCAAAAGTTTGTGACAATGAATCCATTGGACTCAACCAAAAACGAAAACAAACAAATCGTTGTATATCGTACTCCATTGCTTTATTTGCGTTATGCCGAGGCGGTTAACCGGTTGGGGAAATCCAATCTGGCGTTTGCTGTGATTAAAAACGGTTTGAATTTTGCTACTTTATCAAATAATACCATTGTGCCGAGTAGTGAAAAGACACCTTTGTCAAATTATATGGATTTCACCTCAAACATATTTATAAATAATACCGGTATCAGAATGCGTGGTTGTGGAAATGTGAATTTAGATACAACTAATTACAGGATCCCAAATTATGCTTTATATGCCGGACCAAGAAACAATCCAAAACAAGATTCCATAGAATTTGTGGAAGATGCTATTCAAACAGAGTTGGCTTTGGAGATGGCTTTCGAAGGAAACCGGTTTCATGATTTGATGCGTTTTGCAATCAGACGAAATGACCCGGCCTATTTAGCAGATAAAGTTGCTGCAAAACATGTAAACAATAAAGAAGCCATAAGAGAGAAACTTATGCATGTTGAAAATTGGTATTTGAAGAAATAAAGAAGGTTTCCCGATTATATTTACAGTGAATCCCACGTTTGTGAAAACAAATGTGGGATTTCTATTTCAAAGAATCTGAAGTTACATTAAAGTAAAAGAAGGCTTCGATTGATAAGTTACTACAATGAAATCATATTCTGTAAATGAATTGTCTTCTTAATTGACTTTTTTTTCAACCTTGATTATCTGAATAAGATATATATTTGCTAACAAAAAAACACATAAAATTATTAATCACTTAAAATATTTATTATGAGAAAACTCTTTACTTTAATTATTACGGTAGCTGCCCTATGGAGTACTCTTCCGGCAAATTCACAAAATCTGCTTGCAGGTTGGGATGGAAATGGAATAACAGCTACTAATTCAGAAGCTAATAAATGGGGTTGGGCATCTACTTTTGCAACTACTGCATGGGGAACAGCCAATGGTGCAGGGGTGCGTTTTATGGATGTTACTCACACATTATCTACCGGTGGCAGTTATACGGGTCGTGTGTTCCTGTACAGATGGGATGGTACTTATGTCGGTTCGACTTTGTCATTAGGTCATGGTGATGGTACATCAACTACACAAACAGGGATTACTTTAAACGGCTGCAGTGCATATACATTTAATGGATATTATGAATGGTGGAATAATGCTACAAGACCTACTTATAAATTTGCTGTAACAGATGCTCCATCAGGAGGGAATATTATTTCAACAACATCAGTTACTCCACCTTCAGATACAAAGAACATTCTTTATCCTTTTTCATTAAGCTTTAGCGTACCTACAACCGGCACTTATTACATTCAGGTTACACAAACTGCAGGTTTGAACCCCAGTGGAGGCCTGATCGGTTTAGGCAATTTGTCTTTAAATCTGAGTACAGCCCAGATTCTTAGTGTATCACAAACTTCAATGAAATTAAATGATTCCATTTACACAAAGAAATTCTTCGTAAGTGGGAATGCTCTTGTAAATGACATTTCATTGAGTGCCCCTTCAGGTGTTACATTAAATAAAACAACAATCACTGCCGCCAATGCCCAATGTGGAGATTCTGTTATGGCGACTTATAACAAAACATCACTGGTAATTGATACTATCAGAATTATCAGTGGCAGTACGTTGTCAAAAACAATTTATGTATATGCAACTCCTTTAATAATTAATGGCGTTACTGATGGTGGTTTTGAATTAGGGAATACAGATGCTGCACCACTGGGAAAATGGAAAAACGATTTGGGAGTGTCCTTAGGCGGAGCGGCAACATCACGTGTAATGACGAATAATGGATATCAATCACACGGTACAAACTGCATGCTACTTCGTTATCTGGGCGATGCTGCTTCATATAATTATATTGGTACAAAAATAAAAAACTTAGTGCCCGGAGCTTCTTATCGATTTGATTTCAACTATAAACAGTCCAACAGTGGAGCTGCTAATGCACAAATAAACGTGTATGCGGTGCCTCAAAACATTGGGGATTCAACACAGGCAATCGGCGGAACCTGGTTCAAAACAACTGTTCCTGCTGATATTACTGTTGCTCAACCGATTTCTACAGGATCTGTTTCTTTCGTGGCACTGAGTGATACCTGCTCAATGGTTTTTGAAAAAGCGTCTGCATTTATCGGAGTTAATTTCATTATCTATTTGGATGATATGACTCTGACTAAAACAGCAGATCCATCAGCTACAGCAGTAGCAAATGTAATATCGTCCGGGCAGGTTAAGGTGTATGCCAATAACAATAAAGTTGTTGCAGAAATCAATTCCACTAAAACAACTGCAGCTTCTATTTCAGTATATAATGTTCAGGGTGCGATGGTTGCATATGAAAAAACGATGTTAGAAGCGGGAGCGAATCATGTGGTGCTGAAAGCAAATCTTCCTTCAGGAATGTATATGGTTAAAGTTGCCCTAAATGACAAGACAGTGACTCAAAAATTAGTAAAATAAGTTCTTTGAGAATAAAAAAGATGAGGCTGTATCAAAAGTGATACAGCCTTTTTTTTTTACTTAGTTTCATGCAAAGAGTTAGGTAAACTACTTAAATTGTACAGAATAAAGGTTATTGGGCAAATCATCTTCTTTATTGACTCTTTTTTCACCCGCTTTTTCATTCTTCACCTCTATTTTTGTACAATCAATTTATTCTTTTTTTTTATACAAATTCTTAATTCAAATAATAATACTTTAATTCAATTACATCATGAAAAAACAGTTACTATTTTTAAGGTCATTCCTTATGTTTTTCGTTTTGCTGAATGCATTTTCAGCGCGTGCTGCAGTTATTCCCTATTTACCTGCCTTACAGAACTTAAATGGTTCGTCTGCAAACTTATCAACTTTTACACCTATTGAAGGAGATTATACTCTTGAAGTTCAAGGCACAGTAGGAACACAAATTTCAATTGCCGGAGGTGCTTATACGTACACGCCAACAACTAATGGTACTGTTCGTTTTTCTCAAAAAAAAGGTTTAGTTTATGTATATGAAGCAAATGTATACAAAACAACACTTACTCCAGCGGTAACAATTACTTATCCTGCCATTACAGACGCAGATGCAGCTACAAATGTAAATAACTTGTTACAAAATTCTAGTTTTGAAACTCCGGGTACATTGGTTGGAGGCACGAATTATAATTTTGGAACACCATGGGTTACAAATGTAATAGTTGCGGCTTCGGCAGGTATTAGAGTTTCTAGTGCTACTGCAGGAAACTTTAATGGTATATATGAATGTGTTTGGAGAGGAAGCGCAAATACAAATTATTTTGCACAACCAATAAGTTCTGCAATTGAAGCTAATGCTTCTTATAAAGTTATTGTTCGTCAACTTACTTGTTCGAATGCCTCAGCGACTTTTAACGTAGGATTAGGAACTACCACTAGTGGAATGGAGTATGATTACAATTCCTTAGTTCTTGGAGGTAGTGTTGCCGCAGCTGGAACATTTTCAACAATAATAAAAACTCCGGCAACTGTAAGTGGAACAGCTTATTTCACATTTAAGAATACCACATATAATACTTCAAGCGCCGGTACTGATCCATTAACTCAAATAGATTATATTGCATTAGTAAAAGGAACGGTTACTGTAACTGCCCCGGGAATTACCGGAGCTTCTTCTGCCACTTTTTTAGCCGGAACAGCTTATGCCCCGGAGAATTTAGCAATTAATTTCACAACCGGCGATACATATGATATGACTGGTTTATTGGCAAATCCGACGATTGAAGGACCTGGTAATTCAACAATTCCAAAAGGTTGGACAGTTGATAAAGGTACCGGAAACACATTCACGGCTACAGGTCAGCATTATTCGTTGGTTTCTACGAACCGTTATTTAGACTCATACAATGGAACAGCAGGTTCAATGCTTTACACCGCTCAACAAACAATAACCGGAATTCCTAATGGAACTTACAGATTATCATTTGCGGCTCGTACTTCAGGCGCCGGTTCTTATTTAGTGGCTAAATCAGCCGGGAAAGCCTACCGCACAGAAATCATCAACAATGCTGCCGCAGGTGGCACTTTAGGAAATGGTTTTAGTACAATAACTGTTGATGCAGCTGTACTTGATAATACTCTGACACTTGGCGTCAGCACAAGCGCCGCTTTCACAGGAGGTTCTGCATGGTCAGGTACCTGGTTCTCGGCAGATGACTTTACGCTTGGTTTTCTTGGAGAACAAAAAGTTTTGACTGTTTCTCAATCCAGCTTCTTATTTGATGATAAAAACACATCTAAAACTTTCAATGTGAGTGGTGCATTCCTAACTGAAGGTGTTACTCTTTCTGCACCAGAAGGTATCACATTGAGCAAAACAAGTATGACTGCTTCTGAAGCACAGGATGGAGTTCAAATCACTGCTCAATTTACGGGCACTGCTTCCATGAAAAATGCTTTAATTTCAATAGCTGCTGGTTCACTTTCTAAATCAATCTCAGTGAATGCCCTCTCTGGCGATGCTGCATGTTTTAATTCTCCGTTATATACTGATCGGGCTAACCTTATTGCTGATCCATATTGTAATGATCGTACAAAATTCGGTGGTTGGGGTAATGTCGCAATTAGTGAAGTTAAGTCCTTTTGTGGAGAACGTAGTATAAAAGCTTTTGGAGGATCATTAGATGCTTCTGTTGCCGGTGGTACTGCAATTGCTTCAAACAAAACGTATCGTGCAAAAGCTAAAATATTTGTTCCTGCCGGACATACTGCAAAATTCGGATTGTTCCTGATTGGCAACACAGCTGATGTTGATGTTTATAATTCATCAACCAATGATGCCTGGGAAACTGCTGACTTTACATTTAAAACAGCTACTATTGGTGCAGGAGGTGTATTCTTCCAACGTACTACCGGAACAGATAGTGTCTATATTGATAATTACGAAATGTATGAAGTCACTGAACCTACAGTTCGTGTAAAATATGTAGATGTTGATGATGTTAATACTTCTGTAAAAACTGACCGTGTTTACACAGCAACATGGGGAACCAGCTTAGCGAATTACTTAACTATCGGAAAATCATATGCTGCGCTTACAACCGATAAAGATGTAGTTTCATTTGGTGGGTATAACTATAACTATGATAACACTTCGATTGAAAATGTGACTATAGCTGAAGGCGAAAATGTCATAGTATTGAAATTCAAAAAAGATGTATCAACAGGATCTGCAAACTTAGGCAACAGTGAAATTGCTGTGTATCCAACAATAACAGATGGAACTGTAAATGTGTCATTGGTTGGAAAAACCGGAAGTATCAGAGTGTTCGATGTTGCAGGAAGAATTGTAACTGCTAAAGTTGCAAGCTCATCAAGAGAAGTTGTATTATTACCTTCAACCGGCGTTTACTTTGTTGAAGTGAATAGTAATAATGTTACAAAGATATTTAAAGTAATAAGTGTAAAATAAATAGAGTTTAATAAGTTATGTAAGTCGGCTATCTCATTATATTGAGATAGCCGCTTTTGCATTTAATACAAAAAGAAACAAACTTGAATGTTGTTTTGAGAAAGTCTTTTTTTCTATCCACTTTGACTTTATTCTCCTCTTTTATTACAGAATTACTCATTATATTTGTTTCCTGAATAATTCGACTTAAATAACTATAGAACTCTCACAATTCGAATCAATGAAAAACAAAATCACACTATTTACAAATTGCTTTTTTCTGTCGGCAGTATTACTCTTATTGCCGGTAGTGGCAATAGCTGGAAGAACGAATTCAGTAGTACGTAGTAACACTTTGGCATCAACAAGTGCAGTTTACGAAGGAAATGTAGTTTCACCCGAAGGTGCCTGGTGTTGGTTTGCCGACCCACGCGCACTTCATTACGAAAATAAAGCAGGAACCATCAATAGTACGTACATTGGATCTATTGATGTTCATGGATCTATCAAGGCTACACAACATAATTTCCTCACAGGAAAGAATAACGAAGTATTGATACGCTCCTACTTTCAACCGGATGACCATGACAATCCCTCTTTCCTTATTTTGCCTGACGAACGGGTTATGCTTTTCTATTCAAGGCATACCGACGAAGCTTGTTTCTACTACCGCATTTCGAAAAAGCCGGGTGATATTACGAGTCTTGGTGCTGAAATGAAAATAGTAACAGTTGATAATACAACTTATCCATCGCCGTTTATCTTATCCGATGATCCTACGCATATCTATCTTTGCTGGCGTGGCATCAACTGGCATCCGACTATTGCAAAACTCTCTGTTCCCGATGCCCAGGACAACCTGAGTATTGTGTGGGGTCCTTACCAGATGGTACAATCCACCGGGGCACGTCCATATTGCAAATACACTTCGAACGGGAAAGATAAGTTATACCTGACTTACACCACTGGGCACCCCGATAATGAATACCCCAATTATGTTTATTATAATTATGTGGACATAAACTCACTCCAGCTTAAAGACATTACAGGAACGGTTCTTTCGACCATTGCCAACGGACCGCACAATGTAAACAAAACAACTTACCCGGCCAGCTATCCGAATGCTATGGTAGATATGCCTGCCGATCAACGTGACTGGGTGTGGCAAACCACACTTGACACAGATAATTTGCCGGTAATTGCCATGGTACAAATCAGTAATGATAAACTGACGCACAATTATTACTATGCCAAATGGACAGGTTCGGCCTGGCGCAAGACATTTCTGGCTAATGGTGGTGGTAAATTCCACCAGACAGCCGGACTGGAATTGTGCTACAGTGGCGGTATGGCGATTGATGATGCAAATCCCAATATCGTTTATTGCTCTGTTCCGGTAGTAGGAACTTCGGGAACGGTGTATGAAATTATGAAATATACTATTGGAACAACCGGTGCGATTACAGCCACTGAACAGATAACAACTAATTCTACGTTGAATAATATACGGCCATTTTTGGTTAAGAATTCGACAGGTTCTCCTTTAAGGTTGGTTTGGATGCACGGTAATTACTACGACTGGATTGTCAGTTCCTCGCAACCCAAAGGATTTCCAACAGCCATTCACTCTGATTTTGCTTTGCCTGGCGATAATATTGATTTGGCAAACGGATTATTGATGAACGAAGATTTTAGTGGCACTATTACCGGAACTGCCCGCACAACGGGTGGTGTGTTGGTTTCTACCAAAGATACCTACGCAACGCTTACTGCCTCAAATTCATCAGCATTTTCAGTTTCGCTCACTCCATACATTTACGAAGGAGCTTATAGCGGGACTATATTGAAAATGGGTAATCTTACTTACGGATTGAATGGTTTCACCGTAAAACCGTACGTTACCATTGGTACAACAACTTACAACAGTACTAACCTGCTTGGAACTTCGGACGTATGGCAAACTACGGCTCGTGGTACGGGTGGTATCTGGTACTCCCCCACCAAACTGAAGTATTTCAATCTCACACTTACGTATGAAAACGGAGTGTTGAAAGTATACCGCAACGGACTTATCGACCAGGTAATTGAAGTGACTGACCTAACGTTGAGCGATATTACCCTGGGTGGTTTCACCGGTTGGGTTGAAGATTGCCGCATTTATAACCGTTCACTGACTCAGGGAGAAGTTAAAAAACTTACTGAAACAAGTCTGGCATATACTTTTAGCAGCACCCTGACTAAGGAAGTGGAACTGGATGCACTCAGCATCCCCCGGAACATATACACAGACATTGTGTTTCCTGCAACCAGCGCTGCAGGAAATGCCATTGTTTGGACGTCGGGCAATACATCCGTGGTAGCTGCATCCGGATTGGTTACATTCCCAACAACAGCCACTTCAATGACATTGACAGCTACTGCCAATGGTGTATCAAAGACCTTTGACATAACCGTATATCCACGCAATTTAGATAACAACAAAGTTTTTTCGTATACTTTTGATGGTGCTGACCTTTACACTACCAATGGTGTGAAATATGTTGCAGATAAATCAGGTAACGGAAACGATGCAACTGTATATGGAAATGCTGTGGTAAATGGAACATTGGACCTGACAGCTAATACAGCAGCCGGTTTTACCACCAATGGTTATGCCACAGCGCCAAATGGAATCCTCAACAATTTACGCAGTTGTACCTTTTTGGCTAAAATAAAACCGGCAAGCCTAACTGGAGCACCCCGCATCTATGATTTTGGTTCTGCCAGTACCAACAGTATACTTTTAAGAGCAAGCGTTCTTACGGCTGGATTAAAATACAACAGTGGAACAACCATCCTGATAAACTCCTCAACAGCTCTTACTGCCGGAGTGGAAGCAAAAGTAGCTATGACCTTTGATGCTAAAACAAAAACCACTAAAATCTTCGTGAATGGTATTGAAACTGCCAGTGCCACTACCATTACCTATGAACCCTGGCAGTTGACTGCTATTAGTTCAAACACACGCAACTACATAGGACGAACACAGTGGTGGGATACTTCTGTAGCTTCAAGTAATGTTGACTTCGTTGGCGAACTTGATGATTTTATGCTTTACAACATTGTGTTAACACCAACAGAAATTGTGAAGATACAGGCAAATACAAATACGGCATTAGCCAACTTAAATACGCCTTTAGTTTCGGTCTATCCAAATCCGTCAGATAGATCCTCAATAATTCTTATAAATTATGACCTTACAGGAAATGATCTGGCACATTCCAAAGTTCAGGTTCTAAACTCGTTGGGTCAAACTATTAAAGAAGTGCATCCAACAACATCTCAATTACAGATTGATGGCATCTCCCAAAGCGGGCTGTACTTTGTAAAGCTGACTACCGGAACAAATAAGGTATTTACAAGTAAATTAGTGGTAAAATGATGCTGAAATTACAAAGCTAAACTTTCCTGATTGATTGATAATCAATCAATCTAGGGATCTGTAATACATTTACGTAAACAGCATTTCTAATAGGTTTGTCTTAAACAATATTATTGTAATAAAAAATTTATTTTCACGTTTAAAGTTCATCAAACAGTATGTTAAAGCAGATTTGGACAGACTTAGCTACACTGATAGAAAATTACTTTTTTTGGTATACTCGTACATAATCAATTTCATATTTTGTAGGAAATTTAGTATATGTCAGATCTCCTCCATTGTCACCTCCAATGGCCAGATTTAATAATATATAATGGGGTTGATTAAAAGGTTGAAAACCATCAGGGCCAATAGTTGTAGTTAGCAAAGTCTCATTTAAAATCTCATTATCCAGGTACAATCTGATTGCTTTCTCATCCCAATCCATTCTCCAGATATGAAATTTCTTCGGCCAGTGTTTATCTTTTTCAAGAAACTTACTGAGAGGGGTCTTTATAGAATGCCATTTTTGAAGTGAACTTTTCTCATCAACCGATAGTACATTTGCTAAAATGTAATGTATGCCATTCACAGGATAAGATTCCATTAGATCAATTTCTCCGTTTCCAGGCCAGTTTCGGTTTACACCCAGGGTCCAGATGGCTGGCCAAAGTCCCATGGCTGTATCAATTCTTGCCCTGATTTCAAATCTGCCATACAAAAATTCTTTTTTCCCTCTTGTGTTTATACTTGCTGAAGAGTATTCTGCAAATTCCCTGTTTTTCCTCCATGAATTAGATTCAGCATCATAAGCCGGGTTTTTAATTTTTTCTTTTCTGCCTTCTATGACCAATACACCATCCTTTTCATAGGCATTATTTTCCTGATACCATTGAAATTCTTTATTTCGAACAAAACCATATTCAAAATTCCAGACAGCAGAATCCGGTTTGCCATTTTTGTCAAATTCTTCACTGAAAACCAGCTTGTAACCAGCATTTGATATATGCACTTGAGATCGAACGTTAGTGCATAATAAAGCAAACAGGACGAAAATTAAAAGTTTTATTCTATTCATATTAACAATAATTATCAGATTATATTTCAAAGGTATATATATTTATTGAGATAACAACAATCTCTTTTGTGAGGATGGAATATAAAGTCTTCCAAAATTAACAATCAGATAGATGAATAAATTTTAAAATCTATGTATAAACAAATACAACACAATGTCGCTAATAAATACAATGCTGAGCATTTAAAACATGTAATAATCGCAAATATTAAGTGACCCTCGATCTAAGTATCAAACTAATGTTTTAGAAGCTAAACTTATGTATTTCAACATAGTAATGAGACAAATACAAAGTCGTAATTAAAGATGTAATATTCTAACGAAAATAAGTTTTTGAACAGCCTCAGGTTTTAAATTCACCTTCAGACAGTTTAGGTTCAGAGGGGGTTGGTTGAGGGTTGGTTGAGGGTTCAGTGAGGGTTCAGTGAGGGTTCAATGAGGTAAACCTCTCCTAACCCTCTCTCAACCCTCACTGAACTCTCTATGATTCCTCTTTATACCTAAAACGGAAGTAAAACAAGTTCAATTGGATTGAAATTCAAAAAAAGGGAACACAAAAATAATAAGATCAACATATTCCATGCATTTTTTGAAATTAATTTCTAAAAATGCATGTATTAATCTATTCTCGTGCATTTAAAATAAGATATTTAATTGTTCCAATTACTTAGCTTATTACTTTATCAGTAGTGTGTTTTTACTATGGGGTGCATGAAAAACACTTCTTTCCAGGTTGAAGCGACGAGAATATACAAATTAGTCAGTCCATCTAATCCAGAGTTAAAATTAACTTTGGAATAGATGGACGGATTATTATTGTTATTTAAATTATCAGTTTACAATAAATTTGGCTGACGAAACCAATCCACTTCCGGTAGAATAACCAAGCAGATAGATCCCTTTTTTCAACATCGAGATATTAAGTTTCTGGGTTGTGGAAGTAACGTTTTTCTCGAATAACCTGTTTCCTTTGAAATCAAAGATGTTCAGTTTAGCACCTTGTTCAAGGTCATTACTGATAGTTACGTTCAAAAAAACGGTTGCCGGGTTTGGAGAAATGGAAAAAGGCAAGGATTTATTTTCGGAAATGACAGCCGCAACGCCCCACCTGGCATTTAAAGCTTGTTTCTCGGCAGCTGTTATTGGTATAATTGTACCGTGACGTGGTGTAAAATCAAATGAAACAGTGTTTGGCACTACAGAGTAGTTTGTCAAATCAGTGCTTGTTGTAAATTGGTATGCTCCACTGGTGTACATGTCGTACATTAATATCCAGTTATCCGAATTATACATTCTGAATACACAACCACCTTCCACAGCATTAGTTGTTGACTGTAAGTATCTGTCACTTAACACGTATCCACCCGTTAAAGTAGATGAAACAGCTTTCTTGATACCGTTCCCATTGCCTTCTGTTTTGAAAAACAAATAATAAAGCCCTTCTTTAGCAACGATATCGGCATCTATAGTTGATAGTCCGTTATTGTCAAACAATAGTTTTGGAGCGCTTTCAAGAGCTGTAAACGTACTGTTTGCATACGCGTAATAGATTTTATCATAATCGGAACCTCCAAGCCTCATGGCAAAGTAAACCATGTATTTCCCCACTGCCGGATCGTAAATGGTTTGGGGAGCCCAAACGCGGTCGGCTGCTGCATACTGGGAGTATGTAGTTGGGATATTAACCACGGTTGAAGTCCAGTCAGTAAGGTTGTTTGATTTAAGCAATATCATAGCGCGGTTTGAGCTCCAACCAAGGGCTGAAACCATATCGGTAGCTACCATAAAATAATCGTTATTCTGTCCACGTAAAATGTGCGGGTCACGGATTCCACCGGAAGAACTGACATCTGCCGAATTAATCACCGGATTATTGCCATTCAATGCTTTATAAACAAAGCCATCGTCGCTTAACGCAAACCGAAAGGCTTCCTGAGTAATATTGTTTCCGGTAAAATAAGCGAATAGATATGCTGAAAATCCTTCGTCTTCGGCCACGTTTACAATAAAGGTTTTTGCAATTGTTACTGAACCCTTTTTAATTGTTGCAGTCAGTATTACTTTAGCATTGCCACTCCCTTTAACCGGACGATTAACAATGACTCCATTACTTGACAGAACCGATGATTTATCCGAACTCCATATTATTGTAGATCCTTCGATGCCTGTATTTGATAACACAATATTTGTTCGGAGTAGATTCAGATTGCCCGGGACAGTTAAATTTGCTGAATCTTTTTGAGCACTTATTTTATCCGTATAATATGGTACTACACTGGCTGTAAATTCTTTCGTGTCAGTTACTCCATTTTTTGATAATGTAGCTGTAAGTTTTACTTCTACAGCACTTGCGCCGGCTGCCGGACGAGTAACAGCCCCCGTATTATTAATTACACCCGGATTAGCAGAAATCCAGGATATAACAATACCATTTCCACCATCCGTTGGAAGTGTGAGGTTACTAATCGTGGCATCTAATCCGCTTACGACTAACTGCGACTTTGCAACTGCCAGTTGTTGAACTGCAAGAGCACTATCCAACCCCACTTTTGAAGAAGCTAAACCTGTAATTTCAATTGTGGAAAGTACTCTGTTATAAACGCGAAAATCAGTCAATAATGAATTTTTGAGGTAAGCATCACCAACGTAGCACGATTTTCCCAAATAGTTATTAGTAGTTGCACCTAAATCAGATGGTTTGACTGAAACAGTTCCGGTTTTCACTTGAACACCGTTAACATAGAGTATTCCTATCGTTCCGGATTGTGTATAAGTTATATGCTGCCAGCTCCCTTTTGTTAAGGCCACACCCTGACTTACCGATTTTTCATTTGACCAGTTAGTCTTAGAAATTGCATACCGCGTTGCGATTGCAGATAAGAACATATTGCCATTAGCTGTTGCGGTCATATCAGCCGAATTTGCAAAAGTCCAGATAAAATTACCGGCCGAAGTAACATTTACCGATGCATCAACATATACATACAGAGACATGGTGAAATCGGCAAGTGTACTGATTATTACTCCCGGCTTGGAGGTCATATCCAAATAACCATTGAGAGAACCTAAATCGAGCACATTAAACCGACCCATTGGCTTTACGACAGCTCCGTTTTTCAAAGATGCTTTATAACCATTACCGGAATTATCTGGAACTGAATCAAGTACTGAACTATTAAAAATATAGTGTAATTTCAAAGATGAATCCACGGCGAAGCACATTGCAGAATTTAGTGACAAGTAAAGCAAGGTCAGAGCAATCAGCCTGGTTGGAAATTGCATCTTTGAGAATTGAAAGTGTTTCATCATTGAAATTTTCATTAAATCTATTGAAAAAAAGTGAGTAAAAATCATGTTCGTTCTTATTCTTTTATCATTTGTACCGAGCAGGTATTTTTCCCCTGGCTTGCAACTACAATGTAGGCACCCGATTTAAGCGTGGATATGTCTATTTTATTTTCTGATTGTACTTTTTTTGACAATATCGCCTGACCAATCAAACTACGGATTTCTAGTAGAATAGTTCCGGAATCATCCCCCTTAACAAAAATAGAATTCCTGGCCGGGTTTGGATAAACTGTCAGTCGGTTATCTTTTTTTTTTAATGTTGGCAGTGCAGTTTGAATTCCAGTATTCAATTTTAAAATCGTCACCGAATTGCCCTTGAATGTATAATTAAAGGCATTTCCAATAGAATCAATAAATGCTGTAACCGGTATTATTTTAGTTGGTTGTGCCAATGTATTTTCATCCAATGCCCCCATCGATGTCAGCACCGTTGCATAACCATCTATTTTACCGGGTGATACACCATTTAGTTTTAAAGCCGAAGTAACATCCGTGTTTGAAGGATTAATTACTTTGACATACAATTGTTTACTTTGTTCATCCAATGAAGCAGCAGTATAAAGAAATGACGAAGTAGCATTTGACAAAGTGTGAATTAGCACGTCATTCAAATAACATAATACCTGAGTCTTTGAAACCTCAATACGGATATCATACCACGTATTGGTTGTAATGCTACCGCTTGCCGTTGCTACAACAGTTTTTGAGCCATCTACGCATTGCTCTATGGCATGTTTCGTATTTCCCCAGCCACCAATATTCCACCAATAGTAATTATTACTATCCCTGTAGCCAAAAACAATCAGGAATCCCTCACTCCCACTCACTTTGCGGGCTTTAACCGAATAGGTATATACTGAATCAGCAATCACCGGTATTGATATTGATCGACAGTCTGTTGAAGTAGCCGTTTGGGAATATATTCCGCCTGTCACAGCCCAGCTACCTGTTCCCGGCGTCCAGTTTGCGCCTGAGGCAAATGACTCGGAAAACAATGTTGTGCCCAGACTGTTTTTTACTAATAATGTTGAATAATCAGCTTTAGTTGACCACGTCCCCAATCCAACAGAGCCGTTAATTGCATTGACTTTTACATTTAAAGAGTCTTTTATTGGAATGTTTACGGTTCCGATGTTCGTTGCAAATAATTTCTGCACATAATAGGACGGTGTACAAAAGACCGTGGACGCATTATACTGAATCATATCCGGGTTCCATTTACGGTCGTTCAGGTTCACAAAAATGGGTGCATACGAATTCATTGGAACAATATCAGAATTCTTTTCCATACCAGCCATATAAACTGCTTCTCCAAGTGCTGCAATCATATTTCCGTTTCCGCAACCTGAAGTCACAGCATACTCACCGGCATAAACTTTCGGACCATTCCGACTATAGGTATCATATTTATTGTATTGATTAATAAACCATTGTGGGCTGCGATAATAATGTTCATCAACTAAATCGACAGGACTTGAAAAAGTCCATGTCGGGCTATCAGTTCCCCAGGCAGCCACATTACCAATACATTTTATATCAGGATATTTTGATTTAATAGCGTTGTAAAATTGCAAATAACGATTTCCGTAATTATCACCGGAATAATTTTCATTTCCTATTTCAATAAATTTGAGATTAAACGGAAGCGGATGACCATTTGCTGCCCGTAATGCCCCATAAGTTGTAGTTGTAGCACCGTTAGCATATTCAATTGCATCCAATGCATCCTGAATATAGTCCGTCAAGGCAGTATAAGGTTGATTATCATTATGGGCAAGTCCTACATTTACAACATATAAAGGTGCAGTATTAATATCTTCACACAACTGCAGGAACTCATGGTAACCCATTCCATCAGAAGTTCTGTATGCCCATAAATTGTAATGTCCGGGACGTTCCTCAATTTTCCCAATAGTTTTTTTCCATTGAAAACGGTTAGCAAGAACATCACCTTCTATAAAACATCCACCCGGGAAACGCATAAATTTTGGTTTCATATCAGCCAATAATTGGGCTAAATCAGGGCGCAAACCATTTTCGCGGTTATTGAAAGTCGGTGGGAATAGTGAAACCACATCAAACCAAATAGTTCCAGTTGATGTGGTTGACAGTACAAATCGGGCACTTGCATCATTGCCCGAAGCAGTTAGTATGCAAGTATATTTCTGCCAACCGTTTGTCAATCCGGTAACTGTTGCCTGCGCATATTTTATGGAGCTACTACTTTCAAGCGAGGCAGTGACATTCCCTGTAAAACCGGCATCACACTTTGCAAAGAAAGTAAGTTTGTATTGTCTTCCGTTCACCACATTGATCCCCCAAAAACCGGGGTTGTATATTCCTGTTCTGGCTGTGGCAGAAGCACTGGTCACAGTTAGTTTCAATGCTTGTGTTTGAGCGGTATTCAATAGGCTTACTGTTTCGATGGAAGCACTGACTGCAGCCCCTGTTTGATTGAATGTTGTCCAATAATCAAGTGTGGCAGCATCTTCAAACGAACGATTCCGAATCAATTCAGCATACAGTCCTCCATCTGCTGCATGGTTAATGTCTTCAAAAAATATTCCATAATGGGTTGGGCTAATGGCCATTCCTTTATGGTTCAAATCGAGCGTGAGTTTTGGCTGTGCCTGAATTTGAAACACAGAGCATAACATTAAGAAAATGAAAAGGTGACGGAATTTTAAAAACATAATTTTAGAATTAAAACGATTATTATCTCATCCACAAAGCTACAATACAGGGTTAGATTTATCTATTAATTGCAAAACATAATGGTGGATATTCATGCCTTATGTGTGGACAAAAGTCTACTTAAAAACGAGTCTCCCATTGTTAACTAAAACAATGGGAGATTTATTGAATTATTTACCAGCTTACAGGCAATCTACAGTCGTCAACAATCATAGCTTTTGCCAGTTTTGCATGCAGTGCCAGTCCGTTTTCCTGAGCCGTCTGACCACCTAAAGCGGTTATCTCTGATTTATAATTTATACCATATGGCCAGAAATGTTGTGAATCACCCTTCAGCGTTTCACCGGTTGCACTTAATAAAAGTGCAGCTGCTACGCTTCCCTGCCAAACATTGCTAACAAGTTTACCCTGCCAAACCGTTGTTGTTCCGGATCCAAAGTAGTGTGCAAACTCGTGCATGGCTGTTCCAACCCACATATACGTTGTGTTTGATCCAAATGCTACCTGACCGTGATAACTGGCTTCTGCAGTAGGTACGCCTGGACTATAAGCAATCCATATATTATGCGAAAATGTTGTATACCGATTATAATATAAACAAGCACTATCCACTGCAATTTTTATTAATCGATAAGGTTCCGGATATGTCAGAGAATCAAACCCCATTGTATAGGTCACGTTCCCCATCAATGGTTTCACAACCAATTGGGCACCATATGCAGTTCCTATACAGTTAGTGGCATAGGCACGAACATAATAAGTTGAATTTAAGTTTAAATTGGACATAAAAGCATAGAATGAACCAATTGAAAAACCATTGGGATACTTACTGTCAATTATAGTCGGATTTTTTGTTGTTGACCAACATACACCTCGCTCCAGCAAGGTACCGCAACCACCATTGCTACTAACCTTACCTACACAGGTTGCTTTATTGGTACTATAGTTGTAAGAGGCGGAAGTAGTTTCAACAACCGGCAAAGTATAACTCAAAGTACTAAATGTTACCTGGTTACCATATGCAGTTCCTCCTGCATTTGTTGCAAATGCCCGAATATAAATTATTGAACCGGCATTTAAACCGGTAAGATTTAAGCTTGAAGTTGAAGTAACTGTACTTGAAACAATCTTATTATCGGAAGTGACCGGATTAGCAGTTGTACTCCAGCAAATTCCTTTTTCAAGTATGGATGTCCCGCCTAATGAACTGATTGTATATCCGGAAAGCGCTGTTGTGTACGAAATAGAAGTTACTGCTAAAGTTGAAACAACGGGCAATGTTTTAGAAACGCTATCAGTAAATGTCATACTATCCACTGATGAAACAAGCACATTGACAACAGATTTATCTTTCATGTAAACATCCAGTTGTGTATTGTTATTGCTAAATTTCAAGGTATCAATGGATGATAAATAGATATTACTTATCGACAAGTCCGGTTTGAATATATTCAGTGTTTTTTCGGCAAAAATGCTGATAATGAATATAGCACTGATCAGAATTAGTAAATATTTTTTCATAGTTTCGTGAATTTGGATACCTGATTATTGACTCTGATTAAATAAATTCCTTTTATTAAATGACTTATATCAATCTTTTTATCTGAAAGAGGAATTTCCATTATTTTAATTCCATTTATTGAATAAACAACAACAACATCTTTGGAACTTTCTGACAAATTTTTAAGAATTACAAAGTCAGAGGATGGATTTGGATACACTACTAGTGCATTATTATCCTCATAAGCATTACTCAAAGCTGTAAATGGGCTGAACATAATTCTTTGGATCAACGAAATACTTACATTCTCGGCATTCCCTGCCTGATAATTAAGCACCATATCAGATCCAACAAAAGTTATCTTCTTCAATAAACTCAACTGAATATTTCTTTCCGTAAGATCAACTTTCGTGATATTCAGGGAGAGGTTTTGCGCCTGTACGTTTACGCTGCTTATTCCAATAATTAGAATAACCAGGCAAAATACCGGTAAAAATTTTAGTTTCATATGTCTGCAATTTAAGATTTCAGAATAACGGGAACAACGCGTTTCGGGAGCTTCTTTGATTTATTTTCAGTAAAACTTCATGAGCACTATTTTCAAGGAACAAAAATACAGCATTTAGAAGCAAACACAGGTGAAAATAGATTCAATTATGAGTACTTATTCATTCAGGTATCTGGTGGACTATCATTGCCATCTTTTACGCATTGGATAATGTTTTACAAAGTGAATTGATAAGATCAATTTTTGAGGCAATAAATTTCAATTTCAAATATCCTCCACCATATTGAACGAATTATATACCAGCAATAATTTTAGTCAATGTACTTTTGTAATGATCAAATCATTTCAGGTTAGAAACCTTATTCTCCACAAAAAAAGAGAAAGTAACGCAATTTATATTAAACATTAAAACTCTAATAAACAACAACTTGTAATGAAACTTTTCAATACTATATTATTATTTCTATCTTTTTTTGAAGCTACTTTTGCAGTTCTAAAAGTACCTGAAAAAGCCGAACTTATAAATACAATTGAGAAAGTAAATAATTACTGGCAATCGGGTCATTCCGATCTGGGAAATCCCTTTTGGGACAATGCGGCATACCATACAGGAAACATGGAAGCCTATTTTGTAACCGGAAATGAAGCTTTCCGTCAGTACTCAGAAAAATGGGCAGAACAAAACGAATGGAAAGGTGCTAAGTCAAATGATAAATCGAAATGGAAATATAAATACGGAGAAACTCCTGATCATGTACTGTTTGGTGATTGGCAAATTTGCTTCCAGACCTATATCGATTTATACAATTTAAATCCGGATAGCATCAAAGTTGCACGTACACTCGAAGTAATAAATTACGAAATTAGGACACCGCAAAACGATTATTGGTGGTGGGCTGACGGACTTTACATGGTAATGCCGGTTATGACAAAGTTGTTTAAGGTAACAGGAGATTCCATTTATCTGGACAAATTATACCAATATTTCAAATATTCCGAAAGCATCATGTATGATAGGCAAACAAAACTGTTCTATCGGGATGCCAAATATGTATATCCGCAGCACAAAAGTGCGAATGGAAAAAAAGATTTTTGGGCACGAGGCGATGGTTGGATCTTTGCAGGATTGGCAAAAGTGCTGAAAGATATGCCTAAAGATTACAAACATCGCGATTTGTTTGTAAAACATTATCAAGAAATGGCAAAAGCCATCATGAAAGCCCAACAGAAAGAGGGTTATTGGACACGCAGCATGCTCGATCCAAAACATGCACCCGGATATGAAACAAGTGGAACAGCTTTTTTTACTTATGGTTTACTCTGGGGCATTAACAATGGATATTTGAAAGAAAAAACATATTTGCCTTCAGCCCTCAAAGGTTGGAAATACCTTTCGACATTGGCTCTACAGCCAACTGGCAAAGTAGGATATGTTCAGCCAATAGGTGAAAAAGCCATTCAAGGTCAGGTTGTAGATGCTAATTCTACTGCAAACTTCGGTGTTGGGGCATTTTTACTTGCAGCATCTGAAATGGTGAGATTTGTAAACTAAATAAAAAAGATAAGGTTAAAAAGCAGAATTAGTATCCTGCAAAAAGTAGATGTTGTATGTTAGATTTTGAAGAAAAAAGAATTATGAAAAGACAGATTGTATCCTTTTTATTGGTGTTACTTTTAGCAGTTGGTTATACAAATGCACAGCAAGTGACACCCGGCAACTTTATAGCCGGCAATAAAGAGTTCATGCTCAACGGGAAACCATTTATCATTCGGGCTGGTGAAATTCATTACAGCCGTATTCCAAAAGTGTATTGGGAACACCGAATAAAAATGGCCAAAGCCATGGGGATGAATACAATTTGTATCTATTTGTTTTGGAATTACCACGAACAGGAACAAGGAGTATTTGATTTTTCTGGCGAAAAAGATGTAGCTGAATTCGTTCGGTTAATTCAGAAAAACGGAATGTATTGCATTCTTCGTCCCGGGCCGTATGTTTGTGCCGAATGGGACATGGGTGGATTGCCCTGGTGGTTGCTCAAAAAGAAAGATTTGAAAGTACGTCGCCGGTCGGATGAGTTCTTCATGGAACGAGTGAACATTTACATGAAAGAAGCTGCCAAACAACTTGCTCCGCTTCAGATTCAAAACGGCGGACCTATAATAATGGTACAGGTTGAAAATGAATATGGAACCTGGGGTGACGATCAGAAATACATGGAAATAATGCGTGACAATTTACGGGAAGCAGGTTTTAACAAAGCCCAATTACTTCGTTGTGACTGGTCTTCAAACTTCCAACGTTACAGACTGGATGGAGCTGTCAATGCGTTAAACTTTGGTGCAGGATCGAATATCGACGACCAATTCCGTAAATTCAAGGAAGTTAATCCAACTTCACCGCTTATGTGTGGTGAATATTGGACGGGGTGGTTCGATCAATGGGGCAGAGCGCACGAAACCCGCGATATAAACAGCTTCATTGGCAGTTTGAAGGATATGATGGATCGTAATATCTCATTCAGTCTGTACATGGTTCATGGAGGCACTACTTTTGGACAATGGGCAGGTGCTAATGCACCGGCTTTTGCTCCAACGACCTCGTCGTACGATTATAACGCACCAATCGATGAAGGGGGAAACCCAACAGATAAATTCTTTGCTATTCGCGATTTGCTGAAGAATTATTTACAAGATGGAGAAGTTTTGCCTGAAATTCCGGCAAATCCTGAAAAAACGATAACGATTCCGGCCATTACTTTTAAACAAACTGCGAATTTATATGACAATCTGCCAGTTGCAAAACAAACTGAGAATATTCAACCGATGGAATTTTTCAATCAAGGCTGGGGTTCAATTCTCTACCGTAAACAAATACCAGCTTGCAAACACAAGCAAAAACTGATTATTAAAGACGTTCATGATTGGGCCATAATTTATCTCGATGGAAAAATTATCGGGAAATTGGACCGCAGAAGAGGCGAGAACACCATTGAACTTCCGATATTAAAATCAAAAACACGTTTGGACATTTTGGTAGAAGGAATGGGACGTGTTAACTACGGTGAAGCTATCATTGACCGCAAGGGAATAACAGACAAAGTTATTTTGTCTGATGGAAAAACGGATAGTGATCTAAAAAACTGGTCGGTTTACAACTTCCCTGTTGATTACAGTTTTCAATCCGGTCAGAAATATTCAACAAAGAAAGTCAGCGGACCGGCTTGGTACAAATCCACTTTCAAACTGACAGAAACTGGTTACACATATCTGAATATGAGCTCATGGGGCAAAGGATTTGTTTGGGTAAACGGTCATAATCTGGGGCGTTTCTGGAAAATAGGACCAACTCAAACACTTTGTGTTCCGGGTTGCTTTCTGAAAAAAGGAATGAATGAAATCATCGTTTTCGATTTAGACAAACCTACAACAATAAATATTACAGGGCTTAATCACCCTATTTTGGATATAATAGGAAAAGAAGATTCTCAACCAAGAAAAACAACAAAAAGTTTAAATCTAAACGGTCTAAACGCGATTATTTCAGGGACTCTACCTGCAGTAAACGGCTGGAAATCTATTAATTTTGAAGAACCTACAACTGGTCGTTACTTTTGCTTTGAGGCACTAAATTCACAAGACCCGAATGACCCTTCCACTTCAGTCGCTGAATTTGAGATGATTGGTGAGGATGGTAAATCCATTTCTTCACTTAATTGGAAAGTAATTTTTGCTGATAGTGAAGAAACAACAAAAGCTGCAAACGGAGCAGATAAATTATTTGACATTCAGGAATCTGTCATTTGGCAAACAAAAATCGGCGATAAAACCAATCATCCGCATCAAGTTGTTATTGACATGGGAAAAGATATAAAAGTTAAAGGTTTTCGCATACTCCCACGTAGTGACAAAATTACAAAGGGAATAGTAAAAGATTACCGTTTATTCCTGGAAAAAAAACCTTTTAAAATTTAATGCTAATTCCCATTTCCATTTGGGGTAGTAATAATTCGTTTTATTATTTCTCTCAAACTATGGTGTTTTATGCAATCAGAATAAAAAACAAGTAAAAAAATCTGATTCAAATATTTTCGAAAACAGCTAAACCAACTTATCCGGTTTAGCTGTTTTGTTTTGGTCTGTTTTCACACTTTATTGAATTAATTATTCACCTCGGTTCAATATAATCTTTTTAATTTTGCAACTTACCAAAGCAGCTAAAATAAACATATTCTAACTTATGGCTTTATCAAAATGAAAAATCAAAAAACACGAAGATTAATAAACCTTATTTTAGTAACATCATTCATTTGTGTGAGTTTAACTGCCAAATCACAATCAATGACTGTTAAAACTCATATAGCCAACGGAGAAAATTTTACCGATACGCGGGGAAATTCAATAAATGCTCATGGAGGTGGATTTATAAAAGTGGACGATTATTACTATTGGATAGGTGAAAACCGCAAACAAGGTGTTTTTGTATCCTGTTATCGCTCGAAAGATCTTATGAACTGGGAATTTCGCGGGGATTTACTGACCCGTCAATCTCATCCTGAACTCGACAGGGCAAATATAGAGCGTCCTAAAGTGATTTACAATGAAAAAACGAAAAAATTTGTCATGTGGATGCACTACGAATATGGACGTGATTATAGCTATGCCCGTGCAGCAGTGGCCGTTTCTGCTGATATTGAGAAACCGTTTACTTTTCTGAAAAGTTTTCAGCCATTCAACAATATGTCCCGCGATTGCACTCTTTACAAAGACGAAGATGGATCTGCTTATTTTTTCTCATCAGCCCGCGAGAATTATGATATGATCATGTATAAATTAACCGATGATTTTACAGATGTAAAAGTACAGGTGGCAACACTTTGGCCTGGTGGGCATCGTGAAGCACCCGCTTTGGTAAAAAGAGGCGATTACTACTTTTTTATCACTTCGGGTTGTACCGGTTGGACACCTAATCAGGCTAAATATGCGTATGCAAAATCAATTTCAGGACCATGGTCAGAGCTTATCAATGTAGGTAATTCTACAACGTTTAATTCTCAATCAACATTTATTTTGCCACTTGAAGGACTAAAAACAACAAGTTATCTTTATGTCGGCGATCGTTGGGATGGAAAACAATATCACAATTCAACCTATATTTTCTTGCCATTGGCATTTAAAAGTGATACTTCCTTAGAACTGAGCTGGACTTCAAAGTTGACTCCTGATTTGAGGAATGGAGAATTACTCTCCGAAAAAGAATAAAGCAAAACGTAAAATAAAAACAGTCCACTCTTACATGAAAATCAAATTAATTTTAAGCAGTCTTATTCTAACACTGCTCACTTCGGCCTTTTCACAGGAAAAACAGGTTGTTAATGATTGGGAAAACCCTGCCGTATTTCAAATTAACCGCGAACCTGCACACTCCACTTTCCTGCCATTTGCCGATAAACACTCTGCCGTTGCCGATATTTACGAAACTTCACCCTGGTTTAGTTCGTTAAATGGCAATTGGAAATTTCAATGGTCACCAACACCGGACCAACGTCCCAAGGATTTTTTCAAACCTGATTTTAACGTGGTGAACTGGAAAGAAATATCGGTTCCATCAAATTGGGAACTGAAAGGTTATGGCATTCCAATTTATACCAATGCAACTTACCCTTTTCCGCGAAATCCACCTTTCATAGACCATTCAGATAATCCGGTCGGTTCGTACCGCCGCAACTTTGAACTTCCTGCCAGTTGGAATAACCGTCGGGTTTATGTTCATTTCGAAGCAGGAACTTCTGCCATGTATATTTGGGTGAATGGACAAAAAGTAGGTTATACAGAAAACACTAAAAGTCCTGCTGAGTTTGATATTACTAACTATGTAAAACCAGGGAAAAATCTTATTGCAGTTGAAGTGTATCGATGGAGCGATGGGTCCTACCTCGAGGACCAGGATTTTTGGCGCATTTCGGGCATTGACCGCAATGTTTTCTTATACAGCACCGAAAATGTACGCATTGCAGATTTCTTTGTACACCCTGATTTGGACAGAAACTATAAAAACGGATCATTGTCTGTGGACATAACACTTGGCAACTACAATAAAATACCTAAAACCGGACTCGTTGAAGCTTCTTTGCTTGATGCAGGCGGAAAGGAAATCTTTAATCAAATAATAAAAATAAATGCATCTGCTGATAGCAAAAAAGAATCCTCTTTCAGCAAAAATATTGCTTTACCAAACTTGTGGACAAGCGAAACTCCTTATCTGTATGCTTTGATATTAACATTGAAGGACGAAAACGGTAAATTTATCGAAACAGTTTCAACCAAAATTGGATTCCGCAAAGTGGAACTTAAAAACGGCCAACTGTTGGTAAATGGAAAACGCATAATGGTTCACGGCGTTAACATTCACGAACACAACCCAATTACAGGACATTATCAGGATATTTCTACTATGATGAAAGATATCCGGATGATGAAACAACACAATATCAATGCTGTTCGATGCAGTCATTATCCGAACAATATCGACTGGATTAAACTTTGTGACAAATATGGTATTTATTTGGTTGACGAAGCTAATATTGAAAGCCACGGAATGGGCTACGGACACGACAATCCCGCTTTTCATGCCGAATGGGATGATGCTCATATGGACCGAACCATCAGTTTGGTTGAACGTGACAAAAATTCTCCATCAGTGATTCTTTGGTCTCTTGGAAATGAAGCCAGTAATGGTACTGTTTTTCTGAAAACTTACAAATGGATTAAAGGACGTGACAAGAGTCGCTTGGTTCAGTTTGAACAAGCCGGCGAAAAAGAAAACACTGACATTGTTTGTCCCATGTATCCTGGGATTCGTTATATGAAGGAATATGCTGCCCGGGAAAAAGTAACCCGTCCCTTCATTATGTGCGAATATGCTCATGCCATGGGAAACAGTTCCGGCAATTTCAAAGAATATTGGGACATTATTCGTGGAAGCAAAAATATGCAAGGAGGTTTTATTTGGGACTGGGTTGACCAGGGATTCGAAGTCACCGACGAAGTGGGTCGCAAGTATTGGGCTTATGGTGGCGATATGGGCAGTCAAAACTATACAAACGATGAAAATTTCGACCACAATGGATTAGTTTTCCCCGACAGAATTCCTCATCCGGGATTATTAGAAGTGAAAAAATTCTATCAGGATATTTATTTTAAAGTTGTTCTGACTGAAAAAGGACTGATTACAGTTGAAAACGATTTTCATTTTACCAATCTTCAAAACTATGCTTTTAAGTATGAAGTCTTGAAAAATGGGGAAGTGATCAAGACTGGCTCTTTTGATTTAGATTTGGCTCCCGAATCGGAAAAACAAGTTCAACTGGAAATGCCAGAAATGCCTGATGCTGATGGAGTAGAATACCTGTTGAATGTTTATGCTTACACTCGGGTAGGTACTGACGTTATCCCTCAAGGGCATGAAGTTGCTCGTGAACAGTTCAAATTAGGCGATGGAAAATACTTTGTAAAATCTCGTGCAACAAATGGGGAAGTAAAAGTTACCGAAGACAATGACCGTATTCATTTGAATGCTGCCGGTGTTTATGTAAATATCAATAAAAAATCCGGTCTATTGGGCGAATATAAAGTAGACGAACGTTGGTACTTCAACAACAAACCCACTCCAAACTTTTGGCGTGCACCTACCGACAATGACTTTGGAAACGGCATGGAACGTAAATGCAATATCTGGCGAATGGCAGGTGAAAACACTTCGGTAAAAGATATTTCCGTGAAGGAGGAAAGTGGGAAAACAGTTGTTACGGCCAATATCTACTTAAATGATGTTGCTTCTGATTACCAATTGGTGTATAGTATGACTGCTGATGGAGCATTGACTATAAACGTTACGTACAAAGCCGGTACTAACCAATTGCCAGAGATGCCACGATTCGGAATGATTATGAGCCTGGATAAATCGTTCGATAATTTTACATATTATGGTCGTGGACCCTGGGAAAATTATGCTGACCGTAATTATGCATCACAAATTGGCATTTACAGCAGTAAAGTGTCCGATCAATATGTTCCCTATACACGGCCTCAGGAGAACGGCTATAAAACAGATTTGCGCTGGCTGACTTTGACCAATAACGAAGGAAAAGGGTTACGCATTGAAGGTCTGCAGCCTATTTGTGCAAGTGCTTTGCAAAATTGGCCGGAAGATTTTGATCCTGGAATTTCGAAGAAATATCGTCATATAAATGATATTACACCTAATAGAGATGAAGTAATTTTATCAGTAGACCTGGCTCAACGTGGACTGGGTGGCGATAACAGTTGGGGAGCATATCCACACGAACAATTTCTATTGAAGGCGAAAGAGTATAGCTACGGGTATGTTATTAAACCGGTTAGATAATAGAATCACGTCATTTTACATTAGAAGTGATTACAAATTTTTATATTTAAGTTTCCTAAAACCATAGTTTGAAATTAAATTTAGAAGAAAATATACGAATGCAAAAATTATTTTCTCCTACAATATGGATAATTGAAATACAGGAAACAATAAATCGCTTTTAGTATAATTGCAATTTGGGTAATAACATTATAAAAATAAGAAGAATAATTCACTTATATTTGCTCTGTTTTTATCATGGGTATGGTATCTCTTGTATTTAATTATACTTTAGGCGAATTTATATTTATCAGGCTTAAGACCAATTTAATAAAGTGAATGTTTATTATGTAAAGATACAATTGCTGTATACTTCTATTCATTCAACTCATAATCTGCATTTATTATGACACATTACAATCTAATAAAATGAAAAAACTAAAAATTAAATTACTTTTTGCTATGGCTTGTATGGTTATTTCGGTGCAGGCTCAAACAATTGTTGGAGGTACGGAAGAGTCAGTTTCTTCACCTACGGAAGGAGTCATCACTTCCAATTTTGTCAATGAAACTACTATGAAAGGCGATCTCCTTCAAATGTTAGCCAACTTTATGGCCTATGTAAAAAGCGATTATGTAGATGCAGCTGCAACCAATAGCGTTAATGAAGCCTGCGGTTATTTTAAAGGGGAAAATTCTGCGGGGAGCAACGAACAAGGCGTAAGACCCAATGCCGATCTTTCGATGATATGCGCTTTTTTGTATAAATATGGGAAAGATAAGGTGACACTGCCCACAGGAGTTACCTGGAGTGATGTGAACAGATTGGCACGCAAGAGTTTGATTTTTGCATATTCGACTCATAAAGCAAATAAGTTTAAAACATGTGCGGCAGGAGATTATTGGGGCTCAACAAGTAGCACGGACTACGTTTGGGAAAGTTCTTTATGGTCAATGTCGGTGGCATATTCCGCATATTTCCAATACGATTCGCTGACTACTACCCAGAAGCAATATGTGGCCAATATGGTAAAAGCTGAATGTAACTATGAATTGACCCGGACCATACCAACAGGCTACTCGGGTGATACAAAAGCGGAAGAAAACGGTTGGGAAACCAATATTTTGTCCTGTGCTCTGGGATTGTATCCTAACGATGCATTAGCTACACAATGGTACGACCGATTACGTGCTTTTGCCATCAATTGCTATTCTCAGCTAAACGATGCTACTGATGCTTCAGTTATTGACCCGGACTACAATACAAAAACTGTAAAAGATCTTTATTTGGGAAAAAACCTGTATGATGATTACAGCTTGCAGAATCACAATTATTTCCATACTTCCTATCAGAATGTTGTCATGCAGGAATTAGGCGAAAGCTTCTTAGCATTAAAAATGTTCCAGACAGGAATTAACGGCACTGAAAAGTGGAAGACAAATGCGTTGATGCACAACAATCAAAACGTAATGGACAAGGTACTCAATAAACTGGCTTTGGCAGATGGTGAATTAGCCATGCCAAATGGCAACGACTGGAGCTTGTTTTTGTACGACCAGATTGCATCTTACTCAACCATGGCTTGCTTCTTGAAAGATCCGAATGCATTGATGCTGGAAAATCTGGCCTATAAAAATATCAAAGCCAGACAGGCTACAACTACCGACGGAAGTTGGTTATTACGCGCCGACGTAGGTGCTCGCCGCATGGGAGTTCAGGCACACCGCGTCATGATGACCTGGTTGATGCACGAGATGGCATCTACTGCCAGTGTTACCCCAACAAACTGGGCTGATTTTAGACAGGACCATGATAAAGCTGAAGTGCTTAGTACACAAAACTTAGTCAGGGCAAATACAAAAGACCGTTTTTCCTGCTTCTCCTGGAGCACAGGAATAACAAGTTATACTGGCTATTTCACTCAGAACAGTCCCGATAAAAATAAAATTGTAGTTCCTTTTAAGGCAAATAATACCGGGAATATATTGGGTTGGTATACCGTAAGTGGAAAAGCCACCAATGCAGCCCCGGTAACCAGTGGTATTTATGATTTAAAAGGAAATAGTTATACCATGAATGGGGTCATCAATACAAATGATGCCTCATTGACTAATAATTTTGCCATATACTCAACTCCGGGAAATGCGCTGATTTATCTGGACTATGTAAAAGCCAACAGCGCGGTAACTATTACGGGTGCAAGAGGTGGTTTATTGGCAATCAGTACAGATAACTCCACTAAATTGCAACGAACTATTTATCACAACAATGGACGTTACCAGACCGATGGCACCAGCACACTAACCTTTGCTACTTCATGGGCAAACATTGATAACCAGATCGGTATTGTAACTCCGGGTATCAGCAGCATGGCTTTTGGTGACAGGGCTATCAACAATTCTATTTACACTTCCAATTTCTATCCATTATATAATGCAGCCAGTCGCAGTGTGGCCAGTGGTGAAGTGGTAGATCGCCGGCAAATTATTTATTATAGCGGAGTAAGTGCAGATAGGACAAAGGAATATGCCTTGAATGCTATTTCGCTAAGAGACTCTCTTCCGACAGGTTGGAACGGTGTGATTGCTACTGACCCTGACAGTATCCGCTATATGTTGGTAAGTAATTTTGTGGGTGCCACGACTGCCGATATGAAAGCAATGAGTTTTGCCGAAGGTGCTCCGGTATTTTCAATACCAACAGATATTTCTGGTGGGAAATCGATTGCTCATTTTACACTTACAACTTCACATAGCGTTAGTAATACTTTGCGTGTATTTGTTACATCAGGAAGTATTATAGCCCAACAAGGTGCAGATTCAATCAGTACTTACCTGACCAACAGTACCGGCTCGGTAAAAGCAATTGGTTTGATGATTATTACCGCTAATGCAAAAATTACTGGAAATGTAAATGTTCCGGCTAATAGTCGCGTTTTGGTTACAATTAATAATGGTCAATTGGTTGCAGCAGATGCTCCGCTACCTAAAGAACCAACTAATGATATTACTGTCCTTGCATTGAAAAATGCAGGTTTTGATGCCTCACCCATAACATACAATGTGGCAGGAACACTGAACACTGCCGCTGTAAACATGTGGACCGGACTTGGCTACACCAGTGCTTATGCCTATAATCAGACTGACTGGACAAATCGTAGTGTTGTCGTGAGTAATTCTACATTTACTTCAACCTTCGCCTATGGTTCATCAGCATTATTCAATGGTATAAGTATCCCAAAGACAGATAAAAACGGTATTAATAGCGGTGCATGTTTGGGGGCGTCATCCGGGTGGGGTTCAGGCAATGCAGTACAATTTACACAAAAGGTTCTTTTACCTTTGGGAAATTACAAACTGAACTATGACGTATATAACGGAAATACAACTGCAACAACTGTAATCAGCAACTTAACGGGGTTTCGTAACAGTTCTACCAACTGGTATGATGCAACGACTAATTTTACGGCTTCAGCATGGACTACATCTACTGCAAGTGCATTGTTTACAAGTCTCTTCCGGGGTGAAGTCAGCGTTGGAGCCAGTTGTTCAAACGCAGGTTCGGGAGCAGGGCCCAAAATATTCATAGATAATGTTCGTATTCTTACTGACCAAAGCATCGAAAGTGTTGAAAACTTTTACTGGACTGTAGCAAAAGATAGCGCTCAAGCTGCTCTTAATCGCTACCCATCAGTGACAAGCGGCATTTTGTACAACAACTTACAATCAGCTTTAAATCAGACGTATTCAACTATTAACGAGTGCGCTTCTGTCATACTAACGCTTCAGGATGCAACTGCTAAATTTTGGGCTGGAGCAGTTACTGCCAATATCACTCCATTTATTGTAAATGATATTGACAATACACCTCAAAATATCTTTAATATAGATGGACAGTTATTGACTTCGAAGAAATACACCAAAGCCGAAGCATTGAAATGTTTTAAGAATGGTATGTACATCATTGGAAATGAAAAGATAATTATAAAATCAAAGTGATTTATTTAGAACATTGTCAATCTCCATGCTCTTGTGAGACAACAATACTTTCAGGTAACCGGTTGAATTTCATAATTTGAAGTTCAACCGGTTTTTTTATTTAAATTTTGCAGGATTAACAAATATCTTTTCGTATTTTTGGCATGAGTTAATCGAAGAACCAATTATTGCAACATTAACTAATAAAATAAAAATCATTGCTTTAAAGCAAAACAACAAAAAGTTCCTACTATAAACCAAAAAAACGAATATGAAAAAAAACAAGCAACAATTATTCCTGATTGCAATGGCAGTTATCCTGACCGGATTCCTGACCAGTTGTACCAATCCTCAGAAAAAGACTACAGAGTCTAAAAAAACAACTGATTCAACAACTATAGTACAAAAGGATACTACACCTCCGGCAGTGACATATACACCAACGGATACTGCCTTATACAATAAGAAAATGCTTGCCCTGGCGAATGGGGACACTACTGGTCGCTGGCCGGTGAAGAAACAACCTTACCCGATTGCCGGTGCATTATTACCAAACGTAAGGGTTGTATGTTATTATGGCAATCTTTTCTCAAAAAGAATGGGCATTTTGGGACAATTACCTCCAAGAGAAATGTTAGCTAAACTGGATACTGAAATAAAAAAATGGCAGAAGGCAGATCCGACTACACCTGTTCAGCCTGCATTGCATTACATTGCAGTAGTAGCGCAGGGTTCACCGGGCAAGGATGGAAAATTCCGTTACCGCATGCCGGATAAACAGATTGATTCGGTGATGCACATTTCGAAGATGAGAAAGAACATGATTGTCTTTTTGGATGTACAGGTAGCGCAGAGTACCATTCAGGCTGAATTGCCACTGTTGGAAAAATACCTGAAAATGCCGTATGTACATTTTGGACTTGACCCTGAGTTTTCAATGAAAACAGGCAAAAAACCCGGCACTACGATTGGTACATTTGATGCAGCAGATATTAATTTCTGTTCGAATTACCTTGCAAAACTGGTAAGGGACAACAACCTGCCCCCTAAAATATTCATTGTACACCGCTTTACGCAACGCATGATCACCAACTATAAGAATATTAAGCTTCATCCGGAAGTTCAACTGGTGATGAATATGGATGGTTGGGGTGAACCTGAATTAAAAAAAGGGACCTACCGTTTCTTCATCAACAAGGAACCGGTTCAATTCACTGGCTTTAAACTATTTTATATCAATGACCTTAAAAAAGGCCCAAAACACATGATGACGCCTGATGAGCTTATGAAATTAAAGCCTATTCCAATTTACATCCAATACCAGTAATCAAAAACAACAGTTACCTTAAAACAATAAAAGTATTGGATTAAGGTAACTTTCTTTCATGAACCAGTTTGATCTGGAAAATCATTTCTTTTCACAGGAACATAAAACAATAAATTTATTCACCTTAAAACTACAACAAAAATGGAAAGTATCCCAATTCCCGGTATGATTATCGTACTAATTGTAATTTTACTTTTATCAGGGTTTCGAATTTGTCAGGAATACCAACGTTCGATTATCTTTCGCCTGGGTCGTTTTCAATCCATCAAAGGACCCGGACTTTATTGGATCATTCCTTTTATCGATGCACAACAACGGGTAGATATCCGCACAAAGACTGTCGACCTGGAACAACAGGAAACCATCACCAAAGACAGTGTGACTATCAAGGTAAATGCCGTGCTTTGGTTCAGGATTACGAACCCTGAGAATGCCATTATCCAGGTGGCTGATTATTACAAAGCTGTCTATCAGTTCTCGGTAACAGCACTGCGAAATATCATAGGGCAACATTCGCTGGATGAAGTATTGCGGGAACGGGAACAAATAAATGCCACCCTTCAAAAGAATGTGGATTCAATCACTGAACCATGGGGTATCAAGATCGAAATGGTGGAAATGAAAGATGTGGAAATACCGGAAGCCATGCAACGTGCAATGGCCCGTGAAGCGGAAGCAATACGTGAAAAACGTGCCCGCATTGTAAAAGCCGAAGCAGAACTTGAAGCGTCTATCAAACTGACACAAGGTGCCACTGTGATGGAAGGAAGTCCGATTGCACTGGAACTACGTCGCATGCAGATGTTATCGGAAATTGGGATTGATAATAATACTACTACGATTGTCCTGGTACCATCTGAATTTACCAATGCAGCAAGAAGCTTTAGTGAATTGGCAGCGAAGAAGCATTGAGCATCGAGCGTTGAGCATCGAGCGTTGAGCATCAAGCCTTGAACTTTGAGTCAAACAAGCATTTAATACAAAAGAGGAAAACCGACTGGCTTTCCTCTTTTGTATTATTATTAATTGAAGCTTTATTACTATCTGACTAACGTATTAATTTAATAATCAATGCTTGATGCTCAACGCTCGATGCTCAACGCTCAATACTCGATGCTTCAAAGGAGTTCAGCGATATATTTTTCCAGCTTAATCAGGTCCTTTGTAAAGTTCCGGATACCCTCAGCCAGCTTTTCAGTGGCCATGGCATCTTCGTTCATCAACCACCGAAAGGATATTTCGTCCAGAGTGACCGGACTAATATCCAACTGTTTTGATTTAGCAGAATCCAGTTTCTTTTCCAACACAGCTTCCGTGCCTTCCAGTTCCTTGAGTAATGAAGGCGATATTGTCAAGGCATCACAGCCTACCAGTTCGATGATCTCACCGATATTCCTGAAGCTGGCACCCATAACGATAGTCGGGTAGCCGAATTTCTTATAGTAGTTGTAGATTTCCTGTACCGATTTGACTCCGGGATCTTCCGGAGCAGCAATCTCTGTAACACCCCTGTCCTTTTTATACCAATCAAGAATCCTACCAACAAAGGGAGAAATCAGGGTGACCTTTGCTTCGGCACAACGGACAGCCTGTGCAAAAGAGAATAACAGGGTCAGATTGCAGTGGATACCTTCCTTTTCAAGCCTCTCAGCAGCATTAATGCCTTCCCAGGTAGAAGCAACCTTAATGAGTATCCGCTCACGTGAGATGCCATTGGATTCGTACAGTTTAATCAACTCCTGTGCCTTGGCAATACTGGCTTCCGTATCGAATGACAGGCGGGCATCCACTTCGGTAGAAACCCTACCCGGAACAATATCCAGAATCTCAAGTCCAAAGTTAACTGCCAGCTTATCCATGGCATGGTTTAGCTGAGCAGTTTTATCACCCGATAGACTTTTAGCATACAGAATGGCATCGTCAATCAACGGTTTATACCTTGCATTCATCGAAGCAGCATAAATCAACGAGGGATTGGTAGTGGCATCAACAGGTTTGTAGGCCATCATGGAATCAAAGTCGCCCGTATCGGCTACGACCTTGGTGTAAGTTTTCAGTTGTTCCAGTAAATTCATAATATTGATATTAATATGATTTTATATAAACAAACTGATTTGGAGGGTGTTTTGTTCTTGAAAAACGAACCTTTATCCTTTTATTTGATAAATATATTTATTTTGCGCTCAATAGCTTATAAATTTTTCCTGTGCAACCAAACCTGATAGGAGTTAATTATGTTTTGCCAAAGAACGTACGCTCCCGGACCTATCGATGCAATCGGGTTTAAATAAGTCTGTGCCATCCAGATAGCCAGAATGGTATTTTTTTGTCCCAACCCCTGCCCTCCTGCCACTGTATCATCATAATGTTTACCTATTCCACGACCTACCACGAATTGGCAGATACAAACGACAAGCGCACCAAGAGCCACCAGTATTTCGGTAATATGGCTATTCCCATTCTGTTTCAGAATAAATACCACCGTTCGCCCTGTAACAATGCATAATGCCAGTGACCACAAATAGAATGAAAGACTGGAATAAGATGCAATTTTAGCAGTTATTACCGGTGTGAATTTTTGAAGGACCATGGCAAGTGCGAAAGGCAGGAATAGCAACACAAAAACCCGCTGGGAGATAGCCAGGAATGATTCAAAAAACGGAAGGTCCTGATAAGTGCCTACGAACGAGAAAATAATGGGTGCTGCCAAGGCCACACACATATTGCTAATCAGGCTGTATGCCGTAAGACTTCCTACATTTCCTTTGAGCATGCCGGTAATAACCGGGGCAGCAGTTCCTGTAGGAGCCAATACACAAACCATAGCACCTTGTGCCAGGGTGACATTAAAGGGTGAAAGTGCAAAAAAAACAGCCAGGCTGCCAAGGATTTGGATCAGGACTAACCAGATATGCAACCGGGAAAGGCGCATATCCTTTACTTTTAAATTGCAGTAGGTTAAAAATAGCATGACAAAAATCAGGTATGGAGTCAGGAAAGACAACATCATGAAGAATTTGTAAAATAAAGCACCCACTATTATGGAAATGGGCATCATGTAAGGTTTTAATCTTTTCAACATGGGTTCCGGTTAATCAATTCAGGATACAAAAGTACGAAGATTAATCCGGAACGTTGATTAGTACTTAATAACTTTCTTTACAAATATTCCTGATCCGCTATTTACCCTGACAAGATACACGCCTGCATTAAATCCTGATAAATCAATTTTATGAATACCAAAAGCTTCATTATTGATCAATTGTTTCCCACTAGTATTTAAAACACATATTGAGTATTTACCATCCACCGGAGTAGTAACAAATATTTCTGAATGAGTAAATGACGGATAAACAGCAGGTTCTTTTTTTGGTTCAACCTGCAGGTTTAATGCATAGGCATTATCTACATTCAATTTCAGGACATTTACTGAATTTGCTTTAAATGTATAGTTTAATACTGTAGTATCTGAATAGACTGATTTAATAACTGGAATAACGTTAGTTGGATTTACAATTGAATTCTCATCAGCAACATTTCCCGAGGTAAGTTCGGTAATAGTTCCATTAATCAAATTTGTATTCATATTATGCAAATCGATTTCTGAAGTTACCGGACTGGAAGATGAATTCACCACTTTAAGGAACAAATTGTGGTTGGCTGTCTCAAGCGAAGCAGAGGTAAAAAGGAACTGCGCACTTGAATTGAGTGTATGAACCAGGATATTATTTATATAGAAATATACTTTATCCTTTGTAAAATCAATTTTAATATCATACCACTGGTTGGTTGCCACACTGCCTGCAGCACTGGTCAGGGTTGATTTCGTACCACCAACACATTGTTCAATGGCATTCAAAGTATTTCCCCATCCTCCAATGTTCCACCAATAGTAATTATTACTGTCCTTATAACCAAACAGGATTAAGAAACCTTCACTCCCGGAAGTTTTACGTGCTTTCAAGGTATAAGTATAAACTGAATCCGTGATTGTTGAACTAATCGAACGGCAATCGGTTAACGTACTGCTTTGCGTGTATATATTACTTGCAACTGTCCAGGTACCTGTTCCCGGGGTCCATTTACTGCTATTGGCAAATTGATCGGCATACAGGATCGACCCTTTGTTGTTCACTACCTGCACGTTTGAATAATCTGCAACAGTAGACCAGGTACCCAGGCCGATAGCACCATTAATCGGCACTGATCTTGACACCAACGAATCTTTAACCGGCATCATTATATCTCCGATATTATTTGCAAACATGGATTGTACATAATAGGACGGAGTGACATAAACAGATGAAGCATCATAATTAATCAGATTGGGATTCCATTTCCGGTCATTCACATTCACGAAAAGGGGCGCATAGGAATTCATTGGAACTATATCTGAATTTTTCTCCATGCCGGTCATATAGGCAGCCTCTCCAACCGCCGCACTTAAATTGCCTAAACCGCATCCACTGGTTACAGCATATTCACCCACATAGATTTTAGGGCCGGTACGGCTATACGAATCATACCTGAATGCCTGGTTTATGAACCATTGGGGATCGCTATAATAATGTTCATCCATAAAGTCAGTTGTTTCGGAGACTTTAAAAGAAGGATGATCAACGCTTGTACCCTCCCCATCAGCAATACATATCATAGTGGGGTATTTTGCTTTCATAGCATTTAAAAACAGATAGAATCTGTCGGCATAATGATCATTCCATGAGTTTTCATTCCCTATCTCTACATATTTCAGGTTGAATGGCTCAGGATGCCCATTTGCAGCCCGCATAGCACCATAGGTAGAAGTGACCGGACCGTTAGCATACTCAATGGCATCGAAGGCGTCCTGGATATACGCATCGACCTGATTGTACAGTACAAAGTCATTGTGTGAAACGCCGACATTAAAAACATAAAGTGGTTCGGCACCCAGATCCTCCGAGAGTTGTAAAAACTCGTGATACCCCATACCATCCGTGGTACGGTAACCCCACAGATTATTATGGCCGGGACGGGTTTCAATAGGACCAATCGTTTGTTTCCACTGAAAACGGTTTGTCAAATAATCACCTTCCACAAAGCAACCTCCGGGGAAACGCATGAATTTAGGGTGTAAATCAACCATCTTTTGAACTAATTCAGGCCTTAATCCATTCGGACGGTCCTTAAATGTAGGAGGGAAAAGTGAAACTACATCGAACCAGATAATCCCGGCGCTATTTGCAGACAGGACAAGCCTTGCAGTAGAACTGCTGACAGTCGGAATGAATGTACAGGTATATTTTTGCCAGTCGGTCGTAATTCCTGAAATAGTATTTTTTGCAAACACAACTCCTGCACTGCTTTCTAATGAAGCAGTTATAATGCCCGAAAATGTTGTATTACGTCTTGCAAAAAAGGACAGGGTATATTGTTTCCCCTGAATCAGGTTTATACCCCAGTAACCTGAATTTGATACACCTGCCCTGGCGTTAGCAGTTGCAACTGATGCCACCATTTTCAGTTCATTGGCCTGTGAACTGTTCAGAAGATTGGTATTGTCAATAAAGAGTGACATTGATGCTCCGTTACCAACTACCGGAGTCCAGTCGGTAACAGTAATAGCATCTTCAAAAGAACGGTTTTTAATTAATTCGGCATACAATCCCCCATCGGCAGAATGATTGATATCTTCAAAAAAGATTCCATAATGAGTCGGACTAACATTGACACCTTTTTTACTCAAATCGATTGTAAGTTTCGATTGAGCATTCAATCCTGAAAGTACAATAAGTAAATAAAATAATATCTGTTGTCTACGGCTCATGACATTTTATTTCTGATAAGTGAAAACTTCAACTATGAATGATAATCTCAGGAACTATTAATGAATATAGTTTCAACAAATTAAATCAAGAGACATAAGTAGTAGGAACAATATATTGTCCTGTTTTATTTCTTGAAAAATACGACTATAACAGCTTCTCTAAATAAGGAAATAAAGGTTTTAATATGGGAGTTAAGTTTTCTACGAAGGATTAATATCAAAATAATAAGGGCTTTTAATTAAAAACCTTATTATTGTTTTTTACCCCTTAGTAGAAATATTTAGCAAAAGAAACCTAACCCTTATTCCCTTATTTAAATTAGATTAATACGTAAGTATTTAGTTTCTATCACTTAGTACATAATTGCAATACTGTTAAAACTATTATTTTTTAATATACCAATTATCAATTGTCATCAACTTAGTCTTTGTGGCAGGTCCATCTACAGCATGCTTGGCAGCAACTTTGTCAGCTAAAAAGGAGGCGTCACCTTCACCGGTTTGAATTCTCCGAATTGCAATCCGCATGAGATCCTGAAACCGATTTCCTTCGTAGGCTGTTTCAAGTGCCAGTTCCTGTTGAATTAAATCCTCGACATAAAGGACAGAATCTTTCATTGCATTTTGCTTTCTGAAAGTATAGAAAGTAGTGTCCTTATCCATATTACCAAGCCCGCGCATTCTTATCCCGGCATTGTTGTTGAACCGGGAATCCGAGAAGTTCATATAAGTAGGATTTGAAGCATCCCTTTCACTCGCCGGTATAATCTTTGTATTAAACATATTCGTGCTATTCAAACCATATTTAAGTACCGCAAAAGCCAACCTTGGCTTATTTAACCTGTTTACTGCCTCAGCATATCTTAAATATAACAAGGAAGACCTGTACACGATAACATTTTGTTTGTAGATTTTATATTTATAAACATACGGTTTTGAACCGGAAATATTCGTATAAGTTGAACCGGCAGCAGGCGGTGTGGTAATTTCCTTGTACCAGATTGAACCATATTTTCTCAAATCACCCTGGGAATTGGAAGCCTCATTCAGGTAGTAGGTCTGGTTATCCCAATTGCGGATGGAAATATCAGAAGGAATAAATTTACTTTGATTATTCAGGCTATCCAGATAATATTTTTGGCCATATTCTGTCGGACTCATAATGGCAGTCATAACTTCACCTGAATTGTACGTAAAAGCAGCATTCCAGTTCATATAAAAACTATTGCTGATGGTATTATTTACCGGCATCCAATATGTCGTAAACAATTTGTTTATAATAACCCTGTCCTGATACATTAAATCACGATAATTAGTTGCAGCGTTTTCATAATCTGACGGATTATTATTAAAGGCTCCTTTCCAAAGGTAAAGATCACCCAATATAAATCGAATCGGGAAATAAGAAAAAGAGGTATTGTAACCATCAATGTCTTTTAAATCAGGAGTTGGAACATCTTTCAATGGTTCTAAATCCGGGATTAGCTTATCGGCCAACTCAGTCAGTGTAAATTCAGGATAGGTCTTTTCAGCATCAGATACTGTCAGAATTGGATTTTCATAATACTTCACTGTTTTAAAATTCAAAGCTATCTGCATAAACGTCCACGCCCTGATTGCCTTCACAGCTGCATACTCCCTTAATTTAAATTTCTGTCCCTTGTCAACAACTGTTGTATCAAGGTTATGAATGATATAGTTACAATTGTTGATGACTGCATAGTAGTTCTTGATATTAACATAGATATTATCTTTGGAGATATCAAAATTATTAATTTCCCTCAGATACATGTCCGAAGAAGGAGTAATATCCAGCAAATCTCCCCTTAATTCTCCCAACAACACATAACTGTCGGACAGTTTTTGCAATTGGGAAAAGACACCAAACATGGAATATACTGAATCAGCTGGATTTTTCAAACCATATTCACTATCAGTGGTTAACCTTTTTGAATCTACATCCAATAAATCTTTACAACTTGCAAAAAGAAAAGTTGTTATAAAGAAGTATATTATTATTTTGCTGAATTTCTTCATAGTAGTATGTATTAAAACTTTTTATTTCAATTATGATTTACAGATTAAACTTCAATCCGATATAATAGCTTTTGCTTGAAGGGAGCAAACCTGCGTCAACGCCTTGGTACAATACTGAATTACGAACTGAAAATTCAGGATCAGCTCCCAGATACCTGGTTAAAGTCAAAAGATTATTTGCTGAAACCCAAACGTTCACACTTTCAATAAAATTACTTTTCAATACGATATTATAGGAAAGAGACAGTGATTTCAGCCGAATGTAGGAGCCATCTTCAATCCAACGATCCGAGAAACGGGAGTTTCCCTGTGGATCACCGAATACTGATTTCGGCTGTGACGTTACCTGGCCTTCAGAAGTCCAACGGTTCAGCATTTCCATGGATTGATTGCTATAGTCTTTCCCCGCTTCCAATAAACTCCGCTGGTAATTATAAACATCGTTTCCATATGAATAGCTAAACAGAGCAGTTAACATGATTTTCCGGTAGGAAAATTTATTGGTAATTGTTCCGTATAATGTTGGATTTGGATTGCCTATTATTTGTTTATCTTTCGAATCAATAATTCCATCCTTGTATTTGTCATCAAAAACAACATCGCCTGCTCCAAATGAACTATAGCTTCCATTGTTATTTAAAACCTTCAAATCAGCTGCTTTTGCGGCTGCATCAGTTGCATAAACCCCGTTTGTTTTATATCCGTAAAATACTCCTGCAGAACTGCCTACAGCAGAAAGAACTTCCCCATCGTAAACGGGCGTTGTAAATTCCCCATTTGGCAGTTCTGTGATTTTGTTGATATAATGGCCGACATTAAACCCAAGTTCCCATTGGAAATTCTTAAAGTTAAACAGTTTTGAATTTAAAGATATCTCAATACCTTTATTTGATAAACTGCCCTGATTACTCCAGTAACTGTCTAGTCCGGTTACATCCTGAAATACTTTCCGAACCAGTAAATTCTTTGTTAAACTGGAATAAGCATCAACAGACAAAAATAGTCTTTCATTTAATAAACTTACATCAAGGCCTACATTAAATCGTCCGGTTGTTTCCCATTGGATTTTTGGATTTGCGATATTCGAAAGTATCAGCCCGTTTGCAACACCCTGTAATCGTATGGATGTAAAATACGCCATCGTTTGATAATCTTTAATATCATCATTTCCGGTTATACCATAACCTGCTCTAAGTTTTAAAAAATTAATTGCCTGTATATTTTTCATAAACTTCTCCGAAGAAATCAACCAGGCTCCGTTTATTGATGGAAAAACTCCCCAACTATGACCTAATAATGAAAATCCTCCTTCAGTTTCATTACCGAAACGGGATGAACCATCTATTGACATGGCCATATTTAACAAATACCGGTTGTCATAACTATAATCCACATTTGCATAATTCGATATTGATTTAGTCTGATTATTAATACCGGAAGTAGATAAATGGCTAAAACTACCTACCAGATTTATGGAAGAATTCGACAGGGAATTATGACCATCAACATAATCTGACTCATAATAATCAAACAAATACCGGGTGCCAAGGAAAGCATTTAAGTGATTAAATTTATCAAACTGTTTTACATAACTTAAACGGGTATCACTAAACAGCGAGTTATTCCGCATAACCTGACTTCTTCTGGCATTGTATGAATTTCCGATTCCTTCAATAAAGATGGGTGCGGTAAACAAATAGGGACGATAATAATCCTCATCAGTCTTGTTCATATTGTAATCGAATTGCTCACTCAATGAAAAATCAGGTGAAAAATGCAAGACAGGTTTTAAATCAAAATTGAAAGTAGTCTGCTTTAATGTATTGTTTGCATAATTAATAATTGCTGAAGGGTTTCCAACATTAAATACATCGGCATAAGCATATTCGGTGGTTTTATCTCCTAATGAAGTATAGGTATTGGGACTCAAAAATGGTGATTTGATAAGGCTAATCCAGGTTGGTGAAGTAGTATTATTAACCCCGTCATCAATCAATTTTCTATCTATTCGCGAAAAACAGGTATTTAGACCCAGGGTTAAAAAGTCGGTTAAGTGAATGTCTCCATTTAGACGCAGGTTATACCGTTGCATATCGGTACTTTTTACGGTTCCATTATTTCCTGTATAACCTAATGAAAGATAGTAGAGTGCTTTTTCATCACCACCATTTACATTTATGGAATAACTTTTTGTAAAACCGTTTTTATAAATCTGATTACTCCAGTCAGTATTGTTATGATAAATTTTATAGATGGATCGGGCAGGATTATCATTCAGATAAGGAAGCTGGGAAATTTCATCATTTGTCAGGCCGGCAGTCCCGATGATATCTGTTACATAACTTTTATAATCATTGGCGCCCATAACCGGAATAGATTTAGGAATGGTTGTCATTCCGGTTACAACATTCAGTGAAATCCTGGTTACCATATCTTTTCCACGCTTGGTTTTTATCTGGATGACACCATTTGCAGCTTTGCTACCATACAAAGATGTACCATCTTTCAAGACAGTAATACTTTCAATATCTGTAACATCGATATTATTCAATGGATTTGAAAAAAATCCATCATGAATAGATGCAATATCATATAAATTATTCCAGATAACCCCATCAACAACAAACAAAGGTTGCGCATTACTATTCAACGAATTCATTCCCCTGATAAATAATGAAGAACCGACTCCTGCAACACTAGACCTTGAAACAGCCCTTACATCGCCTCCTAATTCGGTTTGAAAAACATCATCTGCTGAAATAGCCGGTGACTTACTTAAATCAGTTACACTTTTAATTGAAGTACTTAATACGGAATTATCAACAATTCCACTGACCCCATCTATCTTTTTATAGTAGCTATTAAATTGGTCGCTAAAAAGTTCCACAATTACTGAATCACTTCCCTGAACCGGAAATTCCCGTACATTGTAATCTGCTGCTGAAATATTCAACAATGCTTTGGCAGATGAAACTTCAATCCTGAAAATCCCTTTTTCATCGGTTGTTGCAAATGCTTTGCCATTTATCAAAGATATACGGGCAGGATAAACAGGTTTTTTTGTATGCGCATCTCTCACAATGCCGGCAACCATCTTAGTTGATTTGTTGTTAACTGCTTTTGTTGCATTAACTGAAAAACAAAACACAAAGAGCATTATTGCACCTAAACACCTCAAATTAAAAGAGATCCTGTTTTTCTCAAATATATAGTTGTAAATTTTCATATTCTACTAATTAAATTATTTTACTTTGATTTATTGAACAGGCTCCAAAATGAGATAATCAATACGCATGGTTCGGTTAAACTTAGTGGTTTCAGTAATTTTGACTGCATTTTCAACCCTGAGTTTTACGGTGATATCAGATGATGTGGATTTATCGGTATAAAGATTGCAATAGGGAAATTTGAATTGAGTTACAAACATTTTTGACATTTTTAAAGCTTCTGTAGTGAATATATACCCAATTTTACCGGGTGCTAAAACCGCATTATACTGATCAATTGGAGCATCGGTAATTTGAACCCCGGAATTATTCAGATAGGACAAATAAAATTTTATCTTATTTGGTTTTAAGTCGGTAGATGAAACAATACTTGCAGGTACAAACATGCAATATATATTGTACTTACCTGATAATGTATTTGGTATAGGGAATGTAACTGTACTTAGCGTAATATTACTTGGAGTATTCGGTTCAATGACAAGGTATTTGTTTTGTGAAACACTCCCACCCAGGCTTGATCCCAGACTTGATCGGACATATAAATTTGCATAGAGATAACTTCTCCCGTAACTTGAATTCTCAGCTTCCAGCTGAATTTTTTGTTGCCATGATTCACCGGCTTTAAATCGAATGGAATCAGTGACATATGCTATTCCATTACTCAGTTCGGTTTTGTTTGTATTAAAAAATAAATAATCTGGTTTTTGAAAAACTGTACCGGTAGTCGTTATCAATGAATCTAAACTTGAAGGATCTGCTATTATATTTCTAAATACAAGGTTCCTGACAAGAGCCATTTGTGTATTCAAACGTTGTTGGGCAACACCACCATCTTTCGCAAGGGTATTATAGTTTGATTTTATTGAATTATAAGCTTTTGTCCAGGCAGTATTGTTTGGCAATATTGCTGTAAAAGTACTGTCTTCGAGATAAAGATGCCCGATTTTATTCAGGACTTCATTATTAAAGGTAATCACTGAATCATAAACTGCTTGTCCATGGCTGTTCGTTCCTATTTCGACACTTGCAGTTAAATCAAATTTATAGGTATTTTGCGAATACAGATACGCTTTCAGGGAATCAAGGCCTACTGTTTTTCCAATAAATTCAAAGATATTCGTAGAATAAGGAACAAATCCATCTATAACATGTAAGATCCCGTTTTTTGTAGCAATGTTCGATTTTGATTGAATCAAGGATATACCTCCAAAAGTAAATCCGGTATCGCTTCTTTTAAAAGTCAGGAATTTTTTATCAATCATATAAATTGTTTTAGAACTTATATTTGATGTAGGATATGAAAACCTCGAAATATGATTTTTGACAATTTCAGTAACTGTTGCTATATCGCTCAGGTTGACATTTTGTAAAGCACTATTAACCGGTGCCCAGACAGTATAGGTTTGATATTTATTCAGAATAGTATCGTAACCTGAAATTTTAATCATTTGAGAAAAAACACTTAAATCAGATTGTGCCTGAATATACTCATACAAATTCAAACTACTCTTGTTTCCCAGGCTCGTATTGTAATGATTGTCCCATACATCTGAGCATGATGACAGTGTTACTATTAAAAGCAGCAGGGTAAGAATTATATTGCTAAATTTCATTTTTTTCATGAGATACTAATTTATAAATTTAGAGTCATTCGATAACATCTATAATTTAATTCATTTGAATTGACAGTCAGAATGAATTAAATTAGAAATATCCATTTATTGAAAAGACTATTCTATGCCTTCATTTTCTAACATTTCGACAGGTACAAACTCAAGAAAATCCATCATAAACTGACCTTCACGGACTGCTTTTACAGAAAGCAAATGGGTTCCTGACTTCGAAAATGTATATGTTCCAAGTATTCTTCGTATTACATTCGAACTTTGACGGGCCACTTTTTTACCATACCATACTCCAAGAATATCTTTGTAAGTACAAGGACCCTTCATGTAACCTCGATTTCGCATCATTTTGTCGTTTTCATAGCCATTAACATCTTCGGTGTCAGTACCCGGCTCAACATATCCTATTAACGGATCATTTGCTAAAATCCTTAAGTCTAAAGGAATGCTACATGGAACACCATCCCAATATAACTGTGCTGCCCCACGACCACCGGTTGGTTGATAGCAAAAACGGACTTCGTAAGTACCTGCAGGTACGGGAGGAGTTACCACTGTAAAATCATACATCCCTTTCAGATAGACTTCATCGCCTTCATAATCCAGGTAACCACCGTAGGCATTTAAATAGCAAAAACGGGTAGTAGCAGAACAGGTCAAACGTTTAATATATCCCTGTGGGTAAACCCATGAACGCGGTTTAGAAGGATCATAATAACGCATATTGTTATTGGTCAATTCAGGGAAGAACGATGCAGCATCCATGCGGAGCCTCTTACCGGATAATTCACCGGCAACTTTTGCATCATAAATTAATATTTTGTCAATCTCATGGTATACCCCATTTGTTGCATCATTATCTTTATTGGTAGTTACAATCCGGACAGCATCACCTGTTTCAGTAGATTTGTTTATTAAGTTTGTTTCTCCCGACACCCGCTCTTTTTTAATTTCAATCAGGGTGTTTGGATTCATGGTTTCAATATACTCATACATATCAAATGTTTTTATCATGTGATCGGTATCGTAATCATTGATAAACTTAGTATAGGTCAATTTTTTATCAATCAAATGATATGCTATAAATTTATTTAAGCTGTTCCGGGGATCAGTGATATCTGTCACACTGGCATCCGAAGATTCTTCATTATACACATGGGATGCAGCATAAGCCTTCAAATCTTCCAATGAATGGATATTATAACTATCGTATGTGGCATCACTCTCCATAAGAGCCGTGAATCCGTATTTTCTTGACAAGGGCAATTCATCTTTCGAACCACTACCCTGTATCCAGGTCAGATCAATATAACTATAATTTTTAATATCGTAACCGGCATCCCTTTCAGCCATTAATTTTGTTGCTAATCCGGTCTTTACCAAAGCCTCAGTAAAAAGTTTAAATTTTGTATCAGCAGCTATAGCCTGAACTAAATCCATTACTGATGGATCTAATACTCTCTTTATTTCCTGAATGATTCCGTTACTGGTTTCAATATCTTTTGTAACAATTGCCGATTTATCATTTACATAGTAAATCAGATTACTGTTTTCGGTTTTTGATGCGGTTGAAACATACCGGTCGCTCATAGTTAAGAAGGGTAAAAGTCCATCAACAAAATTTTCTGTTTTCACCTTATACCCTTTTATAATGTGATCATAAGCAATTTTCTTTAGTGTATCAAGTGGGAAGCCATTGAGTGATGTCCGGCCCTTCGAAAGATAAAATGCGTGCATTGCTTCATTATTGGGTGCAAACAAAGTATATTTACCATACGTATTCATCAAACCCATCACTTCGGTTGTATCCAGAAGTTTTACAAACTCTGAAAATTGAGCCGGCCTGCTTTGCAGGTATTGGCCGGTCATTTCTTGTGTGAACGTATTTATATTTAAAGGTTCGTCAACACAAGAAGATACGACAGTAAATATGAAGAGTACGAATACGCAGTATATACTTAAATGCTTTTTGACTGTTCTTTTTAAACTATTTCTTTCCATGGTTCCTATTTTTTATTTCTAGTTCGAAGCATTAGTATCTAAATAAAAAGGATTTTGAATCAAATTAGGATTTATCACTAATTCCGATTTCAGTATAGGCATATATAATGCATTCATTACCTTTAATTTGTTAGATTGCAAATTGTCTCCCGAAAGCTTTGGGCTGATATAGGCCAGCATGGCTGAAGGGTTGTTATTCCTTCTGGCTAATCGTAATAAATCGAACCAGCGTTTTCCTTCAAACATTAGTTCCCGTTGACGTTCCCGTAAGACTAATGATTCCATTGATCCTTTGCTATTATAGTTGTTAAATAATAATGAATCAGCGGTTGTATTCGAACGCAGGTACGTGGTGTTTACCATCTTCAAAGCTTCCTTTAAATCATTATCATTTCTATCCAGTTGTACCAATGCCTCTGCTTTCATTAACAGGACATCCGACAGGCGATAAACAATCCAGTTTACGGTAGTGCTCAAGGGACGATATTCAGGTGTTATTGTTTCATCGGCATTGACTATTCCCTGGATTAACGCATATTTGTATATTGAATAACCGGTTCCATTTGCACTTGTACCGAAGAAGCTACTTTTACGTTTATCATCGGTACTTTCTTTTACTGAAGAAGCAGCATAATTAAAAGGACTAAAAGTTCCGGTTTGTACTAAGAATACTGGGAAACTTAATTGTCCTGCTCTATTTCCTTCATATCCAAAAAACATGTTTGGAGTATTATTCACCTGGATATCTTTGTTAAATTGAAGTTCAAATATGCTCTCAGTTGAATTACCCGTATAGAACACATCCTTTAACATTTTATCTCCTGTTACAAGTGTCAGTTTAGGATCAGCAATTATACCATTACATAAATCCACACAATTTGAATACTGCTGATCCCATAAATAGACATCGGCCAGCAATGCATTTATTGTATTTAAAGTAATCCTGCCTTTATTGTATGCTCCTTTACCATAATCGGCCCGGGCAGTTAGTTGGGCAGTTTTCAAATCAGTAATGATTTGATTTAGAATATCACGTTCACTCGATTTTGCTACATAATAGTCTTGTGTATCACTAATACTCGGAGTGAGGATTAAAGGCACTTCATTGAATGCCCTTACCAGATAGAAATAACACAATGCCCGTATTGTCAGTGCTTCTGCATTCAGCGAATTCAGTTTATCAACCGTAAAGTTCTGATCGGTCTTTAAGACACCCGGGGCAAAATGTAAAAATGTATTGCAATAATTTATTACCGAATAAAAGGATGCCCAGTTTGAGTAATCATTCGATGAAGTTAAATTTACATTTAATATTTTAAGCATGTTAATATTCGTACTGTTCCCTTCCACTAAATTATCCGAACGTAATTCTCCCCACACCAACATTCGTTCAACGAATACATCTTCTGTCATACCCCGATAGCCTGCTGAAAGTACGGCTGTAGCCTGAGACTCTGTTTGCCAATAGTTTTCCAACACCACTTCATTTTCAGGTTTTACATCCAACCAGCTGGTACATCCCTGAAAGCCAAACAGGAATAATGTTGCTATATATATCGTTAATTTTTTCATGTTCTGTTAATTATTTATAATCCAATTGTAACACCTAAAGTCATATCTTTCGATCGGGGTGTCTGATCCCAGTCTATACTAATTCCATTGTTATCTTTTGTTCCGTAGGAAACTTCAGGATCAACACCTGTATATTTTGTAAGAACAAATATGTTGTTGATGGTCATATACAAATTTAATTTATCAACATTGTATTTCTTAAGCGCCTTTTTTGGGAAGGAATAATTAAATGTCAGGTATTTAAATCTTATGAAAGAACCATCTTCCACATACCGGTCACTCCCCAGCCAATTGTAGCCATAATTGAAAAGTGCCCTTGGAATAGAAGATATATCGCCATCTTTTCTCCATCGCCAGTTAACAGCAATACTTTGATTGTTGGCTGAATACATATTCTCTGCATACATTCTGGCTGCGTTTACAATTTTATTTCCAACCCTGAAATTAAAAAAGGTAGAACAGGAAAAATTCTTGTAGCGGAATATAGGACCAAAACCACCATTAAACAATGGATTTGAATTTCCCAAATAGACAAGGTCTAATTCATCGATATTTCCATCATGATTAATATCTGCGTATTTGGCATCTCCTCCCCTGAATTTGTAAGGAACTCCCCCATTTACTTCATTGTAATTAAAATACATTGGCAAAGATTCCCCGGCTTCATCCGTAGTCACTTTTCCACCGGCATTCCGGGCTACCGGTGCATCTTCCTGTGTACCGGCTTTGTATTTATCATACTGGTATACTCCGAGGTATTTAAAACCATAGATGGAACCAAACGAATTTCCTTGCTGAACCCGGGTCAGGTACGAACCGTTTTGATAATCATACGTGCCATTAAAAGTATTTAATATTTTATCATCCAATTGAACAATGGTATTGTTGGAATTGGAGATATTAAATCGAAAATCAATACTGAAGTTTTTTGAATTGACAATTTTGTTGGCATACACATTCACTTCCCAGCCTTTATTATCCATGACTCCGGCATTTTGATAGGTTAGAGTTGAAAAACCTGACGATCCCGGTACAGAAACATTTCGAAACAATAAATCTGATGTTCGCTTAGTATATAAATTCAAATCCAGTTGGATTTTATCATCAAACAATCCGATATCACACCCATAATTATAGGAGGAAGTGGTTTCCCAACTTAAGTTATCCAATCTCAACGATGTTGGCCTTTGTGAATTCATGTCTATGTACCTTCCATAATTGCCATATCGGCTGAATTGAAGATATTCATAAGCTGGCTGATTACCTGCAATACCCCATCCCGGACGAAAAGCAAGCATATTCAACCATTTTTTAGTGCTTTTCATGAAAGGTTCATCCGATACAATCCATTTTAAGGACAGACCCGGGAAGTTACCCCATTTTTTCCCGTTTCCGAATTTTGTACTCCCATCCCTGCGAATAGTACCATCAAGAATATACTTCCCTTTATAGGCATAATGACCCCGCAACAATAAACCCACGGAACGCCAATTTTCACGACTGGTAAAAACACCTGATAAATAGGCTGGATTTGATGCATCATCTGCAAAATAGGATGGTGTGCCATATGATGTAATTCCCTGGTAGGTGGAATGTCCTTCCGTAGTCTGAACAGATCCATAGAGCAGCAAACTATGATCTTTGTTGTCAAAACCGGGTATCCAGGAAATATTATTATCGGTTTGAATAGTTATGGCTTCGTTATCGCCACTATCCGAACGATTAAATTTGTAATTTGACCAGTCATAATTGGTAACATTCGAAGGTAAGAACATGGATGTTTTGTCATTATTAATATCAAACGAAACAAACATATTGTACCTTAAAGTTTGTTTGGCGGGATCCAGAAAATCGTATTGCAATCTGAAAGTCGGAATCACACGATAATTTTTTAAATTATTCTTTGCAAGCAACGCTAGTGCTACCGGATTCACCAGATACTTCTGATTCCAGTCCAGATTAGAAGTATTTAAAATATTATAATAATCAGAGGTATTATTGCCATTAGCATCCTGTTTAAACACACTTAGGTTTGGCATTTTTTTATAGGCAATTCCCAGGATTGATAAATCTTCATTCGGACTATCTCCCCAACCCGGATTGAACCCACCGGTAAAATTATAAACATAATTCCGGTCATTGTTTGCGTAGGTAAATGACAATTCAGAAGTAAACTTCAACCGGTCGGAAACTTTATATTCAAGATACCCACGGGAAGAAAGTCGGTTATATTTTTGTCCTATAATTGTTCCGTTCTGGTTCATATATCCACCCGAAATGCGGTACGTTGCACGGTCCCCACCTCCCGATAACGTCAGGAAGTGATCGCTGATATTCCCTACCTGAGAAACTTGTTTCACCCAATCGGTATTATTGTTGTAATTTTGATATTCCGGAAATGACTTATCATAATTATATTCCGGATAATTCGACGCATTTTCATCCTGTACCGGATTAAAGAACTCCTGTTTCATCATCATGGTATAATCATCTCCTTTCAGCATTTTCAGTCCCTGTGGTTGTATGGTGGCGGTATACCGGTAGGAATATTCAATTTTCGTTGGTCCGGTATATCCTTTTTTTGTAGTGATAATAATCACACCATTTGCTCCTTTTGATCCCCAGACTGCCGAAGCAGCTGCATCTTTTAATACGGAAATCTCCTGAATATCGTCCGGGTTGATACTTAATAAGTTTGCATATTGTTCCTGGTTCGAATTTGCATAATCAAAAGTCTGGCTCACCTGCATTTCATATGGAACTCCATTTAAGACTATCAGTGGCTGGCTGCTCCCAGTGATGGAACTTGCACCACGTATACGCATGGAGGTCCCACTACCCGGGTCACCTGAATTGGAGACAATATCAAGACCTGCAATTCGTCCCTGCAGGGCTTCATCAACCGAAGCCACCTGAACTCCTTCTAACTCCTTCATATCAATGGATTGCATTGCCGATGCGATCTCCCGCTGTGGAATGCTATAACCACCTTCACTGTGTTTTTTTGAAGCGGTGATAACAATATCTTTGAGAACCTGGGTGTTTTCAACCAGTAAAATATCAATCTTCCTTTTATTGTCTGTTTTTACAACTTGCTTGATATAACCTGTATAACTGATTGAAAGGTGATTCTCAGCATTTTTCATCCTCAAGACATAATGGCCATTAATATCCGTAACCGATCCATTAATGATCCTGTTATTTTTATCTACCTCCCCGATGGATACTCCGATTAAAGCACCATCAGTTTTTGATGTTATGATACCCTGTACTATAAAATCACCTCCTGATTTTTGACTATAAGTCGAAACAGGCAACAAAAGCATAATGAAGAAAAGTATGATTGCAAAATTTGATTTCATATTCTTTTATTTTTATTTAAAGATCAACACGTTATCAATCTGATGAATAACCGCTGTTGATGAAGTGGTAATCAAAGAGGTTGTAAATTCTGCTCCTGAACCCGTCCCATCAACATTCTTAAATTTCGAGGGGGTATCATTAAATACAAAATCCCGTGTCATGATATTATAGAGTCCATTGCTAGTAACGACATTTACAATTTTATTTGTTTCTGTTGTCAGGGTAAGGTTCCCACCGGTACTGTTTACTCCGATCCGGTAGTATTTGTTTTTAAAGGTTCCAAAATGAGTGGAAGCATCATCCTGTTTGATGGTAGCCGATTGATAAATAGAACTAAACGACTGGTTATCCACAAATACTGAATTATCCTGGAAATGATACCGGACAAACTTTTCGAGGTTTAAAATTGCACTTGCCTGTAAGGTGGCATCCGTCATATCATTAATTCCGACAATGGAACCTTGTGATTCCCATGGAGTGATAAGACCATCCTGAATGGCTTTATTGATGGCTGCATTGGTTGGAACATAAACGGTATAATTAAAGGTGTTGAAGAATTTGATATTATAATCCAGGCCGTAATAATTACTTTTATTTACAAAAACAACTGAGCTGCTGGTCACTGGGAAGCCACTTAATAAAGCGAAGAATGCACTGAAATCAGGGGTTTCACTCAACACTTTGTATACTGAAGTCAAAGGTGATTGGATTGGTTTATCAATAAAATAAGTAGACCCGTTCGATTGATTATACACTTTGTTTACATTTACCTTTTGGTTCAGCTTCATATTTTCACCACCTTCCAAAGTCATTCCCAGGCCACTGCCCGTTACTTTTACAGCTACATTTCCTTTTGTCAGATAGTAGTTCTTTCCTGACTCCACGCCTCCTACAACAACATGGGAATTTAATAGATCCAAAAGCCGGTTAATCAGAAAAGTAGGTGAAACAATAACTGCTACAGAATCTCCTACCTGGCCTGTTGTTTTGTCAAATTTATAAACGGTTGCATTTACGGTTAACGTTTTAAAATTATACCAGTACTTAATGGCTCCCGGCACATCTTTATTGATGGCTATCGGGTCAATGTATTTTGAGAAATACTCATCCGTTGGGACAAAGAAACTATATCGGCTCACCAGTGAATTTAAATATAACCGAAAGTCATTCTGTACAATTGCCCAGTTCCATATTCTGGTTTTATTGACTGTTGAAGCTTCATTTGCGCTCAATAAAACCGGCCCGTACACAGATATGTAATCATCCGGGGCATACACTTTATTCGTTACATAGACAACTCCATTCGTCCCAATATAAACTTTATCAATATCACCTTTCGACACGGGTAATGCTGAATTATCCTCATCAACCATCGTGGGGAATTTACTTGGTACTGATTCCACAAAGGAGGTTCTCATATGTCTTTTTATAAATAATGGCAAAATATCGGTGGGAACATTGTCCCAGGAGCCAAAACGATCCTTTAGTACTGCACCTGCCGGTGAATTGAAATAATTATTCATCGCTTCATTTGAAGGTACAAACATGGCAGCCATGTCCGATTGAAGGGCATTACCGGTTGTAAATCGGGTATAACTGTTCCATCCCGGATCGAAAGGCAATTGGAAATCGACATTCACCGACAACCCGGATGGGTATCGGGTGCTTCCTCCTATCTTAGCAAAGTATCTCTTAATGAAAATTGAGTCAGTAAAAGCAGGATGCAGTTGCCTGTATAAGATGGTAGTGGATGCATCAAAGAAAGGTGCACAAAATCTTCCTATCAAACTTGAAAAAATGGAAGTATTGGGATAGGTATTTATATACTCAGCCATATTGACCGGTGGAATTAAAACTTTATCCAAAACGTTCAGGTATCCGTTTTTACAGGTAATATCCCGTTTGATAATTTTGATACCAAACAGATGGGCATCGTTCGAGGTCCGTGTAATTCCGGTAATGATTCTAAAATCCTCATTGGAAATCTGTGCCTGATCCATTTGCTTTTGAGTAAAATAAATCATGGTCACTAGAGTATTATCTTTTAGTTCATACAAACCTTTTGTTTTATAATACGTCCAATAAGCGCTGGCAGGAAGTTTATCCCCGGTATCAAAAGGCAAACTGTCCAATGGAGAAATCGCAGTTACCCTGCGTAAGGCAGCACCTTCTTTCAAACCGCCATTGTTGTAATTCGAGAGCATATCAACCAGATAGGCTTCGTTGATCATTCCAAAATTTAAAATGAGTTTCTTTTGCGCCAGGGTTAACTGGTTATAGCTTGTAACACCCCAATCATTTTTTTGAAAGAACACATTGAAAGCCGAATCATTCGCTACAAAAAGTGTTTTGCTCCCTGTTTTACCCAGGACTTCCGTATATTCCAGGTCTTCTATCAGTTTCGTATAATTGGTAAAATGCCCATCAGTCTTCAGATAATTATAGATACTGGCTCCCAACCAGGTTGGCTCCTGGTTATCCAGCTGATATACATCACAGGAAGAAAACAAGAAACTTGCTAAAGTCATCCCAATGAGCCACTTAGCACACTGGTAATATGTTCCTTTAAAATAATTTTTCATTTTGTATTTAATTTTAATTCAACAATCTAAATAAACCCTGTAGCGATAGTCTTTTTCAGGATTTAAAAATTAAGTTTCAATGTTGTGTTTAGAAACTTTCATATTCCCGTTTCCAATAATACTGGACAGAGCCATCCTTTTTGACCTCTTTAAGAAGCTAAAAACTTATTGCGTTTTCGTGATATTATTTATTTCCGGCCATTTGATTTAATAACTTGTAATTACTGAATGCGATGAGTTGAATAGACCGGTTGCATAGCCCGGGCATTTTTATTTTATGTAATTATGGTTGTGCGTTTAGAGGGTACCTGCACCGGGCAGATGGAGCCGGCAGGTAGTGAGGTTTGTAAAACAGAAAAAGTGAAACGGTTTTGGTTGTTGTAATTTACAAACAGGTTCTTATAAATTAAACTAAAGTTGTCTGAGGCGGTTACTGAAAATGAACTAGCGCGATTAAAAAGAGCTACTGACATTCCGGAGATTCTGGCGAATGTTGATCCGGCATCCGGCGAAATCAATAATAAAACATGAATCGGATTCGAGAATAAAAGAGTAAGAGTTTTTTTCATATCGTCAATTGTTTCCTGTCTTGAATGAATTCAACTATTCGACAGCCAGGATAAAATTATTTAAGGTTAACTAGTCCGGCTTTTCATGCTATGCCGGCAATTTGATTACGCAATGTCAAAAATTCAGGCTGAATAAAATATCTTTTCTTTTTACGGCTTAATCCAGTAAAAAAAGACCTGCATGAGTTTTGATCGTTGCTTTTTTCTTATGCAAATGTAATGTTTAAGTCATTTTTGTCAGGTGGACATATAAGTAATTATGGGAGATAAAAAGACCTTTTTGATTTATTAATATGGGATTTTCTTAATTTACGAAATCGAGATGTTCAATATCAACTTCTTACTACCTATAAATCAATTGTTAACTGAATCTTTTGATTTAACTGACGATTCTAAAAGCAGAAAAACGTACCCGGGACCTCCGGTTAGTTTACTTAGCTGTCTTATTGAATGACTATTCAAAGAATGAAAATGTTCGGTTACTCATTTTTAATATTAGGTTCTGAGTTATGGGCAGATTCATAATTTCAGGGGATGATATGACACTTTAATATCCATTTTCAAAAAACTGAGCGAAAGATACTTCCATCCACGTTATTACAAACCAATTTTAAACTAAATAAGGTTATACATTAGAATCCTTTCTTTATAATTATCTTTATTGCGCTTATTTTAAGTGAATAATAACCTGTTCAGAAACTCTCAGTCAGCAATTGTTTAATGTGAGTGAGCAAGGAAAACCTGTTTGTTACATCCTGATTCAAGACGTAAAACCGTATCCCATTCCAACCTCATGAATCCGTTCAACTTGATCCAGCAAATAAATAGTGGCATTGTTCTTGTACGCAGAAAATCTTGAAAAGAAAAATGAATACAGTTCTCCGGTTGCAAATCATCATATCACTACGATATCACCATGATGTCGCAGATAATCCATATATAATCCATATATGATCCATATATAATCCATATATAATCCATATTTATATAGAGATGGATTATATATGGATTATTACTGGTTTACTATTTTGTTATTGATGAATTATCTGCGACATCATGATGATATCGTAGTGAGAGGATGTTGCTATTATTGAATACAAACGATACAATCCAACCTATTAATCTCAAAAACGGATCCAGAAAGATTCTAAATCTGAAAAGGGAAAACTATTTTGCTTCGATCCAATTCCCCTTTAAATAATAAAGGCTGTCCCTTTTGTGGAGACAGCCTTTAAATTAGTGTAATAAAATACTTATTTTACCAGTTTCCGTATAAAGGATTTTCCATTCTGAGTCATTTTCACAAGATAAACACCCGATTGCAAATTGGAAGTAAGAACTTTTGAATTACTACCGGCTATGCCTTGTACTTGATCGGTTGAAATCAACAACCCCTGAACGTTGTACACATCAAATTTTACCTGGGTTGCATTTTCCAATTCAAATTTTGCAACAATCCTGTCATCGCTGACGTAGATATTTGTGGACTGGGTTGATACGTTTGGAAGTGCCGAAGCAGGAGCCTTGTAAAGTTCCCAGTTATCAATAAATGCCCGTTTGCCTGAACGTTGAAAATTATTAAAATACAAGCCCTGAGTTGATCCTTTTTTAAATCCTACTCCGGTTGTAAAATTGAATACCATTGGTTGCCAGGTACCCTGGGTATCTATTGAATCGGTTATTTCGACAGTGCTCAAACTATCCACACCAAAGACACCCATTTGGAATTTACCACCCAGTGTAAGCACCATGGCTTTTGCCACGTAACTGGTATTGGGTGTAATCAATCCGGTAAGAGGAACATCAAAATCACCGCTACCACCAATTCGACCGCAACTAACACCACAAAATACCGAGTCAGGATTATTGGCTGCTAAAACAAGATCATGGGTTCCCCAGCCTAAGGTTGAATTATTTAAATACGGGTCAGAAATGAGGTTTGTTTTATCAGCATATAATGGCGTAAAACAAGTCTTGCTTATATTATCTGATTTTACAGCAACTTTCACAATAACCGTATCACTGGTTAAAACGATATTCCCATTCACCGTTGAAGTACCATCATAGGTAGCTGTAAATGTTTGTTGTGTCAGTGAATCTTTCGATATTGTCGATGGACTGACAGTGATACCTGCAGGAGCAGTGATCGTAATGTTATTTTTCAGGTTAGCACCCAGAGTCTTAATTTTGAAACTTTTACCTGATTTATCATCCGCAACATACGATTTGACAGAAGTTGTAATAACCGGGTCCTGGGCAACATACAGTTCCCAGTTATCAATGAATGCGGTTTTCCCGGTACACGACCAGTTGTTGAAGTACATTCCAGGGTTATTTACTGTAGCACCGGTAGTAAAGGTAAAATCTACAGCTTTCCAATCACCGTTTGTATTAATAGGCGTAATAAAATCCGGATTGGTACCAAAAACACCAATCTGAAAAGAACCATCCATGGTTTTTACCATTGCTTTTACGCGATAAACCGTATTTGGAAGCAGTAATGAGGAAACAGGCAAATCGAGAGAACCTGATCCTGTTCCAAGACCATCACCCACCTGGATACTTGATGCTCCACAATATACTTTGGTAGGATCAGTAACAATAGTCCACACGGTCCTGGCACCCCAACCTGCATACGTTGCCAGACTATTTAATCCCGGATCGGCGTTTAAGTTTGTTGAAATATCCGAAGAATAAAGCGGTACATAACAAGCCGCATCGGAAGCTGATTTTACAGGGATTTTCACTACAGTAGCTCCACTGGTCAAAGTAATAAATCCATTAACAACAGCGGAGCCATCAAAAATGGCAGTTATTTCTACGTTTGCAGTATTTGCAGGAATTGAAGACAACGGATCACCTTTATAATCCAACAAGAGAATACCGCCAGGGGCTACAACCGAAATAGCAGAAGACAAATTAGACCCTGACACATTAAATACCTGGGCAGGATAATTATCATCAAATGCTAATGAGGAAACTGTTGAAGTAATTACGGCATCCTTTTCAGGGCCTTTTTGAAACAGGTAAAGTACTTCATCATTCGTTAATGCTTTATCATACAGACTATATTTATGAATATTTCCCAACCAGTTCGGATCATTCCAACCACCTTTACCCAAATAAGCTGCAGCGGTACTTACATTAGCCAATGAATTTCCAGCTGTTAATGGAGTAGTACCCACATTGACACCATCGATAAAAAAGGAAATGTTGGTTGCATCTACTGTTGTTACCATGTGATGCAACTTGCCATCATCATATTCAGTACCGGTGACAAAATTAGTTGCAGCACCAGCGGTTGTATTTTGAATAGCAGCCATACTGACATTATCCCAACGGGCAGTTGTCATAAAGAGATAATCAGCACCACCACCATTAACCGTATTGCCAAACCAGGAGAAAATGGTCCAGCCCGTATTCAATCCGTTTCCTGAAGTGTACCAGATTTCCATGGTAGCAGCCGTATAAGCATTAATTCCAATTTGAGCGGCCGGTAATGATAAATAACCGTTACCAAGCGTATTTAAAGCTTTGTTGGCGATTACTGCACCACCCATTAAAGTTCCATCGGCTGTTCCGACATTATCTTTCGCAGTGCCATCATCAAAGGTCCACTGGTGTTTAAGATTTGTCAAGCCTGGATCAGTCTGTGCTAAAGTCCTGACACTTATGCCAAACATAATTAACAGGCATAAGAAAAAGTAAGTTTTTTTCATAAAACAATAAATTAAAGGTAAATATTAAGTAGTTTCATTTAATTCGATAAAATATTCAGGGACATGAGTAAAAAGAAATATCAAAATCGATCAGGCAAAGATAAAACGGATCAAGAAAAATTGTCTCTAATCAGGCAGTCTATTAAGTGGACAATTAAATAAAGTAAGTGGACAAAAATGTTTCTGATCAAATTCATAATTGTCACAACAGCGTGAACTATCTGAATACCTGAATTTTAATTTCCTGCAAAAACATATTGGGCAGTCAGTCAGAAACAAATAACGGATTATTATATATAGGATACGTGCACGTTAACTCCTTTAAATGCGAATGCATGCATCCACACTGCGCCAATGAGGAAATACCCCTTAATCTATTTAATTGACTACTATTTTTCGAACAACAACTTCATTCCCCGACACAATCTTAAGCATCATTACACCCGATTGTTTTACGGGGATTGTCAGATTTGAAGCAGTTGACTTTATAATCTTAAATGTTCTGCCTGAAGTATCGTATACATAAACCAAGGCATTTTCAGTGATTCCTGTTATCTGTATACTTTTTTTTTTACCAGTTACTTTAAAACCTGATTTGTCATTTTCCGTTGAAGGAATATCAGTTGCACTAACCGATCTTAATACCCGGACATAGAATAAACCTCCGGCGACATTTCCCAAGACCGGTTGAAAGCGAACTGTCACAGTATCCTTTCCTGCAGTCATACTGTTTGGGATTGCATATTCCACATTCATAAATGTTGATTTGTTCCATTTGCCAACTATATTTTCAGTCGTCAATTTAGCCCCATCAATCAAAATATCAAATTTACGGCTCCCCGATTCATTACCCCAATAGCGTACCATTAATGACAGGTCCGACTCTTTTTTGGTAAGCATGCTATAACTCACGAAGCCGCCACTGCTGGCATCACGCCAGAATTCATTCTGATAATTCCCGGTATTCGAACTGGCCGATAGTAGTTTATGATCTACTTCCGGCTGCTGTTCTCCCGGGGCTACTTTATCAATCGTACGGGCTTCAAGTTCCAGGGCTGCCTTTTGCACATTAGCCAATGAATCGACTACTGTTTGGTATTGTGTTTTATTCAATGCCAACCAATACATCATGTATCTCGAATCATGTATGCGAAAGAAGGGTTCAAGCACTAAAGCTGAATCTGACTTGGTAACAAACAGTCCCTGGGCGGTAAATGTCAGTGGTTTTCCTGCTACAGGTACAAGCTGGGAAGGGAAAGTTGCCTTTTCACCCACCATAATAGGCGCCTGGTCCAGCGGCAACAAAGTTCCATTGGCAATATGCCCCCAACGGCTGTCATCTGCTTTCAAGCCCAGTAAATCTTCAGTACCTGTTTTAGCCCCTAATAAGATAGGACCATGCATAATGGAAATGTACTGCGTCACGTTTGGAAGTTGTTCAATGGTTGTATGCATGGGCAGCAGGACGCTCACTATTTCTCCACCATTCCATGTACGGTCAATGGTGACATAGCTCGAAGGGATGGATTGATCGGGTAGAGTGTCATTCCCAACAATTATTTTGAATGCTCCTGCCGGTACCCAGGCCGGATGACGGATGATTAGCTTAAACTGAGTGGGTGCAACTGTTGATATGGTCAAGCGGGTGCGTTCTTCATCAGGGAAAATAGTTTCCTGTCTGATGGTAACCCCTTTTTCTTTCCAGTTTAAAACTGATGGAACAAATAAATTCACAAATAAGGAGTCGTGCACATGGCTATAAATAAACTCACCATACTTGCCATGGTTTTCCATTCCGGTACCAACATCACACCACATGCCTTCATTGGGAGTTGAATACACACGGTAATGACGCGGACGTGCCGAAGTGAAATAAACAAAACCCCCATGACCGGGATGCTGACTGGATAAAATATGATTGTAAAGGCTTCGTTCGTAATAATCTGCATATTTAGCCTGCGGTTTCATACGAAACAAATCTTCAGTCAATTTCAACATATTATAGGTATTGCATGTTTCGGGACCTTCCGCAACATTGACATAGTCGTTGCAGGCTGAAGCTTGCGGGAAATACTCTTGCCGGCTGTTCCCACCCAAAGACAGGCTCCGCTTCCCGGTAACAGTTTCCCAGAAAAACTGTCCGGCATTTTTATAGGTTGCATCCCCGCTGACTTTGGCTATCCGCTGAAACCCAACAGCTTTGGGTATTTGTGTATTCGCATGAATATTATCCAGATTATCCGTGCTAACGGCCAGGCTATTCAGTAACACTTTATGAGAAAAACGCCTTGCTGCCGTCAGATATTTCACGTTGCCTGTCATTTGGTATGCATCGGCAAAAATTTCATTCATGCCACCATGTTCAATGGTAAGCATAGTTTCAATTTGAGTATTGCTTAATGCCGATGTAATATTGATTCCCCAGTCACAAAAGGCCAGAAACATGGTTTTCGCTGTTTCACTTCCTCCATATAACCAGGCATCTCTTAATCCTGCATAGGTTTTATGAACATTGTACCAAGGCACCCAGGCCGCATTGAAATTGGTGAATATCCCATATTTAAATGTCGACCAGATACTGCTGCTACCCGGTACACCTCCTGCGTATCCTACTCCCCATGACGGGTAGAGCAGTGCATTGGCATCCTGGCATGCTTTCAGTTCGGAAATCATGTAATCCATCCTTCTTTTACAGGCAGTATCGCCTACAGCTGCATAATTGATGGCCAAAGCTGACAGATAATGTCCTCCAATATGTCCATCCAATCCCATCCAATTAGGATAACTTACCGCCCTGGCAGGTAATCCGGCTTCTTTTCTATAGGGTGCTAACAACCGGTCAACATCATACTGAAGCAAGATTGTGACATTCAAATCACGGGCATGTTTGAAAGGTCCATCCAGCAAAGTTACATCTCCCAGTGGAAAGGTTGTTGGATAGAGTTTATCCTGCGCCATTGAATTAAATGTGGAGAGCAAGGCCAGAAGAAACAGAAGTACGTATTTTTTCATAAAACAACAATTTAAGATATTGAACCAGAGTTTGAACCTCTTACCGATTACAAAAGTAAGAAACAAAGGTCAGTTGGAAGTGGACAAAATGATATATGTAGTGTTCAAATCAGTTCCATTCTTCTAAAAAAAGACAATGATTAAAACAGTCAGAGTCGAAAAGAAAGATGTAAACACTCACCGGATGAACCTCATTTACTTTTTATCATTTAATCTTCAATCAAAAAAAAGAGGGAGTAAACATACAGAATAAAAAAGGCAGACTGACAATTGTTTTTTAATACGAGGTAATTATTTATGCTTTGTTGTGATCGGTTATTTTAAATCTTAACCTATTGAATGCTCTTCACAAAGAGTGTAAAAAAGAGAACATCTCTTACCCGGTAAGAAATGTTCTCTTTATATATTTTGAATGCTTTAAAGAAATAATTAAAATTAGTTGGCCTCTACTTTTACAGTTTTTGAACTCTTAGTGGATCCATCGTTGTAAAGCGCCTTTTTGATATAGATCCCTGATTTTAGTTTTGCAAAGTCAGTTCCTGCTTTTGCACCGTTGGTAGTAAAAAACTCCTGGGAAACGACTTCACTATTAGAATCGGAAATGGTTTGTTTTAAGGCTGTTGTTGTTCTTTTGGCAGTAATAATTGCATTAATTTGAGTTGGAGTAAGCGCATTGGCATAAATGGCCAAATCATCGAACAAATAGGCAGCATCCGGATCTCCCCAGTTCCATGCCTGGTTGCCTCCCAGGCAAATATATTTTAAATCACCACCGTTGGAGAACAACCCGTTCGTAGTATGACCATCTGCACCCGAAACATTCCATGAATTCTGAACAACACCATCAATATAAACACTCACCGAGGTTGCAGTAAATGTTGCAGTATAATAATGCCAAGCAGCATCATCCAACCATACTGTTGTTTCGGTATTTGCTGCCTTTACATTATCTGCCGGAATGAAATCATTCCATCCTGCGCAATTTAGTTGAGTTAATAAGCGGGATTGAAGAGCCAACATCGGCCAGGTATTTCCTGTAGTAAGTGGAGCTGCACCATAGGCTGTAAATATAGGAGAATAAAAATAATTGATGGCAGTACCTTTATTTACCCAAAAGGCAATTGTCAATTCCTTGTTGGTTGCAATCTGTGCATTACCTAAGACATCAACAGGCAATAAAAGATAGTTAGCCCGGGTAGCCTGTCCGCCTGCTGCATTATGAAAGACAGAACCAAACCCGGCTGTTGCTGAAGTCTCAATCACGCCGTTACCTACAATAGTAGCAGTACCGGCTCCACTTTCAAAGTTATTGGAGTAAATAATCGTCTGTGCACTGACTACACCTGTCAGGAGCAGTGCAAAAGCAAAAAAGGAAAATTTTTTCATGATTTTTTAATTTTACTTATAAATAATAATTGTGTTCTTTTGAAACCGACACTGGATTTAATTCGGATTGATAAAACCATCACAGCATTTTGTTTGCAAAAGATTAACGTTGCAAAAATAGATATAAGCAACATCGTCAAAGAGGATATTTTAATACTTAAAGAGGACAAAATGTAATAATGGCTACTTTGGGGAGGATTTTATTGTTATCCGGGGCTTTTTCTGCTTAAAATCAAGTCAAGTATCAGGAACCCATAAAAGTTGCATTTTAAATTCAAAGAATCGGAATCCCTGCACCGAAAACGAGGTGAGTTGAAACTCAGAATGAATTCCCAAGGGCTGAATTGCAAAAAAAAGAACAAAACCGGAAATCAGTTGGATTCAGGCTCAGTATTTGTTTCAACGGCCTCTCAAGTTACTCAGCTGGCAGAGACAGAAGTTCATGTTAAACCGGAGTGTCCGGGTGTTTAAAATCGGGCATTCATTTATTCAGGCTGCTTCATGAGAATAATTTCATAATAATGCAGAATATCAATCTTGAAATTAACACATTCTCAATTGTAGCCTGATTAAGTAGAGACCAGTAATCCATGATTCTAATGGATTACTTACGATAATATAACTTAGGCAGGTATTTGTGTCAGGTTGAATTTATCTATCTATTCGTCAAAAAAAAATTAGTATTTACAGAAAGCCCTTTTTGAAAAGGATCGTATTGATTTATTCAAACTAAGAGAAAAAGCCTTTCACCTGTCAGAAAAAAGGCAGCCCATGTAATAAACCAGTAATAATGGGCATATAGTACAAAAAATGAATTCAGATTAAGGTTTGACATTCAGCACATAAGAAAATTAAAATTACACAAATTGAAATTATCCACTTATAAAAAACATTTATCCTCGTAGTAAACAAGATATTTTAATTATTTTCGTACCTGACATTATATCTACAGAAATGAAAAAAACAATCTTACTTAGTATAGCCATCCTTTTCTGCATGGAATCAGGGTGGACCATATCCTATAAAATAAGCTTCCTAACTGCCGACAATGGGCTATCCCGTAATCTGGTGGATCACATTTTTCATGATTCCCGTGGTTTTATGTGGTTTTCGACCAGCAATGGCCTCGACCGTTACGACGGGTATGAATTTGTTCATTACAACAGCCGTAATCCATATAATCTACTTGAAAGCGATAATGTCCATTGCGTGGAAGAAGATCCGAATAATAACCTTTGGATTGGGACTGAAAACGGGCTTTATTACCTGAATTACAAAACCGGTGAAATCATCAATGCGAACAAATTTACCGGATCAAATCCTAATTTTAAAAACCGTCAGATTCTATTCATCAACAAGGATGAACAAGGGAGTTTGTGGGTAGGTTACAATTCTGGGCTGGCAAAGATTCATTTTAACGGGAATGAGATCTCTGCTGAAGAAGTATATCAGAGTTCCACACCTATAACGTGCATTCTCAATTCCAACGGGAGCATGTATGTTGGTCATGACAATGAAATATTTCGAATGATCAGGGGAAATGATGGGAAATACCAACGGGTAAGTGGTGATGAGAAATTAAAGCATTTTTCAGGAATTGTTGAGGTCTTGTTTAATGACAATGGATTAATCTGGATTGGTACGACCATCGGACTGTACAAATATGATCCTACTTCAGAAACACTCACCCAGTATGTATCAAATCCGTTTAATCCCAATTCACTTTCATCGGATTATGTCAGTGACATAAAAAAATCAAAGGATGGACAGTTGTTGGTTGCCACTTTAATCGGGCTAAATATCTACGACTACCACACTGATGCTTTTACCCAAATTACAACTGAAACGAATGCAAATGGACTAGCATTAAATAACAATTTTGTAAATTGCCTTTTGGTTGAAAATAGCATGATCTGGATAGGCACTGATAAAGGAGGCATCAACCTGTTGACTCCCGATCAAAGTTTATTTACCAACATTGGCAACATAGCAGGTAATCCGGGTAGTTTATCAAAAAATCCGGTAAATGCAATTTATGAAGATCCGGATGGGGACCTGTTTGTTGGCACGGTAGAAGGTGGACTGAATATCCATAAAAAAGGGACTAATTTTTTCAGTCATGCCACCAGCCGGATTGGAGACAAACAATCATTAAGTCATAATTCGGTTTGTTGTATCAGTCAGGATTTCAATCGGAATTATTGGATTGGCACCTGGGGGAAAGGACTAAACAAACTGAAATATAAAGACAAGTATAAACCGGTTTTTGAACAGTATGCCAATAAAGCCACCGGAAATTCCATTTCAAGTGATTTTGTAGCAGCGTTGGCTCCTGATTCAAAGAATAAAGGAATATGGATCGGTTCACGCGAAGGATTAGATTTTCTGAATGTGAACACGGGGCAATTCAAACACATTTTGAACTACTTGCCTTTAGACAAACGTATTCGCTTTGTAACGGGCATGTTTATCGATTCAAAACGACGACTCTGGATAGGAACAGGTTATGGTCTTTTCTGTGTCTATTTGAACGAAACGAACCTAAGCCACAATAAAATAAAATACATTCATTTTAAATACTTATTGAATAATCCGTCAAAACAAATCCTTGAAAAAATAAATTGTATTTTTGAAACAAAAGAACACACCTTGTGGCTCGGGAGTAACGGGAATGGGCTATACAGCCTGGATGAGAAATCCGGGTCCATGAAATTCACAAACTACAATGAGCATTCCGGGTTACTTGACAATGTCATTTACGGAATGACAGAAGATGAATCCGGCACAATCTGGCTGAGTACCGATAAAGGACTGTGTGCATTTAATTCAAACAGGAACAGCATTCGAAGTTATACAAAAACAGATGGACTAAAATCAAACCAGTTTTATTGGGATGCCTATTTAAAAGGCAGGGATGGTAAAATGTATTTCGGCAGTGTAGCCGGGATAACAGTATTTGATCCATTGAAATCAGCCCCGGCAAATGCAAAAAACAGTGCTACAATAACCAGGATAAAGATTTTAAATGAAGATATATTTCTAACCAACAATAACAATTCGGCCCAGTATCTGGAATTTGAAGGGGGTAAACTCAATGGGATTAAGCTTCATGAATCGGATAAAGCTTTTAGTGTTGAATTTTCGGCACTTAGCTTTTATCAGGCAGATAAAATAAAGTATGAATACAGGTTGAAAGGTTTTGATAATAATTGGACTGAAGTCACTTCGGATAGAAGGTTTGCGAATTTCACAAATATCAAAAATGGCAATTACGAACTGGAAATAAAATGTACAAATCCGGATGGTACATGGTCAGATCAAACGACAACGCTCAACATCAAAGTAATCCCTCCTTTTTATAAAACATGGTGGTTTATAATCATCTTATTCAGCTCATTGGCCTATAGCATTTACAGTTATTCCCTTCATCGTATCAATTTGCTTCAAAAACAAAAAGTCCAGTTAAAACAACTGGTAGATGAACGTACTTTTGAGATTGAACAGCAAAAATTAAAACTGGAAGAACAAGCCGTTCAACTCAACTCGAATATGGAGAAACTGATTGAACATCAAGAAGAAGTATCCCGGCAGAATGAAATACTGACACTGCAAAATCAAAAGATTACACTTCAAAAAGAACAACTCATTACCCTTTCAAAGAAAGTACAGGAAGCGAATATCGATAAGATATCATTTTTCACCAATATCACCCATGAATTTCGCACTCCTATTACCCTCATTATGGGACCTGTTGAAAGGGCACTTAAATTAAGTGTAAACCCGAAAGTCCTTGAACAATTGAATATCGTGCAACGTAATTCCAGGTTATTGCTATCGCTAGTCAACCAACTTATGGATTTCAGGAAAGTTGACTCAGGAAAGATGGAATTGGTAAAGACACAACAGAATTTTATTGAGTTTTTAGATAATTTAATTCTGCCTTTTGAAGAATTGGTCAAAGACCGTAGTATTGAATTTCACAAACAATACCGTATCAATCCACCTGAATTCCTGTTTGACCGTGACAATATGCAAAAAGTGATGGGGAACTTACTGTCCAATGCCATCAAATTTACACCGGACAATGGAAAGATAACCGTAATAGCGAGTACTTACTTTGATAAGTCTGATCAAAAAGAAAGACTATATGTCGCAGTGAAAGACACCGGAAAAGGGATTCCTGAAATCGATCTGGGAAAGATATTCGATCGTTTCTATCAATCGAAACAGAACCAGGCTTATTCCGGTTATGGACAAAGCGGCACAGGAATAGGATTATTTCTTTGTAAACGCATCATACAACTTCACAATGGGAAAATTGAAGCCAGGAATCAGAATTCAGGTGGTTCAACGTTTCTATTTATTATCCCCATTGATCGCTTGAAGTCTACAACTGCTTCGGTTAATGAGAACTCAATGGAAATGATTATTGCCAATCAACTGCTGGCTAACGACCTGAACAATGAAGAGACTTCAAAAGGAAAGCCATTATTGCTTATAGTGGAAGATAACAGTGATATGCGTCAATATATCCGCTCGATACTGAATGCCGAATATAATGTACTTGAAGCATCAAATGGTGTTATCGGGCTGGAAGTGACAAACCGCTACCAACCAGATTTAATAATAAGCGATATTATGATGCCTGAAATGGATGGCATGGAATTTTGCAAACGGGTTAAAACAAGTTTTGCCACGTCACATATTCCGGTTATTTTACTGACTGCAAAGTCTGCTACTGACACTCAAATAGAAAGTTATCAGATAGGAGCGGATGCTTTTATGGTGAAACCATTTGATGAAGATTTATTAAAAGCTATTATTTTAAATCTCAAGGAAAAGCGGAACAGAATTCAATTACGCTTTACAGAAAGTATGGATATTGATGCCCTTAATATAAATGAAGACTCTTTGGATAAAAAATTCCTCGATAAATCCTTAAAAGTAATCAAAGATAATTATACTAACCCGGATTTTGATGTGGCTGAATTTATAGATACCATGGGAATAAGCCGGAGTTTATTGCACAAAAAACTAAAAAATCTTGCCGGGCAATCTGCAAGCAGGTTTATCCGAATTTACAGGCTAAATATAGCCAGGGAGTTAATTATAAAAAACCGGGCTACACATTCGCTGAATATATCCGAGATTGCATATGAAGTAGGCTTTAATGACCCAAAGTATTTCACACGATGCTTTACGAAACATTTTGGAATTCAACCGAGTGTGTTTTTAGATGAAGAAACGGAAGTAGTCCAGACATCTTAAAACCTTACTGATCATTAAATAATTCACAAAGGAAATCTTATCAAACAAACTGAAATGGCTTTTGCATTAAATGAATTTTTCCACTTAAAAGTTACTTTAGTCCTCCTGTAATTTGTTTAATTTTATTTTCTTTGTATCAAATTAAAAACATCATTATTACAATGAAAAAAGTTATATCATTTGCAATGCTATTAATCTGCATGACTTGGGGGTCACAACAGATTATCTCTCAGAATCACAACATTCAGGTTGAAGTCAAAAAGGTAGGTTCACCCATACAAAAAACAATGTATGGAATTTTCTTTGAAGACATTAACTTTGGAGCTGATGGAGGAATTTATGGAGAATTGGTTAAAAACCGATCATTTGAATTTGATAATCATCTGGTTGGGTGGTTGCCATTTGGTAAAGTATCTGTTTTAAATGAGAATCCCTGTTTTGCAAAAAACCCGAACTACATTCAACTTTCATACACCAAGGAAGTAACCGGTACCGGAATTGAAAATGAAGGATTCAAGGGTATTGGTGTAACCAAAAAGGAAAGTTATAAACTATCTGTTTATTCCCGCTGTCATAATGCTAATCCTATCGAACTGAAAGTAGAATTAATCAGCTCGAATAATGATCCAATTGCAACTACAAAAATAATTTTAAACGGGGAAGATTGGAAAAAATATTCAGTTGATCTGAGTCCAAAATCAACTGATGTGCACGCTTCACTCCGACTAACAATGATAACTCCAGGCATAGTGGATATGGATCACATATCACTATTTCCGGCAAAGACGTTTAAAATGCGTGAAAACGGCATGCGTGAAGATCTGGCACAGGCATTGTCTGACCTTAAACCAGGTATCTTTCGTTTTCCCGGAGGTTGTATTGTTGAAGGGACTAACCTGGCAACCCGTTATCAATGGAAAAATACTGTTGGCCCGGTTGAAAACAGGCCTACTAATATCAACAGATGGAATTATACCTTCCCGCATAAAAAATTCTCCGATTATTATCAATCTTATGGCCTGGGCTTTTTTGAATACTTCCAATTATGTGAAGATATAGGTGCAGAAGCACTTCCTGTGTTGAGTTGTGGCTTATCCTGCCAATTTGAAAACCACGACCCAAAAGAAAACTGTCCTGTTGATAGCCTGCAACCCTATATTCAGGATGCATTAGACCTGATTGAATTTGCAAATGGCCCTGCTACTTCCACCTGGGGAAAGGTTCGTGCAGACATGGGTCATCCGGCACCATTTAATATGAAATTCTTGGCTGTAGGCAACGAACAGTGGGGAAGCCTGTATCCTGAGCGCCTGGAACCATTCTTAAAAGCAATCCGCAAGCAATACCCAACCATCAAAGTAATTGGAAGTGCAGGTCCAAGCCCCGATGGGAAAGATTTTAATTTTGGGTGGAGTGAAATGAAACGTTTAAAAACCGATCTGGTAGACGAACATTATTATAAAAATCCGGAATGGTTTTTATCAAATGCCAACCGGTATGACAATTATGACCGCAAAGGGCCTAAAGTATTTGCCGGAGAATATGCCTGTCATCCTGCCAGTAAGAAAAACGATTTTGAAGGGGCACTTTCGGAAGCTGCTTTTATGACCGGATTTGAACGCAATGCTGATGTGGTACAAATGTGTACTTATGCTCCTTTATTTGCCCATGTTGACGCATGGCAATGGCGTCCTGACCTGATATGGTTCGACAACCTACACTCGGTTAAAACACCTAATTATTACGTTCAACAACTTTATTCAACACATGCCGGGACACATGTTCTCACTACAACAGAAAACAAGGCACCGTTGGAAGGAAATAATGGACTCTATGCCACTTCGGCATTAGATAATGTGAAGAATGAAATCATCCTGAAAATTGCCAATACTTCATCCGAAACAAGAAAAGTAACTTACACTTTCAATGGGTTGAAAGCAGCCTCAAGAAAAGGATCACATACTATTTTCAGTTCAGAAAATAAGGATACTGAGAACACATTGGAAAAACCGAATGGAGTGATTCCTTATGAAAAAGAAATCAACCTGACAGGAAATACATTTGAAGTGGAATTAACGCCTCAATCGTTTAATTTATACACTATCAAATTGTAATACATCCAGACATAGACTTTATCAAAAAGGCTGTCCGAATATCGGACAGCCTTTTTGTTATCTATAATCCCCGATAAATAACCTGTATTCTAAAAATAGTTTAGTGATAATACCGGGAAATATCAATCAGTATTTTAATATGCATAGACTTTTAGCCCACGTCTCTTCCATACTTTCAACTTTAGCTGAGTTATAACTTTACATAAGGTGAATGTTTACTTTATAATAATCGTACAATCAAACAGATCCATTATTAAGATAAATGTAAGGCTAAAATTGTATATTTATTAGTGCTCAATGATAAGTTTTTTAATTATTGATTCTTTACTGGTTATCAACTTTAGCATATAAATACCGGTTGGCAGGTTTGAAACATTAAGTTCTGTATTATTGGTGTTTTTAATTTCTTTACTCATTACCATTCTACCGTAAGCATTAAACATGGTAAGTGTTGATAAACCGTTGTTATTTGCAGTTAAACAAGTCACATTTAAAATATCAGATGTAGGTACTGGAGATAAAAATAAACCACTTTTGTTTGACTCTATATCCGAAACACCAGATATGACTCCTGAAACATGAGCTATTTCGTCGGCCGTCATGGCATAATTGTAAACCCTGAAATCATCAATATTTCCATTGAACAACGGATCAGGGAACTGACTTCTGCCGATATAGTTTAACACAGGTTTAAAATCCATTGGACTAAATGTAACAGCATTAGATTCACTTACTAATATTCCATTGACATACAAGCTTGCTCCTGATGCTCCAAGTGTTACTGCCACGTGTGACCAAATGCCAGTCGGCAGTAAGGGAGCATTCAAGCGTTGCTCTACTCCACCTTTGTTAATGGAAAAACGGAGTTGTCCTGAATCTGAATTCGTAGTTAAAAACATATTCTCAGTCTGATCGTTCCCAAAGTCAAAGATTCGTTGCCAGGTAGCACCACCTTTCCAGTAAACCCACATTGCAATGGTTATCTCTTGATGGTTTGCCAAATTAGTTGGTAGCTGTACGAAGGCGTTTGTACCGTTTAACGCTAATGCCCGGGAGCCAATTTTGCCTCCTACATAGGATATTCCTCCAAACGATGCGCTATGGTTTAAATTGATTGTGCTGTCCTGTGTATTTCCCTCAAACTGGAGGAGAGTTACCAGGTCTTTGTTCCTTATGGCAGTCGCCGAAACTTCATTCGAGTATGGAGAGCGATTCAAGGATTTATCGACCGCTTTTATTGTATAAAAATATTGCTTACCTGAAGTGATAGTGTTGTCAACATAAGTTGATGATGTCACATTACGTGCAAGGGTAGTATATGAACCTCCTGTAGAATCAGAACGAAAAACGGTGTAACCAGATAAGTCAGTCTCCGGGTTGGGAGACCAATCCAATCGAATTGATGAAGAATTCGATGTTGTAATCAGATTGACCGGGGCAATTGGCGAACTAAATTCAATCGGAGCACCAACAGGCAGAAAACGCCATTGCTGGTATGCTGCACCATTTTTATCACCTTGTTGAATAACTGCCCCATCAGTGATATAGGGAGCACCAACCTGCATACATTTTGCACTGTTACGGTTACGGATATTAAACCAACCGTCTTCTACATATTCAAGATACCACTGTTGGTTAGGACCTTTTGAGTCATCCCACTGTATAATAGCAGCACCATTATCCAGGGAAAAGTTCAAAACATCCGGCACCTTACTACTGTTCACATTCGTAAGAGTGAAATAGCTAAAATCACCCCCCACACGTGAATCAACAGGAATTACATCCCATTGTTGATACGTTGTACCTTTATTACTTCTTTGACAAATAGTGGCACCGTTCGTTGTTGATCCAAGAACCACTTCCATTAACTTATGACTGTATCGATTTACCAACACATACCGTCCATTGATTGCTGGCTGGATGTCTTCTCCCCACGTGACATTTACAACTCTTTCTGCATTGGTCTGCCCCACTCCGTAACCAGTACCGCCCGGCAATACCATGGTATATTCACGCTGTGGGCCATAGCCTTCATAGAACACATCCCTATCCTTTGAAACAAAACGATACGTGGTCGTGACAGCTTGTCGTTCCGATGTACCCCCAAAGGCTTGTATTTTACCTTCCGGATTACGGTATACCGATGCTGCAGTCCAGTTAGGGCGGTGTTCGGCATAGCCCAGCCGTTTACCAAAACTGGCTTTTACAAACTCACCACGTGCCAACTCTGCCGTGCCCCACCAGATACCTGTCTGCATACCATACTCAACGCCTACCATAGCCTCCATGACATTGTGTAACTCATCGGCAGTGGCATGATCGCCATTGGCTCTCACTGTTTGATAGAAGCTGGCATAGTTATCAAAACTGCCTGCAAGCTGGTGGGTATTTCCTTCATCTAATCTACCCTTTAAATAGTTGTACCAAGTCAAAGCCTGGTCATCGTTAAGTGTGTTACCTCCACAAAGACGAATACTGTCAAAACGGTGATTTTGTCTCAAGACATTGCAGATATTGTAAAAGTCTGTTTTACCATTTTGTCCTGAATATTGTCCCCATCCATAATCCGGTTCGTTAAAAGGCGAAATGGAGATTACTGTACGGCCTCGTTCCTGAACACGTCTCGTTGTCACGTCCATCAGCAATGCCCAATTTGCGGCATTCCCTATATACGATGGATCAACACTGGGATGGTCACAATTTAGAACAACTTTTGTTTTGGAACCGGTCAGATCAATCAGATTAAGTCGACTGTTTAGATCGTTTACTTGTTGAGTTTGAAGATCACCATTTACCAACGGAAGTGTGGGTTGAAACGACGCTCTGACTACATCCACCCTGTCGGCACCCATAAAGGCAATGCCCCGACGAATATTTGTTTCACTAAGCCAGGCAAGGTCCAATCCCCAATTAACAGGTTTAGATATGCCGGAATCGGAAACATTAAATAATACTGTTCGATCCGGGATAGGTTGTGCAACCAATATGCTATTCACCCGACTTCCCGGGTTGGAGTGATTTATAGTTTGTGCATTAATTTGTGTAAATCCAAATCCAATTGTCAACAGGATTATCAGTGAGGAAATGCTCTTATTCATAAATATACTTATAAGTTCAGTAATTAATAACAACTTGTAAGTTCAATTTTCTAAGTGTACTAAAAACTCATAGATTGACAATCCAGACATGTCATTTTTTAAGCGAAATAAAATGATAACTATATTATCGGTAGTTGTATAATTTTAGTTACTGTTATAAACATTGATGAATTCGTGAATAACAATCGTGTCTTATTTAATGAGGATCATGTGAAAACACTTATTTTATTGCAAATGTAAGTTATTTTTAGAATTAGACAAACCTAATGAATTCAAATTGATCAGCGAGTGATAAAAGGGACTACATAAATTTAATTTACCTGAATTGATTTATCAGTTTCTTTTATTGCATAATTTTAAAACGGGCATACTTTCTTACCCCAGAAAGATCTTCCATTTATATCCAAACCGGTAAATAATATCGTTTCTGTTTCGTTTTCCCAGTCATGTCCTACAAATACTTTCAGATCACTGACAACCTGCCCATTTAGCATTAAAGTGAGACCATTTTGATTGTCAAATTTCCATTTACCTTTTAAATCCAGGGATAACTCTCCATTTGCCAGAAAATTAAGGTGCTTCGAAACATTAGTTTCCAATTTATTGAGTTGATTTTGACCCCATAGAATTTGTCCGAATTCCAGATTTCGGTCTGTTTTTTCATCCTGAATATGAATAATTTCCCAACTACCTATTAAATCAGTTTTGTGAATTGCAGTTTGTTTTGAAGCGGTAAAGCGTTCAGGGGATAAAACCGGCCAACCGTTGTCATTCCATTTCATTTCCCGGATATGAAGATCCATCATTTGATTTTCCGGAGATAAACGGGATTGAAAAGCCATAAAGAATTCACCTTTCTTGTTTTTGAACACAGAACAATGTCCTGTTCCTGCCCAACCGGAGTGATTATCAAATCGATATGGATGAGTCAAAATTGGATAATGGTTTATCGTATCGCGTAAATCTTTTCCAAAATAATCCAGGAAAGGACCTTCCGGGTTGTCTGCCCTTCCTACACGTACATTGTACGTTGTCATCAAAGGGTCATAGGACATGAATAAATAATATTTTTTATAGGTTGGGTTATAAATAACTTCCGGAGCTTCAATATTGTCCTTTTTCTGATTTGCACGACGGGCAATACTGAATCCCTGATCTTTGGGCTGTAAAGTAAGGCCATTTTTGCTATTCAATTGAACAGCATATAGTCCCCCAAAATACGACCCATAATACATCCACATCTTCCCTTTTGTAGCATCAGTAACAATGGTAGGGTCGATAGCATTCATTTTATCTCCCTTTTGTGTTTTAATTACATTTCCCTTTTGAACCCATGGGCCCAGAGGGGAGTCGGATTCTGCCAAACCAATGTAGGATGTTTGCAATCCAAATGCTGAGACACAATAATACAACCTGTATTTCCCATTATAATTGACGATGTAAGGTGCCCAGATATTCGTAGCTCCTTTGTTATCACTATGTGAAAGGACCCAGCTTTTAGCTTCCTGTGGCATTTCGTGGAAAGCCCATCCTTCAAAGTTCCAGTGAACCAAATCTTTCGAAGTACGAACCTGTATAAACCCAACAGGAACATTCGTTTTGTCCTCTTTTATCCTGTAATCATGAAAAATAGCATCTGTCGAATACATATAATAGGTATCCCCGATTTTCAGACAGGAAGGATCATGAACGTTGTAAGTTCCCCAGCTTTTGTAGTGATCCATTTCTGAGATATCACTATAATTATCTTTCCATGGGTTTGGACTTTTATAGGGAAATTTTGAAGATGTACAAATCAGAGTCAGTATTACAAAGAATAAAATCCTGATTTGACTGTTATATTTTAAATGTGATGCCATATTTGCTTTATCTGTCTGGAAATTTATACCTTATTTTTTAATCAAAAGAAGCCGAATGTTAGCAGTTTTTCCTATTTGTACTTTAACAATATACGAACCCATCTTTAAGTCTGAAATATCAATTTTAGTTGAGGTAATTTCTCTGTAGGTTTTAACCATTTTGCCATCAATACTATATACAGATAGTTGTTGTACACCCTGCAAAGAACTTAATTCAAAATAGTTGGTTGCCGGATTTGGATATATTTTCAATTCATGATCCACTGCAGGTACTTCAACCGCAGTATTAGTACAATCACCGGTACACCGTTTCAGTGAAAAATTACTTAACCAGATTTCAGAACCAGTTACAGCTTTTCCATAATCTATTTCTGTGGTATAGATTCCTGCAGTTGTTACTTCAGGGAATACGAATCGATAGGTTGTCCAGTCTCCGAGGATACTTGTTACAGATGATGTATATGCTGCACTGGCACCTGAAATCAATCGGGCTTGTAAATTAAATCCTGTTGTTGATTTCGCCATGAATTCAAGCACATATTTTGATCCTGAATGTAAATTAGTAATCCATTTTAGTTGTGCATCCGTCATGATTGTTGAAGCCAGGTTTACCTTCAACTGAATCGAAGGGTGCGCATCTATTTTATTTATTGAATCGACTCCCATTTTACCAATAAACCGGGTAGCCTTAAAGGTAGTCCAACCATTTAAAACATCGGTAAAATTACCATTGGTAATATAATTATCGTTAGAATGATCGGTTACTTCATCAACTGTAAAATCATCAAGCCATAACTCATTACCGGCATTCAGACTCCCATAGGCAATATTCATCGTGTATAGGGTACTTGTAACAGGTATATCCTGAGTTATAAAAGAATAAGTACCTGCAATGGCTCCTGCTTTAAATGAAGTTCTGAGAATAGGGATACCACTGGAGTTATCCTGAATTTCAAAATTCAACGTATCTGCAGTTAATAATTTCGCTTTGAAAGTAATCTTATACCGTCCACATTTAGGTACTGGAAATAGCCAACGTATTTGACGGGAGTAATAATTTGGAGCCCGAATGATGCATAGAGCATGAAAACTATTTCCGGTGATTCCTGTTGTCACAACTTCTTCATTAAAACTGCCTCCATTTTTATCGATAACCCAATTTGTCAGGCCATCATCAAAAGCAGGATTCAGGATAATATTATTCGAAATGCGCGTATGGATCTTTTTACCCCAAATAGAATGACCATCATATCTCAAACCTGTATAAACTAAAGTTGGTTGATTGTTTTCCCAATCATATTCATAAGACACTATACCTTTAAAAGTTCTGGTTGATCGGGTTGTTATGATAGTATCACCCGAGAGTTTCCATTTACCTACTTCAGTTCCATAAATGTAAGATCCATCCGATTTGTAAATTGCAGTCTTAGAAACGTTCAGATATTTCCATGCTGAAACGGTATCATCAACCACAGGTGTCACCCTACCTGCAAAACTTCCGGAAGCATCTTTCAACTCGTTTAACTGGATCTCTTCCCAATTACCGACGATACTATCGGATGTAATTACCGGCATAATTCCGGCATTAGCATAGCGTTCGGGAGATACAGTTGGCCACCCATCAGCTGTCCAACTGATCTTTCGATTATGCATCACCATCATGGAGGCATTGGCTGAAGGCCTGCCTTGATGCATCATAAAGAAATCCTTGCCATCTGAGAAAACTCCGACATGTGATACACCCTGCCAACCCGGATGATTCCTGAATTGATAGGCATAGGTAAGTAATGGGTAGATCTCCGGGTATTTCGGTGATGCTGCCGAATAGGCCACGTTTACTCCAAAATAATCATAATAAGGTCCATTTGGGTTATCAGATCGTGCAACGCGTGTCTGATAGATATTCCCTAAACTCCCTTGTGCCACAAATAAGTAATACTTTCCGAATTTGGAATTGTAAATTATTTCGGGTCCCTCCAGGCAGCTTTTCCAGCTCCAGGTATTATTCGGTCCATTTCGTGCAATTAAAACTGGTGTAGTTGTGTCTTTTTTTAATCCGCTAACCGGATCTAATTCGAAACTATAAATCCCATTGCTCCATGATCCGTATATCATCCAATAACGACCATTTTTATCTACAGAAACTGTTGGATCAATCGCATTTACATTTACAATATCATATGTACTGATTACTTTCCCTATTTGTGTCCAGGGGCCCTCGATATTATTGCTTGTTGCTAACCCTATTAAAGCTCCACCACCTTCAAAGACAGCAGAGTAATACAATCTGTATTGTGTGCCGACTTTCATTATATAAGGTGCCCAAAGTCCATTTACAGCTTTTTTTGCTTCGGCGGCGGGTTGTTGTAATTTAAACCAATCGGAAGGTTCGGTGGGGAAACCATTAAATGCCCAACCGCGGAATTCCCAGTTAACCATATCCCTGCTCCTGCGAACCGGAATGCCTGCACTTGTATTTGCCCAGGCTGCATCGGTGGAAAAAACATAATAGTATCCATCCGTTTTAATTACCGAAGGATCATGTAGATTATAAGGTCCCCATAAGGCAGAATTGGATGCTAATTGCCAGTAATTATCTGACCAATTAGGCGGAGCAATACCATAACGTTGTTTTGTAAAATAAGAATAAGCAGTAAAAAGACTATCAACCTCTGAAGTTAATAAAACCTGAGTTGATGTAGTATCATTTAAAATACTTGTCGCATATGCAACAGCAGTTTGCAATTCTTGTTGAGAACCAATTCTATAGTCCCCGTTTTGAACACCCTCTGAACTTTGGGATAATATTTTCTGACAATCGGAAATAAGTGATTTCAAAGGAAGTGTATTCACTGCCTGCACATTAAAGTTCAACAGGATCAGCAAAAACACCGGAAGTATTAGTAGATTCTTTTTCATTTTTCTTATTCTTGATTCAAAGTATTAAAACGAATCAGTAGGTCTGATATTTAAATAGTTTTATTTCAATTCAATGCTAACGAGTGATTTTGCGGGTAATAGAATCTTCAATATCCCATTTTCGTAACTGGCATCTTTGAAATTTCCAAGTATAACCTGATACGGATTATCAAAAGTATTAAATGTGCCTGTTTCCTTACCGGTAATAATTTGGCCATTTGTTATTTTAGTAGTTTTAGCACCCTGCATTTCACAACTTAATTCAATATCATTCTTAGGATCCAGGTTGACTAAAGAGATATGAATTGCACCTGTTTTATCGATAGAGGCTGAGGAGGAAATGCTTTTCAGTTTACGGTTCATACGGCTATAATCAATACATGTTAAGGTCATTGGCAGTAATGTAGCATCCTGATGAACTTGATACATATCAAACACATAAAAGGTTGGAGTAAGTAACATTTTCTCGCCATCAGTAAGGATAATTGCCTGAAGAACATTCACCATTTGAGCGATATTGGCCATTTTCACACGGTCGGCATGTTGATGAAAGATATTAAGAATGGTTCCGGCAAGTAAAGCATCACGAAGGGTATTCTGCTGATAAAGGAATCCCGGGTTAGTGCCTGGTTCAGCATTATACCATGCACCCCATTCGTCCACAACTAATCCGATCCTTTTACCCGGATCAAACTGATCCATGATTGCAGAATGCTTAGTGATCAACTCATCCATTCTTTGTCCGTTTTCCAGTACCTTGAAATATTGATCTTCATTGAACCCGGTTGCATTTCCTTTATTGGACCAACTTTCAGTAAAAGTGTAATTATGCAGTGAAATCCCGTTGATCATCCAGGTCGGGATATTTTTCATTAGTGTTTCCGTCCAGTGATAATCGTCCACATTGGGACCACCTGCAATCTTATAAAGATGATTATCGCCGTAATTACGTGCATAAGTAGCATACCTGCGAAAATTTTCGGCATATCCTTCAGCACTCATATTTCCACCACATCCCCAGTTTTCGTTTCCAACACCAAAGAAATGAACATTCCAGGGTTTTTCACGTCCGTTTTGTTTCCGGAGGTTAGCCATGGGACTTTCACCACCTGAAGTCATATATTCCACCCATTTTGACATTTCTTCCACACTTCCACTTCCCATATTTCCACAAATATAGGGCTCAGTACCCAGCGTCTCACACAAGTTTAAAAACTCATGGGTTCCAAATGAATTATCTTCAACTAAACCACCCCAATGGGTATTAATCATTTTAGCTCTTTTTTCGCGGGGTCCAATGCCATCCATCCAATGGTATTCATCAGCAAAACATCCTCCAGGCCAACGAAGATTTGGTATTTTTATTTTTTTTAATGCATCAATAATGTCATTACGAACTCCTTTTGTATTGGGGATGTTGGAATTTTCACCAACCCAGAGTCCGTCATAGATGCAATGTCCGAGATGTTCGGAAAACTGCCCGTAAATATTGCGATTAATTACGAAGGTACCCCGATCGGCATTAACAATGGCAGTAGCCTTTTGTTGTGCGAATACACTTGAAGCAACAAACCCAAATACTAAAACCAGAATGTTTTTTTTGAAATAATTTGTCATGTTTTTTGATACTGAATATATGTTGCAAATAATATGAACTGTGATTCGTTTCGATTCAACTGTATCGAATGATTTAGAACTATCTATCAGCACAACAAAATTACAGCAAATACCGGGACAGTATGAGGACAAATTTATTTTATTGGTGGACAATAACACCGGAGATTGAATAAGTTCTTTCAAACGGTTTTTTGAGCTCATTCAGGATGCATAAACATTAAAATGAATGGAATTCTATTCTATCAGCCCAGGCAGATCATAAATGGTATTGATGCGGTCGGAAGTATGATGCAACTTGGTTAGAAATTCATTTATTTTATCCTGGTAATCGATCAGGTAATCATGATGGAGTTTTTTTGTAACAAGGTTAATAAGCCGTTTGAGCAAAAGCCCAACTTTATAGTCATATCCTGAGAAGCGGGCTCCAAATACCTTGGAGGGATTTTCAAATTGCATTTCCAACACATAAAGAACGAGATCAGTTTCCAGTTTTTTATTTTTGGTTTCAACAGTAAATTCACCTATTCTTTTAATACAGGCGTTTAGCTTTTTGACTAATTGATGCTGTATTGTCCTGCCTTTATATTCTTTATTAGAGAGAATATCAATGGCTTCTTTAGCTTCTTCGTATAAAGTTTGTTCACCACCATCTTTATCCAGAAAATTGACCAGCAAGTATTCATAGTTGTACCGTTTCCCGGCAAGTTTCAACACAATATCCATCAACTCTTTTTTGGAGAGTTCATTTACCTGGGCTTTTAAGATGGCTTTATCGCGGGGCATAGTAAGATCGAATTATCAGTATATGTTTTTGGCTTGCAAATATACCCAAAAATTAATTATTTGTCCGTATCTTTGCATTCCTGTTTGGTAAAAGGGTTAATTGATTATCAGGTTGATTCGTCAATCAGTTAGTCAAAAACCAGTTAGCCGATGAACTAATTAACTAATCAACTGATTTTAAAATGACTAACTTTAAACGTACCACTGTTACCTCGGCTTTGCCTTATGCCAATGGTCCTGTACATATCGGGCACCTGGCCGGAGTTTATGTTCCTGCTGACATTTATGTGCGCTACCTGCGTCTGAAAGGCGAAGAAGTGCTCTTTATCGGCGGTTCCGACGAACACGGTGTGCCAATTACCATTAAAGCTAAAAAAGAAGGCGTCACTCCCCAGGACATTGTAGACCGCTATCACAGCATCATTAAAAAATCATTTGAGGAATTCGGCATTACTTTCGATATATATTCCCGCACCACTTCAAAAACACATCGTGAACTGGCTTCTGACATTTTCAGGACCATTGAAGGTAAGGGTGGATTTATTGAAAAAACAAACGAACAATATTACGACGAATCGGCTCAGCAATTCCTGGCTGACCGTTATATCACAGGCAAATGTCCCCATTGTGGTAATGAAAATGCCTATGGCGACCAATGTGAGTCATGTGGGACATCACTCAGCCCAACCGATTTAATCAATCCCAAATCAGCTATCAGTGGCAATGTACCGGTAATGCGTGAAACCAAACACTGGTACCTCCCGCTTGACCAACATGAAGCGTGGTTACGTAAATGGATACTGGAAGATCATAAAGAATGGAAAGCCAATGTGTACGGGCAATGCAAAAGTTGGCTCGACATGGGCTTGCAACCTCGTGCTGTCAGCCGTGACCTCGATTGGGGAATTCCCGTGCCTGTACCCGGTGCAGATGGAAAAGTCCTTTATGTATGGTTTGATGCACCCATTGGATACATCTCCAACACAAAGGAACTTTGTGACAGTCAACCTGAAAAATATGGTCCCTGGGAGAAATGGTGGAAAGATGAAGACACACGCCTGATCCATTTTATTGGAAAAGACAATATCGTATTCCATTGCATAGTATTTCCTGCAATGTTGAAAGCAGAAGGATCTTATATCCTACCTGACAATGTTCCTGCTAATGAATTCCTGAATCTGGAAGGGGATAAGATATCAACATCCCGTAACTGGGCAGTATGGCTTCATGAATACCTGGAGGATTTCCCGGGGAAACAGGACGTTCTACGTTATGTATTAACTGCAAATGCTCCTGAAACAAAGGACAACGATTTTACCTGGAATGATTTCCAGGCACGTAATAACAATGAATTGGTAGCAATCTTCGGCAATTTTATTAACCGTGCTTTGGTACTGACTCAGAACTATTATGCAGGGATAGTGCCTGCTTTAGGTCCTTTGACTGATTATGACAAACAAACCCTGGAAGAGTTTGTGAATGTAAAATCGGAAGTCGAGAAACTGCTTAATAATTTCCGCTTCAGGGATGCCCAAAAAGAAGCAATGACTTTGGCCCGTATTGGAAACAAGTATCTGGCAGACACAGAACCCTGGAAAGTGGCTAAAATTGATATGGACCGTGTTGCAACTATCATGCACCTCAGCTTACAGATTGCAGCAAACCTGGCCATTGCCTTTGAACCATTTCTTCCTTTCACTTCTAAAAAACTCAGGACCATGCTTGGTATGAAATCATTCAGCTGGAATGATCTGGGTAAAATTGATTTATTGGTTGCAGGTTCTCAACTTGAAACTCCGGAATTACTTTTTGAGAAGATAGAAGATGAAACCATGCAAGTACAGGTTCAAAAATTACTGGATACAAAAATTGCAAATGAAGCTGCAAATTATAAAGCCTCTCCTGTAAAAGAGAATGTGGCTTTTGAAGACTTTATGAAAATGGATATCCGTGTAGGAACAGTACTCAGCTGCCAAAAGGTACCAAAAGCAGATAAGCTACTTCAATTTCGCATTGCTGATGGACTGGAAGAACGGACTATCCTTTCCGGAATTGCACAACATTATCCAAACCCTGAAGAACTGGTTGGCACACAGGTTTGTTTTATCGCAAACTTTGAACCACGTAAACTTCGTGGAATCATGAGTGAAGGCATGATCCTTTCAGCCGAAAATTCAGATGGGAAACTTGTGCTTATTCAACCGAGAGCTGTTGTTACAAATGGAGTTGAAGTAAAGTAACACGTAGAATCGGATAAGTTTCGTAGTGAATTTAGCGAACTGAAATAATCACTTCTATTCAACGACCTTTTTTTAAGGTTCTGAAATAAATTAAATAAAAGCATTAATTGGAATCATTCCTTTTAATGCTTTTTTTGTATATTTGTACGAATTAAATTACACACACCTTTAAATCATTTAATTAAATATTATGACTAATCCTATTAAAACAACATCACGTTTGCTCTCACTTGATGTATTGCGCGGAATTACTATTGCCGGCATGATACTGGTAAACAATCCCGGTAGTTGGGGAAAGATATATGCCCCACTGGAGCATGCCGAGTGGAATGGCTTAACACCAACCGATCTGGTATTTCCATTTTTTATGTTTATCATGGGTGTTTCCATGTACCTATCCTATAAAAAGTTTGATTTCAAATTATCAGGCCAAACTTTCACCAAATTACTTCGACGTTCGGTTCTATTATTCTTAATTGGTCTGGCAATAGGTTGGTTTAGCCTTTTCTGCAGGGGCTTAGTTGCGCTTCGCACTGAAGATCTACCATTTCTGGATAAAATACTGCATGCTGCCAATAACTTCGAAAACCTGCGCATTCTTGGAGTATTGCAACGTTTGGCACTTGTATCGTTCTTCGGCTCACTCATTGTTTTAATGTTCAAACCAAAACGTATTCCATGGCTTATCGGATTCATATTATTGTTTTACTGGATTTTAATGGCCATGACAGGAAGTTATTCAGAAAATGACAGTAGCCTTGTTTCAATTATTGACCGTGCTGTTTTGGGAGTTACACACATGTATAGCGAACATTTGCCTGATGGGTCAAAGATTATTTTCGATCCTGAAGGTTTATTGAGTACGTTACCATGCATTGCACATGTTTTGCTTGGTTTCTGGGCCGGCAGATTAATTTCAGAATCAAAAGATAACAATCAACGTATTCAAAAATTATTCATCTTTGGAACAATCATCATGTTTCTGGGCTTTTTACTCAATTATGGCTTTCCTATCAACAAAAAGATCTGGAGTTCAAGTTTTGTATTAGCAACTTGTGGCTTAGCATCATTGCTTCTTGCATTGCTTGTATGGATTATCGACATTAAGGGTAAAAAACAATGGAGCGTCTTTTTCGAATCATTCGGTGTGAATCCAATGTTTATCTATGTTGTAGCTGGAATAATTAGTATCCTGTTGGGGAATATTGGATTTTTGTATTATGGCGAATGGCTGTCTACAAAAGGATTTATATATACTCAATGGTTGAATCCTGTATTTGGTGATTATCTTGGCTCACTGGTTTTTGCATTGCTTTTCGTATCATTAAATTGGATGATTGGACATATCCTGTACAAGAAGAAAATTTATATCAAACTATAATCCATACATTGTTCCTAATTATTAGATAGTCCTGTGAAGTTTCAATATCTTTACAGGACTATCTTTTATTGAATTATTCAGTTCAACATTCCTTCTGATAAATTGTTTCATAGATAATCATCACCAACTATATGAATGTAGAAGAACTCCGTGAATACTGCCTGAGCTTGAAGGGGACAACAGAAAGTTTTCCCTTTGATGATGTTACATTGGTCTTAAAAGTCCAGGGTAAGATGTTTGCACTCATTCCTCTGTCAACAACAGAGACCAGTATTTCCCTGAAATGCGACCCTGAACTTGCAATCTCCTTACGTGAAGAATACGAGGCAGTAGTACCCGCCTATCATTTTAATAAAAAGCACTGGAACACAGTCTATATTGATGGGCGGTTAACACGTAAACTAATTTGTGATTGGATCGATCATTCGTATCGTTTGGTTGTTGCAGGTTTACCTGTAAAAGTTCGAGAAGAACTTTTATAAAGTTTACATTCAAAAGTATTTATAACAAAACCTCCGTACTCATTACACGAGTACGGAGGTTTTGTTTTAAACAGATAACTCGAGGGATTCGCAATCATTTTAGCCTTTTAACTTCATCCTTCAAAGTCACCAAGGGCTTCAAAGTCCCCATTAAAAAAAACAAGACAAAAAAAAGCCCTTCTTAAATTAAATTATGAAGGGCTTTAAAAACGGCATTATCTACTCTCTCACAAAATGAAAGTAAATGTTCCTAAACCAGCTTAACTTTCGGATGATGTCTCAGGAATATAATTTAAAGCTCGATCTTCCAAAAACATCCGCCAAAGTCGTCATAGTCCCCAAAGTCCACCTCTTTGAAAAAGTAATGGTACAAAAAAAGCCCTCCATAAACTAAATTATGAAGGGCTTTAAAAACAGCATTATCTATTCTCACACAAATTGCGGTAATTATTCCTAAATCGTAAGCATCCCAAACAGGCCGTATTTCATGAAACAG
>JAQTUE010000049.1 GCA_028710415.1 Paludibacter sp. | reverse complement strand
GAAGGAAGAAATAATCATAGCCGGTTTTGGCGGACAGGGAGTCTTGTCCATGGGAAAAATACTTGCTTATGCAGGTTTAATGCATGGCAAGGAAGTTTCCTGGATGCCAGCCTACGGACCGGAACAACGAGGTGGCACTGCCAATGTGACCGTCATTATCAGTGACGACAAAGTCAGCTCACCGGTATTGAACAAATTTGATACAGCCATCATCCTCAATCAACAATCGATGGACAAATTTGAAAGTACGGTTAAACCCGGAGGTATCATCATTTACGATCCCCACGGCATTACCAACCCTCCCACACGTACTGATATCAGCGTCTACACCGTACATGCCATGGATGCTGCAGCAGAACTGAACAATTCCAAAGCATTCAATATGGTTGTACTGGGTGCCTTTTTGAAAGTAAAACCCATTGTCGATCTGGACGGTGTCATCAAAGGTTTAAAAAAATCATTGCCGGAAAGACACCATCATTTGATTCCGATGAATGAGGTGGCGTTACAGAAGGGAATGGATATCGTTGAAAAAAAATAAAAGAAAATCATCCTTTTCCGGATCCTGAATCATAGGCGTTTAAGTGGATATTGACCACTTAAACGCTTTTTTTATTTGATGGATGTCTTGGAAAACTCTAAAAATGTTTATTTTTGCATCGTTTTGGTGATGCTGGCGAAAATCTTTCGTTGGCATAAAAGGGAATCCGGTCAAAATCCGGAACAGTACCCGCTGCTGTATAGCTCAACTAAAAACCTTGTTACCCCAAGCCACTGTTCATTCAGAATGGGAAGGCAATACAAGGAGAGCCAAGTCAGAAAACCTGCCTAAACGCTAATTTTATTGCTTTCGGGAGATAAAGCAAAAATGTGTGAGCCTTCATTCCTTTCCTTTTATGGATTTGATTTGATGTCATACCTTTGAGGTAGCCTCTCCCGATTTTGAACGTATACATTTTTAACTAAATTGATATGAGAAAGAATCGTTTTTTTATCTGGGCTGTATTAATAGCCATTTGTAGTTTTGGATTTAGCAGTTGTGAATCTGAAGATGAAGGAAATAAGGTCATTACATTTGAGGATGTTGATCTTGGAGTAACAGGCTATTGGAACGGCAGTGACAAAAACGGAACACCCAGAAGTTATGACGCATGGGGAACAACGGTTACTGAATACGCCGGAAGTTTTGTTTCAGGAAATCTGACCTGCGATAATGTGTATAATGAAACCTACAATTCATGGAGCGAAATGGCATGTTCTTCCCATACAGACATGGATAGCATCGGATATGGCAACCAATACAGTGTTTACGCCACATCAGGAGCCGGTGGATCTGAAAAATTTGCAGTGATTTGTCCTTTTGACAGTGCCACCTGCAGCTTCAACCAGGAAACTGATATTAAAAGCCTGATGATCAACAATGCGACCTACACCTATCTGACCCTGAGAGATGGTACGGACGGCACAGGTTACGCCAGGCAGTTTACCACAGATGATTATTATTACATCACCATCACCGGATTTGACACCAATGGATTAAAAACCAGCAGTATAGATTATTATTTGGCGGATTTCAGAAACGGAAAATCCTATATTTGCAAAGATTGGACACCAGTCAATCTGAAATCTTTGGGAAAAATAAAATCTCTTTCCTTTAAATTAACTTCCTCTGATTCCAGTTTTGGTTATATGAATACCCCCGGGTACGCATGCATTGACAATATTGTTTATTCAAGAGAATAAGATTCAAATCAGCTATCTGCCGACAGCATTTGATGATAGTGGCTGCCCTCTTCATAGGGTCAGCCACTATTTTTATACCACATGCCTTGTTGCCACAGTTGCTATTTTTGCGTACTTTTGACACTCGAAATAAAGAAATGCCCCAACTTTATTATGCATAAATATTCTAAATAATGTATTAAAATGCGCATAGACATCATCACAGTACTGCCAGAATTAGTGGAAGGACCACTCAACTGCTCCATTATTAAGCGTGCTCAGGATAAAGGTATCGCAGAAATTCACATACACGATTTGCGCGATTATTCTTCAGATAAACGTCATCGCCGGGTTGATGATTACGCATTTGGTTTTTCAGCCGGCATGGTGCTTCAAATAGAACCTATCGATAGGATAATCACCAAGTTGAAGAGCGAAAGACACTACGATGAAATCATCTATACGTCGCCTGACGGAGAAACATTCAACCAGAAAATGGCCAACAGCATGTCTTTGATGGAAAACATCATCATTTTGTGCGGACACTACAAGGGTATTGACCACCGTATTCGTGAACACTTCATTACCAAAGAGATATCCATTGGGGATTACGTATTGACAGGCGGAGAACTTGCTGCTGCCATCATTTCGGATGCGGTAATCCGGGTCATTCCTGGAGCTATATCTGATGAACAGTCAGCCCTTTCAGACTCTTTCCAGGACAATTTACTGGCACCGCCGGTGTATACACGTCCTGCGGTGTATCATGGCTGGGAAGTTCCGGAAATTTTGCTTTCAGGACACCAACGCCACATTGAAGAATGGGAACACCAACAGGCATTGGAGCGCACAAAACGCCTAAGGCCTGATTTACTGGAAGATCCTGTCAAATAACAACAAAGACTGCCCATCGGACAGTCTTTGTTGTTATGGAGTCAGTTGCTAAAAAATATCATTTATCTGCTGCAATCAATATTGTTCTCAGCCAGAATTAACGCCCCGGTTAGCTCTGACACGGATTGAAAGCCGTGTCTTTCGCAATAGTCCACAATTCCCGCTGCAACTTTTTGAGAAATGGCAGGATCAATAAAATTGGCTGTACCCACCTGAATAGCTGATGCACCGGCCAACAAAAACTCAATGGCATCCGATGCAGAAGAAATACCACCCAAACCTATCACAGGAATTTTAACAGCCTTGGCAGTCTGCCAAACCATACGCAAAGCGATAGGCTTGACACAAGCACCAGAAAGCCCGCCCGTAACAGTTGAAAGGACAGGTTTGCGCTTTTCTGCATCGATGGCCATACCCAAAAGCGTATTGATCAGTGATACCGAATCGGCACCGGCAGCTTCGACCGCCCGGGCAATTTCTGTAATATCGGTGACATTGGGAGTGAGTTTCACCATCAGGTGTTTCTTATAAACCTTCCTGACCGCTTCTACCACTTTGGCAGCTTCAGCAGGTAATGTTCCAAAAGTCATACCACCTAATTTAACGTTTGGACACGAAATATTGAGTTCAATGGCCGGTATCCCATCAAGTTCCTGGATGATTTCGGCCGTTTCAACATAATCCTCAATGGTGGATCCGGATACATTAACCAAAACATTTGTATCGAAATCTTTTATGCGGGGATAGATGGTCTCCACGAAGTATCTGACACCCTTATTTTGCAGTCCCACAGCGTTTAACATACCGCTGGCAGTCTCTGCCATTCTTGGATAGGGGTTGCCTTCCCGGTGGCGAATAGTAGTTCCTTTTACAATTATTCCACCTATTCGCGAAAGGTCCATATAATCTGTAAACTCTTCCCCAAAACCAAAAGTACCGGAAGCCGTCAAAACCGGATTCTTCAGTTTCAGGCCATTTAAATTGACTTTCTGATCTACCATTTTAATACATTTGTATTTAATACGGGGCCTTCTTTACAAACACATATATGCCCTTCGCTGGTATCTTCCACACAACACAAACATGCCCCAATCCCGCATGCCATGGTGTTTTCAAGCGATACCTCACATATAATTCCATGCCTTTTTGAATAGCCTGCAACAGCTTGCATCATCGGTTTTGGGCCACAAGTGTAAATTCTGTCAAAAACATCTGTATTTAGTATGCTATGTTGGGTCACATAACCTTTTTCTCCGGCACTTCCATCTTCGGTGGTCGTATAGACGGTTCCATATTCGGAAAAGAGGTCAAGCTCGAGTAAATCACCTGCGGATCTGGCACCCAAAAGGAAGGTTACCGGAACTTGCTGATCATACAACTGCTTCCCCAGCATCAATAAGGGAGCCACACCAACACCTCCACCAATCAAAAGCACACGCTCATCAGGCTCTGGTATACTAAAACTATTACCCAACGGTAGAATCATGTTGATTTTGCTACCAATCTGAGCCTTTGCCAGCGCCCTGGTGCCATCTCCGACCATCTGTACCAGTATCCACACCTCATTACGCGCTACATCCACAAAATTGATGGAAATGGGCCTTCTTAAATAGGTTGTTGGTGAGCCGTCAATTCGAACTTGGGCAAACTGTCCAGGCTTCATCGGAGGAAGTGGATTCACATCGTGAAATTTCATCAGGACGTATTGCGAATTAAGAGACCGCTTTTCAGTCAGCTCCAAATCCAAAATAAAGCTTGTTGCTTTTTGCATATTCTTGCATAATCAATAATGCTGCAAAGATAAGATTTCCGACCGCATCTTGCAAATCCCAACGCTTGATTTTATCCCCTTCGAAGTTCACACTTTAAAATCTTATAAAACCGGGGAGTGAAGCTGAAATTTATTTTGGGGCTGGTATGAACTCCTCATAGGTATTATCCGAATAAAAAACGGCTATCTTCTTCACTTTCACGATTGTTGCATTTTTTGAGATAATAATCTGATTATCATCGGTTTTATCAACATTCATAGCTGGTTTAACCTCCATTTCCTTGTGATATTCGGAATGATCTGAGGAATCGGTCGGATTTTCTGCATTCTCGTCAAATAATGACGGTATAAAAGACTCCCTCTGGTTGCCATTATACATGGGACCGACACCTGATATCAACCATGCAGCATTAATATCCTTATATCGCGCCAAAATGCGTTGCAACGCATCTAGCCCGGGATTGTTCCTACCGTTAAGAATATGAGATACGGCAGGACGATTTAAACCAACTTCATCGGCAAACCGAGAGGGGGAAAGTTTCTTGTCGTCAATAATCCTTTGAATCCGATCTTTCATCTGAATATGATTTATGTATAGTAAAAAACGGCTTAATAAAGTCTGACCCTTTCCAAAAAAACATGAATGATCACTTCAAACAGGAACTAATGGATCAAATAATATACATTTCAATAAACGATACAAATGTAATAAATATTTTTTACATAAACAAACTACAACACACAAATCTAATCCACTAAAAATGTACCAAATGTAAACTTGTAAATTTCTAAATGTGTACCAATGTAAACTGTTTCCAATTAACAAAATTATACCACCTTAAATTAGTTAAAGTAATACCTTTATATAAATATAATAAGCATTTGGTTTAATGGTATATATCATTTAATATTTTGTCATTTAATGCTAATTTTAACCATATATGTTTACAGATGGTTCATTAATTTAAATATAAACTTTATAAGAAGTGATTAATATACTGGTTTTTATGATATTAAACCATATATTTTATGGTATAAATAAATATTTTAACTATTGCTAAATGTATACAAAAGGTCATTTACAGATGTATAAAGTGATTTGGGTATACAGTTCACAAGAAAATTTTTCTCCATTAAAAGATACAGAAATCACAAATGTATTGTAGCGCATTACATTTGTGCTGTTTAATTATGTAAATTATGATTTAAGTAATGAACAGTTTATCAACAGGTGTTAACTGATCAACAGTAAAAATTATCAGAAAATATCGCAATTGCTGAGAATCGCATATTTTAAGCTGTTCCGTAACTTATATGGAAATAACTCATTCTCGCCAAACCTGCAATCCGGAGTTGATTCGGGAAAATAGACGTTTTACAAGAAGCAAGCAGAGACAATGCTTGGCTTGGCTTGGCTTGGCCTGGACTATGCCGGGGTGCTTGTAAAACGGCTGTTTGGAATAAATAGACGTGATATGTTGCAAGCACTGCTTGCTTGCAGGTCAGGCAAAACAACTGAATAAAAAAGAAAGGAAGGAAAAGGTAGATTAGTGAAGAATTTTGAAAAGCAATTCCTTTAAGAGTTCAGAATCGGCTACACCTCTTGATTCGAAGCCTTTTGATTTGGCATCGTATGTTCTCAGCATACTGATGACAGTCATCGTCTTGAAAGCATTGTAATTTTTTGCAGCCTCCGCATACTCCCTTATCCTAAATGGAGCTATTCCCAGTTCAGTTGCTGCGGCAGACTGAGATTTGTCCACCAGATAATGAAAATACATTAGATTACTGAAAAACATGGACAGGACAGCTATAGTTTTAACCAGAGGATTGTTCTTGGGGCTTTTTGCATAATATGCGGCAATTTTGTTGGCTCTCAAAATATCCTTGTGAACGATGGCACTCTGAAGCTCAAAATCATTGTATTCTTTGCTGATTCCAATGTTGCGTTCAATCAATTCCGGTGTAATGCGGGTTTCACCCTTGGGCATTGTAATGGATAATTTGTCGAGTTCACCAACAATCCGACCCAAATCACTGCCCAGATAATCGGCCAGCAATTCAGCAGTCCTGTCATCCATTCCAAAACCCTTTGTTTTGACATAGCTCATAATCCAACCAGGCAATTCGTTGTCATACAACTTTTTGGATTCGTAAAGCACGGCCGTTTTCTCGACGTCTCCGGCGACTTTTTTCCTGCGATCAATACTCCCGTTTTTGTAATTGATAATGAGGATGGTTGAAGGCATCGGTTTTTGAAGGTACAACGACAAATCCTCCATATTCTTGACATCCTGAGCCTCTTTTAATAAAACAACACGATGCCTCGCTATCATAGGATACTGCCTGGCAAGACCTATTACATCGCGAATGGCGACATCCTTACCATAGATCACATTCAGATCAAATTCTTTTTCAGAATCTGTCAATAAGAGACTCAGCATATAGTCGGTAATCAGGTCAATATAATATGATTCCTCGCCCATCAGGAAATAGACAGGTTTGAGGTTCCCCTGTTTGACGTCGCTCATGATCGATTGGGGAGTATATGCTGTTTTTGCCATAATTAGAAACGTAAATGTTTGACGGAACGTCCATTACGAAGAAGGATATCCAAAGCCGTTATACCTATATTTAAATGATTTTCAACGAATAATTTGTTGACTTGCTTATCGCTCTGGTCGGTTTTAACACCGGAAGAAATCATCGGTTGATCTGAGACCAACAACAATGCCCCCGTTGGAATTTTATTGGCGAAACCAACCGAAAATAAGGTGGCTGTTTCCATATCAACTGCCATGGCATGAATTTTATGCAGATAGTCCTTGAATATTTCATCGTATTCCCAGACACGACGGTTGGTGGTGTATACCGTTCCTGTATAATAATCTTTCTGATAATCGCGGATGGTCGTGGAAACGGCACGTTGCAAGCTAAAAGCAGGTAAGGCCGGAACTTCAGGAGGAAAATAGTCATTCGATGTTCCTTCTCCACGTATGGCGGCTATGGGTAAAACAAAATCACCCAGTATCAAATTGTCCTTGATGCCTCCACATTTGCCCAGAAATAAAACGGCCTGGGGTTCAACGGCAGAGAGCAAATCCATGATTGTTGCTGCATTGGCACTTCCCATCCCAAAATTGATGATCGTGATGCCGTTTGCTGAAGCATTGGGCATGTTGCTCTCGATACCAAATATTGGAACACCAAATTTATCAGCAAAAAGCCGGACATATTGATTGAAATTGGTCAGCAATATATGTTTCCCGAATGCTTCCAAAGGCCGGTTGGTGTATCGGGGAAGCCAATTATCAACGATTTCTTTTTTTGTCTTCATAGATCGGAAACTTTAATATTCAAAGGACCACATTCTTGATGATTTTGTATCTTTGAGACTTCATAAAACAAAAATACGAAATGTTTGCTTTAAACCTACCCGTCTTCGAGTATAAAATCCGTCAGTTCGAAGGAAAAACACAAATATTTGATTTTCTCCGCCGTAAGTTTGTGGCTTTAACTCCTGAAGAATGGGTCAGACAACATTTTGTAAACTATCTGATTGTGAGTAAAGGCTTTCCGGCCGGAAGACTGTCCAATGAATGCAACATTAATCTAAATGGTCTGAAAAGGCGCTGCGATACCGTTCTTTATGATGAGTATTTAAAACCGCTGGTCATCATCGAATATAAAGCACCGGAAATACCGGTCAGCCAAACTGTTTTCAATCAAATCGCCGCCTATAATATGGTGCTTAAAGTCAAATATTTGATTGTCAGCAACGGCATAAAGCATTATTGCTGCCGGATAGATTATGAACATCAAAAAGTGGAGTATATTGAAAGCATCCCTGATTACAAGGATCTGTGAATATAGATGCAATGGTTTCCGGGTATGATAAAGGTACCGGGGCGTTTATATAACAAGAATCTGTGAATATTGATGCACTGGTTGTAAAAATAAAAAACCATCCTTTTGGGATGGTTTTTATGCTTTTAAAGCAATAACTATGCTTGTTCTTCGCTCGTCAAATCTGGGTCTATCATGATGCGACCGCAATATTCACAAACAATAATTTTCTTACCCATGCGAATATCCATCTGACGTTGAGGTGGAATCTTATTGAAGCAACCTCCGCAAGCATCACGTTGAACGGATACCACAGACAGACCGTTTCTGGCACTCTTACGAATGCGTTTAAATGCTGCCAATAACCGGGGTTCGATTCTGAGTTCAATTTCTTTGGCTTTTTCACGAAGGTTTTCTTCTTCAGAACGGGTTTCTGAGATAATTTCCTCCAGCTCTTCCTGCTTCAGTTCCAAATCCTTACGACGTTCTGAAAGATGGTCTTCAGCAGCTGTCATTTCTTCAGATTTGGCCTTGCTCATCACTTGAGCTTCACGAATCTTTTTTTCCGAAAACTCGATTTCAAGGCCTTGAAACTCAAGTTCTTTACTTAAAAAATCGAATTCACGATTGTTGCGGACATTGTCTTGCTGCTCCTTATATTTGATAATCAAGGCATTGGAATTTTCAATATCCTGCTTTTTGCTGGATAAAATATCTTCACATTCCTTGACTTCAGCACGGAAATTCTCAATACGCGTTTCCAAACCGGCGATTTCATCCTCCAGATCTTGAACTTCCAAAGGCAATTCTCCACGAAGAATTTTTATTTTGTCAATTTCGGAAACAACAACCTGTAAATCGTATAAAGCTTTCAGCTTTTCTTTCACCGTGATTTCCTTTGATTCTGCTTTTGTATTTTCAGCACTCATATCAATCATTTCTTGTTTAATAGTCTCTCATAAATAATAAACAGGGTTTGTCTCAACCCTTGAAATCCGAACGGCAAAGGTAGGTAATTTTTTTGAAATTAAATCGAAAAAAACCTCTTTTGTAAACTGTTCTGTTTCATAATGCCCGGCGTCAATCATCAGTATATTTTGTCCTTTGGTAAAGAACTCATGATAACGGGCCTCTCCAGTCAAAAAAACATCGGCACCGGCAATCCTGGCCTGTTCTATAAATTCACTTCCTGAACCGCCACAAAGGGCTACCCTACTGATGGGTTTTCCTGTTGGTTCTGAATATCTGATGCGATGACAATGAAATACATTTTTAACTCTGGCCAAAAAGTCATTTTCGTTTTCGGCAAAAGGCAAGTCTCCAACCATACCCAAGCCATACTCTTCGCCATCAACACTGTTTGAATTTACCGGAACCAATATCCGGCAATTCTGCAAGCCTAGCTTTTCGGCCATTTTGCCGTTTACACCATGACGAACCGAGTCAACATTGGTATGTCCCGCATAAATGGCTACATCATTCTTAATGGCTTTAACCAGACAGTCTTCAATATAATTTTTTCCGGTAATCGATTTGATGCCTTTAAAAATTAAAGGGTGATGAGAAACAATCATATTCAAACCCAGGCTGATCGCTTCATCAATAACTGCTTCTGTAACATCCAAACAAATCAATGCTCCTGTCAGTTTCATCTCGCGGGAACCCAAAATCAACCCGGCATTGTCGTATGTTTCCTGGTATGACAATGGGGCAAAATCTTCGATTAACCTGCAAATATCGCTGACGGTGTACATTTTTTATTTATTGGGTTGTTTCAGTTCAAGGTACAATTCTTCCAATTGGGCGTTATCTATACGGGAAGGTGCATCGCACATCACATCACGTCCCGAATTATTTTTTGGAAATGCCATACAGTCCCGAATGGAATCCAAACCTGCCAACATGGAGACAAAACGGTCAAGCCCAAAAGCCAGACCTCCGTGAGGCGGGGCACCAAATTTGAAAGCATTCATCAGGAAGCCGAACTGGCTCTCTGCTCTTTCCCTGGTGAAGCCCATGATATCAAAAGCTTTAGACTGTAACTTGCTGTCAAAAATACGAATGGACCCCCCACCCAATTCAACACCATTGATCACCATATCATAGGCATTGGCGCGAACTGCTCCGGGATTGCTTTCCAACAAGGGAATATCTTCAGGTTTTGGAGAAGTAAACGGATGATGCATGGCAAAATATCGTTGACTTTCTTCGTCCCACTCGAACATAGGGAAATCGATGACCCAAAGCGGAGCAAAAACATTCTTGTCACGTAAGCCCAAGCGTGATCCCATCTCCAAGCGGAGTTCACAGAGAGCTTTTTGGGTTTTCATTTCATCCCCACACAGAATCAGAATCAGATCTCCGGGTTTGGCGTTACATGCTTCTGCCCATGTTTTCAAATGATCCTGGGTATAAAATTTATCCACTGAAGATTTGAAGCTTCCATCAGCTTCACAACGGACATACACCAAACCTTTGGCTCCTATTTGAGGACGTTTTACAAAATCAGTCAATTCATCCAGTTGCTTGCGGGTATAGCTCGCACAGCCTGTGGCACAAATGGCGGCAACATAATCAGCACTGTCAAACACAATAAAGTCACCGCCGGCAGTCAGATCTTTAAGCTCAACGAAGGTCATGCCAAAACGCAAATCGGGTTTGTCGCTACCATAATTTTTCATGGCGTCAGCCCAGGTCATTCTGACAAAATCACCTTCAAAATCAATATTTTTAATTTCTTTGAAAAGATATTTTGCCATACCTTCAAAGTTCAGCAAAACATCTTCTTGCTCAACAAACGACATTTCACAGTCTATTTGTGTGAATTCAGGCTGACGGTCGGCCCGTAAATCCTCATCCCGAAAACATTTTGCAATTTGAAAATATCTATCGAAACCGGCAACCATCAATAATTGTTTAAACAATTGAGGAGACTGAGGCAATGCATAGAATTCTCCCGGATTCATGCGGGAGGGTACCACAAAGTCACGTGCACCTTCAGGGGTGGAACCTATCAGTATGGGCGTCTCCACCTCTATAAAATTCTGTTTGTCAAGGTATTGACGAACAGCCATCGTTATTTTGTGTCGCAGTTCCAAATTACGCCTCACTGAACCGCGGCGCAAATCCAAATAACGGTATTTCATCCGGATGTCGTCTCCCCCATCTGTTTCATCTTCGATGGTGAAAGGAGGTGTTTCAGCAGCATTTATAATATTTAATTCATCTACCATCAATTCGATCTCACCGGTTGGCAGATTCGTATTTTTATTTGAACGCGCCAAAACAGTACCTGTTGCCTGAATAACCCATTCACGGCCCAGCTTGTTGGCCTTGTCACACAAGTCTGTATTCATATCCTGATTGAATACGAGTTGGGTAATGCCATAACGATCGCGAACATCTACAAAGGTCATCCCTCCCATCTTGCGGCTGCGTTGCACCCAACCTGACAAGGTCACTATTTTTTCTACGTCACTGATGCGGAGCTCCCCGCAGGTATGTGTTCTATACATAGCTTATTTTCATTTATAATGCAAATATCTACATTTTTTCGCAAATGACAAGCCAGTTTATTTGGATAATCAAAAAAAAGGCCTACATTTGCACCCGTCTTAGAAATACGGGGTGTAGCGCAGTCCGGTTAGCGCACCTGCTTTGGGAGCAGGGGGTCGTGGGTTCGAATCCCGCTACCCCGACGTTTAAGAATCAAGCACTTACAGAAATGTAGGTGCTTTTTTTGTTTTGAGGGTGAAAACAAAGTTGAAACATAATTACAAAAAATTCGATACTGTTTCTAAAAGTGTGTCTGATATAAAGTAACATAGCCAACCCAATTATGACAATAAGAAAGAAACACAAGAATGAATAAAATAAATATTTTGCCGATGATCACACTGTGTATTTTTCAACTAAAATCTACGGCCTTAATATTTAATGTGTATATTATTATTGATTAAGTTCTTCTATTAAGTTCACAAAAACGAAAGGATTACGAAATCTCATATTCTCATTGTCCCATTTGTTTTGTAAATACTCGAGACCGGTATTCGCATAGCCCTCCATTTGTCTTACAAATTCAGTAACAAAAGTATTGATTGAGTCTTCGCTTGCATTTTCTAAATCAAGCCACTTAAAGCCAAAGTCTTGTGATTTATTAAGTAGCAGCATAGTAATATAATCTCGGATTGAGGTTGGCTTCCAGTTAGAAAATACGAAAAAATCGTCCGTTTTATCACTACCCTGAATATATTTAGGTATACCTAATTTATAACCAATTATAAAGGCATACATATAGGTCTGATAAAAGGCACCAAAAGACGAAAAATCGCCCTTTCCTGTAGAATCACCTTTATTGGATATTGCCTCGATTAATGCTCGGTACTGTGTCCTATATCTTGGTCTTTTTTGACCGATTAAATCTCTTAATTGCGAACCATCCATAATATTTATCCTTTATAACATTTATTATTTGTAACTAAATTTGTTGTGTCAGCTTTCTCTTCAATCACATTTACATAGAATGTACCTGGGATTTCTCCATTTTCCATTTTTCTCAGAATTTTCTTACCTAAATCATTTAGAAAATCCTCTGATTTTGGGTCGTATAATTCTTTTATAAAAATGATACTTTGAGAAAATACATTCGGAGCTATTTTGAAGAAATTATTGATAAAATTATCTCCAAATTCAGAAAATGGAGCGTCTGAAATAAATGGATAATCAAACTGTTTATTCCCTATTTTGGAAGAAATGATAGCCATAATGATAGATAGCTGCTTCATTCGCTGAAAACCAGTACCAAGACCAGTTAATTCACCGTCATTAATATTTTTTATACAGACTTGAACCGTACCATCAGCTTGCTTTGAAAAATTCAATTTGCCACCTGCTGATAAATTGCCTTGCGTAAGCTCACTATACTTTTGATTGGCATTAATCTCTAAGGATCTCAAAATTTCATCAAAAATTCGTTCTTTGGAGTTGAGAAGAATTGATTCTACACAACACATCATATCTTTAAAATCACGATAGCTCTCAATCTCACTGTTTGCATTAATACCTTTTAGATCATCTTCAATCTGCTTTAGTCTGGTTTTCCATTGCTTTATTTGGTTTTCAGCCTTTTTAATATCTTCATCTTTCTTCTCTATTGTTTTTTCAGCAAGAGTATAGTCTGAAATATTTTGACGGTCATTAGTATCCGCATTGTTTTCACTTCCACCTGCATTCAGGAATTCAAGTTTGGCAATTTCTTTTTCTTCTTCTTTCTGATTAATTTCTTCTTCTATGTTGTCAATTGCTGTTCTATATTTCTCAATAGACTGTGAGAGCTCTGGAATACTATTTAAAAATGAGCTAACCGTAGTTTGAATTCCACCATAGAATGAAGAAAAATCATTCTTATTAGAATTTTCAGTAGATTTAGGTCGTTTCAAAACCATTTCAATGTGCTTCCATGCGTCAGAATTTCTTGGAGCAGGACGATTACAAATTTCGCATTTTTCACCTTCGAGCATTCTAAGTAATGAGGACTTATCAGGAGAATTAGGTGGCAATAGCAGGATTGTCGGGTCTGCCGCCAATTCATGTATTGTCCGTTGTTCAGTCAGTTTAATTATGAGATTCTTATAGTTGTCTGAAAAATAGGTGATTTGTTTTTCTAAGCCCATTAACAGCCAAGGAGAACTTTCTGAAAACAACATTGTAGTAATGTTTCTTTCATTTTCATTTTTTTTGTCTTTTAATTTATCTATCTCATTTTGAAGAGTTTTTTGGATTCCTCTAAATTTCTCTCGATTTTGAGCATTTAATAATAGAGCCTCCAATGTGTCTTTTTTCTTTGTTGCTTCGGATAATTCTGTTTTATAAGTTTCAATTTGTTCAGAGGTACTATCAATGCGTTGTTCTAACCCCTCCCTTTCTTGAATAAGTCCAGTTATCTTGTTATTAGTAGAGTTTATTTCCTTTTCTTTATCGTTAGATAGTTTTTTTGCCCTTTGAGCTAAATCTTTACTAACCTCACAAATTTCAATAAGATTTTTTATTCCCGCTAAGGCTTCAATAGTAGAAGACAGACCATTATGAGAGGATAAATCCACCAATTGTTCCATTGATTCACCCTGAAGCAATGCATAATTCATTAATTCTACCGGAATTATCTTTTGTACAATTTTGTCTTTATCTGTTTGGTCTAATATTGGAATGTCCCGATTGTCAATAGTTTGCAAAACATCCAATTTCTCATTGGTTCTCCAACTATCACCCACTTTGGTAAATTGAACTATTTTTGAAATAGAATACCTATCGACATTCTCAATGAATGTAATGTTTATTCCCATATCAAAGTTAGTTTCTTCGTTCAATGCCTTACCTGACGCCATCTTTCTAAATGAAGACGGCGCATTGACCATTCGTTTTAAATCGGAATCATAAACGGTATCTTTCAAAATCCAAAGGATACCATTGTAGAACTTCGATTTGCCCATATTGTTGTCGGCATTTACTATATTGATCCCCTCTTTGAAGTGATATGTGTTATGTTCAAAACTTCCATAATAATTGTAGAAGTTCTTAAAACTGATTGATTTTATGATTGCTGCCATAACTATAATTGCATGATCTGTTTCTGAATATTCTGAAAAACGGCATTTTTATCCCTATGACTTTCTTGTCCACTGATTATTGCTTTTACGATTTCGATTACAGGATAATTGGCCTTTGTATTAAAGGTCTCTTGCTCCAAATCTCCTTTGGGGATTCCAAAAATATCTTGAAATTCAGGCGATTTCAATACCTCTTTGAAAATTTCTTCCGCTGTCATATTATTTAATTTATTGGTTTATACTCAAAATTAGTTCAGATAGTACCAAATCATAAAACCGTGCAACTTCGTCAAGAGATTGAAGAGCACCAGTATAATTATTGGTTGCTAAATTGGCAAAATATGCAACGCGAGTTAATTCACCTTTCACCAGACTGCGTTCCATTTGCCAAAAATCCTTAGAGTAATATGGAGATTGAAAATTGGGGACAACAACCATATCGTAGATATGGGCGAATGTTTTTTCCTTATGTTTACGTAGCAAACGACCACGTCTTTGAATAAACTGTCGAGGATTTCCTGTACTTGAAGCAAAAATACCGTATTCTGCTCTTGGTACGTCAACCCCTTCATCCAAACATTTCATTGCGAACAATACATTTATTTGTCCATTTTCAAAACCTTGTAAAATAGCTTTTCTTTCTGTTTTGTTGTTCTTCCCCGTGTATGTATTACAAGTTGTGTTAGGGAAAATCTCTTTTGTTAAATCAAGCATTTTTTTCAATATACTTTCTTCGTATAGTTCTTGATCGGAATCAATATCTGTGTTTGAATATAACAAAGCCTCATCTGAATCAAATACTTTATTTCCCTCAGGAACATACACAAAACAATATTTCAGTTTATCGCAACCGATTTCATTGATTATCTCTTTAAATACACGCATTTTATCATCTGCTTTGTGCAAAATGCGTTTGCGCAACATCAATAGTTTCTTTGCTTTTTGACTATCACTGAATTGCCCTGTTGAACTATCAAATAACCGCATAAGCTGCTCTGTAATTGAAGCATATTCTTGCATTTCATCATCATTCAAAAAAACCATTTTTGGATAATAGCAATATTCCATTAAGCGTCCTTCTTCTATGGCTTGACTCATAGGAAAATTGTAAACATAAGGAGGTTTGTCGTTAAAGAAACCTTCTAATTCTACCGTTCCCTCTTCATCGTATATTCTGCTTGGTGTTGCGGATAATGCTATTCTTCTTTTGATATGTAATGACCGAAAAATAGCCCTAACAGACTCTGATCCTATATTGTGTGCTTCGTCGGCAATAGCAATCAAACTGTCTGGCAATTTAGGTAAAATTTGCTGAAAGTCTTTGTTAGTGAAAGATTGGTAGGTAGATACTATTACAAAGTTAACTTTCTTGCCTCTACTAACTTTATCTTCTAAATTTACAATTTGTTGTCTCCATTGTGGGTTTTCTGAAAACACCGTAATTACATTTTTGAAATCAAATAGAGCAATTTCTTCAATCCATTGCTCTACTAATGCAATAGTTGGTACTAATATCAATAGCTGGTAAACTCCATCGTTTTTGTATTCTTGAAGAGCACAATTTAACGAAGTAATAGTTTTACCTGTTCCGGTAGCCATCGCAAATATTCCTTGTTTACCATTTTTTAGCCACGCTTCATATGCCTGAATTTGATATGGTCTTGCACCATCTGGATATTTATCGGGAAAATGAGGCTCTTTTATTATCTGAGAGGTGGGTAATATTTCGCTTACTATTGTTTTTTTATTAGTTAGTTTCTTGATTATTTCTTCCTCTTGTATTAACAATTCGTCCGAATCAACAGTAGGATAAGTTTTTACTATCTCTTGGCAGAATTTCTTTGCAGGGAAGACCAACACATTGTTATTTTTTCCGTCCCAAATTTCCGAGAAATCTTGCTCACTTAATTTAATTCTTTCTCTGCTATCTTCACTTTTCCAAGAGCATGTACATTCTATTGTTTCAATATTTTTCACCAAGGCAGCTGCTGTTAAGTTCAAGGAACCAGTAAAAGCAACTTTATCATTGTTTTGGTCAGTAAAAATACCGAATTTTTCATGGGCTAATCCACCGCCCTTAGGAATAACAATTTTTATTTCAATTCTATTAGTCTGAACAAGGTATGAAAGGCATTTAAAAAAGTGTTCATCTCGCTGTGATAATGCTTTTCTAAGAGCATAAAAGGACTGCAATATGTAATCCTCAAAATCTACTTTTTCATTGTTCTGTAAAAGTTTATAATCCTCCTTGGTAAGATATTGATTTATGTATAGACGCATAATACCACCGTTGTTTATAAAATGAGCAATTCCGACAGAGAGTATGTTGAACGAGGCACTACTGAAATAACCTAGCCCCATATCAAAACTTATGCTGTTTGATAACGCCATTTCAAAGAAGTCGAAAGGTAAATCCTTTCTTCCAGTTGAATATCTATATTTAAAATCTTTGCCGTTCAACATATCAAAACAATTTAACAAGGTCAATATACTTTTGTCGCTGTTCTTCGGATAACGTGTAATTCTGAAAATCCTCCTTTGCACGTCTAAACCATCCATAAAGAAATTTTTCATCCCCACGAGCATTGGGTATGCGCCGATTTTCAAGTAAAAAACATTTTAATTTATTGTATTTGATATTCCACTCATAAGTACTTTTCTCTGTTTCATATCCGGTGTATTGTATTATAACTCTATCGACTACATTTTTCTGCTCGTTGGTTATATGGGTTGTACCATTAATTATTAAACGCCACCAGCGGTAGAGAGATTCCTCATTTTTGTCTTGGGAAGAAGAGAAAGGGAAATGATCGTTTTCAATTATAAATTTTTCCAAATCGAAGACACGCTGTGAAAATGATTTTCTTTGTGTTTCTATTTGTTCTATTTCTTCATATTCAGGTGGATAGTCCTTAATAACTAACCCCAATAAATTGTCTTTATAAAAAGAAAAACGTTTTTGGGTATCAATTAACATACTTGATCTTACACTTGAAATATTTGTCTCTGGAAAATATTGTAATACATATTCCGTAATATCATCGGCATTTTGAGGTAAGTCATTTTGTAATAAAAATTCTATGATAGCATCACGAATAGTTCCAGTGCGTATATGCTCCCATTCCTTAAGTGTGTAAACACTATTTCTATTTCTGTATGATATAGCTTCATGTCTTTGTAAATAAGGTCTTAATTGCGCTGCTTCTGTATATTTATGTTTCGGTAAAACAATTTTGAATTCTTCAAAGATTTCATTTAAGTGCATAGGTCTTCCAGTTTGCTGTAATATCTCATATACCACGTCTATTGGTTTTCTTTCTTTGTTTGCCGGTATTTTAATACGACCATCGACATCATCAGAATACAAATGAAATTCATATAGTAAAAAATATCTTATTATACTTATAAGACTGTCCGTTTTATTATAATCATATTTTATCCAACATTGAGAATTTGCAATATAATCTTCAATATCTAATAGATAATCGGCCTCATTATATATTATTATATTGTTAAATTCGACTCTCATTTTTTCAAAGTCGAAAATATCAGAATATTCTCTTTTAATAAGATAGGTGTTTTCCCAAGTCTTTGACTTATTTGACATATATATGCCTCCCAAAAGATAATATCTTTCCTGGAATATATATGAAATAATTTGTAAGACAAATTCAGCAGAAAAACTGCATTGTTCCTCTTTTAAATAATTCTGGACTTCAAATGATTCTTGACACACAATATCAGTTTCTTTAAATACATTTAATAGATATGACCAATCATTTTTATTCTGAAAAAGCATGTTATATTTGACTAAATCATTTTTTATTTCAAATGTTTTATGAAATATTTTATTTCGAATTTGACGAACACGCTCACGAGTCAAATCATGTTTTGCCGCCAATTCATTTAAAGTATACATTTGTTGATTCTTGAATATATTAAAAGAACCTATCAAAATTCCTATTTCTCTGGACTTGTCGTTCTTTAAATATTGCTCCAAAATCCAAAACATTGGTAAATGGCAACGCTTTTCATAAATGTCAGCAACAAAATTATCTTCGCATATATGACTATATATGTTTTTTGTTCTCAACCTTATAATCGGTAATGGATAATCCTGGATTTCTTTTAATTCTTTAATGAATGTATTAATATTTTCTCTAAATTCCAGAATTTCATTTATTGATTTTTCACCTATGTTTTTAATATTAAACAGTTCTTTACTCTGGCATAGTAGATAATCTTTAATAAAATCATCCATGGAAATTTGGCTTAAACCATTTTTGGTTCTAACAGAGCAACTATTAAGTTGTTCTGTATATTTCTGTTCTATTAATAATATTTGAGAAAAACTTAAAGATTCATATAATTTTTCTCCTTCAGATATATTCTTATAACTAACATTTTCGTTAATGTTATTTATGTTTTGTAATGGACTAACATTTTCGTTAATGTTAATTATGTTTTGTAATGGATTAACATTTTCGTCAACAACATCAATGTTCTGTATAGGTATAACATTGGTATTTTTACATAAATTTTCTAGCTCTTCACATGTACGCCTCCCCGCATTTTTTATTATTAAGAATGAATTTCCTTGCTCATAATATGAAATAATATCATAAAGCGAATTAAGTTCTGCATGATGGCAACAATTACAAGTACGGACAGAAATACTTCCTGTTTTGAGCAACATGTAAATCGAGATATTATGAAGGTCTTCTCTTCTCATATTTCTTTTAAACCATTTTCAATTCTATCAAATAAATAATCGTAACCGACTAAATTAGGATTGTCCGTAATGTCATCATAAATAAGTTGCAATCCGTGGTCAAGGTGCAATTTAAAGTAACGAGGTAAATCTTTGTTGTTTTCACCAATCTGATAGTGCGTACAAACCATTGCTAAATATATTGGGTAGTAATTTCCAAAAAGAACACTCCTACTATATTCCTTACCTCCAGAATCTTTGATATCTGTCGGTATAAATTTTATCCCTGATTGCAAAGAATAGCCAATGGCAATTCTAGCAATTACATTCTCTGCACCCAAATTAAATTTGCGTGTCAATTCAATAACTATTTCCCTATTTCTACTACTTGTTCTTATCTGTGAAAATACCATATCTATTCTTTCATTAAATCGTTAATATCAACCTCTTGAATAAATGAACATGTGTTTTCATTTCTCAAAATAAATGCAGAATTTACAAACGGTTTCATTATTTCTAGTTCATTTTTTGTCAACTCTTTATGCAGCAGTGGAAATAAAACAACCTGCTTTGAGATAGTTGGGTAGAATTCGGTAATAATTTTGTTTGCGTGGCTTTTGTCAAATTTTTGCAATGGGCTATCAATAAATACCGGGAACTGTATGCCAGATTCTTCTACTAGAGCTTTAAGAAGCGAAGTTGCATAAAGTTGCTGTTCTCCCTTGGAAAGAGATTCTTTTTTGATAATATTGCCATCATTCGCATAAAGGTTTATATCAATAATATCATCAAAAATAGAGACTTCAACTTTACTGATAAAATTAGATTTGTGCATTAACTTATTCATTGTGCCTTTAATACGTCTTTCCAATGAGAATTTTTTCTCGTTTTTTAATGAAACAAGAAATGTATTTAGCTCTACAATTAGCTTTTCTGCAACTTTATCTTTTAATGAGTCGCTATCATCAAGACTAACTTTTTTGCTTAACTCCGAAATTTGACGGCTTACAACAGCTAATTCTTTATTGATTCCACCTCGCATTTCATGTTGTTGACGTATTTGCGCCTCTACGTCTGTAATTTTTTTCTCTATCTCGTTTTTGCTTCTACGAATATTCTTGATGATAGAATCATTTTCATTATTCTGCATATTTGAGACTTTGCGAACAGCATTGTTAAGAATTTGTTTGTTCTTACGATAATCATCTGTCAAGTGCTCAAATTCAATTTTGTAAGTGGTTGTAATATTATTATAAACAGATAAAAATTCATCATATGTTTCTTTGCTAACATTCAGCAAAGGGACTCCATCAGTTGACTGATTTTGATATTTGGAAACAATTTTCTGAACGGAATTATCCAACTCTTTCTTGTTTTTTTCAGCAATAGATAGTTGCTCAATAGCTGCCAATAATTCTTTCGAGATATTTTGAAGTAAAATATTCTGGTTCTGTATATCATTTTGAGATTGTAGAGCATTAGAATCGTGTTCTAATTGATTTTTTGCTTGCTGTAACAATTTGCCTGAAATAGCAAAAGGGGCATATTCGAGAAATGTTTTGAGTCTTTGCTTATATTCTTCGTCTCGTTTTTTTGTTGTTGTAACAACATCTTCCTGTCGTTTCAGTTCTTCGATAGTCATTCCGTTTCCCTCACGCATAAGCTGCATTTGCAATTTCTCATTATCCTTGCGCAGGGATAAAAGTTTGTCATCAAGTTCAACCGTTTCCTTTTCATTTTCTGTTATGCTTTCATACAAAGACTTTTGTTTGGAAAGCATAGAAGTCAATTTGTTACGACTTTCAATATCATCGGACTTTCGGCGAAAACGCAAACGTAAATTCTCAAGGTTTCTCTTTAAATCTTCGTATTTCTTTACCCCCAGAACCTCGTTGTAAGCAGAGCAAAGTTTTCGTTTCTCATCTATTGTATTTGTTTCAGCAAGTGATACGATTTTTTCAGAATCGAAAAAGAAAAAACGAGCAATGTCTTTATTTAAAACAAAATCATTAATAAAAACTTCATGTCCGATTTCGGAGGTAAGCTCATTTTTTATTCCGTCAATTAGGATCTCAACATTTTCCTCATCACTCATAATATCATATGAACGAGTTATCTTCAATGAGCGACAAGGTATAGACGGAATGAAAACTTCTGAAAATTCTAATGAAACAGCATATTGAGACCACTGTTTTAAGTATTCATTTTCAATGGTATACCCTCGTTTTTTCAAAGCCTTCAACATGCTTTGGGAAACTTCAACATTGAGTTTTTGCCTGCAAAATTCATTTAGACTATTTCTTTGCATTTGATTATAACCACCACCGGCATTCTGTATTTCTTTACGATAAGATTCTTCAATATCTGCCATTTGACGACCATACATGCACCAAAGTAGCGAATGTAAAAAAGTAGATTTTCCAAACCCATTTTCGCCAGAAATTAAAAAAAGATTCTTATCATTTTCGAGCGAAAATGATATTTTATTCACTCCCTTATAAAGGCGGTAGTTATTTAATTCTATACTCTTTATAATCATACCGTCTCCTTTATGAATGTATCTAATCTTGCTTCAAGATCGTTCTGAAGTCCATACTTTTTCATTAATAGTATTTTGTTTTTTTGCAACGCAAGTAATTCTTGAATAAGTGAATAATGAGCTGAATTAGTGCATGCTTTTTCAAGCAATAATCTTTCTTGTAACCCTATTTTGTCATTAGGAATATCATATCCATAAACTTCATTATAAATATCATTCACAGTTGTTTTAAAATATCCATCACGATACCAAATCACTTGAATTGCAATTAATTCTTGGCTTGTGATAAGGTCAATACTTGATCTGTAGTTCTGAGTTCCTTTTTGCATGGTTAGTAATTCTTTCAACAACTGTATTCGGTATTCAATTGTGTAGTTACCCATATTATGCCCTGTTTCATCTACGGCAATCTGACCATTTCTTCGGGTTGAATATCTATATTCAGAGACATTTCTGTTGACAACTAATCTATTCCTAAAATCAAGAAGTGGACGCATCCATTCTGTTCCGTTTTTTATTAATGCGGTCATAGATTTGTCTTCTTTTACTACAGTACACACCCAGCATCCAAAACGACTCTGACCACATGATTTGTGAGATTCATCAGTTACAACAGTAGGACACTCATAATCATCAGCACTTGCATCCAGATATATTTTATATAGGATTTGATTATCAAACCCCCAAGGAGAAGGTATTGCATTTATGATATACCAAATCTCCTCCAGCATCAACTCCTTGATCGGGGCATAAGTATATGTATTCGGATTTAGAGGGTGTTTAGAAAGCCTGTGGCCTTTAATATCGTGTTTTTTTATAGATTTTGCTCGCTGTTGACTTTCGGATAGACGTGTTCCGATTAAAATAATGGCTTCCCCATCAGCAGCGACCTGATCTACGATAAATTGTGAGGTGGGTTTAATTTTCATTTTCTCTGTACAGAAACGGAAAGAATTATTAGGAACGGGATAGCCCTTCCCAATTACACAACTCCAAAATGTATCCTCTAATTTTGGGGTTGTTGATTTTACCATAACAGGCAAGTTTTGCTCTTTAGCTGCTTTTTGAATAGTGTCTAAAACCGTTTGGACATATTCTTCTATTATTGGATTCTCGACCATAGTATCATTGCACACGACATATACGGGACGTTTATATTTGAAGTTTAAGTCATTATCCCGAATCTTTTGTAAGGCTAACCAAACTAATGTAAGTAAAACTGTAGAGTCTTTTCCTCCACTAAATCCGATTATCCAAGGACGGTTATATCGGTCATCTTCCAAATATTGGTCGATTAATTCATCTATAATGTCTGTTATTCTACTAGAGAGGTGCTTCATTTCTTTTTGTTTATATTTTCTTTTGCGATATCTAATGCCTTATCAGCAATTTTTTTTTCATTTTCAACTACTTCAATTAGTTGATCTGCAAGCCATAGTGTTAATAGCTCATTTTCATTCGTAGATAGAAGTTTCGCAATGGCAATAACCTGTGTTCGCTTTGCTGGGCGGTCACCACGCTCAATCTTACTATACATCGGGGTATCTATCTCTAATGCAGCGGACAAGTGCCGTTGAAGCAGCTTTCTATCCATCCTTAATTGTCTGATTTTATTTGCGAATAGCATGATAATTCTGATTTTGACTTTTAAATATATGAATTGTCATAATTTGAACAAAATTATAAAAATTATTAACAAATAAAGCAGGAATATTAGAAAAGACATTTTTTTAAGGCAATTATCGCCTATTATTAAAATCATGTTTTTAGACCAAAAGCCACCTACTTTCAATTAAGGATTAGGCGGCTATGGTGTATGAAAGAAGCTTTGACGACTGTCCAATATCAATTGTTTTTTCTAAACAAATCCCCGCCGCATTTTGCAAGCAGGTAAAAGATTATGATAATTGTTATTAACATGGGGTTGGGTTTATTGTTTTAAATGCTTCACTCAATTTCAAGTGAGTATCAAAAAATGGCAGTTCTCACCTCTAAATCTCTATTGCTTTGTAAATAGTCTTCATCATCTTTTGTGCAGGACAAAAAACAGGCCATAAAAAGAAAAAGGAAATAAGCAGTCTTTTTCATTATCAAATACTTTTTAAGTTTATAATCATTGGTCGTTAGGTTGAATTGTTTATGGTAAAACAACAAATGACAAACGCCATAACTCGGCGTTGAAAAACTTATTTGTATTTTTCTACTGCTTTATTCAGTCTATCAGATATTTGAGTACGGAGTTCTGCCGGCGAAACCACTTCGACAAGCTCTCCGTAACCAAGTATTTCCATTACAAAATCGAAGGTGATTGACAGGTATAGTTTTATGACGAAGGCTTCAGCACTATCTTCTATCACCTCTTGGGAGTGATGTAGCACCGCCTCTTTAACATACCTTCCTGCATCGGGTGAGAATATTAGCACGACCTCTTGTGGATTGGGGTCTGTTTTCACGTATATTCCAAAGGAGTAATAAAAATAGTTCTCAAGATTTGCAGGAAATGCAGCTTGCTTTTCTTGTATACTAAACCCGACAACGCGGTCAAGAGAATAAATTCGGATAGCATTGGTATCCATCCGTTTTGCCACAACATACCAGCGTCCCCGGAACTCTTTCAGCAACAAAGGAAGAAGGGTTCGTTCGGTAAACTGATTTTCCCAGTTCTTGTTATAGGCGAGCGTAATAATCCTTTTGTTTTTTATGGCGAAAATCATTCGGCTTAAGTGTTCCGTTCCAAGGGGTGGGCGTGTTTCAAAGTGAAATATGCCGCTGAGATTGTTCATCATTTTGAGTGAATGAAACACCTCTAATGATTCCATAAGCCTTTCGCTCTGAATTTCATCGGAAAACTCATCATTGATAGAATACAACCCTTCGATTCGGGAATACCGGATATCAATCAGAAACAGTTCACGGATAGCATCCAGATCTCGCTGAAAAGTGCGGATCGATATCGTGTAATCTTCTCCAGTCAAAACAGACATTTCATTCAGATAGCGTTGAATCTCTGTGAAGGAGGCTTTCTGGCCTCGCTTAAATCTTCTAACAATGTGCAGGCATCGGGAAATGCAATCTTTTGTTCTCATGGTAAGAGATATTAGATATTGCAAAGTAAACCAATCAAAACGTCATAACTTGACGTTTTGCAAAATAGTTTGCCAGTAAGGTTTAATGAATCAATAAAATCTCCCAAGTTTTGGAGGTAAAAGGATATTGTAGACACATGCAAGCCTCAACTTTAAAAAGGACGGGGCTTGTTTCATTTTTTATCCACAATAAATCAGATGGTTATTTAATACAAAAGCCGGGTAACGAGGTTCACTCATTTGGTCAGGAAAGCGGACTGAAGGCAAGCGACGTACCCGAGGGCGACATCGACGGACGGGTGCAGGGAACGCGAAGAGTCCGGCGATACAATTTGTGACGGCTCGAAGAGACTAGCAAATCGTGCCGGAATCGAGCGTTCACCAGCTTGGACTAGTGGAGACCAAGGGTATGACGCTGGACGAAAGGGAGCGTTGATCGTATTTGTAAAAAAGAGGATATTAGCCGGCATCATTTCCAGGCTGTCTATTTGGTAAGCATCACCGTTTTACCCGTTTTTGCCGATTCCCTGGCTGCATCCAGAATCCTGACTACCATGACATTGTTCTCCACCGAATAAAGGTCATACTCTGTCATTTTTATCTTGCCTTTGATCACTCCAAAAAAATAGGAGAACGGTTCTTCATAGACTGCTACCTCTTTTGAGGTTACTTGAGTTATTTGCTCCACTCCCGTTTTTGCATTTTTCCGGCGCATGGTGTTTTTATTTTCTGCAATAACATAACCTGTTTCACCGTATATCTCCATATCTTTTCTGCCGAAAGGCCAGTTCCAGGATGCCTGAATGATACACTGTGCATCCGGATAATTGATAATGACCGTTGCGTCGTCATCCACCCTGGGATAGATGTCCGGTTTGAAATGCCTGGTGACAGCCGTTACAGAAACAGGTTTCTGCCCCTGTTTCAAATAAGTCATCAAATTGGCTCCATAACATCCGAAATCGACGATGGCTCCTCCCCCGTTTTTTACCGGATCGGTGAGCCAATCCAAAAACTCTTGGTTGCAGCCAATTTCCTTTGGGCCTCTATGGCCATCATGGAAAACCACTTTTCTGACCTTGCCGACAAAATTGCTGTCGTTAACCAGCTGGTATGACTTTGTATTTGTTGGATACCAGGACGTTTCATAATTGGTCAGCAAATAAATGTGGTATTTCTGAGCAAGCAGCTGCATCCTTTTGGCATCTTCGGCAGTAGTGGCCAAGGGTTTCTCGACCATCACATGTACACCTCTGGGGGCACAGGCTTCCACGACAGACTTATGTTCCAGAATCGACCCGAAAGCAGCAACAGCTTCAGGTTTCACGGCATCCAGCATTTTATTCAGGTCGTCATAAATGATATTTGGATCAAAATGATATTTTTTGGCGTATCGCAGGGCCAATTCACGATTGGGCTCATAAATACCTACCAGTTTTAAATCTGATTTTTCTTGTCTTCCAAGGATTAAATACACATGTCCATGTGTCAGGCCTGCAACCGCCAGCCTAACGGGTTGTTCTGTCACTTTTTGCGCCTGAATACTGGTTAAAGCACAAAACAACATGGTCAGAAAAAGGGTGATTCTTTTAGTGTAACTCATATTCATACTATTTGCCCGACCATCCTAAGACCGCCAGATACATTGTTTAAGGTTCATTGAGACCCCAAAGATAAAATATTTCTGAAAACAATGATTCAATTCTTATCTTTTGTCATTTCATTGAATGCAGATAACAATTCCTCTCTGACTTCTTCGGCAACCTCTCTTGTAGGCTTAAAAACCATGGGCGCGTATGCATAATTTACTTCCTGGGTTTTGTGATGAATGACAGTATAGCAATCATCTGAGGCTGTTAGCCCATAGGTGCCCGCTACTTCATTTAAACTCATCGGTTTTTCAACGACGATTCCAAATATAAGCTGATCACCAAATGGCAATTCCACCACATCTCCTATTTCATGATGAATTGACTTTTCCGAACGTCCACAAAATGGTCCGTCATCAGGAACCATACTATCCGTTAAAAGAAATCCTTCGGGAGAATACACACTGGTAGAAAGCTGATAGCGATAGGGTAAGTCCAGTTCAAATTCTTCCAGCACGAGGCAATATACACGTTCGCCTTGCGAAATCCCTCCATAAAGGAAAGGATATAAATCCTTGAATGTATGAATAACCTCCTCTGCTTCTGCCCTGCCTGAAAAAAAAAGAGGTTTGCTTGAACGAATACGGGGAAAGTCGTTCATGACAGTATTAAGAGAATAAACTAAAAATAACCTTCGTTCCTGATTCTTCATGTCGTTTAAGTTTATTGAATAGAAGATCTTTGACTGATCAAAAAATAAAAGAACGATGTGGTTGCCGGGACAAAAATAGGAATATGAATTAAATTAAGCTACAACCTTACAGATATATAACTTAATTTTAAGTACAATAAATTACCTTTAAAGAAATATTATATTAACTATCACTTTCAAAAAAAGGTCACCTTTCATACAGGTGACCTCCTAAATTTAAATTTCTTTCTGCAATCAGGATTTCTTTTCTTCAAGAATGTCCATTGCCATATCCAAAATGACAGTGTCATCCAACATGACTAAACCACCATCGGGCCCAG
>JAQTUE010000018.1 GCA_028710415.1 Paludibacter sp. | reverse complement strand
AAAACTCCATTGCTAAAATTGCTCAATGTGAATGAAAAAAATCAAATCGTGGAAAATCAAGAAGTCAAAGAACAATTATTGCTGTTTTAGTTAAATACGTTAACAATTTACTGCATCAGCAGTAATTCAAAATCAAAAAAAAGAGACTACCGAAAGGTTAGTCTCTTTTTTTTAGAAGTAAGAGCCAAGAAGTAAGAGGCAAGAAGTAAGAACCAAGAACCAAGAACCAAGAATCAAGAATCAAGAATCAAGAATCAAGAATCAAGAATCAAGAATCAAGAATCAAGAATCAAGAATCAAGAATCAAGAATCAAGACAAAAGACAAATATATTTAGACCCTAACCTGGACAAGCCAGAATTAAGATTGGAACGCGAATATACGCAGATTTGGCGGATTAAAAACGGATTATAAAAATACTACGTATTTTGATTTTAAGACCTTATATGGAATAGTGTGAATAAAATAGTTAGAAGATAATTCTGTAATATTGTGCCAAAAAATACACGAAATTGAGAGTTAAGATACTAATCAACCAATCAACTGAATAATTGGCGGAATATAAAACCCTTATTTTTGTCTTGGCACCCTCAGTAGAAAATATAAACCCTCTAAACCCACCCTTATTGCCTAATTATATTGCTGTATATTATTAATATAATAAGGGAATAAGGGTGGAGTTCTGAGGTGACAGGATTCTCTACGAAGGGAAAAAATAAAGAAAAATAAGGGTTTGAAGAAATGCTGTTTTAAAGGTTTGAAGTATTTAATATTGGAGTATTAACCAATCAATTAATTAACCTGCTCAATTTTAGTGACGGCTTCACTCGAAGTGAAGCCGTCACTATCAGAACCCAATCAACCAATCAACCAATCAACCAATTAACCAATTGACTACTTATACGCATAAAATCAATTAGTTATGCAACTAATAACAGGGTTTGTATAACAGATTCCAGTGCAGTATGCTTTATCTTTGCAATGTGATAATGCAATCACAAGTTAGAATAGAAAATTATGAAACTAGAAAAAGCATTGCGGGTAATGGTACTGTTATTGGTTGGATTATTTATCTGGATTTCAATTGATTTTGGGATCGTACTTGCTTCCACACGATCTTCGAAGGTAATAGGAAATGAACTTATTCAAAATGAAAAAGTCAAATCTCAACTGACAGACAAGAATGATGTAGAATCAAATTACAATGAATCAGTAAGAGATCATAATGATGATTTTTTAAAATTTAACCTGAGAGGTATTGAAAGCGAAGAATTTACTCCAAACTTATACGAATGGCTTTGGAATAATCCATCGACACATTAGACCGGTAGGTAAAAACTCAACTGCCTTAAAATGCAGTTAGAAAAGGTGATATGTTGGTGTTTTGTAAAAACATGACATATCACTTTCTTTTTAAGAATAAATCTTTTCTAAAATATTATCCTGTTTGTTATACATTCCCGGGATAAACATACCTTCAAAGATCAGAATAGAAGTACTAGGACGGACATAATGTCTTATTTTATATAAGAATGTACCATCCGCATTCTATTCTTCTGAATTCATTATGGGACATTTAATTGTTCCTTTTACTTAATAATGATCAGGAATTTAAAATTTATAAAGATGAAAAATCAAAATTCATATTCTCTTGCAACTGTATTTTTAGTTAGCTTAATGACAGGTTGTGCAGGGAATTTAAACTTAGCAATGGCTAGCAAGAATCAGACATATGAAATGAAATATAAAACAGAGCAAATTCAAACGCTAATACCGACAACTGACCGGCTGTTAAATAAAAAGGATAATAAAATAATTGGGTGTATTTATTCTTATTAGTACCCATTCCTGGAGGTTTATTTCAATAATATGAGTAGATGAAGGATTCTGTGTAAATATGTAGCCATTATAAATGTGTGAATTACATAACTCATTATCAGTGTTATGTAACATTTAAAGAATTTAGATTGCTTACCTTTGTAAACCGGAATTAAAATAAAATCCAATTGAAAATATATATCGAAAATATGGTAAGCAACCGTTGCAAAATGGTGGTGAGAGAAGAGCTGAAAAAACTTGGGCTGCATTTCATTTTTATTGAATTAGCAGAGATCGAAGTCATGGAAAATATCTCCATGGACAAAAGAGAATTGTTGAAAATGGAATTACATAAATCAGGCCTGGAATTACTGGATGATAAAAATGCTATCTTGATAGAAAGCATAAAAGATACAATCATTGAATTGATCTATAAAACAGATAAATTATTTGATATTAATTATAGTCAATATTTGAGTGAAAAATTCAACCTGGATTATTTTTATATAGCCGAACTCTTTGTCAGTGTGCAACGCATAAAAATTGAGAATTTCATTTTAAAGCATAAAATTGAACGGATAAAAGAACTGATCATTTATGATAATCTTTCAATAATTCAAATAGCCCAAAAATTGAATTTCAGCAATGTTGGCGATTTATATACTGAATTTATAAAAGCCACCGGATTATCCCCGTACAATTTTAAACTGTTGAGAATGAAAAGACATAGCATTATAGACGGGAATGGAAATTCAAAAAGTATACACGATATATAAAATGACATATTTAACAACTAAGATGAAAACAATAAATGATCAGGTTAGCCTGTATTCACGAAGTATTATGGAAGCAAGTTCAAACTCTTTGGTGACTATTGATACTAAAGGAAAGATCATGGATCTGAACGAATCAGTCCTTGTTTTTATGGGACTATCACGCGAAAGACTGATAGGCAGCAATTTTCCGGATTATTTTAGTCAACCGAATAAAGCCCGTGAATTTTATCAGGATTTATTGTTAACAGGATCAGCACCCAAATCCCGCCTGATAGTACGACATAATACAAATGAACAGACAGAATTATTATTTGCCGGGTCGGTCTATAAAGATGAACTGGGAATAATTCAGGGTGCTGTTGTTTCAGCAAGATCAATCCCGGATGATACCAAAAACCGTTCGGAATTAAATGAAGCAATACAATTTGCCGAACTGGCAACCCGGATAGCAGAAGACGCACAGGCAAAGGCTGAAAATACAACACAAATTGCCGTAAATGCCGTAAAAACGAAACAGCAATTTTTATCGAATATGAGCCATGAAATACGTACCCCCATGAATTCGATTATTGGGTTTACCAAAGTACTCTTGAAAACCGACCTGTCAGGGAAACAAAAAGAATACCTGACTGCTATCAAAATGAGTGGGGATGCGTTAATCATACTCATCAACGATATCCTGGACCTGGCAAAGGTAGATGCAGGAAAAATGACCTTTGAACAAACTCCATTCAATATCGATTTATCGGTAACAGCCATTTTACATTTGCTTGATACAAAGATTCAGGAAAAGAACCTGGAATTGAACCTGGAATTCGATAGCCGGATCCCCAAGGTAGTTCTTGGCGACCCAATACGTCTACACCAGATAATTCTAAATCTGATGAGCAATGCCGTTAAGTTTACTTCAAAAGGAAAAATTAGTGTCAGTGTCAACATGTTGAATGAAAATGATGAGAATGTTGAATTAGAATTCACAATTACGGATACCGGAATAGGAATATCGCAAGATAAAATCTCGAATGTATTTGATCACTTTGAACAAGCAACCAATAATACCTCAAGACTTTATGGCGGAACAGGATTGGGATTAGCGATTGTGAAGCATTTAGTAGAACTTCAGGGTGGAACTGTATCAGTAAAAAGTAAGATTGATGAGGGCTCTGTTTTTAGTTTTAGATTAAATTATCTGAAGACAAATACAGAGATAAAAATCGAAAACGAAACAGAACCGGCAAAGTTAAATCCGGAAGATAAAAATATAAAAGTATTGGTAGTGGAGGATATTCCACTCAATCAATTGTTGATAAGAACCATACTTGATGAATTTGGCTTTGAACAGGATATTTCAGGTAATGGAAAAATAGCTATTGAAAAATTAAAGGTAAACCATTATGATATTATTTTAATGGACTTACAGATGCCCGAGATGAATGGATTTGAAACAACAGAATACATTCGGAATATCCTGAAGCTAAATATTCCGATTATAGCATTAACCGCTGATGTTACAACCGTTGATCTGGAAAAATGCAGGTACGTAGGCATGAATGATTATATATCAAAGCCTGTTGATGAAAAATTGCTGTATACTAAAATTGTAGGGTTAGTCAGAAAACCAATATCAAAATCAATAACAGAGCTTAAACATTCCAATATCAGGCGAAAAAAGGTTTTGAATAAATACATAGACCTGGATAATTTAATCCTGCGTACAAAATCGAATCCTAAACTGATATTGGAAATGATAGCATTGTATCTGGAACAAACACCGATATTAATAACCCTGATGAAACAAAGTTTTCATGACAAAGACTGGATGCCGTTATATTCAGCAGTACATAAGATGATTCCATCGTTTTCGATAATGGGAATCCATACTGATTTTGAAAAGATTGCCAAGAGAGTCCAGGAATATGCCAACACACAAAAAGAAACGGAAGGAATGCCAGATCTGGTATATCAACTTGAAAACGTATGTTCGAAAGCCTGTGAAGAGTTGGAAGTTGAATTTAATACAATTAAAAATTCCTGTGCATGAACTATTCCAGATGAATCGCAATGCAATTAGAATAAATCCTAATTTTATAAACCGGGGAAATGGAAGCATTTGTTTCCCGAACTAAATTTCAACTATGAGAATATATTCTTTACTTTAAAATAAACACTGAACAAAATGAAAAATAAAATAAAACTATTCCTTGTGGATGATGATGTCGTCTATTTAAAATCACTGGAAATGTATTTCCGGCAATATAACAATTTTACGATCAATACATATTCTACAGGTGAAAATTGTATTGAGAACTTAGCTAAGAATCCGGACATTATCATCCTGGATTATCAGCTAAATGGCATTGATAAAGAATCAAAGAATGGCATTGAAATCCTGGATGGAATAAAGGCATACAATCAGGGTATCCCGGTAGTCATGTTATCGTCGCAGGATAAAATTGAAGTGGCTGTAAATTGTATGCTTCATAAATCCTGCGATTACGTGGTGAAAAGTGAAACTGTCTTTATACGGTTAAAAAATAAAATCAATGCAATTTTTAAATTTAAGAAAATACAAAGAGAGTTGAACTGGTATATGGAAAGGATGTGATACTAATTGTCGGTTTATAAATTTAAATCTGTTGAAATGAACATTCAGATGTATCAAAACAAAACAAACTTTATCCGGAAGGGTTTTACTGTCGTCAGAGAGTTAAAACTCTTCTTTTTTTTGATAAATATATGATAATTTAGTCCACTGAAATTTAGTAAATAACGTTCTGACGATATGCTGTTAAGTCCAAATAAAGATGTTCGTAACTAACTGTTTTTATTTCAGATTTAATAACTTCATAAGCTGTATTTGATATAAATCATGAAGGTTTTTTGACACACCTGTGATTTATGCAACTAATAATCAAAGTTATATAACAGCGAATGGTGTCAGGTCACGTACCTTTGTTGCGTGATAAATAAGTCGCAAATTAATACAGATTATTTTATGAAACTTAAAATTGTATTGCCAATCTTTGCAACAGTACTGGTTGGCTTAATTTCCAGTTGTTCAAATGAATTAGATGCTGGTAAAAACCCGAACGGAACCTTATCAGAACCTATAAATAGTACCGCATTAACCACAGTAGCAACTCCGGCAGTAAGCCCGATGGTTGTTGATCTTAAAACAGCAGCCCGTTTCGGTATCCTTTCGGGTGTGGCCATTACCAGTACAGGATACAGTACTATCAATAATTTCGATGTAGGGATTTATCCAGGAGTCAGAAGCCAGGTAGTGGGATTTCCACCGGCAGTAATTTTAAATGGAGCAGTTTATGCTTCCGATGATGTAGCTAATCCCGGAACCCTGGCTTATTTAATCCAGGCAAAACAAGACCTGACCGATGCGTATACTTTTGCAGAATCAGCCATTTCACCAACTCCAGTTATTATAGCAGGCGATCAGGGGGGACGGATATTAACCGCAGGGATTTACAAATCAACGTCAACAGTTTTGATCGAGTCAGGCAATCTGACACTCGATGCACAAGGTGATTCAACTGCAGTATGGATTTTCCAGGTTGGTTCAGCATTAACGACCGTAGCAGGAACAGGTGGAAATGTTATTCTTACAGGAGGTGCACAGGCTAAAAATGTATTCTGGCAGGTAACAAGTTCTGCAACCCTGGGAGCAAATACTACATTTAATGGAAACATACTGGCTTTAACCTCAATCACCCTGAATTCAGGAGCAACGATAACCGGTAGGGTTCTTGCCCGAAATGCAGCAGTAACTTTAACCAGTACGAACATACTAACCAAACCATAACAAATTTAAATCTTTCGATTTTTAAAGCAGGCAACTCATTCAATGGGTTGTCTTCTTTTTTTATGGAGTATACTCAATCATAAAAATATTTTCTGAAAAAAAATCCTGGTAATTAGTTTTTATCTCCCGAATCATATCTCATTTTATTCTAAAAACAGAATATAGTCTCGAATGAATTTCGAATTCTATAAATAGATGATACTATTCATGTGCTAAATGTATATAATACTTATAATCTGTGATTTATGCAACTAATAACCGGAGTTGTATAACAGCTGGGGGTATTGATTGCCGTACCTTTGTTGCATGATAATTAAGTCATACAAATTAAAAAAAACTCTCTTATGAAACTTCAAAATTTATTTCCAATCTCAGCTATAGTATTAGCCGGATTAATGACAGGTTGTTCTTCAAAATTAGATTCAAACCTGGATACCGTTACACCAAATAATGTAAATTCTACAGTAATTGCAGCTGCTACACCAATTATTCCAGTGGTCGATCTGGGATTAGCTTCCAACTTTGCCATTCTATCAAAATCAGGAGTTACTGACGTATATAAATCCACTGTAACAGGGGATGTAGGCTCCAGCCCAATTACAGGTGCAGCAGTACTTTTGACTTGTCCTGAAGTATTGGGAACGATTTATACCGTCGATGCTGCCGGACCACTACCTTCTTCTGTAAATAACCCAAGCATGTTGACAACCGCCGTTAGCAATATGGAAGCAGCCTATACAGATGCTGCCGGACGTATAAATCCTGATTTCCTGAATTTAGGAGCCGGAAGCATAGGGAGCCTGACTCTTACACCAGGACTATACAAATGGACAAGTACTTTGATCATCCCAACTGATGTAACCATATCCGGAGGAGCAGATGATGTATTTATCTTCCAGGTTGCCGGAACACTTACTATGAGTTCTGCAACAAATGTAATCTTAACCGGTGGGGTACAGGCAAAGAATATTTTCTGGCAAGTATCGGGAGCTGTAACCCTTGGAACGACCAGTCATTTTGAAGGCAATATTTTGGGCAAGACCGGAATTAATTTACAGACAGGTGCTACCTTAAACGGAAGAATGCTGGCTCAGACGGCAGTTACACTTCAAATGAATTCAGTAACAAAACCTCAATAAATCGTTTAAATTCAAAATCAAAAAAAGAGACTGCCGAAAGGTTAGCCTCTTTTTTTAGAGGCAAGAGGCAAGAAGCAAGAGCCAAGAACCAAGAGTCAAGATTCAAGAACCAAGACAAAAGTCAAAAGTCAAAAGATAAAAGACAAATATGATTAGAACTAAATTAACCAATTAACCAATCAATGTTTAGTGACGGCTTCACTTCGAGTGAAGCCGTCACTATCAGAACTAAATCAACTAAATCAACTAAATCAACCAATTAACCAATCAATTAACCAATTAACCAATTAACTAATTAACCAATTAACTAATTAACCAATTAACCAATTAACCAATCAACCAATTAACCAATCAACCAATTAACCAATTAACCAATCAACCAGTTAACCAATCTATAATCAGTGATTTATGCAACTAATAACCGGAGTTGTATAACAGTTGGGGGTATTGGTTGCCGTACCTTTGTCACATGATAATTAAGTCATACTAAATAATTTTTTATAAAATGAAATTCCTTAATATATTTCCAATCTCAGCTATAGTATTAGCAGGACTGATGACAGGTTGTTCTTCAAAATTAGATTCAAATCTGGAAACTTTAGCACCAACTTCTGCAACACCACCTAGCACAACAGCCGCAATTGCGCCTGTCTTGCCGGTAGTGGATCTGGGATTAGCCAGTAGTTTTGCAATCCTTTCAAAATCGGGTATAACCGATGTGTATAAATCGACAGTAACCGGTGATGTGGGATCAAGCCCAATATCAGGAACCGCAATTTTATTGACTTGCCCTGAAGTAACAGGGAACATTTATTCGGTTGATCCAGCGGGACCACTACCATGTCGGATTACGAACCCAAGTTTGTTATCCACGGCTGTAAGCAATATGGAGGCTGCCTATACGGATGCAGCAGGACGAATAAATCCAGATTTCTTAAACCTGGGTGCAGGTAATATCGGTGGATTAACCCTGACTCCGGGTCTATACAAGTGGACCAGTGCTGTTGTTATTCCGACAAATATTACCATAAGCGGGGGTGTGGATGATGTATTCATATTCCAGGTTGCAGGAACTCTTATCATGAGTAATGCAGTTAATGTTATTCTGACTGGCGGAGTACAGGCAAAGAATATCTTCTGGCAGACTGAAGGTGCAGTAACATTTGGTACCACCAGCCACTTCGAAGGAAATATATTGGGCAAGACCGGCATTAATATGCAAACCGGGGCAACTATCAATGGAAGGATGCTGGCACAGACAGCAGTAACCCTGCAAATGAATTCTGTAACAAAACCGTTATAATTGAAAGCTAAACAAATTCCCAAAAAGAGAGGCTGCCGAAAGGTAGTCTTTTTTTATTTGCGGATTAATTTATAACGCATATAAAAGTAATCAAATCATACTGAATTTTCATTTGTGCTGAATGACAGAACCTTAAAAGTTATTACGTAATTTTGACTGATAATAAACAAATCAGGAACCTGTGATTTATGCAACTAATTCCGGAAATTGTACAACGCAGATAGGTTTTAAAGATTCTACTTTTGTCGGGTGATAATTAAGTCACAAAAATAAAAAAACAACTTTATGAAATTTAGAAATGCATTACCTGTATTAGCAATGCTAATGTTTGGATTTATGGTTAGTTGCTCAAATGAGCTGGATTCGAGTTTGGCTTCAAGACAATCTGATAAAGATAAATCGTCGGAATCAATTACCGAAGGTAAAAATAACTCAGAAAAAGACTCGCTGGATCAGGACAGGAAACACAGACATGGTGAAAATGATGAAGATCATGGACATAAACATGGAACCGGAAATGATTCAATTCCTGTTATAATAAATCAGGGAACTGTTGGAACAGTAAATTTAGGTACAGCCGGTAATTTTGCCATCTTATCGAAATCAGGAATTACAGATGTTTATAAATCAACCATTACAGGTGATTTAGGAGCCAGTCCAATAACAGGGGCAGCCATTCAGGTCAGTTGTGCCGAAGTAACCGGAACAATTTATACTGTTGATGCAGCAGGTCCACTACCTTGTCGTGTGACGAATGCAAGTATGTTAACAACAGCAGTAAGTGATATGCAAACTGCTTATACTGACATTGCCGGTCGTACAAACCCAAATTTTCTGAATTTAGGAGCCGGTAATATTGGAGGCATGACTTTGACTGCAGGTTTATACAAATGGACCACAACGCTGAATATCCCGACTAATATCACCATTTCGGGAAGTGCAACCGATGTATTTATATTCCAGGTAGCCGGAAACCTGACTATGGGTTCGGCAGTAAATATCACCTTGACAGGTGGTGCACAAGCTAAAAATATTTTCTGGCAGTCTGCTGGTTCAGTAACCCTGGGATCAACCAGTCATTTTGAAGGAAATGTATTATGTATGACAGCAATTAATATGCTTACGAATGCTACCATTAATGGCAGGATGCTGGCACAAACAGCTGTGACACTTCAAATGAATACTGTGACCATCGCTCAATAAAATCTATTTATATATTGATTAAAAGAGGCTGCTGAAAGGTATGCCTCTTTTTATTTCAATTGATCCTTTCTAAGATTGATCGGTATGCAGGGTCTATCAATAAGTTGTAATGAATATAAATGTGTGAATTATGTAACTCATTATCAATGTTGTGTAACAATGAAGGAAATTTCAGTACTTATCTTTGCATATTGAAATAAATGGAATGAAAATATACATTAAACATATGGTCAGTAACCGTTGCAAAATGGTGGTCAGGGATGAACTTAAAAAACTAGGTTTACATTTCATTTTTATGGAATTTGGTGAAATAGAGGTTATGGAAAGTATTTCGGAAGAGAAATCAGAGATGTTGAAAATTGAATTGCGCAAATCAGGACTTGAATTGTTGAACGACAAAACAGCCATTTTAATTGATAGTATTATTAACACGTTGATTGAAATTATATACAAGCCGGGCGACAATTTAAAAAATAATTATTCGAAATTCTTAAGTGAAAAATACAATCTCGATTATAAATCAATATCAAGCTTTTTCCTGGAAGTTCAGGGAATAAAAATTGAGAAATTTATTATGAACCTCAAGATAGAGCGAATTAAAGAATTGATCATTTATGAAGATCTGGACATCCTGGAGATTGCACAAAGATTGAATTTTAGCAATGTTGCAAACTTACATTTGCAATTTAAAAAAGCGACAGGTTTTTCTCCGTATCATTTTAAACAAATGAAGATCAAAAGACGAGGTGTAATAAAAGATGTTTGAAAGAAATGAATTTTGAAAAGATACTGAAGGGTTTTGTTCGTCAACCAGCGAATAAAACTCATTTTTTTTGAACCTCAAGTTGATATGCCGATTCCCTGAATGTATGATTTTTGCAACAAATTTTAAATGTTTTGTAACTTAACACCTGGGGATACCCTCTACTTTTGCTGCGTGATAATTAAGTCACAAATTTATACAAACAATTATATGAACTTTAAAAATGTAATTTCAATTAGTAGCATGCTATTGGTTGGCTTAATGAGCAGTTGTTCAAATCAATTAGACTCTGGACTGGCATCAAAGAAATCATCCGGAGATCATTCCGGATCAGAATCTACAGGAACCGTAACAGCTCCTCCGGTTCAGGGGCAAAATTTATTGGCAACAGTAAATTTAGGAGTTGCAAATTCTTTTGCAATACTTTCAAAATCGGGAGTAACTGATGTTTATAAATCCTCTGTAACTGGTGATGTAGGTTCAAGTCCTATTACCGGCGCTGCCATACTCTTAACATGCCCTGAAGTAAGTGGAAGTATCTTTACAGTTGATGCTGCAGGTCCACTACCATGCCGAATTACAAATCCAAGTATGTTGACCACAGCCGTAAGTAACATGCAAACTGCTTATACAGATGCAGCCGGACGTTCAAACCCTAAATTCCTAAACTTAGGTGCCGGAAATATCGGAGGCAAAACATTGACACCCGGTTTATATAAATTTACTCAGCAGTTGTTATTCCAGCCAATATAACCATTTCGGGTGGAGCAAATGATATTTTTATTTTCCAGGTTTCCGGAACCCTGAAAATGAGTTCTGCTGTTAGAATCACCTTAGCAGGTGGAGCACAGGCAAAAAATATCTTTTGGCAGACTTCAGGATCTGTAACATTAGGTACAACCAGTCACTTTGAAGGAAATATATTAAGTCAAACTGCCATCAATCTTCAAACAGGAGCTACAATTAATGGTAGGTTGCTGGCACAAACAGCGGTCACTCTTCAAAAAAGTACTGTTGTTATTCCACAATAAATAAGAAAATATCTACGAAAAAGGAGACTGCCATGAGGTGGTCTCCTTTTTGGTTAAAATAATACTTGAATTGCTAGTACTAAGAAAATGTGTGAATTATGTAACTGTTTAGTGACATTTGTGCGTATCTTTGACCAATTATACTTTTATAAATGTAATATGAAATGATTATGTTCGATTAAATTAATAATTTGATTAAATTTACTTCATGTAAGTAAGCTTTTGGCGTTGTACTTTTCGATTTTTTAAAAAATTAAAATAAATACCTGATGAAGTTATATATCAAATATATGGTAAGTAACCGTTGTAAAATGGCGGTTAAAGAAGAGTTGAAAAAGCTTGGATTACATTTTATAGTAGTCGATTTAGGTGAAGTTGAAATTATGGAGACGATTACTCTGGATCAACGTGAAAAACTGAAGTCATCTTTAGTCGACTCCGGCCTGGAGTTAATGGATGATAAAAGGGCTGTTTTAATTGAAAAGATTAAAAATACGATCATTGAAATGATCCATCATTCCGATGAAATGATAAAAACCAATTTTTCAGATTATCTGAGTGAGAAATTAAATCACGATTATACCTATCTGGCTAATTTATTTTCAGAAGTCCAGGGGACTACCATTGAACATTTTATAATCAATCATAAAATTGAACGTATCAAGGAATTAATTATTTATGATGAATTGAACATCACGGAAATTGCATGGAAAATGAACTACAGCAGCGTAGCCCATTTATCCAATCAATTTAAAAAGGTAACCGGATTATCCCCATCGCATTTCAAACAACTTAAGGACAAACGAAGAAGTTCGATTGAGGATATTTGAACAATAATTTTAGAACCATCGAATCAGGATACTATAAAAAGGGCTCTTTGAAAAAGATACAATGAAAGGTTTAGAGATGGATGAGACTCATTCCACCAACGATTTGATAGAAAATGGCAATGACTCATTAAAATCTAATTATACAGACAGAAGAACAGATGAAGTGAAAATATCTGATTTATTGAATGCAATTTCTGATAAATATGGATATGATTTCAGACAGTATTCACAGGCACACGTTAAACGCCGGATTATGACCCGGCTGGTTATGTCTGGATTGAAAGATATTTCTGAGATGCAGACTCAGGTACTCAATGACGAATCATTTGCTTCTATGCTGTTACAAGACTTATCGATTAATGTTACCGAGATGTTTCGTGATCCAGGCTTTTACAAATCCTTACGCGAAATAGTCATTCCGTTTTTAAAAACCTATCCATTTATAAAAATATGGCATGCCGGATGCTCTACCGGAGAAGAAGCTTATTCTATGGCAATTGTATTGCAGGAGGAAGGATTGGCAGGCCGGACTACAATTTATGCTACTGATTTTAATCAGCACGTATTAAATCAAGCGAAAGAAGGTATTTTTTCGAACCGGTTAATAAAAGAATACACAGCCAATTATCAATTGTCGGGAGGAAAAGAATCATTTTCTGATTATTATACCGCGGATGATAATAATGTCATTATGAATCAATCCCTGAAAACTAAGATTGTCTGGGCAAATCATAATTTGGTTACCGATAGTGTGTTTGCAGAAGTAAACCTGATATTATGCCGGAATGTACTTATTTATTTTGACAGGAAATTACAGAATAAAGTACAAACATTATTTCATAACAGCCTGATGAACGGAGGCATATTATGTTTAGGGACCAAAGAAAGTTTACGGTTTACCGATTATCATGAGGAATATACGGTGTTGGAGAATAAACAACGGATATTTAAAAAGAAGTATTAAATGCATTATGAAGCCATTGTAATCGGAGTTTCGTCTGGAGGATTGAACGCGATGAAGATATTATTTTCACTTTTACCCGAAGGATTCAGTACGCCGATTATTATAGTACAGCATATTGGGACCCGTTCAGAAAACATATGGATAAAGCTTTTAAACGATAAAAGCAATGTGGAGATCAAGGAAGCGGATGAGAAAGAAATAATTGAAAAGGGGAAAGTGTATATTGCACCTCCGAATTATCATTTGTTGATTGAGAAGAATAAAACTTTTTCATTAACTGTAGATGAACGGGTGAATTTTGCAAGGCCATCCATTGATGTATTGTTTGAAACTGCTGCCGAAGCATATCAGGAGAAACTCATTGGTGTTGTGCTTACAGGTTCAAACAATGATGGTTCGCAAGGTCTTAAAAGGATAAAAGAATATGGTGGATTAGCAATTATCCAGGACCATGAAACTGCAGAATCACCCTATATGCCGGCCATAGCAATAGAAACCATTCAGCCTGATTATATTTTACCGTTGGAAGATATAGTTAAGTTATTGATCATGATAGATAAAAATAAAGATAAATCAGAATGAATTTAACGGTTAAGAGTAAATTAATTGGAGGTTTTAGCATCATTTTGATGTTACTTATCTTTATATCTTATTTCACTATCAATAAATTATCGGAATCCAACCAACGATTATTGAATATTGTGGATGTCTCCTCCAGGAAAGTGAACCTGTCCAATGAATTAATGATTGCTGTATTGGATGCTGCCAGGTACGAAAAAGATATTATCCTTGATAAAAATCCTGTAAAAAAAGACTATTATAAAGACCGCATATACCGGGCATTAGATTCCATAGACAAAAAGACCGATGAATTAGATGGACTGGTAGATGAAAAAGGAAAAATTATTCTGAAGGTATTTACTGATAGTTGGGGTAGTTTTAAGCCCGAGTTGAATAAAATTATTTATTTAGCTATTAAAAATGATGAAGCAGCAGCCTTTAAGATTTCCAGTGAGAAAGGAGTAGAAGTGAGGGATGCTGCTATTGCTGATTTGGAAAAACTTGTTCTCAAAAATGAAACAAGTATGTTGAATGCTAAAATTCAGAACGAACAGAATTATAATTCAGCATTAACGTTGATTATCGTCCTAATAATAGCCAGTATCTTGTTTGTTATTCTTATTTCATACTGGATCATCCAAAGTATTACCAACCGGATTTCGAATATAGCCAAAGAAGCTGATAAGATAGCCAGCCGTGAGTTTGCAAATGATAAACTGGAAGATACTAATCAGGACGAACTAAAGCCTATCATTGATGCGCTGATCAGTGTGAAAGAGAGTTTCCGCGATATCACCGAAAAGGCTAATACTATTGCCGGAGGAAACTATACAGTTGACATTAAAACTTTATCGGAGAAAGATACTTTAGGAAATGCATTAAACAAAATGACCAGGTCTTTGCTCGATACTACACAGGCAAATGAAAAACATAGCTGGCTTACAAACGGACAGAATCAATTAAATACTAAATTAATCGGAATAAAAAATGTTGATGAGTTATCAGGTCAGATTATTCTTTTTTTATGTACTTACCTGAAAGCAAACTTAGGAACCGTATACCTGTTTAATGATAAAAATAAAACCCTGGAGCTTAGCGGACAGTATGCTTTTAAGTCGCCGGACAGCATAAAACAAAAGTTTGCTCTCAAGGAAGGATTAATTGGACAGGCAGCCAGTGAAAAGAAACAACTCTCTTTAACCTACATTGCCGATGACCAGGTTCATATCCTGTCATCGATTCTGGATACCAAACCAAAACATCTGCTTATAACTCCTTTTCTGTTCGAAGGGGTTCTGCTGGGGGTCATTGAAATTGGCAGGTTGACTGAGTTTAATGAACCAGAAAAAGAATTTATCGATAATGCAATGGATATTATTGCGATCAGTATCAATTCGGCAACAGATAGAAAGCAAATTTTAGAACTACTCGAAGAAACACAGGTACAAAGCGAAGAACTTTTATCCCAACAGGAAGAACTAAGACAAATGAATGAAGAACTGGAGGAACAAACCCAGAGCTTAAAACAACAACAGGAGGAACTGCAAATGTCCAATGAAGAACTGGAAGAACAAACCCAGTCATTGGAGGAGAAAAATACAGAAGTTGAAGCAGCTAAAAATGATATTGAAAAGAAAACAAAGCAACTTGAAATAAGCAGCAAATATAAATCGGAGTTTCTTGCCAACATGTCGCATGAATTAAGGACCCCTTTGAATAGTTTACTTATCCTGTCGAAAGACTTATCTGAGAATAAAAAGAAAAACCTGGATAGTATTCAGGTAGAATGTGCTGAAATAATCTATAAAAGTGGTTGTGATCTGCTGGTATTAATCAATGAAGTGCTCGATCTATCAAAGATTGAAGCAGGAAAAATGTCCATCAATATTGAAAATGTTTCATTACCTGTTTTTGGTGATAACCTGATTCGCAACTTTAAACATAGTGCAGAACAAAAAGGGTTGACACTGACCTGTACCTTGAATAACGATTTACCGGAGTTCATACGTACAGATTCACAACGCTTGAATCAGATATTGAAGAATCTGTTATCCAATGCTATTAAATTTACGGATAAAGGAAGTATTGGTATCACCATAAACAAGCATTCCGGAAGCACTATAATAATATCGGTCACTGATACCGGCCTTGGTATCCAGGCAGATAAACAGATGGCAATCTTTGAGGCTTTTCAGCAGGCTGATGGTGGTACTTCCAGAAAATATGGCGGAACGGGATTAGGACTTTCCATTTCCCGTGAACTGGCCAGGTTATTAGGTGCTGAAATTATTGTGGCCAGTGAAATCAATGAAGGATCTACCTTTTCGTTGATTATTCCTCTTGAGATATTCCCTGAACAAGAAATAGCGGGCCTAAATTCAATTGAAATACCTGTTTTATTTAAACCTAAAATGGATTACAATTCAAATTATCTGAATTATCCGGCATTAAATGATAACAGGGATACTATAACACGGGAAGATAAAGTACTCCTGATTATTGAAGATGATTTAATATTTGCTTCCATACTTCTAAAGCAGGCCGAAAAGAAAGGATTCAAATGTTTATCAGCATCAACCGGAGAAGACGGTTTAATGCTTGCTTTAAAATATAAACCAAAGGCAATTCTACTTGATTTGGGACTGCCCGGGATGAATGGAAATGAAGTGTTGCTGGAATTAAAAGCAAATCCGGCAATAAGGCATATACCTGTTCATGTTATTTCAGCAAAGGAACCTACCTTGTTACCCATGAATGAGGGTGCCATTGAATACCTAATGAAACCTCTGGATAAAAATGACCTGGAAAGTGCATTTGACAGGATAGAAAATTTTATAAACCGAAAAATAAAAAACCTGCTGATTATTGAAGACAGCGAGAATTCCAGGAAAGCAATCCGGTTACTAATTGGAACCGGCGATGTGAAATGTTTAGAAGCATGTAACGGGAAAGAAGCCCTGGATGTTTTCAGGAATCATCACATTGATTGTATTATCCTGGACCTGGGTTTACCCGATATGACTGGGTTTGAATTTATCCATGAGTTAGAAAAAACGAAGAACAAAAAACTGCCTCCTATAATTGTCTATACGGGCAAGGAACTTTCAAAGGAAGAAAATGAGGAACTACAAAAATATGCTGACAGTATAATTATTAAAGGTGTAAAATCGGAAGAACGGTTGTTGGACGAAACGGCTCTTTTCCTTCACAGGACCATCAGTAATATGCCGGAATCAAATCAGTTGATTATAACCAATCTGTATGATAAAGAAACTGTGTTCCATGCAAAAAAGATATTGGTTGTTGATGATGATTCCAGAAACATATTTGCGTTATCCAAGATATTGCAGGAACGTGGCATGGAAGTGTTGAAGGCTGAAAATGGACTCATTGCCCTGGAACTGTTGAATACTTATCCGGACATTGATATGGTATTAATGGATATCATGATGCCTGAAATGGACGGCTACGAAGCCATGAGAGGGATTCGGGCACAACCGGTGTTTAAAAAATTACCGGTCATAGCATTGACAGCAAAAGCCATGAAAGACGATAAACAAAAATGTATTGACGCTGGTGCTAACGATTATATTACGAAACCTATTGATGTAGACCGCTTGTTGTCATTAATGAGAGTCTGGTTGAGCAACTGATTTCCAGATTTGATAATTGTTTCAATGTAGTAATTCGATAGTTGTTCAACGAATCGAGAAAATATAAAATAACCTGAAGTAAACTATAGTTTATAATGAAAGAAAATGACCGTCATAAGATATTAATGGTAGACGATAGGGCTGAAAATTTATTTGCCTTAGAAGTAATTCTTTCCAATGAAAATTATATCTGTGTGAAAGCAAAATCAGGACAGGAAGCATTAAACATTCTTAGTCACGATCAGGATTTTGCTATCATACTCATGGATGTTCAAATGCCTGAAATGGATGGGTTTGAAACGATTGAACGAATTCACAAAATTGAAAAGATTAAGAATATTCCTATTATCTTTTTAACGGCTAGCATGGATAATTCTTTGCAAATATCGAAAGGATATCAGGCAGGTGCCGTTGATTATATGATTAAACCGCTATCTTCTGAAATCTTACGGGCAAAAGTGGCCGTTTTTGTAGAATTGTATAAAAAGACCAACGAATTATTGTTGCAACATCAGGAGAAAGAAAAGAAAGAAGCTGAATTGATTATTGCAAATAATGAACTGGCTTTCCATGTGTTGGAGAAGGAAAAACGTGCCGCTGAATTAATCATTGCCAATAAAGAACTGGCTTTTCAGAATGATGAAAAAGAAAAACGTGCTGCTGAATTAATTCTTGCCAATAAGGAATTGTTGTTTCAGAATGAAGAGAAAGAAAAACGGGCAGCCGAGCTTATCCTGGCAAATAAGGAATTGGCCTATCAAAATGAAGAAAAAGAAAAACGTGCTGCAGAACTGATCCTGGCTAACAAGGAACTGATATTTCAAAATGAAGAAAAGGAAAGACTGGCTGCTGAATTAATTATTGCAGATAAAGAGCTTGCTTACCAAACCAAAGAAAAACAAAAACGTGCAGATGAGTTAGTCATCGCTGATATAGAACTTGCCTATCAGACGGAAGAAAAGGAAAAACGTGCCGCAGAATTAAAAATTGCAGACAAAGAACTTTTATTCCAGACAGGAGAAAAGGAGAAACGTGCTGCTGAATTAATAATTGCAGACAAAGAACTTTTATACCAGACAGGAGAAAAGGAAAAACGTGCTGCGGAATTAATAATTGCAGATAAAGAACTTTTATTCCAGACTGAAGAAAAAGAAAAAAGAGCGGAAGAGTTAATCCTGGCAGATAAAGAACTTGCCTATCAGATCGAAGAAAAAGAAAAACGCGCTGCTGAATTAGTCATTGCAGACAAAGAATTAATTCTTCAAAGCCTGGAAAAAGAAAGACGGGAGATTGCTAACAAAGAACTGGAAGCATTCAGTTATTCGTTGAAACTGGCATCTCAATATTCGCTTAGCTTGATCGAGGCAAGTCTGGACCCGTTGGTAACCATCAATACGGAAGGCAAAATTACCGACATGAATGAGGCCCTGGCCAATATCACCGGTATGACCAGGGAAGAGCTCCATGGAACTGATTTCTTTGATTATTTTACGGAGCCTCAAATGGCGCGTGAGGTTTATCAGGAAGTATTTGCAAAAGGATCAGTAGCTGATTCACCATTGACTGTCAGACATAAAGAAGGTAAACTCACAGATGTTTTGTTTAATGGTTCGGTTTACAAAGATGGGAATGGAAACGTACTTGGAGTCGTGGTTGTCGCCAGGGATGTAACAGCCCAAAAATTATTATCGCAATATTCGCTCAGTCTGATTGAAGCCAGTCTCGACCCGTTGGTTACCATCAGTACCGAAGGAAAGATCACGGATATGAACCAGGCTACAGTTGATATTATTGGAATGACCCGGGAGGAATTGACCGGTACTGATTTCTTCGATTACTTTACGGAACCTCAAATGGCGCGTGAAGTTTATCAGGAAGTATTTGCAAAAGGTTCGGTTGCGGATTCACCCCTGACTTTACGTCATAAAGATGGCAAGCTGACCGATGTTTTATTCAACGGGTCGGTCTATAAAGATGGCAGGGGCAATGTATTGGGTGTCGTCATTGTGGCCAGGGATATAACCAACCAAAAAAGAATCGCTACTGAATTAACCGAAGCAATTGTATTTGCCGAAATGGCAACAGAAATTGCAGAAGTGGCAAAGAATAAAGCGGAGAGTTCAACCCTGATAGCTGAAAATGCTGTGAAAGCAAAACAACAGTTTTTATCGAATATGAGTCATGAAATCCGTACGCCAATGAATGCGATTATCGGATTTACGAAAGTGTTGTTGAAAACAGAACTATCCCATAAACAAAAAGAATACCTGACAGCCATAAAACTAAGCGGTGATGCATTGATCGTCCTGATCAACGATATTCTCGACCTGGCTAAAGTAGATGCAGGAAAAATGACATTTGAGCAGGTACCCTTTAAAATGTCTGTGTCAATAGCAGCCATGCTTCATTTGTTTGAAACAAAGATATGGGAAAAGAATTTACAACTGATAAAAGAATACGATGAAAGGATACCGGAAGTACTGCTGGGCGATCCGGTTCGGTTACATCAGATTATCTTAAATCTGGTAAGCAATGCAGTGAAATTTACTTCAAATGGAAGCATTACAGTAAGTGTTAAATTATTAAATGAAGACCAGGAAAAAGTTAGTATTGAGTTCTCTGTGAAAGATACCGGTATTGGAATCTCTGAATCTAAAAAGGAAACAATCTTTGATAACTTTCAACAGGCCACCAGCGGAACTTCCCGTTTATACGGAGGTACCGGATTAGGACTGGCGATAGTAAAACAATTGGTGGAACCTCAGGGTGGTACTATTAGTGTCAGTAGTAAGCTTGATGAAGGATCTAATTTTAGTTTTATTTTGAGTTTTTTGAAAACGAATCAGGATGCTGAAGTGGAGATAGAAACCAGTGAAGTCGATTCCGAAAATAATAATATTCGGGTATTGGTGGTGGAGGATATCCCATTAAACCAACTGTTGATGAAAACTTTGCTTGATGATTTTGGATTTGAACGTGATATAGCTGAAAATGGGAAAATTGCCATTGAAAAACTGAAAGAAAAACAATTTGATATTGTATTAATGGACCTGCAAATGCCTGAAATGAATGGGTTTGAAGCAACTGACTTTATTCGCAACAGAATGCATTCTGAAATACCTATCATCGCTTTAACGGCTGATGTCACAACCGTGGATTTAGCCAAATGTAAGGCTGTGGGGATGAATGATTATATTGCTAAACCTGTGGATGAGCGGATTTTGTATAGTAAAATTGTTGCCCTGGCAAAGAAAACGAGCCATTTAAAGAGTAATGACAGGGATGTTTTCGATGTAACTGAAAAAGAACACTTGAAATATACGAACCTGGATTATTTGAGTAAACGAACAAAATCAAATCCCAAATTGATGATGGAAATGATCTCCCTTTACCTGGAACAAACACCGCCATTAATTAACGCCATGAAAAAGGGGTTCCTTAATAACGACTGGATTCAATTGCATGCTGCTGTACATAAAATGATTCCTTCATTTTCCATAATGGGAATAAATGTTGACTTTGAAAATATGGCAAGAAAAGTGCAGGAATATTCGGGTACCCTACAACAGTCGGACACAATAAAAAATATGGTTACTCAACTTGAAACAGTATGCACACGCGCCTGCGAAGAATTAGAAATAGAATTTAATAATATAAAAAATACGAACGAATGAATAAAGATAAAATAAAAATTTTTCTGGTTGATGATGATGCATTGTTTCTCAAGTCATTGGAAATAGATTTCATGGAACATGCCGATTTTAGTATTGAAACCTATGCAACCGGTGAACTGTGCATTGATAGTTTGTCCAATAAACCGGATGTAATAGTCCTGGACTTTTACCTGGATGGAATTGATAAAACTGCCATGAATGGCATTGAAACCCTGGATAAAATTAAAGCCTTTAATTCTGAAATCCCGGTAGTTATGTTGTCTTCCCAGGATAAAATTGAAGTTGCAATTGATTGTATGCATCACAAAGCCTTCGACTATGTGGTTAAGAGTGAAACCGCTTTTATGAGGTTGCAGAAGATCATTACCACTATCTTCCATTACCAGAAAATAGAGAAAGAATTGAACTGGTATATGGAAAGAATGTAATATCCAGTTACAATTTAATCATTTACAATTTACAATAGAGTGTGTAGTTTATCTGTTAAGATAAGCTATGCACTTTTTTATACTCCGTTCATTCCGATTACTGTTGATAGTGCAAGTTCCCGTTTTTAGGCCCGGCGGATTCGAAAGGCTATAAACCCGTAATTTGATAGTCTGCTTTCCCATTTGAAAACATCTGACTCTTGATCCCTAAAAGTTTTATTTTTTTTAATATCTCATTGTTTCCCTTTATCATTCATTAATCGTAGCGGCACGAACTATGAAATAAATACAAAACTAAAACTATTATGAAATGAGCTATGTTTAATAAGCAAGTTAATACAATAAATTTTCAACTGAATATTTAAGCGGATTGCTCGTTGAACTTTTTCTGACAATGTTTGAAACTGAAATATGTTAGAGTGATAAAATAGTAAAACAATAACTTTTTTTGATTTAATGTGGTTTTGCTCATCCCGCTTGTGAAAGCAGGATGAGCTTTTTTTTTATTACAGACTGTAGTTGCTAAGGTTTATTCTGAATGTTGCTTTCTTTTCAAAATAATGCAAGGAAAGTTTAATCTGATAAACAACTCAATTCAAATGCATATTTTTATCAGTATCCTGCTTCCCTGAAATTGTAACGAAAAATTTCTTTTCTCGCTTTCTGTTGGTAGTGTTTCAGTTCTGTGTTGCCAGGGTGTTGCGAGGGGGTTTCGAGGGGGTAAAGAGAGGGCAAGGATAGGTAAACCTCATTGAACCCTCATTGAACCCTCATTGAACCCTCATTGAACCCTCACTGAACCCTCACTGAACCCCCTTTATACTTGAAACAAATGAAGACCTAAACCGCTTCGATTTAACAGGGTCAAATTAAAGGGTGGGAAGGGAAAATCAAACGGCTTTTCTGCATCGAACGAAATTAAAACAACAGGGTAATAAGCTGGACAGTCGTGTGAATGGATCCATTTAATAGCTTTAGCACTATGGATTGAAAGATATGCAAAGGCAAGACAAAATAAACCGGTTCAAAATGAATGTAAAAAAGCCACAACGAGTCACACGATAGAAAACACCTTCAATATTTGCAATTCAACTGAATTAATAATTTGGCCGTATATCGGAAACTAAATTTAAATAATTTATCTTTGCATCCATGAATCAACTGCATAAAGACATAAAGACCTACACGTTCACTGAGAATTCCCAAAATTATCAGGGGTTTGCATTGAAACGAATGGAGGATGTGTACCGGAATACGCAGGGTGCACCGGATAGTCCGCACCGGCATGATTATTACACCATTATTTTTATTGAGCGTGGGGAAGGGGTTCATTATGTCGATTTTACAGAATATAAAGTTGAGGACCGTACGATTTATTTCATTCAACCCGGGCAAATGCATCAGCTGGCATTGAGTTCTGAACCAGTAGGCTGGGTGATTACTTTTACAGAGGAATTCCTGATAGCCAATTCTATACCAGAGAAACTGATAAATGATATCTACCTTTTCAACGATTATGGTCAATCACCTCCCTTGACTATAAACGAAATAGACATTCCTGTTTACAAAAGCCTGATTGAACAAATGGCACACTTTGCAGGGGCGCTGGAGACATACACACTCGAAGCGATAGGGTCGTTGGTGAAGATATTCCTGATTCAAAGTAATAACCACTGCAGCCTGCGAAAAAGTGACAATCCCCAGCTCATTGAAACGAGCAACCATATCCTGCGTAATTTCAAACAGTCGTTAAACAAGAAATATGCCACTTCTCACATGGTATCCGAGTATGCCGACGAAATGGCGGTAACGAGCGATTACCTGAATAAAACTGTCAAAAGCCTGACGGGCAAGTCGGCTAAGGACCATATCCAGAGCAAGCTGATCACCGAAGCTAAGCGTTCGTTGTTGTTCAGCAATATCAGCAACAAAGAGCTGGCGTATGCCCTGGGGTTCGAGGAATCGGCTCATTTCAACAATTTCTTCAAAAAAATAACAGGACAAACCCCCTCTGAATTTCGCATTACTTCACGCCAGTCCTGATTTTTGCAATCATATACCCGATTTCATTACTTCACGGGGCATTTTGTCGCCGTACCTTTGTCGCAACAAGTTGGAAGAGTATTCCGACATAATAAAACCGACAAACAATGAAAACAGTATTGCATAAATCAGAAACACGTGGACATGCTAACCATGGTTGGCTTGATTCACACCACACCTTTAGTTTTGCCAATTATTACAATCCAGAAAGAATGCATTTTGGTGCCCTGCGGGTATTGAACGATGACCGTGTATCGGCCGGTGAAGGATTTGGAACACACCCCCACGACAACATGGAAATAGTGTCCATTCCTCTTTTCGGGGACCTGGAACACAAAGACAGCATGGGCAACCATGGTGTGATCACAACAGGCGAAATTCAGGTGATGAGTGCCGGGACAGGCATTTTCCATAGTGAATTTAATAAGAACAAGGACAAGGAAACGCAGTTTTTACAAATCTGGGTAATTCCTAACAAAACGAATGTAACCCCGCGCTACGATCAGATTTCAATATCAGAAATAGCCAAACCGGATGAACTGAGCCAGATCTTGTCGCCCAATCCAAACGACCAGGGAGTGTGGATACACCAGCAGGCCTGGTTCCATATCGGCGAATTATCTACAGGATGGAAAGGCAAGTATCATCTGAAAGCCGAAAAGAACGGAGTCTATTTCTTTGTAATCGAAGGCGACGTAACTATAGCCGGACAAGACCTGAAACGCAGGGATGGATTTGGAGTAAGTGAAGTGGATGAAATAGAAATCGCAGCCTACTCTGACGCACGGTTATTGGTAATGGAAGTTCCAATGACAGTCTAATAAAAGTTTGAAGTTTGAGGTTTGAAGTTTGATGAAAAGTAGGTAGTAGGTAGTAGGTAGTAGGTAGTAGGTAGTAGGTAGAAAAAACAGTAGGTAGTTGGCTTAATATGAGTAAATTAATGAAGACTTTTCTTATTCAATTACAGTATAATTCCTGATATAAGAGTAAAATAAAATATAAACAAGTAAATAAATAAAAAATGAGTACAACAAAAAGTTTTTTCTCAACGGATCAACAATCATGGTCGTTGTTAGTATCAAGAATCGCTTTAGGCGCAGTATTATTACCTCATGGCATGCAAAAAGCATTAGGACTGTTTGGGGGTTATGGATTTTCAGGAACAGTGGGATTTTTCCACTCCATGGGTATGCCATATTTATTAGGAGCACTGGTAATCCTGGCTGAATTTGTAGGGAGTATCGGAGTCCTGGTAGGAGCCGGAACACGGTTTATGGCTCTTTCCATCTTCCTGACTATGGCCGGAGCAATGGTGCTGGGCGGGCATATCAACAACGGTTTCTTTATGAATTGGTTCGGTGTCCAAAAAGGGGAAGGTATTGAGTACTTTATTCTTATGATTGGACTGGCACTGGTGCTTATCATTGGTGGCGGCGGGAAATTATCGGTAGACAATGTAATCTCGAAAAACATTAAATAAAAGAAACTAGTATTGATTAAAAGGGTAGATTTGAAAGAATCTGCCTTTTTTGATGCTTACACCTCATGCTATTTTACTCAGTCAAAGAGGAAAGTTGTGTGTGTTCAAATAATTATCTAAACGACACTGAGTTAGTTAAAATAGCAGTGTCTTTTAGTTAAGGATTTTGATCAGATAAACCCTTAGTAACCCTTAGTGCCTTCGTGCAAATTAAAAGAAAACCTTATTTTTATTCATTGTTGGTGGGTAAACCGACTTTACACTTTAATAAATAAAGTAATCGTGAAAAAGGCTCTTCAAATGAACATGAGAGCATGGATGAGAAAACTTTGGGAGAAATCATCGAACTTAGAATTTGAGTTTTCTTATTGATGGCTCTAATGGACAATTTGGGATTAATTCTAATAAGCTAAGAGATAGGATGGGGAAGAAACCGGATATCCCAATAGCTGCTGTACAGGGAATACTTGTTTTCGTAAACCAGGAATGCAATCTTCCGATTTATTTTTTTTCGATTTTACAATACAATATTAAATTATTATATTTGTCTCATAAACAGCATCGGCTTTTTTGAATTATCCTGATTTTGAACATAACACTTAGTGTGTTGTTATAATTCAGTGAAAATTCAGGACATTTTTTAAAGAACAATTATATTAAATACTTATGGAAAAAAATTGGATGGAATATCTTGAGCCTTTAATGAAGTTATATGGTACGCGTAAGCATCCCCTTGACTACAAAAACCGATACCAGTTGTTGGTAATGGTCATCCTTTCGGCTCAGGACTCCGACAAGCATATAAACGAATTGGCTCCGGCATTCTTTGACGCTTATCCTTCCATGAACAGCCTGGCAACAGCCACATCAGATGATTTGTATCGCTATGTGAATACAATCAGAAATTTTGGCAATAAGTCCGAATGGCTCATAAAGTTGGCGCAAATAATAAAAGATGACGATAACATACCCACAAGTCTGGCTGAATTGACGAAATTACCGGGTATTGGACGAAAATCATCAAATGTCATTATTCGAGAATCGGGGAATGAAGCAGAAGGAGTTATCGTAGACTTGCACGTTGTACGGGTGGCGCCACGAATCGGGATTGCAACAGGCACACAACCTGAAAAAATTGAGAAACAAATTATGGCCATAGTACCCAAAGAGAGTTGGAATAGTATTGGGATGGCTCTTTCGTTTCTTGGCCGCGAAATATGCAGGCCTACTAACCCAAAATGTACTATTTGTATCATGAATAAGGTTTGTAATTATTATAACAAACCGATACAGGAAAATCGCAGTTTATTCGATTAAAATCCTATTGGGAAATTACCGATCAAATCTTTCATAACGTAAATTTAGCTGATAGTTCCAGTAATGTTACGAAATAAAGAAACCTTGACTTATGTTTTTTTATCACCAAATTTATTTCTTGTTTTTAAGATACACTTTCAGGACCAAAAAGCAAAGAACGATCACAGCAAATCCTGCCAGAAAGCTAAGCGTAGAGTCCATTGAATAATTTCGGATAAATAATCTCCGGGAAAGGACTGCAATGAGGATGAGCGTAATTCCAATTATTGGAATCAGTGAGGTTGACAAGGGCTTTTTCATTGGAATCATATTTAGAGTGAAATTTTCAAGAAAACTGAATTCTATTTTACTGTCCGAAAGGCCGCTGGTTGGTACAGGTGATATTATCGCCGGGCGTGACATTAAAATACTTACAAAAATACAGATAATAATTGTAACGATACGAAGTTTTTTGAAGGTCAGTGCCATTGCCACATTCCACACCACCATTAATAACATTCACTGTAGCGCCAAAACCTGGTACACGTCCTTTCAAGAGATCGTTTGCATTTGGTTTCCAACTGCCGGACATGATGTCATGGCATGATGGTTTTGGGAACTGCGGGGTCATCCAAAACCAGATGGCAGAGGCAAAAGAAAGTACTGGGTCATGTGCCAGTCGTTCGGGGTGGATGAGCAATGTATCCTTAGACCCATACCAGGCTTCGCTGAATTGTCCGTAGTTATAGTTCCAGCTTAATTGTTTCGGACCTCTACCCATATAACTTTTGCCGGGTACAGGAGGATAGTTTTTCTTGGTATAGTCGGCATAGCTATTTTTAGTGCTGTCCTCCATTTCTTCAACGAAATAGAGTCCCCATTTAAAGTAACCACCCGGAGCTTCGTTCCAGCCACCGCTTGTTTCCTGGGCTATATTTGCCAGAAAAGCAGCCAGTTCCCTTTTTTGGGTTACAGCATTTCCTGTAAGAAAGTCAGGGAAAAACCTGGCAGCGGCTACAAAAGATTTAAAGGAATAAAAATCGGAAGACCTTTTCGTTGAATTCTTAGGATTCTGTCCATGCCTGTTTGGGAAAAGAACATTCCACTTTGCCTCGGTCAGGTATTGGGTCAGAGCGGTTTTTGCATGCCGGTGATTGAACGTAATTAATGGCGCTTTAGTTCCCGGTATAGTTTGAGAAAAACAAGGAATGGCAAAAAAGAAAACAAGAACAAACGTAAAATGTCTCATTGCATCATGAAAAGAATGGGTTAATAGGCCTGGGATTATTATTTGTCATCAATTTTATATTGACCGGATGGTGTATTTACCATCCAATTGGAAAAAACATTGATATAATTCCAGAATGAAAGTATCAGGTTCTCAGGGATTGTTAGTTCCTTCAATGCTTGTTTGTAACAGTTCAGCCATATGATTCTTCCTTCGGGGGTAATGGTAAAAGCAGCATGGCGATCCGCCATCCTTGGTTTTCCCCTGTGCTGGTTAAAGTAATCGGGGCCACCACTGATTTGAATCATAAAGTCTGCAGAATTTTGCTTAGCTTTTTCAAGTTCATCATTATCTGCAGGAAATAATTTTTTGATAGGACTCTCCCGAAGCAGATCGTAGTGCTTGCTCACCAATTTTCGGATTCCATCCTCACCGAGTTGATTGTAAAAATCAGGATCCGGTTTGATGACATCGGGGCGTTCTCCAAACTGATAGGAATTAATTGTTAAGTTCATCTTGTTTTAGGTTGATGTTGATTTAAGTACTACCTTGAAAATTCATGGATAGTTACATGTTAATAACCGCATCCGGTTATCAATTGTTCTTTAAAAAAAAAGAAAAGCCACGGATAAAATCTGTGGCCAATCTGTAATCTATGAATTGATTTAAACTTCAAACTTTTCAAACCTTACACTTTTCAAACTCTTCAGGCATTCTGCCAGGCTCCTGGTTATGCCTTCCGTATCCAATCCAAGCATGGTGTACAATTCATCAGGAGTACCATGTTCAATAAAGCTGTCAGGAATTCCCAGGCGTTTTACCTGAACCGAATAATTGTTATCGGACATAAACTCAAGTACTGCGCTTCCAAAACCACCCTGGATCACACCATCTTCAATGGTAATGATTTGTTTGAATTTTCCGGCTATTTCATGGAGCATACCTTCATCCATGGGTTTCAGGAAGCGGATATCATAATGTGCAACCGAGACGTTGAATTCTTTTTCAATTTGTTCTATGGCTGGTTGAGCATGACTTGCCATAGTGCCAATGGTGATAACAGCCAGGTCCTTGCCTTCTTTGAGGCATTCTCCTTTGCCAATTTCAAGGGCTTTCATGGGTTGGCGCCAGTCAATGATAGTACCTTTCCCTCTTGGATAACGGATTACAAATGGTCCCATATTGGGTTGCTGACCTGTAAACATCAGGTTACGCAGTTCAATTTCATTGCGGGGTGCAGCAATAGTCAAATGAGGAATGCAACGCATGTATGCCAGATCAAATAAACCATGATGCGTAGCGCCATCCGAACCTACTATTCCGGCACGATCGAGGCACATCACCACATTCAGTTCCTGAAGTGCCACATCATGAATCACATTGTCGTAGGCCCGTTGCATAAACGAGGAGTAAATGTTACAGAATGGTATGAGTCCTTCTTTAGCCATTCCGGCAGAAAAAGTAACGGCATGTCCTTCGGCAATTCCCACATCGAAAACACGGGTCGGGAGTTCCTTTTGCATGATAACCATCGAGCAACCGGAAGGCATGGCAGGGGTAACTGCAACTATTTTATCGTTTGCCAGGGCCAGTTCGAGCAAAGTTTCACCGAAAACTTCCTGAAAGAGTAGAGGAGTTGCCGTTGAATTATTTGTTTTGTTTCGTTCCCCGGTTTTTACATCGAAAATACCGGGAGCATGCCACACTGTAGCCGACTTTTCGGCAGGTTCATACCCTTTTCCTTTTTTTGTAATGCAATGCAGCACTTTGGGACCTTTAAAGCCTTTAATTTCCGATAGAATACGTACCAATCCTTCCACATCATGGCCATCCACCGGTCCGAAATAGCGAATGTTCAATCCTTCGAATATATTGGTTTGTTTGGTTAAGGTAGCTTTAACACTGGTATTGAATTGGGTAATCCGTTTTTTATTGTCCTCTGTGATTATGTTTAATCTCTTCAATACATTAAATGCTTTGAACCGGATCTTGTTATAAGCGCGTGAGGTGGTGATATCCACTAAATACTGGGTAAATCCACCCTGAACAGGGTCAATGGCCATTTGATTATCATTCAGGATAATCAACAGGTTGTTTTTATCCACAGACGTATTATTCAACCCTTCGAAAGCCAGGCCACCGGTCATGGCACCATCACCGATGACTGCCACTACATTGCGGTTCGGTTCTTCCTTAAGTAACGAAGCAACTGACATGCCCAGTGCTGCAGAAATAGATGTTGAGGAATGGCCTACCCCAAAAGCATCATATTCGCTTTCTTTTGGGGAAGGGAATCCACATAATCCTTTAAACTGCCGGTTAGTATGGAACCGATCGCGACGACCGGTAAGTATTTTATGACCATAAGCCTGATGACCCACATCCCAGACAATACGATCGTACGGGGTGTTAAAAACATAATGCAGTGCGACAGTAAGTTCAACAACTCCTAAGCTGGACCCTAAATGACCGGGATTCTTAGATACTTCATCGATAATAAACTGGCGTAATTCATCACAAACTTTAGGAAGGTTTATTTTGTTAACTGCTTTTAAGTCAATCGGTGAGTTGATATTGTTGATATATTGATAGGTTCTTTTTTCCATGATAGTATCCATATTACCTGCAAAAATAATACATTTTTGCTGTCATTTGTCATTTTAAACAGCATATCTTGTCGCTGTGTGTGATTTTTATATAACACATTTGGGTGGAAATTGCTCAAATAGTATTGAATTATGATTTTTTCGCATAAAATCAGGCTAATTTCTTACAATTTGAATAAAATTTACAATTTATTCTTCCAAACTATTTGAAAATACAAATTCTTACCGTATCTTTGTTGCCGAAAATTAATAACAATATGACTTCTCAACGCATTTATACTATTCTCGTGCTCGTTGTGCTTCTTTTGGTCAAAAATCAGAGGTGAGATGGTAACGTGTATACATGTATTTGAAATACAGAAAACCTTTCTCACCATAACGGAGAAAGGTTTTTTATTTAAACAGCTATAGGCAATAAAACAAAAGATATGAAACATGAATTAAGAAGTACAACCACAACTGCCGGACGCAAGATGGCAGGAGCACGTTCACTCTGGCGTGCCAATGGAATGACCGATGCCCAGATGGGAAAACCAATCATTGCCATTGTAAATTCATTCACCCAATTTGTACCGGGGCACGTTCACTTGCATGACATAGGTCAGAAAGTAAAAGTTGAAATTGAAAAACTAGGCTGTTTTGCTGCCGAATTTAATACCATTGCCATTGACGATGGAATTGCCATGGGGCATGAAGGCATGCTTTATTCCCTTCCGTCGCGCGACATTATTGCCGACAGTGTGGAATACATGGTGAATGCTCATCGGGCTGATGCGATGATCTGTATCAGCAACTGCGATAAAATAACACCGGGAATGTTGATGGCAGCCATGCGATTGAATATACCCGTTGTTTTTGTTTCCGGTGGTCCTATGGAAGCCGGAGAACTGGATGGCAAACAATTGGATTTGGTGGATGCCATGGTGCAATCGGCTGACGAAAGTGTGTCGGACCAACAAGTGACACGCATTGAAAATGCAGCTTGCCCTACCTGTGGATCGTGTTCAGGGATGTTTACAGCAAACTCGATGAACTGCCTGAATGAGGCTATCGGATTGGCGTTGCCTGGAAACGGAACTATTGTAGCCACCCATGTGAATCGTGAAAGGCTGTTTATCGATGCTGCCAGGCTCATCGTTGACAATGCCAATAAATACTATTTTGAAGGTGATGATTCTGTATTACCACGGTCGATTGCAACCCGTGCAGCATTTAATAATGCCATGATTCTGGATATTGCCATGGGTGGTTCAACCAATACGGTATTACATATTCTTGCCATTGCCCACGAAGCGGAAGTCGAGTTCACTATGGACGATATCGATGCCCTTTCACGACATACTCCATGCTTGTGTAAAGTAGCACCAAACTCGCCGAAATACCATATCCAGGATGTAAACCGTGCAGGTGGTATCCTTGGTATTCTGGCCGAACTGAGTAAAGGTGGGTTGCTTGACACTTCAGTTTACCGTGCCGATGGAATGACTTTAGCACAGGCCATTGAAAAATTTGATATTACAAGTCCGGCGGTTTCAGTAGAAGCCGTTGAAAAATATAAAAGTGCCCCGGCTCATAAATTCAACCGGGTGATGGGTTCGCAACATACTCAATATGAACACCTGGATGCTGACCGCGATGGTGGTTGTATCCGTAATATTGAGCATGCCTACACCAAAGATGGAGGCCTGGGAATTTTGAAAGGGAACATTGCACAGGATGGATGCGTTATTAAAACCGCCGGAGTAGACGAAAGCATCTGGAAATTCAGTGGTCCGGCCAAAGTCTTTACTTCACAGGATACAGCCTGTATCGGTATTTTAAGTGGAAAAGTAGTTTCAGGGGATGTCGTGGTAATAACCCACGAAGGTCCTAAAGGTGGTCCGGGCATGCAGGAAATGTTATATCCAACCTCCTATATTAAATCAAAACATCTGGGAGCAGCCTGTGCATTGATCACTGACGGACGTTTTTCAGGAGGTACTTCAGGACTATCCATTGGTCATGTATCTCCCGAAGCAGCAGCCGGAGGAAATATTGGATTAATCGAAGACGGTGATATTATTGAAATAGATATTCCAAATCGCTCCATCAATGTAAAAGTAAGTGTGGAAGAATTACTGAAACGAAGAAAGGCAGAAGTAGCACGTGGAAAAGATGCTTTTAAACCCAGGGACCGGAATCGAGTCGTATCAAAAGCCTTAAGAGCTTATGCCAGCATGGTAAGTTCGGCTGATAAAGGAGCTGTGAGAATGATAGATTAATGCTCCTATACCCCGCACGGGTTTTGGAAAGGTTGATTTTATTGATAATTTTTTAATTCACTAATTCGTTTCACTCTTTAAATCTACTGATAGATTTAGAGGAAATTAGAAATATATGGAAATAAAAACTAAAATGACGGGTGCCCAGGCATTCATGCACTCGATCGTAAATGAAGGTGTTGATACCATTTTTGGTTATCCGGGTGGAGCAATTATGCCCGTTTTTGATGCATTATACGATTTTGACAAACAAATAAATCATATCCTCACCCGTCATGAACAGGGTGCCACACATGCAGCACAAGGGTATGCACGTGTTTCGGGGAAAGTGGGAGTGTGCCTGGTGACCTCGGGTCCGGCTGCTACAAATGCCATCACCGGGATAGGTGATGCTTTGATGGATAGTACCCCATTGGTGGTGATTACCGGTCAGGTCGGAGCAGCTTTGTTGGGAACCGATGCTTTTCAGGAAATTGATGTAGTGGGTATCACCCAACCAATCACAAAATGGGCTTATCAGATCCGACGTGCTGAAGATATAGCATGGGCAGTTGCCAGGGCATTTTATATTGCCCGCAGTGGCCGTCCGGGACCAGTAGTCCTTGATTTTGCCAAGAACGCCCAACTGGAGGAAGTAGAATACGATTATAAGCCGTGTACCTATATCCGGAGTTATAATCCGGTGCCAGAAGTAAATCCCGATCAGATAGAATTGGCGGCACAGTTAATTAACCAGGCAAAAAGGCCTTTTGCGTTGGTGGGTCAGGGAGTGATCCTGTCGAATGCCGAGAAAGAATTAAAAGCATTTCTGGAAAAAGCAGATATCCCTGCAGCCTGGACCTTACTTGGTGCTTCAGCTATGTCCTCTGACTTCCGATTAAACAAAGGATTCCTGGGGATGCATGGAAATGTAGCCCCCAATATGAAAACGAACGAATGTGACGTTCTAATCGCTATTGGAATGCGTTTCGATGACCGGGTAACAGGCGACTTGAAAAAATATGCCAAACAGGCTAAGATAGTTCATTTGGATATTGATCCTTCCGAAATAGGCAAAAATGTAAAACCTGATGCACCGGTATTGGGCTCAGCAGTAGAAACGCTACCTGCCATTACAAAATTACTTCAGAAAACTACTCATACCGAATGGATTAATTCATTTGAAGAATATGAAAAAATGGAATTTGAGAAGGTCATTCAACGTGAAGTTCACCCGACATCGGGTGAAATAACGATGGGTGAAGTCATTCATAAAGTATCGGAAGCTACCCAAAACAAAGCCATTCTGGTAACTGATGTCGGACAAAACCAGATGATGGCTGCCCGCTATTTTAAATACTCCGAAACACGAAGTATGGTAACTTCCGGAGGGTTAGGTACCATGGGCTTTGGTTTACCTGCTGCAATCGGAGCGAAAATGGGGGCTCCGGAACGTACTGTCTGTACTTTTTGTGGGGATGGTGGTTTCCAAATGACTATCCAGGAATTGGGGACTATCATGCAGGAACAAATAGGAGTGAAGATGATTATTCTGAATAACCATTTCCTGGGAATGGTACGCCAGTGGCAGGAAATGTTCTTCGAGGAACGTTATTCATTTACCGAAATGCAGAACCCTGACTTTATTGCTATAGCAAAGGCCTATCGGATAGAAGGCAGCGAAGTTCATAAACGGGAAGAACTTGATGGTGCCATTGCCGATATGTTGAAAGACGACAAACCCTATTTATTGGTGGTAAATGTAGAAAAAAAAGGAATGGTATTTCCGATGGTTCCGGCTGGTTCATGTGTTACTAACATTTTACTGGGAGATTAAAATATTTACAATTTAACTATTTACAATTTACAATTGAAATAACACAAGTATTTTGGAAGTTGCAGTAAAAATAGATTAACTAATATGGAAAATACATTATTTACAATAACAGTTTTTTCGGAAAATACAGTTGGGTTGTTGAATCAAATCACCATTATTTTCACCCGTAGGGCGTTGAATATTGAAACGCTTTCAGTTTCTCCTTCTGCGATTAAGGGCATTCATAAATTTACCATTACCCTGTACACTACCCACGATATGGTAGTAAAGGTAGTGCAACAAATTGACAAAAGGGTTGATATTTTAAAATCATATTACAATACGGATGAAGGGCTCGTTTTTCAGGAAATAGCTTTATACAAAGTCGCTACCGAAAAACTTTTAGGGTTGGGGTCTATTGAAAGCCTGATACGGAACCATCACATTCATATCCTGGAAATGAACGAAAACTTCGTTGTATTTGAAAAGACAGGACATTATGACGAAACACAACAGCTATTTGAAGAGTTAAGTGAATCAGTTGGCGTACTGCAGTTTATTCGCTCCGGCCGGGTGGCAATTACCAAATCGAAAGTAGAACGATTAAGCGATATGCTTGAAAATATGCGAAAATTTGAAAAAAGCGAATAAGAATGAACCTTAAGAAACGAACTTATTCTTTTCAGATCCAGCCACAGTACGTAGATTTCCAGTTTAAGTCAACCATGGCGGCATTGGGTGATATTTTATTGACAACTGCCGGTTTCAATGCTGATGAAAATGGTTTTGGATTACGGAGATTGAATGAAATGGACAGTGCCTGGGTGCTTTCAAGAATGGCAATTGAGATGAAACGTTATCCTGATCAGTATGAAAAAATCCAGGTAGAGACTTGGGTGGAAGAAGTCGGGAGGGCAAATACAACCCGTAATTTCTGTATCAGGGATGAAAAAAACGAAATCATCGGAAGTGCATGTTCCGTTTGGGTTATGTTTGATATGAAAACAAGGCGTGCCAAGGATTTACAATCACTGGAAGGCATTCATGAATATGCAACCGGTGAGGAAGGACTGATTGAAAAACCCATAAAGATTGGCCCGGTTGAAGGAGAAGATTATGATGGTTTTAAGGTAAAGTACAGTGATATAGATATTAACGGGCATGTAAACAGTGTTCGTTATATACAATGGATCAGCGATTGCTTTTCCCTGGATTGTTATCGCAAATGTTCCGTAAAACGATTTGAAATTAATTATATGAACGAAATGCTCTATGATGAATTTGTTGATATTGTAGGTCAGCAACTGGAACCGGGTGATTTTCGTTTTGAGATACGCAAAGAAGACAAAATTGCTTGTCGGGCAAGAGTTGTATTCTAACTATCGCTTAACATCTAACTTTTCCGACTTTATATTTGGAAAAAGTTTATATAGAAATAAAATAACTATTACAAACCAACTAAATAGTACCAAATAAATTGACAATAATCAATTGTCTGTGGTACTTTAAAATTAAAAAGAAATGGCAAATTATTTTAGCTCACTTCCACACCGCCTGAAAGTTCAGGAATTAGGTAAATGTGATTTTATGCAAAGCAGCGAATTCGCTGATGGTGTCAAAAAACTTATCGGAAAGAAAATCGTAATCATTGGTTGCGGTGCCCAGGGTTTGGCACAAGGTCAAAACATGCGTGACAGTGGACTACACGTGGCTTATGCATTACGTCAGGAAGCTATTGACAATAAAAGAGCATCGTATCAGAATGCAGTTGAAAATGGTTTTGAGGTTGGAACTTTCGAACAAATGATTCCTACAGCAGATTTAGTGTCGAATTTAGCTCCTGATAAACAACACACTCCGGTAATAAACAAAATAGTACCCTTAATGAAAAAAGGATCCTGTTTGTCGTATTCACATGGATTCAATATTGTAGAAGAAGGTACACAAATCCGCAAGGACATTACAGTGGTAATGATAGCACCAAAATCACCAGCCTCAGAAGTGCGTGCAGAATACCTGCGTGGTTTCGGCGTTCCAACATTGATTGCAGTTCATGCCGATAATGACCCGAATGGTGATGGACTTGAAATAGCAAAAGCTTATTGTGTTGGGACCGGTGGCCATAAAGCAGGAGTATTGCTGTCTTCATTTGTTGCCGAAGTAAAATCGGATTTAATGGGTGAACAAACTATTCTATGCGGATTGTTGCAGACAGGTTCAATCCTAAGCTTCAACAAAATGGTTGAAAAAGGGATTGACAAGGGTTATGCTTCAAAATTAGTTCAGTACGGTTGGGAAGTAATCACCGAAGCTTTAAAGATAGGTGGTATCACCAATATGATGGACCGGTTATCAAATCCTGCAAAAGTGGAAGCATATAAATTGGCTGATGAATTGAAAGATATCATGCGTCCATTGTTTATCAAACATATGGATGACATTTTATCAGGCGAATTCTCAAAAACCATGATGGAAGACTGGGCGAACGGCGACAAAAACTTATTGACCTGGCGTGCTGAAACCGGTGAAACAGCCTTTGAAAAGACTCCTGCAGGCGATGTTGAGATTTCTGAACAGGAATACTTTGATAACGCTACCCTGATGGTTGCCTTTATCAAAGCAGGAGTGGAATCAGCTTATGAAACCATGACTTGCTCAGGCATTAAAAATGAATCGGCTTATTATGAATCTTTGCATGAAACACCACTAATTGCCAACACCATTGCCCGTAAGAAACTGTTCGAAATGAACCGTGTTATCTCGGATACTGCTGAATATGGTTGTTATTTGTTCGATCATGCCTGTAAACCATTACTGGCTGATTTCATGAAAAAAGTGGATGTAAACGTTATAGGTAAAAACTTCAATGCAACCGGTAATGGTCACGTTGATAACTTCGAACTGGTAAAGATCAATGCTGCCATTCGTAACCACTCTATCGAAGTATGTGGCGCAGAATTGCGTGCTGCAATGACTGCTATGAAAAAAGTGGTTGAATAGGATACTCGCATTCGTGAAGGTTTGACTATTTTATCGAAGTGAACCATCACTAACAAAACAACAATAGCTGTTTCCAACCGGAAGCAGCTATTGTTGTTTCGTTCATTTTGTAACAATGAACTTTTTTGATTCCAGCCAGCCTGAGGTTCCTACTTTGAGAATATACATACCCGGTTGTAAATTTTGGATGTTTAAAACCAAGAGTGTATCCTCTTGTCTGGCAGTTGTTATGATTTGTGATCTACCTTCCAGATCCAGAATCTGTATTAAATTTACAAACCCGGATTTATGATGGACATTAAGTAAAGCATTGGCAGGATTTGGTGAAATAGCTATTTTGTTATCATTTACATTCTGGAACTGTGTTACCTGATTCAAGGTAATGCTTGACTGATTGTATAATACCTTGAACTTAGGATCAAAGAATACACTGTCAATTCTGAAATTAGGTTTGAAATCAAAAGTTTGCCCTGAATAAGTATGGTTAAAGATAAGGGTTGTATCCTTTGTGTCACCTTTAAATTCTATTGGCACTGCCATGTTGAAAAAACTGACATTGCTATTATATTGTGATTGATTTATAGTGACTTGCGTGCTTGAATCCAATTGCTGGGTTACCTGGATACTGTAGTTAGGAACTCCTGTACCATAAAACCAATCATCAAAAAAACGTGTCAGATCCTTTCCTGATTGATTTTCCAACTGTCTTTTTAAATCGGTAGTCCGTGCAAATTTGTATTTTAGTGCCGGATCGTTTAAGTAATTTCGTAATCCTTGGAAAAAATCAGAGTCTCCAAGTATCCACCGTAACATATGTAGTAAATAAGCTCCTTTATTATAAGTAAGGGCGCTATTGAAAATTCTGGATACATTTGTAGTATCACTACAAAACACGGACCCTTGTACTTGCCGAAGAATATCATCTCTGATATCATTCATATATGCTTTAAATGTATAATCAGTCGGTAAAAATTCGTATGATAAGCCTAAACAGTAGGCTGCAAACCCTTCATTTAACCATATATCCTCCCAGGAACCACACGTTACCATATCTCCAAACCATTGATGGGCTAGTTCGTGGGTGAAAATAAAATGATTAAATGAATTTTTACCTAGAAAGGTCATAGTCTGGTGTTCCATTCCGCCCCCGATATTGCATTCTGCATGACCAAACTTTTCTTTCAAGAACGGATAAGGACCAAATAATTGTTCAAATAAGGCCATACTCATTAAAACATCGGCTGTTCTGGCTCTTAGGTCTAATGAGTCTTCCGGATATACATAATTCAATACCTGAATAGAATCATTGCCGGTTTTATAATAATCGGAATAACGTGCATAGTTCGTTACAGCAATAGCAATCAGATAAGAGGCAATAGGATACCGATGCTTCCAGTGTGCGAGTATAGAATTTGCATCATAAGGGGTTTCACTTACCAGTATCCCGTTACTGGCAGCATGGTTCCCTTTAGGCATGACCACATAGACATCAATGGAATCTATTTTATCGGATAAATCATTCTTCGAAGGCCACCAGTCAGATGCACCATAGGGTTCAGAGAGTGTCCACATACTTGGCGATCCATTGTGAACATAATTTCCAAATGAACCAAAACCACTTAATCCGGGTACCCCGTGATAATATACAGTTAAAGAATCTAACTGACCTAAAGATACAGTTGGATTTAATGGAATGTTTATCAGGTCTCCGGGATGGTCAATATTTATTGTTTTACCCGCATAACGTGCTGAATCAGCAGTTAAGCCGGCATTCAACTGAAACTGGATGCTATTCATTAGGTCTTGCGTTGCGACAAAATAAGATGTGACTGATCCAGATATGTAATGTTGGGCGGGGTCAATATTCCAGTTGAACCTATGGTATTTCAGGTCGTAATTGTTATTGGCAATTGCCTGATTTTGTCCGGTTTGTATAGTTTGCCCTTGTTTTTCTATTGTAGAAAGTGTTGGGTTATTCTGATAGAACGGCTTGTCCTGAGCTTTTAAAAGATAACTATTATTGAATAATAGTATAAAAATCACTATAAGGTAAGAAAAAGCTTTCATAGGCTTGATCAATTACTCTGTTATGATAATCTATCGTTGTTGCATGCAATCATTGTATCAAAGAAGTAAACATTAATACTCAATAAAAGTTTTCAACCATTTTAAATTTGTATAAAAAATGGATTATTTATCAAGTGAAGGATATGCTGATTATAAAACTTTAATTCAGGATTTTTCCTTCATTCTTCCTAAATATATCATGACTAACAGCGTCATGACTCCGCTCATTAAAAACAGGTATTTAGCACCCAAAGTGTACCAGATAACACCGGCCAGGGAGCTTGCTACCATAGTGCAAAGGCTTTGAAGTGCGGAGAATGTACCTATTGCAGTAGCAGTATCTTTTTTATCGGTGATATTGCTGATCCAGGCTTTGGATACTCCTTCTGTTGCTGAAGCATATAACCCGTAAAGAAAGAACAATCCAAGAAAGACAAATAGGTTGGTATTTACAGAGAACCCGAAATAAACAATCGAAAATAATGCCAGTCCAATGATGAACATTCGCTTCAATCCAATTTTATCAGCCAGTGACCCCACAGGAAAAGCAAAAAAGGCATATACCATGTTGTAGAAAATATAAATACCGATGACATGGGTATCGTTCAATCCGGCATCTTTGGCTTTCAACAATAGAAATACATCCGAGCTATTAAACAGTGTGAATAGTAGCAACCCAATCAAGAGTTGCCTGTATGCTGCTGGGCTTTGTTTCCAGTATTTAAAAAAGGAAAAAAAGGATACTTTTTCATGGGTAGGAGCAAGGGAGGTTTTCTTTTCTTTAAGTAACAGGGTAGTGATTATTGCCAGTACTCCGGGAATAAAGGCAATGTAGAAAAGGGATATATAATCTTTCGGATAGAAATATAAATAAACTAATGCCAATGCAGGCCCTATTGCAGCACCAACAGTGTCCATAGCACGGTGAAACCCGAAAACGGTTCCTTTGGTTTCGGAAGTTGCTTCATCGGATAGGATGGCATCCCGCGCACCGGTACGGATTCCTTTAGCAAAACGGTCGGTGGTACGGACAAAGAAAATCCAAATGGGGTATGTAAAGAAAACAGTAATGGGTTTCGCAATGGCACTCAGGATATATCCAACCTGTACAAAGGGTAAACGTCTGCCGGTAGCATCCGATAATTTACCAAAATACCCTTTGCTTAATCCGGCAGTAGCTTCTGCCACACCTTCCAGTAGGCCGATGATTAAAATTGAAAAGCCAATGCTTTTCAGGTAGATAGGCATAACCGGATAAAGCATTTCACCGGCCACGTCCGTAAATAAACTGACTACTGATAATATCCAGACAACCCTGCTAATCTTCTTAAACATAAATAATTATTGATTGAAAATTTTGCTAAAGCGCTCTTTATCCTGACCAAAAACTACTCACTACCTACTCTAAATATTCTACCTACTACCTACTCCCAACTACCTACTAATCAATTTCCAATCCCAACCCATTTCTAAGTTTTTCAAGTGCCGGGTTTTGCTCAGCCATGATTTTAAAACGGTCTTCCGGTGAATTAGCCCGTTGAACTTCTGTTTCTTCAGCAATTTTCAAAGTCATCCTTATCGTTGAATTATGGAGTCTTTCTTGAAGGAATTCTACAATGTCCTGTTGCAGGCGTTTCAATTCTTTCTCCTGCAAGACATTGCTGACAATTAACTCAAAAGTGGTATCGGAGGTTAAGTTCGGCCTGGTACTTTTGATAAAGCTGGTAATCCTACCCTGCTCAGGAATGGTATCTGCAAATTGTTGCCAGGCTTTATTGAGTTCTTCGTAGGTAAATGGATTGTTTTGAATGACTTTTTCTATAACTTTTTCTTCGGTACTGGTTACCTGAGTAGTTATTACGGTGTTGGTATTTGAAATTGAAATACTCCCCGGCCTTTTAAAGGATGGCTTGGAATCTGCAACTACATCTCTGGTATTCTCAGTCGGTTGAGATGCAGGTTCTGCCTGAATAGTAACAGATGGTACTGAAGCAGATACAGTTTTTACTACAGCCTTGTTTTCATTGGCTTCAGGTGCTTGAATTACTATTTTTTGAATGGGTGCAGGTACTTCCTCAATTAGTAGGGATTTTTTTTTTTCATCCGTCAGTTGGCACAGACGAATTAAAGCGAGCTCAATAAGGAGCCGTTTATTTTTACTCAACCGGTAATCAATATCGCAATCATTGCTGATTTTCAGTCCCTGGAACAGGAATTCAGGTGAGCATTGTTGAGCCTGCGTTTTGTACCGTTCACCGATATCAGCTCCCACCTCAAGCAATGAAATGGTTTGAGGGTCTTTGCTTACAAGCACATCCCTTAAATGCGAACTGAGTCCTGTAATAAAATGATGACCGTCAAAACCGTTATTCAATATCTCATTAAAAATGAGTAATGATTGGCTGACTTCCCCTTTCAAGAAACCTTCCACCAACCGAAAATAATACTCATAATCGAGCACGTTCAGGTTTTCAATGACTCCCTGATAGGTAATGTTGTTCCCGCAGAAGCTGACCAACTGGTCGAAGATAGACAAGGCATCACGCATTCCGCCTTCACTTTTCTGTGCAACTATGTTCAATGCATTCACGTCAGCAGTTACACCTTCCTGAAGTGCTACATATTGCAAATGCTTCACAGTATCAGCTACCGTGATACGGTTAAAGTCGTATATCTGGCAACGTGAAAGTATGGTTGGGATAATTTTATGTTTTTCGGTAGTCGCCAGAATAAAAATGGCATGTGCAGGTGGCTCTTCCAATGTCTTCAGGAATGCATTAAAAGCACCCTGGGAGAGCATATGTACTTCATCAATGATATAGACGCTGTATTTGCCTATTTGTGGCGGTATGCGGACCTGATCGGTTAATGATCGGATATCATCCACCCCGTTGTTGGAAGCAGCATCCAATTCATGGATATTATACGACCTTTGTTCATTAAAGGATACACATGATTCACATTCATTACAGGCCTCAGCTTCAGCTGTCAGGTTCTGGCAATTTATGGTTTTAGCAAATATACGGGCACAGGTAGTTTTACCAACCCCCCTTGGACCGCAAAACAAATAGGCGTGTGCCAAATGATTGCTTTTGATGGCATTCTTAAGTGTAGTTGTCAAAGCTACCTGACCGACAACCGAGTTAAATGACGACGGACGATATTTGCGAGCCGAAACAATGAAATTATCCATAAATTGAAACCTTTTTCTGCTTTTGTCTGCAAATATACTGAAAAAAATCAGCTACAGTTCATCAAAAAAAAAGATTTCTCAAAAAAAAGAATGAACATAAAAATTGCTTACCTTTGTCTCGAAAACGTGGGTTATTTAATTATTTGTCTCATCGCTCTTAACTTTTTATACCGGCAACTTGTAATTTGATCTATCATGGCATTTTTTAAAAGTACAGGAAAGAAACTAGGCAAGATACTATTGAATAAGTATCTGATTGTTTTTTTAGCGTATACTGTGTTTGTTACTTTCTTCGATCAACACAGCTTGATATATCGTTGGCAGACTCACCGCAAGATAAGTGAACTGGAGAAAGAATACAAATTTTATCAGGATGAAATAAAATCAAATAAACTTAAGAAATTTGAGCTGCAATCGAGCAATGCAAACCTCGAAAAGTTTGCCCGCGAACATTATTATATGAAAAAAGAAAATGAAGATATTTTTATAATTAAAGAATGAAAGAAAAACAACCCTCCCAAATTCTCTTTATTACTGCCGGAACCATTATTATTTTAGGTGCTTTTGCCAAAATTTTCGATCTCGTTTACGCTCCTTACATTTTTTCGGTAGGTGCCGCCTTATTGATTTTTATACAAGGAAAGAAAGCTTTTGAAAGCAAAAATCTGGAACACCGGCAACAACGCTTACTCCGTATTGGTTTACTTACAAGTCTTATGTTAGGGGTAGCAGCTTATTTAATGTTTACGAATTCTAATTCATGGGTTGTTTGTATATTGATTTATGCACTATCCTCTTTCTTTCAATCTTTTCGTGGAAAATGAAAAAATGAATTTATCCATATAGTCCCATAAAAAAAGCACAACAATTAAGTTGTGCTTTTTTTATACCAGTAGATTGGTTCAGAATTTATTTCTTTGCAGCAAAACGTTCATTCAGTTGCTTCGTCACTTCGGCAGTGATATCATACGATTTATCAGCATACAGTATGTTATCGCTTGAAGTATTGCTGATTATCAACTCATATTTATGATCCTTATTAAAATCCTTCATAAACGAATTGATAGTGTCACGCAATTGTTCACTCATTTTTTGTTGAACCTGAACTAATTGTTTGCTCAGATCACCATCAAGTACCTGTAGGTCTTGTTGTTTCTTTTGTAATCGTGCCTGTTCTTGTTCTGCACGCTCGCGGCTTAGGAATGCATTGTTTTCCAGTTTACGTTGAAACTCACTCATTTCAACCTGTAATTGACGTGCTTTGGTGTTGATAGTTAACCTTGAATCTTCTTGTTTCTTAATTAATGATTCGTTGGCTTCTTTCGCGAATTGATAATGCAGCAACAAAGAATCAATATTTATGTAAGCTATTGGTAACTTACCTTTTGTGATTATTTCTTTGCCGTGAACTGTTTGTTTCGTTGCAATAGCTGTTTTATTGCCTAGTACCAATACAAATAGAACTACTACTGCAATCGCCAAAATGGCATTAAAAATGAGTGATAAGTTTTTCATTCGCTTCGTTTATTAAATTATTTAGTGTCCTATTTCCCCTTTTAGGTAGAAATATAGTATAAGTGAGTGCAAAGATAATTTTTTTAGGACACTTCAATACAATGAACTAGCATTTTTTAGTAAAATGAATGTTTCGTTGTGTATTTTAACAAGTATTAAGAAACTCACATTAATTGTTTAGAATGAATGTAAAGATAAATGGAACAAAAAAGCCGGATTGATTTTAATCAATCCGGCTCTTAAAAGTCTTAAAATCTGTTCTGTTAGAATCTGTCTGAAACAATCTTCCAGTCTACCAAATCCCATAATGCTGCTACATAGTCGGCACGACGGTTTTGATAATCCAGGTAATAGGCATGTTCCCAAACATCAAATGTAAGCAGTGGAGTTAAACCTCGGGTAATCGGATTGCCGGCATTGCTTTCTTTTACGATCGATAGTTTTCCCTCACCATCTTTTACCAGCCAGGCCCATCCTGAACCAAACACCGATACGGCCGCTTTATTGAATTCAGCTTTAAAATTATCAAGTGAATCCCAACCTGCATTGATTGCTTTAAGCAACTTATCACCCGGAACACTTCCTTTGTTTGGAGTCAATGATAAAAAATAGAAAGTATGATTCCATATTTGGGCAGCATTATTAAACATGGGGCCTTCTGATTTTTTGACAATAGCTTCCAGGTCGGAATTTTCAAATTCAGTTCCTTCTACCAACCCATTGAGGTTATTTACATAGGTTTGGTGATGTTTTCCATAATGGAAACTGATGGTTCTTTCACTGATAATTGGTTCCAGGGCATTGTGAGCATAAGGTAATTCGGGCAATGTAAATTTCATAATTTTGTTTTTTTATGAGTTAATAATTCGCTTGATTTTTACTTTTCTAAACCTTAAACGTCTGGGATAGGCATTTTGTTTGAACAAATCAGTATATTTTATATAAAATTTATCATGAGTATTTGTATAGATGCTTTTTTCTTGTCATCTTTGTAGTGTCTAAGAATAAATCTAAAGTCATAATGCAAAGTCAACTGGTAAATTGGCAAGGCTTTACATTTTTTGGCAATAGAAATTAATAAATAATACAATCATATAATTAAAAAAAAACATGAACAAAACAATCAGATTAACCCTTGCTTTAGCTGTTGTAATGTTAGCAACATCTGCCTGTAAAACAAAACAAAAAATTGCTGAGATACCTGCCGGCGCAAACATTGAAGCCACTGCCCCAAGAACAGTAGTTACCAAACCAACCCCGGCTGTCACTCCTCAAACAGAACAAAGAGTCGCTTCAAATGAAACAGAGGTAACCCGCAATGAAAACTTCAGCCTGGCTGAAGGTGAAACCAACACTGATGCATTGAAATACAAATACCATGTGGTAGTTGGTAGTTTTACAAAACAAGATAATGCTAAAGGATTAAAAAGTAAACTTATTAACGAAGGAAATAAAGCCATCGTTGTCGTAAACGAAAAAGGTATGTTTCGTGTCCTTATGACTTCAGTAAATGATTATCAAAAGGCACATGCATTTATCAAAAATATTTCAACCCGTTTCCCTGATGCCTGGGTATTGGTTCAAAAATAAACAATGCATTACACTTGTATTGAAAATGGAGAAGAAAATCAATTGATTTTCTTCTCCATTTTCAATACCCTAATTTGAATATATTTCCCTGGAATTTAGTCACTTTTGTTTTGTACTTCTGAATGAAGTTTGCTTTACTACTTACTACCTACTTCTTACTTTACTTCTCAACTCTCATTCCTCACTTCTCATTCCTCTATACTCAATGCTCAACGCCTGTTTTTTATTAAATCTCCGCATGTAATAAAAAATAAATGCAATTGACATTACCGAGGCTAATCCATCCGATACCGGCATTGATGACCAAACACCTGTTAAACCGAAGATCGGAGGCAGAATCAATAAACAGGGTACCAGGAACAAAAACTGGCGTGTCAGGCTCAGGAAAATTGATATCTTTGCTTTCCCGATAGACTGGAAGAAATTGGTTATGACAATCTGCACACCGATAATTGGAAACATGGTCACCGATATCCGGAGCGCTTTGGTAGCTATGTGTTGCAATTCAACATCCCTGGTAAATAGGGAAGCCATGACTGATGGCAGAAAGGTGCCGATAATGAATCCTATCGTTGTGAGTCCTGTAGCAACCACGACAGCATATTTCAATGTTTTGAACATCCGGTCGTAAATCTTGGCTCCAAAGTTAAAACCTATAATTGGTTGTGTCCCCTGGTTCAATCCGATAATAAACATAACTACCAGGGTGTTTACGCTGTTAATTATGCCGAACGCCCCTATCGCCAAATCTCCTCCGTAGTGAATCAGCGTCGTGTTTACCAATATGATGATAAAGCAAGTTGCCAATTGCATACTGAAGGGTGACAGGCCAATGTTGAGGATGGACATTACGATGTCTTTCTCCAACCGGAAGTTCTTACGGTGAAAGCGAATAATCGAATCCCTTTTAATAAAATGTGACAACACCCAAACTGTTCCCACCACAAATGCAATATTAGTCGCAATGGCAGCCCCCTGGATGCCCCAGTGAAAACCAAAAATAAATACCGCATCCAGGACTATATTTATTAAAGCACAAATTATCATGGTATACATGGCTTTTTGTGGATACCCCGATGCGCGCATGATGTTGTTGAATCCATAATTCAGTGCCGAAAAGATACTTCCCGGAATGATAATCTTCATAAAATCTTCGGCATAGCGTATTGTCTTTTCAGTTCCTCCAAACATGCGGAGTACATCACTCATATAAATATACGAAAACAGGATCACCGTTCCCGAAATTATCAATGTAAGGGTAAACGCATTAGCCAGAATTTTCTCTGCTTTCTCCAGTTCGTTCTCTCCCAACGTAATTGATATTCGGGAAGCTGCACCCACACCTACCAACATTCCAAAAGCCATTAGCAGGATCATAAATGGAAACGTAAGGGCTAAACCTGATATAGCTAATGGTCCAACTCCCTGGCCTATAAAGATCCTGTCGATAATATTATAGAGTGCCATTACTACAGTACCTACTATGGCTGGAAGAGAATATTTCCATATTAGTTTCCCTATTTTCTCTGTCCCAAGTATGTTGGTAACTGCATTCTGATTCGTCATTCTTTATTTGTGTAATTTGAAAACAGTTGACGATTATCCCAGTCAACTTTTGTAGAATTTGTTAGTGTATATTATTTTAATGGGTTTTCAATACTTTTCGGGTAGCAAAGATACAGTAAAATTAATTGTAAGAGATAAGTATTGATTGTTGACAATTTAGTTACCTCTTACTTCTTACCTCTTGCTCCTACAAGAGGTCACTTGCCAGTTCCGAAAGAAAACTCCGTTCTCCTTTTACCAGGTTGATATGGGCAAATATGTTTTGTCCCCGCATGCGATCGATCATATATACCAATCCATTCGAAAACATATCCAGGTATGGCGAATCAATTTGTTGGATGTCACCGGTAAATACAATTTTAGTGCCTTCACCTGCACGGGTAATAATTGTCTTTATTTCGTGAGGTGTCAGGTTTTGCGCCTCATCCACAATAAAGAAAGTATCGCTCAAACTCCTGCCCCTGATATAGGCCAATGCTTCAATTACAAGTTGGTTGTTGCGTTGCATTTCATCAATTTGCCTGATTTCTTTTCCCTGATATGAAAAGTTATGCTTTATTACATTCAGGTTATCGAACAAAGGTTGCATGTAGGGTGCTATTTTTTGTTTCTCGTCACCAGGCAGAAATCCCAGGTCTTTATTGCTTAATGCCACAATAGGACGTGCCAGCAGGATTTGCTTGTAGGCATCATTCTTCTGCAGGGCAGCTGCCAGAGCCAGTAAGGTCTTTCCGGTTCCCGATTTACCGGTTAATGCAACCAGTTTTATATCATCATCCAACAATACATTCATGGCAAATGTCTGTTCGGCATTCCGGGGTTCAATACCGAAGCACCTTTCTTTTTCTATGCGTTTCACAAGTCCAGTCTCCGGATTATACCTTGCCAGTACGCTCGCACGGTTGCTTCTCAATACAAAGCAATCCTGTGGCTCTATATCCGATGCAAATGCCAGTTCGTCAATTGGAATCGTCCCTTCGCTTTTGTATAACCTGTCGATTAGTTCCGGTGGAATGTTATCATACGTTTCGTATGTCTTTTCAAAAACATTAATGTCAGTTACTTTGTCATTGATATAATCTTCTGCTTCCAGTCCCAATGAAAGAGCCTTCATGCGCAGGTTTATATCTTTCGTGACAAGTATAGTCCGGCTGTTTTTTTTCTTTTCACGCAAGGTATACGTCGAAGCCAGGATGCGATGGTCGGAAGTTTTTTCAATGAACGACTTGGAAATGATATCGGGATATTCGCCACCTGTCAGGATAAAAAGCCTTCCTTTTCCTTCACCAAGTTCGGCACCTTTCTTAAACAGGTTTTCATCAGCAATTAAATCAAGTTCCCGGGCAAACTCCCGTGCATTAAAATTAATTTGTTCATTCCCTTTTTTGAAATGATCGAGTTCTTCGAGTACCACTATCGGTATGTATATATCATTTTCTTCGAAATTATGAACACATTTATAATCATGAAGAATGACATTGGTGTCCAATACAAAACTTTTCTTGCTTCCCATACGCTCTAACTGTTTAATTATGAAGAAAACTAATGGATAATTAATTCTGCACTAAAAATATGAATTTCTATTGAATAAAACATGCACTTTGGTTAAATAGTTTTAGCAAAACGACTATTAATTTTACATAGGGATGTTGCAGTACGTGTAATGAATCAAAAGGGAGGTGAATGCTTAACCTATCTTGTAATAGAATCAATCGAAAGAGTTAAATTAGAATTAAATAACCTAATAAATAGACAGTATTATACCCTTTAGAATAAATATGCAACTTTTGTCAAGAAAAATTTGTAGTCTTCAAATCTGAACTCCGAGAGTGGCAAATCATTGAATAAAAAAAATTAAGGAAATATGCTTCAAAGTGGTTTAAACCTTTCGTCGTACGAAGTACACGAAAGCGTTTTCTTGAAGATGACAACTATAACGAGGAACATGGAACATTGAACGCGGAAAACTTTCCCAAACTTTTCTTTCTCTTCAAACCCTTATTTTTCTTTTGTTTTGTTCGCTCAGTATAAAATCCAACACCTCAGAACCTGCCCTTATTCCCTTATTTAAATTGCTATAATACAGTTAGATAATAAGTAAATAAGGGTGGTATTTAGGGGATTGATTCGTTGATTGAGTTGATTGGTTGATTGAGTTGAATGTTAGAATGAATCATTATCCAATTGCATAATGCTTCAGCCCCAATAACGCGGAACACTGAACGCGGAACACTGAACATTGAACGCGGAACACCTTACTACTTACTAAAAACTACCGACTACCTACTAGCTATCACTTTCCCACACCCTGCATACTTCACCTCCACAGGTTCCCCGGTAAATCCTACATTCCCAAATTCAACCGCCATGCTAAGTAGCACAGTAACACTATCGTTTATTTCTGCAATTTCCGTTGGATGCATTTGTACGGTCATCGTATGCTCAGGCAATATGGTTTGCGTGGAATGCCATTCGCCGGTCAGTACGGCACTGTGACCATGCAGGCCTTCCACCAGGGGCTCATACTCATTCACTGTAGGATTTAATGCCATATCCGAAATGGTGCCCAGTACCACGATCAGGCGGAAGAACGGCAGTTTTTGTATATTTTGCAGGTCAATGTCCGTATTGATGCGCGGTATGGTTACAACAGCCCTCAGTGTGTCGCGGTCCAGTTGCCATTGGGGTGCAACGCGCAGCACCGAACTGAACGGAAAGTTACGGTTAAAATTGAATCCTGCCAGCGCCTGTTTGTGGGCAGTCAGTTTCAGGTTGCGCCGCCCTTTTTCAGAAGTAGTATCTAGCTTCATTAGGTTTTTACCCATGCCGTTTAGTACAGGGGTCAGGTTATAATCCGCCAACCGATGCAGGCCGCCAAAGGAGTACCGTGCCAACGAACCGAACTTGGCGCAACCTCCAAACTCTTTTTGCTCCTTGCGAAACTTTTCGAACTTTGGCGAATTGGCAATTGTATCCTTATTTGCACCACCCTTGGTCCGCATAAAAATTTTATCACTCCCTTTCAAGCTGTAAAAGGAAACACCCTTGATGCCACCTGTCATTTGAATTGCTCCTTTAAGAATTGCCATAATTGTGATTAGTTAATTAGTTGATTAGTTAATTGGTTAATTGGTTGACTTGACGATTTGTCGATAAATCGATGCGATAATCTACCTGCCTACTGCCGACTACTTTCTACCTGCCGTTTTGAAGTTCCGCGTTTTGTGTGAAATAATGGTTCACTTTAAACGGACTTTATTATACTGTATATGTATGTATATGTTTGATAATAAGTGAAGTAAACTCCGGCAACCAACTATTTTACTGCCGACTACTCACTACCAACTATTTACTACCAACTATTTTACTACCTACTGCTTTGTAGAAGCCTTCCTAATACCTTTGAAATTATTGCAAATATACATAATAAATTTTAATTATATTCATAATGCATAGATAATACATACCTATTTTAATATGTGTTATCTATGTGTTACTATTGTATTAAGTATGTATTATATATGTATTGTTCCATTTCGAAGGCATTTCAAAGGCATTAGCTTAGCACAATATTGAAGCTGGTATTATCAACTCAACCATAATCTTCATATTAAATTCAAAAGCCAATTCAACTGACAAATTAGTCACATTTATATTGCCTAGTATAGGAAAACTGATTTTTGAAAGCAACATATTTAGGTATTCAAAACATTCAAACAATCCTAATAATTATAATCTGATTTATGGTTGATTAAGTGAAAAACTACTTTTGTTTTGTAATTCAATAAGATGGAAGTATTATTTCTAATTTGATGTGTGTGGTGGTTAATTGTTATTCTTTAAAATTGGATATTACTTCATTCCGTTGATTGATTTGATGACATGTTTAAATATTGTTACCTGAAACGGAGCTTAATTTATTCTGTTGAATTAAAAGTAAATCTACTTGATTAAGAATTATATATGATTTAAAGTGGTAATTGAAATAAACTATTTTTTTGCAGTATTATGGGAGCAATAATCTCAATAAGTGTCAAAAAGTTGTAATGTGTTTTTATATTGTTGAGCTGAACAAAGTATTTATCTTTTATTTAGAAAAAAACTTTATAAGTTAAACCTACTTCTGACCACAAATTCTAATTATATCAGTTTGTTTTAATATAGAGGCTTTTATAGTATTTGTAGCTAAATAGAATGTAGATTATTTTATTAAATATGTACATAATACAATCACCTATTCAAAAAAGTATAATTAATTGACTGAATTTTATAAGAAAACAATAATGATTAGATATAATTTTGTGCCATAAACAATTCAATATAATTCGAAATAATTATTTGACATATAAATTAATTCCCATTTTAATAAAACTAAATCAAGATATGAGAAGATCTACATAATGTATACAAATGAAAAATGAATTATATTACTACTAAAATTTACATTAACCTTTTAATACGTATGAACTCAGCTATTAATAATAAAATGAAATTACATAAAACTATTTCTGACAGGATGCTAATTGTACGAGTATGTTTGATTTTTACAGCATGTATTTTGATTCAGTTAAATACAATCGAAACTTTCTCTCAGTCTATACAGTTATCTAAAAAGATATCCGGGACAGTGACTGATCAAAGAGGCGAACCAATTATTGGAGCTTCTATATTAGTTAAAGATACTAAAATTGGAACAATTACTGATGGAAATGGAAAATTTATGTTGGATGCAGCCAATAAAACAATACTAAAGGTTTCATATATTGGATATTCGACAGTAGAATATCCAATTACAGACTCTAAAAATATAATAATAAAATTAGAAGAGAATTCTACTTTAAATGAAGTTGTTGTAGTTGGATATGGTCAACAGAAAAAAGAAACTGTAACAGGGGCAATAAGTACATTAGGGAATAAAGAACTGATGCAAGTGCCGGTATCAAATATAGGTAATGCTTTAGTTGGTAAAATTGCAGGTTTATCATCAGTTCAGATAAGTGGTGAGCCTGGTAATAACTCAGCAACATTGAGAATTAGAGGTATTTCAACAATGAGTAGTGATGGGCAGGAACCACTTATTGTTATTGACGGCATTCAACAATCGTTCTCCGTGTTAAACTCAATTGATGCAAATGAAATTGAAGGAATTAATGTTTTGAAAGATGCCTCAGCTACCGCTGTTTATGGTATTAAAGGAGCAAATGGTGTTATCATTGCTACTACCAAACGTGGTCAAACAGGAAAACCTCAAATTTCTTTCACCTATAATAGTGGTATAACTTCTGTTACGAGCATACCAAAAACTACTAATTCTTATGAATATGCTTTATTTAGAAATCAGGCAATTAAAAATGATGGCGATGCCTCATATAATAAATATCTTTTTTCTGATGATGAACTTTGGAAGTTAAAGAATAATCAGGATTATACGCCGACCGAATTAGCAAATATGAATTTGACTCCTACTCAAATTGCTAAAATACAATCTCAAGGTGCACTGTATTATACTAGCCATGATTGGTATAAAGAACAATACGGTGGGTCGGCTCCTCAAAATCAATATAATATAAATATATCTGGCGGGTCAGATAAGGTTAGATATTTTACATCAGTAGGTTATTTTACACAAGAAGGACTGATAAAAAATTCGACTTACAGTGGGGCTAATGCAAACTCTTTTTACAATAGATATAATTACCGTACAAATGTAGATGTTGATTTGAGTAAAAATTTCCAAGTATCTGTAAATACTTCTGCAGAGTTTTCTAAAAACGGGGGTATTTTAAGTGGAGACAATTCAACTGATATAGGTGGTAGGTATAAACAATTAAATCAATATATAGTAGAATCTCCTCCTTTTGCAAGTCCCGGATTTGTTGATGGCAAACTCATTTCAGGATTTCTGTATAACCCTTCGCCAACTACACTTAATATAGGTGGAGCTAATCCACTGACCTATGTTTTGAATTCGAATTATGCAACATATTCAAGTAGTATTATTTCAGGGAGTATAAAGTTAAAGCACACAATGGATTATCTTACGAAGGGATTGTCTGCACATGCAATTGTTTCTTATGATGATTATTACAAAAAAGGTATTTATACTCATAATTCAATTCAAACGTATAATGTAGGCCGTGATCCATTGGATCCATCTAACATTATTTATTCCGGTGGTAAACTAAGTACAAACTCCATTACTGATAATGTGTCAGATTATAAAGAACGTAAGTTCTATATTGAGGGTGCAATTAATTACAATAGAAAAATTGGGAAAAATAGTTTCACCGGATTAGCACTTGCCAATGCGCAAAAATACTCAAATCCAGGATTGCAATATAATGTGCCACAAGGTCTTATTGGCTTATCGAGTAGGGCTACATATAATTATGATGAACGTTATTTATTAGAATTTAATCTTGGTTATAATGGCTCAGAAAATTTCCCAGAGAATCATCGTTTTGGTTTATTTCCTGCATATTCTGCCGGTTGGATTATTTCAAATGAACCATATTTTCCCCAAAATTCAGTTGTTTCTTGGTTAAAACTTAGAGCATCTTATGGTGAGGTAGGAAATGACAAAATTGGAGGCAGGAGATTTTTGTATCAACCTAGTACTTGGGGGTATACAGGCTCCGGAATTTTAAATGGGTATGATTTTGGTTCATCAAATGGTTCTAGTCCAAATCCATATTATAATGGAGCAACAGAAACTACTGTGGGAAATCCCAATGTGACCTGGGAGAGGGCTAAGAAGTTTAACTCGGCTATCGAACTTAAGCTTTTTAAAGATCGACTTTCCATGACTGCAGATTTTTTTAGTGAGAAAAGAGACAATATCCTTTTGTATTTAGGAACTACCACTAATTTAATTGGAGCAAATTTACCTCCGGCTAACATTGGTAAAATGTCTAATCAGGGTTATGAAATTCAATTGGAGTGGAGAGATAGAAAACAAATATTTAGCTATTGGGTTAGAACAAGTTTATCTTTTGCAAAAAATAAAATTGAATATATGGACGAACCCAGTTATGATTATCAATGGCTAAATAGTACCGGATTTGCATATGGTCAGTATAAAGGTTACAAGACCGATGGGTTCTACAATACTCTGGAGGAAGTTAACAATCACATTTACTCAACTATCGATGGTAATAAAGTAAAGTTAGGAGATTTAAAATATGTAGATGTTACAGGAGATGGTAAGGTCGATGAAAATGACAGAGTTCCTGTTGGATACTCAAATATCCCACAATATTCTTTTAATCTTGCTATAGGATTTGAATATAAAGGATTTGATCTTTCAATTCTTGGAATTGGAACAGCGAATGGATCGTTTCCGATTAGTTATTACTTAATTGGACCGTTCTTTAAGAATTATTCATCAGCTTTCCAATGGCAATATGATGGGCAATGGACTCCTGAAAAAGCCGCAAATGGATCAAAAATAAGTTATCCAAGAGCTTCAATGAATAATACTGCCAATCAAAATAGTGTCTTCAGTGATTTTTGGTTGAAGTCAAATGACTTTCTGCGGTTGAAAAATATTGAAGTGGGGTATACATTTAATCAACTTTCATTTATGAAATCTATTGGAATAAGTAAGATTCGAATTTACAGTAATGCTAATAACTTATGGACATGGACAAAGGATAATTTAAATGAAATTGGAATTGATCCGGAACAATCAACTGGTACAGGAGCAGAGCAAGGATTATTATATCCATTGACAAGAGTCGTGAATTTCGGAGTAAAAGTTCAATTTTAAATGAAAAATAGATATGAAAAATACATTTATAAACTTTAAAGGAGATATTGATATGCAGGCTCCAATCAGATATAAAAATAAGATATTCTTTAAATTGGGGAAAATACTTTGTTTATCGATAACTGCATTATTTATTTTATTGATGCCTACATCTTGTCAGGATGAATTCTTACTAAAACCGGTAGGTAGCGACACAAATGTAGATTCTGTGTTTAGTAAAAAAGATAAAGCAATATCTGCTATTTCTCAATCTTATGCTCTTTGTTTGGCTACTGGTATACCAGTATCAGATTGGGTGGGTGCTAATAATGGCATGAATCATGGAACATTAGATGATTTATGTGGCGATATGCTAAATATGTTTAACTGGGAAGATGGATATTGGTTAATTAGATCCGGAATGTCGGCAGCTGGTAGAAATGAAGATAATTATGATTTCCATTGGAAAGCTGTCCGGCAAGCCTATTTGGTATTTGAAAATATTGATAAAGTTTCTGATTATTCCGATATAGAGAAAAACCAGATTAAATCAGAAATGAAAGCATTGGTTGCCTATCAGTACTTAGAAATGTTTAAACGTTATGGTGGAGTCCCAATTGTAAAGAGTACATTAAAACCAACTGATAATGTAAGAATTCCAAGAGCAAGTATTCAAGAAACACTTGATTTTATTGTTGAATTATGTAATAGTGCAAATAATCTTCCTGACGTATATTCAGATGAAATGAAAGGACGACTTACTGCCGGAATTCCATTAGCAATTAAAGCTGAAGCTTATATTTATGCTGCTCGTCCATTGTTTAACTCATCGACTCCATATTTAGACATGGGAGAAAATAATAAACTAATTTGTTTTGGAAATTATGATTCTCAACGTTGGCAAGCAGCAGCTGACGCCAGTAAGGCAGTTGTTGAATGGTCATTAAAAAATAATTATATGATCATTAACACCGGAAGTCCGTTGGATGACTATGGAAATGCAACTTCAACTCCAAATAACGCAGAAGTGCTATTAGCTTATAATTTTCAAAAGGACTTTAGTGAGGCTAACAATAAAACCGGATTTTACTCTCATTATAATATCCACTATTGGGATGCACAACAAAATTTTGTTTCATTCTCCATGCTATCGAAATATTACAAAGCTGATGGTACAGATCAAACTTGGGCAGGATCAGATCCTAAACCGTTTTCAGAATATGTATCTAAAATGCAAGAAATGGAACCACGCTTAAAAGCATCAGTATATGCTTTTACTATCCAACCCTGGAATAATCCTGGTGACCAAACCTGGGCAGTTTCAAATTTCATTGGTGACAATAAATTACCAGGGTGTGCTTTATCTACAAAGTTTTGGTATAAAGCGGGTAATAGATTGTGGATGAACTATCCTATTTATCGTTTGGCTGAATTTTATTTAAATATGGCTGAGGCTTATAATGAAGTTGGAAACAATCAGGAAGCTTTAACAAATTTAAATGTAATAAGAAAAAGAGCCGGATTACCAGATGTGACAGAAACAGATAAAGGAAAATTGAGAGAAATTATACAACGTGAATGGGCTGTAGAATTTTTCAGAGAAAATCATAGATTTCACGATGTCAAACATTGGAAATTGACTGATCTTAATAATGGAGTTATCGGAGGAGATTTGAAATATTTTACCTACACATTTGCTACTGCTGGAAATCATATTAACGCTTCAGACTATAATGATTATAAAACTGTTAATGCAATAAAAGGTTTTTGGAATCCTAATCAATATCTGAATCCTTTTCCCCAAGCCGAGATTAATAAGAAGTATCTAATTCAAAATCCCGGATATTAAATATATCAATCTACTAACTAAAAAATCTTAAATACAGTACAATGATAAGAGAACTGATAAAAAAAATACTTTCAAAAAGTATATTAGTACTTAGTGGGCTAATTCTGATAAATAGCACCATTAATGCTAAAACAAATACTCCAAAGATAACTACAGATTCGATAAAATCTATCCAAAGTAGTACAACTGTTGGAGTTTCCGGAAATAAACTTTATCATACCCCTGGTGCCAATATTACAAATACTTTGTATGGTAAGATAGCTGCTTTGTCCGTATCTCAAGGCTCGGGTGAACCTGGTTATGATGTTGCTTCACTTCATATCAGAGGGGTAGGAACATATAACAATTCCGATTTGGTTATTTATGTAGATGGATTTCAAACAGAAATGTCATATTTTCAAAATTTATCGGCAAATGAAATTGAAAGCATATCAGTTTTAAAAGATGCAGCTTCATTAGCTCCATATGGTGTGAAAGGCGCAAATGGAATATTGTTGGTTACAACAAAAAGAGGTAAAGCCGGAAAACCGGTAGTACAATTACAAGTTAGATCTGGACAGCAGAGTGCCATAAATATAAACAAGCCTTTACGTTCATACGACTATGCTCGTCTGTATAATCAGGCATATAGTAATGATAATGGAAGAATTTGGCTACCATTCTACAATGACTATCAATTACAGACCTATAAGGATGGAAAGGGTATTGACGTAGACTGGTTTGGTCAAACTTTGAAAAATACAACTCCCTATCAGGATGCCGATTTCACTATAAGTGGTGGGGATAAAAATGCAAAATATCTTGTAGTGGGAGACTTTGTAAATAGTCAGGGACTATATAATGTAAAATCGGATGATACTCATTCTAATTTAGAGTATAATAGTTATAATTTACGTACAAACCTGGATTTGAATATGTTCAAATTTATTGAAGCAAAAGTTGATCTGGGTGGTCGAATAGAAAACAGAAGAAGACCTGACTATAGTACTTCCGGTCTTTTTACTAATCTAGAAAGGTATCCTTCAAATATTTATAATATAAGAAACTCAGATGGAACCTGGACAGGAACAACACTATACCCGGATAATCCTGTAGGTGTAACTAATGATTATGGAATCTATGAGCAACGAGATAGATATTTGCAGGCTAATTTAAGCTTAAAGGAAAAACTTGATTTTATTGCTAAAGGATTATATCTCTCAGAAGCAATCTCGTTCAATACTTGGACACGTGGCTCTAATAGTAAATATAAAAGATATGCACGTTATATTGATGGCGTACAGCAAACTACCGATTTGAATACGGATTATTCTGTTTGGGATGATTATGGTACAAATCAGTATTTGATGAAACAATACACATTTGGTGCCGGGTATGATAATAGTTTTGGTCTTCATAGTATTTCAGCCAAATCAAATATGCTAATGAGTTCATATAATATTGATGCAAATTTAAATGGAAATGCCGGAATAAACATGAATTACAATTACGCCAATTTAGGAGGAAATTTTTTATATGGTTATAATAATACCTACCTATTAAATTTTGCTTATTCACTTAGTGGTTCGGATAACTATGCACAAGGTCATAAATGGAATTTCTATCCGGCAGTTTCAGCTACATGGGTACTATCGAATGAATCTTTTTTAGATAATAAGAATGTCAACACATTAAAATTAATTGCTTCAGTTGGTGAAACCGGTAATGACAGATTCTCAGGTGATAGGTATCTTTATGAACAGTATTTTACAAGTCCAGGATTATACAACACTGGAACAACATCAATTTCGGGTCACTACGGAACTGTTGAGCAAAATGTAACCAATTTAAATATATCTGCCGAGAAAAGCACTAAATATGATATTGGATTGGATGCAATCCTCTTTAAGACACTATCTTTAAATCTTACTGGATTTATTGACAAACGTTCTGGAATCCTTACACAAGATAATTCATTGTCAGCAGTATTTGGCGGTGCGATGCCATACAGAAATATTGGAAAAGTAACAAATAAAGGTTTTGAATTAAGTGTTTCGAATAAAAGCAATATCGGAAAGTTAAATTATTTCATTACAGGGCTTTTCTCCTATACTATTAACAAAATAGATTATATGGCAGAAGTTCAGACAATTCCTGGAATGAGACAAACAGGTAATAGCATTGGTTCAAAATATGGAAATGTGAGTGTGGGATTTTATGACATTTCAGACTTTAATCCAGATGGTACGTTGAAAGCTGAATTTCCGAAACCTACTTTCGGAGCAGTACAGCCAGGCGATTTAAAATATCAGGATTTAAACAAAGATAATGTTATCGATGAAAAGGATGTAAATAAGATAGGGAATCCCTATTTGTCAACAATGAACTTTTCACTAAATCTAGGTGCTGAATTTCATAATTTTGACTTCCAAATGTTGTTTCAAGGCCAGGCAGGCAGAGATGTGAATTTGTTGGATGCATATAATCAGAATGTTTCATTTGTTGATAATAGAAACGTTTTCCCAATAGCATTAAATGCATGGGCTTATTATCCTGAAGCTGGTATTGATACACGGGCTAGGGCAACATACCCTCGTTTAACTTTGCAATCAAACAACAATAATTACAGAACATCAAGTTTTTGGATTAAAAGTGGTGACTTTGTTAGACTTCGAAATATTGAATTTGGGTATACTATTCCCGAAAAAGTACTCAGATGGGCTAAACTTCAAAAAGTACGATTATTTGTAAATAGTACTAATTTATTTACATTCAGTTCGCTACTAAAGAATTACCAAATTGATCCGGAAACTATGACAGGATATCCCGGATTAAAAACTAATTCTGCAGGTGTAACATTAAATTTCTAATCACTATAATTTTAATATTAAAATGAAAAAAACGTATATTATTTCGATATGTCTGTTTATCAGTTTTATCATAGTTGGATGTAGTGATTTCTTGGATACAAATCCCGGAACCCGACTTACCGATAAAATAATAGCTACCGACTATTCAAAAGTATGGGATTTCGGTTATGCTCCCTACTTATATCTTAAAGATGGGTTCTCTTCAATAGATAATAACCTTTTGGCAGCAATAACTGATGAAGCGGAACAAACTTCTACAAGTTCAAATGCCGAATTGTTCAATAATGGCAGTTGGAGTGCCTATAATAATCCGGCAGATGTATATTCCAATTGTTACAAGGGTATACGCGCAGCTAGCTATTTTATTGATAATTTTAAAGATTATAAAAACCGATTAGCATTGAATCGTGATACCATTTCCGACCATCAGGCTCAATATAAAAAAGATATCTCAGATATTGGTTGGATGCGTGCTGAAGCTCATATTTTAAGAAGTTGGTATTATGCTGAACTGATAAAAAGATATGGAGATGTACCTTTTGTTAACAAAGTATTGTCAATAAATGAAAATACAATTTTACCACGTACAAATTATGATAGCATTGTTAACTACATTGTATCGGAGATTGATTTGTATAAAGATAGTGTCCAGTTAAATTGGAAAACCTCAGCTTTTATAAGTTATGACGGTAGAATTGATAAAGGTGCTGCACTTGCTATTAAAGCCCGCGTTTTATTATATGCAGCAAGTCCATTACATAACCCATCAAATGACATTAATAAATGGACTAAAGCAGCAAATGCAGCTCATGATGTAATTGCGCTGAAACGTTATTCATTAGATGCCAGCTACTCAAAATTATTCGTAAGTGACTATACTGCAAAAAGCAATGAAAGTATATGGGCAATACGATTGGGCCAAACAAACACATTAGAAAGACAAAATTATCCGATTGCAACAATTGGAGGAAAAAGTGGAGTTACGCCTTCTCAAAATTTAGCAAGTGATTATGAATACAAAGGAACACCGAATGCATTAAATCCGTATATAAATCTTGATCCTCGTTTTGGATTTTCCATTGTAACGAATGGAGACACCTGGAATGGGAGAACTATACAAACCTGGGATGGTGGCAGTGATGGATTATATAACAAAAATGCGAGTAAAACGGGATATTATTTGAAGAAATTTCTAACTGCAAATATAAATCTTTCTGTTGATACAAAATATCAACGAGAATGGATGGTTTTCAGATATGCTGACATATTATTGAACTATGCTGAAGCAATGAATGAGGCTTTTGGGCCTGATATTGATAATGGTTTTGGAATGACAGCCCGACAGGCAGTCAATGCCGTAAGAGCCAGAACCGGAGTTGCAATGCCAGTAGTTGTTGCGGTAGATAAAACGGAAATGAGGATCAAGATAAAACATGAGCGAAAAATTGAACTGGCTTTTGAAGATCATCGATATTGGGATTTAATCCGTTGGAAAGATGCTGAGAAAGAGCTCAACAAACCTCTATTAGGAATTAAGTCTGTAAAAAACACAGATGGAACATTTACATATTCTAACATTGAAGTCGAAAATCGAGTTTTTGATGCATCTAAAATGTATTACTTCCCTATACCTCAGGTCGAAATTGTGAAGTCAAATGGGGTATTGATTCAAAATGTAAATTGGTAAAAATTAATATAAAATTAAATATGAAACGAGATAATTTGACATTTGTCACAAAAAGTGAGCTTGATCTCAATAAAAAGTTGTTAGTCTTTTTAAAAAAATATACTAAGAAAATATTCTTTTTGGTTTTTTTTACGATCTGTTTCTCACTTTGTTTTATTAATACTTCTTGTGTCCAGCAAGATAGCGATATTGAATGGGGAAATACAAAAATTTTTATACCACAAGCATTTGGAGTGACATATTATGCTGTTCCAACCGGATCAAATTATTCGATTGATAGTATAAATGGTAAAATTATTATCCCCTTGGGGGTAAGTCGTTCTGGTACGCAAAAGTATGAAACTTTTAGTGTTGATTTATCTGTTAATAATGACACGATTAATTCATTGATTACTTCAGGAAGTTTGACTAACATAATTTTATTACCTTCAGGAACATATATAATTCCTAAGAAAGTAACTATTGATTCAGGCAACCGAGATCATACATTTTATTTATCTCTTGATAAAGCCTCATTAAGTGCATTAACAGGCCAGAAACTGGCAGTAGCTGTAAACATCTCCAATCCTTCCAAATATGAGATAAATAAATCATTATCAACCATTATTGTAGTAATTGATTTAACGAAAATTCCATAAAATGAAGCAATAGAATTCATTTCATTGAAAGAAGAGTATGAATTTAACAGAAGAAAAAGAGAATTACATAAATTTTAAAACAAACTTTATTTACTAATTTAAAAAATCAAAAAAAATGAAAAAGAAAATTTACACGCTTGCAATTGTGACAACAATGCTTTTTGGAACTCAAATTAAAGCACAAACAGTGCTTGCCGATTTCGAAACTGATATTACATCTAGCATGCAAGGAGCATGGGGTGAAATTAAGGATGCAGATGCATTCACAATAGTTGATAATCCATTAAAAACAGGGATTAATACAAGTGCAAAATGTTTGAAAGTATTACATAAATCAACATTTGCACCATGGGGGAATGCCGATTGGTACGGGATAAACATGACTTTAGAATATCCTTTTGATATTGTAGCAGGAGACGCCAATCACTATCTTCACTTTAAGTACAATAGCGGAACAGTGGGTGCTGTTATGAGTTTTGAACTATATGATCCCAAAACAAATTTAGGTAATGGTTGTCCTACTGTTTCAGAAACAGGGAAATGGATCGAAGTAGTGATTGATCTCAATAGTTATACCAGCGCGATGACTCAAATATCAAAAATCTATATCATGCCAGACAAATCATACCAATCAAACGGTCATACTGCTGATGAAATTACATACTTTGATGATATTGTGATTAATGATGTAGCCACAGTTACAACCGGACTTAAGAATATTGATAAATCTTCATTAAGTGTATTTCCAAATCCTTGTGCTGATTTGATTAATATTAAGGATGCTGCCGGGTCTAAGCTTCATATGTATAATAATGTTGGACAAGAGGTAAAAACTGTAAAGATTGACTCAAATCTTCAGTCAGTTGGTATCACGGGCTTGAGTAAAGGCATTTATTTGATTAAGCTTACTAAGCAAAACGGAAATGAAGCTTCTCAAAAATTAGTTGTAAAATAAAACCAAAAAAGAAAAGAAGTCTTTACCAATTAAGACTTCTTTTCTTTAGAGAATATACAAGCACTTTTGAAGTGCTCCAATGCCATTTTCTAACGTTCTATGCCCCTAATTTTGATTACGCTCTTATTCATTTACACATAATATCAAAAATATATGAAACATACACACTTAATCTCATTAGTTCAAATATTCTCAGTATTTGTATTGACATTTTTTTTCTCTTCATGTAGCAAAAGTTCTTTTGATGATACTAATTTAAAAATAGAAAGTAAAATTAATAACGATACTCTAACAACCACTAAATTTAATGCCACAACATTAAGTGGAAGTAAAATAGTAGCTCCTGCTTCAGGTTGTTATACAGGTGTAGCACTTTGGCAGGTAGAATTCAATATAAGCCTGCTAGACACCTGGATAACAAAATCCGGTAAAAAACCAAATTTCGTGATGTATTTCTCTCATTGGGCAGATACATACGATAAGGATTTTAACACTACTGGCTGCGAGGCGATATCCTCCAGAGGCTGTATTCCATATATAACCTGGTGCCCTGCCAGCGATGGTGGAGGTGTAACTCAACCATTATATAAGTTGACAAATATCACTGCTGGAAATTTTGATACCTATATTACTACATATGCAAATGCAATAAAAAGCTGGGGTAAACCTGTTTTATTGAGATTTGGAATGGAAATGAATATGGATGTGTTTCCGTGGAGTGGAAATGTAAATGGCAATAATGACGGAAGCGATTATGTGGATGCATGGAAGCATGTACATGACATTTTTCAGAATGTTGGTGTAACCAATGTTACCTGGTTTTGGTGTCCATACGTTGAAAGTATGTGGGCTGGATGGCCCAATATGCTTAATTTCTATCCAGGTGCTCAATATGTTGATTGGGTAGGAGTTGATGGATATGGCTATAATCCATCTTCCTGGGCAACAAATACTTTTGATGGGGTTTTCCAAAGTTCATATAATAAGTTATTGACTTTAGGTAAACCAATGATGATTGGTGAAATTGCAGCTGGTGAATATAAACAAGGTAGAAATTGGAAGGCAAACTGGGAAACAGATGCATTTACAAAACTTAAATCTAACTATACAGAATTCAAAGGGTATACATGGTTTAACTACAACAAAGAAGAGGACTGGAGAATTGAATCTACAACTACTTCACTAAATGCCTATACTTCTAAAACTAAATTAGATAGTTATTTCCTAAGTGGAAACTAAAGATTGTACTTCTGGTTAATCAATAAAAAATTAAGTTCCGGAGATAGTTATCTCCGGAACTTAATTTTAAAAAACCGAATTGAAATATTACACACAGAAAAAGTATTATATTCTCTTTATGAAAAATTATTGATGAAATATTATTTGAATTATTTAAAAGCAATTACGATATTATTAGCAATATTCTTATTCGCATTGCAAATCAAAGCTCAAAATGTAACGTTGCTAGCTGATGAGTTTAATATAATAGATGCAAATTATTGGAAAGGTATAAATTTACAAGGCACGGCTTCAGGTACGTTTGTAGTAAGTAATAGTTCATTAATAGTCACATCTCCTATATCTACTCAATCAGGTGCTTACAATATTACCCCGGTTTCAGGTAATTTCTATACGGAAACCGAATTTGAAACAGACGATGCAGTTGGATTAGCATTAATAAAGAATAATGCAGGGGTCCCGGATCTGAATAACTATACCATGTTAGCCGTAACGAATAGATCAAATAAAGTGTACATCAATCAATATGATTGTCAAAATGGGGTATCAAATATTCATGATCCTTATAAAACAATTCCATCATCAAGATATCAAGCAGTATTAGATGGAAGTATTTTTTCAGTACCCTATACAGGTACAAATAAAAAAATTAGAATTCTTCACGAATCACTCTCAAATACATTCCATTTTTACTATGGTACAACTTTGACTAAGTTAGGAATAACAAGTAACGATTGGTTGGAGCTTGCACCTCAATATAGTTGGTTATCAAGTACTCAGCAATATTTTGTTGCTTTGGTTTGTCGTAATGAAAATTCTACAAGTAGTAAACAGGTGAAATTTAACTATATTAAAGCAATTCAAACGCCAGTTTCGGATATAGATAATACAAATACTGGGTTTAAAGCTATAAAAAGGGAATATAACTGGTCCGGGTTTAATGGTAATGCTGTCGTAGTTTCGTTTGGAAGTGACTTTGCATTCTCAAAAGAAATAAAATTTATTTTTTGGGATAGGGCAAATAATGCTCCAATGTGGAGAATTAACAACCAATACATGATGAATTGGGAATTTGGGGAACGAAAAAACGGAGGCTATGATGGTTGTGCTGAAGCGATGTCCGATAGACAAAGACATGGACAGATACTTGAAATTTTAGAAGATAACAATGTAAGGAAAGTGATCCATTGGCGTGGTTATTATTTGTTTCCAAATTATAATTATCCTGGCGAAGGTTATGGTGGAACACAGCTACCTTATTACGAAGAAATCTGGACCTTTTATCCGGATGGAATTGGGACTCGCAGATTTTTAGATGTTCCCAATTTAGACTCTAATAAATCCGGAGTCTGGCCTGAGTTTATAGAAGGAATACCAATAGGTGGCACATTAGTTAATGCAGGTGATTTATGCAACTCTCCTGCTCTAACAATATCAAATCTCACTGGTAATGCTGATAACTATTTCCCTAATACAACTTTCAATTCGGCTTCATTTAGTTGGGATCAAATTATCTTTAGTTCGCATTTTAAAGGAGGAAATCCGGACTTATTTTTAGTCTACAATCAATCAAATGATGTTCCTGGTACCTGGGCTGGTTTTAAACCGTTGGAAGGTGGAGTTTCATGGCATAGTCCAACATTAAATTTTTCACACTGGCCGGTAGGTCGTGAACCTTATGGTCAAAATACAACTGATGTGACAATTAAATCAATGGGTATGATGAAAAATGAAGTAACCAGTGCTTCCTTAGTTTCCGCTGGTTTTTACTCAAATGCTCAGGATTGGTCATATAATTACAAAGTAAACTCCGAGGGACGAAAGTACAGGGAATACGTAATGTTGTCTGGAGCGGCAAGTGCAAGTGACACAACAACGATTAATAATAATGTTCAAACTTGGCTATACCCGGGAACAATTACAATGCTTAATTCTAATAGTACATTTACTATGAACAATTTCTCCCAAAGGGAATTGGTCTTTAATAATGGATCAACTAATTCAACTTGCGACTTTATAATTACACCTAAAAAAAGAAAGCTTATTAATCCAGCTTTACGCATTGATAATTGGAATGGTTCAGACTCTGTGATAGTAAAAATGAATGGTGTTCCTATTTACCACAAAGCTGCTAAAATTGAAGGGTCATTATTAGTTTGGATCAAGGCTAGTTTTAATGTGTCAACAAAATTCGAGGTCTCAAATATAACTACAGGATTGAATAATAATGCGATTATTGATAATTTCAATCTCGCATTGTATCCAAATCCTTGCACTGTTGACAATATAAATATTTCAATAAATATTCATAGTGCAGATAATATAACATTACAAGTTTTCGACATAAATGGGCGTATTATTGAGATTTTGGAAAATGGCTACATTCAACAAGGTGAATATAAGTATAAACTAAAACAAAAATTGAATACAGGTGTATATATCGTAAGAATTACATCTTCAATTTCAACAAGAACACTCAAATTAATCTTAAATTGATATCTTTTGAATAGATATAGTAATCAGAATGCTATTGTTGAAATAGTGAGAAAAATAAAATTTGGATTAATATTTAATTAACATTTGCTGAATGAATTGTCTGTATTCATTTGGCGTCATTCCCTTTTTCTTTTTGAAGATTCTAATAAAGTTAGACAAATTATTAAATCCAGAAGTATAACAAATCTCGGCAATATTATGACTTGTTTCTGATAACATTTGACAGGCTTTGGCTATACGTAGATTGGTAATATAATCAATAAAAGTACAATTGGTTTTTTTCTTAAAGAAATGGCTAAATGCAGATTCAGACATGTTGACGAGTGCTGCAACATCAGATAATTTTATTTGTTCTTCAATATTTGTTTCAATATAGTCACAAACTTTGGCTATTCGTCTGCTTTTCGACGTGCGGACTGTATCTTTTGTATCAAACATATTGCTAACCAATACATGACGTTCAGCAGTTGACAGATCGTATAGGATAGATAGAAATTCTAATACAGTATGAAAACCTTGCATCTTGGTAAGCATAAGTATTTTGTCTTTTATCAACAATTTTGTTTCTAAAGAAAATGTGAGACCACGGCTTGATTCCAATAAAAGTTGCTTGATGGAAGCAAACATACGTTTCTGTAGAATTTGAAAATTAAGTAGTTGTTCGGAAAATTGAATAGTTATTACATGATTTCCATTAATTATTTCTCCTTGCCAGCTATGTGAAAGATTAGGTCCTATCATAACTAAATCAAGTTCACCAAATGGTTCAATTGTATCACCTACAATTCTTTTACCACGATCATTTAATACCAAATTTATTTCATAATCGGAATGATAATGTACTGGATAATCAAAAGACGCATTAGGGTGATTCAAGACTATAAACAAGTCTTCAGTTGAAATAGGTGTTATTTCTTGTTGAATATCTTTCATTTAATTATTTGCTATGTTTTAAATTCAAAGTTTTTATAAAGTGCAAATTTATAAATTATAAATAAACAACAATGCATTATTCAAAAAAGTACAACTAATAAGCATAAATACATATCATAATTATTTGTTTTACATGTAATTTTGCATATCAAATATAAAGACATAAAATCAATATCATTATGAACACTTTTTCAATAGGCGCAATTGACCTAATTATTGTTATTATATATTTAGCATTTATTATCTGGTGGGGTTTAAAAAAAGGCAACAGCTCAGATTCAAAATCATATTTTCTTGCTGGAAGATCCATGCCCTGGTGGATTGTTGGGTTATCGCTTTTTGCTGCAAGTATTTCCAGTACTACTCTTATTGGACAGTCAGGAGATGCTTATGACACAGGATTGGCTGTTTTTAATTATAATTTAACAGGAACTGTTGTGATGGTATTCTTCGCACTATTCCTTCTTCCTCTTTATATTAAGTCAAATATATTTACAATTCCTGAGTTTCTTGAACGGCGCTTTGATGCCCGATCACGATATTATTTTTCAGGAATTTGCATTATTGGAAACATTTTTCTAGATGCAGCCGGAGCACTTTACGCTGCTGCTCTTATTATAAAACTGGTATTTCCTCATGTAGATTTGCATCTTATTATCATAATTTTTGCACTTATTGCTGCTTCATATGCTATACCCGGAGGTCTTTCATCTGTAATAAATACAGAATTGATACAAGCAATTGTATTGATTATTGGGTCAGTTTTACTGACATATATGTGTTTTCAACACGGTGGAGATTATTATTATAATTTAATAAAAGGAGATGATCTCTTAGTAAAACTTATTCGACCATTAACTGACACTTCAACACCATGGTTAGGACTAATTGTTGGAATGCCGATTTTAGGTTTGTATTTTTGGGCGAATAATCAAACATTAGTACAAAGGGTTCTTAGTGCAAAGTCTCTGGATGAGGGTCGTAAAGGAATTATTTTTACTGGTTTCTTAACACTGACTACTCTTTTTATAATTGCAATTCCTGGTTTAATTTCGCGTAATTTGTTTCCTGGTTTAGAAAAGCCTGATATGGTATATCCAACAATGGTGATGAAACTAATGCCAATTGGTTTATTGGGGGTCTTACTGGCAGCACTTCTTTCTGCGCTAACAGCTACCCTCAGTGCAATTCTGAATTCCACAGCAACCTTATTTACAATGGATTTTTATTCGAAATGGAATAAAAACGCTGATTCAAAAAAACTGGTACTAGTGGGCAAAATTGCTTCATGTGTAGTAATAGTTTTGGCTGCTTTATGGGCACCCCAAATTGGCCAGTTTGGTTCTTTGCTGAAGTATTATCAGGAAATGCTTTCTTACATTGCGCCTCCAATTGTTGCAGCATTCATTATAGGAATTTTCAATAAACGAGTTAATGGTACAGGAGCATTTATTGGACTAATGGCTGGTTTAGCTATAGCTGTTGCAATGATATTCTTCAAAACTGCCATATTTGGACATCTCCATTTTTTATTAATAGTTCCATTCCTTTTTGTATTCAGTTTATTTGTAATTTATTTTACAAGTCTATTTTTCCCGAAACCAAACATTGATAAATTAGAAGATACTACATTCTCTATGAAAGATTTTAAACAGGAAACTCAAATGCTTAAAAATGTTTCATGGTATAATAATTATCGTGTTTGGGCCTCTGGATTACTTCTCTGCTGTGCGATAATTTGGATTTATTTCAGCTAACAATCAATTCATTTTTTAGAGTACATTTTTTAAATTGCAATAATAAGTTTAACAAGATATTAGTAAAAAAAATATGAAATTAAAGAAATTCGATCAAAATCCAATTTTATCCCCCTTAGAATCGAATGAGTGGGAAAGCTTAGTCACTTGCAACCCAGGAGTTATTTATGATAATGGAACATTTTTCATGCTTTATCGTGCTGCAGGGAAAGATATTGAGCATGTTATACGCTTTGGTTTAGCAACGAGTAAAGATGGTTTTCACTTTCAAAGAGAATCAGATGAGCCTGTCTTTGGCCCAAGCGAAGATGGCCCCGATTCCGGTGGAGTTGAAGATGCGAGGATTATAAAGTTAGACAATGAGTTTTATGTAACCTATGCTTACCGAGCATATCCTCCTGGACAATACTGGAACTTTGGTCACGATGAAATACTCTTACCTGAATGTGGTGATGATGCTCCAACTTCAATTAAGCAGAATATGGGAAATACAGGATTAGCGGTTACAAAAGATTTTAAATCATTTCGTCGATTAGGGCGATTAACATCTCCGGTGCTGGATGATAGAGATGTGATTCTGTTTCCGGAAAAGGTTAATGGCCAGTATGTTTTATTACATAGGCCGAAACAGTTTATTGGTGAAAGTTATGGGGTAAAATATCCATCAATCTGGTTGAAATTCTCAGATGATATATTGAACTGGGAAGATAAAGAAAGTCATTTATTGATGACAGGTATTGAAAATTCATGGGAAGAAAAAATTGGAGGAAGCACTCCTCCATTAAAGACTGATAAAGGTTGGTTGGTGTTGTATCACGGTGTTGAAAAAGGAGGTCATGGATATTACAGAGTGGGTGCTGTACTATTAGATTTGGAAAATCCGCTTAAAATAATTGCACGTACAGCGGATTGTCTTCTAGAACCGGAATTTGAATACGAAACAAAAGGCTATTATAATGGTTGTGTTTTTCCGACAGGCAATGTGATATTAGACGATATCCTCTATGTTTATTATGGTGCTGCAGATAAATATGTAGGTCTGGCTACATGCAATATTAATGAATTGTTAGATTTTATGATTAGTGAGCAAGTTTCATATAGTCAGGTGTTTAATGTACATTTGGCAGCGCAAGTCATGTAATTTTGAAATGTATGTCTGATATTCTTCAGGTAATAGTTCTTAAGTAATTAATATTTGGAATATACATCCTTAAATTTCAATTTGTAGAATAACAATCATAATTTATATGTTTAAATGAAGACAAAATCCTTTTTGGTACTGACTTTTGTGATGCTCATGACAAGTGTTACTTCCTATAGTTTACCTAATGAAAATACTATAAAAACAGGTGGAAATAAAAAGTTACATTCTGTTATTAGCATACATTCAAATGTATTCATCAACAATTCTTATATTGGTAATGGTGCTCAGTGGGATCCTTATCAAATGAACTATGGGAAAGGAGATTTAAAAATATCTGATAATGAATGGAAAAAGTTATATGATAGATTAGACTTCATGCATCCGCAGTTTATTCGAGTAATGACAAATACACAATCAGCAATTAAAGATGGGAAACTTTATCAGGAGTTAAATTTCGATCGGATATCGCATATCTTAGACTATTGTCAGACTCGAAAAGTTACAGTAGTTTTTGGAGACTGGGGAAATGGTATGGTAAACGCAAAGAGCAATACAATAAATCAGGCAAACTTATCTTTTGCTGCTGATTATCTCGATTTTATTATAAGTAAAAAAGGATATAGTTGTGTAAAATACTATAATCTTATTAATGAACCCAACGGTTATTGGTCTACTACTGACGGGAACTATAATTTGTGGTCAAGAGCAATACAATATTTCCATGATGAATTAGGAAAACGAGGCTTACTTGAGAAAGTATCATTAATGGGTCCGGATGTAGCAGTCTGGACAACTAACGAAACTTGGTGGGTTGATAGCTGCTCTATTCATATGAAAGATATTATCGGACTTTATGATATACACACATATCCTTCAAAAATAACTGTTAACTCTGGAGAGTATACAAAACTGATTCAAGCCTATAAAAAAAATGTACCTGCTTATAAAAAAATTATAATGGGTGAAATTGGTTTCAAATATATTGAGCCGGCGGATTCTGCTTTAAAAAAAGAAAATATACGAAGAGAAAATGCAAAACCTTTTGCATCTAAATTTGATTCTCAGATGCATGTGTATGATTATATGTATGGAACTGATATGGCGGATGCTTTGTTTCAAACAATTAATGCCGGATTTTCAGGATCAGTTGCATGGATGTTGGATGATGCTATGCATGGAAATGAAGCTCCGGATAAATTAAAAATCTGGGGATTTTGGAACATCTTTGGAGATGAATATTTTGGTGCCGAAGAGGAAATTGTTCGTCCTTGGTATTATGCATGGTCTTTATTGACCAAATATATACCGGCAGGATCTAAGGTTCACAAAGTAGAGGTTACTGGCAATCCTTCTATTAAGGCAATTTCTATTGAAAATAAAAATAACAGAACAATTGCATTTGTGAATGTATCAAAAGTTAATCAAATGGTGGAGATCAAGGATACTTCAATAACCAAACTAAAAGGAATGAAACAATTTGTATATGCTGGAGGTAAATTAATTAAGCAAGGGGATCATTTCTTACTCCCGAATAAAAGAAACTTAACATTGAATTTAAAGAGTGGATGCTTTGTTACTATGAATCCTGAATCATTAATTGTCTATACAAATTATAAATATTAAATTATACTATGAAATCGACTTATTCACTACTTATCATTCTATTAGTATCCTTGGTTTGCCATGCTAAACAAGGTCAAAAAGAATTAAGAATTAAAATTACATCCGAAGTAATTAATGAAGGATATATTGGTAATGGAGGCGAATGGGATCCATATGATGAAGCTGAATCGTGGGGTGCATCCGTTTCAGACAAAGATTGGGAAACCCTTTTTAAACGCATTGATTTCATGAAAATGAAGTATGTGCGCTGTATGATTAATAGTCCATATCGATACTACAACGCTTCAACAGGGAAATATGACAAAACTCGCAATATTAAATCTATTTCAAAACTTTTAGCTTATTGTACTTCTCATGATATAACAGTAATTTTTGGGGAATATAATCCACCTAAATGGAGTATGAAACAGGATGATAAATGGGTTGATATGTCTGTTGATTATTTAAATTATTTAGTAAATGATTTAGGATTCACATGTATTAAATATTTTGTTATTTTCAATGAGCCAGATGGTGATTGGGCTTCACCCAATGGAGATTATGACCTTTGGAAGGATATGGCATATAAATTTACAAACAAAATGAAAACGTATCCTCAACTCTTTGAAAAGGTTAAACTTGCAGGCCCTGACATTGTTGAAGGCAATAGAAATAAAAATTCGAAATATAATGCAGTTGGTTGGGTTAAACAAGCAGCCTTGGAAGTAGATTCTTTGATTGGGGTTTATGATATTCATGCTTACCCAGGCCAAGCTCAGGTACGAAGTGGTGAATATCAAGACGAATTGTTTAAATATAAAAAACAAGTACCAGTAGGAAAAAAAATTGTTCTAGGTGAATCTGGATATAAATATTGGCGGGAACCGGACTCTGTGTTGATGACCGAATACAACAGACGTGTCAAAGGGCATCCCTTTACAAAAGGTTCGGATTGTAATATGTTGTGTTATGATTATTTCTATGGATTAGATATGCCTTTACTTTGTATGGATGTAATGAATAATGGTTATTCTGGAATGGCTGTTTGGATGATTGATGATGCTATGCACTCAAGTGGAGACTCTGGTAAACCAAAAGATATTAAAATCTGGGGTATGTGGAACATCCTGGGTGCAGAAGTTTTCGGGAAACCCGATGAAGAAAATATCCGTCCATGGTATTACACATGGTCACTTATGTGTAGAAATTTCCAAGCAGGTGCCAATATTCTCAAAATTGAAACACCAAATAATAAAGATGTTCGATTTACTTCAGCTGAATTGGGCGGAAAAATTTCAATAGCTGCCGTTAACTTTGGAAAAATAAATTATAAAGTAACAATTAATGTTCCTCGCCCAATGTCTGATTGTAACTTGTATATTTATCAGGAAAAATATAGGCCTGTAGATCGGGACGGTTTTCCGATTCCCTCAAAGAGAGGTGTTAATGTAAAAACTTCCTATACAATAGTGCTTAAAGCTCAAAGTTTTGTGATGTTGAGTAATATGAAGTAAATAGAAATTATGAGAAATATATTGCATATTGCATTAATATGCTTGATTTTAGGGGTTGTATCATGTAAGACTAGTAACGAACCTATCGTTTCTACACCAGATGAAAAGTTTGAAATTAGCCTTGTAGATAAAAATGCTACTGTTGAAACAAAAGCACTTTATTCTCAATTGTGGAAAATTGGTGAGAAAGGCTTTATGTTTGGACATCACGACGATTTAATCTACGGTCGATTTTGGTATAATCAAGCAAAGGCATCAGATACAAAAAATGTTTGTGGCGATTATCCTGCTGTTTTCAGTATGGACTTTGCCGAAGTTATGGATGATCGTTGTTTGACAAGCACAGAAAATGTAATCAGACAACGTTGCATTAAAGAAGCCAGGACAAGAGGTGAAGTAATTATTGGTTGTTGTCATCTTAATAATCCAGTGACAAACGGTGATGCTTGGGACAACACTAATACTACTGTTGTAAAACAAATTCTGACCGAGGGAAGTGCTGCTAATATTAGATTTAAAATTTGGTTAGATCGCCTTGCTGCATTTGTATTTACACTTAAAGATGAACAGGGACAATTAATTCCAATTATTTTTCGTCCGTTCCATGAACATACTCAAACATGGTCGTGGTGGGGTTCAAAATGTACTACTCAAGCTGAATTTGTTGGTTTGTGGCGTTTCACCGTTCAATACTTAAGAGAAACGAAAGGAGTTCATCAATTCATTTATGCTATTTCTCCCCAAATGGATGGAGTCCAAACAAAGGAAGATTTGCAATTTCGCTGGCCTGGTGATGATTATGTTGATTTTTTAGGGATGGACTGTTATCATGGTTTTAATACAACTGCTTTCCGTACAAACTTGACAAATCTATCCGCTTTGTCAAAAGACAAAAGAAAACCCTGTGGTGTTACAGAAACTGGTGTTGAGGGCATAAGAGACTCCAATGGCACCTTGAGCGTTGATTACTGGACAAAACAAATTCTTGGACCACTTACTAGTCAAAGGGTGAGCATGGTTGTTATGTGGCGTAATAAGTATGATCCAGGACAAAGCACTTATCATTATTATTCAGTGTTCAGAGGACAAGAATCAACCGATGATTTTATTACATTGTACAATAGTCCGATTAGCTTGTTTAGTAACGATTTGCCTAATATGTACCAGCAACCAACTGACATAATAGTAAAATGAAATATGTTTCTTTAAAAATTTACATTATAAACAATACAATGTTCAGGTAATAAATAATCATTTTCGAAGTCGATTGAAATTGTCATAAAATGACGGATTTTTTATTTCGTATTTTAATTAATTGCATTTAGAAAATATCAAACCAAAAATAAATCTTGTCAGTAATACTAAGTATTTTAATCGACAACAGATAAATATGAGTCCCTTCAATAGGTTTCAGATTAATACGCAGAAACTGGATTAATTCTTTCACAGGCCTTGTTACAGATGCTGCAACATCCTGTACATAAAGTTGGGCAACCTCAAAAGCTTCAAATTTTCCTGTATTTGCCAAGTCAAATGAAATAGAATGTGTATCATTGCTCTTAATATTAGGTGTTGATAATCGTAAGTTTGAATAATTAAACGTGGTATAATACAACCCAAATCCAAAAGAAAATAAAGGTTTTTCTCCCATATCCAAATAGAATGAAGTATTTCACAATGAAGTTCGATCAGCACCAACCGGAATGTTATTCAAATGTAGTTCATTGCCACTTGCAGGTCTACCTATGTTGGTATGGTTATAATATAATGGTATTTGTCAAACAGATTTTAGAAATGTAATAAAGAGTTTACCAGATGGAACTTCATTCCCAAATAATAGATCGGCGATTGCTGGTCCTCCCATTGTTCCAGAGAACCAGGCATAAAGCAATGCGTTAGATTTATTTATTTCATTTTTTACTCGCTGCGTGTTTTCTATATGCAATTGGTTCATTTGACCAATCTTTTCAGAAAGAGTCATTTGTTTTAGCAGTAAGTCTATGTGTCTTTCAGTTTTAGAATCTAAATTTTGAGAACTAATGGTAATGGCAGTAAAAATACAAATACCTAATAAGATGATTTTTCTCGACCTGGTTGATATTACAGAAATAGAAGTAAATAAGATATTCATTTGCTCTTTGCAAAAGTAAATTGGTTAAATCTCGAAATGTTGGTAAATATTTTTTCATTTCATAGTACTTTCTTGAATAAATTCGAATACTTTTTTAACCCTATTGCTATTTCCTTCAAATACTGCTATCATTTTTTAAAATTATTGAGTAATAATAGCAAAATTGTTTTATTCATTCTGGAATTGTTCAAAAAAGTATTATCATTTGACTGAAATTTGAAAGAAAAGAAGAATATGCAGATATACTTTTGTACCGTAGATAATTAAAATAGAATTTAGCGATTAAGTTGTTCTCTATAGGGCATATAAAAGTGTCAAATTTGATATTTTTATACGATTCTATCATAATTGTCTTATTTATCTTCAATTTTCGAAAAGTAAAAGCATTCAAATAACTTAAGAATCGCATCATGAAAAAATCTTTCTTATTTCTAATCCTTCAAATGATATTTTTAGGAAGTTTTGCAGTAAATCCAACAAATACCTTTTTTATTGATTTTGGAACCAATGATGTTACAAATGGTAACAGCACTACAAATCCAGATTTAAATAACAATTACTGGAACAACTTTACTAATTCTGATCTAAATTCGTCAATTCAACTTGTAAACAAATCCAATTTAAGCGCAGGTTATTGGATGTTGGTAACTACAGCCATGTCTAAAAATGGAATTCTAAATGGTGGCTTACTTACCCCTTCAGCATCATTACTTGGGAATATGGCAATAGCTTCGGCAACACAAGATTACTTTTATTCATCCACTCCTGGTTCATTCATGCTACGAGGTCTTAATCCGAGTAAAGGATATAAATTCTATGCTTTTGGTAGTAGGAACACTGCCGAGGTCAGAACAACACAATATGTTTTCAATGGGAAAAATACGTTCACAGGTGTCAACCAAACTTCGGGATTTAGCCTTGGAGGTGGCACAATCAATCAGAACACTCAGACATTTCTGGTTTCTGATCCTGTTTATCCAACAGATTCAGGAACAATTGCCATTCAACTTTCGATAGCTGCAGGAACTTATTTTCATCTGAATATGATGAAAATTGAGGAATACGATAATGTAATCACTATAAGTACCAATGATACAATAACTGCAAACTCTCCCAATTTTTCATATGTTGGTCGTGTTGATTTTACAAATAATAAGAAACCCCTCTTTGCTTATGCAAATACAACTATAAGAACAAAGTTTCAAGGAACATCTGTTTCAATGCTGTTAAATCAATATGCTGGTGCTAGCTTCTCGGAGAATTCATTCTATGCAATTGTTGACAATGGAGCTCCGCTAAAAATCATTGCATCAGTCGGCAAAACAAATTACTTAATTGCCGATAAATTAGATAATACTACTCATAGCCTTGAGATAATAAAAATAACTGAGGGATATTGTGGACAATGTGAATTTATCGGGCTTATTCTGGATAAAGGCAAAGTTCTTGAAATGCCAGATGCATTACCAGCTCTGCGAATAGAATATTATGGAGCTTCATCAACAGGTGGTTATGGTATTGAAGGTGGTGCTCGGCCAGCTTCTGACAATAGTTACAAAGCTGATCCTGCTGTTTGTGCCCGAAAGTTGAATGCCCAATTGAATGTAGTAAGCCTTTCAGGCTTTGGAATGGCAATTGGCTGGTCAGTAACAAGTGTTATTGGAACTATATGGGATAAAACTATTCCTGTTTTGACTAACCTAGCACCTGCCAATAACACTTGGGATTTTAGCAGATATACTCCCGATGTGGTTGTTTTGGAGTTGGGTACGAACGATTATAATGCTCCCGGAGGTTTGAAAACAACTTTAACTGTTGAGCAATATAAGTCTGTTTACAAAGATTTTATTTCAAAACTTAGAGTAAAATATCCTAATGCTAAAATAGTTTGTACTAATAGCTATATGTTACCCGACCCCGGTTTTGCGATTATAAGCAACGCTGTTCAATCTGCAGTATCTGAAGTTGTAACCAGTGGAGATAAAAAAATATATTATTATGGTTTTTCAAAAATGATTGGTGGTGGGTATAATGGACATCCAGGAGTGACTGATGGGACTAATAATGGGTTGGCAATGGCAGCTTTTATAAAAGATTCGGTGCTTAACGTATTAAATAACACTGCTGTCCTTAATCTGATCTCTGGAAATGTATCACTTAACACTAATCTTTCAACTAAAGAGATTCAACTGAAATTTGAAACTGATCCTACTAATGCAAATGTTAATATTTTCTCGATTGAAGGAAAGCTATTGTATTCGGCGAAAATCAATTCCAAAGAAACAAGAATAAAATTTACAGAATTAAACTCGACTGGTGTAATTATCACAAGGGTTAATACAAATTCAGAAATTAATGTTTTCAAATCGGTTATGTAAGTAATTTATGAACTCCAAACACATTTTTATATTAACAATAATTACTTAATAATAAACAATTTAAATTGAAGGAATAAAAAACTCGGATGGATCTGCGTGCACCTATTATTGGACGAAGCAAATACTAACCCCTCTTATTGGTCGTAAAGTGTGAATGGTAGTCATGTGGCGAAACAAGTACGATCCCACTTTGTCCGGGAGTCATTACTATTCTGTTTTCCCATGTCAAGCTTCTATAACTGATTTTATGACTATGTATAACAGCTCTATTAGTCTATTCAGTACAGATTTACCTAATATGTATACGCTTGCTGACAGCATCACAGATAAATAACTAAAATATGTCGTATATAAATATCAAATCAACTAATTATTTCAACAACAATTTAAAATTTACTTTTATGAAATCAAATTTACTTTTACTCAGTGTTATTTTAATGTCTTTTAGTTTGGGAGCCCAAACTTTAGAACAGCGTTTTTTTATTGATTTTGGTCCTAACGATGTGACAAATGGAAATGTAATGGCTAATCCGGATGCAAACGGAAAATACTGGACAAGTTTCACGGGTTCAGCATTAAATGACAATATCACTTTGACAAATACAACAAATGTTACGTCAACATATGTTTTGACCACTACGACAGCATGTCAAAAAAATGGTATTCTTAATGGAGGGCTGTTGACATCAGACCCAGCACTTTTGGGTGAAATGGCCATAAACACAGCCACACAAGATTATTTTTACAACAATGTACCTGCCTCCTTTAAAATTTCTGGTCTAAATCCGGCAAAAGGATATAAATTTTATACATTTGGTAGTAGAAATACTGCTGAAGTAAGGACTACTCAATATATATTCACCGGTACGAACACATTTACAGGAACTAATCAAACATCAGGTCCAGGTTTAGGAGGTGGAGCGGTTAATCAGAATACTCAAACATTTTTGAACTCCACTATAATTACTCCAAATTCTGCCGGGGAAATAACGATTGCAGTTTCAGTTGTTGCAGGTACTTATTGGCATTTAAATATGATGAAGCTAGAAGAATACTCTAACCTATCGACTGGTTTAAAGCAAACAAATTCGTCATCTGATATAGAGGTTTATAATAAGATAAATCAACAAATTGTAGTTAAAGGTGCAAAGCAAACTATTGAGCTTTACAATCAGGCCGGTATGCGAATTATAAGTCAAACTGCTGCAGATGAAACGTACCTAAACACATCTAATATATCTAAGGGAATGTATATCTTAGTTGTGGACAAAATAAAGAGCTTTAAACTTATCAATTAAATATACCTACATATCTTTGTCTGAGTATTTATTTAAGTAAATATCCATGAAGAAATTATTGTTCATATTTACTTTTAGTTTTGCGTCATTAGTGCTATTCGCTCAAGATAGCCTTTATGTAAAAAGTGAAAATATCAATTATTACGATGAGGCAATAAACCGAAGTGATGAATATATCAGACAAAGGTGTGTTTTGGATATTTATTATCCCAAATGCATCAAAAAATTTTCTACTATTGTGTGGTTCCACGGTGGAGGTTTAACTGAAGGAGAAAAGTTCATTCCGGAACAACTCAAAAATAAAGTATATTGTATTATAGCAGTGAACTACAGGTTAAATCCAAAAGTAAAATGTCCTGCTTACATTGAAGATGCTGCTGCAGCTGTAGCCTGGGTTTTCAAGAATATTGAAAATTACGGTGGAACCACCAATCAAATATTTATTTCTGGACATTCCGCAGGCGGTTACCTTGCTGCAATGATTGGTTTGGATAAAGAATGGCTCGGTAGATATAATATAGATGCAAACAGAATTGCAGCTATTATCCCTCTCAGCGGACAAATGATAACTCATTTTACAATTAGACGAGAGAGAGGAATCCCAGACACACAACCTTTGATTGATAAATTTGCACCTGTTTATTATGTCAGGAAAGACGCACCCCCTATGATTCTTATTACCGGAGATCGTGAAATGGAAATGTTAGGAAGATATGAAGAAAATGCTTATTTAATGCGAATGATGAAGGTTATGGGTCATAATAAAACTGAATTGTATGAACTTGGTGGATATGGTCATAATATGACAGATCCTGCTTTCCCCATTTTAATTAATTGCTTAGAGGAAATTAGAAAAACAAAAAAATCAAATGTCAGAAATGATTAAAAATAAAACTTTATCAAGTGTGTTGTTGATGTCAGTACTACTAAGTATTTCAACTTTGTTACAAGCGAGCCCACTTTCTTTCAAAATTAATGATGGCTGGAAATTTAGACAGATTGATTCAACTAATTGGCATTCGGCTACAGTTCCAGGATGTGTACATACCGATTTATTATCCAATAAATTGATAGAAGATCCATTCTATAGATTAAACGAACACAAACTTCAGTGGATTGATAAAACAGATTGGGTTTATCAAACTTCTTTTAATTTATCCCCGGAATTTCTAAGTAAAGAAAATCTGGAATTAAATTTCAAGGGTTTAGATACATATGCAGAAGTGTATTTAAACGATAAGAAAATCCTTTCAGCTGATAATATGTTCCTGGAATGGACTGTCGATTGTAAGGCTATTGCGAAACAAGGTGAAAATAAATTATATATCTATTTTCACTCACCAATTAACAAAGGTCTCAAGCTCTTGAAAGATTATGGATTAAGATTGATAGCAGTAAATGATCAGGCTCAAAATGGTGGTTTGACAAGAGATCAGTTAGTGAGTCCTTTTGTTCGTAAAGCGCCCTATCATTTTGGCTGGGATTGGGGACCTCGATTTGTCACCTCTGGCATATGGAAACCAATATCTGTTTTGGCCTGGAACAATGTAAAAATTGAAGATTTCTATGTGAAACAAAAATCTTTGTCAGACAAACTTGCAGTTTTGAATGGTCAATTGCAGGTTAAATCGACAAAGAATCAAGTTGCCAATATAGAAATTTCGATTGACAGTAAGCCTGCAATAAAAAAAGAAATTCAACTAAAGATTGGGAACAATGATGTAAATATCCCTTTTCAAATAAATAACCCTAAACGCTGGTGGACAAATGGACTAGGAAAACCTAATTTGTATGATATTAAAGCTACAATAAATATTGGTAACTCTTCGGATAGCAAGAGCAAAGAAATAGGTCTTCGAACTTTGCGTTTAGTTCAAAAACCGGATAGTATTGGTCATTCCTTTTATTTCGAATTAAATGGAATTCCTGTGTTCGCAAAAGGTGAAAATCACATTCCAAATGACATGTTCTTAAATAGAGTAACAAAAGATGTATACGATTGGGAAATAGATACTGCAGTAAAATCTAATATTAACATGCTTCGTGTTTGGGGTGGAGGTATTTACGAAGATGAATACTTCTATCAGCTATGCGATCGTAATGGTATATTAGTTTGGCAGGATTTTATGTTTGCATGTTCACTTTATCCAGGTAACGAATCCTTTCTGAAATCCATCACAAAAGAAGCTGAATATCAAGTACAACGTTTACGAAATCATGCATCGATTGCTCTTTGGTGTGGAAACAATGAGATTGATATTGCATGGCAAAATGAAAATAAAGATGGTGGATGGGGCTGGCAAAAGAATTATTCAGAACAGCAAAGAAAGCAAATTTGGGCTGCTTATGACACCATCTTTAATCATATTTTACCTGCTGCTGTAAAAAAAAATACTCCTGAAATTGCATATTGGCAGTCTTCTCCATCAAGCATTGTTCCTGGGAAATATTCAAGTAATAACAATCCCGATGGTGATGTGCATTATTGGGGTGTTTGGCATGCCAGAGAGCCATTTGAGAAATATGCTACAAATATTGGTCGCTTCATGAGTGAATATGGTTTTCAGTCCTTCCCTGAATTTGAAACAGTAAAAAAATATGCTCTTCCGGAAGATTATAATATCGAATCTGAAGTAATGAAAGCTCATCAACGAAGTGGTATTGGAAATATGGCAATAAAGGATTACATGAAAATGTATTATCACATTCCGGATAATTTTGAAAAGTTTCTATATGTTGGTCAGGTTTTACAGGCTTATGGCATTCAGTTTGCTATCGAATCCCATCGTAGGGCGATGCCAACCAATATGGGATCTATTGTTTGGCAAATTAACGATTGTTGGCCAGTAGCATCGTGGTCAAGCTGCGATTACTTTCACCGCTGGAAAGCCTTGCAATACGAAATTAAACGTTCATTTGAACCGATTATCATTTCTGCATATAAAAATGAAAATAATACATGTATTGCAGTTGTATCCGATAAATTGAAAGACATACCTGCAAAATTGGAAATTAACGTTTGCGATTTTTCTGGAAAGATACTTCAATCATCTATTCAACCGGTTATAATAAAGGCAAATTCTGTTTCAACTGTTTCTGTTCAACCAACAATTCATTGGACTCAAAACGTTTCTAATACATATTTAGCACTTTCTATAAAGACTAACAATGGAATTTTGGCTAAAAAAACCTACTTCTTTACGCAACCTAAAAACTTGCAATTACCAAAACCTAATATTGAATTTAAAGTAGTAAAACAAGGTACTGACTGGCAAATTACATTGAAAACAGTTGTATTAGCCAAAGATTTATATCTAAATTTTGCAGGTATTGAAGGGTTTTTTAGCGATAATTATTTTGATTTATTGCCTGGCAAAGAACTTACGCTGATATTTACACCAAAAGATAAAAGTATAAATCCAACCAAACTGGAGATGATGTCTTTATCAGATAGCTATTGACACTAATTGTAACTGAAATACCCAGATATTTTCAAACTGTTAGTACTTGGTTGGACTTAAAAAGAAGACATTTGATTGTAATTGTGAAACTGTACAACTCTATAAATTAGTTTTTTTTAAGGCGGAAGAGTGTAGAGCGAATTGTCGTTTCTGCACTCTTCTTTTTTACTATTGATTTGGTTCTTTTTAATGCATAGCTAATAATACTTCAATATAAAATATTTATTATGAAATACCTTAAATTAATTCTTTGTACAGCAGTTCTGTTTGTTGTACTTCCTTCCAAAGTAAAAGCCGAAAGTCCAATCAAAACCTTTGTAGATTCGTGGGTTACAACTCCCAACAGAGGTGAGTTGCTCGAAAAACAAAATGACACAATAGTTTTTGAAGACAAACAGCCTTGGCGAATTTATCCAATAGTAGTTGATGATAATCAGAAAATGCAATCAATGGATGGGTTTGGATTTGCATTGACGGGAGGCAGTGCTGAATTATTAATGAAAATGGTACCTTTAGAAAGAACAAAAATTCTAAAAGAGCTTTTTGCTGTTGAAAACGTCGGTGTTAGTTATCTGCGGTTAAGCATAGGAGCATCTGATTTGAATAGTTTTGTGTTTTCATATGATGATATTGAAAAAGGTGAAACTGACTATAATCTGAAAAAGTTTTCTCTTTCACAAGATTTGAAAGACGTGGTACCTGTTTTGAAAGAAATACTTAAGATAAATACAGATATTAAAATTATGGGATCGCCGTGGTCAGCTCCTGTTTGGATGAAAGAGAATGCTAATGTTCGTGGAGGAGCTTTGAAAAAGGAATGTTATGATGTATATGCAAATTACTTTGTAAAATACATTCAGGCAATGAAATATGAGGGCATTACGATAGATGCCATTACAATTCAAAATGAAACCTTAAATTCAAATAATACCCCGAGTATGCCATGGTTTAATCATGAGCAGAAGGCCTTTTTAAAAAATTATTTAATTCCGGCTTTTAGAAAAAAAGACATCACTTCAAAAATAATTCTTTTTGATCATAATTGTGATCGCCCGGATTACCCGCTTACCTTACTCAGCGATCCTGTTATAGGAGATTATGTCGACGGCAGCGGCTTTCATAATTACAGAGGAGATATAAATACAATGAGTATATTGCATAATGCACGTCCTGACAAGAATATCTATTTTACAGAACAAATGGTTGTGGATACTCCCGGTAAAGCTTTTGATATTGCAGGACAGGTAAAACGTTTGATAGTCAATACATCTAGAAACTGGAGCAAAAATGTCATACTATGGAACCTAGCCGGGGATTTGCAAAACAACCCGCATACCGATAATGGAGGTTGTACTATGTGTCAAGGAGCTATCTCTATCGATGGCAATATTGTTACGCGCAACCTCGCCTACTACGTTATAGGTCATGCATCCAAATTTGTTTGTCCCGGATCGAGTCGCATTGCTTCTACTGCATCTGGCGAACAAGCGCTTAGCTTAACACAAGATGAAGAACGTCCAGAAGTAATGCGTACCGCGTTAATCAACAATATACAGGTTTTGCCGAATGTAGCTTTTAAAACTCCCGATGGTAAAATAGTACTTATAGTATCGAATGATTCCTATTCGAATGAAAATTTTTGCATTCAGTACAAAGGTAAATATGCTAATATAAAGCTTAAACCCGGTTGTGTTGGCACTTATTGCTGGAAAGCCAATTTGGAAATAAAATAAGGATAAAAAATACTCAAAATTTTATATTAATTCTTCCGACCTAAATATGAAAAATACTCAATTATTTTTATTACTTTGTTTCATTTTTATTCTAAATACTCAACTTTTGCATGCACAAGTCATGCAAAACAATTATTCTACAAAAGGTTGGTGGAATGGACCCAACTCTCCTTTCTCACCCATTGTTAATGCCGACAACAGCATAACTTTTCGAATCAAAGCAAAAATAGCAAACAAAGTGCATATAATGTTTGATGGTTGGGATAATCCTTCCAAAGAGTTGAGTAGAGATACTGCCGGTATTTGGAGTATTACTATCAACTCGGTTGCTCCTGGAGTCTATGAGTATTTCTTTTTTATCGATGGTGTCAGGTGTCTTGACTTAGCAAATCCAAAAGTAAAGGCGGGCCAGGCATTGGATGCTAGTATCGTTGAAGTGTCAGGTTTTCAACAAAGATTTGATGAATTACAGAAAATACCACATGGTACTATATACATTATTAAATATTTTTCTACTCCACTCAATAAAATGAAAGATTTGGTTGTATTCACTCCTGCAGAATATGAAACTGAAGCCTCACGAAAATTTCCTGTTCTTTATTTAAGGCATGGAGGTGGCGATTGTGAAACAAGCTGGTACAAAGATGGAAAAGCTGATGTAATTTTAGAAAATTTGATTGCAGCAAAAAAGGCTGTACCAATGATTGTTGTTATGTCTAATGGTATGACTGACGGATCATGGTCTGGTGGCAGTTCTCCTGAAGGAATAACAACTCTTGAAAATGAATTAATATCTAATATTATTCCGCTAGTAGAAAAACGTTTTCGGGTTGCTAATGGTTCGCAAAACAGAGCTATAGCAGGCTTATCCATGGGTGGAGGGCAAGCCTTTGTAATTGCACTTCGAAACATGGATACATTTTCCTGGATTGGAGAATTCAGTGCTGGAATCTTAAGCGACAGAGATTTTCAAATTGATAAATATATTCCGGGTATTCTGGATAATCACAATGATGTAAATAATAAAATTAAACTTTTATGGATAAGCTGTGGTAGTAAAGACATTCGTTTTCCGGGCTACTTAAATTTCATAGATATGCTTATGAAGAAAGGAATTAACTGCGAAGCACATGAAATGGTAGCGGGCCATGAGTGGAAATTTTGGCGTCAGCAACTGGCTGAATTTTCACAGAAATTATTTCAATAATGAACAACAGAATTCTCATGACTGATAACACTGTTATTTAACAGAAGTCGGCTTCGGGCAAAAACTACCTACTATCTTTAAACAAATAAATCAAACCAAAACTGAATCGGTTAAAATAGGTGATAATAGAAACGAATATATTAGGAATTAATATAAATAAAATGTATATTTGTTGTCGATTTAGATAATTGATTGATTATTGTTAAATTTGAACCTGAATGAATACAGAGAAAGCAAAATATTTAAATGCCTATTTTCTAGCATCCCTAAAAGTATTTAATGATGCATTGTTGCAACCATCGATTGTAGAAACTGAGATCGATGGAAAAATAGTTCATTTCTGCCAGGTTGAATTTGATACGTATTACAATAATTTTCTGGTGGAATTGGAGGAGGTAATGAAACAAGTAAGGGATGTTCATATCTCGTATGACTATGCTTCGGGATGTTTGAATGATATTAAGAACTGGAAAGGATTCCCTGAAAATCAAAACAAAGTGATTTTTAGCAAAGGTACTGAAATCAATTTTCTGATTACCCTGAAGAATGACATCGAGACCTTCGCACGCAAGGTGACTGAATTCTGCCGCAGGGATAAAAACGGTGATTATGGTGATGAATTCTATTCGTTTTATTTCAAGGTACTTATTACTTGCGGTACGGAAGAAGTAATCAAAGAAACAAAAGAGGAAATGATCCGGATTGAACGAAATAATTCCGATCGGATTTTCAATTATTATAAATTTGATTTAGAGGATTTGAAACGGAAATGTGACAAGTTACCCAATACGGTTTCAAAATTGAATTTCATGCAGGATCAACTCTATGATTTTAAATTCATGGTATTACAATCGGAACGTAACACGTATATACAAAATAAAATTTCGGTGACTCCTGATTATGAAACTCTTTGTCTGCTGGAGATAGACCGCTATACTAAGAAACTCGAACTGGAAATGAAAGTGTTGACAGTTCAAAAAATTGAATCCCTGCAGTCAATGCCACCTGCTTTAGTCACTCCCTATTCCTGGAATGCCAGTGTTACCGATTTGATTGAACTGGTGGCAGCACTGCATAAAGAGAATATTATTGAGCGAAAAAATAAAAAGGAACTCACCCGCAAAGAATTGATAGCATACTTTAGTGGATTATTTGATCTGCAAATGAAGGATGTGGAAGTGAAACTTACCAAAGCCACGAGCCGGTATGACAAGACCCCATTTCTTGACCGGTTGAAACAAGCATTTGAAAATTTCGGGTTGGAGAAAGAGGAAAAGCAGAGGAAGAGACGGTAGTGAATAGTGGGTAGTTGATTGGTTGATTAGTTAATTGGTTAATTAAGTTGATTGGTTTACTAGTTGATTGGCTAATTAGTTGATTAAGGTAATTAGTGAGAAGAATAGTCAATAGTAAGAAATTAATAGTAAGTGGTTAATAGTCAATAGTAAATGGTCACTAGTAAATGGTCACTAGTAAATGGTAGATTAATGAATAAATTGTAAATAAATAATGTGGTCTGTGTGCCTAATGTAGTTTTTTTTGTTTCTTGAGAGATTCAGATAGTTAGTATATAACCTTAAATTAAACATTACATGAAAGACATCGCAGCTCACAATTTAGAAGGCAGGACACTCCAACAAGGTTGGAAAGTAGTAAAGAAAATCGTTAAAGATACCGGGGATACCGGTGGTTTTTTTTCGGTCTGTTATGAAGTTGAAAAATTAGACCGGAAGTATTTTATGAAGGCATTTAATATAAACGGATTCGCCGAAATGGATAAAACCTTTATGGAGAATATGCAGATCATGTCAAATGCCTTTCAATATGAAAAGAATCTGTCAACTTATTGTCAGGATAAGCGGGTTACAAAAGTTTCTTTTGTAATTGGTTCCGGAGAAGAAACTATGACCGGATATACTTATCCATTGGTTCCTTATTTGATTTTTAATCTGGCAGATGGGGATGTCCGTCATAAATTGAATTTTTCAAAGTCATTGGATTTTTCCTGGAAATTAAAATCATTGCATGATATTGCTACAGGTATTAAACAACTTCATGGTATTGAAGTATCCCATCAGGACATAAAACCCTCCAATATACTTTTGTTTAAAAGTGAATCGAAAATTGGTGATTTAGGACGATCCATGTGTCCGGCATTAGGAGGTCCATATGATCAATATTCATATTCCGGGGATAAGAATTACGCGCCTCCGGAAATCTGGTATCAATATAAACAAGATGAATGGCACGAGCGAAATTATGCGATTGATTGTTTTTTGTTAGGAAGTATGATTACCTATTATATTTCCGGGATAAGCATGTCAGCGCATATTATGAAAAACCTGAGAGTTTTGATGCCGATAGGTATCAGCATGTCGTTTACAAATGATGAACCCTATTTGCAGAATGCATTTCATACAGCATTAATTGAAATCAGGAATTCAATTCCAATTGAGTCATTAAAAGTTGATATCATTCAACTGATAGAATTTCTCTGTCATCCAAATCCAGTTAAACGAGGACATCCACAAAACATAAAAAGTAAAAGGAGTAATTATAGTATGGAGCGATTTGTAAGTAAACTAAATATACTACACCGGAAGGCTGAATTGGACTTATTAAAACTATAGTAGTATGGCCATAATATTTACCAATACAGACAGACGGGTTGTTCCAAACTGGAAAAGTTTTACCAAAACCGCCCGATTAGGGGAGTTAATTAGCAACCGTATAGAAAATAAAGTTTCGTTATTTTCTATTGACTCCTATATTCATGACTGGGAATTAAACAAATCTGTACCCTTTGCAGCTGATTTGTTAAGTGCGGCAGTGTCAAACGACCAGATAACATTACGGAAAGTAAAAGATGCTGCAAAATTTATACTTGAGAATAAAAACGATTCAACAAATACCCAGAAAGCATTAGCTTCGGCGATTTTAGTTTCAGAAAAGAAGAAGTATGAACAAAAAGAAGATGAATTTAATGATGAAAATGTATTTAATTGTATATCTGTTGATGCAATTTATAAGAAAATACACGGTTTTAAATTAAAAATTTCAGATTATCCTTCGAATCCGATTTTATATGTTGAATTATCCCGTTGCTATATCAGCATAGGACAAATAGAACAGGCAGTTTCAGCAATTAATAAAGCATTATTTCTTGGCAAAAATAACAGATTTATTATAAGATCGGCTGCAAGATTACATCTTCATTTAAATGACAAGGAAAAGGCACTGTATGTTTTAAAGAAAAATGAATTGATAAAAAATGATCCCTGGCTGTTAGCCTCTGAGATTTCGATTTCATCCATGCTGGATAAGAACTCCGGGAATATAAAAAGAGGGTTAACTATCCTTGACTCCGGAAATTATTCCTTTGCCAGTATGTCTGAATTAGCCAGTTCGATTGGTACGGTGGAATACATAAACGGGTCCTTTAAAAAATCAAGAAAACTATTCCACACTTCATTGATTGATCCCAATGATAATAGCCTGGCACAGGCTGAGTGGGCTGCATCTAATTCATTGATTCAAGATGTTGATTTACTAACCATACATAGCCTTACAAATAATAGTTTTTATGAATCGTGTGCTTTGTCGAGTTTTAACAGAAGAAAATATGATGATTCCATCCAGTTTGCCTGCGATTGGATTGAAGATATGCCCTTTGCAAAACGACCGGTTTTATTTGCAGCGAACCTATCAACGATTCATTTAAAAAATTATGAATTGTCTGAGAAAATACTAAAGATTGGACTCCAGGCTAATCCTCAAAATGCGGAAATGATCAACAATATCGCTTATGCGTGTGCTTTGAATAATGATATTGAAAAGGCGGAACATTATCTTTCACAGATCAAATCAGATTTAGTGACTGACCATACCACGGAAATTTGTTTGTTAGCAACCAGGGGATTAGTTGATTTTAGAAAGGGTTTGTATGATTCCGGCCGGGAATTATATTTGAGTGCCATAGAAAAAACGAATGATTATAAAGATTCACCAAATCTAAAATGGACAGCAATTCTGAATTATGCACGTGAGGAACTTCAGGTAAATCCTACAGCAAGAAAACAAATTGAATCTTTAATTTCTCCGATAAAAGATAACTCACTTGATGAAGATACAAAAGTATTGAAGAATGATGTCATGTTATTGATTGAATAAAGAATAATTTTAAAATGTTTCTAATAGTTGACAATAGAATCTTCATTTGTATTTGAATTAAAGTTTTATTCTAAGACTAAATTAAATCTTTTTTTGTATCTGACGGCTTCACATTGCGTGAAGCCGTTAGTGTTTTAAACACTCCGACATGCAATGTTTGCAAAATTCTTAACAAAAACATACATTTTTATTTCGTTGTCTATTAATAGCTTACGAATTATTATATGCAAGTTACCATGCAACTTGCATGTGAGATTTTTTATAGTGACTTAATTTTACATCGTCAGAAAGAGATAAGAGCTCGTATCCCCAATGACAGAAATAATTTACAATTAACTGAATTTATAAAAATTAAAATTATGTCATTAGCTCAAAATCCCCTAACGGGTCAGATGCGCCAGTCAATGGCCAATTTCGTAACCACCGTTTATCGTGGTCAAAATGTAATCAGGGCAAAAGTGTTTATGCCCAAAAATGTGAATTCAATCGCCCAACAGAAACAGCGGGCAAGTTTTAAACTTATCGTGGATGCCTACGAAGCATTGGGTGGAATCGCGGATATCGGTTTTCCAAAACGCCCGGTTATCTTTTCAGCTTTTAATGCCTTTTTGGTAGCCAATCTGCCGGGTGCAGTGAATAAAACAGGAGCCGTTCCTGTAATCGATTATACCAAACTGGTATTATCGAACGGGACATTGCCAAGGGTGATCGTGCCTACTGCAATTGCCGGGGCAGCAGGGATAACCCTCAGTTATAAAACTTCCACATTGATGCCAAAGGTTTCTGCAACCGATGAAGTGGTCGCGCTGGCCTTGCTAAAAACAGGTGAACTGGTCATTGCACGCCAGGTACGCGGCAACCAGGAAATGGGATCGATCCTGCTTTCGTATGCCGGTATCAGTGCCGACGATGTGGAATGCTGCTATCTGTTTGTAGTGAAAGAAGATGGAAGTAATGTATCGGACTCTACGTATGTGGTGGTTGCTTAGGTGATTATAGTGACGGCATCGCTCGAAGCGAAGCCGTCACTAAAAACAGAAGAAGATCTCCTGCAGGTTGAAAGACTTGCGGGGGATTGTTTATTAGTTAAAAGAACTATCTATTGAGAAGCCTCCACTAAGCCAACGGAACCAAAAGTTATATGAAATCAATAAACTAAATTGCTAAACCGGAAATGAAATCAATGTTCTATATTCTCTGTAGTTTTGAATTATATACTAAAAGGGATGTCATGTTATATTTGTGAAAGATTTAAATTTTCTATCCGTATTCTAATCTTTTAAACAGATACTGCAATATTTAATTTTAACATGTGACATTTAATTGTTTCTATTCCTTAATTCCAGGTAAAAGCAAATCTGTTTATTATTTTTCATGTTAGCTATGCCTTTCCCGTTCCCTGTATTTCGTGGGGGAAATGCCCATAATCTTAGTAAACATCCGACTAAAATAGGCGCCATCCTGAAATCCGAGTATGGGGAACACTTCGGAGATTTTCATGTCCGATAGTTCTATATATTGGCAGGCTTTTTCAATTTTGAGAGTAATGAAGTATTTTATGGGCGACTGCTTGGTTTCCTGCTGAAAACGGGCTGAAAAATGAGAAGGGGAGAGGTTGAAGTGCTTTGCAATATGATCCAGGGTTAAGTTGTTTTCTACATTCTCGCGCATATAATAGATGACTCTTTCGCTAAATCCCTTTTCGGTAATGTTCTTGTTACGGATTCTGCGGAACTGATCAACGAATTTGAAAGAGCCCAGGAAGTGAAAGAGGCAAATCCCGGCATAGCTGTAATGATCGCTCTGAAAACTTAATTCCAGGTTGGCATATATTTCTTCAAACAACTGGATTCGATCCTGAAGCCTTGAATCTGATTCCGGTAAGATCTGACGGGGTGATACGGGTGGATTAAAGAATGAAGGAGCCAAAGCACCCTTGAAATGAATCCAGTAGATGGTCCACGGATTGGAAGCATTTGCTCCAAAGCTATAAGGCGTATTTGGCGGAAGAATAATATACTGGTTCTCTTTTATGGAGAATTCTTTGTCCGCAATGTTGCACCAACCTTCTCCGGAAGTACAGTAAATCAGGATATAATAATCGACTCCGTTCTCTTTGTTATTGTAGTGATATTTTACGGCGGGGAAGAACCCGATTTTCGTAATATAAAGGGCTTTGTTAATAGGATTATACTGACTGTTCAGTATTATTTCCGGACTGATGGCTATAAGTCTCTGTCCTTTAAAACCTTGTTTTTGCTGTGGCATAATATAAAAATAATGTAATCGTAAGATAGTACAAGTGAATCGCAACAAAGTTATACATTTTTATCAAATAACAGTATCATCTTTGCATCGTATTATTTAAAGTAATGGTTTGGGAAGCAATCAGTTTGATTTTGATGGGATTAATTTTAGTTGCAGGTTTGAGAATTGAAAGCAGATTGATAGGAGGGGGGTATTCCTTTTTAATCAGGAGAAAAAAATGACAAGGTGTGAATCATGTAACTTATTTATTTTATTGTGTAATGGTTTGTTTCGAGAATAGATTCATCTTTACTAAAAACAAATTCAAACTCATGTATAATCAACTGATTACAAACTAAGAAAACAATTAAAGCTATTACTCCCGGCTTAAGTTAATTGCATCAGGTATTATTTTAAATAAAACACATTTTACAATAGATTTCTAATTTAAATATCGAATTGATTTATTGAGTTATAGGTTCAAACCAGTCTTTTATAGATTCATCACCAGTCTTTTATAGATTCATCATATGTCCCTCCTGTAGATTCAATTACTTCCAAATAAATTCAACGTGTAAATTCAATCATTAGATAAAACTTTTTTTTAAATATAAACTACTTAAAATGTCGAACTACAACAAAAAACCTTTCATTTCCATTCCGGGAAATCTATTTTCAGATTGGGAGACTATCATCGAAGAGTTAAAGAGAAAAATCAAGGAATCAGACTCATGCCATTATGTATTGGTGGTAGAATGTTATCAGGGGGTTAATCATAATGAACTGATGGAACAGTTCAAAAAGCTTGAAGCGGATTTGTTTATTCAATCGACATTTGCATTCCTTCCGGAGGATCAAATCAGGGAATTGACTTTCCCGGATGTGACGGACGATGCCACTTTCGGATATATAACCAGGTTATCATACTCTGATTTCATTGATCCTGAGAAAGCTGACAATCTACGCAAGAAAGTACAAGAAACTACCGGATTGGTGATTGTTTACGGTAGTGGAGCTGCAAGCATTATTGATGAATATGACTGTCTGGTATACGCAGATATGGCCCGATGGGAAATTCAGTTACGTCAACGTCAACAAAAGGTTTGCAACCTGGGCATATATAATCAGGATGAAACACCGGGCATACAATATAAACGGGGATATTTTGTGGACTGGCGGATTTGCGACAAATTAAAGCAGGAACTATTTGATAGAGCCGACTATTGGCTGGATACAAACAAAGCGAATGAACCAAAGATGATAAAGGCCTCTACCATGTTAGATGGAATGAATGCTATCATAAAAACCCCTTTCAGGCTGGTGCCATATTTTGATCCCGGACCCTGGGGAGGACAATGGATGAAAGAGGTCTGTGGACTCGATAAAAAAGCTGTGAATTATGCCTGGGCATTCGATGGAGTACCCGAAGAAAATAGCCTTTTATTTGAAATTGAAGGTACACTTTTCGAAATGCCATGTATTAATCTTGTTTTATACAAAAGTAATGAATTGCTCGGTGAGCCGGTAGTATCGCGATTCGGAAAGGAATTCCCCATACGCTTTGATTTCCTGGATACAATGGGGGGTGGTAATTTGAGTTTGCAGGTTCACCCGACCACCCAATATATACGGGATGCTTTTGGAATGAACTATACCCAGGATGAAAGTTATTACATGCTTGACACAAAAGAAGATGCAACGGTTTATCTGGGTGTAAAAACAGGAGTGAATCATCAGGAAATGATCGCAGATCTTCACAAAGCTCAAGATACTGGATCAATATTCAATGCCGAGAAATATGTAAATGTCTTTCCTGCTAAAAAACACGATCACTTTTTAATACCTAACGGGACTATTCACTGTTCGGGATCGAATAGCATGGTACTTGAAATTAGCGCAACCCCGTACATTTTCACCTTTAAACTTTATGACTGGGACCGATTGGGTATGGATGGTGAACCTCGTGCCATTAATTTAGAACATGGAAAGAAAGTGATTCAATACGAACGAGATACAGAATATTGTCTTGAAAATCTGGTTGGTCAGGTTGAAACAGTTGCTACAGGCGAAGGCTGGGTGGAAGAACGCACCGGTTTGCACAAAAATGAATTTATCGAAACTCGTAGACATTGGTTTTCGAAAAAAGTTTTACATTATACGAATGACAGTGTAAATGTTTTAAACCTGATAGAGGGGGCAGAAGCCATTGTTGAAAGTCCGACAAATGCATTCACTTCTTATGTGGTGCATTATGCAGAGACATTTATTGTACCTGCAGCTGTTCTGGAATATACAATTCGTCCTTATGGCCTAAGTGAAGGTAAAGAATGCGCAACAATAAAAGCCTATGTGAGACATAAAGCATAAAAAGAAGTAAAAAACCATATAATCAACAAAATATCGAAATATCAAAAATATTAATCTTAATTCCTAATATTTAATAATTAAATCATGACAAAAAAAACTTCAATTTTTCTGTTGCTTCTTCTATTATTTAGTGGGCAACAAGTCTTTGGACAGGCAGGAAGAATTTCAGGTACTATCTCAGAGATAAATGGTAGTCCGATTCTTGGAGCAAGTATCCTTATAAAAGGAACTTCCATTGGGACGATTTCCGATTTAGAAGGAAGATATTCCATCAATGTAACCGACAACAACGCAATTTTAGTCTTTTCATATATTGGATATGAAAAGCAAGAACTGAAAGCCGGAAGACAAACTATGAATGTTGTTCTTGTTGAAACCTCAAAAACAATAGATGAAGTTGTCGTTGTTGGTTACGGAACTCAGAAAAAGGTAAATATGACCGGAGCAGTTTCATCTGTTTCGATGAAAGAGCTTGAAAATAAACCGGTGGTTAATATCGTTGAAGCCCTGGAAGGGACTACGCCGGGTTTAACGATTCAACAAACAAACTCGCAACCAGGCAACCGCCCGAGTATTAATATCCGCGGAAATAACACTCTCAATAACAATGATCCTTTGGTTTTGATCGATGGAATGATTGGAGATATTCAGAATGTAAATCCTTCTGATATTCAGAATATTTCGGTACTTAAAGATGCATCCTCAACAGCTATTTACGGTTCGCGTGCTTCGAATGGTGTTATTTTAATTACAACTAAAAAGGGAAGCAAAGACAAAGTAACAGTCAATTATGATTTCATTTATGGTTCGCAAGGAGTTACCAGTTTGCCTAAGCCTGTAGATTCATGGATTTATTGTGAACTTAGAAATGAGGCTTTAGTGAATTCCGGAAAAAGTATCGCTTTCACTCCTGATCAAATCAATGCCTATAGGAATGGTGGTGTAAATGATAAATGGATCAACGATATTTACAAATCATCTGCACCTCAACAATCGCATAATTTTTCAATCAGTGGTGGAAGTGAAAAAACAAGCATATTATTTTCTTTCGGATATGTGAATCAAAAAAGCTTGTTCCAGGGACCGGACTATGGTTTGCAACGATATAATGCCCGGTTAAATATTGAGACACAATTAACTAAAAGATTTAAATATGGTGTCAACGTTTCCTATGCACGTAACGAAGTGAAAGATAACGCTTATTGGACAGACTGGATACTGGAACAGGTAATGCGCATGCCTCCTATTTATCCGATTAAAATTGATGGAAAGTATAATTATCCTTCAGGAAGTAACGCAAATTCATTAGCTCGTCTTGAAGTGGGTGGATATAGTCTGAATTCAAATGATGATATATCAGGTTCTTTTAATGGTGAGTTCACCATTGTTGATGGGTTGAAATTAAAAGGAATGATGGGAGGTCAACTTTATAACAATCGTACTCATGAAAACCGTCAGGCGATTCCAAATTCTGGTGACACCGAAAATCATATCAAAGAATATTTTGACAGAAACGAGAACATGACTTCCAATCTTATGTTGACTTATGACAAAAAGTTAGGTGATCATACTTTCGGAGTCCTGGCAGGTACCTCCTACGAAGGAGGAAAAGACAACAGTTTTCAAACTTTACGTAAGATTGATAGCCCGAACTTTGATATATTGGCTAATTATCAATCCACCAATGTTGATAATCAGGGTTGGGCAAGTGATTGGTCCATATACTCAGCATTTGCACGCTTGAATTATAACTATAAAGAAAGATATCTTTTTGAATTTAATTTGCGCAATGACTATTCATCAAAATTTGCTCAAGGGAACCGATCAGGACTATTCCCATCCCTGTCAGGAGCATGGAGAATCTCTGAAGAGCCCTTCTATACAAAGGTTGGAAAAAATCTTCCAACTATCAAAGTTCGTTCGTCATGGGGGCTGGTAGGAAATAACCGTATTTCAGATTATGCTTATATCCCTTCAGTATCTATATCAAGTGGTGCTTATAGTTTCAATAACAATGTTGTGAATGTTTCCAGTGTTTCTTCTGTAAACACCAACTTGAAATGGGAAACTACCAGTGAGTTTGATTTAGGGACGGACATTGGCTTTTTTAATAATTCATTGAATTTGGTGTTCGATTATTTCCACAATATGACCTATGATATTTTAATTGGATTACCTGTTCCTTCCACTTTTGGAGGTGGAAGTCCTATCCAAAATGCCGGTAAAGTTCAGAATGAAGGATGGGAAGCTTCGATAAATTATAAGTTTAAAACCGGAAAAATACAACACAGCCTGACAGCCAACATATTCGACAGCCAGAATAAAGTGATTGACACACGTGGGCAGGAATGGATTAACGGATATGATATCAATACGATTATTAAACAAGGATATGCCATCAATTCCTATTATGCCTATCGTTCAAACGGATTTTTTCAAAATGCTGCTGAAGTTACTGCCGGACCACATTTGGATGGAGTAACCCCAAAGCCCGGAGATATACGCTATATTGACAAAAATGGCGATGGAATAATAAATGCTGATGACCGTTTTGTGTTAGGGAATCCATTTCCACGTTATTCATTTGGAATTAATTACAGTTTGAATTTTAAAGGGTTGGACTTCTCCATGTTCTGGCAAGGTGTTGGTCAACGGAGTGTATGGTTACGTGGAGAATCGGTAGAAGCTTTTCACAACAACAATGAAGGGCCGGCATTCGACTTCCATATTGACCGTTGGACACCGACTAATCCAACTGCCAGTTATCCACGTCTGACCGTTGGTACAGAATCAACGAATAATGCAGCAAAATCTGATTTTTGGATTCAAAACGGTGCTTATATTCGTTTGAAGAACATTCAACTTGGCTATACAATTCCAAATTTGTTGACTAAGAAAATAGGTGTTAGTCGTCTTAGAGTGTTCATGAGTGGATCAAATGTATTGACTATCAGTAAAATGGTTGGCGGATGGGATCCTGAAACCACATCAACTTCAGGAGGAAGAATCTACCCGGTTGCAACAGTTACTTCTTTTGGATTAAATTTAACTCTTTAAATCGAATACTACCATGAAAAATAATAAATTTATACTCGGAATACTTACGTATTCATTTTTAACTATACTCTTCTCGACTTCCTGTGTCGATATGAATGTTACTCCTTATGATCAAATAAGTGATAAACAGTATTGGAATAAAAGTGAGGCTGCAGTAGATGCTTTAAATACCTGTTACACAAACTTAATGAGTGCTCAGGAAGTGATCTATAGTGATGCCGCTACGGATAATGCATACTGCAAAGGTCTCGCTGTAAACCAGGCAATCGGTAATGGGTCATATTCAACCAGTGATGGTTATGTTCAAACGGTTTGGTCGGGTAAATATGCCGGTATTCGTAACTGTAATATCTTATTGGATAATATTGATAAAGTGCCGGGGCTTACTGCAGAACTAAAAAACAGATACATTGCTGAAGCAAAAGTGATCAGGGCATATCTTTATTTTGAGTTGTATTCAAAATTTGGTGATATTCCATTTTTCACTAAAACAATCTCAATTGCCGAGTCCCAATTGCTGGCTAGAACACCAAAAGCAGATGTTGTAAAAGAATTGTTGGCTGAATTGACAGACATAATTACGAATAATTATTTACCTGAATCATATGCTGCAACTGATAAAGGTCGGATTACGCGTTATGCAGCCATGGGGTTGGAGGCAAGAATGTTGTTATTTGATAGTAGATACCCTGAGGTTAAAACCATTACTGATAATATAATAAGTAAGAATCAGTTTAGTTTATTCCCAAGTTATGAGGGATTATTCTACGCTGCTAACGAAGGGAATCCTGAAGTAATTCTTGATATTCAATATATGTTGACGACAAGAGAGCAGAACGTAGAATATCAGTTTATTCCACCATCGATGGGTGGATATTCAAACCTCGCTCCACTTCAGGAATTGGTCAACAGTTATGTAGCTACCGATGGGCTTCCAATCGATCAGAGCACTGTTTATTCAGCTGCAACCCCCTACGATAACCGCGACCCCCGTTTAGCAGCCACAATTATCTATACAGGGAATAGCTACTTAATGCCAGATGGCACTTATTCTATCATTAATTGTGATAAAGGAAGCGATAAAGATGGATACGGATTTAGTTCGGATTGTACACCAACCGGTTTTTATCTAAAGAAATATTGGGATAAAGATAACAGTACGATTGTAAAGCTTTCTTCCGGTTTAAATATCATATTAATACGCTATGCAGATATATTATTAATGAATGCAGAAGCTGCTGCAGTAGCAGGAACTTTGGATGCAACAACGTGGAATGCAACGATAAAACAATTACGTACCAGGGCCGGATTTACCAATCCTTTGGCGTTGAATTTTCCGGCAGGTTCCCAACAGGACTTACTTGATATTGTCCGTCGCGAACGTCGCTCAGAGCTTGCTTTCGAAGGACTCCGCTATAACGACATTATTAGATGGCGGACAGCTGAAACAGTTATGAATGGTTGGTGCCATGGGCTAAAAACTAACGATCTGGTAGGAACTGACAATGGCTTTGTTCAAATTGAAAAAAGAACCTTCAATAAACTGAAGCATTATTTGTGGCCAATCCCACAAACTGAGAGAGACTTAAACAAGAGCCTTACACAAAACCCAAATTGGTAATCATTAAATATACAAATGTTATGAAAAAAATAATATGGATTGTCACATTCGCTCTGATGGTTATGAGTTGTAGCAAAGAATATGAATTTTCAGCTGATTTCACTGTCCCTACAACCTTAGTATCGGCAGATTCAGTAACCATAAATGTAGTCTCACCGGATAATATCATACTATCCTGGACAGGTGGAGGTGCTTCGCAAGGGTATACAACATATGAAGTGTTGTTTGATAAAGCAGGTGGTGATTTCTCAAAACCTGTATACAGGACCTTTAGTGACCAGGGAGTTCAACCCCGACTGACCCTGAACAATGCACTTCTGAATACGATAGCGCGAAAAGCAGGTATTGTCACCTCAAGCACAGGCAAAGTTATCTGGACGGTCACTGCCTCAAAAGGAGGAATAGTGAAAGGTTCAAATCTGACCAGAACCATTTCTGTGACGAGGGGTGCCGGGATTGACTATACAGGAAATACCCTTTATTTATACGGAACTGCAACAGAAAATAACGGAGTGGGTGGTTTGTCCATGAGAAATTCAGGGGAAGGAGTATTTATCATTTATACAACTGCTCCGGTTAACGGGAATATCTTTTTCAAGAGCAGTACTTCCGATTCAACGGCTTTTGTTTGCTATCCCGATGAAGCTGGCAAAATTAAAGAAGGATCAGGAACGTATAATGTCACTGCAAATGCTGCCGGAGAAGTTTACAGGATTATCGTAGATTTGAATACCCAATCCATGACTGTTGATAAAATAAGCAATATCAGGGCTATATGGGGTGCAACCTATGGTGTGATAGGTACTCTGGCTTATACACAAAATGGTATTTTCAAAGGGGATAATTGTTCCATTGAATTCATTTCTGCTGACAGACCTGAAACAAATCCACCTTCATGGTTGAGTTGGGTTGAAGAGCGATATTATTTTATTGCAACTGTCAATGGAGTTGATAAATGTTGGGGACGAAGAGATGGAGTGAGTACAGAGCGACCTACGGGAAGTGAAACACCTGCATTCTACGAATTGGTTGAATTCCCATGGTCTCAATGGGATCACTTGTGGAAAATGAGCGGATCGCTTGATATGAAAAAATGTACGATTACCATTAATACTGATGCAAACGGATTAATGATACATACTTTTTCAAATATCCAACCATTATAATCAAATTGCATACAGTCTGAATGATTCGATTCAGGCTGTATGAAAATTCAATAAAACATTTTTTTAGTGTCTGCTCTTTAGGAGTAAAAAAACAAATAAAATGAGAAATTTACTATTATTAGGTGCTACATTTTTTATGATGTCCTGTGGAGATGGTTCAGAACCTTATATCCCGGTAACACCTTTTGTACCATTGGTTGTAACTGATACAGTAAAATGTAATGCGAGGGCCAAAGAAATTTTTGATCTGATAAACCAGAAGTACAAGCTATCAAACGGTCTTTATAAGGAAAATAACCCAATACAAACCGGGGACCCTGCTAACTCTTATTTGTGGTCATACGTGGGTATTCTTAACGGGGCGGCTTCATTAACTCAGATCGGTTATGATGTAAATTATACTTCACTGGCTGATAATTATGTGAAGTATTTCAGACCTGGTGCCAATGGAAATAATATAGGTGGATATGGTTCTTCAACAAATGGAACTACGGGAGGAGGAACGCGTTTTTATGATGACAATTCAATTGTTGGAATCAGTATGTTGGAAGCGTATAACATAACAACCCAACAACGATTCCTGGACAGGGCATCTGTGATTGTTACTTTTCTGAAAAGTGGAGTAGACGATTTGCTTGGTGGTGCCATGTGGTGGAATGAAGATGAAAAAAACATAGCCAATGATGCCAATTCCAACAAGCCGGCTTGTGCAAATGGATATGCCACTCTGTTCCTGTTGGAATACTATAATGCCTGTCCTGCAGGAGAGAAAGCATCTGTTCTTACGTTTGCCAAAAACGAGTATGCCTGGTTGAAAGCAAATTTACTCGACCCAACGGATAAATGCTATTGGAATGATATGAATTCATCCGGGGCAGTAAATAAAACGAAATGGACATACAACACCGGGGTAATGATTCAGAATGGTGTCAGGTTATACCGGATAACCGGGGATCAGATGTATTTGAATGATGCCATTGCTTCTGCCCAGGGTTCATATGATTATTTTGTCAAATCGAGAAATAATATAGCCCTGACCTATCCAGATAGTGACCCTTGGTTTAATACAAAACTTCTCAGAGGGTATATCGACCTGCAACCGCTTTATAGTAATGCTGATAATTATATTCAGGTTTATTATAATTTTATCAATAATGGGTATAAAAAAGCCCGCACTGCCGATGGATTTTTCTATGAAGACTGGACGGGAGCAAACCCGAAAAGATATTATTGGGTGTTAAATCAGGCTGCTGTTGTTGAATCATATGGTGTATTGTCTCTTTATAAAAAAGAAATTCTTAGTGCCAAATAGATAAAAAAATGAGTATGAAAAAGTTTGTGCTGATTATAATGGTTCTTTCGGTTTTTGCCTTGAACGCCGTAGCCCGTAAAACTCCCTATCTTGACAGGGCGGAACAGATATTCCAAAAAGTATGGGATATGTATCGGGTACCTAAATACGGACTTTTTTCAGAGTATTATCCCAATACCTACAAGCCTGATTTGACTTATTTCCAGGATAATACAGGGAAGAAGGCTCAGGAGGTTTCTTTTCTGTGGCCTATGAGTGGGGTTTTTTCGGCAACAAACGTATTGATGGAGTTTAATAAACACAAGTATATCGCATTTCAGGATTCCATGATTACAGCTGTCGGGTACTATTATGACAAAAAACGCACACCACCCGGCTATCAGGCTTATCCGCTAAGATTGGATAAAAGCGACCGGTATTATGATGATAACGGATTAGTTGGCATTGATCTGATCGATGCTTACAGGACAACTAAAAACAAGGAGTATTTGATAAAAGCGGAGGAGGTTTTTACATTTATCAACAGCGGTTGGAGTGATGATTTTGGTGGAGGTGTGAGCTGGCTGGAAGGTGTTCGGGATCAGAAACCGGCTTGTTCCAATGGAAAAGCCACTGTATTCTGCCTGAAATTATATCAGATGACACATGATAAAGTCTATTTGGATAGAGGGAAATTGTTTTACAACTGGATGATGAGTCATTTGGAGGACAGCACCTTGCATGTGATCTGGAATTCACTATCCACTGTGAGTGGAAAGCCGGATAAAGTTTTCTACACTTACAACACAGGAACCATGATTCAGTCATCAGTTAGATTGTACAAGATTACAGGTGATAAAAAATACCTGAGAAATGCCAGGCGATTGGCAGAAGGTAGTTACAATTATTTTGTAAAGAAAACAGATAAAGGAATTCCTTATATCGATGATTTACCCTGGTTTACGGTGGTGCTTTTCAGGGGTTACCAGGAATTATACGCTGTGGATCATAATTCGAAATACGTTGATGCTATTATTACCAGTGCTGATTGGGCCTGGGAGAATGCCCGTGATGAATCAGGGTTACTTTATAAGGACTGGACCGGGCGTAAGGATGAAAAGAAACAACCAAAATGGCTGCTGGATGAATCGTGTATGGCAGAACTTTATGCCCGTATTGCAATTATTAAAGGGGAAATGAAATAATACAATTTATATGAAAATGAAGATTAAATTGATAATGCTGATCGGCATGCTGGTCGTTCAGAATAGTTATTCCGAAGATCTTACACGGTATGTCCATCCGAATATAGGGACTGCACACAGCCGTTGGTTCTTTTATACACCTGCAGCTGCACCATTTGGTATGGCAAAGTTAGGACCATCGACCAATGCTCATTACGGAAACCTGCAAGGTTGGGAAGCTGTAGGATATGATTCACGCGATGCATCCATTGAAGGATTTGCCAGTTTTCATGAGTTCCAGGTTGGAGGAATCGTGCTGGCACCGACAACCGGCAAATTACAGACTGTTCCGGGAACTCTTGAAAAGCCTGACGAAGGTTACCGTTCTCGCTTCGACAGGAAAGACGAACATGCTACTTCGGGTTACTACTCAGTGCTATTGAAAGATTACAACATTAAGGCGGAACTGACGGCTACCAAAAGAGTCGGTTTTCAACGGTATACATTTCCTGAATCAACTGAGTCACACATTCTTTTCGACATTGGAAACAGGCAGGGTGAAAGTGGTGCTGTAAAAGAAGCACATGTGACCTACACGCCTGATGGACATATAGAAGGCTATGTGATTACTGAACCCGAATATGTCAAAAAATACCAGAAAGGCGCTACGGTTGCCATGTATTTTACTGCTGTTCTAGATCATAAACCTACCAAATGGGGAACATTCAGGCACAGTGAAACATCTCCGGGAGACAAGCAGATATCCGGTGAAGGTTCGGGTATCTATCTGACATTTTCAACCACAAAGAATGAAATGATTACTGTTAAAATAGGACTTTCATATACATCCATTGTCAATGCACGGTTGAATTTAAAAACTGAAGCTAAGGATCTGACTTTTGACAAGGCAAAAGAGACTTCATTCAAAACATGGAATGAATATCTGGGACGCATCACTGTTACTTCACCAAATGATTCTGATAAGGTCAAATTCTACACAGGCTTGTACCACGCATTATTAGGCAGAGGGTTGGCAAGTGATGTGAATGGTGCCTATCCCCAAAATAATGGTCAGATAGGACAGATAGAACTGGATTCAAAGGGGAAACCCAAACATAACCATTACAACACAGATGCCATCTGGGGTGGTTTCTGGAACCTGACCCAACTTTGGGCACTGGCTTATCCGGAGTATTATTCCGATTGGATTCAAAGTCAATTGTTAATGTACAAAGATGCCGGATGGTTGGGCGATGGGATTGCCAACAGCAAATATGTTTCCGGTGTTGGAACGAACTTTACCGGATTGGCAATCGCTTCGGCTTACAATTGCGGAATCCGCGATTATGATGTGAAACTTGCGTATGAAGCCGCTTTAAAAAATGAAGTGGAATCCAGGGATAGAATCGAAGGAGCTGGTAAAATGGATGTTGGTGAATTCGTTAAACGGGGTTATTCTCCCTATCTCCCGATTGAATATAATACAGTTTCTGCGGGTTCCGGTTTCGGTGCTTCACATACCCTGGAGTATTCCTACAGTTCTTATGCGGTGGCTCAGTTTGCCAAACTACTCCATAAGACAGCCGATTATCAAAAACTGATAAAACTGTCGAATGGGTGGAAAAAACTCTATGACCCTTCTACACAGTATATGCGTCCACGTGGGGCAGATGGCAGGTTTATTGAATCATTCAATCCTACAGAGCCCTGGAGGGGTTTTCAGGAAGGAAATGCAGCACAATATACATTCTACGTTCCACAAAATCCTAAAGCCCTGATTGATACCATCGGCCGTGAAAAATTCAATAACCGGTTGGACAGCATATTCACCTTGTCTGAGGAAAGTTGTTTCGGTGGCGGTACCACGGTAAATGCATTTTCGGGATTAGCAGCCCTCTATAATCATGGGAATGAACCAAATCTGCAAATATCCTGGTTGTTTAATTTTTCAGGAAAACCTTATCTCACTCAAAAGTGGGTTCATGCCATATGTGACCGGTTTTACGGAACAGAATACATTCATGGGTACGGGTATGGACAGGATGAAGACCAGGGACAACTTGGTGCATGGTTTGTGCTTGCCGGTATTGGACTTTTCGATGTGAAAGGACTTACTGATGCAAAACCTGGAATGCAAATCGGAAGTCCGTTGTTTGATGATATTACCATCCGTCTCAATCCTAAGTACTATAAAGGAAAACAGTTTACCATTAAAACAATCAATAATTCAAAAACCAATATCTACATTCAGAAAGCAACCTTAAATGATAAAGCCCAGACTACACCCTTTATTAACTTTTCAGATATTGTAAACGGGGGTACACTAATTCTGAAAATGTCCGACCAACCATCCAACGTCAAAAACTAACTGAATTAGTCATTAAATTTCAGTAAATTTTTACAATGTGCTTCATTAATGTCTTCGAATAACTGGATGCAGTCCTGCAATCTGGAATTAGACTTGGGTAAAACCTGAAATGGGATGATTGGGATTTTAAAAAAAGAGGAGGCTAATGTTCCTTTGAAATGAATCCAGTATAGTCCATGGGTTCGTGGTATTTGTTCCAGAACTGTAGGGCTTATTAGGTGGAAGAATAATACATTGGTTTTCTTTCACCTCAAAAGTTCTTTCGCCTATCATACACCATCCCTGGCCGGAAGTACAATACAGGATAATATAATAATCGACTCCATTTTCCTTATTATTGTAATGGTATTTCACGGCATGGAAAAACCCTATTTTGGTAATATAAAGTGTACTGTTGATAGGGTTTTGCTGGCTGTTAAATATTATCTCCGGACTAATACTTATAAGGCGTTGACTTTTATATCCTTGTTTTTGTTTTGGCATAAAGGAAATAAATAAATAATCATAAGATAGTGCAAGTAAATCGCAACAAAGTTATACATTAGTAACAATTTTCAGTAGCATCTTTGCACAGTAATTATTTGTATTCAAAGTCGGACTACAAAAACGGACTATAAACAGAGATTAAATATACTAATCTGAATGATGCCATTGCAACAGCACAGGGAGCGTATAATACTTTTGTGACATCAGTTTACAATATAGCTTCTTATCCGAATCATGATCCCTGGTTTAACACGAAATTACTCAGAGGTTTTATAGATTTAGCACCCTATTACTCCAATGCTGATACCTACATACAAGCGTATTATAAATTTATCAACAACGGTTATGATCATGCACGTACTACATCAGGCTTCTTTTTTGAAGATTGGACGGGATTAACTATGGGACGATATTATTCATTGACTATGCAAGATGCAGTAACTGAATCTTATGGTGCTTTGTACAATTATTTTAAAAGCTCATTGATTAAATCGAATTGCTATCCGGGTGTTATTGGCAGCGATGTGCAATGGTTTGGATTTGTTACTGATAATAAAATTGTAAAGGACAATTCGAATAAGATTGAGGTTACATTTAGGAACAATACATTGCAGGTTGTAAATAATACAGATTCGAAATTAGAAATCTTTATATGTAATGTAAGTGGAATTAAAATAATAGAGACAAGCCTGAATGCTAGTTCCACTTACGAGAAACAATTACGAAATATGACAGGATATTTTATCCTAAAATGTATTTCAGGAGATGGAAACAGTTGTACATAGAAATTTATTCTATAAATGAATAATTATTCAGGTTGATAAATCTGGGTTTAAACCAGTTCTTGTTTCTTATATTTTAATAAAGTAGTTCACTGAAGAGTTGCCATATTTTAGATTTTATGGCATCATTAAAATTTGAATGTTCTCGAGGTAAACTTTTATAAAATGCTTAACTTAGCGGATTTAAGAAAACCGTTTGGTTTAAACTTCAATAAACAGTAAATAATTTTTTTTCTTACTATGTACCAATTTGATAATCGTATTGTAATGACATTAGATGCCGGTGGCACTAATTTTGTTTTTTCGGCCATGCAGGCTAATGAGGAAATTGTTAAACCGGTTTGCCTGGAATCGAATGCCGATAATCTGAAGAAATGTCTCGAAACCCTGATTGAAGGATTTACAAGAGTGAAGGAGGGCTTATCGGAAATACCGGTAGCAATCAGCTTTGCTTTTCCCGGTCCTGCCGATTATCTGAACGGAATTATCGGTGATTTGCCCAATTTAAAGGCTTTTCGTGGTGGCGTCGCCTTAGGGCCATTCCTGCAACAAGAATTCGGAATACCGGTCTTTATCAATAACGATGGTGATCTTTTTGCCTATGGTGAAGCTATTGGCGGAATCTTACCAGAGATTAACCGTAAACTGACTGAAAGCGGAAGTGCAAAACAGTTCCAAAATCTCCTCGGTGTAACCCTTGGAACCGGTTTTGGCGGTGGTTTTGTGACCAACAGCAAGCTTCATCTTGGAGATAACGGTTCAGGAGGTGATTTATGGGTATTCAGGCATAAAAAGTACCGTGATTGCATTACCGAGGAAGGAGTTAGTATTTCAGCTATCAAACGCATGTATATGGAATTTTCAGGAGATATTGAGACAGCGCTTACCCCACAGGAAATTTTTGAAATTGCTGATGGCATCAAGTCCGGCAATCAGGAAGCAGCCAGGAGAACCTTTTCTGAAATGGGAGAAGAAGCCGGTGACACCATTGCCCATGCAATAACCCTGGTTGATGGACTGATAGTTATTGGTGGAGGTTTGACTGGTGCTGCTAAGTATTTTATGCCGGCACTCATGAAAGAACTGAACGGCACAATTGGCAAACTGAATGGAGAAACCTTTTCAAGACTTGAGATGAAGGCATATAACCTGGATAATGAGGATGAGTTGAATGAATTTATTAAAGGAAATTCAACCTTTGTGAATGTGCCCGGAACGTCGAGGATGGTGTATTACGATTCTGCAAAAAGAACCGGGATTGCCATCTCAAAACTTGGTGCCTGTAAAGCAATCGCCATGGGTGCTTACGCATTTGCACTTCACACCCTCGATTCTGAAGAAAAATAAATTATGTCACTTGTTAAACTTAAAAATAATCAAATGAAAAAAGAAAATTCAATTTCAATGATGTTGCCTGTGTTGTTTGGTTTTTTTATCATGGGTTTTTGCGATGTGGTGGGCATCACTTCCATGCATGTTAAAGAAGATTTATTAGGCGGTTTTAGTCCGGAATTCAGGGATACACTTTCGAACCTGATTCCGGTTGCTCTTTTCTCCATGTTCCTTATTTTCTCTGTGCCAACCGGTATCCTGATGAATAAGATTGGCCGTAAAAAAACGGTTTTACTGAGCAATATCATTACTATCGTGGCAATGTTTATTCCTTTGATCGACTATACTTTTGTGATGTCATTATTGGCTTTTGCCTTGTTGGGGATTGCAAATACTATTTTGCAGGTTTCACTCAATCCATTGCTTGCCAATGTGGTGCAAGGAGAAAAACTTACTTCCAGCCTCACAGCTGGTCAGTTTGTAAAAGCAATATCTTCATTCTGTGGACCGTTTATTGCGGCTTTTGCAGCTTCCCGTCTGGGAAATTGGCAATATATATTCCCAATTTATGCAGTCATTACCTTAATCTCAACTGTTTGGTTGATGGCAACCCCCATTCATGAAGAAATTGAGGTAGGGAAAGCCAGTTCCTTTGGCAGCGTATTTGGAATTTTGAAAGACAACACCATTTTACTTCTATTCCTGGGTATTGTATTCGTAGTGGGCGTAGATGTAGGGTTAAATACTGCTGCCCCTAAGATCTTGATGGAACGTTGCGGCATGAACTCGATTGATGCCGGGTATGGTCCCAGCATGTATTTTGCCTTTCGTACAGCCGGTGCTTTTATAGGTGCGATTTTACTGGCTAAGTATTCATCTGCAAAATTCTTCAAATTAATTACAATTGTAGCTGTCATGGCATTAATTACGCTTATTTTTGTGACAGATAAACTGGCCATTTTCACTCTTTTTGCCATAATAGGTTTCTCTATTGCCAATGTCTTCTCCATTATCTTTTCGAAGGCTATTCAACTACGACCGGATAAAGCCAATGAAATTTCAGGCTTGATGATTACCGGTGTTTTTGGTGGTGCAATCATTCCGTTTATTATGGGGCTGACATCTGATGCTATGGGTTCCCAGGTAGGTTCAGTACTGATTATCCTGCTCAGTGCCCTTTATCTGCTTTTTTGCGCCTTTGCCGTGAAATCAGGTAATGCCGAATCATGATGGAAGATGAGTCAGTATACAGACCCTTGTTCGTGATTTGATCATCAATAGTTTTCATACTATTTCTGAATCAGCAATAGCTTCCGATTGAAGGAATACTACCAAAAAGCCTCCATTCACAGGAGGCTTTTTGGTTTGGGATAGTTACATAGCGATTAATCTTTCTACTTCTGTCCAGTTAACCACATTCCAGAACGCTTTCACGTAGACTACCCTTTTATTCTGATATTTCAGGTAGTAGGCATGTTCCCAGACGTCTATTGCTAATACAGGTTTTCCTTTGACTTCAGCTTTCTGCATTAAGGAATTATCCTGGTTCGGAGTTGAAATAACGCGTAATTTGCCGGTGCTATCTTTAATCAACCACGCCCAACCTGATCCAAACCGTCCAACAGCAGCTTTTTCAAATTCAGCTTTGAAGGCATCGATGCTTCCAAAATTTTCTACCAGTATTTTTTCTAATTTAGGTGACATGGGTGCTGTTCCAGCAGGTGCCAGGATAGTCCAAAAGAAATTGTGATTGTAATAACCACCTCCGTTATTTCGTACTGCAGTCTGAATATCAGCAGGTAATTCATTAATGTTCTGGATCAATTCCAGGATATCTTTTTTATACAATTCAGGATATTTCTCCAGGGCTTTGTTTAAATTGGTAGCATAAGCCGTATGATGAAAATTGTAATGAATATACATGGTTGTACTATCAATGGTAGGTTCCAACGCATTGTACTTGAATTGAAGTGGCGGCAGCTTAAATTGACCGAAGCTTACGAATGAAATTGTTAACAAAACAAACAGAATGGCTTTAACTCGTTTCATAATCTTTGAATTTGTGGTTATTAATTTTAAATTATCACAATTATAACAAGTTTTCTCTTTGTTTGTTTAAAAGAATCTGAAAATTAGGATACTTCAGGTCGGCTGAAAATCTCAAGAACATAGTTTTAATCGAAACATTTATAAAAGCCTTCCTTTGAGGTGATTGAATTAAATTTTGAATTGTAAATAATCTTTAGCAATCAAAAATATCGATCTTATTTTACGTTGATATTCATCAAGTCAGTCATGTTGGTGGTATAACAGGGTGATAGTTTTTCATTTTTCAGTTTCCATTTACGATCGAAGCCCTGGGCGGCTAATTTTACTTTTTGTTTGCCATAGGAACTGTTCAGGCTATCCATGACGGTCATCACACGGTTGTATTTTTCACGGTTGCGTGTATCGAATAAATCACCCTGCAACGGACGTTCAGGCACAATTTCACTTACTATTACCCCTGCTTTTTTGTATCGGTATCCTTTGGCAAAAATCGAATTCAAACCACGGATGGCGTAGTTTATAAGTTCAGCGGAATCGTTGGTGGGCACCGATAGTTGCATTACCTTTTGATTGTAGTATTGCGCCTGGTTCGTGGCAAATGGATTGGTATGAATGAAAACGGTAAGCACACAGCCATAGGAATGTTGGGTGCGTAACTTCTCGGCACAACTGGCAGCAAAATTAGCCACTGCTTCCGATATGGGTGCCAATTCGGTAAGACGCTCCCCGAAACTGCGGGAAGTACAGATGGATTTTTTATCGACTGGTGTTTCCATTTCGAAGCAAGGTATGCCACGCAGTTCCATCCAGGTACGTTCGCCGACTACTCCCATGGTATGACGTACCCAGTTTTTGGACCGTTGTGTAAAGTCCCAGGCGGTATTCACACTATAATACTGTAATTTATTTGAATAGCGCCGTCCAATACCCCAGACATCGCCGATCTCAGTCAGCTTTAATGCTTTTTCGCGTTTTTCGTCGGTGTCAATGACACAAATACCTTTATAATTCTTGTATTTCTTTGCAAACTTGTTCGCAACTTTGGCAAGTGTCTTTGTGGGTGCAATGCCCATACTGACCGGAATACCGGTGTTGCGGGTTACTGTTCGCACTACATTCCCGCCATATTCTTTCAGGTCAATATTCTCAAATCCATCGAGCAATACAAAAGCCTCGTCAATGGAATATACCTCTATTTCAGGGGCGAAGGTAGCAATCGTATTCATCACCCGATGGGACATGTCGCCATACAGGACATAATTCGAAGAGAAAACAGATACCTGGTTTGTCTCAATCAATTCTTTAAGCTTATAGGCAGGTTCACCCATTGGAATGCCCAGTTTCTTAGCTTCGGCGGAACGTGCAATAACGCAACCATCGTTGTTGGAAAGTACCACGATAGGTTTGCCATTGAGCGAAGGATTAAAAACCCGTTCGCACGAAGCGTAGAAATTATTGCAGTCGATTAAGCCGAACATGGAGTCTAAGAGTTTAAGAGTTTGAAAGGTTTGACGTTTGAAGAGTTTGAGAGTTCTGCGTTTCGTGTTTCGCGTTCCGCGTTCCGCGTTCCGCGTTCTGTGTTCAGTGTTCCGTTTCCGTGTTTGGAATGTTGATATCAGTTTAATGATCTGAAACCAGAAACCTTTCAAACCTTTCAAACTTTTCAAACCTCAAACCCCAAACCCCAAACGCTGAACTACATTCCCTTTCGTTTATGGTTCTTAATAGAATACGTTACAACCCCCCAGATGCAAAAGTTATTTTCCTCAGTAACTTTGATGGGGTGATAATTACTGTTTGCCGGAACCAGATACACAGCATCAGGTTCTATTTTTATATACTTCAGGGTAAATTCGCCATCAATAAAACATACTGCCGTGTCACCATCCTGTGGCTCCAGACTTTTATCAATCACCAGGATATCCCCATCCATAATGCCGGCATCCTGCATGGATGTTCCTTTTACGCGACCATAAAAAGTACTGGATGGATTTGCAATAAGTTCTTTGTTCAGGTCTATTTTCAGGTCTATATAATCCTGGGCAGGACTCGGAAATCCTGCCGATATACCACCCTCCATGATCGGCAATGCTAATTCCGAACTTGCATTTGCTGAAAAGAAATCAATGGTGGATGAACTTGCTATTTTGTTGACCTTGTGCATTTTTACTCTATTTATGGATGTGTCAGGATAGTTCCAATCATCTAACTACAAAGGAACACATTTTGTTTCAAAGAATTCATTTAAAAAGTAAATTCCTGCTTTAAAATTATAAAATATTGTTGGAGGAAATTGTATTAAACAGAAACGTCTGATTAACAAACTGTCGACGTTGATAATTCCGAATTAATATGTAGTAAAACTAATATGATTATCCGCATAAAGTCCTAAAACATACTTGTTGGTTTTATCTTTCGGTGCTCTGAACCTTTTTAATTGTTCTTTATATTTAATTCTACCAACATGTTGGGAATCTATATTTAATTCTACCAACATGTTGGGACTCTGTCCCTTTACATTCCCTTCACAAGGAAGTGTAACTACGATATTTTGGTAGAAATGATTATCAAACTAAAATGTTTATCGATCAGTTAATTATAATAATTTCTAGAATAATACGTTCTATTTTCACATACTTAAAATGAATAATGTTGAATGGATTTTAATGAATGGGTTCAGTTTTTTTATTTATCTCACTTGTTCTGTTGATACCACCATCATATCGATACCATATCGGTGATGTTCCATATATATTCCATATGTGTTCCATATATGATCCATATATATTCCAATATTATATAGATATGGAATATATATGGAACACTATTGGATCATGAATGAATTATTTATTGTTTTTCAGTGTTATGATGGTGACATCGTGAAGAAGTAGAGTAAAGATGACCCCATATCCCTCAAGCATACTTAAGGAGGCTTATTTAAATAATTACCTGCATAAAGTACTAAAACATAAATGTTTGTTTTATCTTTCGGTGCTGTGCACTTTTTATTTATTTTAGATATTTAATTCTACCAACATGTCGGAACTCTGTCCCTTTTCATTGCTTGGACAAGAAGTGTAACCCGATATTTTGGTAGAAATGATTGAAATATGAAAAGCAATTATAGGTGCAGAGCATCGATACCTCTTTTTGTAACTTTAGGAACATTGCGGATAATCATAAAAACTAATTTGAATAGTTACCTTATATTCTGCCCCGTTTGATTTTGTGTGTCAGGACTGCAGAATCAATCAATAATTTTCAAAAAGTACCGGATAGTCATATGTACTAAAAACGCGAACCAGTGTCATTGATTCGCGTTATATATAGCGACGGCTCACTTTAAGTGAGCCGTCGCTAAGAAGATTATTTTGTTTGTTTTAAAATCTCAATGCATAGTTCAAGGCTTTCTTCCCAATGTGGGATGACAATGCCGTAAGTGCTTTTGATCTTAGCTTTGTTTAATACGCTGTAGTGGGGGCGGGGGGTACGTGCCGGATAGTCTTTGGTTTCTATTGGACGAACATCGCAAGTGATACCTGCTATGCGGTGAATAGTTTTGGTGAAATCGTACCAGGAGCAGACACCTTCATCTGAAAAATGATAGATGCCGGGAACAAATGTTGCATGGCTCAATACAGTCAGAATAGTATTGGCTAAATCGGCAGCATAGGTTGGAGTTCCTACCTGATCAAAAATAACGTTTAATGAATCACGTTCGGTACCAAGCTTCATCATGGTTTTCACAAAGTTATTACCAAACGAAGAATACAGCCATGCCGTACGTAAAATGACTGCCTGACCGCAAGTTTCCAACAATGCTTGTTCACCTGCCAGTTTTGACTTGCCATAGACTGTGGCAGGACAAACGGCTTGATCTTCATTATAAGGAAGGTAATTGGTACCATCGAATACATAATCTGTGGATACGTGAACAACCTTCAGGTTGTTTTCACAGGCCACTTCACCTATGTTACGAACAGCATCAGCATTTATTTTATAGCAAAGCTCTACATCATCTTCGGCTTTATCCACTGCAGTGTATGCTGCACAATTGACTATAATATTTACTTTATTTGCTTTTACAAATGCATTGAGGGCTGCTTTGTCGCAAATGTCGAGGTCTTCGACATCGGTATATATAAAATTGAAAGCAGTGAAACTCTTTGCAGCGTGTTGCATTTCATTGCCAAGTTGTCCGTGGCTGCCGGTTATTAGGATTGTATTCATTCTATTGATATTTACTTTGCAATATGAACCCAAGGTGATATTACTTTCAGTGATATTATTTTTCTGATATTACCTTCGGTGATATTAGCTTCGCGATATGATTTTATCTGTTTAATCTGTATTGAATCTGCGGAAATCCTTTTCTAATCTGTGAAAATCCTTAAATTAGAAATTCTTATCCGCATCGATAAAAAACTTGTGTTTTAAGTCTTTATCGGAGATTACCGCTTTATCAGCAGGGATTTTCCAATCAATGGCCAGGGTCGGATCATTATACATGATTCCTCGTTCCAACGTAGGACTATAGAAATTATCACATTTATACGAAAATACAGCTGTTTCGCTCAATACTGAAAATCCATGGGCAAAACCCTGTGGAATTAAGAACTGCAAATGATTCTCTTCTGTCAGTTCCACACCAAACCATTGTCCAAAAGTAGGAGAGGAGGCACGCAAGTCAACTGCTACATCCCAGACTGAACCCTGTACCACCGAAACAAGCTTCGTCTGGCTTTGTGGATTGAGTTGATAATGTAATCCTCGTATTACGCCATAGGTAGATTTGGATTGGTTGTCCTGGCAAAAATGAAGATCAATGCCGGCTTCCAGATAGCTTTTTTCATTGTATGTTTCGCAGAAAAAGCCCCGTGCATCAGCAAATACACGAGGTTTGACAATGACTAAATCAGAGATAGGGGTTTTTATAATTTCCATTATTTACTAATTTTACTATAGAAAGATGATTGAGTTGATTAAGTTGAATGAGTTGATTAAGTTGATTAAGTTAATTATGTTAATTGAGTTGATTAAGTTGATTCTGAGAAATAGTGAATAATTTAATCAATCAATTAGTTTAAACAAAACAATTAACCAATTAACTTAATCAACCAATCAACTAGAGACCAATCAACCAATCAACCAATTAACCAATCAACCAATTAACCAATCAACCAATTAACCAATCAACCAAATACTAGAGACCAAAATGACCAACTTCGTTAGCAATTTTAATCAGGTATTCACCGTAATGATTTTTCTTAAGCGGTTCAGCCAGTTTAAGCAATTGTTCGTGGTCAATATAACCATACCGGTAAGCAATTTCTTCCAGACAGGCTACTTTTAGACCCTGACGGTTCTCGATGGTAGCAATAAAGTTTGAAGCTTCCAGCAGACTGTCATGAGTTCCTGTATCAAGCCATGCCATGCCGCGTCCCATCATTTTCAGGCTAAGGCGTTCTTCTTCGAGGTACAAACGGTTGAGATCGGTAATTTCCAATTCCCCACGTTTAGAAGGTTTCAATGCTTTTGATTTTTTGACTACATCATTGCTGTAAAAATAGAGGCCTGTAACCGCATAATTCGACTTAGGTTCAGTCGGCTTTTCTTCCAGGCTTAATACTTTACCGTTAGAATCAAATTCGGCAACACCATAACGTTCAGGATCGTTTACATAATATCCGAATACTACGGCACCATCTTTCAGGGTAGCAGCTTCCTTAAGTGTACGGGAGAGATCAAAACCATAAAAAATATTGTCACCAAGAACCATACAAACATTATCATCACCGATAAATTCCTCACCGATAATAAATGCCTGGGCTAATCCATCAGGGGATGGTTGAACTGCATAAACAAGTTTAATTCCAAGGTCATCGCCATTGCCAAGCAGGTTTTCGTATAAATGAATATCCTGAGGGGTGGAAATAATCAGTATTTCACGGATTCCAGCCAGCATTAACACTGACAACGGATAATAAATCATAGGTTTATCATAAACCGGAATGATTTGTTTGGAAATACTTTTGGTAATCGGATACAAGCGAGTGCCTGAACCTCCTGCTAATACAATTCCTTTCATAAATTAGTTCTTTTTGTTATTGGTTACAAGTTTGATTCGTTGATATGATTGGGCAATATTTACCTCTTAATTTTTTGCACTCCAAAATTATATAAAAAATGGCAATGTATGGTTGTTTTGGAGATTTATTCTTCTTCTAAATCCAATTCGCCTGATTTGTAGAGCTGGTAATTCCTTGCCAGCAGGACCATGAATTTGCTTATTTCAGTTTGAGCCTGAAGGGTTTCAGGTGTTATTTCTGTCTTTTTCATACGCAACAACATGATGCCATATTGAAAATTGAAACACAGTTCAACATCACTGATTTGCACATTATCCTGTTGTGTCCTTAACTGGGAAATAAATGGAAGTACATGATAAAATTTAGCAGCATATCCGGCATCTTTTCCAGAACGGAGGATAGCTGAATGCAATTCGTCCAGTTCAAGGATTATATTTTTGTTTAATTGCAAATGGCCATCGGTTTGTACATTTTCAATGCGCATCATTTCAATCAGGCTTTCATACCATTCATACATTTTTTTGCGTTCATCATCCGATACCGGATAAGAAGCAATGATGCGTTCATTGATAACATCAATGTTCAGATTAAATGCACGTATCAAATCCTCAACCTGCCACATGTACAACAGATATTCAGATATATTTTCCTTTTTAAGTTTTCCGGCTATAAACACGATATCTTTATTTACAATTTATTCATTTACAATTTACAATTCAACAAGCTAACCACTCACTTAATTAACCTAATTAACCTAATTAACTTAATCAACCAATTAACCAATTAACCAATCAACTAATTAACCAATCTCAAAGTCCCAATCCCCATCTTCATCCATAAAGGTAGGTTCTGAAAAGTCATCTATTTCACGACGGTCCTTTTTAGTCGGACGACCTGTTCCCTGGTCACGTCCTGATCTGCCGGCCATTTTAGCCAATTCAATTAATTCAAGTTGGTCAGCAGAAGTTACATTCAACAAAAAATCAGGCACTAGTTTGGCATTCATCCTGTTTTCAGACAGTGCCAATACTTTAAACGAAAATAAGATTGGATTGCGTTTTATTGAAACGACATCACCAATCTTTACATTTCGTGAAGGCTTTACCTGGACATTCTGGATGATAACTTTGCCTTTTTTGCAGGCATCAGCTGCTAAGGTCCGTGTTTTAAACAAGCGAACTGCCCAGAGCCATTTATCTATACGAACTTCGGTCTTCATTGTGTTTATTTGATTGGTTGATTAAGTTGAGTGAGTTGACTAAGTTGATTAAGTTGAATGAGTTGAGTAAGATGAGTAAGTTGAATGAGTTGAGTGAGTTGAGTGAGTTGAGTAAGGTGATTAAGTTGACTAAGTTGATTAAGTTGAGTGAGTTGAGTGAGTTGAGTAAGTTTATGAAGTTTAATGAGTCTGTAAAATCATTTGGTATTAAATGTTAAATTGATTCTCTTTACTATCTTCTTCCTTAATTAACCTAATTAACCTAATCAACTTAATCAACTTAATCAACTTAATCAACCAATCAACCAATCAACCAATCAACCAATCAACCAATCAACCAATCATCTATTTCCCATTAAACTGTGTCATAGTCAATTCCAATCCAGCCAGGCAAAAGCTTTTAATTATCTCACCCGCTAATTCAGCCCTTTCAGGTAAGGACTTTGTTTGTTCTGATGTCCACTTTCCAAGGACGTAATCGATTTGTTGACCACGTTTGAAATCATCACCCAGGCCAAATCGTAATCTTGCATAATCAGAATGACCGAGAACTTCCTGGATATTTTTCAATCCATTATGACCGGCTGCTGATCCTTTTGGTTTTAAACGTAATGTGCCAAAGGGTAAGGCGATATCATCCACGACGACCAACACGTTTTCAATGGCAACATTTTCTTTGTTCATCCAATATCTCAGGGCATTTCCACTCAGGTTCATAAAGGTGGAAGGCTTGAGCAGTATGAGCGTGCGACCTTTCATCTTTACTTCGCAGGTTGCTCCGTAACGGTTTTCGGTAAAAAAAACATTGGACGCCTTAGCAAAAGCGTCCAATATTGTAAAACCTATGTTGTGGCGGGTATTCTGGTACTCAGCACCAATATTGCCCAATCCGACAATCAAGTATTTCATGATAAAAACAATTATTTTGCAGCAGCAGTTGCAGCGGCTCCACGTGCAGCTCTTGTCAATTTAACCTGTGCAACTACAGCGTTTTTGTTGTTTAGAATTTCAAGGTTCTCTACAGAAACTTTAGCAACCTGAATAGATTTTCCCAATCCTAATTCTGAAACATTGATAACGATGTTTTCAGGGAATTGTGTGTATAATCCTTTTACTTTCAGTTTACGCATTTCAAGGCTTAATTTACCACCGGCTTTAACACCTTCAGCTAAACCTTCAAGTTTAACAGGAAGTTCAATAATTACCGGTTTGTCTTCGGCTAATTGTAAAAAGTCAATGTGCAATACTTTGTCACTTACAGGATGAAATTGTAAAGCTTTCATGATAGCTTTAGTCTTTTTTCCATCAATATCTAAATTGACTACATATACTTCCGGAGTATAAATCAATTTACGGATATCACTAATTGTTGTTGTAAAATGAGTGTTTTCTGCTCCACCGTACAATACACATGGTACTGTTTCAGCAACTCTGTCAGCTTTAGTAGCTTTTTTCCCAACTTCTGTACGTACTGTACCTTTTAATTCAAATGTTTTCATTTTGTTTATTTATGTGTTACTCAAAATTTAAGCGTTTATTTTTAAGTGATTAGTCGCTTAATTTCCCATCACACTTTCTTTTGCAAAAAAGTCCGACAAAGGTAGTACTATTTTTATAAATCTGCAATATCAGAACAACACTAAAATACAGTTAATTATATTCGTTGATTTTCTGGCGTTCATTATTCTGTTTCAGCCTTTTTTCTTTACTTTTGTCTAAAATTTCAGAAACAGGAATTCATGAATAAAACAATTGAACGCATGACATCCTTTATTGTCATGGATGTTTTGGAACGGGCTAACGAATTACAACGCCAGGGGGTGGATATTATTCATCTGGAAGTGGGTGAGCCGGACTTCGATATGCCGGAGTGTATATCGAAGGCTGCAATACAAGCATATCAGAATGGAAAAACCCACTATACCCATTCCCTCGGTGATCCTCAACTGCGATCAGCAATCAGTGATTTTTACATGTCAGAATATGGGGTTACAGTTGATCCGGATTGCATAGTGGTTACTTCAGGCTCTTCACCTGCAATACTGATGGCACTTATGTTGTTGTGCCAGCCCGGTGACGAAGTCATAATGTCGAATCCCGGATATCCCTGTTATCGAAACTTTACCCTGGCATGCCATGCTGAACCGATATGCGTTCCCTTGCATGCCGAATGCGACTTTCAGTATGATATTAATGAAATTAAGAAAAAGATAACGGATAAGACCAGTGCTATTTTTGTTAACTCCCCAATGAATCCAACCGGTACTTTGGTAAATGATCAGGTTTTTAAAGATCTTGTGTCGCTTGATATTCCTATTATCTCAGATGAAATATACCATGGATTGGTTTACGAAGGGAGAGCTTCAACCATCCTGGAATTCACCGACAAGGCTTTTGTTATCAATGGTTTTTCAAAACGGTTTGCTATGACCGGATTACGATTAGGATATTTAATTGCACCCAAAGAATACATGCGATCCTTGCAGATTTTACAACAAAACTTATTTATCTGTGCTCCAAGCACGGCACAAAAGGCAGGAATTGCAGCTTTGAACGAAGCCAAGGCAGATGTTGACAGCATGAGGGCAGTTTACAATGAAAGGCGATTGTATATTATTGAACGGCTAAAACAAATGGGATTTGTGATTCATTCAGAACCGCATGGAGCTTTTTATGTGTTTTGCGATGCCCGAAAATTCACTTCCGATTCCTATCACTTTGCATTTGATGTTCTCGAAAAAGCCCATGTAGGCATTACCCCCGGCATTGATTTCGGAACCGGTGGCGAAGGTTTTGTCCGGTTTTCATATGCCAATTCACTGGAAAATATACACACTGCAATGGATAGATTGGAAGAATATCTGCGCAAATTAATGATCAACAATCAGATTGAATGAAAGTTATAATCCTTTTGAATTTTAAATTAATAGAATATATTCCTTTTCACAGTTAGAAATTCAAATAAAAGTATTATATTTGCGGGCTCAAAAAAGCATAAACAATTTTTATTCACGCATTAAAATTAAGGAGGAAACAAGCAATAGCTAAACAATTAAGCATCAGACCTCTTAGAGGACGAGTAAAAGAGCAACCCAATCGGATAAACGAAAAAATTAAAGGGTTAAAAGAAGTTCGTTTGGTAGGTGATAATGTAGAACAAGGCGTTTATTCTTATGAAGAAGCCATTCGTATTGCCGATCAACTCGAATTAGATTTGGTAGAAATATCGCCTAATGCTGAGCCGCCGGTTTGTAAAGTAGTTGACTATCAAAAGTTTTTGTACCAAATTAAAAAACGTGAGAAAGAGTCAAAAGCTAAAACCGCAAAAGTTATATTGAAAGAAATTCGTTTTGGTCCTCAAACCGACGATCACGATTATAATTTCAAATTGAAACATGCTCAGGGCTTTTTGAAAGAAGGCTGCAAAGTAAAAGCATATGTATTTTTTAAAGGTCGTTCAATTCTTTTCAAAGAACAAGGCGAAGTATTATTACTCCGTTTTGCCAGTGACCTGGAAGAATATGCAAAAGTTGATCAACTGCCACAATTAGAAGGAAAACGTATGATTGTTATGTTTTCACCTAAGAAAGTAAAATAAGCAGTAAAATAAAAAGGATTATACAATTTAAATATAGTAACAATGCCAAAAATGAAAACTAACTCCGGTGCCAAAAAAAGGTTCACCCTTACCGGAACAGGAAAGATCAAAAGAAAACATGCTTTTAAAAGCCACATTTTGACTAAAAAGACAACAAAACAAAAACGTAACCTGACTCACATGGCTCTTGTTCACAAGACCGATATGACGAATGTTAAAGAAATGCTTTGTTTGAAATAGTAGTCAACTTTACTTTTATTATCACATTTTCTTAGTCAAAAACCGAATGTCTTTAGCCTCAAGTTCGCTGTGAAAAGCGACGCTAACATTCATAAATCATTTTAATTATGCCAAGGTCAGTAAACCACGTTGCTTCACGTAAAAGAAGAAAAAGAATTTTAAGCCTTACCAGGGGTTATTTTGGTGGACGTCGCAATGTTTGGACAGTAGCCAAGAATACATGGGAAAAAGGGTTGCAATATGCTTATCGCGATCGCAAGAACAAAAAACGTACTTTCCGCGCATTGTGGATTCAACGTATTAATGCTGCTGCACGTTTAGAAGGTATGTCGTATTCAAAATTGATGGGTGCATTGCACAAATCAGGTATTGAAATGAATCGTAAAGTATTAGCTGATTTAGCAATGAATCACCCTGAAGCTTTTTCAGCGATCCTTGCCAAAGCAAAAAACGCTTAAATAAACTAACAAGCCTATTTGTTTAGATTTATTTAAACTGAATAGAGTTATAAAAAAACCTCTGATCTTTCGATCAGAGGTTTTTTTATGACTCTGTTTGTTGATTCTAAATCCAACGTACATAGCAGAAATCCTGACGGTGCGGCAAGTCTTCATTCTTAGGGAACATACGGAAACCGTATTTAAAGGTGCCGGCCATGTTCAATTGAAATTCCAGGTTGAAAAATAATTTTGTACCTTCTGTTTTCACCAGTTTAAGTTCCTGTACTTCGTAAAGAGTATCTACATTATTCTTTCCTAATTTTGTAGACACTAACTCAACGCCAATACCTTTATCATTGATTTCATGTACATCAATTGTAATATTTATACTGTACACTTCTCCAACTTCCGGATTATGTGTCAGCTTTTCAGGCACATCCATTGTCGATACTTCAATATTATCCCAGCCTTTTGCAATTTTCTCTTTCCAGGCTGCAATTTCCTTTGCTTTAGCAAATTTATTTGCTTTCAGTAATCCTGAACGGGTTGCTAATTTTGTATAGAAACGGGAGATATAATCGTCAATCATTCGTTTGGTGGTAAACCGTGGAGTAATCTGGGCGATTGAGTTTTTTATAACCTGAATCCATTCCGGTGAATAACCTTTCGTATTCTTGGCATAATAGAGAGGGATTATTTCATTTTCCAGCATGCTGTAGATAGTAGCAGCATCCAATTGATCCTGATGAACATCATTTTCATACGTCCTCTTTTCAGTTAATGCCCAACCGGCACCCTTTACATAACCTTCCAGCCACCAACCGTCGAGAACCGAGAAGTTAAGTACGCCATTCATTTGTGCTTTTTCACCCGATGTTCCGGAAGCTTCCAATGGTCGGGTAGGGGTGTTTAACCAAATGTCAACACCACACACCAACCGTTTAGCCAGGCGCATATCATAGTTTTCAAGGAAAACTACTTTCCCAAGGAACTGAGGCATGCGGGATATTTCTACAATTCGTTTTATCAATCCCTGGCCACCACCATCTGCCGGGTGGGCTTTCCCTGTAAAGATAAACTGAACTGGCTGCAAAGGATTGTTTACTATGCGTTCCAAACGTTCAAGGTCTGTAAATAGCAAATGGGCACGTTTATATGTTGCAAAACGACGTCCAAAACCTATAATCAAAGCATTTGGATTAATTGCTTCCAATACAGAAACAATTCTTGAAGGATCACCCTGGTTTTTCAACCAGTTTTCGCGGAACTGTTCTTTTATATAATCGACCAGTTTGTTTTTCAATCCCATGCGGGTATGCCATATTTCCTGATCCGGAATTTTATAAACCCCTTCCCAGATCTTCATGTTCGATTGGTCAGCATAAAATGCCTTTGTAAAATACTTTTCGTACACAGCTTTCCAGTCCGAAGATGTCCAGGTTGGCAAGTGAACACCATTCGTAACATACCCTACATGTAGTTCTTCAGGGAAATATCCTTTCCAGATTGGCTGGAACATTTCCTGGGATACTTTGCCATGCAACCAGCTTACACCATTTACTTCCTGACAGGTATTACACGCAAAGGTGCTCATGCTGAATTTTTCATTATGATCGCCCGGATGTTCACGTCCCATATCGATGAATTCATCCCAGCTGAGATGTAATTTTGCTGGAAATTCACTCATGTATTTCTGGAACAGACCTTCTTCAAAGCTATCATGTCCGGCAGGAACAGGAGTATGAACGGTATACAAAGAACTGGAACGTATTATTTCAAGGGCTTCGTTAAACGAAAGGTTCTTATCGGATATCAGATCAACAAGTCTCTGTGCATTTATTAGAGCTGCATGACCCTCATTACAATGGTATACATCTTTTTCTATTCCTAATTTCTTCAGCGCCAGGATACCACCGATACCCAACATAATTTCCTGTTTCATGCGGTTTTCCCAGTCTCCACCATACAGTTGGTGCGTAATGGAACGGTCGTACTCACTGTTCATGTCATTATCCGTATCCAGCAAATAAAGTGCAATACGTCCTACTGAAACTTTCCAGATATACGAATAAACTGTCCGGCCGGGATAAGGTACTTCAACAAGAATAGGTTCATCGTTTTCATCTTTCATTTGCTGTAATGGAAGATTGTTGAAATTCTGGGCTTCGTATACTGCAACTTGTTGTCCATCCACGGAAAGCGACTGTGTAAAATAACCGTAGCGGTATAAAAATCCGATTGCAGTTAAATCCACATTGCTATCGCTTGCTTCTTTCAGATAATCTCCGGCAAGTACTCCTAAACCACCTGAATAAATCTTTAAAACTTCTGTCAGGCCATATTCCATGCTGAAATAGGCTATGGAAGGTACTTTTTTATTTTTTGGAGTGTTTATATAAGCCTGAAAATCAGTATAAACCGTTTCTACTTTCCGGATAAAATCAATATTCTTTCCCATAGCCACCAACTTTTCATAGTTGAGTATATTCAATAGCAATACAGGGTTTGATGATGCTTCCACCCAGGCTTCCTGGTCTATTTGACGAAACAACGTTTTTGCATCACTATCCCACGTCCACCATATATTTTGGGCAATTTCTTCTAATTTATTCAAACTCTCCGGTAAATGTGACTTCACATTTATTTCCTTCAGGTTTGTTTCATTTACGTTGTTAACTTTAAGTTTCATAAGCTTTATATATCTTTTTATTTAACTAATACAAATATTTTTTTATGGGATAAGCTGATAATTCAGTGTTTACTAATGATTCACGTTACAAAAATAATTAAAAAGCACAACTAATCGATAGAATGCGTTCTAATACTTCCAATTATAATTTCAAACGTTTGCACAATTTAATTATGCAACCTTTTTAGTTCGCTTGTTTTTATTTGAAAGCGCAATACCATACGCTTTATCATAATAATGAATGAAATGTTTCCACAATGCTTTTTCAGCTATGACAGCTGCCTTTTTTCGAACGGCTTTAACTTCTTCAGCATCAAATGAAGCAAATTTATTAATCATTTCAGCAATGTGTTCTGCCACCAGGTACCCGTTATAGTCGGAACGATGAATTACACCCACGCCCTGTTCTATTTCATGCAGGTTATGCGATACCCATTGTCCAAATCCAGATAAATCGGTAGTTATGGTGGGTACTGAGAATGCGATACTTTCAAGTGGGGTATATCCCCAGGGTTCATAATACGATGGAAATACAGTCAGGTCCATACCTACTAACAAATCATAGTACGATTTGTTGAAAATTCCATCCTCCCCGTTTAAATAGGAGGGTACAAAAATTATCTTTACCGGCTGTGACTGAATATTGGTAAAATGGAACCAATGGATGGCCGACATCACATTATCAGTGTAATAATCGTGCAATTCGTGGGTCGTAAAGCGGTTCCATGATTGAAGTTTGTTTTCGGGATGGTTTAAAGCAGAAGCTAAATCAATCCTTGAACCCTTAATCCAGGCAGGTACCATGATAAATACAACGACTTCTTTCTTCAGATTTGTATTCTGGGTCAGTATTTTCAATGATTCCAGGAAAGTGTCAATTCCTTTGTTTTTGTATTCATACCTTCCCGCAGTACTCACAAACAAGGCATTTTCACTCAATTCATAACCAAGTAATGTTTCAGCAACCTTACGCAAGGATGATCGAGCATCGTTTCGTTTTGATGTAAACTCCTTTCCTTTTGGTATAAATCCGTCTTCCCAACCATTAGGGGTGATCACATCCGGTTTCTTATCAAGCAATTGCTCGCATTCAATCCCGGTTATTTCGCTTACAGTTGTGAAACAATCAACCAAATGTGCGGCAATCTTTTCTGTTGAATGTTTTGAAACCATATTCAGTTCGTAGGACATCTGGTCGCCATTGTATTCATTCAGGTAATCGTACAACGGTTTATGGTTTCCGGCTATCGAACGGCCAATAGAGGTAGCATGGGTTGTAAATACAGTTCCGACCTCAGGAAGTCTGTTTTTAATGTAGAAAGCTCCAAAAGTAGTCATCCATTCATTGAAATGGGCAACCACCTGGTTCTCTGAGTTCAACTTAAAAAACCGGTAGTAACTTTCTATTATCATTCCGGTTGAGTACCCAAACATCGACGATTCATCATAATCCCCATTGGCAGCTATGGAGTTAACCCCTGTTTGTTCCCAGACTTTGGAGTAAATGTCATTTTTTTGAACCATTAAGGGGATAAAATCAACCAATACGGCTATCGGTTTACCCGGTATATTCCAGCGTCCAACGCGGATCTTTAATTTGTATTCTTTGTCGGTGAAGGTCTTCCAGTCTTCATATAATCCCGGTATTTCTTCAAAATAAGGGCAAAGTTTATCAATCCAGACATCGGGTCCGATAAATATTAGTTTATCGGGATGAGTTTCCTGTAAAGTGGCTGCACGGGTGGAAAGGACGGTATAAATGCCTCCTACCATGTTACATACTTCCCAGCTTGTTTCAAAAATATACTCGGGTTTTAACGTTTGTGGCATGTATTTTATGTTTTAAAGAATAGCAAAGATAATATTATTTACTGCAAAATTTTGTTAGCATTCCATAAGTGTATTGATTTAACAAACATCCGGCATGAATTACGTTTATATTATTTATTATTTGCAATTGTACCCCGATAAAAATTGTTTTCATTACAAATTTGGCATCTGCATCACAATGGATTACATTAAACTTTTAAATAAACAGGCAGGAAAATGAAAAATGTATAATATTATTTTATTTTTCAACTAAATAGCTGTTGACTTTGTTTTTGAGTTGAAATTTTAGAACAATATTAAGCGTAAACGTATGAAAAAATGGATATGTTTATTTTTTTTATCGTTTTTATTATCATTCCTTTATGCGCAAGATACACTTTTCTTTGAAACTTGTGGCAAGATAGAGGTAACTTCTTCAAAAAAAGTGGATACTTACACCGGGTGGGATAATCCTGCACCGGTTACTTTTACCAGGACTACCACATTGGATGGCTATGCTGATATCCGGGCAACATCCTCTACCACAAACCATGTCTGGTTTCCCTCAGGTAAAAGTGCGGACTTGATAATTTCTAAAATTGCAGTTGCTAATTATAGAGATTTAAAACTGTCATTTGACATAGCTGCCTACAAATTAGTTGAAGCCAATGTAAATAAGCTCACTCTTACCTGCAACAATCGGGCCTTGGCACTCCCTTCCACTCCCTTTTCCTCCACTAAATTTATAGCAGTTACCGATATTCCTATTCCGGATTGCGATTCCATAACCCTCGTTTTTGAATATACAGCAGCCAATAATACCAATGGCTACCGGCTTGATAATTTTACCATTACCGGTGAAAAAGCGTTCACGGATATCAAAGTTTCTCAAGTAAATAATTACTCACCGGTGTTTTTCGGTGATAATTTAATATTCCCAAATGCAACTACTTCAGCTCCTGTTACAATCTTCAACTCAATGGGCACAGTCATCCTTTCTTCACGATTGAATCAGGGTACCCTGAAACTCAATGGCCAGCTATCGAAAGGTTTTTATTTTGTAAGGGTTGGTGAATATACGTGGAAGATTCTGTTGTGAATAAAACCTTTTGTCGAAAAACCTTTTGTCGTACGAAGTACACAAAAACGTATTCTTCTCTTACAACATAACGCATTAAGCTACTGCGTATGCTTTAAGGTATGTCACAACGTATAAAAGTTATCAACATTCTTGTCCTTTTAACTATGTCTGAAAGCAAATATTCTCTTGTCATTCAATTATTTACTTTCCTTTAAACTTCAGTTTAGTAAAAGAAAGTAAACCGAATGTAAAAATGTATTGTTTTTGTAATAAATATCCATTATCTTTGGACGTATTTTTTAAAAATCAATTGTATTAATTATTTAAAAAGAAAAAAGCATGAAGAAAATTACTCTTTTAGTATCATTTATCGCTTGCGTTGTTTTTGCACATGGGCAACTCTTAGTTAACGAAAATTTTGATTACACTGCTGGTTCAGGTTTAATTGGACAGGGAGGATGGGCAATTGTTGGGACTTCTGTATTTAATCCCATTACAGTTACTGCTCCAGTAACTCCAGGCATTTCTTACCCAGGATATCCTTCTACAGGAATTGGAAGCGAATTGCCAGTAGCTATTTCAGGGCAAGATGTAACTAAAGCTTTTACAGCTCAGTTAACAGGAACTGTTTACTATTCTTTTTTAGCAAACATACAAACTGCTCTTGCAAAATACAGAGGCGATTATTTTATACATTTGGTTGAAACAGGCTCAACAAGTGCATTTTTTGGGCGTGTATATGTTAAGCTAGTTGGAACAAAAATTGCCTTTGGTATTCTAAATGCAAGTGGTGGAACTTATTCACCTACTTACACAGATGCTTCTTACGATTTAAATACTACTTATATGATTGTAGTAAAAACTAATGCTGCTACTGCTGCTTCTTCTTTAATTATAAATCCTGCTATGAATGCAGAACCAACTACTGGTTGGACAGATAACACTACAGGTGGAACTACTGTTCCTGCTTCAACAAAAGGTATTGGTGGAATTAACATTCGTCAAGGTGCTGATTCAATTGCTCCAACATTGAAATTAGATGGCATACACGTCGCTATTTCTTATAATGCATTGTTTGCTTCTACAGCTTTACAAACTCTAAAAGCTGATAATTTAAGTGTCTCTCTTAAAGGCAGTACTTTAACTGTTAATAATGCAGCCGATGGTTCAACCGTTGATGTATATTCTTCATTAGGTGCTAAAGTTCAGACTTCCAAACTTGAAAATAATGCTATCCAACTTAACAATTTATCTAAAGGATTGTATGTTGTACGTGCAGGAAATCTTACTACTAAAATTATGTTGTAAGATCATACTCTTAAATTCCTATAATTCAAGATTTGTTTCTATACAAAATGCCTCCGGACTATTAAGTCAAGGAGGTATTTTTTTTTGCTTTATCTATATCAAGTGTTCTTAAGTTTTAAAATTGATCCCTGAATATAGTTTATTGTCTTAAATTGAAGAATATCATTATTGTTGGATAAAAATGTATTGTTTATTAAATAAATATCCATTATCTTTGCTCATAATTCAATTAAAAACATATAAATCCAGACAATCAGTCATTATAACCCTATTCTGTGATTTGATTTATCAAAACACATTTAATAATAATGTCATATCGATTAACTTTTTTGTAAACAAATCTCATCTATCTTTGTCTTCAGGTTAATTAAACCATCAATAATTTATTAGTATCAATTTTAAAAACAAACAAAATGAGGAAAATTACTTCTTTCAAAACTGCATTCTTGGCTATCATGATGATGGCATTTGTTATTAACGTATCCGCAGTTACAAATGTTGCAACAATTGGTGCGTTGCGTACAGCAAATTCTGCACTGGCATGGGGAGTTACTTCTACTGAAACATTCACAATTACAGGGGAAGTATTCTTAACTTTTGTATCTACTTCTGCTGCCGGTGTTAAAACGCTTTATGTACAGGATGCTACTGGTGCACTTATGGTTTACGATTCTGGAAAGTTGATTACAAACACTTATAATCTTTTAGATGGCATGACAAACCTGACTGGTACCCTTAAAAATTATAATGGTATGTTTGAGTTGATATTGAATGCCGCTCCAGCAGCTGCTTCTTCAACTGGTCATGCTGCATTTGCCCCTGTAGTATTAACATTGGATAATCTGGTGAATTATCCCGGACAAGTTGTTACTGTTAAGAATGTAACTATTTCTGATATTGCTGCCGGGACTGGAGTATTTGTTGCAGCCAAAAATTATCCATTAAGTGTTGGCGGTGTAACCAGTACTACTGTTGTTCGAACTTCTTATGCAGATGTAAATTATATTGGTGCAGTAATCCCAACAACTGCTCCACAAAATATCACAGGTTTAGTATTACCTTATCAGGCAAATGCTACTGCTGCATTTATTGTCGATCTGATTCCACGTACATTGTCTGACTTTACTGTTTCTACAGGTTTTGCAACTCCTAAGGTTGACGCTTTAAGTGTATCTCTTTCAGGTCAAACATTAAACGTAAAGAATGTAACCGATGGTTCAACCGTTGATGTTTATTCTTCATTAGGTTCAAAAGTTCAGACTTCTAAACTTGAAAACAATGCTATCCAATTAAACAATTTGTCTAAAGGAATGTATGTGGTTCGTGTTGGTAACATGACTTCAAAAATAATGATGTAATCCGTTATATCTCTCATTTAACATGAAAACCGTTGATACGACTCTGTATCAACGGTTTTTTTTTACATGAATATATATATATACGTGTTAATCTTGAACACAAATATCAAACATGCATTGCTTCCAACTCAAACCCTTCCAACCCTCTTTATCACAAAAGGGTGTTACTGCTTTCATTTTCAAAAGCTACTTTAATGTCTATTTTACCTTTTAAAGTTACATCCAGGTATGTGGGTTAATTTAAGTAGGTTGAATAAACAAAACCATATTTTAAAATAAAATAAAATTTTATTTGATTTCTATTCCTTACGTCTACCTGAATTTGGTTAGCATTGAAGTTGATCCTTAATTCTAATCCGAAATAATCTTGATTTTTGTTCAATTCAGGCAATTCACACCAAGGGAGTTCGTAATTCAAATCCACAGAATTCATGCTATATTTGTTTTAGGTTGGCTGGGGGTTGGCTGGGGGTTGCCTGGGGGTTGGCTGGGGGTTGCCTGGGGGTTGGCTGGGGGTTGCCAGGGGGTTGGCTGTGGGG
>JAQTUE010000048.1 GCA_028710415.1 Paludibacter sp. | reverse complement strand
CAAAACTCCATTGCTAAAATTGCTCAATGTGAATGAAAAAAATCAAATCGTGGAAAATCAAGAAGTCAAAGAACAATTATTGCTGTTTTAGTTAAATACGTTAACAATTTACTGCATCAGCAGTAATATATCAATAATATTTAAAAGTACCTATTTCTTCGATTGGTTCCAATCTCTTAAGTTTTAATTTTTTAAAATACGATGGCGTAAGTCCTGTATATTTCTTAAACTGCCCTGACAAATGTGCTACACTACTGTAATTCATGGTATAGGCAATCTGAGTAATATTTAATTCATCATACAGGATCAGCTCCTTGATCCGTTCAATCTTGTGGGATATAATAAATTGTTCAATGGTCATACCCTGAACTTCCGAAAAAGTGTTTGCCAGGTAGGTATAATTATGATTCAGGCTCTCGCTAAGATAATCTGAGAAATTGACTTTAATGGTTTTATCCGAGTGATGAATCATTTCAATCACTGTATTTTTTATCCTTTCAATTAAAACAGCACGTTTGTTATCCATTAATTCAAAACCTTTATTCAGCAAAGAATTTTTCAATTGTAAAAGCTGATCCTCTGAAATAGGCTCCAAGACTTCTGCTTCGCCTAACTCTAATTTGTTTAAATGCAATTCAAGTGATTTGAACACTTCCTTCACCGCAATTTTACAGCGGTTACTGACCATATATTTTATATATATTTTCATAGAGTAAAGTTAGTTTTCTTTATTCCAGAGACTTTACACAACTATGGAAACTAGTTACATGATTCACACCTTTTGGTTAATTGGTTGATTAAGTTAATTGGTTGATTGGTTGATTAAGTTAATTGGTTGATTGGTTGATTGGTTGATTAAGGAAGGTTTGAGGTTTGAGGTTTGAAAGGTTTGAAAGGTTTGGGGTTTGAGGTTTGGAATAATATTAAAATGCTCAAAGTTGTTGAAGCTTTGAGCATTTATTTTGAGTATTCTTATGTCTGAGCCTAAAGTCTTGGCTCTTGAGTCTTGAGTCTTGAGTCTTGAGTCTTGGTTCTTGGTTCTTGATTCTTGATTCTTGGTTCTTGGTTCTTGGTTCTTGGCTCTTGGCTCTTGGCTCTTACTCAAATTTAATTGTCTGAATAAACTGCTTCAAAGTATTGGCCGAGTGTTTGAATAACTCCACCTCTTCAGGTGACAGGTCGAGCCTGACATATTGTTCTACACCGCTTATGTTGACAATGGACGGTATGCTGATGCAGACATCGCTGATTCCATAATAATCCGTAATCAATGTTGATACCGGCAATATGGAATTTTCATTACGAAGTATTGACTTAGTTATCTTAACCAGTGCCATGGCTATGGAATAGTTGGTAGCCCCTTTTAACTTGATAATCTCATAAGCTGAATTCTTTACTTTCAGGAATATATCTTTCAATTCATTCTTAACGTTACCATGACGTGCATACTCCGAACAATAGGTTTCGACATCCATTCCGCCGATGGTGGCGTTGCTCCACACCGGAAGCTCCGTATCGCCGTGTTCCCCGATAATATAGGCATGTACATTCCGGGTATCCACCCTGGCGTATTCGCTCATCATATACTTTAACCGGGCTGTGTCGAGTACCGTTCCCGAACCAATAACCCTGTTTGCAGGCAAACCGGATAATTTCAGGGTGACATAAGTAAGTATGTCAACCGGATTGGTGACTACCAACAGGATGGCATCCCGGGTATATTTCGTAATGGCAGGTACAATTTCTTTAAAGATAGCTACATTGGTATACACAAGATCCGTACGCGATTGATCGGGCTTTTGGTTGGCACCGGCGGTGATAACCACGATATCCGCATCAACACATCCTTCATAACCGGCGGCATAAATTTTTGTGGGATGTGCAAAGCTTAAACCATGATTCAGGTCCATGCATTCGCCGATAGCCAGCGATTCGTTTTTATCAATCAGTACTATTTCACGCGCAAGCCCACTGATCATAAGGGAAAATGCAAACGTGCTGCCCACTTTGCCTGCTCCTACTATAACAATTTTAGGTTTTAATGATTCCATAATTGATTTATTTTTGTTACTCATCAGATAACTTAAAAGCATCTGATGAGTAAATAGATTTGATATTAATGTTGCCAGGTGATGTTTAAAATTTCCAGGGGTACTGAAACCGATGGGATAACAGGGATTGCCCTTGGTGTAAAGTCTGAAGCCAACCGGTGAGCTGATACAGTTGCGTTATACCGGAAAGCATTCGATTCTCCATTTAAATTGATCCCCCGGTTCATGCTTTCAACAATGGGAGCCTCCCCATTAATCTCATTTGAGAACAGCTCAACACTTACATAATCAGGATCAATATCATTAAAATACACCTCCACTTCAAAATTATGCTGGTTGCCGGCTGAATGTACCTTTACTTCCCCAAAACGGATTGAATCCCATTTTTGTTCAAGTGTACGGATTGAATCTGCCAATTCTTTGGCCTTTTCACCCTGATTAGCTGCACGTTCCAAATAAGCTTTAGCAGCAGGCAGATAATGCTTTTCGGCATATTCACGCACAGTTCTGTCAGCTGAAAAGAGCGGTGTCAGCTGAGCCATACTTTCCCGCATACGGGATAACCAGTCAGTGGGAATGCCATTCTTATTCCGTTTGTAGAATTCAGGCACCACTTTTTGTTCGAGCACGGTGTATAATTGCTCTGCCTCCCGGGCATCCCAGGTATCATTGTCAGCATGTTCATTGCCATCACCAATCGACCACCCCACTTGCGGATTGTATGCTTCAGCCCACCAGCCATCCAGTTCCGAAAGGTTAATGCCCCCGTTAACCAGGACTTTCATGCCGCTGGTTCCACTGGCTTCCCAGGGACGGCGTGGCGTATTAATCCAGACATCAACACCCTGCACCAGGTTCTCGGATATCTGCATGTCGTAATCACTCAGGAATATGACAGGGGGGCGGAAAGCAGAATGGCGGATAAAGTGAATCCATTCTTTGATTAAATCCTGCCCCTGTTGATCTGCAGGGTGTGCTTTTCCTGAGATGATCAGTTGTACCGGAAATTTTGGATTCGTAAGTAACCGTAGCAATCGCTGAGGGTCCCGAAGCAGTAGATTCGGCCGTTTATAGCTCGCGAACCTCCTTGCAAAGCCCAGGGTCAACACATTGGGATCAAACAATTGACTGGCTTGATCCGCCGCATCCGGTGCTACTCCAGAACTTTGCAATTGCCTGGAGAGCTGTTTGCCGGCAAATGTGATCAGGGCCTTGTTCGCTTTCAGCCGCATATCCCAAAGCCTTTCATCGGTAACCCTTCGAATATCCTGCTCCAGGGTTTTATTTGTTCCCAGCCACCGGTCCTTACCGCAGTATTCTGTCCATATCTCGTCAGCTTCTTTCGAATCCCAGGTAGGCATATGCACCCCATTGGTGATATATCCAACAGGAATTTCAACAGTCGGCCAGTTGGGAAACAGATGTTCAAAGATATGGCGGCTGACCTCCCCGTGCAGACGGCTGACTGCATTCACAGCCCCACTGCCTCGGATAGCCAGATACGCCATATTGAAACTTTCCGACTCATTGAATGGATCTATGCGACCCATTGCCAGGAGTTGCTGGACAGGTATGCCCAATTTTTGTTCGGCATATTCGCCCAGATATTGCCTGATCAGCGAGGGTGGGAAACAGTCGAATCCGGCAGCAACAGCAGTATGGGTCGTGAAGAGATTGCCTGAGCGGGTTGCAGTCAGTGCTGTTTCGAACGATTGGCCTGTTTCAGCCATGAAACTACAGGCACGTTCCAGGATTGCAAAAGCTGCATGTCCCTCGTTCAGATGACAAACCTGGGGCTCTATCCCCAGCGCCTTAAGCAGGCGCCACCCTCCTATGCCAAGCACCAGTTCCTGCTTAAGCCGGAGTTCTGTGCCTCCTCCGTATAATTCACCGGTAATTCCCCGGTGTACAGGAAAATTTGCGGAATCATTGCTATCCAGCAGATACAGCTTTATACGTCCAACCTGCGCCTGCCAGACCCGTAGCCAAACGGAATATCCTGGAAGTTCGATTTCAAGGCGTAACCACTCTCCATTCAGTTTCCGTAACGGGGCAATGGGTAGCTGCCCCGGGTCATTGTAGGGGAAAAGTGCCTGCTGGGCCCCATTCTCGTCAATCATTTGTCGAAAATAGCCCTGTTGGTATAATAATCCGATTCCTACTACCGGGACTCCGAGATCACTGGCCGTCTTGAGCTGGTCGCCCGCCACATTACCCAACCCGCCTGAATAGATTGGAAGCGCTTCGCTCAACATGTATTCCATGCTGAAATAAGCCACACAGGTCAGGGGGGAATCCGGATAATTTTGTTGAAACCAGGCTGGTGCTGAATGTGCCTGTTCCTTGTATTGCAGCAATACGTTTACTTTCTCCTTAAACACAGGGTCAGCCATCAGGCTTTCAAATTTATCCCTGGAAACAGTTTGCAATACCACCCAAGGACTGTGGGTCATATCCCATAAATTTGGATCAAGTTGACGCCAGACCTCATCAGCAGCATGATCCCACGACCAGCGCAAATCAAGGGCCAGTTCAGCCAGGGAATCCAAGCCCTCTATATCGGTTGGCAAAAAACAATAAACTGGTTTTTGAAATTCTGTTTTCTCATTCATGATCTACTTTTGAAATTTCAATGAATAATAATATTTATTTAAATTATTAATATTGAATTTAAAACAAGAGAAAAGGTTTAAAGTTTAGGGCAGTTGCAGATACTGATTCAGGTTTTCAACCTTTACCTGCTGAAATTCAGAAATCAACATAAAATCAGATAATTTTATAAATTCTGTAAGTGAGAGTTATGTTCCTGAAATATTTTAAAGACCAATTTTAAGACCAAAAAGATTAAACGCAGTGTTGACAACAATCCTGAAAATTGACAAGATAATATTCCGAAAATTAAATGCAACATTTAAAATGCAAACCAATACACAGCCAGGATATTACCATGATGTCTCCATGATGTCTCTGATAATCCATATATAATCCATATATAATCCATATATGATCCATATATAATCCATACTTATATAAAGATGGAATATATATGAATTATTACTGGATTACTATTTTGTTATTTTAATGTTATCAGCGACATCATAGTGACATCATGGTGAATGCGTTTCATGTTTTGTGTTCCGCGTTCAGGGATTGGTGTTCCGAGATACCTGTTTAATGAGTTTGAAGAGATTGATGTTGAAAAGATCGTGCCTGCAACAACCTGACTACCATCATTGAAACAATTATATGTCGCATTGTACAAAAGGAAAGAACGCAAGTAAAACGTCCAATACTTGAATAATCAGAGAATTATTTTTTTCAGTGACTTATGTCAGTGCAAACTTAATAAGCTCGCTGTTAAATTTCTTGGTTTCTTCCAGGAACAGGCTGTGCCCGCTGTTTTCGAAAGCTATGAGCCTGGAATCCTGAATACCTGCTTGCAGTTGTTCGGCCAGGTCGTAAGAACATATTTTATCTTTCCGGCCATGCATGATCAGGGTAGGGATATGAATTTTTTTCAGATCTTCCCTTAGGTCTGTATCACGCAGGGCATACAGGCATTGGGCAGTGGCATGGGCAGTGGCAACAAGTCCAATTCCTTTCAGCCATTTTCCGATGCCTTCGTTTAAAGAATTCTCATTGGCTGAAAATATCTTAGCAAATTCAGAAAGGAGCTTTGGACGGTCAGTGAAATTTAGAGCTATCAGGTCATCAACAGCGTTTTGAGTAAGATTATAGGGGAAATCCTTGCGTTGGGTCCACAGGGGAGCTGCTGCTCCGGCCAATACCAATTTGGATACATGGGCTGCATCGTAGGTGGCCACATAGTGAATGGCAATAGCACCACCCATAGAAAATCCACCCAACACAGCATCTTTAATATCCAGTTTGTCCAACACGCTTTTAATATCACGGGCATGGACATCGTAATTATAAGCCCCAAAAGGTTTGTCTGAGCGGCCAAAACCCCGCAGGGTGATACCAATGACCCGGTAATCCTTATTCATTAAATCATTATACTGGTATTCGTACATTTCATCACTCAAAGGCCAACCGGGGATTAATACAATCGGACGACCTTCGCCTCCATCAGTAACGTGTAGATGAACATACCGTTCTACCTCAATGTATTCAGCCCTGACTACACCAAACACTTTTCTTTCAGCTATCTTTTCCATAGTTTTAAAATTTAATTTTTTATCTGTTTAAAAATTGATTTATCCGTAGGAAAATAACCTCAATTAGCCTTCAGCTAAAAGTAATTCAGTATTTGGCATATTGATTTTTACATCATGTATTCTTTTCTCATCTTTGTCACTAAGTAATCGGAACAATTAAATGTCCCATTTTGAATTCAGGAGAATAGAACGCGGATTCACGCAGATTTAGCAGATTAATAACGGATCTTATTCCAACAAGTTGGAATCGATTTTTCTATATTGATCAACTCCAACTTGTTGGAGTTTTAATCTAAAAATAATCTTTCTAATAAATGAATCCCTAAACATCCGCTTGAACAGCGAAAATCAGTTCTATTCTTTAAAAAACAGGACATTATATCCATTCCAGTACTTATATCATCAAAATGATTCTAAAGCACTTTCTATTCAGTTACAAAAATCTAACCAAAATATCCCCCGCAACATGCTTTTGAAACAAGGCACGAACTTCCGGCAAATTTGGAATACGCATTTAAAACTGCAATAGGTTCAAAGTTTTCAATTTTTAGTATCAGGAAGTATTGTTTTCGATAGGATATCAATCTTTGAGTCTTTATCACCTGCATTAAAAGAATAAAAATCTTCACCCAGGGGATATTTTGAAGAACCCTGGAAATTATTCTTTGAATCGCTAAATACTTGCTTCATGTATGGATATGTTTTCAGGCTTGAATTTTTCATGATAGTTTATTTGTTAGAATTTAGTTTAATCTGGATAAAGTGTTCAGGATGCTGAATCCTAGCAATGAGCAACGGGGGTCGAACCCTGTTGTGACTATTCGTTTAAGCCGGATGAATAAATTGACTCAGAATAGGTTATAACAATCAAGAATCACTTTTTCCTCCGGGACAATATAGAAATATTGTTAAACCTATTTATTGTTCTAGATTGACCTGAAAGACAAAAGCATACTCAACTTATTACGCAGGTCCCTTAAAATAGTATTGTCAGTGGTTTGACCGCTCATCAGTTTATCCTTGTAGACAGAAGCAAAGAAAATTTTAAGATGTTGATTGAATGCCTCTGGGTTTTCGAGGTTGCTTAAATGACCGGCTCCTTCAATAACCTGCAAGGTTGAGTTTTTAATGCTTTCATGCAGGAACATGGCTGCTGAAGGGGGTGTAATGCTATCTTCGGCACCAACCAGTATCAGAACAGGAACTTTTATTTCGGATAGTTTGCTACAGGTTTCATGGCGAGCTGACAAGGCGAGCAAGGTACTGCAAAGTGAAAGTTCAGAGGTATTCGCAATCATCTTTTCCACTTCAGAAACAACTGATTTGTTCGATGTGAATGAACCGGGTGCAAAAAGGTTCTTTACGCTTTCAGAGGCATAATTTTGAACTCCGTTGGTAATGATATTTTCAACAGCTTTCATTCTCTTTTCTTTTCCTTCAGGCAAATCGGCTTTGCAGGTCGTATCACACAATACCATTGATTCAAATCGTTCCGGATAATGTTCTACAGCATTTAAGGCGATATACCCACCCATTGACAATCCGCACAGGGAAGCTTTGGATATTTTTAAGGAATCCATAAAACTGACCAAATCAGCCACAAAAAGTTCGATTGAAAAAGCATCGTTCCCGGCATCGGATTCACCATGACCCCTGATGTCATAGGAAATTATGCGAAATTTTTCATTTAATGCTTCCACCTGCATATTCCACATTGACAAATTCAGCGGAAATCCATGAATAAAAATGATTACAGGTGCTTCTTCAGGTCCCACATCTGTGTAATTGACCTGCATGCTATTCACCATCAACTTAATATTGTTTCCAGAGTAACGCATAGGATTGTGATTTAATTGTAATGATTAATTTTTTAAACAGCAGAACTACTTATTCAGTCATAGAAAATGACTAATTCTTACAAAAAAGAATCCATTTCCTGCGTGTAACTAATTTCTAATTATTTAGCTAACATACTTCAACAATGCAATGGAAAAGAAGTTTTAGATTTTAATATATGATGATATTCAAACCTTTTGTTTGTAACATTACTTTTCCATTGCCTGATTGTCAATGTCATTTATTTAATACTCGAGAGATATATAAGTATATAATTTTTCTGATTTGTTAGTTGGTATTATTAAAATTGGAATCCTTGTTTGTTGAAGCATTTCGTTGGTTATGCGCCCCATTACAATTTCTTCCAACCACATTGAACTATGCGAACCGATAACTATCATATCAACGGCCATTGCCTTAGCTGTCTGCAACAAAGATTCAGCAAAATCACCCTGTTTCACAATGTTTTGAATCAGATTATCCCGGTAACTCTTTTTGGGTTTATCCATAAAGTCCTGTGCTGCGACCTTCAGGTCACTCACACTCTTCAATTTCAGCGAACCCATTTTTAAGTATGACAGGGAGTAAGTAACCAGATCCTGGATTACATGTAACATGATAACCTCAGCTCCCATAGTTTTTGCCATGTTAAAACCAACTTCAGCAACATTCAATGTTGTAGAATCATAATCCAGTGCTATTAATACTCGTTTTATTTTGTCCTTTATCATATCATTGCTTCTATAAAAATACATTTAAACAGATCCCTGAAAATCAGAAATTATACCGTGAGCTGAACTGAATGAAGCAGGTTTTAGGTCTGGAAATTACTTCCTAATCATCGTGTTCATCACCTCCTAAACTATAGTAATTATTTTCTTCGTCTTCACTGCCAATTTCTTCCAGTAGATCATCCAGCTCAGACCCGGGAACATCCAACCCATCAACAGAGCCTGCACCTTTAAGCAAGGAAATGACCTCAGGATCTATTTCCTCTTCTTCTTTACTTTGGGCATATAAATCCTCTCCGGGCGGATAAGACGGATATCCGGGTAATGTTGTTTTTTTAGTATCGCTTTCCTGTTTGACAAGCGGATATTTATTTTCGCTGAGCTTTTCCATTGTTTGTTGTTTTAGGATGAAATTTAATTGAATTTTAAGTTATTAACCAGTTATTCCTCTGTTATAAAACTTCGTACAACATCAAAATAAGGTGTATTTTTTGTTTCCACACATTTTGCTGCATACAGGTAGAGGGCTGCACTCCAGGTTTGCCAATCTTGTCCCATGACATTGCCATCCTGTGCTTTTATCCATTCATTAAATCCATATTCACTATTATTGGATCTTGAACTCTTAATGAAATGAGTCAACACCAGGAGTTTCTCTTTTGCCAGAATGAATTTTTTAGCTGCTACCAGGGCCGCAATATAGAAGCCGCATACAAATGGCCAGATTCCGCCATTGTGGTAATCACCCGGATTATTATACTCTGCATAGCGTTCATTCCATTCCGGATCTTCAGGTTTTACAAAAGGAAAGAAATTTGGGGGCAAGTCAACTACTAAATCGCCGTTAATACGCATGGAAGCACACTCTGCTTCAATCCAGGCAATCATTTCGACAGCCCTGTTCGGTGAAGCAATGCCCGATAATATTGCCAGGCTGTTGCCCAACAAATCGAACCTTTCACTGCTTAGTATTTTATAGGACCATAAGGCATAATAGGGTTTATGCTTTACAGCCAGCCCTTCATGTACATGATGATGGCTGCTTGCTGCAGTAACGGTAAACTTACCCATTTCTTTGCGTACAGAGTCAGCCCGTTCATGCTGGCCTAACAACCTTAGGTAGCTGTAAACTATAGTATTAACGAATAGTCCATACCCCAGAACCCACTGTTCGTCGCGCCAGTCACTGGTAGGTTGTTGCGCCACCAGATACCGGTCGGATGGGCTTTGATATTCCATCCAGACAAGAGCTTTCTCAACAGCATCTTCCAGAAAATTTGATTCTCCGGTTATTTTTCTATAAATTCCAACTCCAAGCAAAAACAATGGTGTTGTATCACTCGCTCCACGATCTTCTTTATCATGCACCAATGATGGAATATGACCATGTTCACTTTGATTTTTTGCTAATGTTTCCAGCACTTTTTCTATACTGTCCAATAGTTTCTTATTCCCTGAAACAGCTATCCCCAAAATGGAAAACATTAAATCACGGGTATAAGGTTCAGGATACCCCCAACCTGCCGTTCGGGGAAGTCCCTGAAATGGCCCGTGTGAATTATGAAGCAATACTTCCAACGCGGCTTTCTTTGCTTCATCAATTTCCTGCATATCTGTTAATTTCATTGTCGGTAATTTGTTTCTTCTTTTTTGCCAGGCTTAAAGCTATTGCTATTGCCTGTTTCTGAGCTTTAATGTTTGAAGCAGGAACAGATGTACCAATGGTTCCCTTTTCATGATAACTGTGCATTATTTCTTCAATGTTGTCTGAAATAACTTTTTTCGATTTTCCTTTCTTTAACGGCATATGCTTTTAATTATATGGTAGTCGATAATATCCTATTTTATCGTTTATTAGCTTCAATTTAAATTAATAAATGCCCATTTTGTCATTCATAATCTGAACAAACTTTTTAGCAACAACCCGGTAGTCAAAATTCGCAACAACCCTTTCACGGCCTGCTTTACCCATTTTATCCCGTAAAGGAGCATCATTCATTAATGTCAACAAATATTTTGCAATATCCTGGACATCGGCACGATAATCCACTGTCCTTGGGGTATCAAATACAACTTTATGATGATCTTCAAAACCTGATTCACCACCCAGCATAACTTCATTTACTACGATTTTACGGGCTACTCCCGCTAATAGTGCTGTTTCACCGTGAATCAAGGTATCGAGCATTCCCATAGCATTTATACTCAGTACCGGCTTTCCGCAGGCTCCCGCTTCCACCTGGGGCATACCGAATCCTTCAAGACGGGATGGTGCAGCATAAATATCACAAGCCCCTATCAGATAGGGCATAAAAGCCCTTGAAATTGTATTGGTCGCATAGGTAACATTCTTTTCTATTCCCAAATGGGTAGCCATTTCCAGGTCTGCAAGATTTTGTAGTTTGGTACGTGGTTGTGGCCACACTTTACATACATATTTCCATTTTGGTGCTTTAGAATCAATTATGGCAAGCGCCTGCATGACTTCCTGGGCACCCTTTGAAGCGGCATCACCTCCAACGGTAAGTACCATCAACTGATCCGGAGCTACCCCCAATGCTTCGCGTACTGCCATAATTTTCGGATCGTCTTTACTGTAAGGCTTAAATGAATCCGTATCACAACCTACAGGCAATACTACTATCTTATCACCGTTAATACCATCCCGGACATACATTTCCTTTACCCAGTTGGAAGTAACCAAAATCAAAGGCAACTCATTCAACACTTCCTGGTAATTGGCAATATACCCATCAGCAACCAACCATGGCACCGGTTGAATGCCGTATCTCAATGGATGTAAAATCAAATGGGGAGTATAACCCCAGTAACCTATACCTACAACTACATCCGGTTTAAACCAACGATAATACCATTCCTTTTCCTGAGCCGATTCAAAATGAACGGCATGCACATCAACTCCCAATTCCATCAACCCTTTGTACAACAAATCACCTTGAGTGGCTAATCCCCCCGGAGTGGGAGGATACTCATACATTACTAAAACTTTCATTATTATTTTATTTTATAATTATCTCTGTATACAATCAGTATTTTATTTCCCTGATTGTTATTCTAATTTACGAATTACTATCCGTATTATATTTAAGAGATTTTAATCGATCAATGCCCTGTTTTGAAAAGGATTAGTTACTTAATTCAGTAAATTCCTGATCATGTTTTTTTTCATTTATTCCACAGTTTTATCTGTATTTTTAAATTGCCAGAATGCCTCAGCCAAAGGTGTTGTTTCAGCTTCCCAACTGGCTTTTTCAAAACCATAGGTTTCAGTCATGATCTTATATTTTCCTGACCATACATCTTCCGGCAAGACTTCGTAGATATCAGCCTCTTTAATTGCCCGTGGAAAATACGTTTTCTTACCATCCTCGTAAGCAAAAGTCCAAAGTTCATTCGCTAAAATCTTTCCGGCATGCCACAGTGATGTTACAGCTTTATTTACTTCTTCATGCCGCTTATGCCTGGTATATTCACCTTTTGAGCTATGGGTAATTATCAGGTCGAAGCTCCGGGCAGGTAATAAATGAATGATATATTGTTCCAGTTCCTGTTCGTTTAATGGTTCCTGGTCAGGACCATCATCCAGGTCTCCCATGATACCTTCCGAATTTAATAATTTAAGAGTCTTATGAAACTTAGCTGCCCGATCGGCATCACTTGCACGGCAAAGGCAGACAATAAACCAGTTATTGGATGGATGGCTTAAAATGGTACCTCCCGCCCATAAGGTTTCATCATCAGGGTGTGCTACAATCACAGCGATTGATTTGGATTCATTACTCTTCATCTTTGTATTTTTCAATGGTTAATCGCGCCATCAGGTAACTTACAGTGGACTCTGCACCCTGGTTAAGGTTGACATGTTTCTCCTCCAGTCCATCATAACATCCTCCGGTGCAAGGATTATACACAATCTGGTTTAACCTGTTATTTCCCAGGAACCAGTTAAAGGCAATAATCATTTTTTGCCGGTAGTCTTCCACCATCAGCACATCATAAAATTTACTTAAAGTCATGATAGTATAGGCCACATCAATAGGTTGTTCCCCAAAATGTCCGGCTTTCTGACCTTTTTGCAGCCAGGTCTTGTTGGATATAACTTCTATGCCGTTTTCATTAAATATATGATCCAGCAGGAAATTAAATGAAGTCCGAGCAATATCCTTGTATATCGATTCTTTCGTAATCAACCAGGCATACAACATGGCTTCGGGTAAAATGCTGTTGGCATAGGTCAGATAACTTTCAAACCATTCCCATTTCTCAGAGGCTACATGTTTATACATCTCCACCAACCGGTTGGCAAATATTTTAATTAAGTCCGGATTTTCTGAACCTGGATTTACTTTTTGACGATAATAGATCCCTTTTATGGCAAATGCCATAGCCCGGGGCGAGCGTATTTTCACAATATGCAATAACGAATTATCAAAAATCGCCTCAGCCTGTGTGATAATCTCCGTTGGTATAGTTCCCTTTAAAATAAGCAAATAGCCCAATGCCCAAAGTGCCCTGCCGTTTGAATCATCCAGGTTCACCGCATCATTTTGATCGGTAAAATTCCTATCCTGATCGACATAGTTTAAAAAGTTTCCTCCGGGTTGCTGGCAAAACTTAATGAATGCAAGGTATTTACGGATCTCTTCAATCTTTTCTTTTGAACCTTCCTGTTTAAAACTCATACAAATGGTAACCAAAGCCCGGGCATTATCATCAAGGGTATAACCCGACGAAATATCAGGTTGATTCACTTTTGAAAACTGTATTATGCCCACATCAGTTGTCAGAGCTTTCAGGTGATTGAGGTTGATTTCCGGAAGATTGTACTGTATTTTGATTTTATCGCCACCAATCTTCCGGAACAACATGGCATGCGCCACTGCTGTATTTTCCCAGGCTGTAGACACAATTTTTTGCAAAGTATTCGTAATAATACTTTTTCGTAACGGTTGATTGTTGAGCAATGAGTTTACTGCTACTGCCAGTTGTTTTGAATCATTAAAATCAAAAATAATCCCTGTATCTTTCGACAGCAATTCCATGGCATGTGGTATCGGAGTTGATATAATAGGGCAACCGCAACTCATGGCATATACAAATGTTCCGCTTACTGCCTGGTTGGGATCATTGGAAGTAAACAAATAAATATCCGTCAATTGAAGGTATTCCAGCAGATCATTTAATGACAGGTATTCATTGATAAAAATCACATGGTCCTGGAGTCCCAGTTCTTTTACCCTGTCGATAAGACCAATCCGGTACACTTCCCCTTCATGCTTAACTACTTCCGGATGGGTTTTACCGATAATCAGAAATAATGCCTCCGGGCAGTTCTTAACGATTTCAGGCAAGGCATTGATAGTTGTTTCCAGGCTCTTCCCGGAACTCAACAATCCAAAAGTGGTCAATACCTTCCTACCGGTCAGTTTGTATTTATCTTTTAAAAAATCTTCACTCAAATGGGGAACTAAATGGGTGCCATGGGGTATGATGGAAATTTTCAGTTTAGAAACACCATAGTCATACATCAAAATATTAGCGGAGGTATTGGTCATAACAATAACCGCTTTGCAGGCCGCAACAATGTTCTTTACTTCTGTTTTTAAATGTTGGTCCGGTTTTGGGAGAACAGTGTGGAATACAAGTGCTACAGGCTTAGACAATTCATATAAAAACTGAAGGAATGCCATTTCCTGTTCTTTGTATAACCCAAACTCATGCTGGACCAGTACCAGTTTAATGTGATTGTCATTATTAATTTTCTCCGCCAAGTCCATATACGAAGTTACTTTTGAAGTATCCAGTCTAAATTTCACTTCCTCCGGATAATCATAACTTTGATTCCCTGTTTCCAATGCACACACCTTTATGGATAACGATTTACTAAATTTGTTATTCAGTGCCCTGATCAGATCCTGCGAGTAAGTAGCAATGCCGCATTCCCGTGGAGGATATGAAGATATTACCAGTATTTCAGACAGATCAACGGGTATTTTTTGAGAAGGTTTTAGCATGTTTATTTTTCCCAAAGATTGAGGGTAATCATGGCTTTTAATGTCATCTAACCCTTTGGGATTATTATGATTTTCAATGGATAATATATTCGATTTCATTGTATTGTTGTTTTAGTTTAATCAATTTCCTGTGAAAAATAACTATGTTAGCATTTTCATTCATTCATCTTTAATAAAACTATGAAACACATTGCCCCATTCTTCAGGAAGTACTTTTATTCTTTTTTAAAAAAGGTTTTAATTTTATCATAGAAGGCATGGTATCTCCCAGTAAAAATCCCCAGGGTTTTAAGGAATCTATATTATCGAAAATAACTTTTACAATAGCCAACAAGGGTATTGAAAGAAACATGCCAGATATCCCCCATAACTCATTCCCTACAAGGACTATAATTATTGAAAATAGGGCATTTATTTTTACGCGGGATGCTACTATTTTGGGGACTAAGTAGTTATTGTCAATAATTTGTATAAAAATATGTATCCCGAAAACATAGACGGCAAACCAGGCTGAATCTTTTGTAACCAAGGCTATCATCATAAATAATCCGACAGCAATAATACCACCCAGATAGGGAACCAGGTTTAACACTGCACCCAAAACTCCAAGTAAAATTGCATATTCAATGCCGAGCAATAAAAGACCGATTGCATTGAGTGCCCCTACAATGATTGCTTCGATGATCAAACCCGACAAATAGTGTTGTATGACAGATTTTGTCTGGACTACAATGTCACCTACCCGGTCCTGATGAATCTTTTTAAATAACAAGTGAATAAACTCTATTAAAATCGGTTTATAATAAAGTATTACAAAAATATAAACAGGGACGATAAATACTGTTGCCAGACTGCTGCCTACAGTAACAATCGTTCTCCCAATCAATGTTCCATCAATGTTTATTAATTCATGTTGAGATTTTGTAATCCAGGCATGAATAATGGAAGGCCTGATATTGATTTTTTGGGCTATTGAACTGATCGTCTGATTGAGTATTTCTGTAAATTTAGAGACAAATACCGGCCATGAATCGCTAAAACTCACTGCTTGTGTATAAATCAACCCAAAAAATGCCGCAATGAGCATCAAAGTTAGCAGCAGTGTAATGAGAATTGCAATAATTCTGTTTATTTTTAAACGGACAAAAAAACTGACTACCGGATTGAGTAAGATTGCAATGATAAAAGCAAATATAAGTGGAACAATAATGCCCTGAGCAATATATAATATTGTTAACAGGGCAGCTAAACCGACAAAGAAAATGCCAGATTTCACATAGAAGGGCAGAGTATTGCTATTCGTCATCACGTCCGGGCTATATTAGTATCATTTCTATGAATAAATTTCTGCATAATAAAATTACCAACCGTTTTAAGCACATCAGAATTGTGCGCTACCAGGTTGGTTACACCAAATTGTAAAAGAGCACCGGCAATATTACGCACTACATTGTGTGAAGTACCCACCGCTATTTTTTTTGACACATAGCCACTGACTAATCCTGTTACTGCTCCCAACATGTTATCAATCAAATAAGGCGATTGAGTCATATCATGCAAGGTGCTTTTGATGATATTGACCGGTTTCAGGCTCTCGAAAGTTACAAAGAATTGTTCCTTCAAAAGTTTTCCTTGAACTTCATGTTCAAATCTCAGGGTTTGAATGGCCATTTTTAATTCTGCAGCACAGGTTATCTTTTCCATATTATTTTATATTGTAATTTGAATGCTATCAGGGCTTATTTTTAAACAGAGATACTTAATACTTCTTTTCCTTTAATCAACCAATCAACTTATTCAACTTATTCAACTCAATCAACTTATTCAACTTATTTAACTCAATCAACTTAATCAACTTAATCAACTAAGCAGCTGCCTGATCATATAGTCATAAAATACTCTCTTAACCCATTTCCTCAAAAAGAAATACATAATAAAAGCCAGGAAGGCATAAAATGCTGCAACTATAAAGAAACCGTAAAACATTTCTCCAACCAGTTTCCCAATCCATAGAGCCATGCCCAGATTTAGAAACAACATAACAGTACTTAAAACCAGAAAAACGACAGTATTGGGGACAAAGGATGATATACTATTCGTAGTTTTATCAATAACGTTTAGTTTTACCAGTTCATAGCTTGTCTTACCATAATCCGCTGCCCTTTCAAGCAGTGATTCTATTAAATTTGTATTTTCTTCCATAATGTCAGGTTTGTTTGATGAACCGGCAAACTTAATTTCTGGTTGATCGGTGCTATATTGTAATAATTTAATTGTAACAGTACAAAGTCTACTCCGGAAATCCTAAGGCAGGACAATTCGTTTCATAATTTCTTTCCGGAGCAGACTCAATGCCTGAATGATTCAAGGCTTACTTTTTAGAAGTCTTTTGTTCTTTTTCAACTTCCTCAACTTTCACCTTGACTTCTTCAACCAGATCAGTGACTTCACTTTTTGTTTTTTCAAATTTTTCAGTAATGCTGTCAACAAAATCACTGAATTTATCTTTCAATGAATCAACTTCACTTTCACCTTTTCTGTAAATTGTTCTGCGTGTAACCGCTCCTTTAGCTGGTGCATATAATACTCCGACCAATGCACCAATAGCTGCTCCTGCAACTACTCCTAAAACTACTTTTGCTGTACTCATAATGTTGTTGTTTTAATATCTATTTTTAAACTTGTTTTAATACTACAAATGTAAGTCGTACAGCAGATCTGTCAGTTACATAATTTTGGGAAAGATTTACACAATTCACACTATAAAATGGATAATTTAAAAGATTGCGAATAATCAAAAACAAACTAATACATTGATTCACAATAGTTTTCAGTATTAAACAATCCCAATTAATTATAGGTTATGAATAATTCGGAATCTGTAAGTCAGCTTAAATGGTCGAAATGCGAAGCAATTTATAATTTAGTATATGCTATCTATTATGCATCTTAAAGCTATTTTATTTCTGCAATTAAGGAAGTTCTAAAGAAGTAGAAAGGAAGGATCTCTGAAAGAATGTATGTCAATTCAGACTATTAATTTGGCATGATAAAATATTAATGAAGCAATTATAACACATTTTAAAATGTTATAATTGCTTTAAGCTATCAATTTCAGTTTTTTTCTTTATCCTTCAAGGATATGTGCAAAAAGATCGAATGGTCTTTTATTCTCAGACATTTCCAACGATTTAAATAACACGTTCGTTTCGGTATTATTGAGTTTTTCACGATTACTTTTCATGATCATTGTATTTGAAAGATAATCCCTGACATCAACTAAGAATGGAAATTTTGGTTTTTCTGAATTTTTCATGATGGTTTTTTTAATGTTTAAATGAATTGGGATATGTATTATCTAAATCTGAAGTCAGATTGAACGGTTAATCCTTCTTCTTTCAAAAAAAGTTTTTCAACTTTCTTAGAGTTGCAAATATAGGGATACCAAACTCAATCAAAATTATAAAATTCCTATAATAGTTATTCTAATTCACACATTTAAAATTTGGATACCATTCATTTGCCTACCGTTAAAAATGGTACTATTTATTTTTTCAAATTGTTCTTCCCCGGGACAAACTATCACTAAGTAGAATCCGGATCAGAATGCTTTGGTAAAAATATCCCCTCCTGTTTGTCCGTTGACTTTCAGGAAGGGATATCTTATTTTTAATCCTATTGTTTAAAGCAAACTAAAAATACAACTCATTTATTTCTATGCAATATTTGACTGAGTATTGATTGTTTAATTTAAACGAATTGATTAATCAGGGATTTTCCATATTAATCAAATCAAATGACGGAAGGGATATTACAAAGTATCTGTCTTACCCTTTTCCAATCGTTTTGAAGCTTTTTCGGCACGTTTTTCCTTCAGGCTCTTCATCGGAGTCTTTTTGTCTGAACTTCCTGATTTTTCTTTCGACATAATCATTCATTTTAAAAGCGTAATTTTCAAAGCTGTTTTTATTACAAACTAATTCTGATTTATTGATTTATGAATAATCAATCATATCAAGGATTCTATGCGTTAAAAACAATCTTTTTACTGCTTACACCTACAGCATTTTGTTTATCACCGGGACCCGGATCATTCACCGGGTTCCAATGACAGACACTTTATCCTTCAATAATGTGAGTGAATGGTTCGAACGGTGTTTCATCTTCAGCAATTTCATTTCCCCTGATAAAAGACAGGATATTGATGTTTGCACTAAATCTCCGTTTAAAAGCTTTCATGGCATCAATGCTTTGAGTGCCCTGTGAATAATTAAAGGAAATCTGAACCTTTGATCTCTTAATTTCCGTATTTTTCATTTTGATTTTTATCTATTGTATCAATGAATCGCAATACCAATTGTTGATATACCGGTTGACAAATCAACAAAAGCACCAACATTTCGTGTAAACAGGTATTCAGCACCTACATGAAAATCAAGGTATAAAGGATCTACAGAACGATAATAAGATCTGTCGCCATAATAATTATCATTCCAGGTTGTAGTTACTATTGCAGCTCCTAAGGAACCAGCAACATAAAAGTTCCAGTTTCGTCCGGCATGTAACAACTGGTCCAGATAAAATGTCCCTTTGACCCCAACCGGAGTAACATAGGTAATGTAGTTCGGATCAGAATACGAATACAGGGTAATAAATGGTGCCAAAGTGAAATTTTTGGTCACTCCAAATTCGTAATTGACATTTAATACCGGTAATGTATGACCGATATATCCATAATATCCGGAATACCCACCAATACCTAAACCGATGTTTAATGTATGTCCATGCCCGTCATAATTGGAATACTTTTGAGCCGATAAATTTGTTCCTAATGTCATTAGGATCAGTGCAACAGTTAAAGTGAATGCTTTCATTTTTTTTTGTTTTAATATTTAATTGAGTGAATTTGAAAATCTTTAAATGGATTTACTTCCTGTTTCCATTATCATGTCCATCTTTCTTATCATTACCACGTCCCTGGCCTTTATTATTTCCCTGGTCATGACCTCTGTCATTTCCCTGAGGTTGAACGCGATTATTTGGTTGAACGCGCATCCTGTCATTTCCATGGTTGTTCATTCTGTTTGGTTCCATGCCCTGGCGACCTCCACCACGGTTATCATGTCTTTCACCGATATTACGTTGTTCGTGTCCACGATATCCCCTGGCATATCTGGTTCTGTATTCCCTGAAATGATCATAAGGCCTGTTTCCATGATAATCGTTCATAACAACTTTATATCCGCCGTATAAATCATAATTCCTGTAACGTCCCGGCAGATTCCGGCTATGAACCCATCTGTTTCCAGAATAATAAATAAACATTGAGTTTTGTACATCATAATAGCTTTCAATGTCAGGAAGGTAGTAGTAATGGACGCTATTATATCCGGCAGGTCCCCATGCTGGAGGTGTCCCGATATTTACTCTTACTGATAACTGGGCCTGCATAGATCCTGCAAACATCAGAATCATTCCAAAAACGATTAATTTGATTGTTTTCATTTTTTTTATTTATTGATTTTATTGATTTTATATCTAAAACATTTTTTCTATTCTTTATTTCTGTCTAGTTCAATCGCGACGGTCTTTTTTGTCTTTATCCTTCCCATTTCCTTTTTCCCGTCCATAGTGATTGCCATTGTCATGTCCTCGGTCATTTCCCTGATAATTGTCCCTGCGATCATTTTGGTTATAGTTTCTCTGTGGTGCTCTTTCATACCCTCGGTTTCCTTCATATCGTCTTTCGTGATCCTCGTGTCGTTCTCCGATATTGCGTTGTTCATGACCCCTGTAACCTCTGGCATATCGCATCCGGTGTTCCCGAAACTGATAATAGGGGGTATTTCCATGATAATCATTCATGACCACCTTATACCCATTGTACAGGTCATAATTCCTGTAACGCCCCGGTAAGTATCTGCTATGTACCCATCTGTTTTGTGATTGATAAATAAACATTGAATGAGGAACATCATAATAACATTCAATGTCAGGCAGATAATAATAACGTGCTTCATCATATCCCGAAGGTCCCCATTGTGGCGGGGTGCCAATATTCAATCGGACAGATACCTGTGCTTGTGATGATCCTGCAAGCATCATCAACAATCCTACTACAATTAATTTTATTGTTTTCATATTAATTTGTTTTTAAATTCAGTTTACTTTTCACTTGACAAAGGTGAGGCCTTTTCTGTACGAATGCATTACACAATTAATGAAATAAGTTACATCATTCACACATTTAAAGGTTTCTACACCCAATTTTAAACTATAAAACTATCCTGCCCGGCCGGGGTCATTTAGTTGGACTGCAATTGGTTATACTCCTATATCCGGAACAGCAAACAGGCTTTTCAGCCACTTGCTCCAATTGCTCCCGATAAGTAAAACAAAAATGATACCAGTTTATTGTTTCACTCAAATTCATTGAAAAAGCTTTTAACGTTCCTGATTATCCTCCAATCTTTCCTGGAGGAGTAAACCTAAAACTATGAACTTTAATCTTTAAACATTAAAATATGACCAACAAAACTAAATTTCAAAACCTTTCCCGAAACCGATTGTTTAATAGATAATATATTTTTCAAACTATTTATAACATGATTAACCTTAGTTTGGATATCGGTCATCTTGAGTTTGTACCGAACAGTTCCCTGAGTGGACTGTTATAAATAAATAATTCACTTTAAACAGGGAAATTAAATCCTTCAAACGATTTATATTTTATCCCCTGTAGATTTATTTTTTTTGGAAACATAGTTGCACAAAGTAAATTTATCTGAATGAGGTTGTAGTCACCGGATAATAAATTTCAAATCTTACGTTGTAAACAGTTGAAATACTGAGTGCAGCTATGTTTTTTACAATTAAAATGTGGGGTAATAAAACCCAGTATAAATTATATCATAATCTAATATATTTTCATTATGCCGCTATTAAAACATAAAACCTTAATAAATTCGGTTACCGATTATTTAAACATGCTACCCGATAATGTGTACCTTCCGTTGGAAAACATAAGGCAAATCATTAAGTCTTTGGTTCCTGACGCAGAAGAAACAATGAAGTATATGATTCCTGTGTATAAGCATAAGGGATTGTTGGTAGGATATGGAGCTACTAAAAATCAGTGTTCTTTTTTTGTTTTTAGCTCCAGTGTTCTCAAAGACTTTGAAGAGGATATTAAAGGCTTTAAAACCACCAAACTGAGCATTCGTTTCACCCAGGATAATCCGATTCCCAATGAACTGATAACCCGTATCGTCATGGCACGTGTTGCTGAGAATGAATTAAAGGTTATTACCAGACGGAAAACCAATGCCTTGTCCAGGCACAAAGTATTACATTGATTGAATAATACGCATTAAAAAACCCATACAGAAAGATTTCAGTATGGGTTTTTTAATTTATTACTTCTATTCTAATTCATTCCTAGTTATTATATTCTTATATAATACTCATTTCTGTACATTGTCTCTATCAACTCTACTTTCTACTTTCTACTTTCTACTTTCTAGTTTCTACTTTCTAGTTTCTACTTTCTAGTTTCTACTTTCTACCTAATATAAACTACCTACTATAAACTATAAACTCCCTACTCCTTCTTCAATGCATTTGTCAACGCCACAGTCCCGTTAATTCCACCCAGCCCCATCGTCTCAACCGCCGTACTTGGTACAATCACGATCGTTGAATTTGTTTTCAGCCCTTCGTAGAGCATATTCATGGCCCGCAGGTGAAATGCTGTGGGGTTGTCGGCATAGCTTTTGGAGGCATCATTAAACATTTCAGCGATCTGGCGTTCCGAATCTCCCAGTATAACCCGGGCCTGTCGTTCCCGCTCTGCCTGTGCCTGCATAGACATGGCTGCTTCCAGTCCCTGTGGTATCAGCACATCCTTTACTTCCACCGAAATGACATTGATCCCCCAGGGTTCAGTCCGTTCATCAATGATGCCCTGCAACAAGGCGCTGATCTTATCACGGCCTTCCAACATATCCGCCAGCATGGTTTTACCAATCACATCACGCAAAGCAGTCTGTGACGCCCAGCTTATGGCGCTGTAATAATCGGCTACATCCAGGGCTGCCTTCTTTGGATCCACCACTTTCCAGAACAAAACGGCATCAACATCCACCGGTACAGTATCTTTGGTCAGCGTCTTTTCTGCTTTAAAGGAAGTGCTGATAACCCGGATATCTATCCAGTAAGGAATGTAATCGACAATTGGTATTATAAAGAAAATACCGGGCCCCTGCAAGGACTGATATTTCCCAAGGCGAAGGACGATAGCCCTGCTCCATTGGTTAGCCACTTTTGTTGACCAGGCTATTAGGGCTCCAATTAATCCGAAAATAGTTTCAATAATCATGCTGGAGGATGATGACATCTCACCATTTACTGCATATGCAACTCCAAAACCAATAGCAGCAACAATCACAAACAGTAATGTAGCAATAGAACTTACGTTTTTCATATTCTTATATATTAGAAGGTTAATAATCAAATCAATCTTAATTACATCTTTATCAATAAAAACAGTTATGAAAATCAGCATTTTTCTTGAATCTAGTATCTTGTATCTTGTATCTTGTATCTTGTATCTTGTATCTTGTATCTTGTATCTTGTATCTTATCAGTTGACCTATGACCTTAATCCTTTTTTAATAACAATTCTGTTAATGTATATGTTTTTAATATTCCGGAATATCTGCTTTGACTAGCTTGAAAACCAATAAATACATGAAATTCATTACCTGATCAGGTAAGTTGAAGGATTAGGGGGTCAAAGCCCAAAATGGATCATTAAATACTTTGAATTACTTACTTCACTACCAAGGTTGAATAAATGAAATTAATTTAGTTCTCATACATTGCAGGTTCAGTCCTTTTAATTAATTTTACCGAATAGAAATCATTAATACTTTAAACACACTGCTATGCGAAAATTCATGACCATTTCGTGTTTACTTATTTCAGGATACATTTCTTTTTCGGCCTGTAAGGAAAAAAACCCACCCATGGAATCTATCACCAAAGATATCAATACTTTATCACCATCTGCATTTTATCATTCCATTCTTCCTGGATTGAATAATTGCAAAACTGATATTTTAAGACAGCAATTGGCCGATAGTATTTATTCTATAGCTAAATCAAAAAAATGGATTCCAATAGTCTTTGCCGATACTGCTGTCTTTATGTTTAATACAAGTTTTACTTCTCCGGCTGTTGTACAGGTATTCGGTGATTTAAACGGGTGGAGGGACAGCAATGCACCTCAGGTTACTCTTGCTAATTATCCCAATACCACTTTATATTGCGGCCTTTACAAAGCACCCTCCAAGACAACCAGGGTAGATTACAAACTGGTTGTAAACGGCACCTGGATTCTTGATCCGGGCAATTCCAAACTGGCCTGGAGTGGGTATGGCCCGAACTCAGAATTGGCACTCAGTGAATATGTTTATTCGGATTGGGTCAATGAACGTGCATCTGGGGAAAAAGGGACACTTTCAGGTAACATTAAAATTCACAGTGATTCATTGAATTACGATATAAATTACCGCGTTTATTTGCCGGCCGGCTATTCTGCAAGTGTAAAATATCCGGTGGTGTTTGTTACGGATGGACAGGAATACAGCGATAAGAATCTGGGAGCTATGAATATAGTAGCCGACAATATGATCATGGACAATAAAATAAAACCCATCATAATCGTATTTGTCGATCCACGCGATCCTGTCACCAGCACCAACCGCCGCATGGACGAATTAGTGAACAACCGGAAATATACCCAATTTCTTTCGTCAGAATTGTTTCAACAAATCAAAACTAATTATTCCATTCTGGGCACACCCGATCAAACTGCTATTCTGGGAACCTCATTAGGTGGAATCAACAGTGCCTATACCGGCATTCTGCGTCCTGATGTGTTTGGACTTATTGCCATACAATCACCTGCATTCTGGTATTATCCGAATATATTAACATTGTATTCTTCTGCTGCAAAAGCATCCCTGAAAGTCTATATGGATGCAGGAACAATTTACGATACGCAGGATAAAGCTATGGAGATGAAAACAATCCTGGATTCCAAAGGGTACCCATTGCATTATGCGGAATATAGTGAAGGACATTCCTGGGGGAACTGGCGTGCCCGTATTGACGATATCCTGATTTACTTCTTTCAAAAATAAACCTTGCTCGATTTATTCTTTGATTACCATAGTTTTTGAAATCGTGTCGTGCCATCCCGATTCTTCATCGAACAGAAAAGAGATCTGATCCAAAGGTATAAACCGGCAGATTGACCTGAGTAGAACCCTAAGTACTTCTGGCTTTTCTCCATGTAAATTTATTACTTTCGATTTAGTAAAATACTTCCCTATCGTTTTGCCTGTAGTAGCTTCAAATATTGTATAGTAGAACAGGTTGAGAAAAAATACAAAAAAGATTCTGCCAATAGAGTCAACAAAAAGAAATGAATATAGACTTGAATCTTTGCCGGCAATAAAGATAATAAAGATCCCAAAAATTACTTCAAGGATCAATAGAGCTAAAAGATCAATGGCATAATTTGAAATTCGTACATTTTTACTGACATAATTGAATTTAACGTTGTTGGTTACTTCATTCTCCAACTTTTGTTGTAAAGCAGCATTTACTTCAAACAAATCACAACTGTCTTCGAAATTTACATGACGTTGGGTTATTCCACAGACTAGTCTTTTATCAGCGGACTTTTGAATGTTCTGGCATTTCAAGCAACTGGTTGAGAGATCAATCATAAAGTTGTCTTTTTAATTATCTTATTAGTTACATTTTCACACACCGATTATTCAACATTCCCGTTTCTTCCTGTATTCCGGATCATGGGAACAAACCTCACTCCTATTGTTTCGGTCTGTTGGATCTTCCCATTTTTCTTTTCTATCAGGTATAACTTCTGCCGGTGGCTTTCACCTGCAGGAATAATCATTTTACCGTTTTCGGCCAGTTGCTTTAATAACAGCGGTGGAATCTTTGCCGGCGCACAGGTTACGATGATGATATCATAGGGCGCAAATTCCTTCCAACCATTGTAACCATCCCCTGTTTTCAGGATGATATTATTAAAACCTTCCTCCTGCAAAGTTATTTTTGTCCGGGTTCCCAGGGATTCAATCATTTCAATCGAATAGACCTCTTTACACAGGCAGGACAAGATAGCGGTCTGATAACCTGATCCTGTTCCTATTTCCAGCACCCGCAAGTTCTTGTCCGGTTTCAGCAATTCCGTCATGTAGGCCACAATATAAGGCTGGGAAATTGTCTGTTCAAAGCCTATCGGCAATGGATTATCTTCATAAGAACGGTGTCTGTATTTGTCTGGAATAAATACATGGCGGCGTACCTTTAAAAAGGCCTCCAACACATTCTCAGCAAGAATGCCTCTTGCCTTGATCTGAAATTCCACCATATTTTGCCTTAAACGGGTATAATCAGTTTCATTCATAGTAAAATCTATTAAAGTTAACCGGACAGGATCCTTTCATTTTAATCAGCATTTACATTTAATAGAGATGAGGTTTACTTCTTGAACACGTTAGTTCATTCATCCATTCTATAACCAACACTTTTCGATACATGGCATATTATTCGGGATATCCCACTGTCAACTTATTGTTTAATAAATTTGCGGGTTTTAGACATCATAGTATCAGTTAATCTGATAGTATAAATTCCTTTTGCCAATGAACTAACATCAATTTTCAAGGAGGTAGATTCTGTAATTCTGGAAATCACTGCATTGCCATTTACATCATAGATAGTTATTGTAGTGCCGGCATTCGCGTTGGTAATCGACAGGTCGTTTACAGTTGGGTTCGGATAGATAAACAATGAATTATCTTCGGTGTTTCCAAATCCACTGGGTACATCCTGCAGTATCGTTATTGCTTGCGGATAGACTCCGGTTCCCGATACAACTAATGAAGCAGCCCTTACTTTTGTTGTTGAATTGATTTGACCGGTCAAAATTACAGTTGCATTTCCGGAACCATAACCAGGCATAGCTGATATCCAGGATTGGTTGCTCTGCAATACCCAATCTGTATTCGAACGGATTGTGAAAGATGTTACATTATTAGCCGGGAATATCAGCGTATTTTCCGACAGTGAAATAAAAGGCAAACCAGCTTCCTGTGTAACCACAATCGTTTGGGTTGGTACGTCCTTGCCCGATATTTTCAATGTAGCACTTCTTGTTTCAGTCGACAGGTTCGATTGGGCGGTTATTGTGATATATGCATTTGTTGGCCCGCTGTACGAATCCATGACTAACCACAGTTGATCACAGGTAGCTGTCCATGGGATATTTGATGTAATAACGAATGTTCTTATACTGTTGACAGGTGCAGCAATCGTAATATCATTGGCTGATACCGTTAAGGCTGCCGGTCCTGCTGCCTGCTCAATGGTTATGACTACCGGCGTGATCCCGGTGCCTGAAATTGTTACTGTGCAGGTCCTGCTTGTAATCATTGGATTCGCATTTGCAGTAAGTATAAGGGTTGCATTCATTGATCCTTTTGGAATGTTTACAGTCAGCCAGTTCTGACTCGGGGTAGCAGTCCAGTTCATGTTCGATGAAATATCTACCGATTTTTTACTTCCGTAGGTTTCCGCAATCGTTACTGAGTTCGTGGATACTGTCAATACCGGGTTTGCTCCATCCTGGGTAACCGTCATGACCTGTGAATTACTGCCTTCGTCGGTAACAGTTAAAGTGGCACTTCGTTTTTCTGATGTGACATTTCCCCGGGCTGTCAGGGTAATGGTAGCAGCACCGGTGCCGGTGGCACTGCTTAATGTCAACCAGCTCTGGTTGTTCGATATAGTCCAGTTCTTTGCTGTTGTTACTGTAAACGAGGTGGTACTGTTCTCCTCCGATCCAATCGTCAGGTTATTTGTTGAGACTGAAATGACATTCAGATACATTTTTAGTACCGATATGGAAGTCCCGATCAGTATCTCGGTCGATGCTGCCTGGCTGTTGTAAAGTTTCAAACTTTCTACTTCCCCCACACTGGTGCCAAGGTTCTGGCTTGTATTGCAATTTGTATCGTTTTGATAAAGATTGACTTTCCCGTTGCAGCTATAAATATAGAAAAGAGTGCCGTTGCTTCTATAGGCTCTTACCGATGCAATCTCTGTTGTTTCAGGAGTGACTTCATTTAATTTTAATTTAGTTGCCCCATCAATCACAACAATGTGTCCTGTGGAAGTAGATGCTACAATATCCTGTATGCCATCATTATTAAAATCATACAGGTCGATATTGGTATAAATGCTTTCAGTCGAAGTCCAGAAAGAATGATCCGCACCGTTTATTACCTGAAGGGTACCCTTGCAAACGATAATTTCTTTTTTGCCGTCACCGTTTAAATCTGCACATCGTATCTTTGGATTCACATACGACGATGTCACAGCCACATTCCATTTTATCGACCAGTCAGTTGGATTAATCACATACAAGGAGCTTCGGTTCGCTGCAATCAGCTCTTTTTTTCCATCATTATCCACATCCTCCACGGCTAACGAGTAGAATTCATCAATGTCCCCGGTAGAAAAAATGTGCGAGGATTTAATGGTATGGCTCTTGCCATCTATAATCCAAATCTCTCCGGTATAAGTCTGGCCGGCAGCAATGATAATTTCATTATTGCCATCGTTATCAATATCGGCTATAGAGATATCGTATACTCCTGTCCAGATCAGATACATGAAATTACCCGTGCTTTTCCATTTTAGTTTTTTTGTCTGTGCATCCATTATCACGATGATTCCACTTCCATACCCGCTTTCGCTTTCATACGACACTGCTACTACTTCATCTTTCCCATCACCATCCACATCACCGGTAGCAATCGCATAAAAAGGCCCGACAATATCGTCACTTCGCCACAACAGGGTACTGGCAGTAACATCATAGATATACAAATAATCGGCCCCGCTGGAAGTCCAACCGGCTCCCCAGATAAGTTCTTTCTTACCATCCTTGTTCAAATCGGCATAGTTTATGGCACTCACTCCATGTTCCGGATTATTTACCGACCACATCATGGCGTGGGTTACTGAATTATAACACCATACTTTACCCCATTGGCCATCACCATACAGAATTTCATCGATGCCATCATTGTTCACATCGGTCAACACCAGGGCCTGTATTTCCAGGTCGGTTTTAATGGTATATTTAGTGGTTTTGGTATCCACATCATAGACGTTGATCATACTCCAGGGTTGGGCAAAAATCACTTCCTGTTTTGAATCACTGTCAATATCCGACAGTTCAATGGTTCCTTCGCCACCGGTATAATAGTTCCATTCAAGGGTTAAAGTGGATCCAACAAGTTTATAAATATAGCCTGACGACAGGACAATCTCATTCATATTGCTGGTATCTAGCTTCCCTACCCGGACATAATTTGCACCTTTGTTAATAATGAATTTCTGAGCCAGGGTGGCTGCATTCAACACATACGTATTCTGAGGACCGGAAATTACAATTTCTTTTTCCGAATCATTATCTGCATCTGCATATATAATCGAATTAATAGCTTCGGGAACCGGTACTGCCGTCCTTATAAGCCCTCTGGTGGTACCATCATATATCTCGAGTGTCCCGTTGCTATAGCCAACAAGTATTTCGTAACTATTATTATTATTCAGGTCCACCACTTCCAGCGTATTGATCGAGGTGGGGCTATTAGGGCTTGTCCACACCTGATTCCATGTTTTATCCGTTGCATCATACCGCATTATGTACCAAAAACTGCCACTGCCGTATGATTGCCCCGAAGCGGTACAAATCAATTCAACATTCCCGTCATTGTCAATGTCAATGGAATGCATTGAATTGCGTCCGATCGATGTCCCCATGATCGAATACATGTTTTCCACTTTTGCGTTGAACGGTGTTTTTACTACTGCCGAACGGGCAGCTGAAGCGGTGAGCACAGGCAACGTTTTTGCAATCACTGCCGGGCGCAACACTTTCGTATCAGTGAGTGAATAATTAATCTTCTTGCCTTCTGCAGTTATTATTTCCCGTCCAAAAATATCTTTCTGAGAACTTTTTTGTCCTGATGCCGAAAGTGTTACTCCCAAAAACAATATCCCTGCCAAATACGTAATGAACCGTTTCATCTGTTTAAATTTTAAAATTGCTGTTTTGTATCAGTTTAAGTACCAAAAAAATTATATCTCGTTTTTATAACTGATCATCCCATTTATTTTTTTTATGAAATAACATTTCTTTTGTACGAACTGCCAAAATTAAACAATATACTTTACTTATCCAACATTTTATAAAAATAATTCTAATCAATTGAAATGTTTGTACTCTGAGTTTAAATAATTTAAAGTTTCCCGTTCCTTTAAACATGAGTATCGGCTTTTATGTAAGCATCCCAAACAGGCCGTATTTCATGAAACAGACAAAAGTCTGACCTTTGTCGAAAAAAAGTTATGTTCAGTTTGAATGAAGGCAATCGTTATGTAGTTTGTTTGAATGGCGTAGATTT
>JAQTUE010000047.1 GCA_028710415.1 Paludibacter sp. | reverse complement strand
AGAAACTCCTATCGATTGGGAAAACTTACTCCCGTAAAACCATAGCACAAAAAAACGGGCTTAGAATAGTGTCTATTCTGAGTCCGTTTTTTGTGCGTTCTACACACGGCGAATTTGGGATGCTTACGCTTTTATGCCGGGGGAATATCCTTATCAGGGGTAGCGCTGAAGGTCCTGTTTTCAAATAAGGCACAATAAAAAAAACCGCATGCCAGCGGTTTTCTCATTGTGCCTTCTTTGATATAAGTTATTCCAATCAGGATAAACTTAGTGTTTGTTCTTTTTCCCAAATATCTCAATCTTGCTTATGTTGAGGCTATAAGCTCTTCAATTTCATTCAGGTGGAGTCTGATATGGCCGGTATAATTCACAATCATCGAGTGTAGGGATACCTTCACATTCAGTGCAGTGATCCATTCATTATTCAATTTTTCAGGGTTCACAGCTTTAATTACATGGGCAATGTGGATATTTGTGTATTTCCATAATTGAACCAGGTCTTCCCAGTTTTCATGTTGATAATCCTGAATGGCAATCCACCGGTCATTATTCCCCAGGTTCGCATAATCAGGGTATATCAGCGGATTGGGTTGGTATTGTAAATGCACGATCCGGTGAGTATTGTTCGAGGCTGAATCAATCATATGCCCCACAATCTGTTTAATCGTCCTGTGCTGTTTGTTTTTCCGGTTTTCAATTACCTCTTCCGGCAGGTACATCAGTTTCGGTACCCATTCTTCAATCAGGGCCAGCAGTTCCTGATTATTTTTATCAAATTCATTCATAGGATTTCAAAGCTATGTATCTGTATGGTGTTGATTTCATCAATGGAGTTATCATTGAAACAGAAGTTTATGGAAAGGTTTGTTAATACCCTGACGATAACCGATAAACTCCATATCATTCAATTGATCAAATACTTCATTTTAGTCCCGGCTTGTTCCAGCAGGTTATTAACTTCCTTTTTAAGCTGGATGATTTCCAACTCCTTGCCAATATAGAAACTGTTGAATTCAGCCAGACTTTTCGATTTTTTCAATATCTCCATGGTCTTTTCATTCATTTCCTTATTCTGCTCGGTTAGCTTCTTGTTCGCCTGCAGTAAATCAGCTGCTTGTTTTTCAATCTCCTCATTCCGGATCATCAGCTCTTCATTTTGCATCTCCAATTCAAGCTGATGCACCGATAATTCATGACTCAGTTTCATGATATCCATTGCCGACATATTTAAATCGGCTTCCATGGGTCGTTGGACAATCTGTTCTTCTGCTTTTTGTCGAAGCAACATCATATTAACAAATGCTTTTTCTTTCATAATAGGTTAGTTTAGTCATTTGAATTATTCCTGAAAAACTCCTGATAAATTTGTTTGGGTATTCTTTGGGATGATACTCCCAACGGAAGATTCATCAATTTTTTAATCAGATGTAAACTGTTTAACCCAAGGAATCAGGTCTATTTATTCCTTGCTTTATCCAATGCGGTATTCAGGGCATCCCTGAATATATTGTATGACCAGGTGGCACCGGTTATGGCATCAATCTTCCCTATAGTCCCGGTTTTTAAAAATGCGTCAGTATAAGCTTTGATGCCTTTTACCTCATTACGGCATTGCGTAATATATTCCGGGTTATCTTTAAAGTGACGTTCGTAATCAGGCCCGAAGACTTCATTTTTCTCCTTATCCAGGATCTGAAAAGAGAGTAAAGTAACATTGTCGTTCTTAATTTCTATAGTTACCTGCCCCCAGTAGGGCTCAGCTGTGTATTTTGAGCGGGACTCACCCCGATACACTCCATCCGTAAACTGTTTCGCACCGGTCATTGCCAGTGAGCAGATTACAAGTACTATAGCCAGAATGACAATGCCGGTTATTTTTTTCATAAAGCTGATCTTATAACAGTCTGCGACCCTTTATTCTTATTCATATAAAATGAATGGCAATAATAATCACAACTAACGATTCACAACTATAAACATTCAAAGATAAATAAAAACTATTATTTAGGGTCAATTAATTTCGATTTATTTCACACATAGCAATAAATTAACATAAATAGTAAAGGATAATCTTCCTAAAGTTCCTAAAATTCCTTCCCCGGCTTATACATCTTGATCCTTGGTCAGTCTGCTTTGCCGTTTTTCACCATTTTCTTAAAGCTATGCAGTCCGATCAGGGCAATCTGATAAGGCCATATCTCCTTCCCTTTTACGTGGCTGAAAAGCGTCATCACCGAAGTAGGCTTAAATTCTGTCTTTTTAGGGAGCTGAATATCGGCTCTATAATCCAGGTCAAACGGGGTCGGGTTATTCAGGATTAATAAAGTTTCATAGTTTTCACTTCGTTGTTTTTCGGTCTCACCATGGGTACCCACACAAAACATGAATTCCAGGCAGTCTGCATCCAGCTTTTTAGTCAGGAACTTATCGGCATTCTCAGAATCAATCACACTCGTCATATTCTCAGACTTTACAACCGAGTAGTTGAAATTAATAGAATCAATGGGTTCCAACCGGATAATCACTTTTACACCCAGCGGAAAAGCAAAACCTGACGACGACGGAATCGTATCTTTCTTTTGAGCCTGTATCCCGACACTGAACAATAATATCACTGATATAAAAATCATTTTTTTCATAATTTCTTATATTATCTGTGTTAATCTCTTTTCTTTATCTGTGTAATCTGGGTACCTCTTATCTTTGTTTTTCTTTCTGTGTTAATCTCTTTTTTTAGTAACTTAAACTAAATAATATCGTATTATTATAAATCAAAATTAGGGAATAAGGGTTAGATTTTTTTGCTTAATATTTCTACTAAGGGTTAAAAAACAAAAATAAGGTTTTTAATTCAATGCCTATACATTTTGATATTAACCCTTCGTAGAAACCAAATTCCCCCATATTAAAATCCCTATTCCCTTTTTTAGAAAGAAGTTTTAGTCGTATTTTTCAAGAAATAAAACAGGGCAAATATTGTTCCTACTATTTATCAGTGAAATCTGTGTACCTCTTATCTTTGTTTTCCTTTCTGTGTTAATCTCTTTTCCTTATCTTTGAAATCTGGGTACATCTTATATTAGTTTTCTTTTCTGTGTTAATCTCTTTTCCTTATTTTTGTTTAATCTAAATCAGTGATTTTCTTATCTGTGTAAATCTGTATTTTCTTATCTGTACTTATCTGTACTTATCTGTGTCAGCACCCAATCTAGCTCCGGGTCATTCCCTTTAACCCGATCCTCTATGGTCGGGATAATTTCCACGTCTGGAAAGATCCCCCTTCCATCTTTCTCCGAGGTATAGGGAGCTTTAATATTCATCAATCCATACCTCACCCCAAGCTTTGAAGCCGGAAGTGTACTTACAGGCAAGATCCCTGCCACACAGCCATTGTACGAGCCACCTGTTTCCTCACCTACAAAGGTGGCCCTGTTTGAACCTTTCAGGTTGGAGGATATCAGGCAGGTTGCCGAGAAACAGCCCCCGTTGATCAGCACATATACTTTTCCTTTAAACCGTGTCTTTTGGGGTTTGGTCAGCTTGCTGTCCTTGAACGAATAGTAGTATTTCTGATCCTTGTCTTTCCGTACCTTCAGGAAAGTATACAGGTCTCCGACAGCCACAAAGGGCAGTAAAACAGTTTGTATCGCTTTCACCAACACCGGGGTGTCATGGTAGTACCCAAAATGCCACAGGCTTGTCCGGGAAGTTACTTCCGACTTTTCTACCAAATGAAAACTACTGTCTGCCAGGTACGAATACAGGGTGTTTATTTCGTGCACATGCCCTCCCCCATTGTCCCGGACATCCAGAATGAGTGTTTTGGTATGCAATGAATCCAATAGATGAAAGCTCTGTTTGTAGAATTTCTTATAATTTCCCTTCATGAAATCCGATATCTTCATAATCGCTACCGAGCTGTCCTTTACAGGGAAGGTCAGCTGCTTGCTATACATACGCCTTAAAGGGTCGTATCCCAGCAGCCTTCTTTTCTTACTTTCTGCCAACTGCAACTTCCTGTCTTTATCTTTTTCTTCCTTCGTTTTTTTGAGCTCCGGCTTCTTCGTTTTGTCAAACCTTCTTAGCAGGATCGTCCGGACAGTATCCTTGTAGTTGAGCTCGCAACTCACGCTATCCTGCAACCCGTACCGGTAATAGAAGTAACGTGCAAATGCCCTGCCCAGCTTTCGGGTAATAAAAGTTGTATTGTATCCATCCGAGGTAAAGGTATTCCGGTAATTGGAAATAATTTCCGCAGGCTTTATACCATTCACCCGGAGGACTTCTGTGCCTGCCTGGATGCATGGATCATCCGAATTATTTCGTACAATGAAAAGCCTGTTGTCAAAGAGTTCATAGTCATATTGTGCCAGTGGTGTCAGGCCTTTGGTTTTTTCGATCTTCTTTTCTGCTGGCTTCAATTTGCGGGTCAGTGGGAAAGTCTGCGTATGTCCCTGCCGGATGGAAGCAATAACCGGACTTAGTTTAAAGTAGAAGTCATTAGGAGTCATGGGACCTGTTATGGAGGCTTTCAGGCTGTCAAACTTATATTCCAGGTCCTTTTTGGTGATAAAATGATACAAGTCCGGGTGTAGCTTTTCAAGTTTATGCTCCGCATATTCCACATCCTTTTTCAGATCCTCCACCTTTCTGGGCGTATTAATCCTGGAGTTAAAGGTATCAACCGTTACACAACCTGCTAAAATCAATGAAAGTAACAGGATATATTTTATTCTTCTCGTACTATCAAATACCATCTTCTATAATTCGTTTCTATATTTTTTAATTCAATGAATAATTTAGCAAAAAATTATACGCATAATGTCCTTAAACTAAATTATTGTTTATTTCTTTCGGTGCGCTGCACCTTGATATTCGTTCTAACTATTTGATTCTACCAATATGTCGGGACTCTGTCCCTTATTCTGATTCATTTAAGGAACAGAGTTCCGAAATTTTGGTAGATAGATTTGAAATATGAAAACAATTCAAGGTGCAGCGCACCGACACCTATTTTTGTAACATTAGGAAACTTTGCGGATAATCATATTTAGCAAAATTCGGATTTGTCAATGTTTTAGTTTTAAATCAAAATGGAAAGTATTTTCTTATCCGCTTTTTTATCCGCCAAATCAGCGTTCCATTCTTAATTCTTTCTTATCCTGGTTTGTTATTAAAATCAAAATACAATGTATTTTCTTATCCGTTTTTTAATCCACCAAATCAGCGTTTATCCGCGTTCCATTCTTGATTCGGGCATATCCGGGTCAGCATCGTTTTATTTGAAAGTCGGATTAATATTATTTTCTTTCAGTATCTCATTGAAACGGTCCGCTTTCCCCTGCTTTTTCATATCAAGAAAGATGAACCCGATCACATTCTCAGCATCCGTCCTGTAAGGTGATTTTGCTTTATCATATAAATTATACGCTTTGCACATGTTTTCAAGTCCTTTTTCATACTCATTCAGGTAAGTGGCATAAATCCGGCCAATCCCATAATATATTTCCGGGTTTTTAGCATCCAGTTCTGCCAGCCTTTCGTAAGCTGAAATAGCTTTATCATATTCTTTTTTGTACGTATACGCTACCGCTATATTCTGTAAAGGCATTTGTCCCAATACATCTATGTTTAAGGAGCGGTTGTAGGCATAAATGGCTTCATCATAATTATTCAGCTTCCTGTAGCACAAACCTATGTTATCCCAGGCAAAAGCGTAAAGGGAATCAACTAGCAAAGCCTTTTTAAAATATTCTATGGCTTTTTCATATTTCCCTTTTTCATATTCTTTATCGCCTTTCGTGTATAATTTTCGGGCTTCCGGGTTTTTAGATGTTGAATAATAATTTTCCAGGTTATTAGCTCCAACTATTCGTTTCAACGACTTGCAATTGCTCATCATGTAGCGTTCCATGTCATAGTAATATCCTTTGTATTCTTTTGAATTCTTATCTGAATTGATATTTATAGTGATGGACTTCTGAGTAGTATTTTTGTTTGAAAGGTCTATATCCATAAATTTTGAACCCAACTGGTATGCACCTGTTTGTTTATCAATGCATTTACTAACATCAGCACCAATATCTTCCGTTGATTTATTAAAGGTACTAATTGAATCTACACATTTACAGCCATTCTCGGCCAGTTCTTTCATAAAGGTATCCGATTTCTTTTTTCCGCTTTCCTGGCTGAACCCGCTTATGCAGAAACATAAAGTCAACATCATTAGGAGTGATTTTTTCATAAACTGAATGATTTAGTGATTATTTTTTATTTATAAAAGTACTACACATAAATATCTAAAGACAAAATAACAATACGAAAGTTACTCTTTTCATAATCTTCTTTACTGTGATTAAGCGGATTCAGCAGATTAATTAGATTAAGTTTAATCGTTAATCGTGTAAATCTGCATAATCCATTAAATCCTTGTTAATCCGTTTAATCTTAGTTCTGATATTTGCTTAAGTCATCCACCCAGCTGTACTCGTATTCATTCCCGAGAATGTCGATATAGGCAAAGTTGCATTGGGACACATCAGCCAGCCTGATTTTTTTACTAAGTGTTTCGTTGTAATAATCATAATCCGCATCGGCTGAGAAAGTGCCGTATAAATGATGACCTTCATACAACTGCCCGGTACTGTAACCTCCCAGTTGTGAACGGATATAGCCCTGGATCAAATTGTGGGGATTTGCAGTTGTGCCATCGGGAAACACAAATTCATATGAAAACTTGGTTATATATCCGTTATTATCGGTATGAATAGTCGGCTTAATAATCATCATGTAATTTTGCATGTTGATATTGGCAAAATTAAAGGTGTATTGCCGGTCCTTGTTCAGTTGAAAGGTATAAACCCCATTCGCAAAAGGCAAAGACATTCCCTGGTTTTGCTGTGTTGGGTTTTGGTTCAGGATATAAATAAACTCATTGATCTCAGGACCCGGATTGGTATCCTGTGCTTGCGACCTGGATATGGTAGCCGGCAGGACTGAACTTGCCAACGTTACGGTAAAGTTTTTATCCCACATTTTTATATCGCCTGCTAACCGAATACTATTATTCACTGCAAACTTTGAGGGTGAGAGCATAACCGCTTGTTTGGCATCGGTCCCAAAAGATCCGGCACGCATGTTGATAATGGTATTGACGCGTATCTGATCGCCGTCAAGAATATCCGGCGAATTATCATTATCCATATCCAGATTTTTGGACAGGGTCTGGTAATAGGCACCTACATTCGTCAGGAAATTCAGTTCCGGGGTGGACAATTGAATGGCAGAACCAATGGGGTCATTGGCAGGAATCACATTAGTGCCAGAGAGGGTCAGGGTTGATAAGTCGATAACCGTTTTATCACCGCTGGTCAGGTTCACCAACGGCAGCACATTGATACCCCCTGCAAACAGGTTCCCGATATACCGGTTATTGGCATCCAGGAAAACCAGGCAGGTTGCACTTCCCATTGGTGCCTGGGATGTAAATGAGCCATTCGTGATGTTGAACAATTCATATTTGTTGCCATAGAATACAAGTACCTTCGCAGCATCAGCCAGGGTAACGGGCTGGGGCGATACACCTTTTACTTTTGAGTTGGCAGCTCCTGAAACCTGTCCTTTGATCACAATCATTTTCTGTGTGTTCGACAGGTTGGAACATCCGCTGAATAATACAGCAATAATCAGGATTCTAAATAATGTTTTCATACTCTGTGGGATTAAATTTTTTCTTTTACCGGTTCACTTCCAAAACATTGAAGTCAATAAAAACAACTTAATAGTTAATCAATTACAAAGATATAAAATATTATACAATCTAACCACGATTTATTGGATTAACAGATTAAACTGATTACGTTAAATCTCATTAATCGGTTTAATTCGTTATATTGAGGTGAAATTTCAGTTTTATCTGCTTAATCCGCATAATCCTGGTTTTTCATGGTTTGAACTTGGTATTGAAAAGCCTTTTAAACTCGAGGCTCTTAGCACCGAAATTAATCAATAACCCTACTTCTAAATTATAGGCTTCCAGGTAATTGAGTGCCTGGTTAAGATCTCCATCGTCGAGTTTTATAACAGCTTTTAATTCAACGGATATTTTATCTTCCACTAAGAAATCTACTCTTCGTGTTCCCAGGTGAATATTGCGATAGTAAATATGCATATTAAATTCACGTTTAAAATGCAAATCAAAATAGGGCATCTCTATCGCCAATGCACGCTGGTAGATTACTTCCTGGAATCCATTTCCCAATACTTTATGTACTTCCATAGAAGCACCTATTACCTTTCCCGTGATTTCCTTGTATTTAAGATCTTCCATAATTACCTGGATTATACGGATTAATCAGATTCCAAGGATTACCCTTAATCGTATTAATCAGTTTATACTTATTCTTGTTATTATTCTCGTGCTTATTCTTGTTCTTATTCTTGAGTTAATTTTTGGAATTCTACTTAAAAGCATAAATATTATTCTCACGAATACTCGTAATCATTTTAATCATTTTAATCTGCTTAATCATGGTTAACCCGACCACCACAAATCCACGTCTTTTTATAATAATCCTCTTCCAGGTCACTTACCATCACACCCCGTGAGGTAGAGGTATGCAGGAACCTGTGGTCCTTCAGGTAAATGCCTACGTGGTTGATATGCGATTTGGACTTGCCCCCGGTATTAAAGAACACCAGGTCACCTTCTTTTAACTTGCATTTGCTGATTCTTTTGCAGTTGTTATGCAACATGTCTGCCGAATTCCGCTCCAAAGTTTTGGAGTAAATGGTTTTATAGATGCTATATACCAGAAATGAGCAATCTGTACCACTGCGGGATCTGCCACCATCCACATGTGGAACATGCAACCAGGAAACCGCTTCCTTGTAAAGTTCAAAATTATCCTTATGTCCTTTATTCAGTCCTAAAGCTACATACACCTCGTTGCTTCGTTCTTTTTCAATATGCCGCGTCGTACTGCAGCTGAAAAGGCCTAATGCCAGGCCACAAAGAATCAAACAACGGGTATATGTCAACTTTTGTGCGGTTACTCTCATGCTAATCCTGATTTATCAATAAATAGTTTCCACCTTCTACCGCGCATAACGCTTCGTAATACTCAACAGTCCGGTGGAAGGAGAGTTCACCCGGGACGATGTATACGCTGAGTAGTAAACGTAAAAAGTTGCGAACTGTTGTTTATGAATATTATCAACATCATCCAATCGATAGGATACAGCCTATTCTGCAGCGATTTGTTCAGTATAGGTTTTGCTTAATATCCTGCTGGTAATATTACAATAAGCCCATGGATAATAAATGCCCAACGTGATGATGGTCAAAAGCAGCTGGCCCCAGATATACAGAAAATCTTCCTGAGTTTCCAACTCATAGCCAAAACCTTTTTTACTGCTTTCAGAAACTGCGAATGTCCTTTCAATAAAATATTTGTACAGGCGAAGTAATGCTAGCGGATAAAAAATACCAAGTGTTATGACAGACAAGAATATCTCCTGCAACAGTTTACCACTGGATTTCCAGAAACTGGTTTCCCATTGAATGGCATATCCCTTAAAGTTAACATTCACCATCCATTTATAGAAATAATACATGTACGGAATCATGATCAGTACAGTAATTCCGTTAGTATAATAACTGATGGTTTTGGGATCGGAATGCCCAGTCTTGATTCCGACATAGATCATTACAATCATCATTGCCAGAATGGGAAGGAAGGTAGTAAAAAACAAAATCTTAAACAGTTTCCCCGCTGTTCCCCCAAATTCCAGTTTATTCGAATCGTGGGAAGTGTTATTAATAAAGAATTGATGCATCTTAGTAATAAACCAGGGGGAATAAATGCCCAACGTGATAATGGTTAAGAACAGCCCTAAAATAAACTTTCCCATAAATCGCCCAAAGCTTCCTTCAAAAACAAGATTACTCCCTTTAAATTCAACTCCTTCGATGGTTAGTTTAAACATATAAAACAGGATGGCATACGCCAGTATCATCAACAGGATCATGATGCCATAAAATTCAAACAAGGTAGAAGGTCGGTGCGGCTCAATAAAGTCTTTTGCCTTCACGAGAATAAATACATACGGGATCATAAATACTACCAAAAAGGTGATCCACACTTTCAATAGCCTCTTGGCTTCCAAATTGAATTTAAAGTAATCTTTCATTGTTTATTAATTTATATTAGTTTTAAAGATAATGATTTTGTATTCCTTGTTATTTTCATTCCGTCAGACTCCTTAGGTACAACTTGCTGTTTCATGCCCAGTCAGGATTGTGATCTTACAATTGCCTGGAATGTTTTCTTCTGATCCTGTCCTTTTCTTCGTTCACGCTCAAGTAAAATCCGGCCTCCACATCAATAATCACTTTACCGATATGCAGGTAATTAAAGTCCAGCAGATTTTCCGGCTTCTCGTTGATTCCAATGTAAGGCCCCGCTTTGATATACATATGGTTCTTCTCAAAACCAATCTTTGGATTTAGCGAAAACTGACTGGTTCTCTCGATGCCATAGTACTCATAACCCGGAATGATAAACCAGTTGAGCTTGTTTTCAATGAAAAAGGACTTCATTTTAAATCCATAATAAATACCTACCCCACCCCAGGCAGAGATCATAATATTCCCACCGGTAGTGACTCCCAAATAACTGGTATAGGGGTAGGCGAACTGATATTCCAACGAGAGGTTAATGGGGGGAAATATTATCATCCCATCCTCCGGACTGTATGAATAGCCTGTTCGCAACACAACACCCTGTGAAAAGGAGGATAGCGAACATATGAGAAGTATGGGCAGAATGATTTTTTTCATCTGTTGGGCTGATTGAGTTTTTAGATTGTGAAAGCTCACTATGGAATTGTGCTTCTTTTGTGTTTTATATAGTGCAACGCGAAGTGCAACCAAGCTGTCAACACCCTTTTTGCCCGGGTGTCGTTCATCTACTTTCAGGACTTATTATTTCCCTTCCAGCACCTTTGCTTTTTCTTTTTCATACTCTTCGGGAGTGAGAATTTTCTCATCCAGCAGTTGTTTTAATTCCCGCAGTCTGTCCGCTTTATTCCATGAATTATGTTGGATCTTCGGAATGGCGGGCTTTACTTCCTCTTCAACAATCACAGGTTTCAATTCATACATATGCTCAGGCTGGTATTGCATGCACCACAGTAACGGAACAGCAACGAAAATGCCGCCAACCACTGCTTCCACATTGATCTCTTCATCTTTTGTGATGGTGCTCATCAAAGGATTATAACCATCCTTCTCCAGCCTTACCGTCATCGAACTTCCCACAATTCTGGCATCGGTATGTCGGTACGGGGTTTCTCCAACCAAAGTTCCATCCAGGTATACCTTAGCCTTGGTGGGATTGGATTGTATCATCGTGGTGCTTGAACATCCTGCACCCAACAGAGCAAGTGAAAGAAAAACTGGGATTGAATGGATTCGTTTTTTCATATGTGATTGTTTTTTTTGTTTGTCATTTAAGAAGCATTTGCGTTAAAATAATGATTCTCTTTCTCTTACAGATTTAATCTCTTACAACTACAGGATAGTCCTAGTCTCCTTTTCGTCTATCCCTAAATTATCCGAATCGGACATTAGAAATTCAATGTTCAACAAAAATTATTTAAAAGCACGCTCTGTGTGTCTACCAATACTCATTAAATCTGAAAAGACATCAAACTCGTCAATTCCCATTATTCTTAATTCTTCTATAAGTTCCCTTTTTAATTCTGGATTAATTTCAAATTTTTTAACTGAATAGGAACACCATTGATCTAATGGTTTCAAATCATCATATTTTAGCTCATGATGAAATGTAAAATAACCCTTTTGTTTCGAAATTCTTGAGTTTGACCAAGGGATTTCAATGAAAATAGGTCAGTTATTATATTTCCATTTTATTTTATTTGTAATAAATGATTTACAATAATCAGGAACCATATTATCAATACCAATTGTAAAAGATAAGATATCAAGTTTTGGGTAGAGTTGATTATGTAAAACTCCGGGATTTAATACCCAAATTACAGGATTACCTCTACAACCTTTTTTCTTTTTTTTATGACAATCATCAAGAGTTAAGCAATCTCTACATTCGTCTATTGCAAAGAAAATTGCTGCAATTAAAGAACTTGACCAGTCTAATAATCTTGTTGATATACCATAATGTTGCATTTTTGAAAGTACTTCCCATGAATTTCTTGCATTAGATATTTCTTCATTACCCATTACCCAACTATTACAATACAAATGATTCTCTTTAATTAAATCGATTTCATTTTTAGTTCTAAGTAGTTTTGGCAATAAAAAATCTTTGTCTCTTTGACCTCTAAAATATAATGTCTGATCTGAGTCATAACATTGAGATATGTCATTAATTAATTTTGATATACCCATGGCTTTGACAAATTATTATTCATATGTTGTATAAAGGTTACTAACACAAACACCACAAACGTCTCTACCATTTCTAGCACATTCTTTTCTTGCTTCACCTTCATTTTTACAAGCAAAAATATTCTTTTCATTTTCTTCTTTTTTCATCATTTTACAAATAGAAATATTTCCAGAAGTACAACCCTCTTGAGTCATTTTACCTTTAAATAAATGAAGTTCACCTGTGTCTTTTTTCTTTTTTAATGTATACGCATCCATAATAAAATATATAATTTAAGTTGTTTCTTATCCTTGCCAATCTTTAGCCACTTTTTCCCAATCTATTTCTCTTTCAGAGTTGCCTGTCCAAACATCCCAGAATGAAGGGTCATTAGAACGTGGTCGATGTTCTTTTTCTAAGAAATTCATTTCTACAAGAACTGGGATAGGAAATGCCCAACCTACAAGAATTGCTTTTCGTGATGGCAAGATTGGTAACTCTTTCAATAATCCACTTAAACTATCCGGCACAAGTCTTCTTACCAAGTCTTGGTCTCGATCATTTACAATACGGTGTAGCAAAAATGTATTGCATTGTGAGAGTACTGTTTGAGATAGCTCAGAAGGTCTTTGAGATGACAGAACCATACTTAATCCAAATTTTCTTCCTTCACGTGCAATTCTTTCAAATGTTTCAAGACATAAATTGGAATTGTTATTATTAAAACTAGATTCTCGTAGAAACGTATGAGCTTCTTCTAAAACTAACACAGTCGGTAATTCTTGTTTATTTATTCTTCTATATCTTTGAATAGCTTCAAAAGTTAATCTTGAAAGTACTGCAACAACTATATGAATGATGTCAGAAGGAATTAAAGAAAGATCAATTATTGTAATCTGCCCATTTTCAGCATTATTCGAACCTATGTATGAATTAAGCCATTCAATGAGTGTTATATCTTTTTCAGGTTGAACGACTCCATGTAATCTTTCATCTGAAAATAGAAATTTCATTCTAAGCGAAAGCATTTGTACAAATTGTAGAATATTTCCTCCTTGATTTTGTGCCAATTGTTCTAGATATGGAATTAATTGATCTAAATCAAATTTTATTGGCATATCAGGATTTACTAAACTTGGATCAGTCTCATCATTCTTTATTAAAGTCAAAACTGACTCTATTGAATCTAATAATGAATTTATGTCCTCATAAGTAAATGCATTAAATCTAGTTTCACCTTTATACTCATATTTTCTGCGTTCTAATATCCTTTTAAATTGGTTATTCATCGCATCATAAATATCAGTTAGTGGAAGATTATCAGAGGGAATGAATTGTAAATGAAAATCAATATCAGTTGAAGTATTCTGAAGGAATGAACAGAATCCTAGAAAAGGACCATAATTTGAAGTGTTTGGTAAATTCGTTAAATAAACCAAGAGTGTATTTTTACTGGAACTTAAGAATCCATTAAGTCGAACAAAATTGGAATTTTGAAGTTGTTCTCCTTTTTTTAAATCTACCAATGATTGTAATAATAATGGCCTTTGCGCCCCTGGCGCTGCTTGAGAGAAATTGATCCATTCTTGACTATTCCACATCCACGCAGGAACTTTCAACTGTTCAAAACCAGTTTCAGTATCATCAAGTTTTATTCTAAACTTTTTTATTTTTTTTTCGCCAAAATCATTAAATGAATCAAAATACTCTCCATTTGGATCTAATATAATAAATCTGGAATTGAGATTTTTCTTATCATCCTTCTTATGTTTTTCAGCTTCTTCAAGTGACCATCTTATTAATCCTGCAACAGAACATGATTTTCCACTACCTGTATTTCCTAATACTGCTAGATGTCTACCAAATAACTTATCTGGATTGACTTTTATTGAAGCATTTCCTGCTACTGGGGCTTTTCCTATTTCTATTTTTCCATCACTATTTTCAACTATTGATAAGAGTTGATTATTTGTAGGCAATATTACGTTGTCACCTACTGATGGAAAACTATAAACACCTCTTTCAATTTCAAATGTGTTGTTCTGTTTCTTTTTTAAAACTCCAAGTAAAGTGATAGACATTTTACGGAGAGGAAATGGTAAATCAATTAAATCAAAGTCTTTAAGGCCATTCCTTTTTGGATAAGATGAGTGCTCAATCCCAATCCATGTAATAACCCCAACGATAGCACCTTGCTCGTTCGGAATTAAAACATAACCATTTATTTTAGGGAAATGCGTCGGAACTCCTGTATTAATAGCAACACTTTGAGGTGCATCTATTTCAAGTAAAACCTTAATCTCTGTTGGAGAAACAGATTCAACTGTACCTATTGTAAGGTTTCGAATTTCATCATAGTCATAAATATTATTCATTATCTTCTGCTTTTACATGAAACTCATTCGTTTTAGGTGGAGTAACAACTTTCCGTTTCTCAAGATTTTTAAACATCCTATCTTGAATTCTATCAATTGCAGCTTTAGGCAAATAATTCTCGACTAAAGGTTTTATACTTGCTAAGTATTTACCAATGATGAGTGTTATTTGAGCAGAATTTATTTCTTCAATGAATTTTTCAATTCTACCACTTGCATTATCAAATGATATTATGACTAAATGAGTTGAAGGAATAGTAAGCATATCTTTGATGACTCTATTAATATGAGAATCTCCAAAGCCATATCCAAATGTTACAATAACAGAGTTTGGACGACAAACAGCAGAAGAAAAATCTCTGAATAATTCAGAGTATGGGAAATATGCTGTATCAATACCTTTTGAAGAGTTTGGATAAATGACAGAAAAATCTTTTGGCTCTTTTGGTATTAAATATTGACTTTCATCTGCACTCACACCAAAATTAAGGGGTAATTTGACTATTGAATCATTTTCAAACTTCCAGTCAACTGACCCATGTAGTTTTATGTATTTAATTACACCTTCAACATATCTTGGCTCACCTCTGATTCCAGGTGGATTATAGTGATAATCCAGTTCTAGTTTTGTTGTTCTGAAAACAGGTTTTATTTTTCCAATAAATCTATCAATAGTTAAAATCCCAGCACTATCTAGTCCAAATTCTATGAATCTATCATAATTAGTTGTAAATATATTTGTTCTTTCTCTTGAAGCAGCTCTACTAGAAAAACTTATTAAAAATGATTTTAGAACAGATAAAGCATCGATATATTTAGCACTTTTTGCAAATTCATTTTCAGTTTTAATTATTGCATTAATGAATTCATTTAGCTTTAAATTTATTTCACTTTCAAGACTTATAACCTCCTCAGCTTTTAGAATCTTTAAACCTTGTAATAATTCAATTGCGGTTCTAAAATCATCTTCGATATTCGCACTTCCACGACCTAAATCTATAGCAGTTTCTTCTGCCCATGTTTTAATTTCATCTTTGAATTCGGTAAATTCAATACGACCCATAGCTTGTGATTTTACTTCAGCTAATTGAGTTAAGCCAATGGTAAACCCTGTACCTAATAATAAGGAAAAATGTTCACTTTGAAAGATAGATGTTAACCAAGGTTCTATTTTTTCTCGTATCGAAGAAATTGTATTTTCAATTGCATAAACCTCTTCATCTGTGCATTCATCAAATTCGAATGCATTATTTTCATAATACTTAATCTCATTATTTAGTTTAAGTATATTTTCTTTTGACCAATCTATTTCCATTATTTTGTGTTTCTATACTTTAACAAATTTATAATAAATTATTTATTTCTATAAAACTATTCTGTTGATTTCACCTGATATTTTTACAATTTCATCCCATGATTGATGTAAAGTCAATTCATCAAATGTATTGTATTCATGAATTTCATCAATAAAATTATACACACCTACTTTAACAAATTCTGCTGGACAATTTAATTTATCACTAAAATGTATTTGTAATAGTGGATATCTCAGTTCTTTAATCCATATTGAGTCATCATTATGAAATAAAGTTACAGCAAAACCATTTTCTGTTTTATCAAATCTAAATATTTCACCTGAGATCATATTTCCATGATTAATATCAATACTAATTCGATTTGAATAATCATAAAATTCAAATTTTTGTTTTTCGTAATCTTCAACATATCTTTCAAGTTTTTCCAACAATTCTACTTTAATAATCCTATTAGCATTGTTATCTACAAAATTTCGTTCAAACATTTCTTCAAAATATCTAAATGCAAAATCTTTATTACTATCTTTCTGATGATATTTTTTTATTGAAAATTTCCAGGCTGCGTTTTTTGAAAAGCTACCTCTACCATCGGAAACAATTTGTTTGATATTTCCAGGATTATTCCTGATCTGTTCTAATTTTGTGTGCGAAAATTTCATAGATTTAAATATTTAACGTGAATTATATATTAATAATTAATGAATATCCTACAGTAAAAAAATTATTTCCTGTTCATATAACAAATTTCACATTTCCAAATATCCCATTTCTCATCTTTGCTAAAAGTAGCAAATACAACAACTTAGAAAAAACGATTCAGTCCTCTATAAGTGTTATAAAAATGATACACTATTTGTGTTGGGACCTCTACATTTTTTGACTTTTGATAAAGAATTTTCAAAAATGAAAGGAAGGTGAACTTGTTTATTTTTTGCAATCTCTACAAGTTCATTATATAATCTAAGTGTTTGGGAGTATTTATCAAATACAATTTTCATAGTGAGTACAAATAGCCGGTTAACTTAAAAAATAATTTTACAAAAATACAGAACCTTTTCATTAAATCAGCCTGTTCACGTAATTATTTTTAAACATATTTAAAAAACTCAGGGTTTATGCACTTTTAGGTCTATAAATGTATGTAAACTGGAAGTTTTGAGTTAATAGTTGTATCACTAAGTGCCGGAACTTCCCGGGTCGGGGTATTCATCCCTGGCTTCCCTCCCACTGCGGTTGCTTTCCATCGCGTAAAATCACTCTACAAATGGGAGCTAAAAGGATTGGGGTATCCTGTCTTCATCACATTTATCTATTAATTTGAATTACTCTTACTTGCCACTACCATATCATTTAGATATCTTAACCTATTAATGATATGATACATCTAAGTTATATCTAAGTTACATCTAAGATACATCTAAGATACAACGTAAACATCGTGAAGACATCCTGAAGAAAATATCAAAATTTAAACTTCAAAACGTACGAAGAAATTTTGAGCGTTTTCCTTTTGTTTTCTATAAAACCTGATAACCTAAAAGTGAACTACGTACTACAAAAGGTTTAAATAAATAGACTGAGACATGCATTAAAGGACTTACTACAAATTACCTAATTTTTTTACAAACAAGTTATGAACAGTTTATGAACAACTTGGATGTGTTTTTGAATTAACAGTGCACATTTCTATCGCAATATTCTAAGTAAATAATTCTAAGATAGCTAAGTATGGATAATAACATTTAAGAATAAGAGCGATACTAAATTGTTTAGAGTGGGGAAAATAACAGCGAAACACAGTATAAGGAGCCGGAAAATTACGGGCAGTGACTGTCCTTGTACGAAATTTTCAAATTGTACTCAGGAAACAACAGAGCGGACACAGCAATGTTGAGCGTTTTGTTGGGCTGCTAAAAGGAAGACAATGATGTAGTTTATTATTCTTTCTTGGTGGCAAAACCTGTCCGGTCCATTTTACCCCAGGCATTATCGCCTTTCAGGTAGGATAAATTGCCTTTGATGGCCCAAAAGACCACCATCGGGTGATAAATGAAAGGCTCAAGAAGTGCTAAGGCTATCATCTTTAAGATATCTGTCTTTCGCTTGTAGGCATTAAAGGTGGCTTCTTCGTAGAGGATGGAGAACAAGGTCAACATAAAAGCAAAGGAGTATACCAACGCAGTGAGGGTTAAAAAGAAAGGCCAGTTGACAAATCCCAAGAATACCAGGATGGCAAAATAAATGAGCCCAAACACTTCGACAATGGGTGCGAGCCATTCGAAGAAAAACCAGTAGGGATAACTGACCATGCCCAGCAATTGATATTTCGGGTTGAAGAATATCTTTTTATGAATGAACAGGGTCTGCATGGTACCACGGGTCCATCTGTTCCGTTGCCGCCCCAATACATTCAGGGTATCAGGCACTTCGGTCCAGCACAAAGGATCGGGAATGAAGCTGACAATATATTTTCCCAGGTTGTTGTCGTGCATATAGGTACGCATGCGCACCACCAGTTCCATATCTTCACCCACCGTATTATGGTTGTACCCTCCCACTTTGATCACCAGTTCCTTGTTGAACATGCCAAAGGCGCCCGAAATCAGCAACAGCCCGTTGATCTTGCTCCAGGCCATGCGTCCCAGGATAAAGGCACGTGAGTATTCCAGCACCTGAAAGCCTGCAATCAGTTTATTGGGAAACCGTACCTTGTTGATCTTGCCAATACCCACATCGCAATTATTTGCCACCCGGATCACACCACCCGAAGCAATCACTTTCCGATCGGTTTCTTCAATAAAAGGCTTGACCATTTTAAGGACCGCATCACTTTCGATAATGCAATCCACATCGATAGACATAATCAGTTCGCAGCTTGAAATATTGATTCCGGCATTCAGTGCATCGGCCTTGCCACCATTCACCTTATCAATCACGATAAGTTTTTGAAAGGCTTTATTATCAGATTTATAGACTCCCCTGATTTCATTACAGGCCAGTTGGTAATTAATTGCAAAGTTAATTGGCCTGAGCTGGTAATTGGCAATTAGTTTTTGCATTGTATCATCTTTACTGCCATCATTGATGATGATTATTTCCAGGTTCACGTAATTTAATGACATGAGCGAACGGACATTATCCACTACATTTTTACCTTCGTTGTATGCCGGAGCCAGGATGGATACATGCGGGGCAATATCGCTTGAGAGGATGGCTGTATAATCAATAAACCGGTTTTTGTGGATGTAGCGGTATAAGGCAGATGCTGAAAACATCCCCATAATGATATAGATGGACAGAACAACGATTCCGAATACAAAAATGATTGAATCGATAAAATAAAAAAGCGCGTATAGGATTTCCATTATAGTAAAGTTTCGGTAACATGTACATAAAGCCTCCCGTACCGGGGATAATCCGATTGAGCCAGCCCGGAAGCCTGCTTTGCATCAATCAGAATCAAGGCCCTGAATAGCTCAATGCAAAGTACATCATTCGTTACCGTGAACAGCTGTTCTTTCAGGAACGGAATAACCGCAGGATCCCCGGTTTGTCCCAGGGACCGGATCATGATGATTTGTGTGGATTCTGACCCGGTATGATGGTAACGGCTAACAATATAAGGGCCAATTTCGGCAGCATCATAGACACATAATGCCCGGAAGGCTGCATTTTGTACATTCCAATCGGGATGACGGGTGAGTTCTGTAATTTGGCTCAGATAGTCCACCTTATTAAATTTACGGATGCAGAGCAATCCAAAACAGATGACCGAAGTATTAGCAGATTCAAGCAGCCCCGATAAATCACCCACCGGTTTCTGGTGATTCGTATAGTAGTAAATCAGGTTCAATTGTTCCCATACCGATAGCCGTTCCTGAAGGTCCTTTAAATACAGCAGAGGCTTATCTTCATCACTTAGACGCGCCAAAGCCAGCTGTGCCTCAAAACGCAGGACAATATTCTTTGACTCAATCAATTTTTGTATGTACCTGATTTCTGATTTGTCACCCAATTCAGCATAGATACGCATGCCCTTAATTTTATAAAACCAGTGCCGGCTGTGTAAATAGTTGAAGGCATCTTTTTTCAGCAACAGGGAATTGAATATCAGATTAATCCGATCGAGCAAGCTGCCGTAGACAATTTCATGCATACGCAAAAGTTCGTCCGAGAAGAGCTGGCGGGTAAAAAACAACCGGTTTACTTTTTTAAAATAGGCAGGCTCAATCAGGGCGGACCCGTTATCAATGGAATCATCGTAGATGAGTTCAATAATCTTTTCCTGGTAGGAGCTCCTGATTTTATTTTCAACATGGTCAATCAGGATGTTGGTGATTCTTCTGACGGTGACATATAACAGGGCAAAGAAATTAATGATCCAGCTGGCAAGAATGATATAAGGCAACGATTTATAACCACCCGGCAACACATGATGTAAGTATTGAAATAAATTGTATGCCTTTTCAAACAATTTAAAGTGCAGGGCGAGATGGACGGAGGCACCTATTACAAATATACTGATCCAGGTGATTAACAGGACCGAACCAAAAACATTTAAATTCTCGTATTCATTATTCGCCTGAACGTAGTACAAAATAAAAAATGCAATGATGGCAACAACCGTCAAATGGATAAACTCAGGGGTAAGAAGCAACATAAAATAGAAGAACTTATGCCCTGTTTTCAGGTAAAACAGGAAACCAAGGATTCCGATGAGCATAAAAAACAGCAGAATACGAATACCCCGGACTGTTTTGTATAATTTGACCCCATACTTCCACAAGGAAACGGCATAATGAAATTCTGCATGCAGTGCAAACAGGATAGCTCCCACTGCCAGCACTTTATAGTACGGGGTGAAATGAATTGCCAGGGGAATTACCGAATTGCCGGCAAACCAGAATAAAAACAGGAAAAGCATTCCCAACATCACAGACTGAAAGGAAACCCGGAAAGGTTTGGAGGTTTTATAGGATGCAACCCCCTTTGCCACCACGGAAGTAGACAAATATAATTGCAGGAGAATAGCAAGTATGCTGGCAATTATATAAAGTAAGGCATAGGATGACAGGTTATTTACCATTTCAGATAGATGGAATCGGGTAACAGTTTATTCTTCTGGCATGCAATGGCATTCAATTGTTGAAAACGGAACAACCTGTTTATCATTTCCTTCGTTTTATCAGGATTGTTGTTTGGTACCATTTCGAATGCTTTGTTGATTTTATAGGCCTTATTCATTGACAGGAAGTCAGTACCTGCCAGAAAATCAACCATTTCATTTTTATTACGCATGATCGGATAAGCATGCCTGCTTCGGAAAACAGCAGCGGTATCCAGTTCAAAGCCTATCCAATGACAATTGGCAGGGAATTTCAGTTGATAGGAGTTCCTGAGTAGAGCCACAAAAGTAGGAGTAATATCAAACTGGCTTGATACAGCTTCAATAGACTTCGTTCTTTTTAACAGGGGAGAATAAATAATCAGGGGCACATGGAACCGGTCTATCTGGGTTGATATCGGGATTTCAGGCATACGATGGTCGCCGGTAATCACAAAAATTGTGTTTTTAAAGGCTGGACGTTTGGATAATTCCTTGAATAGATTCCGTATGGAAGCATCAAAATACATGATGGTCGTGAATTGATCTTTATAACTCCGTACAAAATCACACTGTTTGTTTGTAAGTTTTAATTCAGTCATACGATCTTCTACTTTGTTTGCAAAGAAAGCCTGATTATTCAATAAGAAAGGCGAATGCATGGAAAGGGTCAAGAGGACATCAAATCCCGGGGTTGCATTTTGTCTTTTGGCTGTATAACTGAGATATTCGGTAAATAATTCCTGATCCCCATAACCCCATGAAAAACCGTTATTCTCGGATGGCATCCTGGCTAACACTTTGTCAAAATGAGCACCATCAACGATATGGTCTATTTTTTGCCTTTTCAGGAAAGCATCCATGTTGTCAAACTTAGACTCGCCACCGTAAAAGAATGAAGTCGAGTATCCGTTTTTCTTTAGCAAGCGTGGAAGTGAGAGATGATCGGGCGGGTTTTTTAAATCACTGAATCCGGTTTCACCATAGGGTAGTGATGCCAGCATGGTTGGCAACACCTGAAAAGTTCTGCCGGCACTGCTTATAAAGTCTTTAAAATACAAACTTTTGGTGCCCAACGAATCGAGGAAAGGAGTAAAACTGCCCAGGTAGTTGGCTGGCCCTGAATAGGCAGTACCAAGGCTTTCGACAATGATAAAAACAATATTGGGTTTAACCGTTGGATTTACATTCAAGAAATTGCCCAGTACATCGGGAGTATTATCCTTATGAAAGAAAGAATAATCCGGATTCAATGGACTATGTTCCGTTAAGGTTGAATCACCGGCAACTGATTCGGGTATCAGGTTTTTTGAATGTTCCAGCCGGATCTTATTTTCGTAGTAATTCAGGTCGCTGGTTAAGAAGAAATTCAACTTATTCTCACCTAAAAAAGCATCATATTCATTGTGAAAATGAGAAGCATCCAGTTTGACCCCGGTAAGAAACAAAGATAAAAGGATCAGGAAAAAGGAAACTGATTGAAATCTCTTATTCACGGTAACTTTTGAAAACAACCTGTAAATGAATACTATGAATGTGAACAGGAGAATAAAGCAAAGAGAATACCAAAATACGGGAATGTTTCCTGCCTGCACGATGTGTATTAAATCGTGGGTATTGTATGCAAAAAAATCAGAGCCTAATAGTATGGATGTATTCTTGAAATAGGCAATTAATGACAGGTAAACAATAAGCAACAGGGAAGTCAGCACGATATAAAAGACATTCGCCAGGTTGCGATTTACAAACGACAGTGCTATATAAGGCAGAAACAAATACCCGGTGAGTTGAAGAGCAAACAGGAGATCGTAAAGCAAACCATACAGTTGAAAGCCGATACCTGCAGAACCAAGATTAAAATTACTTACCCAACCGATTTCAACAAAACGTGCCAGGATGAGAAAAAGGATAAAGACAAAAGACTTCTTAATAAAGTCGCTGCTACTCTCGGTGTAGCGTATGGTGAATTGTTTCAGTTTATTCATATCAGAAAAGATAATTTACTGCTAAATCTAAGGTTATTTTTGACTTGAAAAGGGAGGTAAAGTATTCCTCGTAGGCATAAGCACCATTCACATTGAATATCCACCTCTTACTGAAAATATGGTTGTATGATATCCTGCTGCTGTATCCTGTCAGGCGTAAGCTTTGATTTGTAAGCAGCCGGTAACGTTCGTCGGGAGAAGTACCGTACCCGACTTGCAGCCCGATATAATCATCGGCAGTAGCAAAATAACGGCGGACAGTCAAGAAACCGGACAGGGATACTTTGCTGCTGTCAGGTACCAGATATGGCCTGAAAGCAATCCAGTAATTCCCAATGTATTTGCCAACGTGGCCGGTATAGATCATCACCTTTGAAGACCTGAAATCCAGGTACCGGAATCCGGCAGATGCTTCCCAGGCATTTGGGAACTTCCGGTTATAATCCGTTCCCAACCTGAATACAGGAAACAAAGAGCTTGGTGAATACCCGACATTGACATACGCGTAGCTTTTGCTTGTCAAGGCAGGATAGGCATCAGCTTCCAGTTGATAGCCTGTTGACCCAAACCGGTTTGCATAATTAAACCTGCCTATGACCGCCCCAAGGCTTGTCTTTCGTTTATATTGTAAATATGCCAGTTGCCAGGGGGAATCGTTTTTGAAATAATCATAGGTATAACTGATTCCAATGCTGTTAAGCCTGTTGCCGGCTTTAATTGTCTCCAGCAAATCCTTTACTTCAGTGTTAGCCTTGCTTTTGTTCCGGAAAGCAGTCAACAACTGTATGGCATCATCATTTCGGTGTAAATAGTTCAGTGTTTTTGCCTTCCGGATCAGGATATCCGCATCATCAGGGAAAATGGTTGCAGCAGTTTCCGTCAGTGTCAGGGCCTGGTTGTATTGTTCACCCCACATTTCATTGTTAATTGCAGCCAGATATACCTCCTTACTCTCAGGTCGGTCTTTTAGCACTGCAGTAAATATTGACCGGGCCTTGTCGTATTGTTTCGACCAGGAATACAACAAGCCTAATGCAAACCGGGCATCATTATTAGTTCCATTCTGATCAAGTATTGCGTTGTAAACTTTTTCTGCTTCAACATACTTATCCTGTTTTATCAACTCTTTTGCCACACGCATAAGCGAGTCAGTTTGCCCGTAACTATACGTATATCCAAAAACCAGGAAAAGAAAGGCTATGCTAAGATATTTCATATCCTTATTATTTAACTGATTCTTTACGAATGCGAATAATTAATTCGTTTGGGATAAATGGCTTGGTCATATAATCATTTGCACCGAGTCGAAAAGCCTCCATGATGGATACCTCCTGGCCAATGGCTGAAAGCACAATGATAGGCACTTTGCTTTTTAATTCATTCCGGACATAACTGATTAATTCCAACCCACTATAATACGGGATCATCAGATCGGTAAGTATCATGTCAAATGTTTCGGTGGACAGAAGATCAAGTGCGACTTTCCCATCAGGGGCAATTGCCACTTCAAATCCTTCTTTCTTTAGCTTGAACTCGATCGATTTAAGCACCATCATCTCATCTTCTATCACTAATACTCTCATAATCAGTTATTGGTTTTAAGTTCGGTAATTAAAAATTCTATTTCTGCTACAACACCCTTTGATTGTATAATGAGTTGTTCAAAGTCATTTTGGTAGAGATTAAAATCATCTGTTTCAGTAAAAACAGTTTCCAACTGCTTAGTCAGTTCTGTTAATTCAGTAAGGCCAAGCAATGAAACCTGAGACCGGTATTTGTGCAATTGCCTGGCCAGTTCACGGTTCTTCGTGGCAAAATTATGTTGCATGCCTTCCAACACTTCGGGAGTTGTGGCATTAAAATACTCCAGCATTTCAATGATAAAATCAGAATCCCCACCCGCATATTGATCCAATGTTTCCAGATTGACAATTCTTGTTTGCTCCTGTTGAACTATATTTTCAGGGATGACTTTATTCTGATTGGCATTGGATATCGTTTTTCGGATGATTTCTTCCAGTTCAATTTCTTTATAGGGTTTTGTGAGGTATCCATTCGCGCCTTCTTCCATCAATACCTGAATAGTTTTAGGGTTTACGGTAGCAGAAACACAAATCACCGGGATGTGTTTTAAAGGTTCAGGCATTTCAGCCCGAATCTTTTTTAATACTTCATCACCATTCATTCCAGGCATTTGCATGTCCAGCAACAACAGGTCAAAAGACTCCTGCTGCAGGAATTCCATTGCTTCAAAGCCATTTTCAGCAATCCGGTAGTGGTGGTTAAACTTAACCATCTGCTTTTTATAAATCAGTTGATTTAATTTTTCATCTTCGGCAATCAGGATATTGAGCTTCTTATGGGGTTCTTCGAATGCAATAGTGGTTTGTTCGTATGTCAGTTCGACTTGTTGAGTTTCTTTTTTAAGGGGGAGCGTAAACATGAAAGTAGTTCCTTTTCCTACCTTGCTTTTCAATGAAAAGCAACCATCAAGTAACTGGATCAGGTTTTTTACTATATTCATACCCAAACCGGTTCCACCATATAACCGGGTATCTTTCACTTCCGATTGTATGTACTTATCAAATATTAGTTCCTGTTTATTAAGGGGGATGCCAATACCGGTATCAATGACTTTAAATTCCAGATAGTGGATATCGTCCTCTTCCCCAATAAGCTGGACCTGGACAGTAATACTTCCTTTTACCGTAAATTTGTAGGCATTCCCCAGCAGATTGTACAGAATCTGCCTGATACGGGTTGGATCACCCAGGTAATTACCCTGAATATTATCATCGATCCGATGAAAGAACTTAACCTTAAACTTTTTTTCAGTAAAATTGTAAATCTCTACTATTGAAACAACTAATTGCCTGATATCAATTGGAATGAGTTCAAACTGGAGTTTGCCTGAATCTATTTTAAAGATATCGAGCGAGTCATTTACCAAATGGACTAAATGATTGGAAGTATCTTTTATATGGTTGATATATTCAGTCTGCTCTGCATTCAGGTTCGTTTCCGACAGCAAATCAATCATACTCAACAATCCGTGCAATGGGGTTCGGATTTCATGACTTATATCTGCCAGAAATTCTTCTTTGAAAGCGACTTCATTGATCTTATCAGTAATATCAAACCGGATAGCCAGAAATTGATACGGGACATGGTTCTTATCCAAAAATGGAATAATTGTGGCATCCATCCAAAAAAAGGTACCATCCTTGGCTATGTTTTTAAATTTAGCTTTAAAGAGATTCCCTTTGTAGAGCTCACTGTACATATTCTTAAAGAACTCAGGGGGGTGGTAATCCGATTTGAAGATTCGGTTGTTTTGCCCGATTAATTCTTCCCGTGAATACCTGGTAAGATTGCAATACTTATCATTGACATATGTAATAATACCCTGCCCATCAGTTACTAAGATATGGGCAACCTGATCCATTGCTTTTAGGTAAGTATCCAGTTCGTTTTCTAGCATGCACGGGTTGTTTATAATTCAACTATTACATAACGGATATTGATCAAAAACTCAGCATCCGGTGGGAATCAATATCCGCAAAATATAAATAGAAACCCTTACCTTTTCTCACATTCTGATTCCATATTGAAAGAATCAGAACTTTCTTCGGGTTCCTTAATCCTCATTTTACATGTACTTATCTATTTTTTTTGATTGGAAACCAACAATGGAATTCTCAGCTCAGATATGTTCCGAAAGGAGATATTGTCAATTTAATTTAAGAGATAGATAAAGTTTTTGTTGTTGATAACTTAACAATGTCAAACAAACAATCATCAATCATAATAATAGATAAATATTTTTATTCAAAAATAATAACTTAAGATAATAGAATCGCTTATTATGCCAGGAAACAAGTATATTTAACACATACTTTAATATATTTTCACTATTAATACTGAGTCTCCACGATCAGAGATCGAACAATAATAAAGAATGAATGAAAATTTGAAGATTTAAATTCTGATTCTGTTTTTAGTTGTTTTTCAGTTCTTATATTTAAACCTTATCTTTTTATTCAACCTAAGTAGCCCAATTGCCTCCCTGAACCCCAATCTTATTCTTTGATTTATTGACTACGGATAATATTCCGGTCAAAGAATAAAGCTTAATGGGAATAGTTTCTGAATATCCATATAAAATAGTTTTACAAGGATAGTTTTAAGTAATCAATTATTGTTTATTGATGCCATTTTATACAATTATCAAAATGTTGTATCTTTTGTTTTTTATTATACTGTTGATTCAAAAAAGTTCATTTCAAAACTTTAATGTATCATAATATATTGTAATCCGGATTAACAACTTCAATTTCGTATAGCTGTATAAAATTGTATTCCTGACATTTAAGCCAAATGCAACCTCGGGATGGCAAAAAAGCGCAAGCAGGCTTACCTAGGGTTTTTTAGCTAAAATTATTCGTTGAATAGAAATAATTGTCGTTCCTTTGCAGCGTTTTTAAGCAAACTATATTTATTCATATTTATGAGCAGTTTATCGCTATTCCTGGTCGTTTTACTAACCGGAATCGCCCTGGTGATTCTTGGTCTTGGTACGGCAATATTATTAGCCCCACGATCTTTCAACCTTCAAAAAGGAGAACCTTACGAATGTGGAATTCCAACACACGGTACATCCTGGATGCAGTTTAAGGTAGGGTATTATCTCTATGCTATCCTGTACCTTATGTTCGATGTTGAAACCATCTTCCTGTTCCCCTGGTCTACCATCGTTCGCGATCTGGGGTATCAGGGCCTGTACAGCATTTTGTTTTTCATAGTGATCCTTGGATTAGGACTGGCGTATGCATGGAAGAAAGGAGTATTAAAATGGAATTAAAAGATAATATAAAAGGAATCCCCGCTTCGGAATTCAATGACAACGAGTACCTGGAAGATTATATCAAGGAACTGGAAGCCAACGGGGTAAATGTTGTACTGAGTAAAATCGACGAACTCATCAATTGGGGACGCTCGAATTCGGTATGGCCATTGATTTATGCCACCAGCTGTTGCGGTATTGAGTTTATGTCGGCAGCTGCCGCCCACCACGATATTTCACGTTTTGGAATGGAAGTTACCCGTAACAGTCCACGCCAGGCCGACCTGATGATTGTAGCCGGTACGATGGTCCACAAAATGGCACCACTGATCCGCCGTGTGTACGACCAAATGGCAGAACCTAAGTATGTACTGGCCATGGGTGCCTGTGCTATCTCCGGTGGACCGTTTGTGAATTCATACCACGTGGTAAATGGCGTTGACCTGATTATCCCGGTGGATGTCTATGTACCCGGTTGCCCACCACGTCCTGAATCATTGTTCTATGGCTTGATGCAATTGCAACGCAAGATCAAGGTGGAACAATTCCTGGGAAACCGTCAAAGATAGTTCAACGTTCCGTGTTTCGTGTTCCGTGTTGTTGGAAGACAGAGGGATTTGGAAAGTTAGAAATTGATTTTAATGATCACCTCATTAGAATTTAAATAAAATAAGGGCCGGTTAGAGGGGTTTGGCATTTCTACTAAGGGTAAAAAAAGAAATAAGGTTTTTCTATATAGAGGATAATAAAAAATGTGTACCCTAAGTCACCTTAAGATATTTAAGAAGTTAATTGCAGAATAAGATTTAATTAAAAGTCAAATCTGAAGAAATATAATCATGAAAAAACTATTTCTATTTTTATTTTCAATTACAATATTAACTTCGTGCATGACAACGCGCATTTCAAAATCAAGGGCAAGTTTAATTGATTACTATAATCAAAAACCTGATTTGACAAATGTAAAATATGAAGGTGGTGATGGCAAAACTACTGAAAGTGCTATAATTATAAGAAATGCTCATACTGAAAGAAATGGTAATGCTGCGGAATATGCCTATATTGAAAAAAAATATGGAATAAAGAATGTTGATTGGAAATTATTGTATCAATCATATTTTCCTTTAAATCAAAAGAGGTTTGACAGTCTGAATATCCAACTTATGAAAAATAATGAAATTATAATTTTAAATTTTGATATAACAGAATTTTTTGGTGTTTTACAATAAACCCTTATTTTTATCTTCGAACCCTTCGTAGAAAATAACAACTCCTATTCTTCAACCCTCATTCCCTTATTTGAAAAGAGTGAATCGTTGAATATAATAAAACAGATCAACTATCTGATTTTAAAAATATAAAAAAGAAATACTTTAAACCGTTTACGGTGACTTTATAAAAGAAATGGAAAATATAAAAGAGTTAATACTTAGTACTGTACCGGAAGCTGTTATTGAACAGAAACAAAAGCTGACCGTGACAGTAGAACCAAACAAACTTCACCTGTTAGCCAAAACATTACGCGACAATTCGATATTGCCTTTTGATTTTCTGGTGTATCTGATCGGAATGGACAGGGGCGAACTGTTGGGCGTAAACTATTTACTTTGTAATTCTACCGACCTTTCAAAGGAAATTGTACTGGAAACAAGTACTGCCGACCGTGAAAATCCATTGTTGTATTCAATAAGCGATTTATACGAAACAGCACAATTCAACGAACGCGAGGTATATGCGCTTTTTGGAATCCGCTTTATCAACAACCCCGATATGCGCAAGTTCTTCCTGAACGGCGACTGGGTAGGCTATCCATTCCGCAAGGATTACGATAACAATCCAGAATTAAACCCTCTTTCACTGGAAAGCAAGGAAATTGTTGACATTGCACCACGTATCACCGAAACACCCGAAGGATTGGTGGAAGATACCGTCAACATTTTTGAAGAAGACGATTATATTATCAACATAGGCCCACAACACCCTTCCACCCACGGAGTAATGCACTTCCGTACAGCGTTGGATGGTGAAATAGTAAAGAAAATTGATGTGCACAGCGGGTATATCCACCGTGGCATTGAGAAACTAAGCGAAAGCCTGACTTACCCACAAATACTTCACTTCACCGACAGGTTGGATTACCTGTCAGCCAACATCAACCGTCACGGGCTGTGTATGTGCGTGGAGAAAGCCGCCCAAATAGAAGTTCCCGAACGTGCCCAGTATATCCGTACCATTATGGATGAGCTGAACCGCATCGACTCGCACTTACTGGCATGGGCTTGCCAGACCAATGACCTGGGCGCTATTACTGCCTTTATCTACGGAATGCGCGAACGTGAAATTATCCTGGATATCTTTGAAAAAACTTGTGGTGGACGACTGATTATCAACCAGAATGTGGTTGGTGGGGTGATGTTCGACATTTATGCCGATTTCCAGAAAGATGTAAAATCATTTATCCCCTATATGCGTGAAAAACTGGTGGAATACGACCGCTTCTTCTCGCACAACGTGATTGCACTGGGACGTATGGTCACTATTGGAGTTATGTCGAAGGATGCTGCTATCAACTATGGCGTTACCGGTCCTGCCGGACGTGGATCAGGATGGTCATGCGATATCCGCAAGCATATCCCGTATGCCATGTACGACAAGGTGGAATTCAAGGAAGTTATCCGTACCGAAGGTGACTCGTATGCCCGTTACCTGAACCGCCTGGACGAAATAGAACAATCCCTGCATATTATCGAACAACTGATCGATAATATCCCGGAAGGTGATGTGATTGCCAAGGTTAAACCTATTATCCGCCTGCCGGAAGGTGAATACTTCCAACGTGTGGAAGCATGCCGTGGAGAGTTTGGCGTATTTATCGAAAGCCGTGGTGACAAGACCCCATACCGCCTGAAATTCCGTTCTCCTTCCATGGCGCTGGTATCAGCCATGCCATTGATCTGTAAGAATGAAAAAATATCCGACTTTATCGGTATTGGCGGTTCTATGGACTACGTGATTCCGGATATCGATAGATAGTTGACTGGTTGATTGGTTAATTGGTTGATTGGTTAATTAGTTAATTGGTTCATTGGTTCATTGGTTTACCTGAGAGTAATCGGGAGGTTAATTAGTTGAAGGAAGTAAAGAAGTAATCGAAAAAAGAAGTAAGAAGCAGGTAGTTTGTACCTGCAATAGTTCAAAGT
>JAQTUE010000046.1 GCA_028710415.1 Paludibacter sp. | reverse complement strand
ACTGATGGACAATGCATCAATCAAGCTTATTTTCTTGTAAGGTTCGGTACCGGTAGTATCCTTGTCATTCCGGACTTTCATCTCTACGTTATTACCCATGGAAAAACTGACAACACCTGATTTCCCTGCACCCGGGCTACCATACAGGCTTCCGTCGTAATGGGAATACTGAACGGCCTGATCGTGCATAACCAGCGGATTGGATACGTCCGGCAGCCTTTGGGTGTAGGTGCTGTAATATCCCCAGATCGGATCGCCGAAATCAGGACGGTAACTGAAACTCACCGAAGGAGTGATGACGTGGCGGATCTGATTCACCTTGTCACCGAAAAGAGCCCGGATAGGAGTGAAGAATCCATAAATCTTGGTGGATGCCGAGACGCCCATGTTAAAGTCGTAAACCCTATGAAAACCATCCAGGGTATCGGTTTTTACTTGCCTTCGGGTATTATCCCAGGTTTTATTCACCGATTGCATGTACCAGCGTTCGGTATAGCTCACATTGGGCGAAACATTGATATATTTCAACACATTAAAGGTGGCACTCAGCGGAATGCTGTGTTGCATGCCATTTTTCCAATCGCGTGTTAAAGAAGAATGAAGTAATTTATTTTCCTTTGTATCTATTTGATTCCTCAACGTTCCCGAATAGGACATGGAGATTTTTTCATACCAACGTTCTTTCCCTACAGCGTTTTTACGTTTCAACGGATAAATACGGCTCATGGAGATACTCAGGTCAGGGAGAGTCAAACTAATGGTTGAATCCTTGGTACGCTGGTTTACAAGCATACTCCCAGACAGGTTGAACGGGCTGTCGGGGAACCGGCGTGTAAACGAAACACTCGACCCTTTGGTATTCTGCGAATTCACATTCCCGTTGTAATAGGTGTTGATATTGCTTCGGTTGTACCCGCTGGTGGCAAAGTTGACACTGGATGAGAAGTTGAAAAACGGATTTGCCTTGGCATCCTGGGAGTGCGACCATACGATGCTCAGGTTCGGATTGCTTTGATAATCGGGCAATCCTTTTTCACTGATCACATCTTCCCGGTAGCTGAAACTAAAATTACCGCGGTATTTATACCGTTTTACATATTGGGTAGTTGCATTCAGAGCCCAGGTGCCCTTGGTATATATTTCGCCTTTCAGTTCCAGGTCCATGTAATCATTGATGGCAAAATAGTATCCCCCGTTGGTAAGCCCGAATCCCCTGGTTAGTTCGTCCTGGAAAGTAGGCATGATGATACCGGAAGAGTATTTGTCGGTAAAGGGGAAGAACCCAAAGGGAATGGCGATGGGCAAAGGCACATCTTCGATGACCAGGTAGGCCGGGCCTGTAACGATATATTTTCCCGGTTTTACTTTCCCCCGGGTGAGGTCCAGGTAAAAGTCGGGATGTTCGTGATTGTCGCAGGTAGTATATTTCCCATCGGCCATGCAGAGGACGTCATCGGCTGTCTTCTTGGTCCTGTCGCTGATAACATACCCTTCGCCCTGCTTGGTGACTGCCTGGCGGATATAACCTTTCTTTGTTTTTAAATTATAGGTTAGTTCTTTCGATTCATATTCCGTTTTGCCTTCCGTAAAGACCGGTTCGCCTATTTTCTTGCCGATGCTGTCGAGCCTTCCTTTTGCAAAAATCATGCTGCTGTCCATTTTTACACGGACAAATTCAGCCTTCAGCTCTATGTTCTTGTACTTGATATCGCTTTTGCCATGGAGGAATCCGGTACCATTGCCCAGGAAAACGATCGAGTCCTGAGCACTATACACGATTTCGGCATCAATTTGATTAGGCTTTTCTTTTTTAATGGAAGCAGAGGTGGCGGAATCGGTCTTCAGGGTGAGGCTATCCTTGACCTGGGCCTTAATTTCCTTGTTGGCAGGCATACCCTTCCCCTGGCTGAAACCCAAAGTATGAAGAGTTAACCATAAAAATAGAAGCAAGTACGGACGTGCTTTGCTGAAATATAAATGGTTAGAGGATTGCATCCGGTACGGGCATGGGTTTCTAAATTAGGATGCAAATTTAGTGAAAAAATAGTACTCTCATTTACATATATCCTTTTTTTATGATTAATTTCAAAATTAACTCCTGCAATCCGTATCGGGAATAGGATAAATGCATTACTTTTGCACAAAATTAGAGTACCGATTCCATTTCAATTAGCTAAAAATTTTATGGAAATTTTAAAAAAGCATTTTCTTATTTATCAATACTCCTTAATATTCCTGGGAATATTTATCCTGTTTCCTGTTCAAGCCCAGGAAGCGAGATTTACGGTGGTACTTGATGCCGGACATGGCGGACATGATCCCGGGGCAATGAGCGCCAATTCACGTGAAAAAGATATAAACCTGGCCGTTGTACTGGATTTAGGTGCCATCATTGAGCAAAAATTCAAGGATGTCAAAGTGGTATATACCCGTAAAACAGATAAATACCTGACTTTACAAGAGCGGGCAGACGTGGTGAACGATCATCATGCCGACCTGTTTATCTGTATCCATACAAACGCATCACCAAGTCCGGCTGCTTATGGTGCCGAGACATTTACCCTGGGGTTGGCTAAGTCGCGGGCAAACCTGGATGTAGCCATGCGTGAAAACTCGGTAATATTATTGGAAGAGGATTATCGTACCAAGTACAAAGGATTCGATCCAAAATCAGTGGACTCGTATATTATGTTCGAGTTTATGCAGGACAAGTATATCGATAGAAGCGTTGAATTTTCATCCATCATTCAGAAGCAATTCGTCAGCTATTGTAAACGTGCAGACCGGGGAGTACGACAAGCCGGATTTTGGGTGTTACACCGTTCAGCCTGCCCGAGTGTGCTGGTAGAAGTTGGATTTATTTCAAATCCCGCTGAAGAAAGGTATTTAACTTCCGACCAGGGTCAAAAAGAACTGGCTACGGCTGTGTTCAATGCTTTTGTAGATTATAAACGAACCCATGATAAGAAATCGGGACGCCAAATGTCCCAGGTTTCTAAAATTGAGCAGGCCCCCAAAGCTGAAGAGCCAACCCAGAAACCTGTGCAGCCGGTTGTACTTGCAGAAAAAAAACCGGAACCTGATACAGTAGTTAAGAAAAGCAAGACAGAGGCTCCCGTGATTGCCCCTGCAAAGCCAGATCAGACACCAGCAAAACAAAATCAGGCACCGGTATATAAAGTTCAGCTTTTTGTATCTGCCAGGAACCTAAAGCCCGCATCATCCGATTTCAAAGGGGTGACCAATACCGATTATTATGTTGAGGCCGGATTGAACAAATACACGGTGGGAGCAGATACCGATTTTGCTAAGGTTGAAAAAATCAGGAAAGAAGTTGCTCATAAATTCCCAAAAGCATTTATCATTGCTTTTGTCGGAGATAAAAAGATATCTGCCCGGGAAGCCCAACGATTAACCAAATAACCAGACTTTAATTTTACAACTATATCAGAAACATTTAAGCAGGCTATATGAAAAAAAAATATTTTACACGCGAAGTTAAAGTTGGAATAATGACTCTAGTAGCCATTTTTGTGTTGTATTTCGGATTAAATTACCTGAAGGGGATAGATATTTTCTCTCCGGTGAGTTATTACTACGGACGGTATGAGAATATTGGTGGCCTGGTACCCTCATCAGCAGTCTATGTAAAAGGTTTTAAAGTAGGGCAGGTTGAGAAAATTAGCTATGATTTTTCAAAGAAAGAATCATTTCTGATTAAAATATCAGTTTCCAAAGACATCAAATTGCCGCTGGATGCCCGAATTGAATTGTATGATGAGGGTATCATGGGAGGCAAGGCTATCCAGTTGATTTACGAGCCCCTGAACCTGTCGCAAACGATGCATGAGCCGGGTGATACCATACGTACCACCATGGGAGTAGGTTTAATGGCGAAGATTTCCGGGGATTTAGTGCCAAAAATTGAGAGTATTTCCACTCAGGCTGATTCATTGATCCGTTCCGTACGTGTATTGGTGGAAAATAAGAACCTGAACAAAAGCCTGGCTTCTATCGAGCATACTACTGCCGATTTGGCTGTCAGTTCATCCCAGTTGAAGAAGATGATGAATAATGATGTGCCCCATATTCTAAGTAATGTGAATACAATGACCACCGACTTCAAACAAATCAGCGGAAATCTTAAAAAAATAGATTATCAGGCAACCTTTGCAAGCATCGATCATACCATTGCAAACCTGAATTTAGTTTCTGAAAAAATGAACAGTTCGGAAGGAACCATTGGAATGCTTTTGAACAATAAAGACCTGTATATTAACCTGTCAAACTCAGCATCCAACGCAGACAAGCTGTTGATAGACCTTCAGAAAAATCCGAAAAGATATGTGCATTTTTCGCTTTTTGGGAGCAAGTCAAACTAGTGCCGCTATTTACATGAATTCTAAATAGTAAATCAGCTAAAAAAAATACTGTTTAAGAATTTTCACAGCCGAAACCTTTTGTTAACAAGAGTTTCGGTTTTTTCTTCACCTATTTACTCAAATTTACTTACAAATTGTTAATCGCCTAACAATCAGTCATATTACAAACCTGTTACAAATAACTGTGTGTATATCAGGCTTGTTATCTAAAGTTCTGATATTAAAAAAGATGTAAGTATGGTTGATGCTTGAAAAAAAAGGTGATTTTTTTATGTCAGAAAAGTTTTAGAATTTTGTAGTGCTGAAAATAGCCCGTATTAAATTCTGAATTCAGCAATCTGTTTTTTATCTGTATATTTCCAAGACCAAAATTATTTTGAAACAAAACAAAGATGTCTAACAATCACAATCAATTATGGAGTCGCTGCTTAAGTGTCATTAAAGACAATATTAGCGAAGTTTCTTTTAAGACTTGGTTTTTACCTCTTGTTGCACTCAAGTATGAAAATAAGATTTTTGTATTGCAGGTACCAAGCCAGTTTTTTGTAGAGTACATAGAGGAAAAGTACATTGATTTGTTGAGGATGACATTATACCGTGAGGTTGGTGTTGGAACCAGACTGGAATACCGTGTAATGATCGATAAATCGAGCGGAACGGGTACACAGATTCCAAGTGCAGGGGAACAACAGAAACCAAAATCCATTGCGAACAACAGCTCAGCTTATCTGAACCCTTACCATAAGCCACAGTTGCCGGAAATAGACCCGCAGTTGAACTCTGCCTATAACTTCAACAACCTGATTGAAGGGAACAGCAACAAACTTGCCCGTACAGCCGGTATCAGCATTGGTAACGAACCGGGAAAAAATATATTCAATCCACTTTTCATTTATGGACAGTCGGGAGTTGGAAAAACACATTTAGCCAATGCGATTGGTGTGATGACCAAACAACTGCATCCTGAAAAAAGGGTATTGTATGTTTCTGCCAATACATTCCAGATTCAATATACCGATGCTGTCAGAAGCAATACGGTGAATGATTTTTTGAATTTCTATCAAACCATCGAAGTGCTAATTGTGGATGATATCCAGGAATTTGCCGGTAAGACAGGGACTCAGAATACCTTCTTTCATATATTCAACCATTTGCACCAAATGGGAAAACAGCTGGTGTTAACCTCAGACCGCTCACCCATTGTGATGGTTGGCCTGGAACAACGCTTATTGACCCGTTTTAAATGGGGTTTGTCAGCAGAAATTGAAAAGCCTGATTTTGACCTGCGTAAATCAATCCTTCAAAGTAAAATATACCGTGATGGATTGGAAATTGACGCTGAAGTAGTTGATTTCATTGCAGAACATGTGGTGGACAATGTGCGTGACCTGGAAGGTGTGTTGGTATCGTTGATGGCTCATTCTACACTTGCCAATATCGCCATTGATGTAACCCTGGCAGAAAAGGTAATCAGCCGGATTGTAAATATCTCGAAACGGGTAAACACGGTTGAAAAGATACGTGATGTGGTCTGTGAGTATTTTTCATTATCGGTTGATGCTATCTCTACAAAAAGCCGCAAACGTGAAGTCGTTCAGGCCCGCCAGATAGCGATGTACCTGTCAAAGCAACTGACAAAGAGTTCATTGGCTTCCATAGGGAATACAATCGGTCAACGCGACCATGCTACGGTATTACATGCCTGCAAAATAGTAAATGATTTAATGGATTGTGATAAAAATTTCCGCTCCAGTGTACGTGAAATAGAAGAAAAACTGAAAAGGTAATCGATTGAAATAAATGACTCTACGGGTTATTTTAAACTATAAATAAAGAAAGCTGCCCCTCAAACCGGTAGCTTTTTTTGTGAAATAACTTTTTTGAAATTCTATGTAAATAGGAAATAAAGTTGTATTTTTACGCCCGAAATAAAAACAAATAGACATGGTATATAAATTCACAATACTATCCGATGAAGTAGATAATTTTGTCCGCGTTATCACTATTGATTCCGAGGCAAAATTCCTCGATTTGCACAATGCAATTCTCGATTCGGTGGGTTACGAGAAAAATCTGATGACTTCATTCTTCATTTGCTCCGATAACTGGGAGAAAGGACAAGAAGTGACCCTGGTTGAAATGGAGTCAAGTTCTGAATACGACAATCTGGTGATGGAGGATACCACCCTGGAAGAATTGCTGGTTGATGAAAATCAAAAGATGCTTTATGTGTTCGACATGATGTCCGACCGGGTATTTTTCATTGAATTGACTGAAATCATCCCAAGGAAGAATCTGGCAAAGCCGGAATGTATAACCTCAGAAGGCAAAGCTCCTATCCAGATAATGGAAGAAGAAGGGAGTGCAGTTATTCCAAAAGTAAGCGTGGATGAAAACTTCTACGGGGATGAAGATTATGAACTGGATGAACTGGACGAAGAAGGATTTGGAGAAATGAACTTTGATGATAGCAGCTTATTTGCTGAAGACCCGAAATTCTAAGAGGCAAGGAGTAGGTAGTAGGTAGTAGGTAGTAGGTAGTAGGTAGTAAGAACCAAGAATCAAGAACCAAGAACCAAGAACCAAGAACCAAGAGGTAAAAAGTAAGACATAATTCGAAATATATTAGTATCTTGAAATTTATTTAAGTAATTGGAACAATATATTGTCCTGTTTTTATTTCTTGAAAAATACGACTAAACATCTTTTCTAAATAAGAAAATAAGGGTTTTAATATGGGAAGTTTGGTTTTCTACTAAGGGTTTATATATATAAATAAGGGTTTCAATTTAAAACCTTATTTTTTGTTTTTTACCCCTCAGTAGAAATATTAAGCGAAAGATCTAACCCTTATTCCCTTATTTAAATTTAAATAATACGGCATTATTTATTTTCTGTTACTTATCTATTTGATTTGTTCGTAGTAAATAATTTATAAAAAGACAGAAAGTAAGCTTTATTTTCTGTCTTTTTCTATATGAAAAGTAGTTATCCAAAAGGTTCCCAAAAAAAGATGAATACATCCGATAGACCATCGTTCACTGCCGACTGCCAGCATAAAAGGCCTACTTTGTTAGTCATACTGGGCCCTACTGGTGTTGGGAAAACGAATATCAGCCTCCGTATGGCAGAGCAACTGGGCTGTCCGATCGTATCGTCCGATTCAAGGCAGTTTTACCGCGAATTAAGCATTGGTACCGCTGCACCTACCGAAGAGCAGCTAAAGCGCGTAAAACACTATTTTATCGGTACCCATTCCATACAGGATGACTACAACGCCGGGCAATACGAAAAGGATGCCATTGAATTGCTTGATGAACTATTCCAAAAACATCAGGTTGTGATGCTGGTGGGCGGGTCGATGATGTATATTGATGCTGTTTGCAATGGTATGGACGATATCCCGAATGTTGATCCTGAAACCAGGGCACACTGGCAACAATATTTTTCTGATTTTGGCCTTGAAAGCATCCAGAATGAATTAAAAAGACTCGATCCGGAGCACTACGAACAGGTAGATATCCTGAATCCAAAACGCATACTCCATGCCCTGGAGATTTGTAGTATGACGGGGGAGCCTTATTCCAACCTACGAACCGGTCAAAAGAAATTACGCAATTTCAAAATCCTGAAGATCGGATTAAACCGGCCACGTCCTGAATTATACAAACGGATCAATGCCCGTGTGGATGAAATGATGCAGGAAGGATTATTGGAAGAAGCAAAAATGTTTTACAAATATAAGCACCTGAACACATTAAACACTGTCGGATACAAGGAACTATACGAATACATGGATGGTACCTGGACGCTGGATTTTGCTGTTAATATGATAAAACAGGATACACGCAGGTATGCCAAACGTCAGATGACCTGGTTTAACCGGGATAAAGAAATCATGTGGTTTCACCCTGATGAACTGGAGTCGAAAATAGAATTAGTATTTCAAAATCTCTGATCAATGATACTTAAAGAACAAATTTCATTATTACCTTACAATACTTTTGGCATTGATGCAAAGGCTGATTATTTTATTGAATATGATTCTGCTTCCGATTTACAGGCGGTATTGCAGTCTGCAATTGTAAAGAATAACAGGACATTGCATATTGGTGGAGGAAGTAATTTATTGTTCATGAATGATTTTAAAGGGGTGATATTACATTCAGCCATTCATTCCGTAGAGAAAATTGGAGAAGAAGATGATTCTGTTCTATTGGAAGTTGGCTCACGTGTGAATTGGGATGATTTTGTTGGATATTGCGTGGACAATGGTTGGGGAGGAGTAGAGAACCTTTCGTTAATACCCGGAGAGGTTGGTGCTGCGGCAGTTCAGAATATAGGTGCCTATGGGGTGGAGGTGCAGGAAGTCATCGTGGAAGTAAATGCCGTGGATGTGGAAACTGCTGAACTCAGGACATTTAAGAACGAAGAATGCCGGTATGGCTATCGGGACAGCGTTTTTAAAAATGAATTGAAAGGTCAGTATATCATTACTTCCATTGTGTTCCGCCTTGATAAGAAGCCGGTTTACAGGTTGAATTACCAGCATTTGGAAGAAGAAGTTCTAAAGACGGGTGAACTGAATTTACAGAATATCCGTAAAACAATTATTCATATCCGGGAAACAAAATTACCAGATCCAAAGATCCTGGGGAATGCAGGAAGTTTTTTCATGAATCCTGTGATCCCAAAACAGCAATTCGAAACCTTGCATGCCAACTATCCCCACATCCCACATTATTATGTCTCAGAGACTGAAGAAAAAGTACCTGCTGCCTGGTTAATCGATCAGTGCGGATGGAAAGGAAAGCATATCGGAAATGCCGGTGTTCATGACAAACAGGCATTGGTGCTGGTTAATCTTGGTGGTGCGACAGGTGCTGAGATCGTACATCTAGCCGAACAGATTCAACAGTCGGTAAAAGATAAATTTGGGATTGTACTTAAGCCGGAGGTGAATTATATTTGAAGAACCCCTAGCCCCTAAAGGGGAATAAGATAAGAAAGAAAGAACCCCTAGCCACTAAAGGGGAATAAGAAAAGAAAGAACCCCTAACCCTTCTCGATAAATCGGGATAAATTGCGGGGGAACTAAGTTACTTTTGTCTCCTATAAAAAACCCCTGGTCTCGAAAAGATCAGGGGTTTTATATTATCCCCCTTTAGGGGTTAGGGGTTCTCTTATTTACTTAAATATCTGCCTTTTATTCAATTCATCCCTGTATTTTTTTGCATTCACCTGATGTTCCGCCCAGGTAGCAGCAAATTTATGTTTTCCATTCAAGGTCTCTGAAGCACACATGTAAATATAGTTGTGATGGGAGTAGTTCAGTACAGCATCAATTCCTTCCGGTGTAGCGACGCGTATTGGTCCCGGGGGCAATCCTGTGTTTTTATAGGTGTTGTAAGGAGAGACGGTACGCAAATGGCCAAATAGGACACGTTTTATAGTAAAATCTCCCACTGCAAATTTAATGGTCGGATCTGCCTGCAAGGGCATACCTGCTTTCAGGCGGTTTAAATAAAGGCCTGCCACCATGGGGCGATCCTGTTTGTTGTTTGTTTCTTCCTCTACAATCGAAGCCAGGGTACTTACCTGAGCCGGAGAAAGTGGTATGGCTGCAGCCTTTTCTTTTCGTTCCTCTGTCCAGAAACTGGTATATTCTTTATCCATTCGTTTGAACAAATCCTTTGCGTTCATATTCCAGAACACTTCGTATGTGTTCGGAACAAACAGGGAAATGGAAGTGTACGGATTTAGGTGGTAAGATGCCAGAAAAGCAGTATCGTTCAAAAGCTTGAGTATGCTGGTAGAATCTGCCATGAGTTGTGAACCCAGTCTGGCTGCCAGTTGTTCTTTTGTGCGGATGTTGTTGAAAGTAAGGCGAACCGGAGTCTGACGGCCGCTACGCAACATGCGGACCAATTGAAAGTTATTCATGCCGGACTTTAAGGCATACCGTCCCGAGCGTATCTTTGCACCATAATGGAGCAACCCGGCAACCTGTTTGAAGGAAACCATGCTCAGTACACTTGCGTCTTTGGAAAGAAGTGTGGTCACATCATTGAACGAACTGCTGTCCGGTATGCAAATGAAAGCTTTCTCTTTGCCATTCGGGAAGATATTCGGAACAAAAAAGATTGCCGCGAAATAGACGAAACCGGCTAATGCAATAAAACCAATCCATTTAATTGGTTTGTTTAGTCCTTTTGATTGTTTTGCTTTTGCTGTCATAATTGTAAGGTGTGGTTGTAAGTCCTATTGAACTGCAAAAATACGGATTTGTTTTGAAATATCTTAAAATAAATCGGAATGCATTTTATTTAATACATTTTTTTAAGTCTAATATGCGGAAAATCAATCAATAGTTAAATCAGGCTTGTAAAATCAGGCGGGAAATTAAAGAAATGGTTTTGATAATCAAAAAATCCTTCTTATATTTGCACCCGCTAAAGCAATAGTCAGGAAGTTTGGGTGAGTGGCTGAAACCACCAGTTTGCTAAACTGACGTACGGGCAACCGTACCACGAGTTCGAATCTCGTAGCTTCCGCTCATAAGGTATAGTTCTTAACTTTATCTTAAAAGCAAACCCTGCAAAACATATGTTTTGCAGGGTTTTTTTATTCCTTGAAAAAGGGTATTAAAAATTAAAACAGGACCAAATAATCCAAATCTATTGCTATTTTTTTTCTCCAATACCTCGAAAGATACAGTTTCATGTTCTTGTTTAACCCTCCATAACGGGAAATACTGAGTTTGCATTTCTAAGATTAAAGGCCTGTTATCACTTTTGACTTTTTTAACTCGTAAAGGATGATTTTTTCAACGGATTGATCCTGCAGTTTATCTTCTTGTTAGCCAGTGATAAATGGGGCCTGTGTATACTTTTTATTCCTGTTAGCTTTTATTAAATCTGTCAACTTAAGACAGAAATGATAAACAAAGTATAAACCGCATCTGTTTGCTCACTAGAGAGGCCTGAATTAGTAGCCTTCTAAATTCACTTTCCGATAATTTGGATAATTCTTTGTTGTTCTCATATTTCGGAAAACCTAACTTAAAGGACCAAAAATATGAGAATACTATTACTTGATTTAATGTTCTTACTGAGCATTACGATCCATGCCGCTTCACCTTCAATTGGAGGCTATACTGTGTATTATGGCCATTTACATAATCACACAAACTATTCGGATGGCACCGGAACTCCGGCAGATGCCTATAATTATGCCAAAAATACGGCTAAACTGGATTTCTTTGGTATTTCGGATCATGACAACTACCTGGATTCATTAAAATGGGCGAATACCAAAATTCAAGCGGATGCCTTTAATCAGGATGGTGTGTTCTCAACATTTTACGGGTTCGAATGGTCCTATTTTGGAACGTATGGGCATGTTACTGTTGTTGGAACACCTGATTATACCACTGTAGTGGCTACCAATACATTTGAGAATTTAAAAACCTGGCTTTCAACCCGCCAGGGGATTGCATTCTTCAACCACCCGGGGCGTGAGGATACAAACAGTAAAGAATTTGATCATTTTACAGGTACCCCTTCCAATAAATTTGTCGGCATTGAACTTTGGAACAAAACAGAAGGATTCAATTCATTTTACTACAATGATGGCTATACCCCCAACGATAATTCCAAAGGGTACTATGAAGAGGCATTGAGTTTAGGCTGGAAAATTGGTGCTGCCGGTGCCGGTGATGATCATCTTGGTACCTGGGGAACCGGTGAAGATTATCGGATGGCAATTCTCTCGAATAATTTGACTCGTGCCGATTTATGGGAAGCCATTCAAGCCAGGCGTTTTTACTCCACCATGGATAAAAATCTTGCCTTATCTTTCAAAATAAACAACCAGGAAATGGGTTCAACGCTGGCACCCGGTGCATCCACTTTTCAAGTGCAGGCAAGTGATGCAGACGGCGAGGTGTTTACGAACGTCAACCTGTACGATAAGACACATACCCTGATACAATCCTGGACACCAAATGCCACGATTGTAAATGTATCAACAAATCTGATCACTTCGAATGGAGACTTTTATTATGTGAAGGTAACCGAGGCAGATGGAGGAGAAGCAGTATCGTCACCCATTTGGGTGGTAACTCCGGATACCCAGGCCCCAAGTGCATTTACGGCAACTCTGGGAACTGTAACGCACAACAGTGTGGAATTATTGCTTAATGCAACCGATAACTCCGGTACGGTCAACTATTCGATTACCTATGGACCCGTACCGACGGTTATCAATGTTACTGGTACTTCGGCCATACAAAAATCCTTTTTTGTAACAGGTTTAACCCCAACAACCAACTACACATTCTCGGTGATCGCTAAAGATCCCTCATTAAACCCAGCGGCAAACAACCCGGTTACGATAGTGGCAAACACCACGTCACCTCCTCTGTATACTGTTACTTCTTCACCGGTTGCAACTGTTTCACCTTATTTATTAGCGAATCTTACCGATAGCAACCCCGCTACCAGTTGGAAAGTGTCGAGCCCGAATGTATCGTTCCTGACATTTGAATTTCCGAATGCCCAAGTGATGAATAAAGTGACTTTAACATCATCGAGTGATAATGCATCACGCGATCCCAAAAGTTGGTTTATTAAAGCATCAAACGATACCCTGGCAGGCTGGACGGTATTAAACTCACAGACAAATCAAAGTTTTGCAACCCGGGAACTGGCTAAAACCTATGCGTTTGTAAATAATGTTGCCTATAAGTTTTACCGGTTGCATATCACCGAATCAAATTATTCTACTTCTTCAACTATGTTGGGGGAATTGGCATTCGGATCGGATATTCAGGTTCCTGAAAAAGATACGTCTGCCCCTACAGCATTTACAGCAACATTGGGAACTGTCACCCAAAACAGTGTGGAATTGTTGCTCAATGCTACCGATAATTCCGGGTCTGTCAACTATACGGTTTCATATGGAAACGGTCCAACTGTAATCATTATAACCGGGATTTCGGCAACGCAAAAGTCCTGTATTGTAACCGGATTAAACCCCGGCACAAGCTACACATTCTCAGTAATTGCAAAAGATGCCGCATTAAACCCTGCACCGAACAATCCAATTGCTGTGGTGGCAACTACCGCCTCAGCACCCACCCTTAAAGTAACCTCTTCACCAGCTGTGCCTTTGCCCTATTTATTGTCCTACCTGACTGATGGAAATACAACTACCAGCTGGAAGGTGTCGAGCCCGAATGTATCGTTCATTACATTTGAATACCTGAATCCCCAACTGATGAATAAGGTGACTCTTACTTCCTCGACTGATAATGCTTCCCGCGACCCTAAAAGCTGGTATGTAAAAGCATCAAACGATACCCTGGCAGGATGGACGGTATTAAATTCCCAGACAAATCAAAGTTTTGCAACCCGGGAACTGGCCAAAACCTATTCGTTTGTGAATAACGTTGCCTATAAGTTTTACCGGTTGCATATCACCGAATCAAATTATTCCACTTCTTCAACCATGTTGGGTGAATTGGCATTCGGGTCGGATATTCAGGTTCCGGAATTAGATACTTCTGCCCCGACAGCATTTACGGCAACATTGGGGGCTGTCACCCAAAACAGTGTGGAAATATTGCTTAATGCAACCGATAATTCCGGTTCTGTCAACTATACTGTTTCGTATGGAGCAGGACCAACTGTTATCAATACAACCGGGAATTCGGCAACACAAAAGTCCTGTGTTGTTACGGGATTAAACCCCGGCACAAGCTATGCATTCTCAGTAACAGCAAAAGATGCAGCATACAACCCTGCACCAAACAATCCCATTGCTGTGGTGGCAAATACAGCCTCAGCATCCACTCTAAAAGTAACTTCTTCACCAGGCGTGCCGTTGCCTTATTTGTTGTCCTACCTGACAGATGGTAATACGGCTACAAGTTGGAAGGTATCAAGCCCAACTGTGTCTTACATAACACTTGAGTATAGTAATACTCAAGTGAATAATAAGCTTGTACTTACATCTTCAACCGATAATGCTTCCCGCGATCCTAAAAGCTGGTATGTAAAAGCGTCAAACGATACTCTGGCAGGCTGGACGGTACTTAACTCCCAGACAAATCAAAGTTTTGCAACCCGTGAACTGGCCAAAACCTATTCGTTTGTGAATAACGTTGCCTATAAGTTCTACAGATTGCATATCACCGAATCGAATTATTCTACTTCTTCAACCATGTTGGGTGAATTGGCATTCGGGTCGGATGTATCAGCTCCATTATCGAATGTAAAGCAAGAGGTGTTGAACGATACGCTTAACCAGAAATTTGAATCGCCTTCTGAGAAAACAAATATAGCTGCTAAACAAATAAAGATTTACAACTCAGGCCGGACTTTATTTGTCCAAAACCCATCAGGAAATGATGGTGATCTGTATTTGTATGATATTTACGGGCGAATTCTACTGAAACAACCATTTGAACACAATACTGCTAAAACTCTACCCTTGAATTTCCCGCCAGGCTTATATCTGGTTATTGGAGTTTCATTGGAAGAAAAAGTCGTTAAAAACATTATTATACCCTAACCTGGTCAAGCCAGAATTAAGATTAGAACGCGGATATACGCAGATTTGGCGGATTAAAAACGGATTATAAAAATACTACGTATTTTGATTTTAAGACCTTATATGGAATAATGTGAATAAAATAGTTAGAAGATAATTCTGTAATATTGTGCCAAAAAATACACGAAATTGAGAGTTAAGATACTAAATATTTGATTGTAAATGAAAATTTTACAACAAGTCAGCATACTGAAGTTTATGAATAAATGCTTACTTGTATTTGTTTTTTAGCTTTAGCAAAAAGGTGAATTAAAAATGCTGTGACGAAAAAGTAAACCCTGCAAAACTTATGTTTTACAGGGTTTTTTCATCTTGCCACCTCTATTTATCTTGTTCCCTATTCACAAATTATTTGGATCTGATCCTTTAATTAGTCGTATTCGTACCTAAAAATAGGTATGAATATGACTAATAAAGGGTATTTGTGAATAACCTTTGAATACCGACCTTTGCAAAATAATTATAAATCCATTGTATCATTGCATTATTTGCAACAATAAAATCATTATGAGTAAAATATCAGTAAACGGAAAACCACAGGAATTAGATACTCCACTTTCAATCGCTGAATTGATTAAGATAAACAATGTGCTTCAACCGGCTATGGTCACTATACAATTGAACAGTCAGTTTGTAAATCGCGATGAGTATGACAGCAAACAGGTGGTAAATGGTGATGAAGTTGATTTCCTTTATTTTATGGGTGGAGGATCGAACAGTTATCAGTTGTCGGTTTTCAATTTACAGTAAGAAATTTTACTCAATAAGAGAATGGATTTTACAGAAGAACAAATAGAACGATATAGTCGTCATATCCTGCTTCAAGATGTAGGTGTGGAAGGACAGGAAAAAATAATCAATGGCAAAGTCCTGATTATTGGAGCAGGTGGACTGGGTGCACCCATTGCACTTTATCTGGCTGCAGCGGGTGTTGGAACGATAGGAATTATTGACGGAGATGTGGTGGATTTAAGTAACCTGCAACGTCAGGTAATTCACTTTACACCGGATGTACATAAACCCAAGGTGATTTCAGCTAAGGAAAAAATCAATCTGATTAATCCGGATGTAAAAGTGATTACCTATCAGAAATTGCTGACAGCTGAGAATGCCCTGGAAATCATACAGGATTATGATTTTGTAGTGGATGGGACGGATAATTTCCCTGTGAAATTTCTGATTAACGATGCCTGTGTTATTGCCGGGAAGCCATTTTCACATGGCGGAATCCTACGCTTTGAAGGACAGACACTGACTTATGTGCCCGGTTCTGCCTGTTACCGGTGTTTATTTCACTCACCGCCACCGCCTAATGCGGTTCCAACTTGCTCACAAGCGGGAGTTCTGGGAGCTATTGCCGGAATGTTGGGAACCATTCAGGCAGCAGAAGTATTGAAATATCTGACCGGTGTTGGCGATTTATTGACAAACCGTATGCTGACATTCAATGCTAAAACAATGGAGTTCAGAACTGTAAAAATAAATCATAACGATAATTGCCCTGTTTGTGGCAGTCACCCTACCGTAACAGGATTAGTTGACTACGAACAAGCTGTTTGTGACATTGAAAGTCATAGAAAAAAAGCGTAAAGACAAAAGACAAAAGTCAAAGGAAATAAAAGAACATTTGTCAAACTGTTTTGTAACTGAATTTGAATTGTAGAAATTGAATAAACTCATCAAGTAGTGATTAAAAAATGATACGTATTCCGAAACATATATACGATGGAATAGTTTTACAGGCAAAGCTTGAATTACCTAATGAAGCGTGCGGTTTGTTGACAGGGAAGGAGGGTAATGTTGTAAAACAACATGTGTTGACCAACATCGACCAAAGCCCTGAACATTTCTCATTCGATCCGGCAGAACAGTTTCAGGTATTAAGATCGGCGCGAACCGAAGGATTGGAAATCATAGCCAACTATCACAGTCATCCTGAAACGCCTTCGCGTCCTTCTGTTGAAGATATCCGGTTAGCTTATGATCCAACTATCCTGTATCTGATTGTTTCTTTGGCTGCTGAAATTCCGGTTTTAAAAGCATTTAGTATTCAGAATGGAATCAGCATTGAGGTTCCAATTGAGTTTTTTTGATATATAAACAGAATGAATGGAATTCTTTGCTTTTGATTGTATTTGATGAAAATGAAGATATTTTGTTCTAATTAAACTTGTTGACGGGATGATTCTGTATCGTTCCGTCAATTTTACTTTATGCCGGTAATACTAAGACAAATAAAATCAACCGATAATGCACTTTTTGCAGCACTGATCAGTAAAGAGATTCGTGAATTCGATATTGATAAGCCGATAATCGTTTATGATGACCCGGTTACCGATAAACTGTTTGAATTATTTCAAACAGATAATTCAGTTTATTGGGTAGTTGAAGAGAATGGAGTCATACTTGGCGGTTGCGGGATATTCCCAACAGCAGGACTTCAGGAAGGTTGTGCAGAAATAGTCAAATTCTATTTATCATCAGAATCAAGAGGTGAAGGCATCGAAAAACTTTTGATGCAAGTAATTATAAATACAGCCAGGAACTTAGGATATAAACAACTTTATCTGGAGAGTTTTCCTGAACTGAAAAGATCTGTTGGATTATACAGAGGGTTGGGTTTTAAATCTTTGAAAAAACCATTGGGAAATTCAAGTCATCATCCTAGTGCAATTTGGTTTTTGAAAGAGTTAAGAACTTGAAAGGATATTATGTCCTATTTTTTATAAGAATAGAACGCTGATTTTCGCTGATCTAACTGATGTTGGCGGATTCTTTTATTATATAAATTTTATTCGGATTAAAACTCCAACAAGTTGGAGTTGATCACTATAGAGAAATCGATTCCAACTTGTTGGAATAAGATCCGTTATAAATCCGCCAAATCTGCGTGTATCCGCGTTCTATTCTTCTAAATTCAATATGGGACATTTAATTGTTCCACCTACTTACAGGCAAATTATTGATTAAAATTCATAACTAATATTCATGGCAGTACAACTGATTTTCAGGTCAACTTTCATGACCTTCGAAATGGAATTCAGGCAATTGAATGAAGCGTGGATTTCCAAATACTTCATCCACGAAGAATCAGATAGACTAGTGCTTAGCAATCCTCAGAAATACATTCTGGATAAAGGTGGAAATGTGTTCATTGCCTTTCAGGATGGAAGAGTTTTAGGCTGCTGTGCATTGCTTGTACATGATCTTTATACCTGCGAATTAGCCAAAATGGTTGTTGATCCTTCTGCCCGGGGAAAAGGGATCGGCTCATTGCTTGGTGCTGCTTTAATTGAGAAAGCCCGTCAGAGAGGATTTAAGCGTGTGGTACTTGAAGGAAATACAAAAATGGCTGCCTCTATCATTCTTTATCGTAAACTGGGTTTTCAGGAAGTTCCGTTTACTGAAATTGAACAAAAGCATGAATTACATGCTCGTTGTAACATCTTTATGGAACTGCGATTGAATCCCCTTCCTCTTTATGAATACTATATTTAGTCAAACTACAATTATTGACTCTTCTATATCCCTGTAAAAGTGTATCACCACATTGAATGGAATAAGCTGTTTGGGTATCATCGGAATAGATATGACTGACTAGAATCTATGAACTGTAAATTATTAACTATCCAACCGCCACTACCTTTCCACACCCGGCATATTTCACTTCCACCGGTTCATCCGTCATCCCTATGTTCCCGAATTCTATAGCCATGCTCAACAGAACGCTTATGTCGTCTGTCATTTCTGCTACCAGGGAGTCATTCATTTCTACCGTCAGAGTCTGTTCGGGTACGATGGATTGCGTTTTAAACCATTCGCCTGTTGTTGAATTGCTGGCTCCATGAAGATCGGGCACTAAGGGTTTGTATTGCTTTTTCGTTTCGTTATATGCCAGGTCCGACACGGTTCCAATGGCCACTATCAACCGGAAGAACGGCAGTTTCTGTATGTTCAGCAAGTCAATGTCCGTATTGATGCGCGGAACTGTCACTGTAGCCTTTAGTTTGTCCCTGTCCAACACCCATTGCGGGGATATACGAACAACGGTATTAAAGGGATAGTTCCGGTTGAAATTAAAACCTTCCAAAATATCCTTGTTGTCCGAGAGCTTCAGGTTCCGCCGGCCTATTTCCGAAACAGTGTCCAGCTTCATCAGATTCTTGCCCATGCCGTTCAACACCGGGTTGACGTTGTAATCCGCTATCCTATGCAGCCCTCCAAAGGCTTTTCGCGCCTTGGAACCAAACTTAGAACACCCGCCAAACTCCATGTTCAGCCTGCGCGTTTTCTCAAACTTGGGTGAATTGGCGATCTGATTCTTGGTGGCACCTCCCTTGGTGCGCATCACTACCTTGTCACTCCCTTTCAAGGTATAAAAGGAAACACCCTGGATGCTTCCCGACATTTGCATAAATCCTTTTACGATAGTCATGGTTGATTAGTTAATTGGTTAATTGGTTAATTGGTTAATTAGTTAATTAGTTAATTGGTTGATTAGTTGATTAGTTGATTGGGTAATTAACTGATTGGTTGATTGATTAGTTGGTTGACAGTTTAATTCAGATACTGCGTCTTTAAGTCCCCGGAATTTATCCCGATATTTATCGGGAGGGGATTTAGGGGTTGTCTCTACATATTTTAGGTACAAAGATACAATAATCAGTGGAAATCCAACTATAATACAGGGATAATCCATATTTAAATAAGTATGGCTTATACCTGGCTTATACCTGGCTTATCACTGGCTTATCACTGGCTTATCATAAAATACGTAAAGACAAGGCATAGAATCGACACGGTATGGATTGTAGTCGGGAGTAAGTAGCAGGTAGTAGGTAGACAGGAGTTGTTAGTCGAAGAAGGTTTTCTGGTTGAACTTTAATGTAAAAGATCTATATATTTGAATCATTGCATTTTACACAAACATAAAATGGTGTCTTTTTTTTTATTGTTTGAAAAAAATAGTTTTGAGGCAATTTTTAGAGTATTGAAATAGAAAACAGAAGAACGATAACCTATATTTTTTAATAGTTCGAAAAGGCAAAGAAAATTTGGGTTGGTGATACTATTTATTACAAATCGAAGACGGCACAATTTATAGACAAGAAATCTTGTGAAAAAGTGTAAAAAATGACTTTTATAAAAAAAGATTAAGGTGATAAAATTTATATTAGAATAGATTCTAAATAAATAGCTCGTAAAGTATTGAAAACGTGCATAATACAAAAGGTCCATTTTTTAACACAAATCTGTCCTTTGAAACAGGGTTTTGAAAGGTTAGTTTTGACGATATTTTTTGATCAAGAATTCTCGGGATATTAGATTCGATCGACACTCTTAAAAGTAAATATTATTAAAATAAAATTAATTAAACAAAATAAGATGGCACCTTTTTAATGCAGGACTCGTTTCTGATAAATAGTTAAGAGTCGTGATATAAAATGCTTATAAAAAAACAAATATTTCCAAATTAAAAAAGTCAGGAAAATAAAAAAAGGTTGAAGGCGATAATCTGGAAAAACCTTGAGTAGTCAAAATAAATTGAATGGAAAAAACCAGGTACATACAAACCGATGCAAACACAGCAAACCAGACGGAATTGCTGATGAAGAAATTGGAGAACTATGAGCGCATGAATAATGAGCTTATGGCGAAAGTATGTACTTTGACCAACCCAACTAACTATGCCCAATTATATACTGAGAAACAAGCGGCTGATCTTTTGAACATATCCATCAAAAATCTTTATATCTTACGAAAGGAAGGAAAAATTCATTATCACCAGGTAGGAATTAATATCCGGTATAGTTTGGGGGATATTTTAGAGTATGAAGAGAGTTGCAGAAGATAATTTACGTCTGAATTAAATATCCCGAATACTGCTTTCATTTTGCAACTCTTTGAACAGATAATTAATTACCCTATAATCGAATTTTAGTGAGAAATGAAAAGCTTTCAGCATACTATAATACATCAAGTAAGCAATTTGGATGATTTTTAGTACAATAAATCACCATTTGTTATTTTCTGATTAAATAGTCTTTAAAGTTCATTTTTTGTACTATAAAGTACATTATTAATAACGTTATTTACATTTCACTTATTTTTGTATCAACATTCAAAACAGAAATGAATTGATGCAGAAATGGGGAAAACAACCTACATACAAACCGACGCCCACACAGCAAACCTTGCAGAATTGCAATTGCTTAAAATGGAAAGCTTTGAGCTCGTTATCCGGGATCTGATGGCAAAGGTAAGTACGTTGACCAACCCCCTTGATTTATCCCAATTATTTACCGAACAGGAAACAGCAGACCGGTTGAGCATTTCTATTGCTACCATCTATCGTTTACGAAAACAAGGAAAAATTCATTATCACCAGGTAGGAATCAATATCCGATATAGCTTGGGGGATATAGTAGAGTATGAGGAGAGTTGCAGAAGATAAAACATTATGTGGCTTAGTAATTAGATTGTACGTAATTTGGATATTACATTCTATCAATAATGGATACTAATTTTAATTCTTTTTAATTCGAATAAAGATTCGTATATTTGCGTGATACAATACTTTCCCATGTAAAAATGCACTTCACTGAATCACAAAGGCAAACAAAAAATACGCATAAAATTCAACTCAGATATATTCAATGACTAAAGAAAACGAAATAGAACTCGGTCTGATTGAAAAACTCAAAGACCTGAAATATACTTATCGGGAGGATATTCGGGACAGGAATAGTCTTGAACAGAATTTCCGGCAGAAGTTTGAAGCCTTAAACCGCGTTCATCTGACTGATGCTGAATTCAAACGTTTGATTGACGAAATTGTGACTCCTGATGTGTTTGCTACTTCTAAACGATTGCGAGCATGGGAAACTTTTATACGGGAAGATGGTACTCCGCTGCAATATACATTGGTGAATATTAAAGACTGGTGTAAGAATGATTACGAGGTAGCAAACCAACTACGAATCAATACCAGTAACAGCCATCAGCGTTATGATGTGATTCTGTTGATTAATGGCTTGCCTGTGGTACAGATTGAGTTGAAAGCATTGGATGTTAGCCCTCGACGAGCTATGCAGCAAATCGTTGATTATAAAAATAATCCCGGCAACGGTTATACGAATACCTTGCTTTGTTTTATGCAACTGTTTATTGTTAGTAATCGCGGAAATACTCAATATTTTGCCAATAACAACAACCAGCATTTTCAGTTTAATGCCGACGAACAGTTTTTACCTGTTTATCAGCTTGCCGACGTAAACAACAAAAAGATTACCCATCTGCATGACTTTTCCGAAAAGTTCCTGGCTAAATGTACGTTGGGTGAAATGATCAACAAGTACATGGTGTTGGTTGCCAACGAACAAAAACTGTTGGTGATGCGCCCTTACCAGATTTATGCAGTGCAAGAAATCGTAAAATGTATCCATGAAAACAGAGGAAATGGTTATATATGGCATACCACCGGTAGTGGAAAAACACTAACTTCATTCAAAGCATCTACGCTGCTGAAAGACAATCCAGATATTGAAAAGTGTTTATTTGTGGTCGATCGGAAAGACCTTGACCGACAAACCCGTGAAGAGTTTAATAAGTTTCAGGATGGTTGTGTGGAAGAGAATACGAATACCGAAACGCTGGTAAGGCGTATGCTTTCGGAAGATTATGCAGATAAGGTAATCGTAACTACCATTCAAAAGCTGGGTATAGCTCTTGACCCAGATAACCGAAAAAATTACAAAGAACGTTTGGAATCTTTGAAAGACAAACGTATTGTATTTATTTTCGATGAATGCCACCGTTCGCAGTTTGGCGATAACCATAAAGCCATTAAGGAATTCTTCCCTAACTCACAGTTATTCGGTTTTACGGGTACGCCTATTTTTGAAGAGAATTCTACGCAATTGATACGTGAGGGAGAATATGCATCTTACAAAACCACGGAGGATATATTCCAACAGGAATTACATGCATATACCATTACCCATGCCATTGAGGATCGAAATGTATTACGTTTTCATATTGACTATTTTAAACCCGAAGGTGAGAACAAACCCAAAGCAGGTGAAAGTATAGCCAAACAAGCCATTGTGGATGCCATACTGAAAAAACATGAATTGGCTACCAACAACCGACGGTTTAATGCGTTGTTCGCTACCCAGTCGATCAACGATGCTATCGATTATTATCAACGATTTAAGGTGGCATTGGCAAAAATGCAAGCAGAAAATAGTGATTATGTGCCGTTGAATATAGCTTGTGTATTTTCACCGCCTGCCGATGGGAACAAAGATGTACAGCAAATTCAAGAAGATTTACTTCAGGAAAAAGAAGATAACAAGCAAAATCCTGAAGAAAAGAAAAAGGCCCTTACAGCAATAATCAGCTACTATAACCTACAATATGGTACCAATCACACCATCAACGAGTTCGATTTGTATTATCAGGATGTGCAGCAACGCATCAAAGACCAGAAATACAGTAATAAAGACTATCCGCACCAAAATAAGATTGATATGATCATTGTTGTGGATATGTTGCTGACGGGTTTTGATTCCAAATTTCTGAATACACTCTATGTGGATAAAAACCTGAAATATCACGGATTGATTCAGGCTTTCTCGCGCACCAACCGTATTCTGAACGATAGCAAGCCATACGGTAACATTCTTGAATTCCGTCAACAGCAGGATGCGGTTGATACTGCCATTGCTTTGTTTTCAGGTGAAAAAGATGAAAGCAAAGCCAAAGAAATCTGGTTGGTTGATCCCGCACCCAAAGTAATAGAGAAGTTTGAAGAAGCGGTTATGGCCTTGCAAGATTTTATGCAAACAAGCGATCTGGCATGTGAGCCACAGGAAGTATATAACCTGAAAGGCGATACAGCACGTATCAACTTTATTAATCGTTTTAAAGAGGTACAACGACTTAAAACCCAACTCGACCAATATACCGATTTATCAGCTGAACAAAAAAAGCAAATTGATACCATTATACCCGAAGATCAATTGTTGGAATTCAGAAGTTCGTACCTTGAAACGGCTAAAAAGCTCAAAGAAAAGCGAGACAAAGAGGGTGATAAGGCTGAACCAGCTATTCAGGAACTGGATTTTGAGTTTGTACTTTTTGCTTCGGCCATTATTGACTACGATTATATTATGGGCTTGATATCTAAATTCACCCACAACAAGCCATCGAAACAGACCATGTCACGCGAGCAGTTGATTAATATGCTTAGTTCCAGTGCCAATCTGATGGACGAACGCGATGATATTGCGGATTATATCAAAACATTGGAAGAAGGAAAAGGATTGTCGATAGAACAAATAAACAATGGCTTCCAAACCTTTAAAACAGAGAAATTTGCCAAAGAATTAGCGATTACTGCCAACAACCACGGATTAGAAACAGTTGCACTAAAATCATTTGTGGATGGTATTGTCTCCCGTATGATATTCGATGGCGAACAGCTTAGTGATTTGTTGGCTCCACTTGAATTAGGATGGAAAGATCGTACAAAAAAAGAACTGGCTCTCATGGAAGACTTAGTGCCACTACTCAAAAAACTGGCTCAAGGACATGATATATCAGGATTAAAAGCGTATGAATAAAGAAAATATAATAGTGCCGAAGTTAAGATTTCCTGAGTTTCAGAATGAACCAGAATGGACAGAAAGAAAATTATCTGACGTATTGGACGAACATGGTTTAAAAAGTATCGGAAATGAAGAAGTCTTCTCTGTTTCGGTACATAAAGGAATTATTAATCAGATAGAACATTTGGGTAGAAGTTATTCTGCTTCGAATACAGATAACTATAAACGTGTTCTTCCTGGAGATATAATTTACACAAAAAGTCCTACAGGTGATTTCCCGTATGGAATTATAAAACAAAGTAAGGTTGAGTTTCCTGTAATTGTTTCGCCTCTATATGGTGTATTTACACCAGAAACGACAGGTCTTGGTTGTATTTTAGATGCATACTTTGAATCTCCATCGAACGTACATAACTATTTGGCCTCTATTATCCAAAAAGGTGCAAAAAACACTATAAACATAGCAAATAACACTTTCCTATCAAAAGAATTGTATCTACCAAAAAACAAAGATGAACAGCAAAAAATTGCCGATTGTCTTTCTTCTCTTGATGAAGTGATTTATGCTCATATCAAAAAGCTGGAGGCACTTAAAGACCATAAAAAAGGGCTTATGCAACAGTTGTTTCCTACCGTAGGGGAAACCGTGCCAAAGTTACGATTTAAAGAGTTTGAAAAAGATGGAAAGTGGGTGGAAAAGAAGTTGGGGGAAGTCGCAACATTTCTAAAAGGGAAAGGAATATCTAAAGCTGAAATATTTGAAAATGGGAATTTGCCTTGTATCAGATATGGAGAACTTTATACCCATTATAATGAGACTATTGATATTATAAAATCGTATACAAATTTAAGTGCAGATGATTTGGTGTTAAGTAAAGCAAATGATGTGATTATTCCAGCTTCTGGAGAAACACAAATAGACATCGCTACTGCTTCTTGCGTATTAAAAAACGGAATTGCTTTAGGAGGTGATTTGAATATTATTCGTTCTAAAATCAATGGAGTTTTTCTATCTTATTATTTGAATAATGCTAGGAAACTGAATATAGCACAAATGGCTCAAGGTATTTCAGTAGTTCATCTTTATCCTAATCAATTAAAAACTCTGAGAATTAATATTCCCAACCCCAACGAACAACAAAAAATTGCCAACTTTGTATCTTCTATTGATGAGCAAATCACTACCCAAGTACAGAAGATAGAAGTATTTAAAAAGCATAAGAGAGGGTTGATGCAGGGGTTGTTTCCAAATATAAATTAATAAGTTATGGATATTTCATCACTAAAAAAGGATATCTTTAAGAGAGATATATTGAATAAATTGAATAAGAAGGAGTTTCAGGACTTTAAAAAGACTATTCAAAACAACTATAGATTCGATAATTATGAAGATATATATATTTTAAAAGAAGGATTAGATGAAAATACTTTTAATTATATAGTACACATACTCAAGACTATAGGTTTTTTATCTTTCGAATCGCTTGATGAAATAGCTGCCCATATTCGTGAATTAAATAAAAAATACACTTTGCTATATGCTTATAATGGTGTTGGTAAAACACGTTTATCAACTGCATTTAAAAACATAGGGAAACAAAGTGGTGGCGCTGATACGCTTTATTATAATGCTTTTACTGAAGACTTATTTTCATGGGATAATGATTTGGAATATGATACTGAGCGTAAATTAAAGATCAATTTAGATTCTCAGTTTTTTATTGGACTTCCAGGCTTGGATATAAGCAATAAAATCAGACCAATTCTAAGAAAGTTTGCAACTTTTAATTTTGATATCAATTTTGAATTAGGAGAAGTTTATTTTGAAAGAGAAATATTGGTAGATGGACATAGTCAAATAATAAAGAATATTAAGGTTTCAAGAGGTGAAGAAAATATATTTATATGGTGTTTCTTTTCCGCAGTTGCTCAATTAGTTATGGATGGTGAAAATAGGTACAATTGGGTTAATTACATATATATAGACGATCCAATATCTTCACTCGATGATAACAATGCCATTGCTGTTGCTCATCATTTAGCATTAATGCTAAAAGGTGAAAATTCAAATGTAAAAACTATAATATCTACACATCACTCCCTTTTTTACAATGTGCTTTGTAATGAATTTAAAAATAATAGTACAAAATTATTTCTTAGAAGAATACAAAATGCTTATGACTTAAAAGATACAACAGATACCCCTTTCGTCTATCATGTCTTCATGATACAAGAAATTCAAAAAGCTATTAATGAGGACAGATTAGTTAATTACCATTTTACTTTGCTTCGGAATCTATTAGAGAAAACAGCTAACTTTCATGGGTTTAATGGGTTTGAAAATTTGATTGTTATAAATGAAGATGATGAAGATAAAACCCTTTACCATAGATATATTCAGATATTTAATCACGGTGGTTATTCATTGTTTGAACCAGCTCAATTAAGCCATGATAACAAGGATAGATTTGTAGAGATATTCGAAAACTTTAAAAATAATTATAAGTTTAATAATGATTTGTTTCCAGCAAGCGAGGCATAAAATTATATCATGACACAACTAGAACAACAACAATTAGGAAGAACCCTATGGGGAATAGCAAATGATTTGCGTGGCGCAATGAATGCCGATGATTTCCGCGATTATATGCTTTCATTTCTCTTTTTACGCTATCTGTCGGATAACTATGAAGAGGCAGCAAAGAAAGAACTTGGAAAGGATTACCCAGAGACTGATTCTGATATTGTATCTAAATTTGGCGTAACAACACCACTTCAATTGTGGTATGAAGGAAATCTCGATGATGTTGAAGAGTTTGAAAAGTTGATGCGCCGCAAAGTACATTATGTAATTGAACCGCAATTCTTATGGAGTAATATTTATGAAATGGCTCGCACCCAAAATGACGAGTTATTATCAGTTCTTGAGGATGGTTTTAAATACATTGAAAATCACTCTTTTGACAGTACCTTTCAAGGTTTATTTTCCGAAATCAATCTAAATTCAGATAAATTAGGCAAGACTAGACAGGAACGTAACTCCAAATTATGTACTATTATTACCAAAATTGGTCAAGGAATTGCTAAATTCTCTACTAAGAATGATGCTTTAGGATATGCTTATGAGTACTTAATTGGAGAATTTGCAGCAGGTTCAGGGAAAAAAGCAGGTGAGTTCTACACACCTCAACAAATATCCACCATTCTTTCGGCAATTGTTACGTTGGATAGCCACAATCCAAGTGAAGGAAAAAAAAATAAATTGGATAAAGTTCTAGATTTAGCCTGTGGTTCGGGTTCATTGTTATTAAACGTGCGTAATCAATTAGGTAAAAACGGTATTGGTAAGATATATGGTCAAGAACTAAATATTACAACTTATAACCTTGCCCGTATGAATATGTTATTGCGAGGTGTTAAAGATACGGAGTTTCATATCCATCACGGAGATACCTTGCTCAACGATTGGGATATGCTGAATGAAATGAATCCGGCCAAGAAACAGGTATTTGATGCAATCGTGGCTAATCCACCGTTTAGCCTTCGTTGGGAACCATCGGAAGCAATGGGAGAAGATTTCCGTTTCAAGAGCTATGGTTTAGCACCTAAGTCGGCTGCTGACTTTGCTTTCCTATTGCATGGTTTTCATTTTCTATCAGATCAGGGGGTAATGGCTATTATCCTACCTCATGGAGTATTGTTTCGTGGAGGTGCTGAAGAACGTATCCGTACCAAATTACTTAAAGACAATCATATTGATACGGTAATTGGGTTGCCTTCCAATCTGTTCTTTTCTACAGGGATTCCTGTCTGTATTTTAGTACTAAAGAAGTGCAAGAAGTTTGATGATGTACTGTTTATCAATGCCAGTGAATATTTCGAAAAAGGGAAACGTCAAAACCGTCTGCGTGATGATGAAGACGGCGGACCAAATGATATTAAGAAAATTGTTGAAACTTATCAATTCAGGAAACAAGATGACCCACGTTATTCCCGTCGTGTATCGATGGAAGAAATCGCCAAAAACGATTACAATCTGAATATCTCCCGATATGTAAGTACTGCCATTACTGCAAAAGAAATTGATTTGAAAGCAGTGAATGAAACTTTAATTGATCTGGAAGAAAAAATAAGGAAAGCGACTGAAATGCATAATGGGTTTTTGAGGGAGTTGGGGTTGGAGGAGTTGCCAGGGTGAAATAAAATAAATATTGTAAAAAATGGAAATTGTAAATAGAAGATATAAATTAATTACTTTTAGACTATTCCGCAAAGAAGAATGGGTTGGCTATGTTATATGTGAATTCAAAAATAGTGTTGATGCCTTTGAGGTTACAATTAAACTTACTTATCGCGTCCCTTTAATAAACAATAAATGGGAATTGATTGAAAATAACCATACTGTTATATTGAATAAGAAGTTTGAATTAGATGAAATTACAAGAGCAATTTCCTCATCTAATCCACGTCTTTTGGGAACTACTTTCAAAGCTGAAACTAAAAGTTGGACATTTAACTTTAAATCGAATCCAGAAAAAACCATTAAATTAAAAGAGTTTTTATATGAACCAATTGGATTTGAAATAACTGATTTAGATACAAATAAATATTATGTTTTCTCAGATTGTTCTGAAGATGATATATTGCAACTTGCATTTGATAATTTTATATTATAACATAACGAATTTATCTGATATGAATAAAAGATATTAAAGATCTCCATTGTGGGAGTCCGCCCTGTATGCTGCAACACTATTGTTCCATTAGCCTTTTTATTTATTGTTTTAGTAATCACAGAAATGTATATTAATAACCAACTAAAAAAAGAGAAGCCTATGGAAACAAGAGAAAAAGTTAACAAAAAACCAAAGAACAACCGAAAGCTCACAATTATTGTGACAAGTATTTTAAAAACACTTTTGGCTATTGGAACTTCTGTTGTGGCAGCGGGTGTCCTGCAATTTGAATTAAACTAGCATACTATGAAAAAAATAATCACAGACTATTTAATTGAAGCCTCAAATATTTTAGCTGTTCAAACCACAACCTTACCTGAGATTAAGAAGTTTGAAATTGACTGCTCTCAGTTAAAAGAGTTTTTAAAAGAAGACATTCGTTATTCTGAAGAATTTAAAGAACTGTTTAAAAAACTAATGCCAATAAAAGCACCTTGTTTGTATTGGTATAGAGTTATTTCTGAAAATACATCAACTGAAATAATAAATTCATTTAAAGTGTATAGAAATCATGCAGAAAGAGATAGATCTGTACCTGCATTAAACACTGACAATTCAATTGATTTGACTTCCCGCATATTATATGTAGGTAAATTCAAAAGAGGAATATATGGTAGGGTTATCCAACACTTAGGTTGTTTTTCATCGGCTCAAACACAAGGCTTACAACTCTATTATTGGGCTCAAAAAATAGGCCTAAAACTGGAATTAAATGTATTAGAGTTTGAACATAATATGGCGGATATTTTGCCTATTGTTGAATTTGCACTTGCCAAAGAATTACATCCATTGATTGGGAAACATAAATAAACAATAAATTCATTCTCTTTAATACATTGTATTAAATGAATATCAGAGAAAAATACGGCTATCCACTTTGTTGCAATAAATGCACTGAATTAGGTGATGAGCCTAGACGTTTGACTGAAATCGAACCTTTTCATAAAGATGGTTCTGCAATTAAATTAAAGCTTATTGGACAAGATTCTACAATTGTTAAAGACCCGGAAAGAGTTAATACTGTTTTAATGCTTAATGAAATTTCAGGAAGGAATGGTCAGTTAAGAAAATGGCTTGAAACAGAATTAATCGGCAAAGGTAATTTTGATAATGTTGAAATATATGCGACAAATTTAGTCAAGTGTCAATTTTCAAAACCACCATCTCAATCTGGTGGAAAATCATTTCTTGAAATACGATTTAAAAATTGCAAATCGTACCTATATAGTGAAATCGAAAATTACAAACCAACTTTAATATTGACCTTCGGGGAACCTGCTCATTTTCTTTTTTCAAAAGAACTTGAAGTTCTAAACGGGCAATTAAAATCCAAAATGAAAAATGATTTTAATGGCAATTTCGTAAGAGCTAAGATCAATAATACTGAATTCGATTATTCTCCCTGTTTACATATTACAACCTTCAGGGTAGCTGAAACATACTGCGATTCTATTAAAATATTCAAAAGCAAATTAGCGGAACGATTAAAAAAGCAAGAAATAATATGATTCAAAGAATATTCCATCCGATAGGTCAGGGTGCTTTCTATTCTGAAAGACATGACGGTTTTAATATTGTATATGATTGCGGCGAGCTTTATAGATCAAAAAGATCTGAAAGATTAGTTGATAATAGTTTTAATTTAGGTGAAAGTATTGATATATTATTTATATCTCATTTTGATGCAGATCATGTAAATAGAATTTCTTATCTAAGAAAGTTCAATATTAAAAAGGTAATTATGCCTGCTCTACATAACGATGAGAAGGTCTTTTTAAATCATTTTTATCAGTCAATTGGCAGAAACGAAATTATACCGATATTTGAAAATCCAAAGAGTTTTTTTGGTGATGATACGGATATTATCGAAGTAAATGATAATAAGTACTAGTCATAAATTAGTTTGAATTATTATTCTTAACTTTGTCCCATTATGGGACGAGTAAACACACCAACATTAACACCAGAGCAACGTATAGAGTTGGAATCTGGCTTTAAAAATGGCAT
>JAQTUE010000081.1 GCA_028710415.1 Paludibacter sp. | reverse complement strand
CTGAGCTTGAAACAAGGACTTGACTTGATCAAAAAGATAAAACATGCCGGTAGTAGTCACAACACCAAAGCCCAAATATATCGCAATTCGAGTTAACAACTCAGGCAAAGCCATACCGAACAACGACAAAATAAAAAGACCAATTTTCACCCACATACAAAACCCCTAGGCGGCTAACATCCGCAAAGAAATAAAAGAAGCCGTGATCATGACACAGTAGCCTATCACCTCAGCCACTTGGCAAAACGGCATTAAATCTAAGCTAAAATCTGCACCCATAACAGAGTAATGCTTAGGCACAGGACACGTAGACGATAAACCAAGACCGGAACTATCAAGACCAGATAAAGATGTAGTAACCTCGGTCAGGGTAGACTGACCGCCCAACGCGCGATTAACATCAAATTGATTAGGAGCAGTACCAAAACAGTTTTGTTGATGCTGTTGCCGCAACATAGCGCATAAAATTGCATCACCTGTGCAACTGGGCGGCTGTTCGCACGAATCACCACCAGTAGTAGCCTGTTTCATTTTTTCCCTGTTGTTTAACTCATTAGTTGTCTGATCAATACTATCTAAAAGAGCATTGGAAGCTTTTCCCTGCTCAGTTAAAGTATTGTTAGAACGAGCATTCGCAGCATTAGCAAGAGCTTGATCACTAGAATTAGCAATAGACGCATCATTAGCCGTATCACTTAACGCTTTGTCAGAATTAGCATTGGCTTGGTTAGTTTCATGTTTGTTAGTGCGCGGGATGCACTGCAAAACATTATTGATATAACCAGATTGCTGGTTTTTTTTACACGCTGCAACATCATCAGCCACACAATGATAATTACCGTCATCATGCTGACCATTGGGACAAGCAAGAGGCGCATCAGGAAGACACGCATCATTTGTACTGTTTGCATGAGAATGAGTAGGACAGCTCAACGGATTTAAAACACAGCTATTTGTTGCATTATCATAATGCTCTGTATAAGAGCACGTGGGCGGGGTTTGACACGCGCCTGTATTGATATTTGAAACCTGAGAAGTAGGACATTCGGGAATTTCACAAACACCGAACAAATTGTAAAATTTTGGAGGTGCGCATCCGAAACCGACATAAGAAAAAGCCGGTGAACCATAATCGACATTAATATTCGTATTAGAACGAATGTCAATATTACCTGTTTGAGTCAACGGATTACCAATATTACCTGTCTGAATATCCTGACATGACCAGCCATTGGGATTACCAGCAGTAGAATATTGAGATTGGCACAAAGACTGTGCCGCTTCACGGGTACGTGCATGACACTTGTCAAACGCGAATAGCGCACAAAAGAACGTTAGGTACAATATAAAAAGTTTCATGTGTGCTACTCGCGTTAAATAAGTTATTAGCCGAAAATTGAGCCTTTAACCCATTTAAGAACTACGGCTGTAGCGGCTAACCCAATCAAAGCAGAGCCAACTAGAGTAATGGCTAAAGTACCATCAGTTGTAATTTTTGTTGTTGCGTCTGTAACGTCAATTGCAGCGCTAGCAAGCAAAGGGGCAGCAGCAGCAGAAGTTACAAAGATTTTTGATAATAAGTTTGACATGATAATCACCTCGAATTAAGAATGAATTTAATAATAAAATTGAATAGGTAAGTTAGAACAAAAACGCCCAGCAAAGCGGCAAAAAGCGCCTCGAACTGGTCAATAGTGGGGGAACCTGCCCATACCCCCATTAATTCGGTTAAATCTCGGCTTACCCACGTACCGTTACAAACAACGGAACCTAATGAAGTCGAGATAGAGCCATCACACACAGGAACTAACATAATAGTTAAGCCGCGCGGGGGATAGCTGAAACTGAAGCCGGCACAAGCTTCAAAGGTTTGAATCGATCAAACTCAAAACCAAAACGACCGACGACGACATAATCGAGAACGTCAAGAGTATATTTACCGACTGGATACGGCGGCTCGCCGTCAGCGAGAGTTACATCAATTTTCCGTGTTTCGTCGTTAATTTCAACAAAAGCAGTTTGCTGTTTAAATGCGTAAGGTTTTCCGGATTTATTTGATATGCCAGATTTTGCACTCGTTTCAGTGCTGGATATTCGTAAATTTAATAGTGACATGGTGTGACCCCTAAAATTGATTATTTTCTAATTACAGCGCTTAGACAATTTTTAGTTAGTCACGGTCTCATCACTTTTATTAATAAACTATTAACATTTAAGAAATAAAGGACAAAAAAAAGCCCCAATTAGGGGCTTTAATTTATAAAGAATTTATTGCAAAGCAGTATACATTTCTAAGCTGCCTATGCGGCAGTAATAAATTTTACGCAGCCTCACGATACCAACCGGGCCGCTCTAATTTGGACATTTGTACGGTGCAGACTTGAGCAGGAAAATTAACAACATTCAACGGTGATGCAATATCGAAACCCAGTTTTAACAACGCTGTACGTGTACGATAATAACTAGATTTAGAAACTGTTATATTACGCTGAAAATGCAAATCATGACCATCAAGCCACATCTGACCAAGTTTAGAATAAGATTTTGCATGAGCATCTTTAATGCCTAACGCAATTAACTGACTATAAAGATCAACTTTCTTATTATATTGTGTAGTCTGTTTAGTATGAGGTGTATATTGATCAACTAATTTTAACATAACATCTCGTGTCCAACGTCCCAATTTATTTAAACCTAATTCGTTAATTTTTTTGCTTTTCAACTCTAACTCAAAACGTATGACATTGTTTATCTGACAATATTCAAGCAATTTCGTTAAATAATTAATAGCATCAGTAATAACTAACATTTGACTATCAAAATCAAGTTTACTATCACTAAGATTTTGTGCAAGCAATTTATCACGTTTCTTCATTAATTTATTCAGCTTAAGTTCAACATCAAAAGACTTATCATAATACTTAAAATATAAGTGCTTAGAAGCCGATTTTGTATCACCTGAGCGAGTCCCGAGCCATTCAACAGTCCGACCGTTCGGATATAAAAAACCGGACTCACCACGATAAGTATTAGTCGAAAGATACTTTAACATTTCAATTGCATGAATCGGGCTAGAATAGTTCTCTGTGAGATCAACACGCGTTATGTGCAGCCCGGGCGAATGAATATAATCTGTACTATGTGCAGACGGCATAGAAGTTAAATAAGTGTCTTCACAATCATAAAACTGAGGATAACCCAACGATTCGAGCACTTCATTAAAGATCAAAACAGCATCTTGAACAGAAGGACAACCAAAAAGATTATCTACTTTATTCCAGTGAGAAGGATTACCGTCCATTGATAAAACCCCCTTATCAAACTTAATCAACAAACAGCTATCAAAAGAACCTAAATGTTGATAACCAATCGTTGATTGTTTCAAAATTTCACCCGTCAGAGCACAGATTGAAAGGCGAGTTTCGGAAGCCAAGAGTGGATAATCTTCCCCTTGAAATTCCTGATAAATCGACAACCAATCGACGTGAATCATAAATAAATTCCCACCGTGGGAAAAAAGGACAGTGTAACTGACTGTCCTAACTGTTTTGCACCAATTCAGTGCTATTTTTAACATCACACGACCTACGTTTAAAACATTGAGGCCCACGCGAATGATCGAGATAACAAACAGCGTTTTCTAATTGCCGAGTGGCAATATAAAGTGATTTGGAATCAAGATTGTCAAGAGCGATCATTTTTAAGGTCATAATAGTTGAATCAATAATGATAACCGCAGTATTTAGATCACTTTGCAAGACCTGAAGGGTAACAAAAGAGTTTTTAAGCTTTGCACGTCTACGAGCTTGACGTTCAGCCGGTGTTAAAGCAGCCTCGAGGCGTTCTGATTTTGTTTTAGGAATTGAGGTTTTCATATTGTTTCCCATGTTGTTTAAGTGTGACTCACAGTCTAAACGAATTTTAAGATTGTGTGTAATGTTTTTTTTACAAACCACACCGCCCAATAGATAAGGGGGGGAGGGGCGGAGGGGCTGCGACCGTGGTACTAATAAAAATCCAGCTTTGAGGGTTCAAATTCATCTATTTTTTAAATTTCAATCCCTGATCTGAGCCCCCGCCCCTCCCCCTCGTCATAATCACATATACGTAGTTTGAGCCGCTACGCTTACGCGTACGCTATACAAAAAAAGCGATAATTAGGAGAAGGGGGTTGTTGTGGGTTCGAAAAAAGTCAAATACATAAAATATTGTGTGTATGCCCCCCCCTCTCGCTAACGTATCTTGACCGCTGGTCAAGTTGTGGCCTATAAACGGCGTATCCCCGCCGACCAGTCTAAGACCGGACTTTGCGGATACTGATAATTTTTACAGGGTATGCGTAGAAACGTTTTGAAATCCGCCGAATTCATGCCTGTATCTGTATCGCCTAACAACTAATTATGTTGATAAAAATCTTATGTCCATGGCTATAAATATGCTCCACGGAAATCTTGATAGCTTATTGCGCCTTTTGTTAAGCGTTTTACGTTCGATCTTAGGCTTTCCAGTTCCGCCAAGGAAAAACCAAATTTAATGCGTTCGTTGTTGTATTCGCGTAATGCGGCAAGAAATTCGCTGTACTTTTCGTGCGGAACACAAACAACTACAGACTCTCTTGAGAATTTAACTTTTTCTTCGTAGTAAGCAACCATGGCGGTCTCCAGCTATCTTTAAATTACGGTTAAATTCTACACGATAACACCGGCATACTTTTCGAGGAATATTCGCTTGGCTAGTTGCCTTGATTGGGTAATTACCGATATTCGGCAACGTGAGAGCTGGCCTAAAGTCCCTTGACCTTTATAGGTTTCAATAGAGTATATGACGGTGTAACAAGATGTTTTCATAATTAACATGACAGTTATGTAACAGTTATGTGACAATTTTTATTAGTTGCTACGGCTGACAATGCGGCCGTCATGCTCAATAACCCACGGCTCATGAATAGTAATCGTGAAATCCAAAGCAGATTGCCAGTGTTTACAAGTCCGAATATCATAAACACATTCATTGCTAAATATCCAAACTACATAGCCAATAGACGGCTGAGAGCGTATAAACGCCAAAGCATCACGGTTCATCAGACACCCCCTACTGTAAGATATTTCCACAGACCGAACAATACAGAATTAGAATCAAAAGCTACAAAATTAATTTGGCCATCCTCAACAGTGAAATAAGCTATTGTGTAGTCACCAATAGACTTTTGAAAAGTAATCGTAAAAGAATCTAAAGCAAGTTGGACATGCAATACGGAATCTTCAATCGAACTTAAACGTATTGAAGTTAAAGCAGTTTTAAAAATGATAGGTAAATAGCCGTTTTTATTTAGATAACTGGAAACGTCAGAAACCAGTTGTAGAGAATTGTTATTCATGACACACACCCCATAAAATAATTGAATTTAGCGAGGGAAAAAACGATTTTGGAGCACTTGCAATAAGATAGTTAATCACCGTGTTAGCCTAGGTATTAAGCCGGTCTAATGCTAAGAAGAAAGGTTTTTGTTTAGCTAAATCCGGTCTCTCTATTGTTCTGCTCGTCGTCAAATTCGCGGATTCCCTCGCTATCCCTTTGTTAACATCCTTGTTACTGATAAGTATAGTTGAAGTGAGTCACAATTCAATGAAGTGACTAACTATTATGATGAGGCAAATTGTCGCAGGTAAGCGCTTGAACAAACAAATAAACAGCTTCAATCAATAAAATGAAAACTAATGTAAATTCGAATGGATTAGATAAACATAAAATACAATTTATCATAATAATCAATAAGTTATAAAATAGTTAATAAGAGAGGGGGCGGCGGGGCTTCTCGCCCCTATCCCGCCCCCTTTTTTAGATATTCATAATTTACTTTCAACACGCATATACCGACGATCATCACCGGATTTGTTTTGTTCATTACTGGCATGTCTAAAAGCGTTAAAGGTACGAGATTTAACCATAGCCCGACATAGTTCATCTGGCATATCGACACGGCTGGATTGTTGAGTATAACAATGACATTCAGCCGGACTAGACCAACACATATTCACAACCGGCATTACAACAGGCTTTGCTAAATCTCTATAAAGCGGTGCCGTATACGGTGCGCCCTGGATTTCAGGTATATAAGCGGTTTTCCAATCAATTTTTTTGATATTCTCAGGAATGACAGAACCCTCAGTAAAAACAGAATTTTTAACAGATTCGGAGGCAGGTAACGCAGCCGTCATAGCATCATTTTTTTTAGTAGACAGAAAATGAACCATGTACCCGATACATAAAACAACGATCAAAACTAAAGGAATCAATAAAAGCAGTTTCTTCGGATAACGTGCTTTAACAGTATGAATCTCAGCCGATTTATAAAGATCATAAACATTTGTAGGATAAGAGTATTTAGTCTTCTCACACGCTTGCAACTCATGATAATTATCAATCTCAAACAATTTATTATTCGTGTATTTTATAGCGAATTTAAAACCAAAATTTCTTTGTAAGTGCGTATGTTGACCGACCAACCGCCGGGCATGATGATCTAATAAATTAGGGTGCTGAGTGATAAAATAGATATCAATACCATGATGTCTATGTGTTTCGATAAATGCTAAAGCAGGGGGAACGGCATCCTTCGGAGCGCGAACAGGAAAATGTTGTTGACATTCATCAAGAACAAAAATTGAACCGTCTGGAAGGTCTAAATGGTAGTTTTTAGGGTCTTTTACTTGTTGCCAAGGGAGTTTAAGCTCCGGGATCCCAAAATAGAAAATTGGCCTATCTTTTACTTTGCTAAGTTGATCAACAATTGAAAGAGTCTTACCACTTCCCGGTGTGCCTGTAATTAAGTGAAACATATTACATGCCTATTGTTCCACCCGTGCCGGGTTTCTGCCATACCCGACCACTACGAGTGTCAGTTAATTTATTCCATCCATTTATGACAGTTTTAGTCATAGCAGCGGATAAAATAAGAGTAAAAGCCATATCAAGCTTCATAATGCCCACCATTGCTAAAACATCCGCAGGCAATCCAGTTAACTGAGCTTGAAACAAGGACTTGACTTGATCAAAAAGATAAAACATGCCGGTAGTAGTCACAACACCAAAGCCCAAATATATCGCAATTCGAGTTAACAACTCAGGCAAAGCCATACCGAACAACGAC
>JAQTUE010000045.1 GCA_028710415.1 Paludibacter sp. | reverse complement strand
AATAGGAATATACCTTCACCCTGGTTTGAATGTCTTATTTTTGACGTTTTGAGGTTTCGCCCGTCAATCACGGCTTTTCATTCCCCCTGGGTAAACTTACCCCCCCCCCTTCCCCTGGGTCCCCCTGGGTTCTATTTATATGATATTCATGCCCTACATAGAACTTTCCCCTTCCCCCCGGGTAAACTTACCCCCCAGCTGCTCCCCGGTCCCCCTCCAACATGCTTGCCCTGAATTTAAGGTGACTACTTACCCTGCATCCAGCATTTTACCATAGTCCCCCGCTATCCATCCTCTCGACCCTGGGGGCCATCCTCGTCCCTTTAAAATAATCCCCCTTCCCTATCCCCAGTTACAAAATAACTAGTATATTTGAAGTGTAAATCAAATAATTATACCAATGAAACGCATAAACACAGTCCCGGGTTTCCCAACCATTCTCAACGATACCCAGACATCATACCTTGCCAGGTATTTCGCTTCCGATGCCGGAAGAAAACTATCAGAAAAAACAGGCATAAAGGATCTGGCCGACATGTTCTCATGTTCCCAGCACACGATCCGGGTCGCTATCGGACGATCCTGGGCTGAACCACCTGAGCCAATCAAAATCAATTTTAATCCTCTTGAAATCGTTGTCGGGATCCCCAAAGAGATCCCCAAAGATCAGGTAGATCGTTATGTCAAATATAAACTTGCAGGCGGTGAACTGAATTTATCTGACTGGATGGCCACAACGCAAGCTGAGGATAGTGCTAAAGATTGGCGTGAAGCTGGTTTTTTGAAATTCTGTCATGATATGCCTTTGAATGAAAGAGATTTATGGAAAGATCTCACCCCAAATCAAATTGTTGGATATCTGAAGCTTCGATATGCCAACTGGACAATCGAAAGATCTTTTAAATTTGCATCGGATCACAATGAGTATGATTGGTCAAAGATAGATTATACCTGGCTTATGAATTTTGCTATCTACGGACTTAATGAAAAAGAATCCGTGCCGGCGCCGCCATCAGGAGTAAAAGCCGATGCTGCTACTTTTCCCTGGTGGGATGGACCGTTTTCAGGCAAAGAACTTGCACATGCCAGATTATGGAACAGCTATACTGGCGGGTATTACATGAAAAACGATTTTTACCGCAGCGGAGGTTATTTCGGGGAAATCACCTGGTGGCAAAAAGTGAAGTTGGCCTGGATCATGCTCTTTGGATGGGAACGGGTGCCAATCTCAGCCATCCAGGATCCTGATAATAATCTAATGCTGGCAGCTGAAAAAGCGCGGTTAAAGGAACAACTTGAGGCCAGAATGAATAGGAACTCCCAGCCGAATCCCGTCGAAGTTCACCCGGACCTCGAGTACGATGCATCCGACCGGTTGCCCCTTCCGGAAATAGATACAAATTCATTTTTCTTTATGGGATGATATCAGCTCCGGGACCCGGATGATCCGGTACCTGGGTGCCGGCCTGGGCCACTGTCTTATTATCAGATATTTACATTAGATTGCCTTATTATGATTTATCACAGGGTAGAAAAAGGTCGTTGGCCATACCGAGAAATTTCCACCAGGTGCAATATTTCCCGCCAAACATTTTTATACTTTTTGAACCAGAAAAATATATTCGTAAATTATGCAAAAATGCAAGGCGTTCTAATAGCTGAAATCACAATTCAGGAAAATCATACAAGCCAACAATAACCATATTTTCAGATATGTTTGTATCAGGCATCTTTATACGATATAAACCGTGACAACAAATTACCACTTTTTACCTCGTTTTTTATACTTTTTGCACCACCCGGCACCATTCCACCATGGCTAGTATGTTTGCCCCAAATTCAAGGTGACCACTTCGCCTACGTCTCACACTATTCCCCGATTTCCTGTCAGCTGTCCGCTCGATAGCCCTGGGGAAATTTACTCCACCAGGGGGAAAGGTGGGACTAAGTGGGAACTTATGGTACCCCCCGGTCACCCCCTTGGTCCAGTTAATCTCATTGTTTTACCAGTTCATCAATACTTTGTTCTGTTTTAAATAGATACTACGTATATTGGAGGCGTATTAATTAAAATTTGTGTCATGAAAAAGGATATTATTCAACAAAGTTATGAAAGGCATTCCGAACATGAAGCTTACCTGGAAGAGGCCTCTTGTTATACCGATCCAGGTAGCATTGATGCATGGAGCCATGATAGAATGATTAAATCGATTTCTCCATTATTCAAGTTCTTCCCAGGGGCAGAATTTGTTACCGTTGGTGATGGGAGATTCGGTGCTGACGCATACCAGCTTAAAAAACATGGAATGCATGTTATGGCAACCAGTCTGACGGATAACTATCTTAAAATTGCAAAGGTAAGGGGTTATATAGATAAATTCCTGGCCGTTAACGCTGAAAAAATGCCGTTTTTTGATAGTAGTTTTGATTTTGCATTCTGCAAACAGAGTTACCATCATTTCCCCAGGCCGGCCATTGCATTTTACGAAATGTTGAGGGTAGCCAGCAAAGCAGTCATTCTTATCGAGCCAACTGATGATGGCGTTGGATTGATTAATTTCCTGAAACCTTTTCTAAAAAAGCTTATCCGGAAAGAAAAGTTTTACGATTACGAGACCAGCGGCAATTATATTTTCCGGATCAATTCAAAGGAAATGAAGAGAATGTTAACCGCAATTGACAGGCCTCTATTCGCAATAAAATACTACAATGATTTCTACCTGGCCAAGATCTCATTCCAAAGAAGCAACTGGAAATCGCCGGGGTTCCTTCTGACCCATTTTGCCATATTCGTGCAGAATGTTTTATGCTTTCTGAAGCTTATGAAATATGCCAGGGCCACAATAATAGCCTTCAAAACTGACATTTCATCGGATCTTAAAAAGGAACTGAGAAAAAACGGATTCAAATTAACATTTCTTCCGAAAAACCCATATCTGACAGAAGGATAAATGAAACTCCCCGCTGCTCTGCGGCGGGGTATCAAACCGCCAACGCAATTGGCGAAAATGGTTGCGCCCCAAAGGAGAGAACCAGTATCCCTGTGGATGGTTAAGCTTTAAAGAATTGGTCTGTTCTTTCGTCACTCATTTATATATGTTTGTCAATTACCATTTGCAAATCATAACATTATGTTCCATATTTCGTAAAATAATGCAACAAACATTAAAACTTACGACATGAAAACATGGACATTACACACAGCAAATGATCAGGCATTTAATCAGAATACCTTGATAAATGGTAGGAAAATCACCGACCCGATAACATTATGTAAATTTATTAAAGCGCATTGGTGTGAGCTGAATAAGGTAAAATCATTTAGCCAATGGGCCACTGAACTGAATGAAGACGAGAACTTTTCAGGAGGTTTTACGAAGGAAGATGCGCTTGATAATTTGTCCTCAAACTATGTATTGAACATAGATAACGAATACGTAGACTTGTACAAATTTTTCAATTTACATCAGCCTTTTAAAGTAGAAGTCAACCTTAAATGAGAATCTCACATCAGACTTATCGCCCCCATTGGTTTCGACCTTGGGGGCTTTAGATATTAACAAATCAAAACTTACGACATGAAACGTTATTTAAAGAAAACAGGTGACTACCGGGATGTATATGTCGCCGGTGCAAAATTGGTTTTGAAGTGGAATAGAGAATGGAATATTACCAAAGTTGCATACGACAAAGATAAAAACGTTACCACTGTTAGACTCGAACGATAACAACAATTAAAACTTACGGAAATGAAAAGCGATTTAAATGGAGTTTCAACATGCAAGCCGAATAAGGAAAATTGGGAGATTTTCAAACGTGGCAGGGTCAATTTTTATCAGTATGATTTCAGGAAAGAGACAGGTGAACTATTTTCCTGCGTTGCTCTAACCCTTCAAATGTGCCGCGATAAACGGGATGCGTGGTTAGGCATAACACCAGAAGAATAAATTATCAAATAGATTGAAATTAATGATTTAATATTATAAATTTTACCTGATCCAGGAAAAGAGGAACCCGGGCGCGGAAGGGTCACCCGGGTTAAACACATGAACGATGCCAGATTGAAATGCGTAACAAATATAATAATTTCTCATGGAAAAAGAAAGGGGAATTGAATTTCATCACCAGTTTTCATCATTTTGTCAATTATCGGTTGTTTATCATAACCTTATATCCCATATTTCGTAAAACTGGATAAACAAAACAACTTTGCATCATGAAAACTACCTTCAGAATCGATTACAAATTTGGGCGGCTCCTTATGAATTTCCAGAATATTACTTCGGAAACCGGTGTAGCGCCTGCTGATAAGCTGATCAGGGCCTCATTACTGGTTCTGTGCCTTTATAACGAGTTAAGGGATTATGATAAGGCCGTTGCCTTCGTATACATGCCCGATGGTAAAGTATTAAAATCACTGAGAATTCAGTAAAAACCTTATATATCATGAAAAATTTAATCAACAAAATCCGTAAGTTCTTCCAGAACGAAGCCGCTTATTACAGGTTAATGCGTGGCATGTATGAAGATCTGAAAAAAATTGGAGATCTGAGGCCAAGGAATCAAACCTTTGTCCAGTTTCTTAAAGTCGGTATCCGGTTACGCCTAATCAGAAAATATCGCTTGTATGCCATCTTCCTGACAAAGAAGATCCATGTACAAAGCGCCATTTCAGAGGCTGTTTATGAATGGTTCTACCGGAATGCAGCCAAATTACCTGGAAGAAAGGTGTATGGTATACGGTTTTCCCGGGATTGTGATATGTACGAATCAAACTGGCGTGTATCCTTCAAGAATTGGTTTGATTACCAGTACGCTTTAATGCACATGTACGATGATGCAGAAGGGTCGCAGTCAATTACCGTGATCACGAAGTCGGAATACGATGAATTTCAACCTTCTCACCGTGACAGGATCATGGAAGCTTATGAAAATGGCAACGGTTCTAGTATATATGTTTGATGCAGAAAAATAACCAAAACACACATAAAAAGCAATGAAAAGAGTATTAACGTCATTCAGGAAATTAGCCTATAATTTCCATTTATACAGAATGGATAAGGCCAATAAGGACAACTACCTGCTAAGGCCCAAAACTGGCCTTTGGCAGTGGTTGACCCGTAGTTCTAGTAACGCAGTTTCAAAATTTTAAAACACAAAACGTCATGTACGGAATTTTATGCCAAAAAGACGGGGACCCCAAGGTTACCATACCAATTGTCAACGAAGATGGTGATGTAATGGCAACATGGGAAACCTTACAAAAGGCCAAGGATTTTGCTATAGATCATATTCTCTGTCGCATGTCACGGGTTATTTACATTGACCTGTTTAACGCTGAACTTTATTTTTAATCATTTAAAACACAAAAAGTCATGTTATCACATTTACCACTTGGGCAATTGATCATTTTAACGATTATGTTAATGGTCCCTGTTTCTTTCATATTCTGGTTGATATTCAAGAAGAGGGGCTAAGTATTTACCATTTAAAATACAGTCATGGAAACAATCACAGTAGGATGTCATGTTATCCGAGTCAGCAATGACTATACCAATGGCCGGCGTGGCCAGGTTATTGAAATCAAAGAAGCAAGGGCTAGGGTTAAATGGGAGCTGGGATCAGGAAAAATTCTCAGAACCTGGGTGAGATTCAAAGAGCTGAAGGTCGTAAAAGGACTATTTTTTATGTCTGAACATGCCGCTATGGGTATCCCAATCCCTATGAGAAAATTTCCTACTTTAAAGATCACAGGTTTTTCAACCGTTTTACCGGATCCGGATGAACCATGTGATCCGGATGAAGGTCACAGTGAATACCTGAAAGATTCAGGGCAACTGAAATCATTCGATATCGAATAAATTTATTTACCTAATTAATTTTCATCATGAAAACAGCACTTAAAAGACTCTTACTCGTAGTTATGTTGCCCGGAATGATAATCGCTTTTTTGTATGCGATCATTCATTTTATCATCACTGGCAGGAACTTCATAAAGACCTATTTTGCATGGATCAATAAAGTATCTGATTCAGCCGGTTCAGACATTCACATTGAGTTTTAAGGATGTCACTGAGATTTTAAGAGCCGGGTAATACCGGCTTTTTTTGTAATACCATAAAACAATAAGCCCAGGGAGACGGCGATTAACCCTGGGCAATTTGTTTAAAAGTTGAACTGCCTCTTATGTGGGTTTCAGCAGTCCATTTTCATGAAGTCCGGTTAATACGTTGATCCGATCAGCGATGATCAACATTTTGTCGTGGTCCAGAAAACCCAGCAAAACCGGATGACATTTATTTCTTCGGCCCGTCTATTCAGGTAGCGCACCTGACAATCTCTAGATCTAATACCTCACGATAATTCGCGCTGTGAACCATTAAATCTACAAACTTTCAACGGGCCCTCTCTCGGGTTGTTTGGTGCACTGGCAGGATTCGAACCTGCGAGCTCCAGGTTATGAGCCTGGCAAGAACGGCCAGCTTCTCCACAGCGCATGTTAAAGGTAAGAATTTTTTATTAATCGCGGAAATTTTATCATAAGGTTGTATTGATAGGTCAAAAATTACCATATATTTATATCATAGGTCAAATTTATTGTTAATTTAGCACAAATATTAATCCCCATAATGGAAATTATAAGAGAGATTAAATGTCATGTAATGAAAGGGCTTGGGCGTTGGTTGCCCAGTCAATTTGAAGGGATGACACAGGATAATGTGATCAATCAGTCAGACTGTCTGAATGTTGTCCTTCAAATGAGTGGGTTGAAATCGTGAGATTTCAGGTAAGAGTCAATTAGAGGGCTTAATTTTTTAATTCTAAATTAATGCAGCAGTTACAACCAAAGTTAAAGAACGTACCTACGGATGCTCCACAAGTCTGTAGCTCTACAAGCGGCGGGTTAAACAGAGAGGAAACTCTCAGTGCCCGTGGCATAGTACTGGGTTGTAACAACCTCGAAGTGGATCAACCCCAATTTCATACAGGGGGGCTTAAAGCCGTTGTGTATGTACTTTCAATTACCGGCAGTCCGCTTATGCCATGCAAACCGGCGAAAGCCCGCAAGCTGATCAAAAGCGGGAAAGCCAAAGTGATTAAACTCTATCCTTTTACTATTAAGCTTAATTTCGAATGTGAGAACCAGGTGCAGGATGTAACCCTGGGAATTGATTCCGGATTCAGGAACATCGGGTTTTCCTGTGTATCAGAAAAGAAAGAGCTGATATCGGGCACCGTGATCCTGGACGGAAAAACATCTGAAAGATTGACTGAAAAGAGAATGTACCGTCGTGGACGTAGAAATCATCATCACTGGTACCGGCCGGCCCGGTTCGATAACCGGAAGAAGCCGGAAGACTGGTTGCCTCCATCAGTTCAGCGTAGGTATGACACCCATTTATCCCTGATCAACCGGATGAAAGCGATTATGCCAATATCACAAGTGATCATTGAAATTGCAAACTTTGACATTCAGAAGATCGAAAACCCGGATATTGCCGGCGTAGAATACCAGCAAGGCAACATGTACGGATACCAGAACATGCGGAGTTATTTAATGGCCCGCGAACATGGATTGTGCCAGCTCTGCAGTAAGAAATTCACACCAGGTAACCCAAGCCACATTCACCATTGCAAACAGCGGAGCGAAGCCGGATCTTCCCGGGCGAAGAACCTGGCATTGCTTCATGAAAAATGCCATACGAAGCTTCATAAAAAAGGATTGAAGCTGAAACCGGCCAGGCAGTATAAACCCAATACATTTATGTCAATTATTCATAAGCGATTCTGGCAGGATGTTCCCGGGATGCGGGTTACCTATGGTTATATCACTTTCCTTAAACGACAAGAGTTCAATATTTCAAAGTCTCATAATAATGATGCCTTTGTTATTGCCAGCGGCACCCGGCAGGAAAGATGTAAACCAGTTATCATTCAACAGAAACATAAGAATGGTAGAACATTACAAATTAACAGGAAAGGATATGCGCCTGCTATTCGCCGAAAACGATATAATATTCAACCATTTGATATTGTTTGGATTAATGGTAAATCAAATATTACAAAAGGTTGCCAATCATATGGTACACGTATTTATGTTAATAATACTACAATTGGAATTAAAAATGTTGAGAAGATATACAATTTTGGTTCATTAGCGTGGGCAATATAAACATTAAATAATCCATAAAAATTTAAGTCATGGGAAAGAAAAAAGATAATCTTACCGGAGTATCTGTTGTTCCGGATCATATTTTAAAGAAAATTAATGAGTCAGATGATGCCAGGGATAAGAAATTTGCTTTAAGGCTTCGTAATTTACTGAATAAATTTCTTGCCTTTGCTGAAGGGGTGGTTGTTGGTAGAATAGATGATACATATACATTAATCGGTGATGGTATGGTATATATCGTGACCGGGTGGGAATCAAATGCGGCCCGGGATCCTCAGGATCCCACAGAAGGGAAAACCAATATTGTTTATTCAAAAGAGCAAATAAAAGGCATGCTCATTGTCCTTAATAAAACGTATCCTACATTAGGTATTGATCAAGCGAATTTTATGATATCTGAGGCCAATAATCTACCAGGTTTTAATGGCCGTTTTGTGATTAATCATGACACACTGGAAATTACATATCAATCAAACATATAAATAGCCATAGCAAAATGAAAAAAAGTCTTAAATTCAGAGTTGCCGAATGGATAGTAAGGCGATTAAAGAAATTAATGGATTCGAATCGAGTAGCAGCGAATTTTATAGCGGATGCCCTTGAATCAGGGGAATTAGGTGAAATCTATCTTTTTGATTTCAAGGATCCGAATTTCGATACTAGGGATCTCATAGCTGGCGATATCGTCGTCGATGGGACTTTCCTGGAATCAACAACTCCATCTACTTCAAAGACAAGTCAAAAAATAAAGGTAAAACCGGTTGATGTGTTAAGAGAGCTTGAAACAGTCCCTACTCCTTGGTCAATGCTTGCGCTTGATGATAAAATATCTATTTTGCGTGATAAAGCAAAATTAATCAAGCAACGATATGCAAAAAGGGAAGTGAATGGATTGATTGAACGGTTGGAAAACAGGAAAAAATACAATGAATTCCGGAGCTTCTTTGACCCATTTCAGAATACCACTGATGAAAAAATCGATGCGTTGCTCGAAAAATACGAACTTGTAATGAAGTCGTCGGATATATTCATCCCTGAATTCCCAAAGGTAGCTATTGACATCATGAACAATTATACCAATAAGATGAAAGAGCTTTGCAATAAGAAGCCGGTATTTTATGTAATAGCTACGGCTGATAGTTTTAAAAAGTCCTATAAGAGGCGTGACCCGATTTTACTTGTACAAAGTCCATTAGGTTTTTACTGGCAGATCTTAGGTGCCTGGGATAGCGAAATGATACTGCTTACGGAATTATAAAACACAGAAATTATTATGACAACACTAATTATCATATGGTCTATATCATTTGTGATTGAAGCCATAAATCTATATTTTTCATGGAAAAGATTTCGTAAGATATTTGATCAACCTGAATGTGCAATGTTGGTTGAGATGGGTAAAAGCTTACTTGAAAACACATTGGAGGGGATTAAATTAAAAAGGGAATGGATCAAATTTAAAAGGATGATGCTTAATCCTTATAGTTATTCCATTGCTACCCTGTTTTTATTTATTATCAGTCCTTTTTTATTACTGGGTTCTATTTTTTCAAAAATTAAGTCAATATTCAGAAAAGACTCAAAGCCCGGTAAGGAAATTTCAGAGAATGATGCCGTTGATAGTCCGGAAAGCATTGTCTTCGAAGAGCCCAGTGATTCATTAACCATTGATAGTCCGGAAAGCATTGTCTTCGAAGAGCCCAGTGATTCATTAACCATTGATAGTCCGGAAAGCATTGCCTTCGAAGAGCCCAGTGATTCATTAACCATAAAGTCGAATGAGAGCAAATCACAGTCACAAAATATCAATCGTCCACGTACAATGGGTCGTAGAGATCTCATAGAAAGGGATGGAATTCATCTTAAAGGACTAAAAAAGGATAAATACAGGGAATTTGGTTTTTACTGGGTGCGATCAGGGCCCGATCCGGAACTTTGGTATATTGCCGCATGGGATTTTTTTGAATGGTCCATAGTAGGATCGGCCATAAAATTACCATCAAAATTCTTTTCTGAGATTGATGAAAGAAAGATAGAACATGCCGATTTTGTAAAATACATGGAAAGCAATGGAAAAGATAAAAATCAATAACGGATCCTTCCGGGGTAGATCAGTGACAAAAAAACAACTCGAAGGTCTCGGCTTCAATCTTAATGTTTATGAATATAGAGCAAAGGATGTATCCGGTATTTTTGGCCCTGATCAGATATTCTATATTATATTTGAATTCGCTATAACACCCAATACGGCGGGTACTGATTATTTCATTTTCAGAATAAAGGACAATCCTCAAATTAAGCTTCAAAAAATTGATAATTGATTAACAATATAGGGAAAGCCAATGCCTTAACAAAGTAGGTAAATTAAAACAACAAAAAACCATGTTTTTATTAAAAATCATTTTCTGGATACTACTCCTTTATGGAATAGTAGGTATTCTCATTTCTATTTTACGGATCACAGTTAATGAGAAGCCATTGAAGCTTCCATTCAGATTGGGCGCAACTGCTATATCCTTGCCTGTTCTTTTTATCCTCAGTCTCATTGTTAAAATCGGTGCCCAGGATGTTGGCGTCGTTGTTACGCCCCGCCAGGTTAATCCCAATGAGCTTCACACGGGATGGCACCTTGTAATGTGGTGGAATGATGTATTCAAAATGGATAAAACCGTATGGGTATACACATGTGCCAATGCGCCAAAAGAAGGAACTAAGCCGGATGCAGATGCTATTTGGGTCCCAACAAAGGATGGAATCAAACTGGGCTTTGATGTATCCGTATCGTGGCATATTGATCCGAATGAGGCCAGCTGGATATATGCCAACGTTAGCGAGAACGACAGTAGAGGCGATGACGGTCGTTATTATTGGTTGGAAGATAATGTTGTCAGAACGAAGTTAAAGTCAGCTATGGCCCTTACCGTGCTTAATTTTAATACCATTGAGGCATACAGTACAAAGCGCCAGGATATTCAGAATGATGTTTCGGAAAGGATCAAAAAGGAATTAGCGTTGTTCCATATGATCCTGGACCAGGTTGATGTCAGGGAGATCTATTACAATGTCGAATATGAAAAGGCCATTAATGCCAAGAAATTAGCCGAACAGGAAGTTTTACGGCTTGTGGAAGTAACCCGGCAGCAAGAGGAACTGAAAAAGCAGGAAGCCATCAAAAAGGATATCGTGATCCTTACCGCCCAGGGGGAATCCCAAGCATTGCAGATTAAAGGGCAATCCATTTCCAACAATCCTAAGGTTATCGAACTTGAATGGATCCAGAAATGGAACGGCCAGCTACCTACCTACATGCTGGGTGATCAGGGCATAATGTTAAACCTGAGTAAATAGGCTATCATGAAAGCAAAAGATTTGATTGCTCTTTTACAACAGCAAGCGGATCCGGAAATGGAAGTGACATTTTGTACCCCCAGCCCAGGGGGTACAAATGGCTCAGAAATCCCAAAAGATTATATCCCTATTGAATTTAAAATCACATCAGGCCATGTGGAAGAAATTGCCATGCAAGGGAGCTCTAGAAATGGGGAAAAGACTTTTGTTCTAACGGACGATACTGAATAATTAGTTGCTGATATCATGGAAAAAATAAAATTAATCGCGAAGTTGGCCAGGGAAAAGGTATTTGCAAAACAGCTCGAGGCGGTATTGAGGGCATACCTTGACAATCCCAATACCAAAGTCAATATTTTCGAAATCGATTTTGAATCCGGTGTATTCCTGATAAAAGGTTATAACCGTCTATATCGCGTTAAGATACTCCGCGGTTACCGTAAGGATGTAGAAGATCGGGTGAGATTGAGTGCCGACGAAAAAGCGGCCATCGAAAAAGCGGCCGACGAAAAAGCGGCCGATGGACTAGAATATTTTAACGGGTCAATAATGGGGCCTGGCTTCGTGGAAGAGATTTTACGGCAATGGAAGGCCGGCATTCGCAATGTACAACCGGTAGGCCAACTTACTAATAAAATCGTCCAGGGGATCCCTGTAAAAATAGATGAAGAATTGAATATCTTTCCCACTGACATTGACCTCTCAGATATTCCCGCTACCGGTGAATCATTTCCAAATCAAGGGCCGCAACTATCAAAAGAAATAACCGGTGACACGGTAGAATTAAAGGAAATATTGCGGAGAATTGCATCGATCTGGAATTCCTTCTGGACTAAAGATCGCAGTCCCAAGTATCGTCAGGTCGGTGTTAAAGGCCATGGTAGTACAAAAACTCCTGAGCCTGGCCGATCTTCCACTGATCGGAGAAGGGAAGATCTTATTAATGCTATGCATTCGGTTACTTACAATGTTTTTGGCGAAGAAAATGCTTTTGGCGATGACAATGTTTATCGTAAAGACAATGATTTTAGCGAATACGATGCTTTTGCCGATGAGTTCTTCGAAAATAACAATACTACCGAAGATCCACTTCTTCTGGCCAACATAGCAGAAAAGGCAAGTAGCGATGAATTAATGGAAGGATTGGATGATACCAAGCCAGTTGAACCCAGGTTAATTAAAAAATCTGAACTATTGAAGAGCGAAGCTGCCGCAGAAGACAATGACTTTAAAGCCATGGGAATTAGTAAACAGGCAATCCGGGAAAGCAGGAATGAGAAATTTGAGGAAAAGTGGTTGCCAAAATTGAAGAAAAAATTCGGTGTCAACATTGTATTTATTGAAAGCATGGGATGTTGGAGTATATATCGCCTGCCGGATAATGTTGATTTTTATCCGAAGGCAAATAAGATTTTCATTCACGGTAAAAAAGAATGGATCAAGCCAGGCCTGACATGGATCATTAAAAATCTCTTAAAAGATAAATGATGGAATTGTACTGTATTGTAGCAACACCCAGGCCAAATAAAAAACGGGTTATGATTACCGGCCAAATGTCTTTTGAAACTGCTTGTAATTGGAAGCCTTCAGCATGGTATAAAAAACTATTTAAATATTTCCGTGTAGCCAAATATCCATACTATTAATAAGTAATTACAAATGGAACAATCAGAAGTTAACTTTAGCCTCATTGCAAGAGAGCTTACAGATTTTGCCGATCATATCAGGAAGGCAATTGCATCAAATACTATTTATAATGATCGTTCTGTGATATTTGCGATTGGGCGTACAGAAGGCGAAGAGGTAAGTTTTGGGACTGCGATTGGTAACGGCGAGGACCTAATTAAAACAATAGCAGGAATTTTTGAGGAAAGTAAACATAATGAATTACTTGCTATTATCATAGCCTCCATGGTTAGATACTTTTACCATAACAATCTGCGATGCTCTGATGTATTAGGCCCTTTATTGGGGAAAATGAATGATGATAATAATTTATTTCAATACTTGCTCGTTACGGTAGACAAAAATAGTGAACCACTCAGACCCACAATGGACATGTGTGCTGATGTAGGTTTCATTGAAGGTCTACTGGAATTTCCAATAACCGATTGGCTACGTGAAGAAGGTTATAAATTTGAATTTAATATCACTAAAATCTCTGACTCATGAATACAGAGTTGTTATTTCAGGCGTTACATGAATTGCTCCTGATGGTAGCATTCATTGTATTATCCGCAGTTTTACTCTCCGGTATCGAATGGTATATCAATTCTAAAAGGTAAGCCATGGATACGGGTGAAATATTCTTAACTGTACTGTTTTTCATATCGGCTCTTTTGAATTATGCATACATGCATGATAATAAGAAGCTGGAACGCAAGATCAAAGAGCTCCAATCCAAGCCCAAGAAGGAATTACCTCAGTGGGGAATTACCGACTTTGAATTACAGCAAATTGAAAATTCTTTGGATGATACCGGTGGATTTCTTATAAAAGAAAGCGAGCTCAGGTATTGGATCAATAAAATTGTAAATGATGTAATATCAAAACTATGGAAAAATCTATGATTCTTCCTGAATATCTTTTTATTGTTTCAATAATCGTTACTTGTCTGTGCTTGATAGCCGCCATTTGCTTTGGCCTATCGGCACTTTATCATAAAAAGGAGTATAAAAAGAATATCAACAAACCCAGTCAAAATTAAACCCATGATAACGGTACTAGATTTAACGCCGGAACTATCCCTGCGAAAGGAAATATCTTTCTTCCAGTACTTCAAAAACACCCTTATTACAAGACAAGGGATTGATCCCAGTACACCCCAGGAGAAATTGGACGGTATCATGAAGGAATTAGATCTGAAAATATCCGAATACGAAGTGGCTATTAAAAGGCTTGCTACCCCGACTATTACAAAGTTCGCTAAACCGACTATTACAAAGCTTGCTAAACCGACTATCCTGAACAGCCACAAAATATATACTGAGGCGCACAGGATAATATCAAAACTTGACACTGCAATTTATGAGTTAGATGTGAGCACAAGGAATAAGCTAATTATTGCTATTGAAAAAAATTTCTTAAAATCTATCAGTGAAGATAAAGTAATTGTCGATTTCAGTGATATGTTTCCGATATATCAAAACCTATTAGAAATTGTATTCGAATTATATTCCGTTATAGATTCTTATGGGGATTTTCCATTGGCTAAGCATGCCTATGAAAATGCCGGCAATGATGACGATGAAGAAGAAATTGAAAATAATCGTGATTATATACTATCAAAATTAAGGTAATGAAAATAGAAAAATATACCGAGGACTTGACCAAGTATATTAATTTGGTCCATGAAGCGATCGAAGGCCGGTACACGTTAACCGGGTATGATCAGAGTGTTATTGAAGCTGCATTGATACAGCTGCAGGGTGAAGAAAGGCCATTGGATGATAAGTTGAAGTCATTTGATAATGGCTTGGCAAAAGTATTCATGAGAATTGCGACATACATGCCTATTCATGCCGCTTTACAATTGGATGATCTAAGAGAAATAATGATTCAGGATCTCCGTAAAATGATTGAGTCATACAAGACAAATAATCCAATGCCCAAAAGAATACAGCGCAAAAGGATAAAAGACTGGAGAAAGCCGAAAAATTGTATCGATGTCACCAGGGGGACGAAGTGGGGCAACATATTTGTGGTTGGAAAGCGATTTGATGATGCTGATCTGTTATATGCAATAGATTATGTCCACTCTCTAAATGAAAGAGATATACTACGAAAAACAAAGGGCATAGTTATCAGGGATGCTGAAATGGCGGTTGAATTATACAAAAAATATATTGACTGGAAGATCAAAGCGTATCCAGATAGATATGACTTGTCCGAATTACGGGGCCATGATTTGATGTGCTGGTGTGGTCCGGATGAAATTTGTCATGCAGATTATCTTATTCAGATTTCAAACAAATAAATAAACGCCATGAATCCCGATCACATGCTAACAACAGATGCCGAAGAATTTATGATAAAATCAGTGATTAAAACATCTTCTGATAATACGGATGGCACATTAATGAATGAATGGGGAATATTTGGCGTTGTGAAAGCCTGCCTGTCATCTAATCGATATATAGCGTTAAAAAATTATAAAGATGACGACTATCTGGATGAGCTTATTGGAAGGTTTTCAACGGAAGAAGGTTTTCTAGTGAAGAAAGCCGATTTCAGATACGCTATAGATAAATATTTTATGAATAAGATTGAGCCAATTGATTTACTCAAAAGAGAGCTTTCCCGTTGGGAACAAAAAATGGCATTCCATAGGGAAGCGTATTTGGACAAGAAAATAAAACAGGCCCAATTTGATAAGCTGGAAATAGAAATAAAGCCTCAAATTTATTCATATCGTAAGGCTATTGAAATTTGGAATTCCATAGACCTTTTATGGAGTATTTTATATAAATTAAGAAGGGATAACTCTAATTAACCAAGTTTCTTATTGAGCAAAGTAACAAGCAAACCACATGACGACTCCAATAGAATTACTCAGGAAAGAGCTTAAAACCCTGTTGTTGGATCTGGAACAATCCTCAGAGGCTGTTAAATCAAAGAAAATTACCATTGAAGAGGATAAAAAACATATAATGAACATTATGCCTCAAATATATGCCTTTCAGAGTGCAATTTTCATTCTCGAATCTGTCGATAATATTATCAATTTTGTTAATTCGAATAAGTGATGGAAACTAAGATTGATCTTGCTAAGGTATTCAGGCTTTGCCTTGAAACCAGAAAATTCATAAAAAAGAGTCCTGCAAGCACGTATACGGGGTATGATATTGAAATTGAAAAAGGTAAGAACATTGTCCTTTTTCCGGTTTGGGGGTATAAAGGATCTATTCATTTCATGGGTTTAACTCAAAGTATTTCTATCGAAACTATGCTTGAGCTTATTGAACTTTATGATATGACTACTTTTCCTGATGTACCTGACGAAATTGAAAATTTTCTGATTGAGCGATTTGGTAATGATATTATAAAGCAGTAGTCTCATGGATCTATTTAATCAAAACGGGGCAGTATTCGATAATGATGTGCGTAGGCAATATCGTTACGTTCTCTGGCGTACCTGGGACGAAAGAAAGCCGTATGTGAATTTTATCGGTCTAAATCCGTCAACAGCTGACCAGGATAATGATGATCCTACCATTCGCCGGGTGAAACGGTTTGCTTCTGACTGGGGTTACGGTGGCATTTACATGACTAACCTATTCGCACTGGTTACACCTTATCCGAGTATATTAGCCAGTGTTCCGGATCCGCTGGGTGATAATAATTCCTGGCTTTCAAGGATAGCCACTATGTGCAAAGATGTGTTATTTGCCTGGGGAAGCTTCCCGCAAGCAAAAGAACGCGCCCAGGAAGTGATCAGGATGTTCCCGGATGCATTGGCCCTGGTTATCAATCAGGATGGCACACCACGGCACCCATTGTATGTAAAGAGTGATGTGATACCGGTAAAATATGCTACTCATGAATAAGATTGCCATAATTATAAATGCTGCAATTCAAGAATATAGCGCATTAAAGGAATGTTACCGACCTGATGTGGATAAGTTAACCGAAGGTGAATATATAATCAAAATACTGGAAAATAATAACTTTGCCATTAAACCATGCCCAGCACCCGGGACCATTGAAAAAGCATTATGTGATGTTTATGACATGCAATTCGATGAAATACTCAATAAAAGAAGATATTTTGCAATTGTGGAGCCACGGCATGTAGGAATGTTTTTTAACGTCATCGTGAAATTGAAAACCAAGTTATCATTGGATTCTATCGGTGCGATATATCATAAAGATCATGCCTCAGCTGATTACGGGTATAAAAAAATTGTCAGATTGATTAATCTCCCGAATGAAAAGGAACTTAAAAATAAGGTAGAAAAGATTTCTCAGTTAACAGGGATCTCATACAAACATTTACTCGAATGTCCGGAAAAATAAACGAATTATGGAAAAAAAATCATTATTAACGTGGCTCATGATGATGGGTTGTGTGTTTTCCGATCCCAGTATTGGTGGCCATTTTGGTACTCTGTCATCGGGTGATGCAGAAGATCTTGCTAGTAAAATGAAAAAATACCGGTTACTGCAATTGAAACGACGGGGTATAAAAGAATGGCAGATCGATGGTTTTATTGTGTTTGCTCGGGACAGGGAAAATGCTGAACGCAAAGCCAGGAATGCCCGGGAATTTCTAAACCAAAATAGAGTTGATTATGAAAAATACAAGGAATAAAATCAGTTACATCTATTTAACATCTATTTGGGAGTGGAGTGATAGATGGGAAAATTTGTTTAAGATCGGTATAACACCTTTAACACCCGTAACGATAAAACCAATTGGAATAGTGGAGTTTAAAATTATTATTGATTTCATAATGAAACTATCCCGGGTGGCAGTATGGACAGGAGACATTGCAGGCCATGAAATATACTTAACACACCTTCATGACGATATTTTTGTTGCATTTAAGCAAGATAATCATGACATTGTTTTTATCGGATCCCCACGTAAGATGACAAAATCGTATGAGCGTATTCTTGCCATTAATCCATATAACGATGGAGTAAATAGCGTAGAAATGGAAGAATACAAAGTATTTTAACTAAAATTCATAAATGATATGACTAACAGAAAAAGATTCAAAGCTTTCAAGGTATTGTCTTTAGTCGGCGTAATATGGGGGGTCATTAAATACACTTATTTTAGCATTAAAGGAGGGTTGCACCTTAAACCTATAAATTCTGCCGAAGAGATATGCACCAGCATAATGTGGCTTATTTGGGGCTTGGCAATGTATTTCTTTTTTGCTATCGTGTATGATATGGTAAAATTATTCGCTAATGCAGAACCTGTATATATCCCCGGGGAAATGGGACGAATAGATACGGGCATGAGGTACTACCGGAAGAAATTAACAAAACAAAAACCAGACAAACATGAAATGGACAAATGATCAAATCGAAAGCTTGGTAACCACTGAGAAAGTGAAAACTTTGCTTACATGCCTGGAGGTAATTGCAAACGGGGATCCGGTAGGTGTCGGCCTGGATGAAATAACCGGCATTGCTCAAAAGGCGCTGGATTATTATGAAAATGATGATATAAAACAGGAATTTAATATTAATATCATCAAAACAAATAATGAGCGGATAAGCACTCTTTTTATAATCAGGGAAGAAGACTGGAAAACATTTGACCAGGAGATGCCCCGGAGTGAAATTCCTTGCTGGCTGAAATTACAGAATGGAACGGTAGCCCTCGCCGTTTGTCAAAACAACGGGGATATTGGGTGGTGGAGGGTGTCTTTTACATATGCTGATGGCTTTTTTGTCGCCAGTACCTCAAAAGTATTCCTGGCAAAAGGCGCATTGTGGCAGCCTTGCAAAATATTCTGATATGTACAAGGCAAAATCAATATCAGGGTTCCATCGGCAACTACAAGACCTGGCCAAAGTCAAGATTGAAAATCTGAAAGGCTACGATCCTTCTGATAAGAGGAATATCCATTCATAAGGCCATCGTGCGGTCGTTGTTTTTTCGAATTGGTAAAACGTGAAATAATAAAAATCGAAACGATATGATTGAACAAAAAAAATGTCCGAAATGTGGTTATGAATTCCAACCACAATCGGATCACTTTGTCATTGAAATAGCGGCCGAAGGTAAGGTTATGGTTTCATTATATTGTCCGAATGATAAATGCAATTATGAAATCGAATTTGGTTTCGTGCACCTTTGGCATCCGGCACATAAATAGTATTAAACAATTAACCGAAAAATTTTGAACGACAAAATTGTAAAAACACGTAAACCGCACATTTGCGCGGTATGTGACAAACCGATAACGGTTGGTTCAATGGCGATATTATTCCGATTACGCACCCCGGTATTTAAAGACCCGGACGATTTATTCGGCACACATCAAACCGGAATCAAATATATTCAGGCATATTTCCATTATGCAAATGATTCGGATATTATAAACCCGCCATGTTTGGATGAAATATCGACGCCATATGAAACGATTAACAGACGAACAACGGAAAGAGAATCGACATGATTGAAAATATTCAGTGGAGCCTGAATGAATTCGATAAAGTATCAACTAACCAAACCGAATAATGCAATGATAATTACCGGCAAAGTCAAAAACATTGAGAAACCAGATCCATCAAGAGAAATTTACACCGTAGAGCTGGTTAAAACACGTCACAAAAAGGTGATCAGTATTGCCATTACTGTCTGGGGACGGGTAGCAGACCATATTGATGAGTTAAAAATTGGGGAGCGCTGGGATTTTCAGGTATATGTCTACAGTAAGGATTCAATCAGCGGTGGTCGAAAATGGTGGAACTCATATATAGTTGCCGAGAGAATGCGTAAGTATGTGCCAGGTGCCGAACGAAGCGTGACGGTCGCGAATAGGGAAACCGGTGAAGTAATTACAAAACGGAAAGGAGAGATCCCGATATGAAAGAAGAATTATTGAAAATCAGTAATGAACTTTATGATGCCATGCCGACAGGCGAAATAAGTGACATAGCTATACTTGCATCTATTAAAGCCCATTTTGATAAACTGAATGCTTTTATTGATAAATTGCCTGATGATAAAAGGCAGCTTAAAAAAGGATATATTGAGCTTACTCACCACCTTGGCAAGAAAATCATAATAAATATCAGGGGTATCATGAGATGGGAAGAATCAAGATTTACACCACCTGGAGAGGTCTGGACTAAAATTATATACCTGGATTCTGGTTATACTGATGTTAAAGAATCGCCCGGGGAAGTTGAGGATTTAATATTACAAGCATGCAAGTAGGTGAAAAGAAAAAGCAGGGTAAGGATACATTCACTCTTATCAGATTGGATCCTGAAGTCTGGTCAAAGGAAAATGATGGTTATGCAGGTCAGAAAACCTTCTTTTATTATCCATGCCAATATTGTGGTAAGCTGATAAGCAATTGTGGATTTGCCTCAGCTCATTATGCTATGCATGCCCGGAAAAATGAAACAAAAAAAAGGTATCATGGATAAGCTGGATTTCAAGGATGTATTTTATGATTCTGGTACTGTTTGCTGGGGATGCGGTAATGATGCCATTGGACCACGATTGGTGGCGAGAATTAAAATGCGGGATCTCACCCCTGAAGAAGAAGCCAGGGAACGGGAAGACTGGCTGAAAGCCAAAGATATTTATGAAAAGTATATCAACAGGGGTCAGCTATTCCGACCAGCTGGTAAAACCGGTAATAAAGATATAGTCTGTAAAATAACATTCATAAATCCTCCGAATCAAAAGGTAAGCTGGAAGCAGGCGATAACTGAGGAAAATTTAAAGAAAATGAATTATTCCAAACCAGCAAAAGGTAGTTTTTCAATTAACGTGATGATCCGTCTTTATTTGAATGGTGAAATTGAATTTATACAATAAAAAAATGAAAATACTAGTATCCTCAAAATCCCTGGCCGACTGCCTCAATAAGCTCGACCTGGAAGACGAAATAATTGAACGGATTGTGCCAAATGCGGATGAAATAACTTTTATTACCGCTTATCACAGTGTTAAATTATTGTGTGGAGCAATAACCGACTTTCGGCCAATGATTATACAATCAGGCCGGCGATGGGATTGGATTAAGAAATTGGTAAATGTCGTGGATGAACAGCCTATTGTTGTTGAAATAAACAAAGAGCGTGTAAATGTTATATTTCAATATTAAACCATGGGTGAACAACGGCAAAGATGTATCGTTCATTATCAGATAGCAACCTATTCCGGTGAAGAGATTGTCTATTGCGACTCCAATGATGAAATTGAGTTTATCAATGCAAAATGCAAAAGGCAACTCAGGCAAAAGGCTGGCGGGTCATTACCGTTTGGATATGAAAGCTTTAAAATAATTGAGCGCAAAGATTATTTCGGTGAATAATAAAAAACAGGAGGTAAAAATGACAAGAAAAGACAAAAAGGTTATCGATGATTCAGAAGACCGGGGAATTCCGATTTTCGTGATAACCGCGAAGGATAAAGTAAGTGTTGAGGCCATCAGGTCTTATCAGAAGCTATGTGAGAATTCCGGATGTCACAAAGTATTCACGGAAAGTATTACTGATAAAATCAGAGATTTTGAAGACTGGCAGCGAATACACCCCGGGGAAGTAAAGCTTCCTGATTAATCGGCGGGATGTGGAAATAAAAAATGTAATAATGCCAGAATGGATAATTTCACTCACGATGAATTTAAAATAATAGGTGAAGCGATCAGAATTGTAAAACTAAAACGTAATACAAATGAATGAATTAAAACCGTGTGTTAAATTAACACCGAAAGATTTTACCAGGTTATTACTGCCTTTTGCAAAAGAGACAGAAACAAAATCTGGAATCTCAGCAATTGCTATATTAGCGCAGGCAGCTCTAGAAAGCGGATGGAACAGAGCCTCTATCGGCTGGATGTTCTTTGGGGTAAAGGACAATGATGGCCTGAATGGCAATGAGCAATTATTGACTACTACTGAATACAGTCGCCGGGCTGATCTGAAATTCCCGGTAATCATTTCCATTACCCCAATAATCCGGAATGGTCAGAAGTGGTTCAAATATCGAATTAAGGATTATTTCAGGAAATATGAAACCCCGGAGCAATGTTTCACGGATCATGCGAACTTTTTCTTTAAATATTCGCGTTACGCAGCCGCCCTGAATGTCAAATCGGATCCATACAAATTCATTGATGAGATTGCAAAGGCCGGTTATGCCACGGATCCCGATTATGCAGAAAACCTGAAATCCATTGCCCGGATGATTGAAAAAAACATTATCTGAGCCATGGACACAGTAATAGCATTGATTGTTCCCAATGGAGTTAGCCAAAAGCTTCACAGGTATGGTCCTGGACATATGTATCTTCCCAATATTGGAGATACCATAGATCTGTCATATCCTTCAACAGATTTTAAGCGAGAATGGAGGACGGATGACAGAATTGTTGGCACTGTGGAAAGAATAATCCATTTCCCGAACCATAATCCACCAGAAATTTGTATTTATATTAAGAATATGAGTAAGAATTTCGAAGCCGGTTTATAAATATATCCTGAGAAATTATGAAAAGAGAAATATTTTGTAAAAAATGTGAGGCTGAAATGCGGAAATTATTTCCGGTTGAAAGTCCTCATCCTGGAGAGCACGTTAAATTCGTGCCGGGAATATCATTACTCGAATTGATTTGTGATTCCTGCGATGAGAATATACATAAAGGGGATGAAATATGTTGCTTTTCATCCTGGGCCGACTATGGTGGGATACCTTACAATGCATGGGAACATGAATTTATTAAAATAACCGTATCAACATGAGTATCACATTATTTGAAAAAGATGAAGAAAGGCAGGCTTCTATGTCAACCTTTAAAAACCCATTTTCAAAGAATAAATGTAGCTGTATCAATATTATAATCAGGAATGATTTTTTTACAAATTATAAGACAACACATACAGCGAACGTTGATTTTGAAAATGGAGATACAAAAGGGTCGCATACGATCAAAGCAGATGATTTTCCTTCACTGATTAAAGCGATCGAAGCATTTATTGAATCATTATAAATATGATATATCATGGAAACTGTTACCCAGGAACGATTTGAAAAAGAATTGTCCGAATTGGCTGAAAAAAACTGGAAAGTGAAAGGCCTGATCCGTGATTTTGGTGGGTGGAACAACCTACCAACGCGCATACAGGATATGATCGATAGCATGCTTGGTATTGTACGGACAAACCAAACGCTTACCAGGAAATGAAGGTGAATATACTCGAAAACGGATGGGATGAGGTTATTACTCACCAAATCAGAATCAAACAAATATCTGAAAATGTTTTTTCCACTGCTGCAGATTGGATAAAAGTAGCTCAAAGAATTCCCAGATTAGATACAGGCGGTAGAAACCATTGCCAGGTATGTAGCCGGAAATGGTCAGAGTGTTTGCCTGAAACCAAAACTTACCTGGCATTCACAACGCATGGCAACAAAATCCTATGCGAAGACTGCAGGCAATTATTTAAAATATAACTTAACCGGTATAATATGGACTTATCAAAAATGAGTGATGCAACCTTGCGAGCGCGTAAGGTCAGTTTGGGGTTTAAAATACTTAAGTCGAAACGTCAACTCCGTAGCATGATAGCAAATCTGAACGATATTCAGATTGAAATGACACGTCGGGGATTGATGGGCAGAATGACCACTGACTACAAGGCCAAATATGAAAAGTGTATCGATGTTATCCGGCGATTTGATCCCGGTATTATCGGCATGTATGACCTATAAATAAGGAAAGGGGACTTGCCTAAGGTCCCCTTATAACCGATATACCCCATGTTGCCATCTTGGGTTGATGACGTAGCAAAGGTAAGCTATTTATAAATAATCACAAATTAATTTATAAACATCCGATTTGAGTTATTAACAGTCTGTTTATAACTCTAAATAATTACTATATTTTTTTGTGTTCAAACCTTCACATTAAGCTATTTTAGAAGACTGAAAATAGTTAATATCATTTCCATGAAAAATATTATGAATTTGAATTCTAGCTTATCTTTGTAAACCCCATCAAATATTGCCTTAATGAGAATGGTTCCCCAAAATAAAAAAATCGGCTATCACATGCTAAACTAATCGTCTGGTATGGCAAAGAAACGTTTAAAAAATGTTGCCGAACAGACGAAAAAAAAGCCTGCGCGGCCCAAGAAAACCACCGCCACATCGCGGGGCAGTCTCAGGCCCAGGAAAAAGCTCAGTTGGAGCAAAATGCACGTCAGGCATGTGCTCTACACCCATTATAAGACTAGATATCCGGATTGGCAGTCAACAAGGGAAGACGCGGGAATAGTCATACAACAGTTAAAAGATGCCGGTTATAAGAGAGCTACGAAAAAGGGCATATTACAGAGGATCAAATTAACCAGGTTAGAGGAAATACAAAAGAGAAAAGAGTCCGAAAGGCCGACCGAAAACGTCGAATCATTCTTTGCCCACCATCCAAATTTACTTCAACCAATACCATTTTTTCAAATTGAAACTGAACTTTGCTTCCCCTGGCGCGGAATATCAAAGAAAATAGTTCTGTGGACCAAATATATCTGGACTACCGGAGCGGTCTATCGCGGGGGCGCTACGGTCCCTTATAATGAAACATTTGCCGAATACACCCGGGAAATGGCAAAACTGCAAGATAAACCCAGGAAGGCAAAGGAAGATTATATTAATGACTGGTATTTCAAGATCATTACAAAGAACGCCAAATGGGATAAGGAAATGCAGGCGTATATGGTGGAAGTGATTACCTGTAATGGAGACGGTGAGAAAACTTTTTATTTTGGCGAAGAGGAAGAACCAGAGCTGCCGCCACAGGTAGAAAAGGAACCCTCACCGCCTGAAAGGCCCCCTGAAGCTCCTGAAAAACCACCCGCCGCACCAGGTGAGATCTCCCCTGAGCAAAGGGTTGAAGTTGAAAAAGAAAGGGTTAGAGCCGAGGCCGAAGCAAAGAAAGAATATAAAATTTCACAAGGCCGGGAATATGCTCAGTTACTTAAAGATAAGGTTATTACTTTCGAACAATTCAAGGAATTAATGAGTGATCTTAATAAATCATAAGAGCCTGATATCAAAAAAAGAATTCTTTGGAGAATTTCATAAAATTAAAACATGCCGATAGCTAAACAACAATTCAAATTTCGCGGGAGCGTGGCGCTGGCCGTGTACGATAATACCCGTTTCGATTCAACAATAGCGTCATTATGCGAAAATCGGGATTCTTTCAGGATCATTCACCGGCCGTTCTCAACAGAGCTCATATTCAGCAAACCTGAGTCTACGGTACGTTTCGGAAAGAATGTTAATTACGGGGGCTTCTGTAAAGTTAACCAGTCTTCGGATAAAGAATTTGGGTACGATAATATACGATGCATCGCTGAAATGAATGCCGATGTATACCGGCATATTTACCCTTTAATCCGGGATGGCCGGCTAAATAAAATAAAACCCAGCAAGGATTGGCCGATACAATTCATATTTAAGGATAACTGGGATAGAATTGCAATCGGGGATCCGCTTTGGTATATCGATCTCGATAACTACTATCCATGCATTGCCGTAAAACTAGGATACCTTACGGAAACGGTTATGAACAAATTTATCTTTGATGAATTTAAACGAAGTCGGAATATCGCATTATCAAAATTGATGAGTGTTGTTAAGGTTGACTATTATATTGATGGTAAATTAAGCCACACAATAAAGACTGACCGGTCCCTGGTTGAGTATGCATACCAGAATGTCATAGAATACGGCCGAAATTTCATAAATCATATATGCGATAAATACCGGTGGACGATAATCGGCCGGGATATTGACAATATAATCTTCCCGGTTGAATCCAAAACTATCATTATCGGCAAGTACATAAACATCCATGGTTTCGACTATAAGCGATACCTTTCGTATAAGATCTCCGATAATCAGATACGGATTGCCTTTGACGGACGGATCAAAAGCTATAATTTTCTGTGTTAATGGCCGTGGATCATTAATAAAATATAGATTGCATTTCGTCAAATATCCAGTAGATTATTAAATGATTAATAATATATTTGTAATACTTTATGTATATATTGTTAATATATTATAATGTAATATGGACAAAGAAACTACAACCTATGATCAGCAAAGCAAGATGATTGCTGAATATCCGTTCCTGCCGCTGTGTTTTGAATTTTCAAGTAACTACAAAAATCTGTTAGATGGAAGTTATGTATTTGCCCAATACACAATTAAGAAATGTGCTATAATGTATCAGGATAACACAGTACATAAAACACCAACAAGGGTCCATTCGGTAACCAGTATTGTTGAAGTAAATAATAATCTGTATGATTACAGCTTTTCCGGATTGTTGCTTTCTATTGTCTGGGCTTTTATAAGAAAGGATTGTGAAACAAATAAAGCAGCTGATAAAAAAGCATTTGAAATCCTTATCAATTTTCCACAGTTTAAGCCAAAGGATGGAATTAAAGATTTCTGCATGATGTTAGTTAATACAACACCAAAAGAAAATATTGATCGGGCTTCTAAACTTATTAACATATTAGGGGACAAAACTATATGAAAACAATACTTTTAATCGCTTTTATCTTTATCAGCACGGCAGTAAGCTCCCAAGTATACGTAATTATTGATCCGGCAATGCGTCGGGCTGGCTTGATGTACAACCAAAGGATTCCGGAAAGAAAACTGGGGATCTATGGAAAATGTCAATACGGAGTGATCAATGTCACGGATTTTTATGCCCGATGCATCAAATCTGGCGCCGGGATCTCAATTCGACTGATAGGTGATGCGGCTCTTTATGTTGGCCTGAATTATAACTATTATTTTGATGTAATGGACCAGGCTCAGGATATTGATCTGAACTTGATTGAACCAGTCAGCATTGATGTTGGGTTTTCTTCCGGGGATGAAATGAGACTTAGGTTACTCTTCATCACAGATCCTTTCAATTGGGAAACATCAATTGGATTTTCTTACAGGCTAAAATATCACCGTACCCAAACCTACGAATATGGAACAGGCAATAAAAGCAACCGCTAAACTATACAGAATACGGGATACGGCAAGGAAATTTTATGGTGATGAGTATTTTGAAAGGATAAGCCTTTATAAGGATTCGCGTTTATCCCTAAAATGAAACTGAGTAAATGAAGCTTGTAGAACGACATATAATAAGGAATGACAGGGCGATTGAGCGGATATGTTTCAACGCGGCCAGACTATACAATTATTCTTTGTATCAGATCAGGCAGTCATTTTTTAGAGATGAAAATGTGAGTTGTTTTGATCTCATTAAGCAATTAGCTTCTGAAAACCAGTTTGATTTCAGGAATCTACCGGCCCAGACATCACAGGAAATCATCAAGTTATTATTCAAAAACTGGAAAGCGTTTTACCGGGCAAGTAAAGATTACGAAAAACATCCTGGGAGATATACAGGGAAACCGCACATCCCGAAATATAAAGACAAGAAAGGATTTGGAATTTGCATATTCACAAACCAACAGGTAAAATTGAAATCAGGTTTTATTCATTTCCCTGCAGCAGCTGGCTTAAATCCACTGAAAACAAGGATTGAGAAAATACAGCAGGTTCGGCTTATTCCGCAGGCAACCTGTTTTGTGATAGAAGTAGTGTATAACAAAGAAAAGGAGGTACAAGACGTAGAAAAAGAAAGATTTTTGAGTATTGATTTGGGATTGAACAATCTTGCTACGTGTGTAAGCAATGCCGGGGAACCTTTCATTGCAAACGGTAAGGTGATAAAGTCAAAAAATCAGTATTTCAATAAGAAAAGAGCCGAATTACAATCTTATATCGGATCCAAAGGGACTTCGAATAAGATTAAAAGGTTGACCCATTATCGCAACAACTTCATTGATGACAAAATGCACAAGGTAAGTCGCAGGATTGTTAATTTCTGCCTGGCTCACCGGATCGGCACTATTATTATAGGTAACAACGAAGATTGGAAGCGATCTCTCACACTGGGCAAAAGGAATAACCAGAATTTCGTTAATATTCCTCATGGTAAATTGATTGATAAAATAATGTATAAGTCTGAATTGGTTGGAATTGAAGTGAAGCTGCCGGAAGAAAGCTATACTTCAAAGATCGATCACCTGGCTTTTGAGTCATTAAATCATCATGATACTTACATTGGGAAACGGAAATTCCGGGGACTATTCCAAAGTAGCTCGGGTAAATTAATAAACGCGGACGTGAATGGTGCCATTGGCATAGCACGGAAAGTATTCGGCGATTCTGCTGTTTCGCAGATAGCCGGTAGTGGGTTTGCGCTTAACCCGATCAGAATTAATATCTAATAAATGTCCCTTTCACGAAGGGGATAAATGCAATAGAGCCTAGTAAACCTTAAAACACGGAAATCATGAATTGTACATGTATTGATGACATTAACAAGGAAATGATCGGACAGGAAATCGCCCATAAGATCATTACAAAAGCCCAATTATTAGGGGTTGCATTTCTGTTCAATAATGCAGGAACCACTACCTATACTGAAATGGAGTATGAATATGAAGGCTGTAAACGACCAAAGAAAATAAACATTATGCATACATTCTGCCCGTTCTGTGGTGTGAAGATTGAAAAACCAAAAGAATAGTTTTAATGCAAAAACCATACATGATGAAAGACAGTGAAGGCAAGGATTGGTCAATTCCTAACAGTAACGACAGTATTGATGTCCCGGATGAACTTAGGCCACTGTTTAACAAACTTGGCATGCAACTGAGATTTCATACGATTTCGGGTAAGAATGAGATAATTACGATTGCTCACATGGTACAAATTGCCGTTGAATATTCGGATAAACAAAACTCCAAATTTCAGACTGAAATTAAAGTCATAAAAGCTAAACTAGAAGCGGCTAACCTGGCAATAAATGAGATAGTAACACATGCTTTGCATGATATACCATTTCATGCTTATGAACGAAATGCAGCCGGCTGCGCTTTAGCCAATAGGCTTACTGCTATCGAAAATATCACCGCAGATTATTGTAATCATACATCAACCGATCAAGTAACCGATCAAGTAACTAATAATTAAAGGCCATGTCAACAATAGTTTCATCAAAAAGAGATCTAATCGCTTTTCTTGAAAAGAATATCGAAGAAGATAAGGTCGTAATTTATACTGATGATTTCCATGGTGATGCATTAGCGGCATCCAAAAGAGTATCCAGTATTAGGCTACCGTTCTCATTCTCAGGTGATGCCTTTAAAGAACCTGGTGGATTGAGTGTTGCTTTTAAGAATCCACATTTCGCAATATTAGTCGTATCGAGAAAAGAACTGAGTGAAAAGGCAAATGGAATCTTAAAAAGCACATCGATACCCTAAAATAAATTAATAATACAAACATGGAAAACATAACATTTGGAATTCATTTCGATTTGCTGGCCGACTCATTTACAAAACAGATCTGGGCTCAGAAATTAAAATATGATCCTAAAACAGTGATTGAATTTGAAAAGGATTTTTATGCTATTTTACGGCTAAAAATCCGGAATATATTGCCGGATCATTTGGCAATGAAAGCACAGGACAAGCTTTTTAAAAAAATCCAATCCCATGTTCTAAAATCCAATAAGCTACAACTTGTAAAACCGGAAAAATAAATGAAACTCACCGCCGCAGAACAGCGGGGTATCAAACCGCCAACGCAATCGGCGAAAATGATTGCGCCCCAGGGGAGGGGAATTAACCCTAAAACGATTAAACAATCTCATAGAGGAAGCGAGTACTCATGAGCAGTAATAACAAAAAAACCTAATAAAATGATTGAATTAACTAAGTTGATTCAGGCACAGTTCGATAGAATGTGTGCAACTGGAAAACTATTCCGCAGTTCTTTAACAGGACAGCAGGTTTGGGATTTGTACATTAATGGATTTATGCCAAAACATAATTCAATATTCAGGGATCCTAACAGTTCTATACACAATTGTAATTTATGTAAAAATTTCCTTCGCAGATATGGAAATATAGTATCTGTGGATGAAAATTACAACATAGTTACAATATTCGACATTGATGCCCCGGAAGAATTTAAAGCAGTAGTCACGTCATTGTCTCATTGCATTAAAGATGTGATGATTTTGTCCGAGGTATTCTTTGAAACATTTACTGAATTACATTCCTTGCCTTATGAAAGCTGCAATAAAAACAATGCTAAGTTCAAATTAGGCATTGATAAGAATGTTAAGCGTTACTCCAAAGAAGAAGCTGAAAAGTTTGGTGTGGTTACTCCTGGCGAGATAAGATCATTCACCCATTTGCATTTATATATCCCAAAACAGTTTGTTGATATGTCAGGGAAATCAATCGTGGCTATTATGGCCGAATACCGGGACGCAAAGAATGTATTCCAAAGAGCAATGCAGGAGATTCCTTTAGATACATTAAATCTTGTAAAAGATCTTATTAACCAGGGAAGTTTATTGGACGGGCAAACTCACCTGTACAAGATAGAACAATTCATCCCTTTCAAAAGGAAATACGATGAAATGGAGGCAAGTAAAAGGGATAATTGGTGTTGGGTTAATAGCTATAAACTTCCGATTGCAAAGTTTAAAAATGAGCTTATTGGAGTATTATGCACCGAACTTGCCGAAGGAAAGGAGCTTAATGATGCTTGTCAGGCATGGAATAAACGGGTTGACCCGGCCAATTACATGAAAGCGACTGCCCCCATAACCTCAAAGCAGATTGAAGAAGCCCGTAAGTTTGTCGAGGAAAACGGATATACTGAATCATTTGATCGCAGATTTGCCAATATTGACGATATCAAAGCATCAGAGATAAAGCATATCAATGTTGGAGATGGCAAGTTAAAGGCTGTTTCCATATTTGATAACGTTAAGTCTACTTCAACAAGGCATAAGCGAAGTGAATTTGATGGAGTAGATGAAGTTCCTATTGAAAAATTCATGCAGGATATTCTACCTGCCTGCACATCAGTTGAGGCATTTCTATCAAATAAATTCGATGGAAATATGGTATCTCTTACAACTGCCAATAACAAAGAAAGTAAGCCTATATTTAAGTGGAACAACAATTACAGTTGGACCTTTAATGGGAATTTAGCCGGAAAGTCAATGATTAAGGAAAATGTTAAGAATGCCGGAGGAAAGATTGAAGGGATATTGCGTTGTTCATTACAATGGAATGACGGTGATACAGAAGGAATTGTTGACTTTGATTTACATTGTAACGAGAAACAGGGGGAGGAGATTTATTATGCACACAAACAGTCATATCGTACTGGTGGTTGGTTGGATGTAGACATGATTCGCCCCGCCAAAATCGGAATAGAGAACATCACATGGCAGAAAAAATTGCGTGATATGGAGTATCTGTTCTTTGTCAGAAATTTTGACGGAGGTAGAAATACTGGTTTCAAGGCCGAAATTG
>JAQTUE010000017.1 GCA_028710415.1 Paludibacter sp. | reverse complement strand
AGAAGTGGTGAATCATTTCAATATCAGTACGCAAAAAGGCAACGTTTTTCATTTTCTTTTCATGAGAGTCCTTGGCACCTGTCCATAAACGGGCACCTTTGATATCGATACCAATAAAGTTCTTTTCCGGATACAATTGCGCCAGCCCGACCGTATATTCTCCTTTTCCACAGCCTAATTCAAGTACAATAGGATGATCATTTTTAAAAAACATCTCATTCCACTTTCCTTTCATTTCAAAACTGGCACCTTCACGAACAACGTGCGAGGACACCTGAAACACATGTGGAAACTCTTCCATATCGGCAAACTTGGCCAACTTATTCTTACCCACTTGTTCTATTTACGATTTATGAATTTACAATTTACGATTGGCTGCATAAGTGATATTTCCACCTACTACCACTACTTACTACCTACTACCTACTACCTACTACCTACTACCTACTATTTTCTACCTACTTTCTCCACCCGCATGCCAATATCATTAATCCCTTTCAGCACACTGTCACGCATGCCCTGGACAATTTTATAATGATATGTGCCTGCTTTCTTAAACCTTACATTTTGTTGATATAAAACAGGCATTTCCAGTATTGACCCGAGGCCTTTACCCAGCCATTTACCACGCTGATCAGCCAGGTAACATTCAATTGAATCTTTCGATTGTATGGAATCTGGAGTTGTCTTATTGAGGAATAGCCACAGGTTCTGATACGGATACTCACCACGATTGCGCACATTGACGTACACATTGTAAGTGGCAACGGTATCAGTAATGGGGATGTCAAACCGGTAAAGGCTGTCCTTACTCCAACCCTTCTGTGCAACCGATTGATACTGGAAATATACATCGTTACTTGTACAGGCTATTGCAAAAATCGCAACAAATAGTACCCAAAAACTTTTATTCAATCTCTTTTTTGGCATCAGTATCATTTTTCTTTACGGGTTTTTGAAATCTGGGACCAGTTGACTTTTGTTCCATTGAATTAGGTTTTGTCAGTTGAGGCCTGTTATTATTTGGACGCTTGTTTGATTTTCCACTTGGGCGCTTTTTAGTAGTATCAAAACGGGTCAGGCTATCCTGGCCCACCCCATTTTCATAATCTATCACTACCGGTGTTACTTCATCATCCGAATGATCATCAAGCATATCAGGCTTTAATCCTTTTTTATTCATTGCAATCACTTCCTTGGCACGCCGGGAAGTAATAGCTACTATATTGGCGCCAAAGTTCTGGGAAGTCGAATAAGACATGATTCCTTTAAAAACATCCGTTTTAAAATGGTAATAGGTATTATCCAGGGTTTCAAGCTGTATTTCTTTTGAAGGGAAAGTCTTGATGGCATCCATGTATGAATCCAGTTCATAATTCATGCAGCATTTCAACTTGGCACATTGTCCGGCAAGCTTCTGGGGATTCAGGGATATATCCTGATAACGCGCAGCACTGGTTGATACAGAGTTAAAGTTTGTCATCCAACCCGAGCAACACAATTCACGCCCACAAGGGCCAATACCACCTATCCTACCGGCTTCCTGACGTGCTCCGATTTGCTTCATTTCAATGCGGACACGGAATGTCTCAGCAAAGACTTTAATCAATTGACGGAAATCAACACGCTCATCAGCAATATAATAGAAAATAGCCTTATTTCCATCACCCTGAAATTCCACATCGCCGATCTTCATATTCAGCTTTAAGCTTTCAGCAATCTGACGGGCCTTGATCATGGTAACCTGCTCCTTAGCCTTTGCTTCCTGGTATTTTTCCAAGTCCGTTTCCTTTGCCTTGCGATAGACCCTACGCACTTCAATTTTATCAGGATGGACATTGTTTTTCTTCATTTGCAACAACACCAGTCTTCCGACCAGAGTCACATCACCAATATCATGGCCCGGTGATGATTCAACAGCCACTATATCCCCCTTTTCAAGCGGGATTTTTGTACTATTCAAAAAATAACCTTTACGGGTATTTTTAAATTGTACTTCTACAAAATCAGTATCTGCCTGTGTTTCGGGCAAGTCACACATCCAGTCGAATGTGCTTAGTTTGTGGGAAGAATTGCCCTGGCAACCCTTTTTATTCATTCGGCAACCGCCGGTATCTAGTTTATAATCCATGTTTCTTATTATTAGCTTCGCGAGATATACTTCTGATATTATGCTTCGCGATATGAACTTTGTGATATTTTACTTCGTGATATTACTTCGTGATATTATGCTTCGCGATATGAACTTCGTGATATTACTTTGTGATATTAGCTTCGCGATAATTATTATTTAAGGTTCTTATTTTTTTTTGCTCTAATTCTCTAAAACCGAATTAACTAATTAACTCAATTAACCAATCAACTTAATCAACCAACTTACTTCTTCAGCAGCATGATAATCTTCAGAGTTAAATCAAAGAATACCATTTTGGCATTTACATTCTGCTCAACATGCCTCTCTGCCAAAGCAAATTCAGTCATTATATCTTCCACATTCCGTTCATTAATAAACGGTGAAAACCTTTGTGAGAAATCAGCCTCCATGGAAGTCAGATAATTCAGCTCCGGTTGTTGCAGGTTACGTATAAAGTTTTCACGTGTCATACGTTGGGCATAACTCAGGAAATTCTTCTGACGCTCACGACCCATGGATGCTGCAGCCATATCGTCCGACCATTTCTTTAATGTTTTAAGCGAAGCATGGTCTTTTTTATTCCCTACCTGCCAGGCAAGACGCATGATCATGATAAAACGTTCAAAATTCTGTTTATTTTCATCCCCTTCATTCAACACCGCAATTGCATTCAAATAACTCCCGTTGGCAATATGGGCTGCATAGTCGGCATCTTCGTCTTCAATTTCCAGTTTATCATTATTAAGCAATGCCTTAATAATTTCCTTTTCACCCAAACGGGGAATATGAATATGCTGTGTACGCGAAAGAATTGTTGTGATAATCTGATCCGGTTCATTTGAGACCATCAGGAAAACAGTCTTTTCAGGTGGCTCTTCCAGTATCTTTAATAACTTGTTGGCACAGGTAATGTTCATCTTCTCCGGCAACCAGATGATCATCACCTTGTATTCCGACTCATACGTTTTAAGGCTTAGCTTCCTGATAATTTCTTCGCTTTCATTCCCGTATATCATGCCTTGTTTGGCATCTCCTGAGATCTTTGCAAACCAGTCATTCACACTAAAATATAAATCATTGAGCACCATAGAGCGAAAGTCTGCAATGAAATCATCACAAACCACACTGGTTTTATTGGCAGGTTTAATTACAGGAAATACAAAATGCAAATCAGGGTGTGCCAGTTTTTTATATTTTACACAAGAAATGCAAACACCACAGGAATCGGTTTCACTCCGGTTTTCGCAGCAAATATACTGGGCATAGGCAATTGCAAGTGCCAATTTTCCAACACCTTCGGGTCCACGCAACAGTTGGGCGTGCGGTATCCGTTGTTCGGTTACCGTACGTATAAATCGTTTTTTAATTTCCTGTTGACCAATTATTTCGGAGAATAACATGAATGAGCTTTACAGTTTTAGTGCAATTACGTATAAAGTGCAAATATACAAAAAAGAAAGTAAAATGAGAAATCACTTTATTCAGGCTGTTGTCAAGGCAATTTGAACTATGCAAAAACCGGGAGATGCATAGCACTTTGGTTAGAGGTATTGTGTTTCAACATTCAAAAAAGCGACAAAGTTTCTTCTCCTTTTATTTTGTTGTAACTGTGTCCAATGCTACTGAAGTTGAATCCGACTCGGTGCCATCACCATAATTTTCATCTACCATTTGCAGGTTTTCGGGTGTTTCCGGATAAATGGCAACAATGATTATTCCATTTTGTTTCAGGCCTACAAGAATCTGCGACTTGCTTTTAAGAATCGTCACATCCTGATTTGAATGCAAACTATCTTTTGCATAACCGCTTAGTGCCGTTTCAAGGGATTTTAATATTTGGTCTTCTTTTCCTATTCCTTTGCCGGTTAAATTAATCCTATACGAAAATCCGGCATGCTTGTAGTTGGGTTTCAGGGCATAACTAAATCCAAGATTGCCTTTATAAGTCTCCAACCATGGGGTACCCAGGATAAAAAAATCAAGGGTAGCATCGTTTGAGATCCTTTCAGCTGAAATAATCTTATGTTCGGTAGCATTCTTTATAAAATCAAGATCAGTCTTTTTATATTTGCTGTAAATCAGGGCCATGGGAGTATTCATATCCATGCCTGCCACTTTATTTTCTGTGATATCTTTTTTCAGCCGGATTATGATGGTATCGGTATCAAAATAATCCGTATTGACACTTTCATAAACCGAAGTACCAGTCTGCAGGAACGTTTTTAAGTCTTCAGAAATTGCATCATAGAGAGGTTGCACAATGTATTTTGCATCCTTATCAATGAAACCGCCTTTGCCCTTTGTCATTACCCAGGCCGTTTTTCCATTGAAAGGCATAACTGAATCAAACTGGGCATCAATAATCAGTTTGCCTTTCTGATTTATAAATCCGGTTTTGTCGCCTGTTTTAATCGGTGCCAGTTCACTCCCATGGAAAGGATAAGCATCATTATATTGTGGTTCAACGATTATTTTTCCTACGTTGTTGCACCAACCCCATTTGTTATTATGTTTTACGACATACCGGTCGTTATCAGCTTTTAAAGCCTCATATTGCGGCTGGATAATAAATTTCCCTTTATCATCAATGACTCCCCATTCCTTACCCGACTGTACGATTGCCTTCCCATTCAAAAAACTATTGGCTTTCGTAAATTGGTAATTAATACAGATCTTGCCTTCCAGATCAATGTAACCCCATTCTCCGGCAATGTTAGCAACAGCACATTTCCCATCACTAAAGTTCCCGGCATCCGAAAATTGTGGGGCGATCTTCACAGCCCCATTTTTGTCAACAAATCCCCACTTCACATTGGCACTATCAACAGTCACACTGAATGCTGCCAGCCCGTTTTTAAATATCCTGACAGATTTGGCAACTTTAAGCGAAAACAGGGAATCTCCTTTCAGGTTAATGGCTTTGGGTGCCCCGTTATCCGAAACTACCCAGGCAAGTTCTTCACTAAACACGGTAGCTTCTTTGTAGGAGGCTTTAATGGCAAAGTTTCCATCTTCTTTTATGAATCCCCACATTGGCTTGCTTCCAAAGACCTGCACCAATGCCAGGCCATTTCTAAAAACAGTAGCTTCTTTAAACTGAGGATTTATAACAATTTTACCCTGCGGGTCGATATACCTGAACGCAGCTCCATTCCGGACAGGCAATAAATTAAGGATGGAGGATTCTTGTACTGATTTAGAGCAGGAAGTAATTAGTGCTATCAAAAGAACTGTAACAAACAGTTTTGAATATATTTTCATTTTATTTTTCAGACAATATGCAATTGTTTCTGCAGTATTTATGTATCCTTATTTAGAAGGCGTAAAATTACAAAATATCCACGACATTCAATTATTTAATTACACTTAACTATGACTCTTTTCCAAATCCAGCAACCATTTCTTTCTCCAGAGTCCACCCCCGTAACCCGTCAGGCTTCCATCCTCCCCAATAACACGGTGGCATGGAATCAGGATAGAAATCCGGTTCATGCCATTCGCATTGGCTACCGCACGAATTGCCTCGGGCTTATTGATGGACGCTGCCTGATTTTTATACGACCGGGTAGAACCATACGGAATGGTTTGCAAAGCCGTCCAGACAGACTCCTGGAATTCGGACCCCTGACTAACCAGTGGAACCGTAAATTCTTTCCGTTGCCCCTCAAAATACTCTTCGAGTTGTTGTTTTAATGTTTCAAAATGAGGATTTGCACCTTGAATAATATTCGCATTCAGTCTTTTTGACAATGCCTTAAGCTCTGTCTCCAACATCTTTCGGTCAGTAAATTCCAACAGACAGATGCCTTGACCAGTAGCGCAGGCATACATCGTCCCAAGGGGTGTTTCAATCCGGGTAATATTAATCAACTGCTTATCCTTGCTATTCGAGGGAGACACTCCAAATATGGATTTAAATGAATCGGTGAAACCGCTTAAAGATTCATAACCGGCATCAAAAGCAACCGAGGTAACAGATTCTCCATTTTGGATCTTCTTAAAAGCAGAATTAATGCGATACATTCGTTGGTAGGCATGGAAAGTAATGCCATGGTTTTTCAGGAACCATCTTCGCAGCTTGCTTGGTTCAATGCCCCGTTGCACCAGATCCCAATCCTTAAATTTCACAGCGGGATCAGCATTCATTTCGGTTAACAGTCCTTTGATATAATCGGGTGTTTCACCGATTTTCTCCAACGGGTTGCAAACTTTGCAGGGCCTGTACCCTTTTAATATGGCCTCTTTGGTCGTGTTGAAAAATTCGACGTTTTCTATTTTTGGTTTTCTGGCAGTGCAGGTGGGTCGACAAAATATACCTGTAGTCTTGACAGCCGCAATAAAGGTTCCTTCGAAAGAAACATCTTTTTCAACCAAAGCTTTATACATAATTTCGTTCGTCAGCATATTTTTTTATTACAAAATTAGTACTATCCCCCCAATTCTGCAACCGATAAATTGACAACTATTTTTTATTTTCAGTTATTCAAAATGAAAAATATCTCTTGTACGTGATAGGAACAATTAAATGTTGCATTTTAAATGATCAGTTCGTTTTATCCAAACCTAAAACGGCTCATTCTTGCGGGCAGGTCCTACAGGTGGAAATCTTATTTGGATTTTCCGGTTGGGTGTAAAACGGCATGACATTGCAGCACTTTTTTAAAATTGGATACACTGAATTCAGACTGTATTTGATCACTGTATAGAAGGTCCTCTATACAAAGAATGAATTGTATTGAAATTCAGCACATATTCCCGTGAGATAAATTGCAAAAAAAAGGACCAAAAACAGGAATGAATTGGATTTAAGTTCAGAATCGGCTTCAATGCCACCCAAAGTCCGTCAGCCGACGTAGATAGGTGTAAAGGTAAGACATTATCTATATGTATAAAATAAGGCATTCATTTATTCCATCTGCTTAAATGCATTCAAAAAAAAGAACCACCCATTTTTTTAATCCATTTCAACAGTAAGAAATACACTTATTAATCCACGAAATTAGACTAGCCATTATTAGTTAAAATAACTAAATTGATAGTTAATGTATACTTCTAAATACCTTATTTAAGTGAAATAACATTAAATATAACATTACTTGCAATGTCATTTTTATTAATATATTAATCATTTAGCATTATATTGTAATAAAACAGGTCCATATAATTCTAAATTGTTATTTTACCAATGTAGCATTCTGTATGACATATGAAAGTTTTAATTTCTATAGGTTCTAAAAATGCAAATCCTAACATTTCATAATCTGATAATTATACAATTCGAATTTAAATGATCATAATACTGCGGCAAGAAATGAAAAACGGGAACTGACTTCATTCATTTAATCATGTAGTATTTACTATACTTAATAATCAACTATATACTACATTTTATTATATATCAACAAGATAAATAAATGATTATATTTGACAAAAATGAATAATCAAAAATCGGTCAAACTCTATTATTGGCTGTTTAAACCGAATCTTTGGTATTACTTAAAACCTTTTTTAAGTATGGGCGTAAAATTAATATGTATAACTATAAATACCCAAAATATGAAAAAAACTACATCTTCAATTCAGTGGGTAATTTTAATTATGATTCTGCTGGTTGTGTGTTTTTTGCCGGAAAAAACACTAGCCCAAGCCACTAAAACATTTACCGGATCCGGAAATTTCAGCACGGCTGCCCGTTGGAATGGTGGCACACTACCTGTTGCAGGAGATAACCTCGTGATTGATGGCATCTGTACAGTTGACAATAACATTGGCACTGATAACCTGGCCTTTGGGACTTTGACAGTTGGAACTGCCACCGGTCGTACACTTAACTGGGCTGTCGGCGGAACAAACCGTTTAAAAGTTGTGAACGTTAGTGCTGGTGCTGGTGGCAGCACTCTCAATATGACAAATGGTGGTACACTGATCATAGGTGGCACATGGACGTCTACTAACCTTGCATTCACGCCGGGTGCAGGAACAATAGAGATACAATCGACCATGACCCTGCCTGCTGCTTATGCAACTTATAAGAATCTTACTATTGGTAATTCGTCGGCAACGGTTACGTCAGGTGTAATCACGACGGTGACTGGAAGTTTAACTGTTGCCGGTACGCTCCAACTTGTTGGTTTTAATATGACATCAGGTGATTTGCAGGGAGCAGGTACCATAATAAGTTCAAGTGGAACACCTACAATAACAATTGGAAGTCTTAATACGTCAACATCTTTTTCAGGAGTTATTGGATCAGGTGCCATAGCTGTAACCAAAAATGGCACAGGTGCATTAACACTTTCGGGCAACAATACCTATACAGGAACAACAACTATCGCTGCAGGCACCTTAAAACTTGGTAATACAAATGCGTTGGGTACTACCGCCGGGGGAACTTCTGTTACCAGTGGTGGCGTACTTGACTTAAATGGAATTAATTATTCTAACGCAGAATTACTGACACTGGCAGGAACAGGCATTTCCAGCGGTGGTGCATTGATTAATAGCAATGCTATTGGTGCAACTTACGCCGGCAATATTACACTTAGTACTACTGCTCCTACAATAACTGCTAATAATCCTATTACCCTTTCCGGGGTTATTTCAGGCGGCAATTCCGGTGATAACAATAGCTTAACCATAGCAGGTAACAGTACATTGACAGGCGCATTAACACTTTTAGGCAATAATACGTATATTGGATATACTACTATTAACTCAGGCGCTTTGCTAAAAATCGGCGCGAATAATGCCTTAGGTGCTGGAGCCCCGAATGGCACGACGGACACCGGTGATTATAATTCGACAATAATTAATTCGGGCGGCGTGCTCGATCTGAATGGCATTACCTATACTCAATATGAAGGTGTGCGGATGAATGGAGCAGGTTTTTCTGCTGCCGGTAACGGTTGTATCATTAACAGCGCTTCCACTTCCGCAATTTATAGCGGATGCGTTGATCCCTGGACACCTTCTACATTGTATGTTGCTAATCCGATTACGTTTAACGGAATAGTTCAGTGCAGATACAACAATAGCATTACTAAAACAGGTAGCAGCACTTTGACGCTTGCGCCAACCGGCGGCGACAGAACAGCTCCCTCAAACCCATTTTTCTCAGCTATAATTATCAGCTCTGGCACTCTGAAACTTGGAGCTAATCTTACCGAAACAGGTTCTACCTCTGTTTATACAAGAATTTCAAGCGGTGCAGTATTGGATTTGAATGGATTTACTTGTGCGAGGTATTTATATCTTAACGGTACAGGTATTTCTTCCGCAGGAGCATTGATCAATAGCAGTTCGACGGCTGCAACTTATTCCGGCTTAGTCATACTTGAAAGCGCGAGCAGCATTGTTGGCAGTGCAAGCACTATTGCATTAAGCAATAGCGGTACAATGACAGGCCCCACTTTCGGACTAACCCTGGGTGGAACTGCGGGAGGAAGCATTGCAAGCGTCATTGGTACTACCTCAGGAACGGTTACTAAGGTTGATGCGGGCACATGGACTTTGTCCGGATTAAATACTTACACAGGTTCAACAACTATTAGTTCAGGTATTCTAAGAGCCACGAACAACACCATAGTTGTTTCTACTAATGGCGCATTTGGCAATAATGCCAGTGGATTGATCCTCAATGGAGGAACTATTCAAAGCAATGTTGCTACTTTCAGCCGACCTATCACCGTCACAGCCACTAATTCGGGTTTGGACGCTTACGGTTCGGCACGTACTATCAGTTCAACAATAAACAACGCCACAGCAAGTAGTTCATTCAATCTGAATGTTGGTGGCACCACAGTTACCAGTGCAGAAGGTCAGAATTTAATTCTTTCAGGAGTCATCAGCAACACCGCCGGAAGCATGTCTCTGACAAAGATTGGCACAAGTGTACTCACTTTATCAGGTGCCAATACCTATACAGGTGGAACCATTCTAAATGCAGGTCAAGTCAATATTAATCATGCTATCGCAATAGGTACCGGAGCATTAACAATTAATGGAGGTATAATTAATAATACGTCAGGTGGTGCCATAACATTGTCTAATAATAATGCACAAAACTGGAACGGCGATTTTACTTTTACAGGTAGTCAATCTTTAAATTTGGGCACTGGTGCTGTAACATTAAGTGCCAACAGACAAATCACGGTCAGTGCCAATACACTCACAGTGGGTGGTACTATCAATCAACCCACTTTAAACCTGACAAAAGCCGGAGGGGGAACGCTGAGTTTTGCAAGTCAGACAGTAGGATTGAATAACCTGACGATAAGTGCAGGCACAATTACATCTACATCCGGAGCATTGAATTTAGCCGGTAATTTTTCAAATAGCGGAGCCTTTACCCACAACAGCGGAACAGTGAATTTTAACGGCACTACAGCACAAACAATTGGAGGTTCTGCTTCAACAACGTTTAATAATCTTACGGTTGCCAATACGGCGAGTACAGTTACTCTAAATATTAATGCCAGTATTGTCAGCAACCTTTCCGTAACCAACGGAATTTTTGACCTCACAAGCTACACTGCCAACTGTTCTACTGCAGGAGGTACACTTGCCGTATCAAACAACGCAACATTAAAGATTGGAGGAACCAATCCATATCCAACTAATTACTCAACCAATACTTTAGGAGCAACAAGTACAGTCGAGTACTCAGGGACCACCCAAACCGTGAAAGGGCAAGCATACAGCAACCTGACCATCAGCGGGGCAGGGACCAACTACAAAACAGCCAGTGCGGATATAACAGTAAATGGAATTCTTAACCTGAATAGTGCCAATGCATCTGCAACACAAGGATGTCTTGAAATGAGTTCATATATCCTGACCATGGGGGCAAATGCAACAACCACTGGAACGGGAGATGTTACAGGGATTGTAAAAAGAACATCCTTTGTTGTAAATACTTCTTATTCTTTTGGAAATCAATACACTACATTTGCCTTTATGAATATGGGAACATTACCGACAGATCTAAGTGTGAAGATATCCATCGGCTCGGCTCCTACGTGGAAAACAGGAGCTGTCAAAAGGACGTACGAAGTCATCCAAAATGGAGATAATGGCAGTATGGTATCAATGAACCTGCACTATCTTGATGCCGAACTTAATGGGAACTCAGAAGATCTGTTGGTTCACTTGGACTGTCAACTTCCAACACCGCCAGGATCAGTGTCCGAGCATGGTAAGTATAATTATAATATTACAAACAATTGGGTTGGTTGCTCTAATATGGAAGTATCCTATTTCCCTACATCCTTTGGCTCAGAAGCATGGACCATGGGTAATTCGACCCTCTCAAACTTTACCTGGAACGGGTTACATAGCACAGATTGGGATACCGCATCAAACTGGACTCCTATTGGTAATCCTTCGAATACAAGTGATGTCATAATCCCAGATGGGACTACAACGCCCAATGATCCAACTTTACCTACAAGTACAGAAATTAAAAGCCTGGTCATAAATGCGAATGGCATTTTGAATTCGGGATCCAATTCTCAATTAACAATAGCAGGAAGTTCGGGTGCGTGGCTAAACAGTGGAACTTTTAATTCCGGTACCAGTACGGTAGTTTTTACAAATTCAGATGCTACTATGGCTGGTCAGACAAATTTCAACAATGTTACAATTGACACTGGAGCAACTTTGATACTTCAATCAGGAAATATTATGCGGATTGCGGGAACATTGACAAATAATGGAATACTTAGGGCAGTTTTTCAACCCAACACCATTGAATTCAACGGTACAAACCAGATTATCATTAACCCAAATGGAGCGACTCCAGGTTATTACAACCTTATTCTAAGCGGCAGTGGAACAAAAACAATGCCCGGAACCGCTTTATCCATTGCAGGGGATCTTTCCTTGTCCGGAAGTGCTTCTGCTACTGCCGCAGCAGGGTTGACAATTGCCGGTAATGTGTCTATAGGTTCAGGTACTACCTTGAACCTTGGGTCATACAGCCATACTATTTCCGGCAATATGACCAATAATGGTGGAACTCTTACCCCCTCCACCAGTTCCATTACGATGAATGGCAGCAGTTCACAAACAATAACTTCTTCAGCAGGGATTTCATTTAATAATTTAAGTATTACAAACACCAGTGCCAATGTAACTTTAGGTACTTCGACTAACTGCAGCATTGCCGGTGATTTAACCCTCAACGCCGGAGCAGTTTTCGATCTTGCTGCAAACAGTCTGACTGCGGTAACAGGTACTGTCTACAATTCAGGGACCATCAAGACACAAAGCACTTCATCCACACTTGTACCATCGGGTAAAACCTGGGGTGGTACATTTGAATTCACAGGTAGCACTGCCCAAACATTTGTTGGTGGAACCTATAACAATGTTACGACAAGTGGATCAGGCGGAATTACAGCCACAGCGAACAGTACAGTGAATGGGATACTAAACCTGGCGTCAGTAAATCCATCGTCAATAAAGGGCATTCTTGAGATGGGAAGTTATACTTTATTAATGGGACCTTCAGCAACAACCATCGGACCCGGCGATGTGACCGGTATTGTCAGGAGAACTACAATTATTGCCAACACAACCTATACATTAGGAAACCAATACACCACTATAAATTTCCCTAATATTGGAACATTGCCTTCTGAAATTAGTTTGAAGATCAGTATTGGGACTGCACCTGCATGGAAACCGGGAGCAATCAAACGGATCTATGATTTTATCAATACAGGAGGCAGTGGTACTTTAGCTTATCTATATTGCCATTACCTCGACTCTGAATTAAATGGAAACAGTGGGAATGGACTTGTTGATTGGCTCTATATATCCGCATATCCTCTTGTGATGGAATATGGACGTTCAGGCTTTAACACAAGCAACAAATGGGTATCAATGGCGGATGTGGATATGTCTTTCTTTTCATCCAGTTTTGGGAATATTCAGGTTACCTTGGCAGAATCTCAAATTATTGCCCTGACCTGGAATGGTTCAGTAGATACCTCATGGACAACAGCAGAAAACTGGACACCTAATGGAGCACCTTCTGACAATACTGCAATTACAATACCTAATGCGACCACAACCAGCTTTAATCTTACAATTCCAAGTATTGCAACTTGTGGTAAAATGCACCTTCAGCCAGGCGCAATATTAAATACTATTAGTGGTGCACAACTGACAATCAATGGTGCTGACAGTGCATGGACAAACAATGGAGGAGTATTCAATGCCGGCACCAGTACGTTAAAGTTTACGAATGCAAACGCAAGTTTGATTGGCACCTCCGATTTCTATAATGTAACCATTGATAATGGAGCAGTATTGGCCCTCGAAGACAGCGCTTATATGGGAATTTCAGGAATCATAACAAATAACGGGTCCTTACTTACCGTTGAAAAAGGTGCTACAACAGTCGAATATAAAGGGGGAAATCAAACGGTAATTGTGCCCAATGTTGCCACTGATTGGTACAGCACTCTCATCCTCAGTGGAAGTGGCACCAAGACACTCCCTGGAACCACTTTGGAAATTTACAATGATTTTTCGATCCTGGGAACAACTTCAACAACTGCAGGTGCAACCCTGAATCTGGACGGCGATCTGACTATTGGATCTGGAGCAACCTTTAACACCGGGAATTTTGATCATGCTGTTGGAGGAAACTTTTACAATAATGGTACTTTTACAACCTCAACAGGATGCAACTTTATTTTGAATGGCAATACTTTTCAATCAATTGAAGGAACCGGAGCAACCACTTTCAATAATCTATCTATTTTAAATTCAAGTGCTGAAGGAGTATTTTTAAACAGTGATATTACCATAAACAATAGCCTTTCCATTAATTCAGGAAGTATAATGACGATTAACCCCGCCATTAAAGCGAATATAGTTGGTACAGTTACAAATAATGCCGGCACTTCCGGGTTGGTTATTAAGTCCAGTTCATCAACTGCTAACGGCACGCTGATCTTCCATAATTTAGTAAGTTCACCTGTTTATGCTACAGTTGAAATGTATTCGAAAGCATCAAAACCAAGTACCAACTACAAATGGCAATTTTTTGGAATACCGGTTCGTTCAACAGATGCAAGTCCTACTTTTAATGGGTCGTATGTTCGTCAAATGCACGAAGATAACATCCCGGCACATTGGGAGCAACTGAACACTGCTTCCGCCATGAGTTCCTTTACAGGATACGAAATCACACAGGCATTACCAACTACCATCTATTTTAAGGGGGAATTGGAAAACAGTGATTTTGCCCCGGCTCCACTCATCTTCACAACAGGGGCAACTTACCCGGGTGAACATCTGTTTGCCAATCCTTACTCTGCAGCCATTGATATAACCCAACTCTCTTTTGGCAGTCAGACTGAAGCGTCTGTATACTTGTACAACACTGGTTCTCTTTCTGACTGGACTGCCAATTCGGGCGGAAGTTCAAACGGCGTTAGCCCCGGGCAATATACTGTTGCTCCTAAATCGACAGCCGGATCAGGGGGTATTCCGGGTCAAATACCTTCCATGCAGGGCTTTCTGGTTAATGCATTAAGTAGTTCAGCAAATGCAACTTTCGGGATTCCATACAGTTCGGTAGTGGCAAAAAACACAGACCAACAACGTGTCCAAGGAATTTACAAGTCATCCAATTCAAATAAAGTCTTTACCAGAATCGATGTCAAAGGTGAACACTTTTCCGATTGTATGTGGATTTTCTCAGACCCCGGTTGTACGCACAATTTCGATAATGGCTGGGACGGTTATAAATTCATGGGGTCCTTACTGGCACCACAGCTTTATACCATAGAAGCAGATGGCAATTACCAGGTCAATTCGGTAGACGATATGAACAATACTGTTCTTGGCTTCAGGACAGGGGAAGATTCAACTTATACACTCACATTTACAAATGAGAACCTTGAAACAAAATATTCAACAGTCTATTTAATTGATTTGAAAAATAATATAACCACCGACATCACACAAAGTGGAACCCAATATTCATTTAATACCAGTTACAATGACTCTACCCAAAAGCGGTTTAAGATATTAACCAGTCCTGTACTTGAAAATCCAATAACGAAATTAGGATTTAATATCTTCAGTTCACAACAAATGATTTTTGTTCATAATTCCATGATGACAAATGGAGAATTGTATTTATATGATATTTCAGGGAAATTCATTGAGACAATTCATTTTAGTGCAAACTCTATTACAACAACAAAAATGGACTTGCCTTCCGGGACCTATTTGGTAAAGGGTGTTTCAGGAAATCAAATAGTAAATCAGATTATTGTCATTTAAATCGTAGGGTTGTTTATTTCTTTCCCATGTAAAAGAACTAAGTGGTTAAATACTAAAATGACCTGTTTCTAAGAACCAAATATCTACCACAAAGAAAAAACCAAAGCACAAATACCGTGAGGTATTTGTGCTTATTAAAAAAAAACTAACGTATTTCAATCGAAATCTAGTATTGAATTAGAACTTTTGAGGAATTTTTAGGGTAGTGGTTTAAATTCTCTGTAGGAAACCATCTGTTTCAGAATAATCATTCCTCATTTTCTTTCACCATAACAAAAGCTGCATGAACCGGAGCAGGACATGGTTTTGCTGTTCCACGGCAGGCTACCCAGATAACTTCATTGAGCTCCCGGTCATTGACAAGGTCTTCCTTGCTGAAATCAAATTTCTCACTTTTCTTTTGCCATTCATTCTGAGCTGTACACTTTTCAAAGAGACTGGTTTGTGCGGGGATTGAAACAAATGGAGAATGTAAGGTATAAGAATCAAAACAACGCCATAAAGGTTCAGCCGCAGCATCATACTGGGACATCGGAGGGAGCCCTAAAATTAGTTCTATGGTCCGCAACACAGAGGTTGTAGAATAGGGCGTATGATCAACGTATGAATTTTTCACAAAGCCCCCAGCTACATAAGTTGTACTGCGATGTGCATCGACATGGTCAGGTCCGTTTTGGGAGTCATCCTCCACTATGAAAACAGCACTTTCTTTCCATATCGGACTTTTACTCAGGTATTCTACGAAAAGTCCCACTGCCAGGTCATTATCTGCAACTTCAGCAAAAGGTGTCGGACGTCCGATCTTCATTCCTTCGGTATGGTCATTTATAAAACGAATGGTATTCAGTTGTGGTACCTGATGAATGGATAACAGTGAATCAAAATCCTGTTTCCATTGCCGGAAGCGGGTTGTATCCATAACGTTCTGATCCCACCCGGTAAAAGTCCGGCACAAATGGTTTCGTAGTACCGGTATATTTGCTTTGTAATCATCTGCAAATTCGCCATAGGTTCTGAAACTTACGCCATTTCTTTTGCAATTATCCCAGATAAAACCATTTTTGTTATTGGCAATTTCCCGTTTACCTTCGGCATCATAACTTCCGCCCCTGCTCCCATAAAAAGTGGGCCATATTTTTTCAAGATAATCGGTTGCATAGGCTCCCATACTCCAATTATGACCGTCGGCACTTACTTCAGCATCGTTGTAGAAATTATCCAGCAACACAAATTGTGATGCAATGGCATGCTGGTTAGGCGTGTATTTCTTCCCAAAAAGCACAAGCGTTGTATCTCCGTTTCCCTGAGGCATATCGCCTAATACCTGGTCGTACGTCCTGTTCTCTTTGATAATGTAAAACACATACTTTATAGGCGAGGTTTCTCCAACTACTGAAGGTATTGGATTGCCCTTCATTCCTGTTGACTGGGTTTCATTCTCTTTTTTGAAGGGAGTATTCTCATAGACCTGCTTAGTCCATACTCCAAGCTTTACTTTATCTGGAACCGGGATCAGGTTTAACGTTCCTTTAAAAAGTCCGGCAATATATTGAACTTTCTCTTTTTTAGGCTTAACTCCTTTCTGATATTTCACAGTTTCACTTTCTTTTACCGGATTCGGTCCCTTTGGATTTGGATAAGAAGTAAGTCCTTTGCTGTTACTGACCAGTATGTTTTCACCTGCAATGCGCACACAACTTGGATACCAGCCGGTGGGAATGAATCCTAAACTAACGCTTTGTCCGGGATTAGTCACATCAAAAGCTGCCAGGCAGTTGTTATCTGCATTTGCAATATACAGCGTCCGGTCGTCTTTGCTAAGTGCCACACTGTTTGTAGTTGAACCGGGTAATGATGTTGGGTATAGTGCTGCATTTAATATTTCAATGACCTTTCTTGCTTTCACATCAATGACAGATACCGAATTGTCATTCGAGTTGGCTACGTAAAGCCTGTTGCCCTTCTTGTCGATGACCATATCGTTCGGATTATCCCCTACTGATATCGAATATTCAATTTCCATTGAATTGGTATTGATGCTGATTACCTTGTCGCACCCCCAGCAACTGCAGTAAAGATGTTTTTTATCCGGAGACAGGATACAGGTATACCCTTCACCTCCCAATGGAATCTGTTTTAATATCTTCTTTGTAATAAGATCGATACTGTAGACGGAATTATTATCCTTGGTAAGTGCGTAAAGTCGTTTTGCCGATTCATCCAGGGCAATCCCTGCTACTGAGATTTTAGGTTTCATCGGTTTGCCCAGTCGAAATGTATCGCAACAAATCAGTTTATCCTGTTGTACCTTGAACTTCAGTATGAAATTATCATTCCCTCCTGATGCATAGAGGCTCTTGCCTTTGTCTCCAAATACAAGTCCTAGCCACGCTTTACCAACGACATGGGTATCTAGCAGTTTCTGTTCATGCAGGTCGATCAGCTGAATGGAATGTTCACTCTCACCGTTATTGGTCACAGCTGCATATTTCTGATCCGGACTAACCGCAATATTAAGTGGAAGGTCCCCAACAGGAATCTGATTCCCTACCGGACTTAAACTCCATCCATTCGGCAATTTCACTTGTGATGGTTGGTTTTGCTTTAACTGTGCAGTTGCAGGTGTAGTCAGAATAAGTAAAAGCAGAAATGCCGGCAATGAAATATCCGGTATCATTAGACGAACCTTTTGCAGGATGAAAGTTGCTGAGAGCAATCTGTGTGATGTTAGTTTCATTTTTTTGTTTAAATACAGTTTATACAAAGAAGGAAAATCAAATCCAGGCAGCAGTTATTCCTGTTCTAAATGCCTGAAGTGTGTTGCAGCGTGTCCTAATGGAAGTTTGAAATATAAGATATAAGTCATTTCCATTTTCAAGAATCAGGTTGTCAGGAATATAATATTTCCGGCAGCCTGATTGTTTTTTACCCAATAAGCTAGATTATAAAATATTCGTCAGTATACCCATCAGTTGTTGTTTGGTATGTACCCCTGCCTGCTGATATTTCACCTCCCCATTCTTAAAGATCATCAGGGTCGGGACGCTCTGTATACGATACTTCCCGGCTATTTCCTGGTTTTGATCCACATCAATTTTTATGACTTTTACTTTTTCACCCAACTCATCGGCTACCTGTTTTAAAATAGGAGACTGTACTTTGCACGGTCCGCACCACAGGGCATGAAAATCAACGATCACAGGCCTGTTTTCATTGACTATTGTTTCAAATTTTCCTTTCATAGTTATTGTTCATTTTGGTTCTTCTGAACCGGGATTAATTCATTGGACGTTTTATTATAAAACTCCACCGACCAGGTATTGTTCTCCAACCTGAGTTTATTAATACTCCCGTTCTTCAGATGGAGTTTTAAATTGTTGAATGCACTTCCCAGCAGGGTGTACAAAATGGTATAGATGATTCCTCCGTGGGAGACTACAATGATCTTTTTGCCCATGAATTCAGTTGCAATTATATTTAAAGCAGCCATAGCCCGTTCCCGTAAATGTTCGAAGTCTTCCTGCCCGGGAACAATACCATCCGGGAATTGGAGTAAACGTTCCTCGGGTAATAACCCTTCTGCATCACCATAACTGCGTTCAACAAGTTCATCATTCATATGGATATCAGGGATTGATATTTTGTTTGCAATAATCTGTGCTGTTTCCAGTGCCCGCTTCAAAGGACTTGAAACAACTATATCCCACGATTCCTTATCAAAATAGCTGGCTGCTTCAATGGCTTGTTCGCGGCCGGTAGAGTTTAATTCAGTATCCTCTGTGCCTTGTAATTTTCCTAATGTATTCCAGTCTGTCTCTCCATGGCGAACCAGGCAAATAATTGTTTGGGAAGTATTTTGTTTGTTCATGTTCTTTTGTCTAATGTCTAATGTCAAGGGTCTAATGTCTAATGTCAAATGTCTAAGGTCTTTCGTCCTTTGACCTTCGACCTTTGACCTTCGACCAATTTCAATACAAAAAATAAATAAAGCCCAGGCTAATTACGGCAATAAAAAACCAAAGGATGATACCCAATACGAGTGGTTTTACACCGACCATCTTAATCGTTGACCGTGATAACCCGGCACCTATAAAGAAAAGTGTCATGGTCAGGCTTTGCCTGGAAACAGTCACAATCTCATGGGTTATCTTTGCCGGGATTGTGAGGTATGAGTTCATTACCATGGCCAGTATAAAGAACAAAATAAACCAGGGAATGACTACTTTATCACCCTTCGATTTAAAATAAATGGAGGTGAATAAAGACAATGGTATGATCCACAACGCCCGGGTGAGCTTCACGGTTGTTGCTACCTTCAGGGCTTCTTCCCCAAAAGTTGCTCCGGCACCTACCACCGAGCTGGTATCGTGAATAGCAATGGCGGCCCACATGCCAAACTGGTGTTGTGAAAGATGCAACCAATGACCCAGGACAGGGAATAAGAACAAGGCTATTGCATTCAGCACAAATATAGTTGCCAGCGATACCGACATTTCGCTTTCGTTGGCTTTGGCAATCGGCCCAACCGCTGCTATGGCACTCCCGCCACAAATAGCCGTGCCGGAAGCAATCAGATAGGATGGCACTTTGGCAACACCAAGCCACTTGCCTGCCAAAATACCAATGAACATGACTGATACTACCGAAAACAGGGTAAATAACATGCCATCGGACCCTGCTTTGACTGAATCGGATAAATTCATGCCAAATCCCAATCCCACTACCGATATCTGCAGTAAGTATTTTGAAGCATTCTTATTAAACAATGGAAACGTCGAGCCAAATGTAAGTGCAAATGCCAATCCTAAAAACAGTGCTATTGGCGGAGTAATAAACGGGGTTAAACAAGCTACTGCCAGAATTAAATAGATGATTCTGTGTACTTGTTTTGTAATGAGTTTTTTGGATGCCATATACTGAATTGTAATTATATTTTACTGTTTGCATGAATGGCTTTAAGTAAAAAGTCAGGGGCTGCACAGGGTTTCCAATTATCTTTACCAACAAAAGCCAATTCAGTTTCGGCTTCATTGATCAATTCGTTCTGCTCGTTATAAAGCTTATAGTCAAACCAGATTCGTACACCTTTCACGGTTCTTAATGTCGTTATGACCGTGAGTTGTTCATCGTAGCGTGTCGCTTTTATAAACCTGAAATTCATGCGAATTACCGGGCACATAACGCCGGCTTCTTCCACTGAATTATACGAAACTCCAATACTCCGAAACAATTCCCAACGGGCTGCTTCGTAATATTTTACATAATTTGCATGATGCATGGTCCCCATTATATCGGTATCGGGGTAGGTAACCCTGAATTTATATTCATGTTCAATCATACTCCTGCCTTTTTAATTATGACTACAAACATGTCCATCCTCTTGTCCATGGGCTGCACAATTGCTGCCGCTATCTTTCACGTTGCCATCCAGGTATTGTTGAACCAGTTCAGTTACATCACCCTGACAATTACGAATTACAGTAACTCCGTGAGCATTCAGTACATTAACAGCCCCATCACCGATTCCACCGGCTAACATTGTTTTTACTCCTGCATGCTCGAATTCACCTGCAATATTTGATTTGCAACCGCAACCCTGTGGAGAATCCATGCGTTCTTCAGTCAGGATCTTGTTCAGATCAGAAATGGTGTAAACGGTGTAGAATTCACAATGCCCAAAATGAGCATCCACCTGGTTGTTTTCTTTTGTAGGGACAGCAATTTTCATACTTGTTTTGTTTATATCGTTTTAATCCTAAATTTGATTTTGTTTGTTGAAAGCGATAAATAAATCAGTCATATTCTGTTTATCGGTGTCAGTTCATCATTGCAGAAGTTCTTGCAATCCTTGCACCGTACATGATTCTCCAGTCCGCCTACCAGTTTAAAACACCGCTTGCAACGAAACCACTGTTTTTCAAACTGGACATTCCCACCTTCTATCAGTATCATTTTACCTTCCACAAAAGCAGTTGCAATTGTTTTGCGGGCTTTCTCATAGATTCGGGTCAGGGTAGGACGGGAAACATTCATTTTCTCAGCAGCCTGTTCCTGGTTCATTCCTTCGTAATCCAGCAAACGGATTACCTCGTATTCATCAAAAAGCAACGATAATGAACTGAGTGTATTCCTTGGAATGCCATAAGGTTTAAATCCCTGCATCAGGGGTGGGTTGCATATTTTACGGTCTTGTTTTGGACGGGCCATGGAAAGTGTTTGTTGAGTTGTGACTGCAAAGGTACGAATAGTTATGAACATATGTTCGCTATTAGTCAATAATATTTCTTTGGAATCATAACCCTTTTTAAATTATGGTAGTCTTTGCAAGTCGATTCCTGCATGTATGTTTGGTGGAATTACAGCATAATTATACCGATTTGCTGTTGTTTCAAAGGTAAATACCCTAAAAGCGGTATACAATATACCCCCTCATCGGTATGGTGTAGTAGAAGTGTATACCGTAATTTTGCATTGTCAAATTAAATAGATTTACTATTTTATCATTTACCATAAAACCATTTACTATTTTTTCATTTACCATTTACTATTTGCTGTAGATTTGATTTAACCATAACATTCGATAGACAAACCTCAAACCCCAAACTCCAAACTTCAAACTTCAAACTTCAAACCCTTCAAACCATGAGCTCCTATAAACTAACCCATCTGAAAGAATTAGAGTCCGAATCCATCTTTATCATGCGTGAAGTGGCAGCCCAGTTCGAAAAACCCGTGCTCCTTTTTTCAGGAGGCAAGGATTCCATCGTCATGGCCTATCTGGCTTACAAGGCTTTTTATCCTGCTGCCATCCCATTCCCGTTCGTTCATATCGATACGGGGCATAATTTTGAAGAAACCATTACCTATCGGGATGAACTGGTAAAACTCCTGGGCGCTGATTTAATTGTAGGTTCCGTGGAGGAATCCATTGAAACAGGACGTGCAGTGGAAGAGAAAGGCTATTCCGCCAGCCGGAATAAACTTCAGACTGTAACCCTGCTCGATACGCTTGAAAAGCATAAGTTCGATGCGGCATTGGGTGGAGCCCGTCGTGATGAAGAGAAAGCACGTGCCAAAGAACGTTTCTTCTCCCATCGTGATGAATTTGGCCAGTGGGATCCTAAGAACCAACGCCCTGAGCTTTGGAATATCTTCAATGGCAAGAAACAACTTGGTGAGCACTTCCGGGTATTCCCGATCAGCAACTGGACGGAAATGGATATCTGGCAATATATTTTGCAGGAAAACATTCCCCTGCCTTCGCTTTACTATACCCACACCCGGGAAGTATTCGAACGGGATGGAATCTGGTATGCCGCATTGGATGCCATACCACGCAAGCCCACTGAAAAAGTTGAAGTACGCAAAGTACGCTGCCGCACCATTGGCGATATAACCTGTACAGGCTTAACCCTTTCCACTGCCGATTCACTCGAGGATATTATTGATGAGATAGCCAGTTCCAGGATTACTGAACGTGGTGGCAGGTCCGATGATAAACGTTCCGAGGCTGCCATGGAAGACCGGAAGAAAGCGGGATATTTTTGATTGAAGAAAGAACCCCCGACCCCTAAAGGGGAGGAATATAAGAACCCCTAAAGGGGAATAAGATATAGCCGTACTATCATTAAAAATTAGATTTATGATTTCAAATAAAAATATACAAAACAATACGATCTCCAGTTCTCAGTCAACTGACGGAGTTGGGGGTTACCTGGATATGGAACTGCTTCGCTTCAGTACGGCAGGGAGTGTGGATGATGGAAAGAGTACCCTGATAGGACGGTTGCTGTATGACAGTAAATCCATCTTCGAAGATCAGCTTCAGGCAGTGAAAGATGCCAGCAAAAGGCTGGGTGGGGGTGAAGAAGTGAACCTGGCATTGCTTACCGATGGCTTGCGCGCTGAGCGGGAGCAGGGTATTACCATTGATGTGGCTTACCGCTATTTTGCTACCCCAAAGCGTAAATTTATTATTGCCGATACTCCCGGGCATATTGAATATACCCGGAACATGGTTACCGGTGCTTCTACCGCTGATGTGGCCATAATCCTGATTGATGCCCGCAATGGTATCATTGAACAAAGCAAACGCCATTCCTATATTGCGTCCTTATTGCAAATCCCGAATGTGATTGTGGCGGTGAATAAAATGGATCTGGTGGATTTCTCAGAAACCGTGTACAACGATATTAAAACAGAATACGAGGCAATTGCGGCTATCCTGAAACTTAAGAATGTCATCTTTATACCGATCTCAGCCCGTGATGGCGATAATGTAGTGGATGCTTCCGCAAAGACTCCATGGTATACCGGGGATACCTTGTTGCATATGCTCGAGACTTTGCCGGTACGCAAAGATGAGACCAAATTGCCGGCACGTTTTCCGGTGCAATACATTATCCGCCCGCACACTGATGATTTTCATGATTACCGAGGGTATGCAGGCCGTATTTCGGGAGGTACTTTTAAGGTTGGTGATGAAGTAAAAGTCCTGCCTTCCAATACTCAATCCAGGATCATAGCCATCGACGAAGGGGATAAATCATTGGACATAGCCTATACACCACAGTCGGTTACAATCCGCCTGGCAGATAATGTGGATATTAGCCGCGGGGATATTCTTGTTAAGCTGGATGAACCAAAGCCAACAGTCAGTGCCAATGTTTCCCTGTTGATCTGCTGGTTGAATCATAAACCCCTTAATGTAGGAGGTAAATACATTATTCGTCATGCCACCGAGGAAACCCGGGCAGTGATTAAGGAAGTCCATTACAAGGTAAATATCAACAGCCTGGAGAATATACTGGATGATAAAACGGTGAAAGTAAATGATATTGCCCATATTACAATCAAAACTCTAAAGCCGCTGAAATATGATTCTTATGGAGAAAACCGTATTACAGGTAGCCTGGTACTGATTGATGAAAACACCTTTGAAACCGTTGGGGCAGGTATGATTGTGCATGACCTGGAAGATGAGACATTTACTATTTAATATCATGAATCAAAATATAGAACAACTCAACAAACAGTCTGAAGGCAAGTCCCCCGAAGAGGTACTGCGGTATTTTCTGGCTGAATACAAAGGAAAAATAGCACTGTCCTCGAGCCTAAGTATTGAGGACCAGGTGCTGACTGATTTGATCGTGAAAATCGACAAATCTACGCGTATTTTTACCCTCGATACCGGACGCCTGTTTCCTGAAACGTACAGCCTGATTGAAAAGACAAATCTTAAATACGACATTCATCTGGATGTGATGTTTCCCGACTATAAAGAGGTGGAGGAGCTGGTGAAGACCGAAGGGATCAACCTTTTCTACAATGGGATCGACCAGCGCAAAGCCTGTTGCCGGGTGCGTAAGCTCAATCCCCTGAAGCGTGCATTCCAAGGACTGGAAGTCTGGATTTGCGGCTTGAGGAATGAACAGTCCATTACCCGCCAGGGAGTACAGCTGGTGGAATGGGACGAAGGAAATCAACTGATAAAACTTAATCCGCTGATTCATTTTACCGAAGAACAGGTGTGGGAGTATATCAAAACAAACAAGGTGCCTTATAATAAACTTCAGGACCAGGGATTTCCAAGCATTGGATGCCAGCCCTGTACCCGTGCCATTAAACCCGGTGAGGATATCCGTGCCGGACGCTGGTGGTGGGAAAATCCAGATCAGAAGGAATGCGGATTACACCGGAGATAATCAGGTGATTCGCACCAACTCTTATTCGACATAAATCATAGAACGTTGCATATTGCTGATTTAGTAAATTAGAAGCCTTAAACCATTCCACTAAAAAGGATTGGATTCCTGTTTTTAAGTGACTTGAACTTTACAATATAACAGGAAGTACACTTTCCGATAGTTCTTAATTCATCTATATTCGATTCTTTTCCATCAATTGTTTTTTTCATCATATCTCCATGAGAATGCAGATATCCCTTAGATATCCCTTAAATGTCCCTTAGATATCCCTTAGATATCCCATATCATAATAAGGGTGGGATATCTAAATGTTATCTAAATGAAAAAGATATTACAATTCAGATAATACAGTTACATCATGGAGAATGGGTCCAGGAATGCTCGTTTTGAACCGGAGGACCCGTAGAATGTTGCAATCACACTTAATTCTTTTAAAACATGAGCCCGGAATCATTCGGCTCAAGTTTAAGTCGCTGAATTGTATATTTATAACTCTAAGTATACCATCAACAGGGTATAAATTTACCGCTATGCGGGTATGGTGGGAACCGGGGGTTAAGTCTAATTTTGTATAATCAAAAGAAACTAAAAAAAAACAATACCCTTGAAAGATAAAAACTACCGAAGCGTTCTGAAATCAATTTCATGGCGAATTACCGGAACCATTGACACCTTTGTGATATCCTATTTTATAACAGGAAAATTTACTATTGCCATGTCGATCAGCGGGGTGGAGATACTCACCAAATTTACGCTGTATTATTTTCACGAAAGGCTATGGAATAAAATCAACATTGGCCGTGAAAAAGTGACCGAACCCGATTATGAAATCTAGATTTCATTGACATACATAAACCTAACCCACAAACAATGAGTACATCACTATCCGATATATTAACTTCCGATCAAAGAGAACTGTTTACGAAACTCACCGGTTCCATGAACCGGGATCAGTTGATCTGGGCATCTGGCTATCTGGCCGGGAAGTTGGCTCAGCATGCCGGGGCAGTAGAACCTGTGCAGACCGAGACTATTACAATTGCTGAGAATGTTCCGTCACTGACTGTTTTGTATGGTTCGCGTACCGGAAACGGGGAAGGACTGGCAAAGAAAGCCCGGGAGATAGCCAGTGCACAAGGATTGGCAGTGACCGTTAAAAGCATGGAGAATTATAAACTTCATGACCTGCCCACGGAGAAAAACCTGATAGTGATTGTATCCACTCATGGAGAAGGCGAACCACCCCTGGCGGCAAAAGGCCTGCACGAGCATATTTTCAGCAAAAGGGCACCCGGGCTTGAGGGAGTCAACTATGCCGTACTGGCATTGGGCGACTCGTCGTACTTCCAGTTTTGCCAGACCGGAAAAGATTTTGACAGCCAACTGGAGAAACTAGGTGCCACCAAAAAGGTGCCGATGATAGCCTGTGATGTCGATTTTGAAGAACCTGCCGAACAATGGCTGAAAGATACTATTGCCAGTTTTGCAACGGATAGTGTGGTGAAATCATCGAATGCTACCCGTGCTTTCCGCATGGATCAGTCAGGTCAAAAAACTGTAAAAACTGAAGCATCTTCTTTCACAAAGAAAAATCCCTTCCTGGCGCCGGTACTTGAAAAAATATCCCTGCATGGAAAAGGTTCTGAACGACAGACATTGCATCTGGAACTGAACACAGAAGAGGCAAAGGATCTTTTGTTTGAACCGGGCGATGCTGCCGGAATCATCCCATTAAATCCGGTTGCACTGGTAAACGAAGTATTGCAGGTTACAGGGCAGCAGGCTTCTGCTCCGGTTGATGTGAAAGGAAACAAAACAACACTCTACGAAGCACTTTACCGTGATTTTGAACTCTCTAAAATAACTACGGATGTAATAGGCCGTTACCTGAACTTAAAGCCTAACGCTGAACTTCAAAAACTTGTTGAGAAACCTGAAAAGTATAAGGAATACCTGAAAGGCCGGGATATAGTGGATTTGTTCCAGGAATATCCGGCAAAGCTAAGTGCCCAGGAACTGATCCTACTCCTCAGGCCATTGCAAGCCCGGTATTACTCCATAGCATCGAGTCCGAAAGCCTATCCGGGTGAATTGCACCTGACGGTTGGAATCGTAAAGTTTGAAGACAACGGCCGGTTAAAGCATGGAACCTGTTCCAACTATTTGTCGGATGTAAATATCGAAAATGAAACCGTACAGCTGTTTATAGAATCAAACCCTGCATTCAGATTGCCGGAAAACGAAGAAACGCCGATCATCATGGTCGGAGCAGGAACCGGAATAGCCCCCTTCCGTGCCTTTGTGCAACACAGGGAGTTATCCGAAAAACGTGGAAAGAGCTGGCTGTTCTTTGGAAACCGGAACTTTGAATCGGAGTTTCTGTACCAGGCTGAGTGGCTGGAATACCTTAAATCGGGAGCATTGACTAACATGTCGGTTGCCTTTTCGAGGGATAGTCCCCAAAAAGAATATGTACAGCAACGGTTGTTTGAGAATGCCCCGGAAATCTACAAATGGGTGGAAGAGGGTGCACATATTTATATCTGCGGCGACATGAAGAAAATGGCTGGCGATGTACAGGCTGCATTTATAAAGATCATTGAAAAACAAGGAGTGATGAAAAAAGAACAGGCCCTGGAATACTTTGATAACTTACAAAAGGAAAAAAGGTACCAACTGGATGTCTATTGAAAATTTACAATTTAATCATTTACAATTTACAATTTCAGGCATTTACTATTTGGTCATTTACTATTTACCATTTTTGATATTTACTTTTTATTCAATTACCATTTATTCATTTACAATTTACCATTTAAGAAAACTCCAATGGACAACAACATAAACACCCCAAAACCTTCGGCATTAGAAACCATCAAGGAGAACAGCAATTACCTGCGGGGTACACTCAACGAAAGCCTGACAGATCCACTGACTGGTTCATTACGGGCAGATGACCAGGTCTTGATAAAGTTTCACGGTACCTACCAACAACAAGACCGCGACCTGGACAATGAACGCAGGCGTCAGAAGCTGGAACCGCTTTACAGTTTCCTGATACGAATCCGCATACCGGGCGGTGTGGCTACTCCCGAACAATGGCTGGCCATAGACGCTTTGTCTGAAAAATATGCCGATCATAACCTGAAATTCACTACCCGCCAGACTTTTCAGTTGCATGGGGTATTGAAACGGAATTTGAAAACGACCATAAAAGAAATAAACAAAACCCTGCTCGATACAATTGCAGCCTGCGGTGATGTGAACCGGAATGTGATGTGCTCGGCCAATCCGTTTGAGTCGTCCATTCATGCTGAAGTCGCCGAAGATGCCAAACGGATATCGGCGCATCTTACACCCCAGACCAATGCCTATCATGAAATATGGCTAGACGGGAAACTGCTTGAAGGCGGGGAGAAGGAAGAAGAACCGCTGTACGGCAAAACTTATTTGCCACGGAAATTTAAAATAGCGATTGCAGTACCACCCCGGAACGATACCGACGTACTGTCCAATGACCTTGGTTTTATTGCCATAGTTGAAAAAGGAAAGTTAGCAGGGTACAATGTGTCGGTAGGCGGGGGAATGGCCTATAGTTTTGGAAATAAAAGCACCTATCCGCGTATCGGCGATGTGGTTGGCTATATCCCGAAAGAAAAAGTAGTGGATGTTTCAGAAGCGATCCTTATTTTTCAACGGGACAATGGCAACCGATCCGAAAGGAAGAATGCCCGGCTGAAATATACCATTGACCGACTGGGTCTTGACTTCTTTAAAGCAGAAATAGAACGTGTTTCGGGCATTACCCTGGAACCTGTGAGGGATTACAAATTCAGTACCATGGGTGATAAGTACGGCTGGACAAAAAGTGCTGATGGTTTTTGGCATTATACCGTATTTGTGGAAGGGGGAAAGCTGATCGATCGTGACGGGTATTTAGCCAAGACAGCCATCCGTGAAATAGCAGCTATCCATACCGGGACATTTATTCTTACCGGGAACCAGAACGTGGTAATAGCGCGTATCCCGGAATCACAAAAACAAGCCATACATGCCTTGCTACAGAAATACCAGATTGTAGAGGCTTCCAGCCTGTCTATGCTCCGTCAGAACTCGATAGCCTGTGCCGCATTGCCTTATTGCGGGCTGGCCTTTGCAGAAGCGGAACGCTACCTGCCAACATTAATCACCAGGATAGATAAAGTGCTGGAAGAAAACGATCTGTTGCAAGTACCTATCAGCATTCGCATGACCGGATGCCCCAATGGTTGCGGCAGGCCTTACCTGGCAGAGATCGGACTGGTAGGCAGGGCTCCCGGGAAATACAACATTTACCTGGGTGCCGGATTTACCGGTGAAAGGCTTAATAAACTGTACAAGGAGATGCTGAACGAAGACGGAATTATCGAGGTATTAACCCCTATTCTTCAGGATTTTGCACAAACCAGGTTGCAGGATGAGCATTTCGGAGACTTCGTAATTCGTAAGGAGTATATTAAAGCCACCACTGCCGGGTTGAATTTCTATGAATAAAGAGGCGAATACCTGAACAAGTAGGAATTAAGATTAGAACGCTGATGAACGCTGATCTGGCGGATTAAAAACGGATAAGAAAAATACTACGTATTTTGATTTAAACACCAGATACGGACAAGTCAGAACCAATCAACCAATTAACCAATCAACCAATTAACCAATTAACCAGTCAACCAATCAACCAATTAACCAATCTCCAAATGAAAAGAGAAGATTTACAGTTTCTACCCATCTCCATCAATGTTACCAATAAGAAAATATTGCTTATTGGCGGTGGAAAAGTAGCGACTCATAAAGGAAGCATCATGGCCCGCTTTGTGAATCAGGTGACGGTGATTGCCCCTGAATTTACGCCTGAAATAAAACAACTGCCGTTTACTTTTATTGAAAAAGAGTATGAGAAAAGCGACCTGGAAGGATTCTTCCTGGTATATGTCTGCACCGGCGACCATGAACTGAACCGCAGGATAAAGCAGGATGCGGAGACGCTGGATATTTTAACCAGTGTGTGTGATGCGCCATTCCTGTGTGATTTTGTATCACCCGCCATTCATAAAGAGGGACATATCACTATTTCAGTTGCCTCAAATGCACAGAATGTTTATCAGTCGGTTGATATCCGGAATCAAATAAAAGAATTAATTGAAAATGGTCAAATACATATCCAGTAGCCAGAAAACAAGCTCCCTGGCAGAGCGTGAACAGTTTTTCAGGACACTTCAGCTGCCCAAAGATACCCCTCATGTATTGTTGCAAACCTGCGACCGTGTTGAGGTTTACTGGGGAGAAGGAAGTGTGCCTGAGGCTATAGCCCAACACCTTTTTAGCGTTGTTTCAGGGTTGGAGTCTTCGTTGATCGGGGAAGGTGCCATCCAGGGACAGGTGAAAAACTGCTATCAGGATTCGAGCTCAAAACATGCCTTGTCCTCATCCTTGCATCGACTGTTCCAGACAGCCCTGAGTGTAGGGAAAAGGGTCCGCACTGAATCAGCCATATCGCAGGGTGCCGTATCCCATAGCCAGGCGGTTATCGAATGCCTGGTACAGGAGAAAGTGCAACTCAAAAATGCATTGATCACCTTGCTTGGGGTGAACAAGCTGAATGAAGACATTATTAAATTCCTGCAGTCAAAGGGTGCCTACTCTATTTTTCTGGGAAACCGTTATTTTGAGAAGGCTCAGGAACAGGCAGCGAAATATGGCTGCAAGGCATTCCAGCTGGACCAGATGCAACCTTTTTTGGACTATACGGATGTGCTGATCACAGCTACTTCGGCACCTCACCTGATTGTAAGGCCCGAGCACATATCGCCCAATCAGAAAATACTGATCCTTGACCTGGCTTTCCCGCGTGATGTGGATGAAAGTATCGGGTTACTGCCTAATGTGACACTTTATAATCTTGAAGATATTAAAGATAGGGTGAATCAGAATAAGGAGGCCAGGATGAAGGAAGTGGATGTCGCACTACAGATTATTGATGAGGAAGTTGAAAAATTCTGTACAAAAAACAATAAAGTCTCTACAACAGCTTTCAGAAACTGATTTTAAGATTAGAACGCGGATGTTCGCTGATTTGGCGGATTTAATACGGATTTTATTCATACAAGTATGAATGATTAGGGTATTGAATTTAGAAGTACTTTTAAATCTATTTGAATAAAGATTGGAACGCGGATGTTCACTGATCTGGCGGATTGAATGCGGATTTTATTCATACACGTATGAATGATTGGGGTATTGGGTTTAAGTGGTTGAAATAATATATTGTCCTGTTTTATTTCTTGAAAAATACGACTAAAACAGCTTTTTTAAATAAGGGAATAAGGGTTTTTATGATGGGAGTTAGGTTTTCTACGAAGGGTTAATATCTAAAAATAAGGGCTTTAAATTAAAAACCTTATTTTTGTTTTTTAACCCTTAGTAGAAATGTTAAGCTATAAAATCTAACCCTTATTCCCTTATTTAAATTACAATAATACGACATTATTTAGTTTCTGTTACTAGAACTAACTTTTCAATTTAAAGAAATAAAGATCCGTATTCTATTCTTGCTATCTATCTGAATCATTAAATTTTCCTACCTCTTTTAAGGTATATATTTACCATCATCGTGCGATTGCAGCAATGCTTAAAAATCCGGAATTTTGCATTATCGATTACAAACTACCAAATCCAGTAATTGGATGGGCAGTTGAGAAAGAAAAAATGTAACATGAACCTGAAATTTTAAAGCATATGACAAACTATTTTATCGTTCCGGGTCTTGGTGGTTCAGGTACCGATCATTGGCAAACACAGTTCGAAAAGACACAGCCAAATTTCAAACGGATCCATCAAAAAGACTGGGATCATCCGGATATAGACGAGTGGGCAGGCAATGTAGAGAAAGCAATTGCCGGATACGACCCTGAAACAGTGGTGCTGGTAGCACATAGCCTGGGTTGCCTGACTGTTGTAGAATGGGCAAAAAACTATCAGGGTAAAATAAAAGCGGCTATGCTGGTAGCACCTCCTGATGTGGAGCTGGTGCAACGAAAAATAAATCAGAAACTATTTGTAACCTCGCCTGACAGCAAAGTATTGTTCCCGACCATCCTGGTTGCCAGTTCCAATGACCCCTGGACAACTCTTGAAAAGTCTAAGAATTATGCTGAAAACTGGGGTAGTAAATTTATCAACATTGGGGAAGCAGGGCATATCAACAACCTATCCGGATTCGGGGAATGGAATGAAGGACTGGAGATTTTAAAAACATTGGGGTAACAAAAAACAAAGTCGAACAGGCAAGTTTGAATAGTTTGAATAGTTTGAAAGGTTTGAAAGGTTTGGGGTAGCGTTTCGTGTTCAAAGTTCCGTGTTCCGCGTTTTTTGGTATTGGAGTACTCTACAATTGAAGGAATAATCTGATTAAACGGGTAACCAATCAACCAATTAACCAATTAACCAATTAACCAATTAACCAATTAACCAATTAACCAATCAACTAATCAACCAATTAACTGTATAAATCCTGGCATTTAAAACCCTTATTTTTGTTTTGGCACCCTTAGTAGAAAACCGTAACCCCCTAAATCCCAACCTTATTCCCTTATTCTGTTATTGTGAATGAATCATTTAAATAAGGGACAAAGGGTGGGTTCTGAGGTGACATAAATTTGTATTTAGGGAAGTAAAAAAGAAAAATAAGGTTTGAAAGGTTTGAATAGTTTGAAAGGTTTTAAGAGTCCCGATAAATCGGGATGTCGAATACTCCATTTGAGAAAGTAGAAGATAACATGAATCAATAGTGTATACAAATTTCAGGACAATACAATGAGTAATTTAAAAGTGATCAGCCGTAAAAGTCCACTTGCATTAGTGCAGGTGCAGGAGGTTTTTGACTTTTATCCTGCATTGAAGTACGAATTGATCGTGCTTGAATCGTATGGTGACAAGCATAAGGAAATTTCGTTACTGGAAAATCCACCCGTAGATTTGTTTACACGTGAACTTGATCAGGCTATCCTGAATGGAACGGCTGATATTGCCATTCATTCTGCTAAGGATCTGCCATACCCTCTTGCGCCGGGACTGGAAGTGATTGCTTTATTTGCCGCTGATGACCAGACTGATTCATTAGTTAGCCGGAATGACTCTACCTTGAAAGAATTACCAATTGGTGCGAAGGTTGGAACCAGTTCACCAGCCCGAAGGAAGGAATTACTGGCAATACGTCCAGATGTACAAGTCGTAAGCATACGGGGTACCATTGAGGAACGGATAGAACTGGTTGATGAAGGTAAGATTGATGCCCTGATTGTTGCTTCCTGTGCGTTGCAACGACTGGGTTTGACGGATAGGGTAGCAGAAGAATTACCCTTTGAAACACACCCTTTGCAGGGAAACCTGGCGATAGTATCCCGGACTGGCAGGCAAGATTTAAAATTGCTTTTTAAAGACAAAGATAGTCGAACTCACTATGGCACGGTAACCCTGGTAGGCTTTGGCCCGGGGAATCCAGACTTATTGACTATTGGCGGGGATAAAGCCCTCAGTAAAGCAGACATTATTTTTCATGATGATCTGCTGGATAAAGATTATTTAGAAAAATACAATGCTGAGAAAGTGTATGTAGGGAAACGTAAGAACCTCCACAGCTTCGAACAGGACGATATCAACCGCTTGTTGCTGGATGCAGCGAAAGCCGGGAAACAGGTTGTCAGGCTAAAAGGAGGTGATCCCATGGTATTTGCACATGGTGGTGAAGAGATAGAATACCTTCAAAAGAACTTTGTACAGGTGGCGGTTATTCCCGGGGTATCTTCAGGAATAGCTGTATCTTCCCTTACCAAAGTACCCCTGACCCATCGGGGAATAGCCTCATCGGTAGCTTTTATATCGGGACATTCAGAAGATGTCAAAATACCGGATACCGATACCCTGGTGTATTACATGTCCGGAGCGAATATAAAGTTGATTTCACAAAAAGCAATTGCTCAGGGTAAGAATCCAAAGACTCCGGTATTGTTGACTTACAATGTCTCCATGCCTGACCAGCAGGAGTTTTTCTCAACACTTGAAGAGCTGGCTGCGGGCGATACTGTTTATCCAACACCGGTCATCATTGTTATCGGGGACGTGGTTGCCTTAAAGAATAACTCCGAACAAGCCGTTGCAAAACCTGTTATATTAGTTACCGGGACACAGAAAGAACAGTATGAACAGGTGGGGAAAGTTATTCACCAACCGCTAATACAAATTGACAGAATTGATCCAAACCCGGAGCTGGATATAGCCCTTGACAACCTGCAACAATACGATTGGATCTTTTTTACCAGCCGGTATACTGTCAATTACTTCTTCGAAGCAATCTATAAAAAGGGAAAAGACAGCCGGTCATTAACAGGCATTAAAATAGCATCCGTAGGAAAGGTAACTTCACAGGCATTAAAGGAAGCCGGAATCATCCCCGACCTGCAAGCCTCTGTTATTGAATCTTCGGAAGGATTATTAAAAGATATCCAGTCAGGTAGTATTGCTCCTGCAAAAGTACTGATCCCACGATCTGATTTAGGATTGCCGGTACTTCCGGATGGATTAACCAAACTAGGGTGGGAGGTAACCACCTTGCCTGTTTACCGGAATACGTATCCGGAAAACCTGAAGCCCCTGGATGTATCGAAAGTACAGGTCATTGTGTTCTCATCACCTTCCTGCGTTACTAATTTTATACGGTTGTACGGTCATTTCCCGGAAGGGAAAGAATATATTTTCAGGGGAAAAGAAACAGAGAAGAGATTTAATGAACTAAGAAAATAAGACGACCCCCAACCCCTAAAGGGGGGTAAGATCGGCGACTGAATATGTACACATTTTAGATTAATCATCAAAATATAAATCATTTATAATGAACAACAGTAACAAAAACGCCTCAATTGAGGCAGAGGGACAATTCTCTCGTTTCAGGCCGTACAGGCTGGATGCAGCTACACGCGATAGGTATGCAGACGTGCGGGTATCGGTGAAAGATTTTATTTATCCCTATTTTATTGTGGATGGCTTTGATGAAGTTCAACCCATTCATTCCCTGAAAGGAATTTCAAGGTTTTCACCTGATGAGCTGGTAAAAGACCTGGAAGAGACTGTAAAGTTGGGAATTGATAAAATACTCCTCTTTGGAGTCATTGAAAATGATCTGAAAGATGAAGTTGGCAGTGCCGGGTATGATCCCGATTCACTGGTTTGCAGAACTATCAGGCTTATCAAACAACATTACCCCAATATTGTTATCTTTACGGATGTTTGTCTGTGTGAATATACTTCCCACGGTCATTGTGGATTGCTTCAGGGCGAGACAGTGGATAACGACACTACCTTGCCGCTTTTGGCACAAATGGCACTGGTGCATGCGCAGGCAGGAGCCGATTATGTTGCTCCTTCCGCCATGATGGACGGACAGGTGAAGGCCATCAAGGAACTGTTGAAAGAAAACAACCAGACTGCAAAAGTACTGGCTTATTCTGCCAAATACTCTTCTTCGTTCTACGGTCCTTTCAGGGATGCAGCAGGTTCAGCTCCTTCGTTTGGTGACCGAAAGACCTATCAAATGGATTACCGTACCAAGAATCAGGGGCTGGAAGAAATAGCTGCTGACGTAGAAGAAGGGGCTGACTGGATCATGGTGAAGCCCGCCCAGACTTACCTGGATATTATACAACGTGCCAGTGTGGCATACCCGGCCATACCCTTGGCGGCCTATCAGGTATCGGGTGAATTTGCCATGCTGAAGGCAGCTGCAGCAGCAGGGTACTTGAATGAAGAACTTGGATTTCTCGAATCACTTACGGCCATTAAACGTGCCGGAGCAAACTATATAATTACCTACTATGCAAAGGAGTTTGTCAGAAAAGGCCTATAAAGAGGCAGTTAAATATATTCCGGGAGGTGTAAACAGTCCGGTGCGTGCATTGAAAAGTGTGGGGGCAGCTCCTCTTTTTATATCCAGGGCAAACGGGGTAACCCTGACGGATGTGGATGGAAATGAATTCATAGATTTCTGCCTTTCCTGGGGCGTCTTTATCCTGGGACACAATCATAAGAAGGTAAATGAGGCTGTGAAGCATGCCGTTGACCTGGGTACCAGCTATGGTATACCAACCCTGCAGGAAACACAACTCGCAAAACTGTTGGTTGAATCGGTTCCTTCGCTGGAGAAAGTACGCTTTGTAAGCTCCGGAACGGAAGCTGTAATGAGCGCCATCAGGGTTGCAAGGGGATTTACAAAACGAAACATCATCGTTAAGTTTGATGGTTGCTACCACGGCCATGCCGACCATTTGCTGGTGTCGGCAGGATCGGGAGTGGCCCAACTCAATGCAAGTTCGTCCAGTGGCATTCCCGAAGACTTTACAAAATATACCCTGAGCCTTCCTTTTAATGACCTTGAATCGGTGAAAGCTGTTTTCGAGAAACACGGTGATGATATTGCAGCTATCATTATTGAACCGGTTGCAGCCAATATGGGGGTGATCATCCCGGAGTTGAGCTTCCTGACTGAATTGCGTACCATAACCAAAAAATACGGTGCATTGCTGATTTTCGATGAGGTGATCACCGGTTTCAGGCTTTCATTAGGCGGTGCCCAGGAACGCTTTGGCATTACACCAGACTTATCAACTTTTGGTAAGATTATTGGGGGAGGTTTCCCTGCTGCGGCTTTTGGTGGCAGGAATGATATCATGGCAGTACTTGCTCCTGATGGGCCGGTTTACCAGGCAGGCACCCTGTCAGGCAATCCCATAGCCATGGCTTCAGGCATACAAACAGTGCAGTTGTTGCAGCAGCCTGGTTTCTATGCTGACCTCGAAGCAAAGAGCACCCTGTTTATTGATGGTTTGAAAGAAATCATCAAAGGAAAAGGCATTGTGCTGAATCATATCGGTTCTATGTTTACCCTGTTTTTCTCCGATCATGAGATACGTAATTTTGAAGATGTAAAAAATAGTGATACAGAACGCTTCGCCAGGTTCTTCAGGGCCTTGCTGAACGAGAATGTCTATATTTCCCCATCAGCGTATGAAAGTAATTTCATTTCGGAGGCACATACGCCCGAGCAGTTGGAAAAAACACTCCAAACCATAAAAAAGGTATTGGCAGAGATTTAAATAAATCAGTGCTTTATCTAAAAAGCTCCATGCAAGTCAGTTGATTTGCAGGAGCTTCTCTGTTTTTTAGGCATTCCCAATGTCAATTGCATTTATTATTCCTGCCCTGAAACAAACAAAATAAAAGTTGCTTTCCTAACATTCATCGCGGTATTCTTGTTTAACTACAGAATCCCGGCATTGGATAATTGATTATTTTTGGCCAAATAAGCGATAAAAGTTTCATGTTGTCCCCTGTAAAGTTGATTTCGTACGGATGATTTTTAGATTTAATTTAAGCAGTTTTCTTTACTTTAACGTTATAAATAAACCTCAATAACTGATTTTACAGCCCATTTTTCGACCAAATACAATAAAAAACAAAAATAATGGCCTGAAAATTTGGCTCGTACCAACTTGTTTTTGTTATTTTGCACCCGATTTGAACCAACCAATACCTAACTTATCGAATTATGTCTAAAAACCTTGTTATTGTAGAATCTCCGGCGAAAGCTAAAACCATAGAAAAATTCCTGGGGAACGATTATCATGTCATGTCAAGCTTTGGCCATATCCGTGATTTAGCTGAAAAGGGATTAGGTATTGACTTCGAAAATAATTATGAACCACAATATGTAGTATCTTCCGATAAGAAAAAGCTGGTCGCTGATTTAAAGAAAGCCAGTAAGGAAGCCGAAACGGTATGGCTCGCTTCCGATGAGGACCGGGAGGGGGAAGCTATTGCCTGGCACCTGTTCGAGGAACTGAAACTCAAAAAAGATAATACGCGTCGCATTGTATTCCACGAAATTACCAAGGACGCCATACTCCATGCCATTGACACCCCCCGCGATATTGATATCAACTTGGTAGATGCCCAGCAGGCACGCCGCGTACTGGATCGTATTGTGGGTTTTGAATTATCCCCCATATTGTGGCGGAAAGTTCGCCCTTCCTTGTCGGCAGGACGTGTGCAATCCGTAGCAGTTCGTCTTATCGTGGAGCGTGAACGTGAAATCAACCAGTTTGTAGCCGAAGCAGCTTATCGTGTCAGCGCTGTATTTACATCGGTCGACAGTAACGGAAAACCCGTAGAGCTGAAGTCTGAACTTCAACAACGTTTTAATACCAAGGCTGAAGCACTGGCTTTTCTTGAACTTTGCAAGAATGCACAATTCAGCATTGACAATATCATCACCAAGCCGGCTAAGAAATCGCCTGCACCGCCATTTACCACGTCAACCCTTCAACAGGAAGCAGCCCGCAAACTGGGTTATTCAGTGGCTCAAACCATGCAGGTAGCCCAACGGTTGTACGAAGCTGGTAAGATCACCTACATGCGTACCGACTCGGTAAACCTGTCCGACCTGGCATTGGGTACTTCCAAGGCTGAGATTATCAGCATGGCAGGACAGAAATATGTTCATACCCGCAAGTTCAATACCAAAAGCAAAGGGGCACAGGAAGCCCATGAGGCTATCCGTCCGAGTTACATGAACGCCCATACGGTGGAAGGTACCTCCCAGGAAAAGAAATTATATGAATTGATCTGGAAACGCACTATTGCTTCCCAGATGTCGGATGCTGAACTGGAAAAAACCTCTATCTATATCCAGGTGTCCGGAAGCAAGCATCAGTTTGTGGCTTCAGGCGAAGTGATCGTGTTCGATGGTTTCCTGAAAGTATACATGGAATCCACCGATGACGATACCGATACGGTAGACGAATCATTGTTACCGCAAATGAAAAACGGTGAGAAACTTTCACCTGTAGAAATTGTAGCCCAGGAACGCTTTTCCCAAAAGCCTCCGCGTTATGCTGAAGCCAGCCTGGTACGCAAACTCGAAGAACTGGGCATTGGACGTCCTTCTACCTATGCCCCGACCATTTCGACCATCCAGAACCGCTTGTACGTAGAGAAAGGCGACCGTGAACCTGAAAAGCGCGATATTAATGTCCTGAAATTAAAGGCCGGTAAGATCACCGACCTGATAAAAGCTGAAAATACCGGGGCAGAGAAGTCAAAACTCTTCCCGACAGACATAGGCACTGTGGTGACTGATTTCTTAACTGAATACTTCCCTGAAATCCTCAATTATAACTTTACGGCTGATGTTGAAAAGGAATTTGACAGCATTGCCGACGGGGATATCAAGTGGAGGGTTGCCATCGATAAGTTCTACAAGAAATTCCACCCGATTGTGGAGGATACCATGAAGAATTCCGAACGTCAGGTTGGCGAGCGTATTCTGGGTGTTGATCCTAAAAGCGGCCGCCAGTTATCGGTGAAAATCGGTAAGTACGGTCCCCTGGCTCAAATAGGCACTGTTGAAGAAGAAGAAAAGCCTGTTTTTGCCTCTTTACGTCGCGACCAGTCCATTGAAAGCATTTCACTGGAGGATGCCCTTGAATTATTCAAATTGCCCCGTACAGTGGGTTTGTTCGAAGAAAAGGAGATGACGGTAGCTATTGGCCGTTTCGGACCGTATATCCGTCATGATGGCGCTTTCTACTCGCTTCCAAAGACTGATGACCCCATGGAGATAACTACCGAACGTTCTATCGAGATCATTGAAGACAAGCGTGAGGTTGAAAAGAACCGTATTATCCAGACCCTGGGTGAAAACAGTGAGATCCAGGTGCTGAACGGACGTTTCGGACCTTATTTTACCTGCGATAAGATAAACTATAAAATCCCAAAAGGCACCGATCCAACATCACTGACACTTGAAAAGTGCCGGGAACTGATTGCTGCACAACCCGAGGCTGCCAATAAAAAGAAACCGTTCGGTCGCAAGGCCGCCGCTGCCAAACCGGAAAAGAAAGCTGCTGCTAAACCGAAGGCAAAAGCGAAAGCCCCTGCTAAAGCGAAAAAATAATCCTGTCATTTATTATTTAATCATTTCATGAAATAAATAAAATGAAAAAGTTATTCCTATTAACCATCCTGTTTGTACTGACCTTACGGGTCATGTCACAAGTGCTTCCTGCATTTAATGAAGGGGAATCGAACCTGATCTATGCGTTGCCCAAAACGGAGCTTTGCATAGTCGTGGAGACTGAGAAAACGATACAAACCCCGGGTATGTTTTACCGCTATTCCGAGCGATACCTGGCCACTAAAAAAGTAATTACCGAGGAGAAAACATCGTACAGGCTGAAGAGCATTCAGATTTTGACACATGCTGTGCCTGATCCTGCCAGGACGTTTGCTTTCGTGCCTTCGGGCAACCTGCACACAAGCCATTTGACCTTAAACTCTGATGGCATACTCTGCGGTGTGAATGTCCCGTTGGACGCCGAAGTGATAACTCCTAAAGCTACTTTTGTGCCGTTAAAGGATAATTCCCAGCCTGATGCCCTGTTGCCGCTTGGCGAAGAATACATGATGGCCGGCTCGGAGGCGAAACTGGCCGAAGGTGCTGCCAAACAAATCTACCGCATACGCGAAAGCCGTGTCAGCCTGCTTACTGCCGACCAGGATAAACTGCCTGCCGATGGCGATTCATTTAAATCCATGCTCGATGGACTTAATAAAATGGAACGAGAATTAACCGAACTCTTTGTAGGCAAGACGGTCAAAGAATCTCAGGTTCAAACCCTGTACCTGACTCCTTCTGCTGCTGTTGCCAATGATGTGCTGTTCCGTTTGTCTGCCCTGAAAGGTCTTGTTAACTCTGATGATTTAAGTGGTACACCCTATTATATCACTGTCAAGCCCGCTGACCAGAACAGGAAGGCCAACGATTCAAAATCAAAATATGAAAAGGCAGGGATTTATTATATTCTGCCTGCCTCCACCCAGGTTGTCATTGGTGATGGCGTGAATACCGTATACTCCGGACAGTTCTTTATGCCTCAGTTTGGTGTAACCGTTCCGCTGGCCGAAAGCCTGTTCAAACAAGCCCATATTAAAGTACAGCTGGATCCGCAAACAGGACGGTTATTAAAAATTGAATAGAACGTAAATTCATAGCAGTACATACAAAAAGTATCATTTCCTTTACGGAGATGATACTTTTTTTTGTTTCAGATAGCGTGCGTTAAATTATCCACCATTTCAGATAATTAATGCACACGGGTTCTTATTAACTTCTTTATTTTTGCACATATTAATTCCGCGTTCTAATCTTTTCAGTTTTTCGTAATCAGATTTTTTCATATACTAAAACGATAATTCTTATTGAAAATCAACTTTAAAAACTAATTCTCATGAAAAAACAATTACTTTATTTTATCGTTCTCTTAGTGGGAACGGTGGGTATGAACGGCTTTATACAGGCGGCTACTCCTGCCGTAGCTTCCTGGCCATTGGTATCAGCCGGTGTTTCCACATCAATACCAACAACTTCAGGGCAAGTTGATGCAGTCGCTGAAAGCCTGACAGGTATTATTTTAGGCTCCGGTGCTACAGCTTCAGTCGGAACACCGGCTCTGGTCATGCAAAGGCTCAAGGATCCTGCCGGGACAGGATGGCCTGCTGAAACTGTGAAAAATGCAGGCCGTTACATTCAGTTTGCGGCATCCCCTAAAGCCGGGAGTATACTCACCGTTGATACCATTTCAGTGACTATAGGTACTTCAGGTGGAACTTCAGTTTTAAAAGCCAGTGTCTATTATTCTACCGACCCAACATTTGTTACCTCTACCCAGTTAGGCTCAAATACGCTTTTGGGAAATACAATCTATTCCCGGTTTAAATATTCAGCACTGGGTATCGTACTTAATCCAGGCCAAACCATATATGTCAGGGTTTATGCCTGGAATTCATCGGCTGCAGCTATTACCGGAAAATATATTACACTCCTTAATATGGCTATTGGCGGATCAACCGATCCTGTACCAGTCTCATCATCCATTGTTTGGCCTTGTATTTCGAATATCACATCAAGTGTTGTAACCGGTACCATGTTAGCCGGAACAACTGCCCTGAGTAACCTGATTAATTATGGCAACCTTTCCTATACTCCCGTGGGTGGACAGTCCATCTATACCGGTACTGTATGGCAAGCCGAAACTGCCCCGGCAGAAGGCAGGTACATCCAGTTTGCTGCTTCCCCAAAATCAGGGGGTGTATTGGTCGTGGATAGTGTGAAATTCAAATTGGCAGCATTTGCTACCACTGATTTTAAAGTGTCGGTTTTTTATTCAAAAGACCCAGCATTTACTTTGTCAACCGGTACCCAGCTTGGACCGGATGTAGCCGTTAGTAATGGAGCATTTACAAAAACACTGACTCCACTGACTTCCAACAATACTTTTAATAGCGGGGAAACCATGTATCTAAGGTTTTATCCTTACCATCTGAGTACTTCGGGTGACCAGTGGAAACTGGTAGGGCTGGATAGTATTTCAGTTTGCGGAAAGGTTACCGGGGTCACTTCCGATCCTCCAACCATTTCCACGGCAGCTGTAACGGGTATCTCCACTACTTTTGTATCTACAGGAGGGACCATTTCTTCTGATGGCGGTGCTGCTGTGACCGACCGGGGTATCGTTTACAGTTCAACTAACACAACCCCTACGATTGCCGATACAAAAATTCAGACAGGATCGGGTTCAGGTTCATTTTCCACACAACTTACAGGACTCACAGCAGGAACAACCTACTATGCCTGTGCCTATGCAGTGAATTCTGCCGGTACAAGTTATGGCACTGTCGTTACATTCAACACCATGGCTGCCCTGACAACCCCGGTATTAACAACGACAGCAATATCCTCGATACTTGCTAAAACAGCATCTGGTGGCGGTGCAGTGACTGATTGGGGAGGCTCATCAGTGACTGTTCGCGGTATTTGCTGGAGCCGGGTCAATGCCATCCCAACCATTGCCGATTCAATTTGTACCAATGGAAGTGGAATAGGCGCCTATACAGGTTCTTTGAGTCAATTGGTGCCATCCACAACCTATTATGTTTCAGCCTATGCCACAAACAGCACCGGCACCGGTTATGGCCCTGTGGTTACCTTTACCACCCAGGCAGTAGCTGCAGATGTTGTTAAGACGGTCGGAAAGGATGGTTGCAGCGATTATAGCTCCATTCAGGCGGCATTTACGGCTGTTCCCGATAATTATACCGGACGTTGGATTATTTACGTGAAAAATGGAACGTATTATGAAAAATGCCTGCTTGCAGCTACGAAACCAAATGTAGCTTTAATCGGTCAAAATGTCGATTCCTGTATTGTTACTTTTGATGATTATGCCGGCAAACCAAGTGGTGGCGGTACATTCGGCACGAATAACTCGTATAGTGTGGCCATTGATGCCAGCGATTTTTATGCACAGAACATCACTTTCAGGAATACAATTAAAAATACAGGAACCAACACATATTCAAGCGGTGGCGACCAGGCAGTGGCATTGCGTACCAAAGGTGACCGCCAACAGTATTATAACTGTAAGTTGCTGGGTTATCAGGATACCTATTATACCAACAGCAATGGTCGGATTTACATGAAAAAATGCTATATTGCCGGAAGTGTTGACTTTATTTTCGGAAATGGCGTTATGGTGTTGGATAGCTGTACAACTTATGTCAACAGGGAAGGCGGCGTGAATTGTGCCCCGAATACTGATGCAGCATCTGCTTTTGGGTATGTGTTCCTGAACTGTACTTTGACTTCTTTGCCCGCAGGTACGGTTGGGTTTGATAATAAAGCAATGGTCAGTTTCTATCTTGGTCGTCCATGGCAGAACAACCCAAAAGTGGCCTACATTAAATGTGTAGAACCTGCAACCCTCAATACAGCAGGATGGACCTCAATGTCTACCGGATTAAGCCCGGTCTTTGCTGAATACCAGTGTACCGGTCCCGGCTCAGCCACCACCGGCCGTGCAACCAATGTGGACTTCCCTGGCATTCAATTGTCGGATGCACAGGCACTCAACTATACCATCAGTAATATCTTCTCTAAAAACACAAATACTGCTTTCTCGTACAATTGGTTGCCGTCGCCTGTCCTGGTTTCGGATGTATTTGTTCCTGTGACAGTTACGACACCTGTAAATGGTAAATTGTCGGTTGTCAATTGCAGTACCAATGTCATCAGTGGTGATATTGTTCCTGTCGGAGCAAGCCTGACTGTGACAGCTACTCCAGATAGTGGTTACCAGTTGGAATCGAGCGGTCTTACAGCAAATAATATTTCCATCATCAGCGGTGCCAATTACATTCCAAATGCTGCCACTGCTTTTGTTGCCACCTTCTCGATAGGTACAGGCTTGAATAATGGTTCAGAAGGATTGCACCGAATTTATTGTGCCAATAACCTGATTCATCTTGGTGAAACGGCCGATAATGCAAAAGTGTATAATGTACAGGGTAAATTGTTGCTCATTGGCAATAACACTTCTATACTGGATGTTTCCGGAATTCCTGCCGGTATTTACATCGTGAAAGTCAGCGTCAAAGGTCAAACCAGCCTGTCGAAAGTAACGAAATAGAATTTGTGATTCTCTTGTTGAAGAGAGGTTGTCCCCGGGTCCGGAGGCAACCTCTTTTTTGTGCATTCGTACTTTCGTATCGCTTGTTTCTGTTCCAAAAAGACATGCGGGGAGTATTCTCAAGTTGGCTTGATTCCGGTCTTCACTCGTTCAGGGTTGCGAGGGGGTTGCCTGGGGGTTGGCTGGGGGTTGGCTGGGGGTTCCGAGGGTCCTAGCCCTCGAAACCCCCAGGAAACTCCCTCGAAACCCCCTCTAAATACTCACCATAGAGAGAACGAATGCAGAATGGGTGGATACTAGTTGAAATCAGCATGCAAACTACAGCAGAATATGGGATTTGAGCAAGTGGGTTTTAAGGGTAAAACGCTGGAAAATCAGTTTACAGGGTGTGGAAAAGTGTTGGCTGTGAGATAGATTATTGTGAGTATTCAGAAAATATTTTCGGGTATTTAAAATAATTACATGATATTTTGTAATTATCAAAAAAGAGTTTGAATGTTTGGTTCATTCTAAAACAGGCTAACAGATTGAAAATCTCAAGAATACAAAAAATCAGGATTGATAATCTCACTAACAATGCGAAGTTAAAAAAAGGCATAACCGAAAGTCAGAGGATTTTAAGAAAAAAAGAATATGGCGTAACTTTATTGAAAAAGAAACGTTATTTTTAATGGTTTTATAAATGAAAAGAGAAATTCACCATGAGACGACCAGAAATTGTAAGCCGTCTTCGCGAAATAATTCACAAGGAAGCACCTAGTGCCAAAGTAATACTTTATGGCTCAGAGGCGCGTGGTGATGCGGGTAAGGATAGCGATATTGACTTGTTGATTTTAGTGGATTCAGACAAGGTGACACTGGAAGACGAAACAAAAATAATGTATCCGATTTATGAACTGGAACTTAAAACAGGAGTTCTTATCAGTCCTATGGTTGTGTCAAAAAAGGAATGGGAAAACCGTCCGTTTAAGACCCCATTTTACATAAACGTAATGAATGAAGGGATTGAACTATGAAGCAAACACCTTGTAACGAATGTGTTGAAATAAACACAACAATTTAAGCTCTAACAGTCTTATTGTTTGATATTTAAAAGAATTCAGGTATCAATACAAAACGAAAGATGTATATTTGTATTATCAATTAAAACTCACGGGTATGGCACGCATAGCAGGAATAACAATAGAAAAGGACAAGCAGGGAAATGCACGGTATGCACGTATTGATTTAAAAAAATACGGCCATCTTTTAAATCCTATTTTCAAAGAATTAGGCTTAGAGGACCAAGTATCACCTTATGATCCTGAATTTGTAGCAAAAATAAGAAAAAGCGAAAAAGAATTTGCAGAAGGAAAAGGTAAAAAGATCGACATTGAAGATTTATGGAAATAGAATTTTCACCGACAGCACTGAAAGATTTATCAATCATAAAACGTAGTCATTCAAATACTTCTAAAAACAGACTAACACGAATTTTAGAAAGTATTAAAGAAACTCCTTTTTCAGGATTTGCAAGTCCTGAAGCTTTAAAACATGAATTGTCGGGTAAATGGTCCCGAAAATTATCAAAGAAAGATAGAGTGATCTATTCCATTGAGGGTGAAATTATAAAAATTCACTCATTAGTGAAAAAGTAACATAATTAATTTCTTTATAAGAATGCCTGCTATTTGAATTCTCATTTCAAACAGTTGGCACAATCATTTGTATATCTTGATATTGTTGTAAATAAGGCATGCCAGTAGCAATTAATTTAATTAATCTTAAATATCGAACATTCAAAACGTATTATTGGTTTACATATTAAATAAATATAGTATTTTTGTAAACCAATCAGTCAGATGAGCATGAAAGATATTATAGCAAAAAGAATCAAGTCAGCCAGGAACTTAGCCGGTTTCTCATTGCGTGAGTTGTCCGATAAAATGGACGGCATAGTGAGCCATAATGCGATTAAAAAATATGAGATGGGAGTGATGATGCCCGATAGCAAGGTGCTGCTGGCTCTGGCAACTGCGTTGAAGGTGAAGACGGATTATTTTTTTAGGCCGTATGAGGTAAGCATAGAAAATATAGAGTTCAGAAAAAAAAGTAAATTGTTGGTGAAAGAGGCTAATTCGATTAAAGAAAAGGTCACTGATTCCATATCAAATTATATTGAATTGGAGCAGTTTCTGAATCTTACCACCGTGTTCATTAATCCCTTGCAAGAGATACTCATTTCAAATGGAGAGGATGTTGAGAATGCAGTAAACCAGTTGTTGAATTATTGGAAACTTGGGTTTAATGCCTTGCCAAATGTGGTCGAACTGTTGGAAGATAAAGAAATTAAAGTGATTGAGATTGATGACAATGAATCTTTCGATGGTCTTTCCGGCTGGGCAAACAACAACATTCCGGTAATAGTCATAAATAAAAATTCCCCTGTTGACAGGAAACGCCTTACTGCGTTGCATGAATTGGCCCATTTGTTACTTATATTTGATGAAAGCATTGACCAAAAGGAAAAGGAAAGACTCTGTCACCGGTTTGCAGGGGCTATGTTGATGCCTAAGGAAACGTTTATACAGGAAATTGGATTGTCCCGTAAGGATATTAGCATTCCTGAATTGATAGTCATTAAAGAAACTTACGGTATTTCAATGCAGGCAGTCATGGCAAGGGCTAAAAGCCTGGGAATTATTACTGAGGAACGATTTCTTCGGTTTAGGTTTTGGTTGAATAAAGATAGCAACAGAAGAAAAGAAATTGGTTTTGGAGAATATGTTGGCAGGGAACAATCTACCCGCTTTAAACAGTTGTTGTACCGGGCAACTTCCGAGGAACTTATATCAATGAGTAAGGCAGCGAATCTGGCCAATCAGAAACTTGCCACATTCAGGGACGAATTTGTTCAGGTATAAGTAACGCGTCAAACCGTAAAAGAAACACTGGACGCTGATGCAGGACAAGTGATTATTTGGAATTATAAAATGTTATGTATGATATTTTATTCTTTACATGACTCTGGTTGTAACTGATGCAAATATTCTTATTGATCTGGTGAAGCTACATTTGTTGCCTCACTTTTTTGCGTTACACCTAAAATTCTATACCACAGATTTAATACTGAATGAGTTGCACGTCTCACAAGTGGATGAGCTCCAATTATATATCCTCAATGGGACGTTGACCATCATACAATTAACAGGGGCTGAACTGTTGGAAATGGTAATTCTACAAGCTGAAAAAAGACAATTGTCTGAACAGGATTGTTCATCCATCGTATGTGCAGGAAAGGTATCAGGCTGTATCTTGACATCTGACAAAAACCTCCGTAACTTTGCTGCCAGAAAATCAATTGCCGTCTTTGGCCATTTATGGGTGTTCGATAAAATGATAGCCGAAAATACCATTACTCCTCAAAATGCCATAAACAAACTAACAGAATTGAGGGAGGTTGTAAATCCACGTCTGAATCTTCCTAAGATTGAGTGTGAAAATCGATTGGAAGCGTGGAAAGTGCTTTCGTGAGTTAAATATTCCATCCTTTGAAAGCAATTAGTTATCACCTTACCTTCCGGATATTGCCTTCCTTAAACAGAAAAACCATACTCTATTTTAAGTTATTGCATGTTTATTTTAATTTAAAATAATAATAAAGTCACATTTGCGTTAATTCATTTTATGTTTAAGAAAACTAACTAAAATGTATTTGTCGCATGAAAAACAAGATTGTTCTCTTGCTGTTTGTTTCACTGTTTGTTTCCCTGGCACAAGCACAAACCACTGAAATTACTTCGTACAAGTTACACTGGACAGGAATTGAGAAATGGGTTGCAGGTTCAGCATCCCTGAATGTCCTGTCGTTTGAGGGTGCTCAGTACCCTTCGGAAAACCACCTGCCGTATTTTAATCAACGATTGGAGTATGACCGGAACTTATCCTCCCAGGCAGAGGTGATTCATCCTGTGTATGGAGCCCTTACCAAGGAAGAAAGCACCCTACTTGATGTGAATTCAATTCCTGCACAGGTACAGGTCCAGGTAACCCTGTTAAAGGAGGGCACCAACGGAATCCTGAATGTGAGTATCCTGCCTTTTGTAAACCAGGAAGGAAAGATACTCAAACTGCTGTCGTTTGACCTGCAACTTACCAAAAGCCCTGTTGCTCAAAAAGTAAGCGGTACAGCACTTCATACCTATGCAGCCCATTCTGTGTTAGCACAGGGTAAATTTGTAAAGATAAAAGTAAAGGACAGCGGGATTTATAATCTAACCTTTGAGGCTTTGACCGGGATGGGAGTTGATCCATCAAATGTCCGTATCTTCGGATATGGGGGAGGCGTACTGGATCAGAACTTTATGAGTACTAAGATGGATGATTTGCCAGAATTGGCTATCTCCATGCAGAAAGGGACAGATGGAGTGTTTGGTGCGGGGGATTATATTCTGTTTTATGCGCAAGGTACGAACAGTTGGTCGTATGATGCAACAAAATTGATGTTTACCCATACCACCAATACCTATTCCAATTTTGGGTATTATTTTGTTACTTCCGACGCAGGAACAGGCAAAAAGATGATGGACAAAACCAGCGTATTACCGGCTTCACCTGTAATTCACCCTGTTGAAGAATTTGTCGATTATCAGCTTTATGAAAAGGACCTGATCAACTTATCCAATTCAGGAAAGGAGTTTTACGGGGAAACTTTCAATGAAATTACTTCGTATGGTTTGTCTTTTAACTTTCCGAATCCGGTATTGACCAACTCAACAAAAGTCCGGTTGGATGTGGCAGCTTCCAGGTCTTACAGTATCTCTCCCAACTTTACTTTAAGTTTAAATGGTGTTCAGACAAAAACACTTACAGTACCGCGAAATACTTTGGGAGACTATTACGAAATGGGCATAAAAACTTCAGGTATATATTCTTATACTCCGCAGAGTGATGCCTTCACATTCAACCTGGCCTACGACAAGCCTACTGGTTCAGTTGGGTATCTGAATTATCTGGAAGTAAACGCACGCCGCTATCTTACCATGAGTGGATTTGTTATGCCTTTCCAAAATGTTGATTACCTGAATACAGGCACATTCAATAAGTATATGCTCAGTGCCGCGAACGGGAATATTCAGATATGGGATATTACCGATCCGTTGAATGTCAGTCGGATGGTGACTGAAACGGTGGATGGAAAAATGACTTTCGTTGCTTCGGCCAATGATGTGAACCGCTATGTGGCACTTGATCCTACTGTTTATCAGGCATTTCAAACCCCTGAAATTGTTGGGGATGTTCCTAATCAGGATCTACACGGTATGGCACAGGCTGATATGGTTATCATTACACACCCCAATTTTGTAAGCCAGGCAGAAACGCTGGCACAAGCTCACAGGCAGAAAGATAAAATGACAGTTGCTGTGGTAACTACCGATCAGGTTTACAACGAATTTTCTTCAGGGACCCCGGATGCCACTGCATACCGCTGGGTGATGAAAATGCTCTATGACCGAGCTTTATCTGCATCGAATACAACCGGAATGCCAAAATACCTGTTGCTTTTTGGCAGGGGAAGTTATGATAACAGGAAAATCAGGACTGACTCGGGAGATAATTTGGTACTCACTTACGAGGCTGATAATTCATTGGTATCGACCTTGTCATATGTTACCGATGATTATTTTGCAATGTTGGACGATAATGAAGGAGTACAAATCCCATCGAATCTAATGGATATTGGTGTAGGACGTTTTCCGGTGACGACAACTCAACAGGCCACCGATGTAGTCAACAAAACGATCGGTTACATGAATAATACCGCGAAGGGGAACTGGAAAAATCAACTCTGCTTTTTGGCTGATGATGGGGATTCTGATATACACATTAAGCAGGCTGATAGTGTAGCCGCCATCACGGCCAGGACAGGCCGTGGTTTCCAGGTTGATAAGATTTATATGGATGCTTACCCACAGGTTGTATCAACCAGTGGGGAGAGCTATCCGCTGGCTAAAACCCGTTTGTTGAATTCTATTCAATCCGGTTTATTCTTTCTGAATTATACCGGACATGGATTTCCAACAGGATTAGCGAATGAGAAAATTATATTGAATTCTGATATTGAATCCATCGTTAATCCCCATTTGGCGTTCTGGTTTGCTGCAACATGTGATTTTATGAATTTTGATGTACAAGCTGTTTCAGGAGGTGAAAAAGTTATTCTAAATCCTATCGGTGGTGGAATTGGTATTATTTCTGCGTCACGTCCAGTTTATTCTTCCCAGAATTTTTCATTGAATAAATTATTCAATGAAAACTTATTCATGAAAGTAAATGATGAACAGCAGCGCATAGGAGATGTAATCAGAACAACCAAGAATGCTCTCGGGCAGGAACTGAATAAATTATCCTATATTTATATGGGTGACCCTGCTGTCAGGCTTACTTACCCGACAAAATATCAGGTAATTACTTCTAAAATAAATAACAGCACTGTATTTGGAACCGATACGTTGAGGGCTTCGTCAGCTAACACCATTCGTGGATATATAGCAGATGCAAACGGGAATAAAGTGACCGGCTTCAACGGGACATTGCATGCTGTGATGTTTGACAAGGAACAACGGATAAATACCCTGGATAATCATAAGGAGCTAAGCAGTTATGAACTGCCCTATGCTTTTTCCGACCGCCCCGATACCTTGTATGAAGGGGATGTTCCGGTAGTGAATGGTGAGTACGTTTTATCTTTCCAGCTACCCGGGGGCATTCATGCTGATTTTGGTACCGGAAGGCTGAATTATTATGCGCAGGATGCTGCAACGGATGCTGAAGCACAGGGGTATTTTGAGAATGTCATTGTAGGAGGTAATCAACCGAATGGGATTGATGTTGTTAATGTTTCAGCCCAGGGAGAATTGTCAGTATCCAATTATCCGAATCCGGCAAGAAATCAAACCACCTTTGTCGTAAATTATGGCAGGCCTGAATCTGTTATCCGTGCCACGGTCGAAATATTTGATATCTCGGGTCGCAAGGTATGGTCATTAAACCAGGCTTCCATGGATCACTTAACCTGGGATTTATCCACTGAAGGCGGGAGGAAAGTAAAAGCGGGCATTTACTTTTATCAGGTACAGCTAAAAACGACGGATGGGGATCTAAGCTCAAAGAATAATAAACTGATTATTATAGAGTAAAGAACCAAGAACCAAGAGCCAAGAGGCAAGAGGTAAGAGGCAAGAAGCAAGAGGCAAGAAGCTAGAACCAAGAGCCAAGAGCCAAGAGGCAAGAGACAAGAAGCAAGAAGCAAGAAGCAAGAACCAGGAGCCAATGTATATGGATTAAAATTGGATGATAAGCAGTTAAATAAAAAAGGTGGAACTAATTATTCCACCTTTTTTGTTTAATAAATCTCAACTAAATGACCTGGTTTCCTCTGTTATTCAGATTGTTTACATGTCGGTCAAGAGAGAAACCTGAAAAGACAGGTATCATTATTTAGTAATAATTAGTTTGTATCCTGTTTTAGGAATTGTTTGAATTTCAATGCGCTTATCCCTGTTTAATTTGGATCTTAGGGAAGACAGAATGTTATTCATGGAGGGTTCCTTTTGTTTCAGGTCTTCATCTAACCATATTGAGCCTAATATGTCATTTTTGATCACTACCTGATCCATATTCTGGCATAATAATTTAAGGAAAGTACATTCGTTTTTAGGCAAATGAATTTTTTCATCAAAATAGAACAGGATGTTTTCAGCTGTGAGAAAGTGATAGTCTCCCAGTTGATATGTTTGATCGTTTTTAAGGCTAGGACTGCTATGCCTTGTTGGAATAACCTGACGGGATAACAGTTCGTTTATCCGTAAAATCAGTTCCCTGATTCCAAATGGTTTCTTGAGATAGTCGACGTTGCCAGCCTTAAATCCTTGCTGAATATCTTCAATCTGGGTTCGTGCGGTGGTAAATATGATGGGCACCTGGCTTTTATCCCGGATCATACTGCTAATGTCAAAACCATTCAAGGCTCCGTTTAGATTGACATCCAACAAAACAATGTCAGGTGGAAACAGATTAAATTCATGCATCCCTGCTAACAATTCTTCCCCGCTGCTGATATGATGTACTTTGAAACCTTCCCTTTCCAATCCATCGGTCATCATAAAAGCCAGGTTGGCATCGTCTTCGATTAACAGTATTTTTTTCATACAGGCAAATAAAGAATAAATTCACTTCCTATTGAAACTTCACTCTTCAGTTCAATTCTACCGGAATGTTTATCAACGACTGCTTTCACATAACTCAACCCTATGCCGAATCCGGCAGGTGAACCTGCTTCCGGATTTAAACGGACATATTTTTCGAATACCTGATTGATCTTTTCAGGCTTAATGCCTATGCCGTTATCTTTTACGAGTAGTACCAGTGTTTTTTTGATCTTTTGAGTCGTGATAAGGATTTGTACCGATTCCTTTGAATAACGGATAGCATTGTCTATCAGGTTGGCAATGGTTTGGGAAATATGGTCCCTGTCGGCCCTGACAATAACTTTCTCATCTTGGTTTTCAAATTGGATAGCAATCTTTTTATCCGATAATGCCATGAACTTTTCCCGTAAATCAGTTATTACAGAGTTTATATCAAATTCGCTGTAATTCAGGTTGAATACACCCTCTTCAGCCATGGAGAGAGTCATAATCATGGTAATTTTCTCGGACATATCCCTGGTTGCATCTTTTGAAATAGCCAGATACCGTTCCTTTTTAAGCTTGTTTTCATCTATGGCCGGATTTGACAATGCTTCCAATGCCATGTGTAAATGAGCCACCGGACGTTTCAGTTCATGGGCGGTATGTCCGAAGAATTCATTCTTTATTTCAATCAGTTTCTTCTGACGGGCCAATGTACGGAACAAAAACCAAAGAGCATAGAAGCAGAAGAGTGAAAGCAGGAAAGATGTAATGAGCAAGATCCCCATTCGTTTAAAAATACTTGTAAAAGGATTAATCAGCAACAACTGCAGGGATTTATTCCGTTGAAAATCAATTAAAAGTATTTTTGAATGAATGACAAATACAGATCCCTTCATACCTTTTTTTGATTCCGCTAATACTTTATTTGATATTGGGTCAATGATATTTACCGTATAAGTTGAATTAATACCCCGTGCCTTTAGGATAGTTCCGGTTATACTATCCAATCGGTTTAAATTTAAAGGAACCAATGTGCCGACAACATAATTAATAGCCAAATCAATCGTGCCCAGGGTATTATTTCCCAGGTCATTGTATTTGCTCATATCGACTTTAATTGTATTTTTTGCTGTCTGAGGTGGTGGAGCTATAATGTCATCTTCCTTGCGTAAATGTTTAAACGTTTTATGTCTTATACTCAGGTCTTTTCGGAAGGCAGTTTCCAGGATGGCATCCGATTCGCGGATTAAGGACTTGCGGGTAAGTTTGTAGTTGTCGTAGATAATATAAGCCTGCGAACCAAGTATCAGCAGGATACATATCACGGAGAAAAAAGTAATAAACCAAATTCTGAAAGTATTTAAAAACAGGCTCCTTTTTTGCATTGTTTCCTTTATTTGATTTAAAATATCTATTTTCTCGCATTATTTAACGTCAAAAGTACGAAATATTAGAAAAATATTAGAATCAAATGAGAAAAAAATTAGAATCAGTTAAATATTAATAGTATAATATTGCACCGTCTTAAAAATCTTAATCTTAAGTACTGAAAATACACGGTCAAAATGATATAGGTTTTAAAAAAACACCTTTAAGAGAAGTCTAATATTGAATGCAAAAAGAAATAAAAGAATGTCATAGGTGGAGTCTTCTAATTTAAGTCCGGAATCTTCCTGATTTATGATCGTATGAAAATTTAAAATTAGTAATTTATTATTCGTAAGAATACAGACTTTGTTAATCAATTGATTTGTTAATCAATTGACAACAGTACAGAAACAGAAAGCGGTACAGTAAAAAATGTGGTGTAGTGAACCAATAGAGATTTGTCTTTTTAACCTAAACTGATAATTCAAAACCAGACAAATTAATTTCGTAATTTTATTGACTGTACCGCTTTTATTCTAAATGAATGATCAACTTATGAAAACCTATAGGAGATTGAAACTCAATTTTACCTTCCAAACAGATGAATTCAATCCTGACATTAAAAAAAATCAATACAGGTAAAAGTGGAATCTTATAATTACACCATCATATATGCATTATCAATTAAATAAGTACTAGAAACTAAATAATGTCGTATTATTTTAATTTAAATAAGGGAATAAGGGTTAGATTTTTTTGCTTAATATTTCTACTAAGGGGTAAAAAATAAAAATAAGATTTTTAATTCAAAACCCTTATATTTAGACATTAACCCTTCGTATAAAACATAATTCCCACATATTAAAACCCTTATTCCCTTATTTAGAAAAGCTCTTTAGTAGTATTTTTCAAGAAATAAAACAGGACTATATATTGTTCCAACTACTTAGTTTCCGATTTTTTAGAATAGAAAAATAAACCCCGGCAATGAACGGAAAAAGCAAATTGAAAAGGTGAAATCTGAATATACTTAAAATAAAAAGAAATAAAGACAATAATTTAATTAAATAACCGTATTCACAATGTTAATTCAATACATTTGTGGCGTTTAAAAAAGATATTGAATTATTTTTTTTTAAACACCCATTTCAGATTTATCTTTCCTGCCTCCAGTTACTTACTTTTAAACTACTATTATGAATAAAAGAGCGTTATTGATTGCTTTTATTTTTTGCCTGTTTATGCCTATTGCTTTCTCACAGGTTGCACCAAACCAAAACTGTACGGTAAAAGGCCTGGTGCTGGATTCTATCTCGAAGGAGACCATTCCGTATGTTACTATTTCAATAGCAGCCGTTGAAAAACCGGAAGTATATCTGAAACGTATTGCATCGGGTGTAAAAGGGGAATTTGAACTGGCAATGACTAAGACCGGGGATTACCGGATCAGTTTCGAGTCGGTGGGTATGGCAAAACAGACCCGCACTATCACCATTGTACCGGAACAAAAGACCCTGAGTATGGGTAAAATAACAATGGCTTCGGCGAGTAAGAATTTATCCGAGGTGACAGTAACAGCGCTCAAGCCGTTGGTCAAGGTGGAGCTGGATAAGATAACCTATGATATGAAGTCTGACCCGGAAGCGCAATCATCAAATACGTTGGATATGCTGAGAAAAGTGCCTTTAGTAACGGTGGATGGGGATGATAAAATCCAACTGAAGGGCTCGTCCAACTTCAAAATCTATATGAATGGCAAGGCTTCGGGCATGACCGCCAATAATCCGTCACAGGTGTTGAAGAGCATTCCTGCTTCAAGCATCAAAAGCATTGAAGTCATTACCGAGCCCGGGGCTAAGTATGATGCAGAAGGACTGGGAGGCATTATCAATATCGTAACCGATCATTCTCTGAACGGACTCACCGGGACGGTACGCGGAGGCGCTGATTCAAAAGGGGGCTATAATGGAGGACTGTACCTGTCCACTAAGATAGGTAAATTCGGGTTGACTACTAATTTGAATTATAATTCGCAGCATTATGCGAATCAGCTTTTTGTAAGTGAGAAAGAGAATTTTAATTCACTCTCATCGAAATATATCCTGCAGGATGCAAATTCAGATTCAAGGTATAAGTTTTATTATGGAAACATAGAAGCAAGTTACGAATTTGATTCCCTGAACCTGGTAAGTTTTACCATGGGTGGGTATGCCGGTGGCGGAACAAGCAACGATCATGGAAATACGTACACACTAAACGCAAACAGGGATACACTTTCGGCTTTTAATCAATATACCCGGGGTAATGACGGATGGGGTGGAATTGATATGTCGTTGGATTATCAACGTTCCTTTAAAAAACCGGATCAGCTTTTGACCTTGTCGTACAAATTGAGCCGCACACCAAATAACAACGATAATTATTCCGATCTGACGGGGGTGAAGAATTACCGGAATTACAACCAGCATATCCTTTTTGATGCCAAAGGTGATGAACATACCTTTCAGGCAGATTATACCGAACCATTTAATAAAATGCATGTCGTGGAAATGGGGGCAAAATACATTTTGCGATTGAATAATAGTGTAAATACCTACCTGCTGCAGAATGACTCAACGCAACAATGGGAGCCTACGCCCAACATACCTGTTAACAACCTGAACCAGACCCAAAACATATTGGGAGCCTATAGCAGTTATACCCTGAAATTAAAGAAGCTGAGTTTTAAAGCTGGACTTCGATACGAACGAACCGGTTCGACTATCATTTTGACCGATACTAACTTTCATGTCAGTTTCCACAACTGGGTGCCTTCGGTGAGCATATCGTATAAGTTTAGTGAAACAACCAACCTGCGATTAAGTTACAACCAACGTATCAGCAGGCCGGGTATCTGGTATCTGAATCCATTTGTGGATAATTCAAATCCGTTTTCAATTACACAGGGGAATCCTGATTTAATTCCTGAAGTTAACCATTCAATTTCATTGAATTACAGCTATATTACACCAAAATTGAATATCAATACCAGCCTGTTTACTTCTTTTACCAACAATTTCATTGATAGGGTAAGCAAATCATTAAATGACAGCGTTGTTTACAATACTTATAAGAATATTGGCTCAAATCAAAATGCCGGTTTATCGCTATATGGCAATTGGCAGCCGAATAAATCCATCAGAATAAACCTGAACAGCAATGTTGGATATACAGCCTTGAACACAAACGATAATAGCGGAATGAATAACAAAGGGATTAATTTCTCAGTTTCAGGTGGCGGACAGTTTACATTGCCCGTTGAAATTAAACTAAGTATTAATGGGGGTTATTATTCCCCAACAATAATGTTGCAGGGACAACGTTCAGGGTTTTATTATTATGGGTTGACACTGAATCGTGATTTCCTGAAGAAAAAACTGAATATCTCGATAAACGCCCGGAATCCATTTAATGAAACAACAAAATATGCCAGTGTCAGACAAACAGCTGACTACCGGTTGAATAATTCGACAACCTATGCAGTTCGTACCTTTGGATTGTCTGTAAGTTACCGGTTCGGGGAATTGAAGAACCAGATAAAGAAGGTAGAAAGAACCATCACGAATGATGATGTCAAAGGCGGGGGAGGCCAATCGGGTGGTGGCGGCCAGTAATTAGAATTAGTAGGTAGTAGGTAGTAGGTAGTAGGTAGTGTGTAGTTGGTAGTAGGTAGTTATGAAAGGAAGTTAGATAGAAAGAAGAAAACAATATCAATCAATGGAGTAAACAAATTACAGGACAATTCAGATCAAAATGAAAGAAGCTAAATATTCACGATATAAATATTCACGATAATTACCCCGAGGATTTTAATTCAACAGGTTGGGATGATCTTTTTAAAAATAATTTGGAGAAACAATAGATTGTTGTATTTTTGAACACTTTATTGAGCACAACATGTGGCAATCGGTAAATCTTTTTACTTCAAAGGCCTAAATTATCTTTATGAAACAGATTCTAATTCTAATTCTAATTGCCCTATTCTATATCGGTTGCCCGAAGATCTATTCACAGAAAGAAGCAGACCTCAGCAACCCGAAGTCAGACGATGTGAAAGTAGAATCACTGAAAGGATTTGAGCTACGATTAATACCCTATTCAAATGGGGTGTTTTTAAACCAGGTTGGATTATTTGCAGTCAGGCCATTTAGTCTATCGGTATATGCGGGTTATTTAAACGAAAAGCGGATTGCTCCCCGGTGGACTTTGCTACTGACTGCCGGCTTGCATAATGTCATAAATCAAAGCCCTGTTTTAAGGTCAATTTATGATCCGGTAGATCATTTTAACACACGGTTTGGACCTGATACTAAAACAAATTATTCGCTTCTGCTGGAGGTTGGAGTTGAGCCTCGTTGGTATAAGGGGACTAAAAAGTGGTATAAGGAAGGAAATTCTCAATTGAATTCAGGTTGGTTCATTTCATTCCCCTTGATATTTCAGACCCTGATTCTGCATACCCCGGAACCATATATTGGAAAGAGTTGGTTTCCTGAAATCTTATATTCAGGATCATTTATATTAACACCCACAGTTGGATACCGTCAGGCAATATCCGGACGTTTGTTTGTGGAAGGCAGCATAGGGTATGGAGCAAATGTCACGGTGTGTACAAATAGCGTTGATAATAGAATTACGGTATTGGATCCCGAGTATAACCCTGTGTTTAAGTTGAAGGGAGCATATACATTAAAATAATCTATAGAAATAATTTGGTGTCAAGTTAGCTTTAATATTTGCCTATTTGATTATCCCCAAAACGTCCTAAACCAAAATTATTGCATTTATCTATCTGAGATTCTGTCCTGTTAGTAGGAATGTTTCATAAGCATCTTTTTTATTTGTTCTTGTTTCTACCAAAATGTCGGGACTCTGTCCCTTTTAATTTATTCTCAAAACATAATCCTACCAAAATGTCGGAACTCTGTTCCTTTTTTAACGCCGTATTAAGGTGCGTAGCTCCAATATTTTGGTAGATTTAAAGTAGAAAAGTTTATAAAGAGCATAGCTCCGACATTTTGGTAGAAAGTTGTAACTGAATCAATAGACTTTTCGTGAGTACTGATCAAGATTTTTTGAAGCATTAGGACACTTTGCGGATAACCATATTTGCCCATTATCCAACACTCCGAAATGATTGGCCTTTTTGAATAAGGGTCTAACCGTTTCTTTCATATTTTGAAATTGACAGAAAAAACCGTCAAAACAGGAAACAGATATTAGTCGAAAATTCATTATCAGGGTATAGCTAATAGAAAATTGTTGTATGATAAAAAAGAAAAATTTGAAGAAAATTGTTTTAGTTGTACTGGTTTCTATAGTAAGTTTCCTAACAGTCGACTCTATGCAGGCACAACCTGTCAGTGTGAATGAAATATTGTCAAATATCGTGGCTCCTGTATTTCCGGACTATGTTTTCAGCGTGACGGAATTCGGGGCAAAGAATGATGGTGTCACGGATGCACGGGAGGCCATCAATAAGGCTATTACAGCATGTAGTAATGCACAAGGAGGCATAGTGCTTATCCCCAAGGGAAAGTATTATGTGGCTGGGTCTGTCATCATGAAGAGCAATGTGAACCTGAAAGTGGATGAAGGTGCTGAGATTCTATTCAGCTCCCATCCCAAAGACTATACCCCGTTTGTCCTGACCGTGTGGGAAGGAACCGAGTTGTTCAATTACGCCCCGATGGTATATGGGTATCATGTTTCAAATATAGCCATTACCGGCAAGGGGAATCTGAATGGAAATGCATCAACAGAATTTGCCACGTGGAGACCACAGGGCTCAAAAAACCAGGACTTGTTGAGACAAATGGGTATAGACCAGGTTCCGGTATACCGGCGTAATTTTGGGATGGAGTCAAACCTGCCCCCCGGTATGATTGAACTCATTGGGTGCAGTAATATCCTGATCCAGGACATACATATTCAGGATGCCCCATATTGGGTGATTCATCCTGTGTTTTGTACGAATGTCACGGTCCGGGGTGTGGAGATAAACAGTAATAACCTGAATAACGATGGTTGCGACCCGGAATATACCCGTAATGTGTTGATTGAAAACAGTACTTTCAATGTAGGGGATGATGCTATTGCCATTAAAGCCGGGAGGGATCAGGATGGCTGGCGTATCGGGCAACCTACTGAAAATATAATAATCCGCAACTGCATATTCAATTCCAAATGTAACGGGCTTTGTATTGGAAGTGAAATGTCGGCAGGAGTACAAAATGTATTTATGGAAAATGTGGTAGTGAAGAATTCGTTGAGTGGTGTGTATTTTAAATCTAATCCCGACAGGGGAGGGTGGATTCGGAATGTCTGGGTCCGGAATATAACCTGTGATAGTGTCCGTTCAGCCCTGATTCGTTTTGAAACGAATTATCATGGCGGTAGGGGAGGGTTCTATCCAACACTATTCCAGAACTTCCTGATTGAAAATGTTACAGGGGATCGCTAGGGTGAATGTGGTTTTTATGCGGTTGGGATAGATAAATACCCATTAAAGGATATTACCTTGAAAAATGTATCGCTACGGCAATGCAAGACTCCCTATATTATGAAGAATGTAGAAAATGTGCTGTTTGATCATGTTACACTGGGAGGAGTAAAAATGCCTGCACGTCCGGAGGAAACAGGAGAAGTGATCTTGAATTCTTATTAAAACCCCCAAATTCATAAGAGAACCTCGAAATACCTCGTGCAATTTGTTGTTTTTTGTACGTCTTAAAGTTTGTACCTGTTTCGTAAGCCTTTGTAGTCAGATGGAAAGTGTTTCCTTTATTAGTTCAATGAAGGGACTCTCAATTAATATCAAAGAATTAATATCAATGAATTAATATCAATGAATTAATATCAAAGAATTAATATCATTGAAATAATATCAAAGAATTAATATCAATGAAATAATATCATTGAAAATAATATCATTGAAATAATATCAACGAAGTTAATATCACTAAAATACTATCTCCTTCTGCTAATACCTTTTATGCACCAATACTTTCAACCCATCAGCTATTGTCTGTATCTCTATTTCTTTCCCTTCTTCATAGGGTTCACCATCATAATGGAAAGGACCCGATTCTTCACGTATCATGGTAATCTTTTCAGAACGGAGTGTTGTCATAAATAAATCTTTGTCGATAGTCTTGGCAAAAAGCTGCAAGGCCAGGGTAGGGATGGCAATGATGGGGAAGTTACTCATGATGGAAATGTCCAGTTTTCCATCCTGCACACTTGCCTGAGGGGCAATGTATGCGTTGTTACCCCATTGGGAGGCATTTGCAAAGGTGATAACAAAAGCCTTTGTGTTTAAATCAATACCTTCGCCCTGCAAATGATAGTTTTGTGATTTGTAGGAGAAATATCCGGTAATGATTTTTTCAATGTAACTCATTACGCCTCGTTTTTTGCCTTTGGCGAATTCAGTGCTCACATAAGCATCGAAACCTGTACCGCAGGTGCAAAAGAAAGGACGTTTGTTTATTAATCCGTAATCCATCAGGATCGGTTCTGAATGGTTCAATTGGTGGATCGCCTTTTTTGTGTTCATAGGAATGCCCAGGTGGCGCGCCAGTCCATTGCCGGAACCGATAGGAACAATGCCAAGCGATGTGTTGGTATGTACGAGGGAACGTCCTACTTCATTGACCGTGCCATCACCACCCACAGCAACCACAATATTAAAACCCTTGTCCACGAAGGACTTTGCCAGCTCGGTACCGTGCCCACGACTCTCTGTAAAAACAATTTCAGGTTCAAATAACTTTGGATCTAAAACCTGTTTGATTAATGCCGGAATGTCCTCTTTCTTTCCGGTACCCGAAAATGGATTGATAATAAAAGCAATTTTCGATTTCATATTGTTTCTTAACCTGATTGTTTCTGGTGATGAATTGAGTTGCGAAAGTACAAATAAATTATCGATAATTAAAAATTTAACTTTATATGTCTGAAAAACCATTCGTATCAATGCTTTGTTGTATATTTGCAGTTGGTTGATTAGTTGATTGGTTAATTGGTTAATTGGTTGATTAAGTTGATTCGTTAATTGGTTGATTAAGTTGATTGAGTTAATTGGTTGATTAAGTTGACTGGTTAATTGGTTGATTAAGTTGACTGGTTAATTGGTTGATTAAGTTGATTGGTTAATTGGTTGATTAAGTTGACTGGTTAATTAAGTTGAATGAGTTAAATAAGTTGAATGGTTGATTTATAAAGTTGAAAGGTGATATAATAAAAGGGAATCGTAAGATAAACGCTAAACTCTATCTGGTTTTGAAACCTCTCAAACCTTTCAAACTTCAAACCTTTCAAACACGAAACGCGGAACGCAGAACACTGAATGCTAAGTAACTTTCAAACTTTTCAAACATCAAACCTTTCAAACTCTTTAAAAAGGAACACGGAACACAAAATAAAGAATCATGTCAAAAAAGAAAAGACCTGCCGCTCCCAGCACACGCATACGCAAGACCGAACTGGTGCGTAATATTATCAATGTATTTAACGAAAATCAGGATAAAACGTTTAATTACAAACAAATTTCTTCACTGCTGAATATAAAGTCCGAATCACAACGGATATTTGTCAATCAACTGCTGTATGAATTGCTGGAAGAGGATTTTTTGACCGAGATATCTCGTGGCATGTTTAAAGTCAATACCCGTGGCGGATATATTTCCGGCACCATAGAACGTCAGGGAGTAAAGACCTTTCTGGCTCCGGATGATGGAGGCGAGGCGGTATTTATCCCGGAACGGAAGACCAACCATGCCTTGCTGAATGATGTTGTCAAGGTATTCCTGTATGCACGGCGCAAAGGACAGCAACCCGAAGGAGAGGTTGTGGAAATCATCAAACGGGCTAAGGATACTTTTGTAGGCATACTTGATGTGTCGGAAAATTATGCATTCCTGACCCTGGATAACAGGATCATGACCAACGATATTTTTATTCCGAAAAACAAATTGAAAGGTGGAAAGACCGGGCAAAAAGCAGTCGTTAAGTTACTCGACTGGGAACCGAATGCTAAAAACCCGGTAGGAGAGGTCATTGATATCCTTGGTGATAAAGGGGATAACAATACTGAAATGCATGCTATCCTGGCTGAATTCGGATTGCCGTATAAATATCCCGAAGATGTAGAGGCAGCAGCTGCAAAAATTGATGCCGGTATTACCCTTGAAGAAGTGGCAAAACGAATCGATATGCGCAATGTGACTACTTTTACTGTTGACCCACGTGATGCCAAGGATTTTGATGATGCCTTGTCTTTGCGTAAGCTGGATAACGGACTCTGGGAAGTGGGTGTCCATATTGCCGACGTTACCCATTACGTTCGCCCTGAAAGTATTATTGAGACAGAGGCAGAGCAACGTGCCACTTCGGTATACCTGGTGGATCGTACGATCCCTATGTTGCCCGAGCATTTGTCGAATGGCATTTGTTCCCTTCGCCCCAATGAAGACAAACTGACTTATTCGATCATCTTCCAGCTTAATGATAAAGCCGAACTGCAACATTACCAGATTGCCAAGACAGTAACCTGCAGTAACCGCAGGTTTGCCTATGAAGAAGCGCAGGTGATCATTGAAACAGGGGAAGGTGATTTTAAGGAAGAAGTGCTTACCTTGGATAGGCTGGCTAAGATTCTTCGTGCGAAACGATTCCAGGATGGTGCTATTGCCTTCGATAGGGTAGAGGTCCGTTTTGAAATTGACGACAAAGGGAAACCTACTTCTGTTTTCTTTAAAGAACAGAAGGATGCCAATAAAATGATTGAAGAATTTATGTTGCTGGCAAATAAGACCGTGGCAACCCATATAGGCCGGCCGGGTAAAGGTCAAAAAGCAAAGACTTTTGTCTATCGTATCCATGATGTGCCAAACCCGGACAAGTTGAACACATTTGCAGTGTTTATCAAGCGTTTTGGATATAACCTGAAGACAAGCGGCAAACAAACTGCGGTTTCGGCTTCCATCAATGCATTGCTCGATGAGGTCCAGGGCAAGAAAGAACAGGACCTGATTGAAACGCTGGCAATCCGTTCTATGGCAAAGGCTGTCTATTCCACCAGCAACCTGGGACACTACGGACTGGCATTTGACTTCTACACGCATTTTACGTCTCCTATCCGCCGTTATCCGGATATGATGGTACATCGGCTTCTTGAAAAATATGCTGACGGTGGTCGCAGCGTAAGCGCTACTGAATACGAAGAGTATTGCCAGCACAGCTCCGATATGGAACAACTGGCTTCCAATGCGGAGCGTGCTTCCATCAAATACAAGCAGGTTGAGTTTATGGCTGACCGTCTGGGACAAGTGTTCGATGGGGTCATCTCCGGTGTTACCGAATGGGGAATTTATGTTGAACTGATCGAAAATAAATGCGAGGGTATGATTCCTATCCGTGAATTGGATGATGATTATTATACTTTTGATGATAAAAACTATTGTTTGATCGGTCGTAAGTTACACAGGCGTTACCAGCTTGGTGATGGCATTACAGTGAAAGTTGCACGCGCTAACCTGGATAAGAAGCAGTTGGATTTTGTGGTAGCATGACGTTTCGCGTTCCGCGTTCCGTGTTCTGCGTTTGAAGAGTTTGAAGTCCCGATAAATCGGGATGTCGAATACTCCATTTGAAAGGTTTGAAAGTTCCGTGTTCCGTGTTCTGCGTTCCGTGTTTTGCGTTTAGAATTAGATTATCGGTCATAGATCTTACTTATGAACCAATTCTCTAATGAACTTAATCAACCAATTAACCAATCAACCAATTAACTAATTGACCAATTAACCAAACAGCCAATTAACCAATTAACCAATCAATCAGCCAATTAACCAATCAACTTAATAAACTAATCAACTTTTTTTCAATAAAGGCTTTGTAGTTTTAAAAAAATGCCTATCTTTGCACTCGCTAAAGAAAACCAATGGCTGCGTAGCTCAACTGAATAGAGTACCACACTACGGATGTGGGGGTTACAGGTTTGAATCCTGTCGCGGTCACCATAAAAACCTCTGTAAACTAAATGTTTACAGAGGTTTTTTGTTTGTGTGCCAGACATGGCGAGTAAATTTGTAATTATGGTAAAAGTCGCTTTAGCAATATACCAGGATAATGCCATGATGATACCATGATGATACTCTCATTCTTTTGATGTTTCCGTAACCTTATGCGGTATATACGCATATATTACGCTCCTTTTAATGGATACGGGTTATATACGTAATTATAGCGTAACTACCGCTTAACTATTACGAAACCAGTGTATCATCATGGCATTGTGATGGTATCATCTACCAGTTCCCTGATAGTAGAGTTTGAAAGGTTTGAAAGGTTTGAAGAGAGTGTTCCGCGTTCAGTGTTCCGTGTTCCGCGTTATTGTGATAGAAGCATTCTGCAATTGGAATAACAACTTATTCTACCATTCAATTCAACTTAATTAACTAATTAACTCAATCAACTCAATCAACTCAATCAACTCAATCAACTTAATCAACCAATCAACCAATCAACCAATCAACCAATTAACCAATCAACTAATACTCAAATGCTCCCAAATCAGGTTTCTTACCGGAAAATTTAAAACCAATATCTGCGCCTTTATCAATCAGTTTACTGCCTTTCTTCAAGTGCATAAACGTAATATCAGGCAAACTGCCATCGGCTTTCCGGGGGGCAACCAGCTGGGATTCATCAAGGCTTTCAAAATCTGATTTGGAAACCTGAAGTGGAATTGAGAATGAATTGTTTTTAAGCCTGCATTTTGTAGTATCAATCCATTGTGTTTCATACGTCTTGGGAGCAAAGGACAGGTTGTTTGTTAAAGTATGATTATAACCCGATACATCAGCCGAAAAATCTTTATCACGGTTCAGCATGTTGAAGTTGGTTCCATTGTAACAGGCGGTATTGTTGTACCAATAACTGCCTCCGGGTTGATGGTTGGAGTAAAAGCCATTCGCTTTGTTTTTTACCGCCAGGCAAAACTGTACAACGTGCATAGGTATTGAGTCCGGGACCCGGCGATCTTTTACTAATCCCCAGCCACCCGCTTTGAAACCATTCCCGTCGCCCAGGCTTTTGAAGTCAGTGCTATAACCGTTATAGAATGCCCAGCAATGATCGAACGTTACCGATTCGTATGAGCGAATACAATCGTAACCATCGTCGCTGTTAAACCACGCACGGCAACCGCGGAAGATATTTCCTTTTCCCTCCGGCTGGGGATGACACCCAAAACCGTCCGCATTACCACCACGTCCTCCCTCCGAAGTATAATCCCAGTTGCGGTAAGCATCACAATTCAGGATCAGGTTGTTGGAGCCTTTGGTCAGGAAAAAACCAATGGCTTGCCCATCATGCATCGATAGCTGTTCGTAGACATTGTTACTTCCTTCATTATGAAAGCATTCCGATTGAGTGTGAGTTTTTATGGTCACCTGGGTATGAATGACTTCCAGTCCTTTGATATGAATCCAGGACCCGGTAACATTAAATGCAATCACCCTTTTGTCGGCAGGTTTTACATTCGCCAGATCGAAAACAGGATGTTCTTTCGGGTATGCCCAATAATTTATAAATTTTCCCGGAGTACCGCTCTTAGTTAAGGCATGGACATACACCCAAATCCTTGATCTTTCGGCAATCTGGTTCTCTTTCATTTTATAGATTCCACCCCGGATATAGACCGTATCCCCGGCAGAGACGTATTGCTGGGCACGCATGATTGTTGCAAAAGGGGCAGAGACTGTTCCCACGTTGGTAGTATCGTTCCCGTTGACGGATACGAAATAGGTTTTTGCATGGTTCTCAGAATGAAATAAGAAACAAAATGCAAATATGATACTAAGATATCTTTTCATAGTTAAGTAGTTGGAACAATAATTTGTCCTGTTTTATTTCTTGAAATTTACGACTAAAATTGCTTTTCTAAATAAGGAAATAAGGGTTTTAATATGGGGAGTTTGGTTTTTACGAAGGGTTAATATCTAAAAATAAGGGCTTTGAATTAAAAACCTTTCCGATAAACCGGAATGTGCCATATTTTTGTTTTTTACCCCTTCTATATAACATGTTGTAATTTGCTATTAATCAGTGGACCATAAATCCTATTTTTCAACCCAACTATATTGTAATATATGTTCGGGAAACCTTTTAATAAATTGGTTTTTTTTCTTAAATAATGATTGATATGTTTTATAATTACACAACTTGTTGATTTTATAGATGTTATAATATAAAAATCCTTATCATTTTTTTTATATTGTAACCTTAGTAGCAAAGTTGACCCCTAATATTAAACCTTATTCTTTGAGTGGACTTTTATCCGTAGACAATCAATCAAAGAATAAGGTTGGGTTTAGGGGAGGTAATCAGGCTACTAAGGTTGAACAAAAAAATAAGGTTTTAAATGAAAGAAATGAAATACAACAAAAAATATTATTAAAATAATTGTAAAGCTCTATTAATCAGATTTCCAACATCTGTTTTTTACTCTTTACGGTTATCGTTATTGTTGTTCGATCATCTGATCGTGAGGACTCAGTAGAAATATTAAGCAAAAAGATCAAACCCTTAGTCCCTTATTTAAAATAAAATAATACGACATTATTTAGTTTCTGTTACTTAGATTCGTTAGGATTATAAAATATATTCAAACACATATTGCCAGTACCATGTATATTTTAGTTTGATTTAGGTACTTCAATTTTTGATTAATTTTTGCATCACGCTATTGTCATTATCCTGTTTCGCTCTCAGAAGATAAATTCCATTCTTTAAAGCTGAAAGATTCAATTGATTTACCTGTTGTGCTGAAGAAATTAATTTGCCCTGAAAATCAAAGATCTCAACTGACTTCATTTGCCGGGTAAAGTATATATTTTGATGAACCGGATTTGGATAGAAAAGCGATTGCTGACTGTAATTTTCAGGTTCAAGTCCGGTAGAATAATTTGATTCAAATGCTCCTAAATCAGGTGCCAGTCCTATGAAACTAAAACCGAGGTTCATGCCTTTATCAATCAAATCACTGCCTTGCTTGAGTCTCAAAAAGTTTACGATAGGCAGGCTTCCATCGGGTTGACGTGCTGCTATCAATAGCGATTCATCTGTACTCAAAAAATCAGTGGCATCAACTGTAACACCGGGATTTGGAGAGAATGAGTTGTAAGTATCCGTACTTGTTCCCAGATTGGCAGTTTCAGTTTGGGTAGAATATTTAAAGGAAATATTGTTATGTAAAACATGATTTATCCCGGGGCAATCGAGCGTTGTATCGTTTCCGGTAATCGTGCTTTTCGTAATTTTCTGACTCAACATATTGTAATTCGTAGAATTCCGATAGGCGGTATTGTTTGACCAGTTGCTTCCGGTAACAACATGGTGGTTAGCATAAATTCCATTTGCCTTATTCCGGTAAGCCATGCAAAAACGAACTGTATGAGCCGGTATCGGACTTGGTAAACCTGAAACGACAGGAGCCTGCCCGTAGCCACCCGCTTTGAAGCCATTGCCATCACCCCGGCTTACAAAATCAGGCGTATAACCATTATAGAACGACCAACTGTTTTCAAAAACAATGGATTCATAGGCATTGATGCAATCGTACCCATCGTCGCTGTTAAACCATGCCCGGCATCCCCGAAACACATTCCCTGTTCCGCCCTTCGATGGATGTCCACCAAAACCATCAGTATTGCCGCCTTTTCCACTTTCAGAAACACTGTCCCAGTTGCGATAGGCATCACAATTCAGCACCAGGTTATTCGATCCTTTGGTCAGGTAAAAGCCAATGGCCATTCCGTCGTGCATGCTCAACTGTTCAAAGATATTGTTGCTTCCTTCGTTCCTGAAACATTCCGACTGGGTGTGGGTTAATATAGTAACCTGTGTCCCGATCACTTCCAATCCTTTGATATGAAGCCATGACCCGGTTGTATAGAAAACAGTATTCCGGTAGTTGGCGGGTTTCACATTTGACAAATCAAATATCGGATGTTCACCCGGATATGCCCAGTAACAAATGCGTTTCGTTGCAGAAGTTCCACTTTTGTCCAGGTAGTTTATGTATGCCCAAATACTCACTTTTGAATAAATTTGAGATTCGGTCATCACATACTTTCCACCACGTATAAAAACCGTATCTCCTGCCACAACAGAAGAATGTGCTTTCATGATGGTTGCAAAAGGCGCTGTTATGGATCCTGTTCCGGTTGTATCATTCCCTGTGGTCGCTACATACAGGTTTTTAGCCTGACCTTGAAAAAGAAAAAGCAAACAAAATGAGAGTACTAAATTTAAATGTCTATTCATAGAATGATTATTTTCAGGGGGTAAAAGTAACAAAAACTATTTAGTAAAATAATTTGATATCATTAGATATTGATATAGATCCTTTGGAATTTGATATTTATTGTTTCTGATTATCCGAAATGTGTCCTAAAGTGACAAAAATAGGTTTCGGTGCTTCCGATAGACCGGAATGTTCCATCTGCACCTTTTTATTACTTTTCATTTTCAATCCTATCTACCAAAATATCGGAGCTATGCTCCTGGTGTTGGCATTGAAAAGGGACAGAGTCCCGATAGATTGGTAGAATTAAAAATCAAGAACTAATAAAAAGATGCAGAGAACCGAAAGTTAAAGGCAAAATTACGTTTTAGGAAATTATGCTGATAATCATATTATTATTTCTGATTACGCATTTGATAATTAATACGCTGAAAACATTAAATATGATGATTATTCAGTCGGAAATACATTTACAATTTTCTATCCAGCCATTTTTTAGGTACCGGAATCACACAAATATTCATGGAATGATTATCGGCGGATAACATGGCCGATTGAATTTCTATTTTTGTTCCATCGGGGCTGAATGTTGGGTGCGGATGATCGGCAGCAGTCGCTTTATGTCCTGTTGAAAGCAACATCATTTCATGGGTGCGCCTGTCAATCAGATAAATGTTACGGGCAAAGTCATCGCCCACCACAAAACGCTTATCGGACGAACCATTGACATGCCAGAAACCGCTGCCAGTTGGTGTTTGTCCGGATATAGTCATTTCGTGAGTGTTTATATTCACAATGCCCAATCCCGAAGGTTTTTCGCGTGTCCCACAAGCACCCCAACCGGAATCCTGTCCCGGATTAACACCATTTACATCGGTTCCTTTAATATTCGTTGTATCCGTTGGAGTTGCGATTTTGCGATGGCCCATGATAGCGATAGCCACTTCATCTTTACTGATCACAGCTTCGTGTGTAATCCATTCGTAGGAAGCTTCCGGATAAAGCGGCCGCAAGCCTGAACCATCTGAATTGACAATCCATGTCCGTTGAGGGGATTTACCACCTGTTTCCCAGCAAAAGATAATTTGTCCCGGAACCCAGGGATTGCACTGGATATGTCCAATCTGAAACGGTACGGAAACAACATATTTTATTTCGCCTGTTTTGATATTCATTCCGGCAATTCCTGCAGGTCCTGCACCCATTTTACGAGGGCCGAAACTCGGTTCAATTTTTGCACCAGGGTCCAAATGTTTATGGGCTTCATTTTTTCCAACCCGAAACCAAACCCATTCTTCACTTCCGTCCAGAGCCATATCACCACCTGCTTCAAGATCAGCAGGAGTAATGCCGCATACCCGTTGATAAGCCGATTCAGGTTTCAGTTTCCCTGTTTTACTGTCAGTAAAGAGTTTTTGCAGATCGACCTCGATAATTGCGAGTGGGCTTTTCAGGGTATCGTTATTCAACCGACGCATAAAGTACAATTTCATGGATTTGCGTGCCACATTCAGCATCCCATTGTAACCTCCCTCGCTCACCTGAACCATTTCGCCGGATTTCTCATTCACAGCCATAGCTTCACCCTTCACTCTTCCCGAACGGAAAATGAGCCAATTCCCATCCGAAGTCCATTGATTATGTGTCTGGTAAATCTTTGAATCCCCGGCAGGGGTACTGGTCAGAAAGATAAGTTTATTTCCAGTTACCGGATCTTTAATTTCTTTGCGTTCGGAGGGAAAGCGTTTGCCGATCTGAGCCTGAGTGCCCTGAATTATCAGGAAGAAAAAGAATATCAGAGACATCAAAGCCTGTCTGTTTTTCATAAATTTCGATCAAAAATGGATAAATACTGTTATCTTGAATTGTTAGTTACTTGTTATCATTAAAGTTTTTGACATTCTCATGAATATGTCTTTTTTCACCGCGAATAGAATCTGCTGCAACGTTAGTTAAAAACACATTTTCAACGGGCAACTCTTTTTGACCAAGGATTCTGGTTTCGAATTTTACATTCGTAGCTTTTATATTTTCGAGGTAAATGTTCTTGATAGGCGTCAATTTTCGAATGTAGGTTGGCACCAAATCTTTCCATTGGTAAAGTACATCAGTTTCGATGCCCAAAATACCCAGATCCATTTTCCCTGCTTTAATATTTTTGATATAAATGTTATTTACATAGCCGCCCATGCGTTCATTTGTTTTGATAAATACAAGATGGAACATTTTTGCACCGTCATTCACAACGCAGTCGTGCACATACACATTTTCGATACCGCCCGATAGTTCACTTCCAACAGCAATGAGTTGATGTCCATTCTTCACCACACAGTTACGGATGACTAGGTTCTTCGTTGGTACCTGAATGCGCCAGCCTTCCTGGTTTCGACCCGATTTTATTGCAATGGCATCATCACCCTGATCAAACTGACAGTCCTCAACCAGGATATTTTGACTCATTTCCGGATCAAAACCATCGTTGTTATGGCCATGAGCATACACATTCAACTTACGAAGTAAAATGTTTTTCGACAAGTACATGTGTATGGTCCAGAACGGGCTATTGACGATTGAAAAACCTTCGAGACGAATATTCTCACAGCGGTTGAACTGAATCAGGTGTGGACGCAAATGAGCTGTGTCGTTTACCATCAGGCGTTCTGTAGTTGGCACATTCTGATACGACATATTGTACAAGCGTTTCAGGCTTTCCATGTGCGGACGAGGACGTGCACCCCAAATTTTCCATAAATCCATTTTGGCTTTAATAGTTCCTTCTCCGGTAATGGCAATATTCTTACACTTCCAGGCATAAATGAGCGGAGAATAATTCATACATTCCATGCCTTCCCAACTGGTATTTACCGCCGGCAAATAGTCGTTCGGATCATCGTCGAAAAGCAATACAGCTCCTTTTTCTAAGTGCAGATCCACATTACTCTTTAGATGCACCTTGCCGGTTAACCATTCACCCGATGGAATCACAACTACGCCTCCTCCGATTCTATTGGCTTCGGCAATGGCTTTGGCTATTGCCAGAGTGGTTTTAGCTTTATTGCCTGGAACTGCTCCAAAGTCGGTTATCGATAATCTCTTGCACTTTTTGAAATCCGGCACCTGGATGGTTGGCATTTCAAATGGTGCTTTGACTTTCAGTTCGGTTAGTGTTACAAGGCTTTCGTCTTTCGCAAAAGAAAATGAACTCAATGATAACAAGATCATGAATGTAATAACTGTATTTCTCATAATATTAAAAATTTGCTTTTCTAACTAAATCAGGTCTTAAATGAGAATTGATGACATGCTGCAGAATTCTAGTTATTGCTTTTTGTCTCTACTAAAAAAACATCTTCAATAACAACAGAATCCTCAGTACTTCCATAATTTGAGAATCGCTTGTCACTCCATTTGGGATGTTCACCCAAAACTTCAATACTCAATACATAACTGCCATTATCCAGTAATGGACTTAGATACTTCAGGGACGAATATTCGTATTTGCTGTAGAAGTCAACAATAGTGCTGATGATAATTTCGTTTTTAAGGTTTTTGACAGTAACCTTTGCATACCCGCTTGTGTTATTGGAAAGAGCCTTTAATCCAACTTGCTGGCCTTTAAATGGATATGAGATTACAGCACCTTTTTCTTTTGAGCTTTGCCGTCCGTGATCTGAATTCCAATTCCCTTGACCGGTGATCTGTTTATTTCTTATGGATTTCGTTTTTGAGTTTACAGGAAACCATTGTGCTTTGTTGAAATTTATGCTCCAATTCTGTTGATAAGTAGGAATAGACATCTGATCCCCTTTCACTGTGATAGGCTGCCAGACATAAGTTGCCGATGAACCTTGCCGTGGATACGACCAACGGTCACCCATGAACATGTACAGGGTGTCTTTTTGATTGGTAATCGGAAGAATAAAAGTTGTCTGAGAATTCCAGGTCAGGGTATTTTCGGGAGTAAACAGTCCTTTTTTAGTCCATGGACCTTTCAAAGAGATTGAAGTAAAGTAAAAGTTATCATTTCGTTCCCAACTGGTCCTGTGCGAAAACAACCAAAAATAAACTCCCTTACTCTTAAAAATTGCAGGTGATTCACCATCCAGTTTTTCGGAAGCTACGATTCGCGTGACTGATTTGTAATCGGAGGATAATTCGTAAATAAACCCGCTGTGGGTAAGTAAATAACCTTTGCCGTCGGTATCCTGGAAAGTCCCCAGATCCCATTTTTTTATAAATTTTCCATTTTGCAACAGCCCACCCTGGAACTGATAATCTCCGTTTATGGTTTTACAGGTTGCGAATCCCACACAAGGGTCACCGTATTTAGTGTCATCAGTATGCATATACATTACAAATTCCCCGGTTTCAGGGCATTTCATTACCTTGACACATTCTCCAACCCGGTTAGGGCCTAAAAAACCATCTGTCTGTACGGGCAATACCATCTTTTCGAACTTCCAATTCATTAAGTCTGGTGAAGAATAGCAGTTAAAACCAATAAAAACATTGCTGGTATCCGTATGGCATTCACCGAAAAGATAATACAGGTCCCCTTCTTTAACAATACAGGATCCGTGGGCATTGACTTCCTTATTGAATTGATCAAATAATGCAATCCCGCTATGAATGGCTTCGTACTTTTGTTTCTCATCTTTATTAATCCCAAATGACATAAAGGACACAAAGAAGTATAGAATGATGAATGATTTGATTTTCATGATAATTGGATCTAAATAAATGCAACAATTCCATGCATTATTTCATTTAAATGTGGCAGGAACAATTTATCCTGTTTTGTAGATTTAAGTAGTAGGAATAATATATAGTCCTGTTTTATTTCTTGAAAAATACGACTAAAACAGCTTATCTAAATAAGGGAATAAGGGTTTTAATATTGGAGAGTTCTGTTTTCTACGAAGGGTTAAGATTTATATATAAGGGCTTTAAATTATAAACCTTTCAGATAAACCGGAATGTGCCATATTTTTGTTTTTTCCCCATAGTAGAAATATTAAGAAAAAAAATCTATCCCTTATTCCCTTATTTAAATTAAAATAATACGACATAATTTAGTTCCTGTTACTTAGTAACTAGTAGCGATTATTATTTAAAGATATAAAACAGTCCATTTTATTTATCAACGATCTATATTCCTAAATTGTCCTGTATCCTAATGACTCATTTATCTCAAGGACTTTGTTAAAGGCAACTTTTGTTTCTTTACTTCCTTGATAAACAATCCGGCAACTTGCCTGGCTCCGGCACCATTCAGGTGGGTTGAATCCTCTACACCATTCGGGCGGTTTGGGTACTCACCCGGTTTGCTGAACAGGTAGATTTCTTTTGATTTCTCAGGGCCTAATTTTGAAACAAGCATTCTGGTTTTTGCTTCCATATCGACATAAGGCGTATTGGTTTCAAGTGCTATTTCACGAGCAGCATTGATGTATGCACCATGGGTATCTTTCAGGTTTCCATTCCCATCAAAATGCCTCCGAACAATGGAGGAACAAATGATTGGATTTGCACCCTTTGCCCTGGTTTCATCGATATATTTCTTCAAATACTCCTTGAAAGTAGTCGAAGCATCGGTATGTAATTTGCTGTCAACTTTTTCATCATTGTGTCCAAACTGGATAATTACATAATCGCCCGGTTGAATGCTGTCGACTATTGCTTTCCAACGACCCTCATTCAGGAAGCTTTTGGAACTGCGACCATTTAACGCATGGTTATGTACTGTTACGTTTTCTGTCACAAATTCATTCATGACCATTCCCCATCCGGTTTCGGGAGCTTTATCAGCTTTCTTGTTGGCCATGGTTGAATCGCCAATCATCCAGATATTTATTTTCTCCGAACTTTTGAATGACAAGGCAACCAAAGCGATAATTCCCAGGAAGACAACCAATATACTTTTTTTCATTTCAGAGACTATTTTTTCACTACTAAAGGAGCGTTGTTGACAGTTACATTTTCGATTTTCACATCTGCATAGTTGCATTTCAACTCAGCATCTTTGGCTGTTGCAATTATATTCTTAAAAACTATATTTGAAACCTGGTCTGATTTATTTCCGTTCATTTCACCAAACTCATGACAATCAGCCTTGATGTTGGAAATTGTAATATTCCTCACAATGCCAAAAGGCTTTTCTTTACTTCCTTCCATAGTGAAGAATTGTGTCCAGGGTCTCATTTCAATAATCGTTCCACATTTTCCGGTGATATTCTCAACTGTTATGTTCTCGAAAATCTGGTAGGTATCCGGTCTCATTTTAAGCCTCAAAATCGGAGTATTGCTTTCTACCTTGCAGTTGCGTACTGTTATATTGCGGGCATGAATGCATTCGCTTCCCAATGTCAACAAACCATGTGATTCGCCGAAAGTACAATTTTCCACCAGAATATCTTCTACAATCCCGTTTTCGGCACGTTTTTGAGCATCAGGGCCTTTACCACCTTTAATGCATACCCCATCATCGTTCACGGAAATGTAACAATTCCGGATAGTCACCCGTTTGCAAACATCGATATCAACACCATCGGTACTGGGAGCTTTCACTGGTCTGAAGGGAGAACGAATGTCACAACCTTCTATTAATACATCGTTGCATTCGTACAAATGGGTTGTCCAGAATCCTGAATTACATAGTTTTACATTCGAGATAGTTACATTATTACATCCCCAGATAAACAGTAATCGTGGTCGATGCACTTCCAGGTTGGTAGCTGATTTCCCGATTAGCTTCATTGAATCGCGGTATGCCCAGAAATAAGACCAGAATTTCATTCCATTTCCGTTTATTGTTCCCGGGCCGGAGATTCCAAAGCTATCCTCATGGTATGCATTCACCAGGGCAGCATAATAGTAAATACTTTTTCCTTCCATGCGCGAAGGAATCAACGGGTAATCAGCAATATTATCGGAACCCTTAAGCACTGCACCTTCCATCAACCGCAGTTTCGTATTCGGTTTAAAGAAAAGCGCTCCGGAAAGGTAAACTCCTTTAGGGATTACTATCGTTCCACCACCTTCGTTTGAAGCCTTGTCAATAGCTGCCTGGATAACTGTTGTTTTTAGCCGGGTACTATCAGAAAGTACTCCGGAATTTGGAATTACATATTCGGCAGATTTGGCCGACAGGAAAATAGTCAACACAAACAATATCAAAAATTCTCTTTTCATATTTTTTTTATTTCTTAGTATGCTTATTTTACTTTTTCATAAATCTCGGCTTCTATAATTCGCAACTGGCCTTTGGTATTTGCATTCTTCGGGTCTTTAAATCCATCGAGCTCCTTGTTGCCATTTACTTCAATCATATTCTGAAAGGCATCCTTTTCGGTATTCGAACCGGTAAGACGAATAGTCAGTGATTTTCCTTTGGTTGGTGTAAATGGTATGTTTACATAACCCAGACTTTGTGCGGTTGTGCCTTTCCAGACTATTTTATTGTCTACTAATATCTCAATCGGATAACTGCGTGTACGCCAACCTGCCAATTTCAGGCAGACTTCAGATATAGCAGTTTTTTTAGCGAACTGATAGGTAATCCAACCTGTGGATATTTTCCCATCATTGGTCCATTCGGTCACTTCGTTATCGTCGTAACTGAATGCTGCTTTTTCTACATTGACACCGGCTGTGGCAGAAATGATATCTATAGCTTCACGGGAAATTTGATAGGAAGGTGTGGTAGGTGTTTCTCCACGATTTAAGTTTGAAGGTAATCCATCACTTGTCAAAACCTCATTGAGTCCGTTGACAATGTTTACCTGAGTGGTTTCAAATGAAATACTCGCAGCATTCAACCCTTCAGAAGTCGCTGAAACAGTTACTTTCCCGGATTCAGGAGTCGTGCGAATCAATGCACGGTTAACGCCACATTCGGCAGGTAATGTTGTTGATAAAATATAATTATTTGGTCCTTGTGCAATGCCGCCACGCCATTCGGCAGGTCCATCAAGTTTGAAATTTACGGGGATAAATGCAGTCGGGCAACGTTGGCCTTTTGCATCAACGACTTCCACTTGCACCAATACCATATCGGCACCATCTGCTTTGACAACTGCTTGGTGATCAACCAAAGTTAATTTTAATGCAACAGGTGCTCCGGCTGTTTTCTTTATATCAGAGCTAACTTCTTTTAAGTTTCCACCGTTAGCTGAATACGATACCGCTTTTAATTCTCCGGCTTCATATTTTACATTTTTGAAAGTGTGCAGGAAATTATAACTTTTTTCTCCAAATCCAAGTGATACGCCATTCAGGAATAGTTCAACTTTATCGGAAGGCGAAACTACCATGACCTCTTTTTCTGCTCCGGGAGTATAATTCCAATGGCCAATAATGTACGAATGAGGTTTTTCAACATCAACCCAACCATCCCACATAACTTGATGAGCATAGTAAGCGTCTTTGGCAATTCGCATGGCATCCACTTCACCACTACGCCTGTAATTTTCTTCACCACGGCAATGGGTGTTGGTATCGGAAAAAACAATATTCAATCCACCGCCGCTCACACGCTTCCCTGTTCCGGGACGACAAACAAAGTAATCGTTCCAGCGAATAATATCTTCTTTGGCAAACGAATCCTGGTTTCTGTTATAGTCGCTTGCATCTGCATTTTTGTAAAGAGGACCTGCACCGTTCTTGTGGTAAGGAGGAGTCAGTTCGTCCCAGTATTTCCGCAAGGCTTCGTCACGGCAATATTCGGTGGCAATCATCGGCTTGCCGGCACTGTGGTTGATATACAACATTTCACCACCATATTCAGCAATTTTGCTGTCGAGCATTTCGCGTGAACCACTTGCACGACCCCCGTGTGGATCGAAAGTATCACGAATTGCTTTCATTTCAACCATGTGTTTTTCGCTCACCCCTTTGTTCCCGCTTTCATATAACAAAACACTCGGGCTGTTACGGTTATAGATGATGGCATCGCGCATTAATTCGGTCCGCTGTTCCCAACGTCTACCTGTTACATCTGCTTCTGCATCTCCGGCAGGAAACATTTGCATCAATCCAACCCTGTCACACGATTCAACATCCTGTCTCCAGGGTGAAACGTGCATCCAACGGACTAAATTCCCATTACTTTCAACCATCAATCTGTTGCTGTAATCACTTAACCATGCAGGAACAGAAATGCCAATTGCCGGCCATTCATTACTGGTTCGTTGTGCGTAACCTTTCATCTGGAGTACCCTGTCATTCAGGTAAACTGTACCGTTTTTAAATTCTGTCTTGCGGAATCCGGTACGAGTTTTTACCACATCCACCGGTTTGCCATTAATTTTCAGCGTAGTATAGACATTGTATAAATAGCCGTAACCCCAGCTCCAGAAATGCAATCCTGAAACCAACGAAGATGCTGTAAGTTTAGTTGTTTCACCGGGTGCAAGGGTTTGTTTATCACCTGAAAACTGAGCAATAATTTTACCATCTATATCTTCAACACTCACTTCGTATTGAATTGTCCGTGGTGCAGATTCTTCATTCTTAACTTCCGACTCGGCATGGATAACTGCATTTTTCCCTTTTATATCAAAGTTAGTGGCATAAATATATGTCCCGGTAGTTTTGAGCATGGAGTACAACGGAAGTGTCTGATACACTTTTCCTGTTATATGCATCAATACATTTTTAGGTATGCCACCGTAATTGGCATTGAAATTACTGTTATTCCATTCATAAGGACTTTTAGTGGAACGTTCATGATACTTCCAGCTGTTATCAACGCGGACGGCAATAACATTACTGGCATCAAATTTCACCTTGTCTGAAATGTCAAACCCGAAAGCCATTACGCCATTTTCGTGCAGGCCTACTTTCACTCCGTTTATATATACTTCGGCTGCAAACCGGACTCCTTCGAATTCAATAAATACTTTTTTCCCGATATCGGATGCCGGCAAGCGGAAGTTTTTGCGATACCAGACTACCGTATCGGTTAATTGCTCAATATGCACCCGAAATGCTTCATCTTCATTGAAAGCATGTGGCAATGTAACAGGTTTCCATGAAGCATCATTAAAATCTGACTGATGTGCATTTGGGATATCTCCGATTTGTAGTTTCCAGGAAGAATTAAAGTTATAAGTCTGGCGGAGATTCCCCTCAAACTTAGTAGTTGAAAATCCGGAGAATACAGGTAACAGAAAGAATAAAAGTGCAATTTTTTTAAACATAGTATTGATAATTAAATTCCTACAGGGAACTGATTAATATTCGTTTCAAAAATTAAGTAAAAGTAATGTTTTAATCCCTTTGAGGGGTCAGAGAGTTTTCTTAATTCCCATCCGGTTTAATTAAATTTACCGAAGGACTTTCGTACCAATGGAATACAGTCATGGAGTCGGGATATTTCGGGTCAAAAACAGTTACTGGATCAATCAGGTATTTCTTTAAATCCAGCTTTTGTTGAATAATGGCAGACACAATGCATCGTGCCAACTCGTAAGCTCCATAAGGGTTAAAGTGCGTATTGTCCGCCAGGGCCTTATCCTGGCCCGGATACGTATTGGCAGGATAATGGACAAAAGCTTTTTTTGAATTTTCTGGTCCCATGGCTTCGTAAAAGTCCTTGCTCATAGCATTCAGGTCAATAACCGGTACTTTTTCTTCGGCTGCTGTTTGACGCATAGCTTCAGGATAATCTCCGAGGGTGTTGATTATCTTACCAGCCTCATCAAACTGACGGCGGTTCATGGAAGTGACTAAGATGACGTTTCCACCCTTTTTCCGAACTTCGGCAATGTACATCTTAACTTCGGCTTTGTAGGTGGTAAATGGATCTAAATGGTTTCCACCAGGTTTTTGGTCGTTATGTGCAAATTCAATAAACAGGTAATCGCCTTTTTTCATTAAGCTTAGTAATTTTTGCAACCGTTTTTCTCGTTTGAAAGCAAGCAGTGTTTCACCGGACTCTGCAAAATTAGCTACAACCACATTCGATGCTAGAAAGCGTGGAAACATTTGTCCCCATGAAGCCCATGGTTCGTTTTCCTGATCGGTAACAGTCGAATTGCCGGCCAGAAAGATGGTTGGAAGATCATTTGCCTTTTTAATTTCAATAGCGGATACACAAGGATTTTCACCATTAAATTCCAACGTAAGTTTATTATCCCAATTAAGGTATTTCAACTCACGTTCCTTAAGTTTTATTTTTTCATCTGTATTAATTTGTGGAGTCCTGACATCAACAACAATGGTCTTCTTTACGAATTCACCTTTGGCAGTTTTCACATTCTCAAACATCAGGCGACGCGATTCGGCTTTTAGTGTAGTTGAAGAGCCCTCCGGTGATCCCCCGAGGGTAAGTTCTATCACATAATGTCCTTCCGGTAAATTGACTTCAAAATAAAAAGGTTTTTTGCTGCTTACAAAACCTGTTTTCGATTCAGTCTTGTTAGAAGTGATTTCGCCCAATGGTACAAGTCCATATCCCGTTTGGGCAGTATAGAGTGTTGACGATTCAATTTTTGTCCAACCTTTTTGAACTTTGACAGTCCCAAAAGTAAAACGGGAGTTAACCTGATTGTCTTTTGCCTGACTGAAACCTGAAAACAGAAAGACAATCACTGCAACTAAAATAAGGTGTTTCATTTTTAAATGTAAGTTAAATAAATTTGGTTTGTTTGATCGTTTAGCTGACTTAATCCTATTTAAATCTTATTTGATATCAATAGTAACACTTCCGGCTTTCAATTCGGTTGAATTTGCGGATACTTTAATCTGGCCGGAATTTGATTTACCACGGATTATTGCAATACATTGACCATTGAATGCCCGCCGTGCCAGGCCACGATAGGATTCATGGCTGTCTACATTTCCATTGTCGACAGCTATAATTTCACCTGCATCGGAAACATTGAATGTAATGAGTTTGTCGGCATTCGGGCAAACAATTCCATTTGAATCTACAATTTTAGCTGTAACATAAATTACATCATTCCAGTCTTTGGTCAACCTGTCTTTGTCTGCTACGAGTATAATACTGACAGGATCGCCGGCAGTTTTGAATTCATCAGTTGCCACAACTTTTCCGGCATTCCGGCCAATTGCTTTCAATGTTCCTTTTTCAAAAGAAATATCCCATGCCCGTGGAGCATCATTCGCCGGTTTCTGTTTAACGCCCAGTGATTTGTCATTCAGGAATAATTCCACGTCGTTGCAATTACTGTAAACCTCAACTTTGGCTTCATCATATGTTCCGAAATCAAGTGGTGTCCAATTGGCAGCCCATTTTCCTTCACCATTATTATCTGATCTCCGGACCATATGAACAACGGGTTTCTCCGACCACCAGCTTTGGCGTTGATAGCCCTGTTGCGACCAACTGCCCGTGCGGTCAAACAATCCTGTATTTCTTGAAATGGCAGGCCATTGGGCTTCGCCTAAGTAATCGAAACCTGTCCACAAGAATTGTCCGGCCATAAATGGATTATCACGCAACACCAACCATTCGGATTGTTCATGGCCATTTTCGGTACCAATGACGATTCGTCCCGGGTTTGACACATGAGCTTCCACCAATTCCTTTTCACGGTAATTCTGGCCTACTACATCCATAATTTCTGTAAAACCATTTGTATATACTTTGGAAGAACCCGGACGAAACAAAGCCATAGTAACAGGACGTCCCAGATCTAACCGGTGTACTAAATCCTGTTGATCTTTATATTTCTTAAATCCGGAAGAGTCATTCAAATTGTCCCGAATCTCATTTCCGACACTGTAGATAATGATGGATGGATGATTGCGGTCGCGAAGTACAATATCGCGGGTGTCTTTTTCCCACCACTGGTTGAAATAGAGGTTATACCCTTTTTCTCCATAGGGTTTAGCAACTGTCCACGTATCAAATGTTTCATCCATGACCAGGAATCCTAACCGATCGCAGATATCCAAAAATTCCGGTGCCACCGGATCGTGTGCTGTACGAATTGCGTTTACCCCGGCTTCTTTTAATAAAGCAAGCCTGCGTTCCCACACACTTTCGGGAACAGCAGCCCCCACTGCGCCCGCATCGTGATGAAGACAAACGCCTTTAATTTTAATGTTTTTACCATTTAACCAATATCCTGTGGCAGCTTGGAATTTACTATCCCTGATTCCGAACGTGTTGGTTTGTTCATCAAGGATATTTTTAGCTGTCTTAATTTTTGAAATTGCCCGGTATAGGTTTGGTTGATTAACATCCCACAGATGAGGATCAGTAACTTCCAATATTTGATTAATTGTTATGGATTTACCGGATGGAATGTTCTGTTTCGATTCTATAGATTTTACTTTTTTACCGGCAGGATCGATAATTGAGGTTTCAAGGACTATTGAACCGGAAGTTTTAGTGTCGTTACTTACAGTTGTCTGCAAATTGACGGTTGCATTCTTAGCTGTAACCTTTGCTGTTGAAATAAATACACCCCATTGGACAATATGCAGGGAATTCGTTTTTACCAGGCGTACGTGTCTATAAATGCCGGCACCGGTATAATAACGTGCAGCCGGTTGAAGAGAATTATCGGCTTTTACTGACAATACATTTCTTTCTCCTTTTCCAAATTTCAAATGCCCGGTTAAATTGTAACTGAAACTGATAGTTCCGTTTGGACGTTTACCTAAATGAAATCCGTTTATCCAGATATCACTGTTTGCCATTACCCCATCAAACTCAATAAAAAATTTACTGTTGGAATCTGCTGCTTTTACAGTGAAATATTTGCGATACCATCCGATTCCTGCAGGTAAATATCCTCCCCCACGACCGGTTGGATTCGCCTGATCGTATGTTCCTTCTATGCTCCAGTCATGTGGTACATCCAGCACCCGCCATTTCGAATCATCAAACTCCGGATTTTCTGCTCCCGGTGCATCACCTTTCAAAAAACGCCAATCAGTATCAAAGTTTAGTATAGTTCTCGAATTACCTGCTTCTTTTTGAGCCTGAATTGTTGTTGAAAAAAGAAGTAATAAACAAAACGGTATCGAAAAATATTTTAGTTTGAACATGACTGTACAATATTAATTTTAAGGTGCAATAGTAAGTAGTTAGAACAATATATTGTCCTGTTTAATTTCTTAAAAAACGACTAAAACAGCTTTTCTAAATAAGGGAATAAGGGTTTTAATATGGGGAGTTTGATTTTCTACGAAGGGTTAAAGTCCATATGTAAGGGTTTTAAATTAAAAACCTTTCCGATAAACCGGAATGTACCTTATTTTTGTTTTGGCACCCTTAGTAGTCCCTCCATATATATAAAAAAGCCCCAATAAAAATAACTGGTTAAGTTGTTGAAAACTTCTGTTAAACCGCCCCAAGCCCCTAAAGGGGATGTATAATAGTACCGTCTCCTATGTTTGTAATTACTTTAGGAGACAAAAGTAATTCACATCCCCTTTAGGGGCTTGGGGCGGTAAAACTGGAATAAATCAACTTCAAAAGAAATATAAAAAAAAGAAATTATCAACTATAAATGGTTTATATACTGATATTTATATTTTAGTTACATAAGAGAAATGTTAAACAAAAAATCTAACCCTAATTCCCTTATTTAAAATAAAATAATATGACATTATTTAGTTTGTGTTATTAGTTACAAAGTTTGTAAACTTCGCTTCCCGCCAATAGAAAACATCCAAGTCCGTAATCTTCGAAATCAGGTGCCTGGTTATAGGTTACGGGCTGACCATCGGAAGGCTGTTTGCCGGTACCCTGAACATATCCCAGGAATCCGTTTGGTTGAACAGATTCTTTGGTCATTGCTTGCCAGGCTTTTGTAATGATCGGAAGGTATTTCTCTTTACTCAGTGTTCCATTGTTAACACCCCATGCCATTCCATAAGTGAATAATGCTGTCCCGGTTAGCTCTTTACCACCAAAGTTGTTTGGATCGTGTAAGCTTACGTTCCAAAATCCATCTTTTCGCTGGATAGGAGCCAGGGCATTCAACATCTCTTCAAAAGTCTTTTGATATTCGTTACGGTGAGGATCATCCTTAGGCAATATGTCTAAAACACGCACCAGGGTTGCAATTACCCAACCATTTCCGCGCGACCAGTAACAGTCTTCGCCATTCGGTTCCTTAAAGGGAGGCACAAAATCTTTATCACGCCACCATAAATGATCTTCCGGGTTGTACAAACCTTTTCCACCCTCAATAGTCTTGCTGTACATGTACATTTGGTACATCCGCTCGAAGTAACGTTTATCGTGATACAAAACTCCCAATTTTGCATAAACCGGCATAGCCATTTGTAAGGCATCAATCCAATTCCAATCGTCGATTTTTGGTGATTGCATCATCAAATCTACTGATGTCTTTAAATTGCTTATCCGTTCCGGTTTTGGCTCTAACATGTATAAATCAATATAGGTTTGTCCGCAACATAGGTTGTCGGCATTCCGGGTATTAATACCCCCGTTCAGACCCCAATGGTGCGAATTTCCCCAGGTTAAAGCATAATTGTAGAATTCCTTTTCTGGATTTATCTGATACATTGCCATGAGTCCTTCGTAATAAACTGCACGCGTCCAGATATTACTGGTTCGTACTTTCTTAATTACGATTTCTTTCCCCGGATCAGGCCATTTTTTTACAAAGTAAGAATTAGTGAGTTTCATAGTAGCCAAAACTTCCGTTTTTGAAGGAAGTTGTTGCGCCTGATTAAAGCTGCAAGTAAATACTAAGAATGTAAATAGGATTTTTATTTTTCCTGTTTTCATAAAAATTGAGTCGTTATTTTTAATTTAGGTATTTTGTTTCAATGAATTCAGTAATGTTTAATTCATTGTAAGTACTACACGCTAATTAGTTTATATTATTGTTTTACGTTTACTATTTGAAATACAACAACTTAATGCATTATCAAAGTATAAACTAATTTCGAGCATGTACTTATGTTATTTTAATTTAAAGTTCAGCTGCTATTGTATTTTTGATCAACTTGTCTTTCAAAGGCGTACAATTGCTAATTTTTATTTCCTGAACATTTCGAAGTAAAAGTGTTGGTGTCGATCCTGTTTTGTCTGCTTTTACAAAATTTAAACCTGCACCACGCACATCATCCAAAATTATTGCTGGACGAAAATCTTCATTTTCAAGTATCAGCTCAACATGATTTAATTCGATATTTTTGACATGCCGAATGTAGAAACCATATGCCGGCATGTCCCCGAATTCCTGTGGATCGGGATATGACTTTTCATGTTCTCCAACTTCCTTTTGTGCTTGTTCTTTGGGTGCACCACCTTTAACCCGGATCAGGATATTATTCAGTTTTACATCTTCTATTGGATGGCCGGGAATACCCATGATCATCGAACAAAATTTAGGATTTTGACTATAGGCTACAACATTGCTAATATTAATCCGTCTTATACTACCTACCGGTGTTCCTTCCGGTCCACGCATGCGTGCTCCCAAACGAAGAAAGAAAGGAGCATTTTGAATATCCTTCATGACAATATTATCCACGGTTACATCTTCTAATATTCCTCCATCTACAGTTTCCAATGCCAACCCACGGCAAAACTCAAATGTACAATTTGAAATGGTAATGTTCCGAAATCCGCCATTTGATTCAGTTCCAAATTTTATACGACCTGTTACTACCCCTTTGTCCGGAACAGTATTTGCTTCATCTTTTTTATACGTTCCATTGAGAAAAGTAGTACGATCGAAACCGCTGACAAAACAATTTGTAATAGTCACATCTTCGGTACTACGGCTATAACCCAATGCATACGAACTTTTCAGACAAATGGCATCGTCATAGGGTGAGTTGACGCTGCAATTTGAAACCCGCACGTGACGGCAACAATCAATATCGAATGCATCCCGGTTGGTGTCAACTTTTAAATTGTCCAAAGTCAGATTATCTACCCCGGTAGCCAAAATGGCAAAATGTCCACCCATTAAAATGGATATATCTTTAATAACTACATTGCGGCACAATTTCAACGAAATAGCTTTGTTTGCCATTCCTACTGTCTTAAAGCCTTCGCGTGTCAGTCCTTTTCCATAAATAGTTCCCAACCCAATGATCGCAATGTTTTGTAAGTTTTCGCCATAAATCAAGCTGTTACTCCAATGGCTGTGACCAAAATCCTGATACATATCAAACTGATTCGGTTCTGCCTTATCATACCCGAAACCATTTTTTTCTGTACCGGCAGCTTCAAGTATGGCTCCGTTATCAAATTGAAGCGTTATATAACTTTTTAAATGAATTGTAAAACTCAGGTAAGTCCCTGCAGGGAAAAAAACCGTTCCGCCTCCTGATTTGGACGCAGCATCTATCGTTGCATCTATCGCTTTAGTATCTATGGTGACTCCATCTCCCTGGGCGCCATAATCCCTGACATTATAGTATATTCCTGATTGAACAGGAATTACGATTGTCAGAATGATACTGATTATTAGATAGATCCGATACATTGTAAAATGGTTATTATGTAAAGGTTAAAGAAATTGAACCTGTAATTGGAATACCCTGTATTGGTACTTATTACCGCTCCATGTTCTTTGACCATTTATTTAATCAAAAGTTTAAATTGATTCGGTTCAGGGAAGTAAGAGCAAAGATAGCAGGATATTACAACTACTATTCTTTGCTCACTCTTCACTTCAAAATCAAATACCAGCAAACTCATTAAAAAACTACTTTTTATTAACTCTTAAAAAACTATCCTTGATTAATTATTCCATAAAAAAAACTTCAGGCAATGGAATTGATACCGGTGAATTATCAGGGTTTGTTTCCATAATATCAGCCATATAGGCCCACCATTTTTGTACGATTTCAGTAGTACCTAAATCTTGAGAACCACTTTCGCCATTGTTTTTTTGACTCGCAAAAAGAATATTTGTTTCCTTATCCCAGAAAATCGAATAGTCTGAAACTCCATTTTCCTTCAATAATTGTCTTAATTCAGGCCACAAAGCGTTGTGTCGTTTTTCGTACTCTGCTTCAAATCCTGGTTTCAAAAACATTTTAAATGCTGATCGTGTCATTGTATTTGGTTATTAAGTTGATTAGTTAACTTGTTATTTGTCAAATGAAAATGGTCCTACTCAGTTAGCTTTAAAAATTGGTTCAGTTGTTTCCTGATCTTTTTGATAAAATTGAACTGCACTATCATTCATCTTAGGATGTGTTTTTTGCAATAAACGAATCATTTCACCTCCCGCCAATAATACAGGTCCATAACCGTGCGCAGCATATTTATGAATTGGGCGATAATAGTAGTAAGCCGGATCGAAACCCATGCCGGTTCCCACGCAGGTACCATTTACTTCACCTAAATCATCAACCTGCGATGCCGTTGCATGCCAGCCTAGCATAGCAACCGGCCCATAAGCCAGTGCATCAATCCAGCCTTTGTTGATGGCATGTGCAAAGCAATAAGTGTAAATGGCAGTTGCAGAGGTTTCCAGGTAGGAATCGTTCCTGTCCAGCAACTGATGCCAGAATCCTTCTCCCGATTGGCAGGCTGCCAGTCCACGTATGTGTGCTTTTAATAATAAAAGTATTTTGTCGCGCCCCGGATAATTTTCGGGTAATGCGTCAAGCACTTCTACGGTTGTAAGTATAGCCCAACCGTTGGCACGCCCCCAGTGAAAAGAAGGATGATCGCTCATTCCTTCCACCCATCCATGGCGGTAAAGCCCTTTTTCTTTTACAAACATACAATCGGCAAACAAATTAACCTGTTTAATTGCTTCATTATAATACTTGTTATCACCGGTTAATTTGCCCATATTGGCAATGGCGGGAATACCCATAAACATATCGTCAAGCCATACAGTATTTTTCTGTGGGCGGTTTCGTGCGAAAATGCCATTTGCCAACCGATATTCCTTGTTCATGATATAATCCATGTAATTATCTATCAACGGCCTTGTGTTTATTTTCAGGCCCTCATTTTGCGCTTTTATCATGGCAGAACACATGGCGCCAGCATCATCCAACGCTTCGGGGTGAAGTACCTGGCGCATCTGAGGTTCTACAATACCCTCTTTTCGTAATTTCTCGAAATAGGGAGCCACTTCAGCCAAAAAACTGAACCTGTCTGAAACATATTTTGAATACCGGTTGTCTCCTGTGGTTTGAGCTGCCAATAGCATTCCTGCATAAGTCACACCCCATTCGTAACTAGCCAACCGAAACGTGCCACGTTCCAATATAGAATTCCTGTCAATCCTGGTAAAATCATTAATAACTGCTTTTGTATCTTTATTGATAACTTTTGTGGGTGTGGCAGTTTCCAGAAATGTAAGCACACGATCAATCACCACCTTCACTTCTTCAGGTTTCGAGACGCCATAAGGGATCTGATAGGCCGGCTTCATGAGATGAAGTGGTGTGTTGAAGTCATTCATCTTCTCTTTCGGAGCAATATTTTGAGCCCGAAAATTAAATGATACAAAACAAAATAATAGGATTAAGTAATAAGTAATTACTCGTTTCATTTTATACTGATTTTTATTTTTCATTCCTGGTATTCATATCTTCAACTCCGGTTAACTGATAAAGTGGGAGAGGGGAACTTGATTTTTAGCTGTTATTTTATCAATAAATATTTAAGGTTGCAGTTTTTTAAATTTTTGATGCCCTCTGCAACAGTTTTACCATTTAAAAGAGCACCAGCTTTGGAAGTATGGGTATGATCTCCATGATACATTAATTGAATGGAGTCTTTGCCCATTTTTTCGTATTTGTTAACAACCATACTATTCAAATCAATATACGGTACGTTTTCCATTTCTGCAGCTTCTTTTGTCCATTTCCCATAACTTTCGGTGTTGCGAATGACCGTTGTGCTGTCAGTCGAAGTAAACATGTTTCGCGGGATATGGGATAGAAGAATGGGAGTCGCTTTTTTAGCTTTCACATCGCTGGCATATTTACGCATGTACCAGCCAAAAGTATGAATTGTCTCTTTCTTTCCTGTGATCTCCATAATCACTGTGGTATCTTTATCCGAATTCCCTTTGAGTGAAGCGCGTGCCCTTCCAATATTGAGTGATCCTGAATCATTATGTCCAAACTGTATCAAAACGTAATCACCCGGTTGCACTGCTTCCAGTACTTTGTCCCAAAGTCCTTCTGTGATAAAAGTCCGGCTGCTGCGACCTCCCAAAGCATGATTTTCAATGGAGACTTTCGTCGTATCAAAATTCTGCCAGAAGAAATTACCCCAACCCCATTGGCCGTTGCTTCCGTCGCCCTTGCCATTCTTAACAGTTGAATCGCCAATAACAAAAACTACCGGACGGCCTTTTTTTCTGGAATTTCCGGCTTTAGTCGGCTTTGCTTTTTTAGGGTCAGCACCTGATTTTAATCCAAGCAGGTCTTCTCCTGATAGTGTACTTTTATTTGTTGCTTGTTCCGGTTTTTTAGTGTTAATATCCTGAGACATTCCCGATACGCAAAGTATCAGTGACAAACTAAACACAAGCAATTTGAAATAATTCATCGTTAATTGAGAGTCTAAAATTTGAAGCTTTCACAGAATTTTATGAGTCAGATTATTTATCCGGAAACATGTTACAAAAATCGGTTGATTTCCGCATTTTACAAATGGATAAATGTACTATTACATTGAAATAAATTCATAACACCATCAATTAGCATACAACTGTTTTAGTATAAAAAGTTTTTTCTGTTACTTTACAGTCACAAAATCAACATTATGAATCTTCATTCACAGAAATCGAACTTAAGCATTCTGATACTTCTGGTAGTTCTTTTAATTTCCTCGAAAGTAAATGCTGAAAATCAAAATTCTATTCTAATTGGCCAGGCCGGAAACAACCCAACGCTTGTATTGGACATAAATGAACCTTCCGTGGTTCAAAAATCCATGGAAATGTTCCGAAATGATGTACTTGAAATAACAGGACAAGTACTGAAAATTAAAAACAGTCCGGAAAACAACGGTTGTTCCATCATTGCCGGGACACTGGGGCAAAGCAAAGTATTAGATAAAATTGTCAAAAAATACAACCTGAATACTGATTCGGTTTCGGGTTGCTGGGAGGCTTTTTCGATTCAGATTATTAATAGAAAAGAAGGAAACTTATTGGTGGTGTTGGGAAGCGACCGACGCGGAACAGCCTATGGTATTCTGGAACTTTCACGCATGATTGGTATCTCGCCCTGGATTTGGTGGGCAGATGTAAAGCCTGTTCCCAGGAAGGAACTTACGCTCACCCTGTCAAAACCGGTGTTTCAAAAACCATCCGTACAATACCGCGGTATTTTTCTGAATGATGAGGACTGGGGATTAAAGCCCTGGTCATCTAAAACCCTCGACCCGGTGACAGGGGAAATAGGTCCTAAAACCTATCGGAAAATATTTGAGCTGCTGCTCCGGTTACGTGCAAATACCATTTGGCCTGCCATGCACGAATGTACCACTCCATTCTATTTTGTGTCAGGAAATGCTGCCATGGCTGACAGTTTTGGAATTGTTGTCAGTACCTCGCACTGTGAACCGCTCATGCGAAGCAATCCTATTGAATGGGATAAGAAAGCCAGGGGTGACTATAATATTTTTACAAACAAGGAAAAGGTAATTGAGTATTGGTCCGAACGCTTAAAAGAAGTGTCAACCTTTGAGAATGTTTACACGGTTGGAATGCGCGGTATCCACGATGGAGCCATGGAAGGTGCCAAAACAATATCAAAACAGGTGGAAGGACTCACCGATGTTTTTGGGCTGCAACGTCGACTGCTAACCAATTATTTACACAAAGATGCTGAGCAGATTCCTCAGATTTTTATACCGTATAAAGAAGTACTCGATGCGTATGATGCCGGGTTGAAAGTGCCCGATGATGTAACACTCGTTTGGTGTGATGATAATTATGGGTACATGAAGCGGTTAAGCAATGAAGCCGAGCAAAAACGCAAAGGTGGTTCTGGCGTTTACTATCATATTTCGTATTGGGGAAGGCCTCATGATTATTTGTGGCTGGCAACTACCCAACCTTCATTTATCTGGGAAGAAATGCAAAAGGCATGGGCATATAATGCCCGAAAAATGTGGATACTGAATGTCGGGGATATTAAGCCGGCTGAATATCTGATAGAGTTTTACCTCGATATGGCATGGAACATCAACGCCATGAATTCCAACCAGATTTCGACGCATTTAGAAAACTGGCTGGGCAAAACATTTGGTCCGGAAAATGCAACTCCACTTAAAAATATAATGAATGAGTATTACTGGCTGGCATTTATCCGGCGACCTGAATTTATGGGCTGGAGTCAGACAGAGCCTACTACCAAAGTAAAACCCACCGAATTGAATTTTACAGAATTCGGTGATGAAATGGCTACACGATTGCAACAGTATGAAAAGATTGAAAACAAGGTTGATTCTGTTTATAAGAAAATTCCTTTATCGTTGAGAAATGCTTATTTTGAGTTGATTAAATATCCGGTTTCGGGTGCTTCACAAATGAATCGTAAATGGTTGAACCAGCAATATGCAACTGTTTTTTCGGCAAATCAACTGCCTGAAGTAAGTTCAACAGGTGATAAAAGTATAAAAGCATGGCAGGTTATTCAGAAAATGACTTCCTATTTCAACGACTCGATAGAAAATGGAAAGTGGAAATACATAATGTCCGCTCAACCCCGGAAATTACCGGTATTCGATAAACCCACTTTGCCTGAAATCTCTCCATCAACAGCTGAAACTGCTGTTTTCTGGCCTGAAGAATCCGAAAAACCATTATTAAAAGGAGATACAGCTCACCTAGTGTTGGACAATTGTACGAAAGGAATCTATTCCTTTGGCAAAGATTCATTTACCATTCAGTCTAAACCGGATTGGATTTCAATAGAGCAGATTTCCAAACAACAGGAATCAACTTTGCCTGCAAATAAACTGATTTTAAGGTTAATCCCCGAAAGAATGAATGTTAAAACAGCTGCCGGGTTATTAATTCTGAATTCAAAAGGAAACAAATATTATGTTATCCTGAATGGAACTTTCAATCCCGAAGTGACTCCGAAAGATCGATGCATAATATTAAGTGCTTCCGGATTTACACGCAACAATCCGAAAGATTTTGCTCATTGGCAATCTATTGATGGATTGGGTTACAGTCGTTCGGCCATGTTGCTGCAGCCTTTTAATTGCAAATTAGAGGCCGAAATAACGAATAATCCATCACTTCAATTTGATTTTTCGATTGAGAAAGCTGACAGTGCTCTCATTCGATTATACCTGTTGCCGACTCATCCGGGGGATAGCCACAATCAATTCCGCATTGCAGTTTCTATCGATAATGAAATCCCAGGATCGTATAATTTCAAAACTGAGAGCAGAAGCAATACCTGGAAAGAGAATGTGCTACGGAACCAGGCAATTGTAAAGATACCATGGAAGTTCACTTCGTCCGGAAAGCATTCGTTGCAGGTCTTTGCAGTAGATACAGATGTGGCTTTTGACAGATTAATGATTGATTTCAAAACAAATAGGCAGTTTTATGGAATTGCAGAGTAAAAATGGCCTGTATTTTTTTCTATGCCATTGTACAGTAGTCCATTTCCATAAATCAGAATAAGTAGTTTATTTGCTACTTATAAAATCTACTATTCAAAAATGAGAAATTCTACCTCCCGAATCAAAATCCTTTTGTTCGCTCTGTTATTTCTAGCAACCGGTTTGTCGGCGCAACGCCCTATGGATAAACTTGACCGCAGTGTTGTTGCTCAAAAAATCACAGGCGGCATTTATGTAAACTGGCGTATAAGTGCAGATGAATGGTACAATACCACCTACCGACTGTACCGTGATGGAACGAAGATTTTTGAAACTACCGCCACCGGAGCTTCAAATTACGTTGATCCTTCCGGCACAATAATTTCAAAATATACGGTATCCAAAGTAAAAAACGGTATTGAGTCTGCTCCATCTGCCCCCGGGGTATTTATTACGAATGGATATCTTGAAATCCCAGTCCGGGACATTAAATCTCTCGGTAAACAGGGGTATTATCTCAATGATGCCACAGCAGCCGATCTGGATGGTGATGGACAATACGAAATAATCGTCAAACGCATGAAGCGTGACTGGTCAGCTACCTGTCCCGATTTTACTTATTTTGAAGCCTATAAACTGGATGGTACTTTTATGTGGGCCATCGACGTGGGTCCTAACATCACTATGGATGTGGAAATCAATATTGCAGCCTACGATTTTGATGGTGATGGAAAAGCGGAAGTATTCATGCGTTCTTCCGACAATACAATTTTCGGATTAGATAAAAATAACCAGAATGGTACATCAGTAGGTGACCGTGATGGTGATGGATATACGAACTATCGTCAGGCTCCGTTCAATGGTATCGGAGGTGATGGATTTATGAATGCAGGTCCTGAATATCTATCCTTGATTGATGGGGTTACCGGGAAAGAACTGGATTGGGCAAACTTTATTGCTCGCGGCAAATCCGGTGACTGGGGTGATGATTATGGTCACCGTGCCAATAAATTCTTCTTTGGCGCTCCTTATCTGGACGGTAAACATCCGAGTTTATTCGTCGGACGTGGTATTTACACCATGACTAAAATGCAAACCTATGATGTGGTAAATAAGAAAATGGTTCCCCGTTGGAATTGGGAAGTTACCAGTTCCGGCCAGTTGTTCCAGGGAAAATATGATTTGTATCCAAAAGTATATTTTGCACAGGGTTATCACAATTACACCATTGCCGACGTGGATGGTGATGGCTGTGATGAAGTAAACTGGGGCTCCATGACCATTGACCATGATGGAAAACCACTGTATTCTACCGAACTTGGTCACGGTGATGCGCAACATTATGGTGATTTTGATCCATATCGCAAGGGAGAAGAAGTTTTTGCCTGCAACGAAGCGAACCCGGGTACTAACCTCAGGGATGCTAAAACAGGCCAGATCCTTTATCGCAAGGTGGCGTCCAGTGATGTGGGTCGTGCCTGCGCCGGTAATATCTCCGATGCCTATAAAGGTGCTGAGGTTTGGGGTGGCGGAGTTGGTTTGTCAGCAACCGACAAAGTAGAAATGTCTTCCTTTGGGGTGGCCGAAAACTATGCTGTTTACTGGGATGGTGACTTACTGCAGGAACTTTGCGATCATTCAGGATTTTCATCTTCTACCGGTGTTGGCTTTGGTCAAATCACTAAATTTAATGGGTATGGCAGTGTCACTCCTTTATTAACTGCTGACGCTTATTCCTGTAATTATAGCAAGGGAACGCCTTGTTTGCAAGCCGATTTGATTGGCGACTGGCGTGAAGAAGAAGTCTGGTGGAGAACGGATAGCCTTGCATTGCGCATTTATTCAACTCCATATCCAACCACCAACCGCATTTACACCCTCATGCACGATCCTCAATATCGTCAGGCTATCTGTTGGCAAATGTGCGGGTATAATCAACCGCCTCACACCAGCTTTTATTTAGGAAGCGATTTCCCGACACCTATTCCCCCTAAATGTACCAATGGTAAATTGGTCTGGAAGGGAACTACTTCAAATTGGGATAATACTTCCTCTAACTTTATAGATGGTGATGATGCTGTCCGGATTATTGCCGGAACAAGTACAGCCACTTCATTCTCCGATGGAAAAAGTGTCTTGTTTGATACGCATTCCACGACCAGAAATGTAAACCTGGTAGGTACACTCAGCCCGGAGTTATTAAGTGTGTCGGGTGTTTATAATTATACTATCGGAGGCACAGGATCATTGGCAGGTGCCATGCATCTCGATAAAATGGGTGACAGCACATTGGTAATGAACGGAACCCACAGCTATACCGGCAGCACGGATATTTGGGAAGGCAACATGTGGATAAATGGAACATTGTCTGCTTCTCCTGTCATTGTGCGACGACATGCTAATTTTGGAGGAAAGGTGACCCTGGGTAATAATCTCACAACTGAATACAATGCCGGCGTTTATCCGGGAGGAAATATGGTTGCCGATACAATGACTGTCAATGGTAATTTTAATTTTGTTGCCGGGGCTAAATTGATTTTTGATTTATCCGACAATCCCAATGTGCAGACAACTACCGGAAAAGTCGGTGGTTCATCAGCAAAGAATGATTTTCTGTATATTAATGGAACCTTGCAAATCGGATCGGGTGCTATACTTTTAATTAATGAAGTTGCCGATTCAATTTCTGTTGGGAAATACCTGCTCGGAAAAGTAAATGCAATTACAGGGACATTGTCAACCGTTAAAATTCAGGGAGCATCTGGTAAATCAGTTGAACTCAGTTATGATGCTGTAACCAAAAACCTGTATCTCGTAGTAAAAGGTACCCGGGCAGCCGGAAATGTGGTTTGGTCGGGGAAGGTTGATGCAAACTGGAATATTGCCAAAACAGCCAATTGGAGTAATTTGGGTTTTGCTGATATTTTTGTCAGCAACGACAGCGTTTATTTCGATGCAACCGGTTTAAATAAAACGATAACTGTAGCCGACAGTATTCCTGCGTCGTACATGGAAGTAAATTCCAATGCTGCTTACACATTTAATGGTACCGGAGCATTAACCGGAGCTATGGATTTGTATAAAACCAATACAGGCACATTAACCATTAACAACCGGAATAATTACAGTGGAAAAACAATTGTAGATCGAGGGACTTTAGTGATGAAATATGCCCCGACAGCCACGAACAATGGGGGTATAGGAACGCCAATTGCCGATCCGGCTTTTTTTGTGGTGAAGGACAGTGCGATTGTTCAGGTTAGTACTGCGAATGAGATGTCAACACGTGGGATGACTATGGCAGGTTCAGCAGGAGGTTTGATGAATGTTGCTGCTAATTTATACTGGAACGGAGCGATAGCAGGTACAAAACTTACTAAATTTGGTGCCGGAACACTTTTTATTGGCAATAATAATACAGGACTCACTGAAACGGTTCTGAAAACTGGAACTTTGAAACTGAATTCAAATGAAGCGGTACCGTACGGTGTTGGTAAAAAAATCACATTGATGGGTGGAACACTCGAAACCCTGAACAGCATTGGTTCTTACCTGACCAGCAGCCACACCATTGACGTTCCTGCAGGATCAGTTGCTACCGTAATAGCCGGCTCACGCTGTGAATACAACGGTGCATTGACTGGAGCCGGAACATTAAACTGGAGCTGTGACTATATCCGTGCCTATTTAAATGGTAACTGGTCGGCATTCACAGGAATACTGAATATCACTGCCAACGGTGCCAATTCAACTTACGAAAATCATTTTATTGTAAACAACGGCAATGGTTTTCCAAATGCAACGGTTAATATTGGGACAGGCGTGTTGATGTGTTATAAAAACGGAACCAGTGATAATGGTACAACGACTATTAAAGTGGGAATGCTCAACGGTGCCGGGACATTTTACAATGCAGGGCTTGAAGTTGGTGCTAAAGGCGTTAGCGGATCATTTTCAGGAATCATTTCCGGGGCGTCTTCTGTCAATAAGGTAGGTGCAGGGATCTGGACTCTGTCAGGTGCAAATACTTATACCGGTTCCACCACAGTTACTGCCGGAACATTAACCTTAACCGGAAGTTTGGCCTCGGGATCTCTTACCGTTGCCAATGGGGCTAATCTGAATTTATATGGTTCCACAACAGGTGCCCTGATTATTTCCACCGGTGGCACAGCATCTGTTACCGGCACGGTGGCAGGAAGTCTTGTGAACAGCGGTACATTAAACGGGACAGGTACCATCGTTGGTACAGCAAGTCTATCGAATAATTCAACCACCATTCCTGGAAATACTTCTATCGGTACCCTGACTTTTGGAGGAAATGTGACCATGAATACTACCGCGACACTTTCCATGCAGGTGTCCGGTGGCTCTTCTAATTGCGATAAACTGGCCGTTACCGGTAAATTTACCTGCAATGGTTCGTTGAATGTTACCATGCTTTCTGGATTACAGGCAATTGGGGATACGTATCAGCTGATCTCTGCCGGAAGTATTTCAGGTGCCTTTGTTACAGTTAATTTACCTGTACTGGTTCAGGGATTGGAGTGGGATACTACAGCCTTGTACACCACAGGAATTATTCAGATAAAAGCTGCCACAGGTTTTAATATCCCCGGAATTAAAACCGGTGTCAAGCAAAATCCTACTACCGGTATCTTTAGAATATACACGGAGTACCCGATGGACAATCTGAATGTCTTGGTAAGCACTATGCAGGGTAAACTGATTTCTAAAACCATTATTTCCGGCAAATCTGAATTTGAAGTTGATTTAACCGGACAACCTGACGGGGTCTATATGCTCCGTGTTATTTCGGATAATGACACTTCGAAAATGTTGAAACTGATAAAGCAATAATTTACCCGGCTGTAAATAGCAACAGAGTAGAAAATAAACCAAAAATCGGTTGATCATTAAGTGTTCAACCGATTGTTTTTAGCTAAAAACAATTAAAATGAAAGATCCTGATTAAACAAATATTAGCCGTCAGAAGTCTGATTAAAAGTTGCTGTAAAATTTCAGGAATAAAGACTTTTGATCGTACTTTCAGGTTTTATTAAATTATTCTGTAAGAATCCTTATCTTTATGGCGGGTTTATTACAAAAGGAAACTCCTGCATTTACTTTAGAATTTGAATTTAACAGCGATTCCATTTTTCCTGATAGTATACTTTATTTTAGTTTAGTACCCGGTTCAATGGAAAATATTATCGCTATGATGTTGGCACGATGTCGCTGATATTACAGTGATATTACAGTGATGATACAGTGATGATACAGTGATATTACACCCTAATATTAGGGTGTAATATCACTGTAATATCTCTTTAATATCTCATTATTATTTCATTTATTCCAGCAACATCCTGGTGACATCATAAGAACATCCTGTCTGTTCGATCCCAATAACAGCATGTACTATTATTCCGGCTACAAAAAGCGATAAATCATTTTCCCGGAATTCCCAAGAAAATACATTGAAAAAATACTAATATGAAAAAAACCATGAATAGTTGTAAGTTATTGATCTTTTTTCTGATTCTTTCTTTTCAAACTATTTCTGCCCAGGATAGTACAGCCATTCGCAAGATAAAAGCCTTTTCACAGCATTATGTGGATTTTTCCAAAAGTTATCCCCAGGAAAAAGTTTATCTTCACTTTGACAACACATCCTATCATTTAGGCGAAACGATCTGGTTTAAAGCCTATGCAGTTCGTGCAGGACGGAATTCGTTGAGTAACATCAGTAAAATACTCTATGTGGAACTGCTGAATGCCGAGGGTTTTGTGCTGGAGACAAAGAAACTTAAACTGGAAAATGGATCGTGCCACGGTGATTTCAAACTGAATGAAACAAATTATGGCGGTTTTTATGAAGTCAGGGCTTATACCCGCTACATGCTGAATTTCGGGAATGCAAACTATTTTTCAAGGATATTTCCGGTATACGATGCTCCTAAAATTCCCGGGAAATTCACAACTCAAATTACCGACCGGCTTAATTCCCAACGGATTCCTAAAATAAGACCGGACGAATCGCAAAAAGAACAGCTGACAATGAATTTCTTTCCGGAAGGGGGAAGCCTGGTTCAGAACGTGACTTCCAGGATTGCCTTCAAGACTACGACTCAAAATGGCGAAGATGCTATTATGAATGGGGCCGTGTTTAATGCAAGAAATGAAAAAGTGGTGGATATTAATACCGAATATCAGGGGATGGGCTCCTTTGAGCTTACCCCGGATGCCGGGAAATATTATGCAAAGGTTTCATGCAACGGGCATGACTACAGGTTCGATCTGCCTGCAGCATTGCCCAATGGATATACGCTATTGATCGACAATTCTACCGATGAGAAAATTGATATACTTATTCAGAAGAATGAAACCACAAAAAATGAACCTCTTGGAGTTTCAATCTCCTGTCGGGGACTTTTATATTCCTTTAAGGAAATAAATCCGGATTCGAAGAATGCAATAGCTTTTAGTTTCCTAAAAAAGATGCTTCCAAGTGGAGTAGCCCAAATAACGCTCTACAATTCTTCGGGTGAAATCTTAGGAGAACGTCTGGCTTTTATAAACCACCAAAGCCAAATGAAAATAAACGTTTCGCAAAATAAACCGGTCTACCAACCATTCGAAAAAGTGAATCTGAATTTTCTATTGAGTGATGTGCGAAACAATCCCGTTGAGACAACATTTTCTTTGTCTGTGCGCGATGGATCAACCAGCTCAAATAATCCTTACAGTAATACCATTCTGACCGAGCTGTTACTTTCATCTGAGATTAAAGGCTATATTGAAAATCCTGGACTCTACTTTAAAGCCAACGACATCCCGCATCAGTATGCCTTGGAACTATTAATGCTTACCCAGGGCTGGACGCGATATTCATGGAAACAAATGGCAGGGAAAGAACCTTTTAATATTAAACAACCCCTGGAAAAAGAACTGTTCATTGATGGAAATATTGCATCCATCATACTTAAAAAGAAACTTAAAAACGTGGATGTATCCATGATTTTACTTTCGGATAGTTTGTCGCAACAGGGCAAGTGCAAGACTGATTCTGTGGGCAATTTCAATTTTGCATTGCGCGACTTCAAGGGCGATGCAAAGCTTATTTTGCAATCAAAGGTAAATAATAAACGTAAGGACACGCGTATCATGCTTAACCGCCAATTCGTACCTGAGCCCCAACCGTATAATGTTGCTGCTCTCAGTGCTAAACAGTACTTTAATACAAAGAATGAAACTTCTTTAAATGCAGGCAACGACACAGCAAATGAATATTCAGTGAAAAACCAGAATAATTTACCCATGAGTGAGCGTGAATATCTGCTGAAAGATGTGGTTGTGAAGGAAAAACTTCTGCCTATGAAAATGAGCATGAAATACGACGTGGTAAAAGAAATTGACAAAATGGAGGATACCGGTGAATGGCAACCTACTGATATCTATGGATTCCTTCAAAAAACCAATAAATATGCTACGTCCATACCACAAGCTGATGGGAGCACCCGAATGACCTATAAAGGCAAAGACGTACGTTTCGTTCGTCGTGATTCTAAAGCTTTCGCCACCGAAGTAGGTGATGATAGTTCTTTCTCGGGTTCGGAAGGTTCAGGCAATAGTGATAATACCGGAAGTAACATCAAAGGCAGATTGCCATTAATTGATGAAATAGAATCGGTTTCTATTATTGAAGATTATGGTACCATCAGCAGAATATTAAATGGAAATGTACCCGATCCAACCAAAGTGGTGGTAGCCGTCATTATTCCAAAAAAGAACTATCATCCCGATCCTAATGGGATCCGGAATACCACTTATTCTGGCTACTCCTATTCAAAAGAGTTCTTTAGTCCACAATACAATCGTTACAGGGTGCCTAATGAAAATGACTACCGTCGCACGCTCTATTGGAATCCAGACGTAAAAACAGACAAAGACGGACATGCACAGGTCCAGTTTTTCAACAACAGTACCTGCAAAGAAATGAATATTAGTGCCGAAACGGTTACTGAAAATGGAGTAATAGGAGCATTAAACAAGTAAAATTATTAGATCATTAAAACAAAAAACGCGAACCTTACAGTTCGCGTTTTTTGTTGTTTAAGATTACAATTTATGGCTCTATAACGTTTTAGGTGAGTAATTGATTCTCTTAAATTATTACCATCCTAATTTCTTACTCCGTAGGAGTAATCAGTGCATAACCCCCAGATTTATCTGGGGGAAAGTAAGAATAATAGAAATGAAAAAACTCCGTAGGAGTTTACCATCATAGAATATGTTATTAAAACTCTCATATTGCAAGTAAAATACTTGTTTAATTGGGAAACTCTTACAGAGTTCAATCCGATTATTAAATTTACCCATCTCAAAAGCAAACGGGTTTAATAACCTAGATATTTTACCCACCCTATTCGTTTATAGCCTAATTTATTTTACATCCTTCTTCAATTCATCCGGATTACTTTTGGTATAGGTGTTGATTACCGCAGATTTTTTCTCATATAAATCCCTGATAGTATTCATTTCAACCGTCACCGAAGGATGGAATTTGTCAGATTGCATATAATTGATAATCGATTGATAAAGCTGTGAGGCTACCGGACGGTTGGCAAGGTCACTTTGCAAATCAATGGAAGTCATAATCAATTTTCCTTTGCCAACATTTGTCTCGAAAAGCATTCCGAGTTTCCGGTTCTGGAACCAGGTATCAATTGGTTGTACGATCGGCTTAAATCCTTTCGGGAAATCAGTCAGCAGCATTGTTTGAGCATGGTTAATCAACTCCCACCATTGCATATCTCCCCAGGAATCAGTTACAAAATCCTTGAAAACAGGATGTGTGTTATTTACCAACATCCCTGTTGTATGAGGCGGACGCATTTTGAACCAGGAAGTGTTCCAGAATACCGGTGAATAAAACTGTGAAACATCTTTTCCATATTGAATGTGTCCTGCAGCCAGTAATAATACATTCTGTCCCTGATTCAACTGATTAATTGCTTTGGTATCAAGGGTACTAGTGATATAGATTCCTGTTGTATTCACTTCCTGTTTGTGATCCGGGTAGACCCAGAAATTCCAGTCATTTACAAATCCGGTTCCTTCGATGGCAATTTCAAGATTCAGCTTCATTGGGGTCTTAAATTCAGATAAATTCAGATTTAAGACTCCAAGCTCAAAATCAGTTCCTACCGGAATGTCTTTTTCAGAAACGACACCCTGTTTCAAAATCGTACCGGCTTCGTTCTGTATCCGCCATAAGGTTTTAGTATTCGTTATGGGTGCTTTCCCAAAATGGGCAACTTCAACTTTAGCAATCAGAGTTTCACTATTTTTGTAAACAAATTTTTCAGTACGGATTAATGGGACAGTTGAATTACAGAAACGACGGAAGGCGGGAGCTGTGGTATATCCCTTTTCGTCCCAAAAAGCATCCAGCACTCCAACCATGGCGGTTCCCTGGCCGCTGTAATCGTTCAGGCTCAATAGTTGGAATCCTGCATAATCAGGTGTCCTGAGTGTCCGTTCAATCTCATGCTTGTAACATAAAGCCTGTAATTTGCCGGAAGCAATCAAAAAGTCATGACTCAAATCAGCCATGTCATGATCAGCCAAATCTTCCTGAAACAGTTCAAAGTTTTTAGCACGGGTAACACCTGTATATTTTTTAATCTCTTCAAAATTAGGGAATGCACACCATTGTCCGGTTTCATGGGACACATAGGGTTGCTTCACGGTATCAATTTTAGAACGGTAGTCCGACATGGTTTCAGGCCGGACATTGCTCCAGCTTAACCCCCGTGCACCGGCTTTTACATGATATTGGCTTTTAGGTTGCCACGCCCAGCCATTTCCAACGGAGGCGCCTGTGTAAAGCCTGCGACTGTCTGTTGCCTTCCAGTAATCCACAAATTTACCTACCCACGGCACCCAGGCTCCACGAGGTTCATTCCCTGCAGCCATAAATGTAAATGAGGCGTAATTGCCATATTCTTTTACCATTCGCTTTGTTTCATCCATGAGGTAGGTGTCAATGGACAACCCCCTTCCCAGCTGTGTGCTGTGATTTGGCCAGCTTGGACCTTCGGGTTGGAGGTAAAAGCCGATGCGATCTGCAGCCTTAAAAGCAGCTTCAGGAGGGCAGTATGAATGAAAACGCATGTGGTTTAATCCGTATGATTTACAAATTCTGAAAACACGTTCCCACGAAGGTTCATCCATCGGTGCATAACCTGTCAGGGGGAAAACACAGTTTTCAACCGTTCCACGTAGCACTGTTTTATTGCCGTTTATATAAAAATATTTTCCCTGAATGGTTATTTCACGCATTCCAAACTCTACAGATCTTGAATTCAATTGATTCTCCGCAGTAAGTGTTGCAGTCAGATTGTATAAGGCCGGGGCAAATTCATCCCAGGTAAGCATTCCATCGCCCATTGGCATTTTAATTTCCAGGTTTGTTTCTTTAGTTGAAAGCGATACAGGAACTTCAAGCGGAGGGACGATATGTGTTTTATCACTATTGAAGCTTTTTGCCGCCAGGGAGATTTTTCCTGAAACCGTTTTATTATCCAGATTCATGATTTGAATCTTAACTAATGCAATCTTGTGTTTCAAATCAGGAAAGACCTGTACGTCATTTATATATTGCAATGAACCTGATTTAAGGAGCATGTCGCCTACAATTCCGTTCCAGTTTCCTTGTGTCTGGTCGGTTACACTGTGTGAGTTAGTGCCCACATCCATGCTTTTCAGCCGGTTATCAATGCGAATGGTAATAATGTGTTTACCGGGAGTCAGAAGGTTTGTCAAATCAAAAACATGGGGAACCGTCAGGGAGTTTTGTGTTCCTGCCTGATTGTCATCGATCCAAAGCCGGGTTATAAAGTGGGGACGTTCCAGATTCAGTGTCATGTGTGTACCCGTCCAGGAAGCAGGGATATGTACTTCTGTCTGATACCAGGCCAGACCGGTATAATGTTTTAATTGAGTCAACCAGAAAGGCATTTTTAGATTGCCGGGTTGCCGGTATTTAGCCATATAGGGGTTGAAATACCACGAACTGTCGTAAATGCTCGCAGTAAATTTAGTCTCGAGTGTAATGTCATCACCTTTCAGGTTTTCAACCATTGATCCGGGTAAATTAATAGAATCTTTCAAGCGCTGGGTAAACCATTTTTGAGTAATGCCCTGGTCTTTTTCATCCATAGCAAAACTCCATTTCCCTTTCAAATTAATGGTATTCTCACCAGAAATGAATAACTGGACAGAAAAAGCAAATAGGGTAATGAATACAAGTGCAAGTTTTTTCATAAACAATTTTAATTTACAATGCGCATCCAGGCTTAAAAAATATGATTTTTGAACAGTCAATTCTGGATTTTGCAAAATTAGAGCAAAAGGTATCTTCTTAAAATGGAAAAACGTACAGATAGCAGAAATAAAATGCATTAAAACACAATTATTAAAAACAGATAATTTTTCAATTAAAAAACATACTGAAACATAAGGTAATTCAACAATTTGATCTATCTTTACATCATAATAAGGCTTTATATTGATATGAAATCACCACAAATACTCTTAAAATCTTACTGTTGGATTTATTTTATTGTAATCCTGTTGACAACGTCAGTGTCTGCCGAAAATCAGCCAATTATTGAGTTGATTAATTCAAACAACGGACTTTCACACAATACAATCCGGTGCATGATGCAGGATAAAACCGGATTTCTATGGTTTGGTTCGTTGAATGGTTTAAACCGATATGACGGCATTAAAATAAAAAGCCTGAAACCGGAGCGATTAAATCCGGCATCTATTTCCAGCGGAAAGATAAAAGAACTTCATCAGGATTCTTTTGGACATATTTGGGTCAGAAGTTATAACGATGATATGGAGTGTTACGACCCGCATACCGAAAAATTTCTCTCCCTCTACGAAAATAAAACCAACAAGTCGATTAAATACAAGCTTTTTTATGAAGACCGTCAAAAGAACATTTGGCTTGGAAGTGCGACTGCCGGATGTGTAAAAATATGTTTTGACAAGGAGAATGTTAGTTCCACCATTTTCAATACAGCTACTGATCCAACCATCCTGCCTTCCAACACAGTTTTTGATATCTTTCAGGACAGCAAATTAAATACCTGGATATTAACATCTAAAGGCGTAGCTCTTTATAAAAACAATGCCGTTGTAAATTTAAAAGGAGTCATAAAAGACCATTCCGAATTCATAAAGGCTTATGAATTAAACAAAAAAGTGTATTTGATTTCCTTGAAAGGACTAATTTTAATTTACAATCCTGCAAATAATAAGTTTGAAACTTCAAATCCCGGTATTGCATCCAATGTCCTTGAAACTTCCAAATTGGGTACAGACAAAATACTTATTTCAACCACTGGAAATGGGATTTATGTATATAATACCTCTTTAGACCAGTTTACAACTGCTGACAAATTATATGGCGAGCATATTACCGGAAGAGCAAGCTTTCAATCGGATCAGTTTGGAAATGTATGGACCTATAATTTTTCCGGTAACCTTTGGAAACTGAGTCCTGCAGGAGTAAAGCCGGTTAAAATCAATATTATTCCCACTAGTCTTCTTCCTTTAATTGATCAGGAACGATATCAGTTTTTGGGAGATAAATACAGAAATGTCTGGATTGCAACGTATGGGAATGGCCTGTTCTGTTACAATACTGTATCGGGGAATTTAGATCATTATAAATCCGGCAAGAATATCAAAGGACTGGCATCAAATTATTTACTTTCGATGGTTCTTGATAAGAATGAAAACATTTGGGTTGGCACTGAAAATATGGGTGTTAACAAACTTTCATTCGCAAACCGGAATGTGCAGTTGCTGTATCCCGATGCAGGAAAAACAGTAATTAATGATAACGTTATCAGGGCTTTTCTGGAAGATAGAACTCATAATATCTGGGTCTCGACTAAGGCCGGCAACCTTTATAAATACGACCCGACATTAACCCATAAAAGTACAATATTTGAAAACGGATACAATGTCTACAATATGTATCAGGATAAGTCCGGTTCTATTTGGCTTGCAACCAAAGGAAACGGGATTGTTGAACTTAAAAACGGGGTGCTCTCGGGTGCTGTTTCTTATAAAAATACACCTAATCAGGGAAGTCTCAGTATAAACACTGTTTTCTCACTTACAAAAGACCGGAAAGACCGCTTATGGGCAGCAACTTTTGGAGGTGGGGTCTGTGTAAAGCTAACCCGTGATGGAATTGACGGATTTCGCACCTATTTTAGTAATGACGATTGGGTGAGGTTTGCCCACTATATATTTATGGATAAAAACGGAGATTTGTGGGTAGGCACCACGAATGGGGTGTTGCGTTTCAATCCTGATAAGTTATTAAGCAATCCCAAAGCATACAAACATTACACCTTTAATGTAGCGAGTGAAAATTGCCTGAGCAACCCAGAAGTACGCTACATTTTTCAGGATTCCAAAAGGAATGTCTGGGTAGCAACTGCCGGTGGTGGATTAAATAAATTCCTGGGTGAAGGCTCGGATGGGAATGGTATTTTTAAGGTTTACAGCAATAAACAAGGGATGGCTAACGATAATATCATGGCTATCCAGGAAGATAAGGCAGGATGCTTATGGATAAGTACCGAAGGAGGTTTGCATAAATTTAATCCTCAAACAAACCTGTTTCAACTATTTAAATTCTCAGATGATTTTTCTTCCAACATTTTTTCGGAAGCCACTTGCCTCACACGTCAGGATGGAAGAATGCTCTGGGGTAGTCTGAATGGTTTTTATAGTTTTAATCCGAAACAACTGGATCAAAAACAAAAAGAAAAAAGCAAAGTCCTGCTAACCGGATTCTTTATTTATGATCAGGAAGCAAAAATAGACAGCAAAAATTCCCCGCTAAAACAATCAGTTACATTTACAGATAAAATTACTCTAAAAGCTTCTGACAAGGTATTCCATATTGATTTTTCAAGCTTGAATTTCAGTGACCCCGGTGTAAACCAGTTTATGTATATGTTGGAGAATTACGAAAAACGCTGGAATCTTTCGGGTACAATCAATGCGGCTACCTATCGGAATGTTCTGCCGGGTCATTACACTTTTTTGGTAAAAGGAATGAATAGCCAGGGTGTTTGGGATAACGAGCCTACCCGGCTGGAAATTATTATTTCACCCCCATTCTGGCTTTCTCCATTCGCCTATTTTATTTATTTGTTATTAATTTTAGGCATTGCCTATTTTACCTTTAAACTAATTATAAAATTTAACAACCTCAACAACGCTGTGACTGTGGAACGGCAGTTAACAGATTATAAGCTCCGGTTCTTTACAAATATTAGTCACGAATTCCGTACACCACTTACTTTAATTAAAGGCAGCGTGGATACATTGAATGAACTGAAAAGTAAAATGACTGAACCACTTCACCATGTGGTAAATGATTTGGAGAAGAATACCACTCATATGCTTCGGTTGATTGACCAGTTGATGGAATTCCGCAAATTTCAGAATAACAAACAAAAGCTTTATCTGCAACTCACTGACGCAGTGCCTTTTTTAGATGAGATATTTAAAAGTTTCAACAATGTGGCTGAACGTTCAAATATCCATTATGAATATTTACATAAACTGCCGGAAATTCCAATCTATCTGGATCAAAACAAAGTAGATAAAATAGTCTTTAATTTACTTTCAAATGCCTTTAAGTTTACACCCCGTGGTGGCAAGATTTTCCTGGTTGCAGAAGTCGTTGAGGCAGAACAATTATTAAAAATCAAAGTGGTTGATAATGGTATTGGCATCCCGAAAGAAAAACAAAACATGCTTTTCGGAAGGTTTATGCAGATTAATTTCTCGGCACATGGTACCGGGGTTGGTTTATCACTGGTAAATGAATTTACGACACTTCACAAAGGAACTGTTCATTTCAATGAAAACGAAGGTGGCGGATCAGTTTTCTCAGTAAAGTTCACAATAAATAAAGAGGTTTACAATCCTGACGATTTTGTAGAAGAACAAATAGTAGTTTCTAAAAACGATAAACAAGTCTATAATCTGACAGAATTCTTCGACCATAAAACGGAAGACTCACTGCTTAATTTTGTTCCATTAGAAAAAAACGCCGGTGTAAAATATAAGATACTGGTTATTGATGATAATGACGATATCCGGGATTTTCTATGTGAAAAATTGAATCCGCATTTCGAAGTAATTACAGCTGAAGATGGTGAAATTGGTTTTGCAAAAAGTATGGAAGAAGATCCGGATTTAATCATTTGCGATGTGATGATGCCCGGAATGAATGGATTTGAACTGACTAAAAAGCTAAAAGATGATTTTGCTACGTGTCATATTCCCATTATTCTGTTGACTGCTTATATCTCAGATGAACACAATACAGAAGGTATTAAAGCCGGAGCGGATGCTTATATCAGCAAGCCTTTCAGCATGACGCATTTAATGCTGCAGGTTAATAAATTGATTGAAAAACGTGAGAAAATAAATAAACATTACGCCAACGCAGATATAACCATTGTAGAAGAGCTGGAACTGGAGATGGAAGAAATAGAACTCGCCATTCCAGAACGGGATAGCCAGTTTCTAAAACTGATTGAGCAAATTCTGGAAAAACATCTCACCAATCCGGAATTCTCGGTGGATGAATTTGCCCAAATGACCTATACAGGCAGGACCTTATTCTTCAAGAAAATAAAATTCCTGACAGGATATTCTCCAAATGAATTCATTCGATTCAGAAGAATGAAAAAGGCCGCTGAATTATTGAAATCATACAAATACAATGTATCCGAAGTCTCGTACATGGTCGGTATTAATGACCCGTTCTATTTCAGTAAGTGTTTTAAAGCCCAGTACGGCTGTTCACCTTCGCATTACATTAATTCTTAGAATTAAAGAATAAGATTCGACATTCCTATTAAGAATTAGAATGTTTAGATTCAGGGTTTAAATTATTGTAAAAAAATACGACTTCATTGAGGTCGTATTTTTTTTACACAATGATCTACCTGCCAAATTATTTTTCAAATGAGTTACACCTGTTTGAAAAGTTTCTTGTGTCAGATTTTATTGGCACATCACATTCAACACAGGATATCATTCTTCTCTTTCCATCTCAAACCTCAAACCTCAAACCTCTCAAACTTTTCAAACTCCAAACCTTTCAACGCTCAAACATCAAGAATTTCCTGATAGAATTCCAATTGATAAAAATAGTATAGAATTCTATACTATCGTATTATTTTCTATTACTGCACAAAATGATATTTATTTTCTTTGTATTCTGATTTTTCTTCAACAAAGATTAATAAACAATTAAATCTATTTACATTATGAAAAGAATTACACTCTTCTCCTTTTTATTAGTTGCCATGGTAATTATGTCAATGAATTCGCATGCGAAATCATCAACATTGGTTCCAAGTTATCTGGTAAATGAGAATTTCGATGGGAAAATAGCTTTGCCTACAGGTTGGACTGCAGCTACTTTTGTAACTGCAACGGGAGCTTTTGCAGTTTCAACCGATCGACTAAATTTTACAGCATCAGGATCTGGTAACCGTGGTATGGGTTTAACCGGTATTACTGCTACAACGGCTTTAACGAGTTCTGAAGTTCATTATGAGTTTGACTATTGTCCAAATAATCCTACAATTCGTCAACTTAATCTCACTATCCGGGATAATTCAAAAAATGCAATTCTGTCAATTCTGGTCGGTGGTAACGCCGGTTCATTTAGTTGGGGAGGTAGAATGCTATTGGTAAACCTTGATACTACAATTGTGAAAAATCAATTTGTGACAAATGCAGATATACTTTTAGACGTACCTGATCAATTAACAGCTTATACGTCTGGTAGTACAACTTATCCTGCTACAACAACTGCTGTTGATGTTCAAACTGCAACTGCCAGTGAATGGTTGGGAGTCAAATTTACCACTGGTGCATTAAAAACCTACTCTATCAGTGCCGTTTTGAATTTCCAGACTAAAAGAATTACCAGTATAACAATCACTGATAAGGCAGATGCAACAACAACAGTAACTTATACGGATTTGCCTTTTATCAATTCAGCAGCAACAAATCTTGCTTGTCTTGATATGTATGCCAGAAGGCCAAATTCAAGTAATACAACAGTTGCATCTTACATTGACAATATGAAAATTTATACTTTAATAGAAGCACCAACTTCTAGTGTCACCATCAATTATCTCGATCCAGATGGAGTCGCATTCAAAACAGCAAACATTGTCACCAATCAAATTGTTGGAGCTACTTTTACAGCACTTTCTACTGATAAAGCTACATTCAACGACGGCGCAAATTATTATACCTATGACGCAACAAGCACTTTGTCAGATAATGTGGTGGTACTTGCAGATGGATCAGCTAAAATAGATTTAAAATTTAAAAAGATTGCTGTTACCCCCGGAACTTATACCTGGACCGGTTTAATTAGTGGTAACTGGAATGATGTTGAAACCAACTTTTCTACAGATGGTGTTAATAGCTTGGGTTATCAAGCAGGTAATGCAACAATTTTTACCGTAACCGGGTCAACCAAAACAGTTCTTGTTAGTGACAACTTAAATTTAGGAACAGGCTCTGTGACAGTGAACAGTCCAGGCTACACTATCAATGGTGCTGGTGTAGGTGCCCTAAACGGTACCGGAGCTTTAAATATTAATTTAACTGGAAGCGATGCTTTAACATTAGGTGTATTAAATAATCTGACCGGCGCTACTCAAATTGCAGGTGGAGCAGTAACAGTTACGAAAGCCGGAGCATTAGGCTCGAGTCTTGTAGTAAACGGACCCACCGTAATCGCATCTAATTACGCTATTCCGGCTGCCACTTTTAATGCCTCTGCAGAGATTCAATCAACCGCTGCCATCTCCATTCCTGAAATGTCGGCAGTTTTCGGATCGAAAGTAACCATAACATCAACTTTTAATACATTGAATGGCGCTTATGCTTTCGGATTTACTCCAACGGGAACTTTCTCCGGCGAGTTGGAATTAAATGGTACCGGCACTGATACCAGATATGGTATGAAAGCAGTAACCCCAACTTACCTCGCTAATGCAAAAGTGACGTTGAAAGGATCCGCATTTCTATACGTAGATGCAACCCAAACTGATGCTTCGACTATCAATATCGGAACTTTATCCGGAGAAAGCGGAGCACGTTTAGGATGGGGTAAAGGAACAGCAACAAACGATATTACCTGGAGCGTGGGAGCATTGAACGAAAACAGTACCTATGCCGGAACAATTTCAAATACCGGAGGGTATAATTCGGGAGGTAGTTTCTACGCTGGTGCCCTGACAAATTTAATTAAGGAAGGAACAGGAACACTGACTCTTTCTGGAATAGCCAATACTCACAACGGAAATTTCACTGTAAATGGTGGTAATTTAAACGTAACCGGATCTATCGGAAATGCTACTTCTGTAGTGACAGTAGCAGCAGTGACAGGTGCAAAACTTTCCGGGACAGGAACAGTTGGTGGAGCAACAACAGTAAATGGAACACTGGAAGGCAGTCTAAATTTTGGAAGCTCGCTGACATTGACCGGAACAACGAACATGACTGTCAATGGATTTACAGATGGACAATTTGATGTAGTTCATGTGACAGGAGCAGTAACTTTTGGTGGAGTATTGAATGTTACTGTAAGTGCTGCTGCACCGGCAGAAGGAACTTCAATTAAACTGTTTAATGCAGCAACGTATGCAGGGGATTTCACCCAACCGGTAAATGTTCCTGCAAATTACTCTTTTGACAGAACAACAGGTATGCTTACTTACAGCACTACCATTTCTAAACTTGATGAAGTTTCAACTGATTTCAGAGTGTACCCAACCCTTGCATCGGATAAAGTACAAGTATCTGGAGAAAAGGTTGCTTCTGTTGAAATCATCAGCCTGACAGGTCAGGTATTAAAACGAGTACAAGCCCAATCAACAATAACTTCAATTCCACTGGCAGGTTTAGCCAATGGTGCTTATCTGGTAAAAGTAAGGTTTAGTGATGATTCATTTAAAGTACAACACATTCTATTTCATGAATAGAATTAATTAGTAATTAGTATGAAGAGATAGGTGTTCCGGTGACGGAACACCTATTTTGTTTCAGGACAAGTTGAACAGATCTCAAAATATTTGTTTTCCAATTACTTCCAGCTTTTACTCTATATAATCTTTCCTGACTATTTTGTTGACAATAAATACTTTATCTGGTTGTGTACAGAAAACGAATTAAATTCTAGGTAAACGGATAGAATTCCATTGTAATGTTAGGTGAAATTTGGTTTTTTTGTATCGCTAATTTATGTCAAATAATAATTAAAAAATCATTTATAAATAACTTTAAATTCAATTTACATTATGAAGAAAATTACACTTTTATTAATTGCTACAGTTGCTTTATGTTGGGCAAACAGTGCAAGTGCAGGGTCGAACACTTTAGTTCCTACTTACTTTGTAAACGAATCATTTACCGGCGCAACAACTTACCCTACCGGTTGGTCAGTTGGAACTGCACTTTATGCAGGTTCAGGTGCTATTTCATGGACAAGCCCTGCTTCAGACCAATTAAGTAGTTCGGGGTCGGGAACTGGCAACAGAGGATATACTATCAATTTCCCAGGCAGTGGAACAGAAACTACTGTTTATTTAAATTTTGATTGGTTTATTACTGCTCAATCTATAGGTCAGCGTAATGCAACTGGACTGCTTCTTCATGGAAGTGGAGCTACAACAACTGACCCTCAAAACATTATCTGTCTATATAATTGCGGTAGTGGAGGGTTCTTCTATCTAAATAATCTTCAAAAAGACTCTACAACTTTTCTTACAGGTGGTAACTTCAATCGTGCAACAAACATAAGTATTGCCGGAACAAGTACACGTAATTCAGGCTGTAATACTAATTTAGCCTTGGCTACAAGTACATGGTACAATATTAAAGCCAAGCTTAATTTCACTACGCACATGATCGACAGTATTACGATATCAAAAAAATCAGATGCAACTGTAAATGTGACATTTACGGCTCTTAATTTCTTAAATGCAACAGCTAATGACCTTTCTAAAATTAGTTTTACAAGTAACAGAAGCAATAATTCTGGTACAAATGGCAATAACTCTAATTTTAATTTCTCAATAGATAATTTCAAAACCTATAAATTAACACAAGCTACAACTTCAACCGTTACTGTTAATTATTTAGATCCATCGAATGTAGCATTTAAAACTGCAAGGACTGTAACGGATCTTACTGTAGCAAGTACTTATACAGCTCTTTCTTCCGATAAAGCTACATATACTGATGGTTCGTATTATTATATATATGACGCAACAAATACAATATCAGATAATACCGTAGTTGCTGCAGACGGAAGCTCTGTTATTAACCTGAAATTTAAAAAAGTAGATGTTGCAACTGGAACTTATACATGGACCGGACTTACAAGTAGTAATTGGAGTGATGTTGATGCTAACTTTACAACAGATGGTGTCAACAGTTTTGCTTATCAAAGCAACAACCCAATCATTTTTCCTGCAACTGCAACAATGAAATCAGCCATACTAACCGGCGATCTGACATTAGGAAGCAACAACATCAATTTATCTGGTGATGGGTATGCTTTAACAGGAACAGGTAGTGTCTCAGGAACAGGTGCTTTGAATTTGAATTTGAATGCCGGTGAAACTGCCACTATTGGAATTAAAAATAATCTAACTGGTGGTCTTGTGGTCAATGGTGGTATAGCAGTTGTTACAAATGATTTGGGAACATCAACTTATACTGTTGCTGATGGAACAAAATTGAAGCTCCAAACAGGAGCAGCATTTAGTAAAGCAATTGCAGGAACAGGAACTGTAACTATTGAAGCAGCTTCAAATGTGTTTTACACTCAGGCAATAACTGGTGCTTCTACTGTAAACATTATTTTAGACAATGCAGGAAGTTCTAGCTCAACATGGAGTGATTATTGGGGTGGAAGCTTACCAAGTGGAGCACAAATTAATGTTACTACTGGGTTAGCTGCAGCAGGTTTTGGTGTTGGTGATGCTTTGTTGACGAACAATAAAGTAAATTTAGGCGATGGTGTCCGTTTATTACGTTGGTACAATCAGTCAACTTCAGGTGGTGGTACTTCTACAATTGTAGTTGGTGAATTAAATGGAACTGCAGGTTCTACGATTGAAGGTGGAATGGTAGATGCATCAAATCGTATGTTAGCTTATGAAATTGGTGCATTGAATACTGATGCTACTTTTGCAGGTGTAATAAAAAATTATTTAACTGTAACAACAGCACCTCTTAATGTCTATAAAAAAGGAACCGGAACATGGACATTAACCGGAGCAAGTACCTATTCACCCGGTCTATTTAATGTTGATGCAGGTAAAGTTATTTTGACCGGAGCATTAAACGGTGCAGCTGTACCAGTCTTAGTGGCTGCAGGTGCAACCCTGGCAGGAACAGGAACAATCGGTAGTGCAACAACAGTGGCCGGAACTCTGGAAGGCAAACTTAACTTCGGAAGTTCTCTAACATTAGCAGGAACAACAAACATAACCGGAACAGGATTTGATGCTGGTTCATTTGACGTTATCAATGTAACCGGGGCAGTTGTAAATGGAGGTGTATTAAATGTAAGTATTACAGCTGCTGAACCGACAGCACCTTTAACCATTAAATTGATTAATGCCGGAAGTTATTCAGGAACATTTTCAGCAGTAAACGTAATAACACCTGTTGCAACAAATTCTTCTGCCTGGGGATACAACAATGCAACCGGTGAGCTGACTTATTATCCACTTGGAACAGGCGTTCAGTCTCTAAAATCAACCCTGAGCGTTTATCCTACAATTACGAATAACAGCATTCAGATAAACGGACAAAACATTTCGGCAATTAATATTGTCAATCTGATGGGACAATCGGTTAAACAGATAAATACTACTGCAACAACGAATACAATCAGTCTTTCCGGTTTATCTACAGGAGCTTATTATGTGAAAGTGAAATCAACAGATGGATCTGTTACAGTTAGCAAAATTATTTATCAAAAATAATAGGATTTATTCTGACTATAATTTACATTATTCACGAACATATACACGTTCAAAAAATAGTGTCAGAATAAGTCCGAAGTTTTAAATAAATTTTATTGCAAAGTTTAAGTTCAACAAACAGGATATAGTCAATAGGCTATGTCTTGTTTGAGAACTTAAAATTAGTTGTTGATACCATTCTCTACACTCCAAATTTTCAGATAATTGTTCGATTCTTTTTATTGACATTAAAAGACAGGATCGCCATTACCGAACTGAAGTCTGATGGTTAAATGTAAAAATGGATGATGTGCATAACCCAAAGTTTATTTATTTTTACAAACCTGAATGATCAAATCAACAATCGGACATTATTTATCCATGACCCAGTAATTAATCCGATGCATTAATATTAAAAACACAGTCTTTTCAACCTGTATTTACAACCAACATATTAATCTGACATACTGTCTCGAACAACGCTAATATGTTTCTTATTATTTCTTGTTTCTTGTTTCTTGGCTCTTGATTCTTGTTTCTTGTTTATATTTATCTTATTTCTCACTAATATATCATTTCGAATGAAAAAACTATTCCTTTTTATTGTCTTGGTTCTAACCCTTGGAAGTTTAAGTGCTCAACGGAAAATGGAGAAGCTTGACCGTAGTGTGGTTGCTGTACGCAATACAACCGGCAACTTTTTTATTAGTTGGCGCTATTTTGCTACCGATCCTGAAAACATACAATTCAATCTGTATGCCAAAAAGACCGGTGGGGCCGGTTTTGCCAAGCTAAATACAAGCTTGCTCACCATGACAAATTTTTCACCTTCCACAGGAAATGTAGCTGCCGGAACCCAACTGTATGTTACTCCTGTAATCAATGGCGTGGAAGGTGCTCCAAGCGGTATCTTTACTATTCCGTCAAACGGGTTCACTACATACCGCAGTGCTTATCTGGATATACCTTTTAATCCTTTATTGGACGGATTGGAATTATGGCAATACAGTACTAAGTTTTGCTGGCCTGTCGATTTAGATGGTGACGGGGAGTATGACTTTGTGGTCGACCGTCTTTCTACAACCGGGGGTTCACATAAAATTCAGGGTTACCTGCGGGGTGGCACCTTGCTATGGACTGTCGATATGGGACCAAATGTAAGCATTTGCCAGGGACAGGATGACATGGTGATTGCCTATGATATGGATGGTGACGGAAAAGGCGAAGTGGTTATCAAGAGCAGTGACGGAACCAAATTTGCCAATGGTAAAGGCGTGCTTGGATCGACTACACTCGATACTGATAACGATGGTATTATTAACTATGAAACACAAACAGTGAGGAATTCACCACAATATATTACTGTTATTGATGGGATGACCGGTGTTGAGAAAAACAGTATTGAGATGAAATATCCATCTAACTATACCCGCACAAATAAAGCCATATTTATGAGTGATGAGTATAGTAATCTGAATGGACACATGGCCATAACCTACCTGGACGGTAAACACCCCTCTGTAGGATTTATCTATAAAACCCGTACAGCTTCAGATCAATATCACTGGTATTATGCATCGGCTTACGGGTATGATAAAACCGGGAATTGGGTAAACTGGTATAATTGGGAACGTGGTAAACTGGATGCAGCAGAGGGACATGGAATTCGTGTGGCTGACGTAGATCTGGATGGCCACGATGAGTTGCTGGATATCGGGTACGGAATAAAATATGACGGAACAGTGGCTTTTAATGCCCATATCAGTCATGGCGACCGTTTCCGGGTCGGGGATATTAACCCTGAACGTCCGGGGCTGGAGACATTTGCTATCGGGCAAAATTCAGGCTCCATGTTGGGTCAGATACTTTATGATTCAGGAACAGGAGAGGCTATTAAAAAGTATTATTTATCAGGAGTTGGTGATGTAGGCCGCGGTGAATGTATGGATGTTGACTCTACAAGGTTAGGATATGAGTTCTGGTCTACCATGCCCAATATCTACGATGCCAAGGGAAATGTCCTGTTTGAAGGCAATACGCCATTCCCATTCGAAGGTGTCTGGTGGGATGGTGACCTGGCCCGTGAAGAACTTGCCTCCGCCGATGGCAGTGGATTTAATGCTGATATCCGTAAATATAGTATGACAAACCATTCTTTTGATAACCGGTTGATAGAATTTGCCAAGATGACCAATTGGCAGGTTAAATCCGAATGGGGCACACGTCCCATGTTCTTCGGTGATATCTCAGGTGATTGGCGCGAAGAAATTGTACTTGAGAAAAAAGGTTCTGTGCTGGTGGGCGATTCTACCTATGCCACTTGCCCCGGATTTGTGGCATTTTCAACAGATTATCCCACAAGCAATCGTATTTACTGTTTGATGCAAAATCCGGCATACCGTATGCAAGCAACTACCAGAGGGTACTACCAGTCTGCATTCCCTGATTTTTATCTGGGGTATAATATGCCCACACCACCCATTTCACCAATGCAAAAGGCAAAGCTGACCTGGACCTCAGGAACTGCGTTCGATAAATCATCGGCTAACTTTGTGCTTGACGATGAGAAAACAACATCTGCTTTCACTGATGGAGATGATGTCATGTTTGATATTTCGGGCAGTAATTCCTCAGCTATTCAACTTAACAGTGATCTGGCTCCTTCTAAGCTATGGGCTATCAATCCACTGGGACACGATTTTACGCTTTCAGGAACCGGTAAATTAACCGGTGCCATGGAACTTGTCAAATCGCTCAATGGCTCTTTTATTCTCAACGGAAATCATACTTACACCGGTAAAACAATAGTATCCGAAGGATCGGTATTTGTGAACGGCTCCTTGGCAAGCCCGGTAGTGATATTGGCTAAAGGCACGTTAGGTGGTAATGCTGTACTTAACGGAGGTATTACGTTGAATCCGGCACTCAATATCGAAGGTGGCAGATTATCCCCCGGAAATGGGCTCGCACCGGGTAAGCTTGGTAAAATGACTATAAACAGCAATGTCGTTATGGCGGGTAAAGTAAATGTTCAATTGGATATTTTACCTTTTGACGCCTATAAAAATGATTCGTTGGTTATTAATGGTAATCTGACTTTGTCAGGTGTAAACAATGTCGTTATTAATACCGAAAGTGGTGTGCTCCCTGCCGGGACTTACTCCCTGATTAAATGGACAGGCGCGCTCACCGGCTCGGTCTCTAACTTTGCAATTGCCGGAATTAATGGCCTTCCGGTTGCTTTAATTATTGAAAATAATACTTTAAAACTGGTTGTAAATTCAACACGGTCAGCCGGTACGGTTACCTGGACAGGAAAAGAAAGCAGCAGTTGGGACTTTCTATCTGCTAATTTCAAGATTACCGGTAACCCGACTTATTTTGTGAACAGCGATTCGGTTCAGTTCAATGATACTGCCTCCGTAAAAACGGTTACACTCAAGGATAATATGACAACTTCCGGAACGTACTTTACGAATAATACCAATTATGTATTAAATGGAGCAGGTGGAATAACAGGGAACGGTGACTTTGTGAAAACAGGCAGTGGCCTACTGGATATCCAGACAACCAACAATACCTATACCGGTAAAACAATTCTAAACAATACCGTTATACAGGTTGCTGCGTTGGGGGATGGTGGAGCTGCCAGCTCATTGGGATCTGCAACTGTTGATCCTGCAAATTTCACTATGACCAACAGCCGTCTGATTGTGAATGCAGTGACAACGAATTCAAACCACTGTATTATTCTAAACGGAAATGATACGATCAATGTGCCGAAATCAAACGGAGTGGTCTCTGTTTCCGGGATAGTTTCCGGAGCAGGAAAGCTGGTAAAGAATGGTCCCGGACAATTAAATTTTTCAGGGAATGTTGCTAACACTTATTCCGGAGGTACCATCATTAATGGAGGCAACCTGGCGTTGGGAACGGTAACAATGAATACCAGTGGCCTTGGGACAGGACCTGTAACCCTCGAAAATGGAGGAAAAATAACCATGTTCTACAACACAGCTGACTACAATCAAAAACCAACCTGGAGCCTTACCATAGGTGCTAACCAGACCGGATCGCTTGAGGCATCAGGACGCTGTGTGATTAATGGAAGTATTTCAGGGGGCGGAACGCTGAATTACACGGTACCATACGTCCGTGCCGATTTAGTGGCAGGTGGTGCTAACTTTACCGGAAAACTGGTTATTATCAATGGAGGTAGCGGAAACTGCCGCATTACAACCAACACCATTGGATTCCCGCTGGCAAACGTTCATCTGTCAAATGCAGTGGACCTGAGCGCATATTCAGCCATCGGGGCAAGTAGTTCGAGTACAACAACCATCGTAAAAACAGGATCTATTTCCGGAGTTGCAGGCTCTACCGTAGGTGCCGGCATCTGGCAAACAGGTACTGATAACCGTGATGCTGTTTTTGCAGGGGTATTCAAAGATGGTGCTACTGTTACAAAATCAGGCACCGGAGCCTGGACGTTATCGGGTGCAAACCTGATGACTTCGTCATTCACAATCAACGGAGGAAAAGTGATTGCCACAAATACAACAGGTAGTGCTACCGGAACCGGAACCGTATACGTAAACAACGGTGGAACACTTGCCGGCACAGGTATTGTCACGGGATCAGTTGTTATTGGCTCCGGAGCATTCCTGGCACCGGGTATCACTTCGATAGGGATGCTTACCCTGGGCACAAATCTGGTTCTTCAGACCGGTTCGAAGACTATTATCAAGGTGTTAGGCATTCTGAATGACAAGATTGCAGTTGCCGGAACAGTAGTATTGAAGGGAACGCTGGAATTGATAAATAGCGGTGCAGCTTATAAGTCAGGAAACAGTTATACCATTTTCAGTGCAGCAACAGCCAGTGGAGCTTTTGATGCTATTTCACCGGTTACTCCGGGAGATGGTTTGAAATGGAACACTTCCAGAATTACGGAGGGTATCATTTCTGTTGATCTGGCCGATGGCATTGAAGATATTTCTGGTTCCAACATTCGCGTTTATCCAAGCCCGATTCACGATTTTTGCTTTGTCAGCATTGGCGGGCTAAACGGTGAAGTGAAAGTGGAATTGATCAGTGAAGTAGGTACGGTGGTTTCTTCAAGAATAACCAGCTCAGTAGTACAAAACTATAAATTGGAAATGAATGGCATGCAACCGGGATTGTATTTTGTTAAAGTGACCAACAGCAACAACCAATCATTCCTACGGAAAGTAATTAAACTTTAATGAAACAGAGTTATTCAACAAAAAAGCAGCCGGTGTAAACCGGCTGCTTTTTTGTTGAATAAGCCGGTTATGCAAAACTTTCATTGATTATTAGTGAATAATAATAAAAATATGCTTACAGACAGATATTTCACTATAAACTCATATGGTACCTGTCATTACCTGTTGTTCTTCTTATTTTGATGAATAGACTTTTGCTTTATGTGATTCTAGGAGTACCATAAAACAGCCGACAGTTAATGCTGAAATCCTAAACTGTATAAGCCCCCTTATTGTAAAAAATACTTTGCTAAAACTCGTTTTAGAGTTACAAAAAATATATTTTATCTAAATAATACTGTTTTTTTATCCACTTCATAATTAGCTGTTTTAGTTTTGTATTATTTTTATGGTCATTGAATGGAATTACAGTTTATGTTGATACTTATTGTTGTTTATTTGCATTATCAATATGGTGTGTTTACCCGTAAAAGAATGATGGTTCTAGATACTCCGGCTGTTTATAATTTCCGGTTTTAATGCAAACTTTATTGAAAGGTTTATTTTTTTTATGATTATCCGCATAAAGTCCTAAAACTTACTTGTTGGTTTTATCTTTCGGTGCTCTGTACCTTTTAAAATGTTTGTCGGTCAGTTAATTATAATTATTTCTAGAATAATACGTTCTATTTTCACATACTTAAAATGAATAATGTTGAATGGATTTTAATGAATGGGTTCAGTTTTTTTATTTATTACACTTGTTCTGTTGATACCACCATCATATCGATACCATATCGGTGATGTTCCATATATATTCCATATGTGTTCCATATATGATCCATATATATTCCAATATTATAAAGATATGGAATATAGATGGAATACTATTGGATAATGAATGAATTATTTATTGTTTAGAAGTGTTATGATGGTGACATCGTGAAGAAGAAGAGTAAAGATGACCCTTAAAGGGGACTTAAAGAGGCTCATTTAAATAATTATCTACATAAAGTTCTAAAACATAATAATTGGTATTATCTTTCGGTGCTTCCGATAGACCGGAATGTACCATCTGCACCTTTTATTTGTTCTTGATATTTTTTAATTCTACCAACATGTCGGAACGCTGTTCCTTTTCATTGCCTGGACAAGAAGTGTAACCCGATATTTTGGTAGAAATGATTGAAATATGAAAAGCAATTAAAGGTGCAAAGCATCGATACTCCTTATTTGTAACTTTAGGACACATTGCGGATAATCATTTTTTGATTTTATTTATATCACTAACAATTAAATTTAGCAAAATAAATTTAATAGCATGATCCATTCGCATTCCTATCTTTATTATTTACGACATTATATTGCAATCGCAGCATATCCCGAAATGATCAATTCAGGGTATAGAGGTGAAACTGCAGCTTTCTGGATTTAAACCTTGTGACAAACTTATATTATAAGAATCAGCTTAATTATGAATTATAATGATTTAGGTGTTGATGTGAAATATCTGCACAGAAACACAGAGAATAAAAATCTGGGAGTAACTGTCAATACTGTCGGATTTCAGACCATTCAGCCACATACACCATATCCGGTAAAAAGTCACCCGTCAGGTTATTATTTTAATTTCCAAAACGGGAGGACGTTGGATGAGTATCAATTGATTTATATCACCAAAGGCAGTGGCAGGTTATTGATCGAAAACAGGGAATATACTCTCACTGCAGGTAAAATCTTTATTATACGCCCTGGCCAGTGGCATTCATATACGCCTTCTGTAGAAACAGGTTGGAATGAGTACTATATCGGATTCAAAAGCAGCATTGTATCTAACTGGATTGAAAACTCATTCCTGGGATATGACAGTCAGGTCTATACTATCGGGTTGAATGAGGAACTGGCGAAACTCTATAACCGGGCTATTGAATTGGCTAAATTTGAACTTCAACCCCTGGATCTTCAGTTGTCAGGGATAGTATACCACATGATCGGACTTCTGATATTTGAAATAAACAACCACGAAATTGCTTCAAAATTTGATTTGCAACTGGTGGAACGGGCCAAAATTATTATGAATGAGCAAGTTTTTAAAAACATCCATCCGGGTGAACTGTCCGAGAACTTAAATACGAATTACACTACCTTTCGAAAACTATTTAAAAACGTAACAGGGTTTGCACCGGCAACTTATTTCCATGAGCTTAAAATAAGCAAAGCAAAACAACTGTTATTGGAGACTTCGCATTCGGTGAAAGAGATTTCGTATACCCTGAATTATAATTCAGTAGCCCATTTCGGCACTTTATTTAAGAAACGAACCGGATATTCACCCTCCCAATACAGGACGTTCAGCAGGTAATTCCTGTTGGTTGACTTGTTGATTCGTTGATTAAGTTGATTGGTTAATTAAGTTGATTGGTTAACAGGTTAGTTGGATGACTCGTTTATTAGTTGTTTCCATATGGGGAATACTCCTCCAATTGCGGAAAACTTCAGTTCCAATAACGCCGAACACAGAACACAGAACACAGAACACAGAACTCTCTGCATGCTTCAATCCAAATAACGCTGAACATTGGACATTGAACTTTTCAAACTTTTCAAACCTTTCAAACTTCAAACCTTTCAAACCTCAAACTCTTATCTAGTTGCAATAATTTTTTATATAACAGACATTCACACCTTCAACTTAACAAAAATCAGGATTATTCGGCCAGGTAGATTTAATGAAAGAAAGATGATTTCAATAACTATCAGAGCAAATTCATTAATGAATTGAAAATATAAAAAGAAATAAAAAATGAGAAAAAATATATGCTTACTTTTCGTTATTTGTGCCATTTGTACCTCGAATTTATTTGCTCAAACCATAGTAAAGGAGCTATCTACCTGGAAGTTTTATAAAGGAGAAAATTCAACTGCATCATCTGTTGGTTTTAATGATTCTGACTGGGAATCGGTACATGTTCCTCACGACTGGGCAATCAATGGACCGTTTGACAAAGAAATAGATAAACAAGTTATTAAAATAGAACAAAACAATGAGAAAACGGCTACAGAAAAAACCGGACGTACTGGTGCTTTACCCTTTATTGGTATAGGCTGGTACCGAAATAAGGTTCGTTTGCCGGAATTTACAACCGAAAAGCAAGTAATCCTTTCGTTTGACGGAGCTATGAGCAATGCAGAGGTATTTGTCAATGGCGAGAAGGTCGGCAACCGGCCTTACGGATACAGTTATTTTTATTTTGATGTCACTTCTTATATAAAACCAGGCATAGAAAATGTCATAGCAGTTCGTCTTGAAAATAATTCTTTTTCTTCCCGTTGGTATCCGGGGGCAGGCTTATACCGGAAGGTAAAAGTAATAGTGAAAAATAAAACGAGCTTTAAACAGTGGGCACAATCCATCACTACGCCTTATGTGTCCGGTGAAGTGGCAAAAGTAAATATCCGGTCGCAGGTGCAGGGTGATAATCTAACTATCAAAACCATTGTTCGCGATTCGGAGGGCAACGTGGTTGCTGAAAATACTGCTTCCGATAGGTATGCAGACGAGATAGAACAAAACGTTGGTGTGAAGAATCCTCGTTTATGGAGTCCGGATTCTCCTTATTTGTACACGGCAGAACTTAGGCTTTATCAGGGTAACACTTTAAAAGATACTGAAACGGTATGTTTTGGAATTCGAACAATAAAATACAGTGCTGAAAATGGCTTTGAACTGAATGGGAAAGTGACGAAGTTTAAAGGTGTTTGCCTGCATCACGACCTGGGGCCGTTGGGCACTGCTATTAATAAAGCAGCACTCAAACGACAGTTGACTATTTTGAAAGATTTGGGATGCAACGCCATCCGTTCGTCCCACAATATGCCTTCGCATGAGCAACTGGAGCTTTGCGACGAAATGGGATTCCTCTTTCTAGCAGAAAGTTTTGATGAATGGAAAAAACCGAAAGTAAAAAACGGCTACAATCTTTATTTTGATGAATGGGCTGAAAAAGATGTTATTAACCTGGTTCGGGCCACTCGGAATCATCCTTGTATAGTGATGTGGAGTTCCGGTAATGAAGTTCCTGATCAGCGGGGTAGTGAAGGCGTAAAACGTGCCAAATGGTTGCAGGATATTTTCCATCGCGAAGACCCGACACGTCCTGTAACCGTTGGGATGGATCAGGTAAAAGCAACTATGGCCTCCGGTTTTGGTGCCTTATTGGATGTTCCCGGTCTGAATTATCGTGTCCAATTGTACGAAGAAGCCTATAAATCATTCCCTCAAGGATTTATTCTGGGTTCTGAAACGGCATCTACGGTTAGTTCCCGTGGTGTGTATAAGTTTCCTGTTGTAAAACAAGCTGAGAAAACTTATGACGATTACCAGTGCTCTTCGTACGATATGGAGTACTGTAATTGGTCGAATCTGCCCGATGATGATTTTGTAATGCAGGATGATAAACCCTGGGTGATAGGCGAATTTGTCTGGACCGGTTTTGATTATTTAGGAGAACCAACGCCGTATGATAATTTCTGGCCATCGCGTAGTTCCTATTTTGGTATGTGCGATCTGGCAGGATTGCCCAAAGACCGGTATTATTTGTATCGGAGTCGATGGAACACAAAGGACGAAACCCTGCACATTTTACCACACTGGACCTGGCCTGGCCGCGAAGGTGAAGTAACACCGGTTTTTGTTTATACCAATTATAAAAGTGCTGAACTATTTGTAAATGGAAAGAGTCAGGGCATTCAAATAAAGAACAATGATACCAAACAGAACCGTTACCGACTGATGTGGATGAACGTGAAATATGAGCCGGGAACAATAAAAGTAGTGGCTTATGATGATGCCGGTAAAGCTGTGTCTGAAAAATCGGTAACTACCGCTGACAAACCATACAGTATTAAACTGGAAGCCGATCGAAAGACAATCAGTGCTAATGGTGAAGACCTGTGTTATGTAACGGCTTCTATCGTTGATAAAAATGGAAATCAATGCCCTTTAGCTTCCAATCAATTGCAATTTAAAACGAAGGGTGCCGGTACATTCAGAGCCGTCTGTAATGGGGATGCTACCTCATTAGAACAGTTTCAGAGACAAACCATGAAAGCATTTAGCGGAAAACTGGTGGTATTGGTTCAGTCTTCGAATACCGAAGGCGATATTGAACTTACCGTTTCGGGTAAAGGACTAAAAAAAGAAAATATCGTGATAAGAAGCCTCAAATAATAAGTCTTTTGTTGTCAATTGACTCGCAATATAATAAACCCAAATTGTCCATTAGAGCTATCTAATCTTTGGGTTCTTTTTTTTATTCAGAATTTTCAAATGGAAACCATTAGAAGATATTGGTTGCATACTATTTATAATCAGCTTGTTATATTGCATTAATTCATTATATTTTCGTATTGTTTTTGTCCTTTAATGCAAGCTTATGGAATTAGAGTTCGTAGATCAGGAGATTACCGCTTATGGTGGGTTGGCTATCTTACAACAGATGTTAACCAAATCTGGTTTTATAGATAAATTAGAACATTTACCCTTACCGGTACAGGGTTCCAATCGGGGTTATCCTCCCATTCAGTTGTTTATTCAGTTCATGGCAGGGGTCTGGTGTGGTGCTAACAGGTTTGCTCAGTTGGATCTGTCATTACACGGTATGGCGAGCAAGAAGGAGCTAAAAAAGGCTATAAAAACATAAGCCAGGTCGCAAATCGCAACATCCTATTATTGCCTTTGTTTCAGAAATAGAAATGGTTACCAATTTCTGGTTATGCGCGGGCGATGCTCATACAGCCAATAATTTCAAGACATTTTTAGAAGAAACGCTTTCATTCTTTGGTGGCAGGAAAATAGGGTTATTACGGTTAGATAGTGAATTTTACGATAAGAGCATATTTGATTATCTGGAACAAAAAGATGTTTCTATTGATTGCATTGTGGCTGTTCCGATGTACGTTACCATACAACGAAAAATTGCTTCCCAGCACACATGGTTACACATAGAGGATGGTCTTGAAATAGCTGAATTCGAATATAAGGCACTATAGGCAGACGAATGATAGCAGTGCTTCAGAAAATAGCAAAACGCCCAAAAGCTGTAGGCAAACAATTAAGTTTGTTTGAGGATGATTATGAACTGAATGGTTATCAGTACACGTGCTACATTACAATCTTAAAGTTATCTGCGGTAGATATTTGGTGATTGTACAGAGGTCGTGCAAATTGCGAAAACAGGATAAAAGAACTCAAATACGATTACGGATTGGATAAAATGAACCAAGATGAGTTTGATGGTACTGAGGCATGTTTGCTGTTAATGACCATTGCATACAACTTCATAAGCCTATTTAAACAGGTTATTATCAACGATAAAGTGTGGAATAGATTATCTACCTTAAGGTTTAAAATGCTTGCCATTCCAGCAAGTATAGTAGAACACTCTAATCAAGTATAGTAGAACACTCTAATAAAGTAATCGTGAAAATGGCTCTTCAAATGAACAGGAGGGCATAAATACGAAAACTTTGGGAGAAATCATCGAACTTCAAATTTGAGTTTTCTTATTGATGGCTCTAATTGACAATTTGAAATCACATGCTCATTGGATAGGTCTAATTGAGTTCAATGGAAAGGATCTTGGATAGGTGATTTGATTATTTTGACTATTAGCTTTGTACGATCACATTATCTCTCAATAAGTATCAGGAAGTGGGGTATGACTATGTTTTTTGTAAATATGGTACTGTAATGCCGAAGGTGCAACTTGCATTTTTGAGAAGAGAAGTGACGGTTAGTTGCCCCTTGACGAACGGTTTGTTGTGCATCCGTTGAAAAGAGAATGTGAAATTGGATTTTTAGAAGGAGTATTAAATATGTGGGCTATTAAATAATTGAAACAATCCGTATACTATTACTATCATGATTGAAATAAAAATCATAAAAGTTATTCCTTCTCTTAATAACCAGCTTAAAAACGCATCCAATTTATTTAACATATAATTTAAGGGTTTAAATAGAATCTAAATCTTTTTCAAATTCTAACTTAGTGTTGATAGTGTGGTGATTTTCCCGGTAGTGATTTAATGTAGCATCGGTTTGAAAATACATAATTCAGCTCAAAAGTAGCAAATAAACCTGATAAAAATGTAATAAACGCTACATGTAAATGTAGTATATATTGTCAGTATTACAGTAAGATATTTTATCACATTGTAATTGCTTATTATTCAATAATAAGCAATTAATGATGTGCTTAATAAATAAATATACATTAACTATTATTAATTAATGGAAAGTATACATTTTGTCATTTTCTATAGTTTACAATGCAATATCGAAAATTAAAATAAAGGATTTCTACTCAAATAAGAATTGAACTTAATAAGCACAAAAAAAGAGATAACCATTAGCAAGCAAGTTGCCTTTGATTATCTCTTAAATTTGAAACACCTATTTGAAAGTGCTTATAGCATGCAATGATTTATTTTGCATAACTTACTGCACGGGTTTCCCTGATGACAGTAATTTTCACCTGACCCGGATAAGTCATTTCATCCTGTATTTTTTTAGCAATATCAAATGACAACAACTCTGTTTCTTTATCGTCAATCTTATCAGCACCTACAATAACGCGTAATTCACGACCTGCCTGGATAGCATAAGTTTTTAATACGCCAGGATAGGATAGCGCCAATGCTTCCAGATCATTCAAACGTTTAATGTAAGCTTCTACAATTTCGCGACGTGCTCCCGGACGTGCTCCTGAAATAGCATCACAAACCTGAACAATCGGAGCAATCAGAGTTTCCATTTCCACTTCATCGTGGTGGGCACCGATAGCATTGCAAATATCCGGTTTTTCCTTATATTTCTCAGCGAGGCGCATTCCAAGGATTGCATGTGGTAATTCCGGTTCGTCATCAGGCACCTTGCCTATATCGTGTAACAGACCGGCACGTTTTGCTTTCTTTGGATTCAATCCCAGTTCGGCTGCCATAGTAGCACAAAGATTTGCTGTCTCACGGGCATGCTGTAACAGGTTCTGTCCGTAAGATGAACGGTATTTCATTTTTCCTACCAAACGGATCAATTCAGGGTGTAAACCATGAATGCCTAGGTCAATAGTGGTTCTCTTACCAATCTCAACGATTTCATCTTCCACTTGTTTCTTCACCTTGTTCACTACCTCTTCAATACGGGCAGGGTGAATACGACCATCAGTTACCAATTGGTGAAGTGACAGGCGTGCTATTTCACGACGAACGGGGTCAAACGCAGAAAGTACAATTGCTTCGGGGGTGTCATCTACAATGATTTCAACACCGGTAGCAGCTTCAAGCGCCCTGATATTACGTCCTTCACGACCGATAATACGTCCTTTTATCTCATCCGATTCAATATGGAATACGGTTACAGAGTTTTCAATGGCAGTCTCAGTAGCTACCCGTTGAATGCTCTGAACAATGATTTTCTTAGCTTCTTTGTTAGCCGTCATTTTAGCTTCTTCCATAATGTCATTCACATAGGACATGGCTTCTGTTTTGGCTTCTTCTTTCAATGCTTCAATCAAACGTTCTTTTGCCTGATCAGCAGATAATCCCGATATGGTTTCAAGTTGTTCGTGAGCCTGATGATTCAGGTGATCCAGTTCTTTTTTCTTAATCTCAATCGCGTTATGTTGTTGTTCCAGTGAATCTTTTAATCCGTCAACTTCATTGATCTTGCGTTGTACGTCACCTTGCTTTTGGTTCAATTGCAATTCTTTCTGCTGAAGTCTCACTTCAACCGATTGAATTTTAGCATTCCGTTCCTGAACCTGTTGTTCATGCTCAGCTTTCAGTGCAATAAATTTTTCTTTTACTTCTATGAGCTTGTTCTTTTTGAGAAGCTCAGCTTCAGCCTCTGCTTCCAGAACCGCCCGTTTGTTTACAAAGCGTAGAAGGGCAAAAGTCCCTCCGGCTCCGATAACAAGTGCAATCAGTCCAATTATTATGTTTTCCATTTTGTGAATTTAAAGTGTGTAAATAATTAATAATATGTGAGTTAATAATTCTGTATCTAGTAGTTGTTTGCATAAAAAAACGCATTGCATCGAAAGAATAATAACTTTAAGATGCTTAAAGTTTTACCTTAACAATGTAATGCGGAAAATAATGTTTTGAAAACGATTTAAATGTATTTAATCCTCCGAAAGCAATGCTTTTAATTCATTATCCAGGGATTGAATTTTTTCTGCTAAAGGAACCGTATCCTCGCTAAGCTCTTGTTTTGATACAATTACAGCGATTCGAAATGCCACCAGTATAAGTATTTCTTCGGTAGCTCGTTGACTGTACTGTCTTTGGTATTGATCCAGGATCTGTACGACCATTTTTTCAGCCTTCCGGTATAACTCTTCGTCTTTACGAGGAATACTCAATGGCAATTTAAAGCCACCAATCTGAACATTTATTGTGAATTTATCGTCTTTCATAAGCTCTATTCATCCAAAAGAGCTAAACACTTGTCAATTTCCCGCACCATTTTAGTGATTTGTTGCCTGGATTCAGCCTTTTCAGTTTCTGAAGCCCCCAGGTTTCTTGCAATTTGCAAATGGTCGTAATTTTTCCGAAGTTCCAAAATCTCCTGATGCGCAATCATTAAATCGGTTTGTTTCCGGTCTAATTCTACTTTCATCAATGAGTTCTGCTCTTTTAAAATCGTATACTCCGAAATTAATTTTCGCAGTTTTGTCTCAAATGCGCTAATAAGTTCTTCGTAACGGTTAGTCATTTTTCAAAAAAATCTACACAAAAATACGCTTTTGGATTGAAATAATAAAATATATTTAGGTTTTTTCTTGAAAATCGACATTAATCTTTTTATGTTTCGTATAAAAAGTCAATAATCAAATTTCAAAACAAGCTTTCTATTATTTTAATTTCCGTGTTAAATCCAGTAATCCGTTAATAATGGTCAGTGGATGAGCCGGATTCCCGGGGATGTAAAGGTCGACATTGTATTTCTCAAGGAAGCTTCTGTCTATCGCAGGACTGCCTTCAAAAACACCTCCACTGATGGCATCCGTACCAACTAATACAATTATTTTGGGGTCAGGGGTAGCATCATAACAAATTTGAACTGCCTCTGCCATGTTTTTAGTAATGGGTCCTGTAATTACAATTCCATCCGCATGGCGAGGGGAAGCCACAAAATCTATTCCAAAACGGCTCATGTCGAATTGGACATTGTTGGCTGCGTTCAATTCCATCTCGCAACTGTTATCCCCTCCTGCTGAAATCTGTCGTAGTTTCAGGGATCTGCCCAGCACACTGTGAATTTCTTTCCGAACCTTATCCGGATCTACTTCTACTGGCTTATCTTCACCTTCCCGGATAATCAACCGGTCGGGGACATTGCTGGCCAGCTTATAATCTTTTGTAAAGGTAATCTTTTCAGGAAAACGCATGGCACATTCACCACAGAAAGTACATTTTCCAAGGTTTATGCTAACAGGATTTCCACTAATGGCATCTGTCGGACAGATTGCTATCAACTCTTCCTCATCTACTTTCTCTCGGCTAATGACTGGCCGACCCCTGAAAATGCCGGGAACAATGGCAGTCCTTATATTTGGAATGAACTGTTTCCCCTGATGAAATACTATTTTTATATTTTCGAACATTGCATTTAATTTTTATCTTTCTACCTACTACTTTCTCCTTACCTCTTACCTCTGTTTAAAGATCATGTCCCGAATAGGAAAAGTTGAAACTCTTATTGCAAATCGGGAAATCTGATATTTCATTGTTTCTCACTGCCAGAGCCAGCGCCAGCCAGTTATGGAACGAAGGATCTTTAATTTTATAGAGCATCAGTTCACCTTTTTTATCGGTCAGTGCACAATGGCATATTTCACCTCTCCAGCCTTCAACAAGTGACAGGCAGAATGAATCGGCTTTTGGTGCATTTAATGTCTCGTATTTTGCAGGCAATGCAGGTACTTCTGATATTAGCTTCCGGATATAGCGCATTGATTGTTCTATTTCTTCCCTGCGTATTTGAACCCGTGAGTAGACATCCCCATGTCGCTTCAGAACCGGTATATGATTTAACTCGGAATATAGTGAAAAGGGATGTGACGTGCGGATATCCCTGTTCAGGTTAGTCATCCGGGCTGTCATGCCGACTGCCCCAATGGAAAGTGCATCGGCATTGGATACTACGCCTGTCCGTTCAAAACGTGACAGGGCACTGGGCAATGAGAATAACTTTTCAACCATTTCCCTGAATTCACGTTCAAAAATATCCAGTATTTGTGTCAGCCGCTCCGCTAAAGCAGGGGTAAAAGGAAACTGGTTTCTTCCGGGCCTGATCAATCCCTTTGCCAGCCGGTTGCCGCCCCATTCCTGCATGAAGTTGATAATAGGAGTACGAAGTCTTCCAAATACAGAACTGCCCAACTGGTAAGCGATATCCGTGCAGGCACCGCTCAAATCGCTTACGTGGATAGCAATTCGTTCAAGTTCCATTGCCAGGGTTCGTGCAAATTCTATATCCCGGGTGGCTTCAAAACCGCATAAACTTTCCCATGCATGGGCAAAAGTTGTTCCATGCCCTACAACCGTATCACCGGCGATGTCTTCGGCAAGGGTAGCCCTTTGAAGAAGTTTCTTTTTTTCAATAAATAATTGTTCCATGCCCCGGTGCTGGTATCCCAGTTGGATCTCCAGGTGGAGGATCTGTTCCCCGTTGCATATAAACCTGAAATGTCCCGGCTCAATAATCCCGGCATGAATAGGTCCTACACCCACTTCATGAAGTTCTTCACTATCGATGGAAAAGAAAGGGTAATTTTCCTTGGTTTGCGACATATTATCCCGATTGAAAGCATACCGAACCGGTTTTAACCAGGGATGATCAATGAAGTTAATGCCAAAGTTCTCATGAATCTCACGTTCGAATTTCTCAAAACACAACAGTTGGGCTGTAAATGATTCCAGGGCATGCGCTTTGTGAACCAGGCAAGTGGAAACCATGATGATATGGGTTGAATCATCGGCAATACAACAAATAAGTTTGATGTTATTCCCAACTTTATATCCGAAATAATTCACACAATGCCTCTCAGTATGCCCACGAACCAGGTCCAGGTTCATATCATAAAAAGCTTCATAGTTACTTTCCGGAATCTCAGAAAGCTGAATCGTCTGGTTGTTTTTTATGCTGATGTAGTTCATATTCGTTTTAATCGTTTGAAAAGTTTGATGTTTGAAAGGTTTGATGTTTGAAAGGTTCCGCGTTCTTCGGTATTGTTTATTGATCTGTGTTTTTTTCTACTTACTACCTACTAACCACTACTTACTACCCACTACCTACTACCTACTAATCAATGTGGCAGCAACATAATACTGCTCTTTATCAGATCCACAAAAATAAGTGGTGGATTTAGTCCCAGGTAAGCTGCACCACCAATCAGTATAAACTGGGATACCGATCTCCATGGGCTTACGGTCGGTACAGTTGACTCGTCAAAATTTACTGCCGGGATAAACAATATCTTGAATATATTCCTGGCAAATGCCCAGATGATCAGTGTAAGCAACAACAATACAACCAACAGCAATATCAGTTGGTTCGATTCGAATAGTGACCTGAATATCAGAAACTCACTGACAAACATTCCCGAAGGTGGCATGGCTGTAACACTGATAAATGCCAACAGCACCACAATAGCTCCTGTGGTGTTGTATTTGAAATAATTCCCCAGCAGATAGATGTTTTTATTCTTAAATATCCGGTATATTTGATTGTATTGGAAGAAAAAGCTGGACTTCACAAATGCATGGAGCACAATGTGAAGTATGGCTGCATAATACCCGATTCCCCCGGCTGCAATACCCAGCATCACCAGGCCCATATGTTCCACACTTGAGTATGCCATCATACGCTTGATGTTTTTCACCTTGATCATGTATACTGCAGCAATGAACAACGATAGGAATGCTGCAATGCCAACTACCAGGCTAGCCCAATGAAGCAACGGAGTATTAGCCATCACAATGTAAATACGGAATATCCCCACAAAGCCCATGCACATCACGATACTCGAAAGTAAGGCAGCAGCAGGACCCGGAGCTTTATCCTTTGCATCTACCCCGGCTGTAAACATGGGGAATAGTCCCAGCTTGGCGGTAAACCCGGTAAATATAAATAAGAATGCCAGCCTTAACCAGGATAGGTTCAAAATCGAACTATGCGATAATAAGTTCTTGTACGATAAATCATCCGACCCTGCCTTGGCAAACGAGAGGCTTAAAAATAGGATCCCGATAAATACAAACGTAATGCTGATAGCGCAGATAAACACATATTTCCAGGTACCTTCCAGTGCCAGTTTATTCCGGTGGTGATAGATCAAAGCCGAAGCACTCAGGGTAGTTATTTCAGTAAAGATCCATACCACGGCAATATGATTGGCCAGGTAGGCAGCACTGACCGCTGTAATCAGCAGTGTCAACGCCCCAAAATAGACCGATCGTGATCGTGGTGTCCCTTCCTCGCTCTCCTCAAGGTAAATATGGCTGTGTATCACCGCGGGGATAGCGATAATTGTAGCTGTGAGCAACATGATGATCCCCAGGGAGTCGAACGTGAAATAAGTTGCTTCCGTCTGGTTGTAATTCATACACGCATAAATGGTGAATGCACACTGCAGCGCAATGAACAACCAAATCAACGAGTAGTTCAGCACTTTCCCCCTGTTGAAGAATATCCCTGTCCCTATCCCTATCGATCCTATTAAATATATTTCTATCATAAAATTGCTTATTGTTTGATGACCCCTAGCCCCTAAAGGGGAACTAAGTTAGTATTTCTTTATATTTTAATTTTGAAAGTCTTTGTTCTTTGCAGATAAAAAATATCTTATTTCAAAGTTAATTGGTTCGTAATTTAGTTCTTAATATACACATATATAAACTTGGTCTTAAAGTCCCCTTTAGGGGATTTAGGGGTCCTTAATAGTCTTTGAGGTTTGTAAGTTGGTTTACATCAATATCTTTAAATACATCCCCGATCTTATTCAGGAAGATCCCCAGTATAAGCACACTGGCAAAAATATCGAGCATAATACCCAGGTTCACCAACATGGGCATTTCATTCCCTACTGCCAGTGAAAGTACAAATACACCATTTTCTATTATTAAATATCCCATCACGTGAGTTATGATCTTCCGGCGTGTGGCAATAAAGTAAAGTCCGGTAAACAAAGTCGACAGGGCAACTACAAAATACATTTTATCCAGGTAGCTTTCTTCCATAGTTTTCGAAAGCAGGATAGTAGTCACAACAATTACTGTTGTAATGATCAGCGATACGAAATTTGGCAGATAGGGTTCCGCTTCCCTGGTAATATGGTTCCGCTTCAGTACATATTTTAAAAATACGGGTACAGCTATCGACTTAAAAATGATGGTTTCCAACAGGATTAATATCAGGTTGACCGTGTTGATATGTTTCAGCTCCAGGAATGCCACAAAGAAAAGCAGTATACCCTGCAAAGCCAGCACATTCACATAGGTCGTCATGCGGTTCGCAATGGCTATGTAAAACAGCGTAATCAGAAAAACTATAAGTAGTACGTGTAACATAAGTTCTTAATTTTAAATTATTAATTCTGAAAGGTCAGATTTTAAATGTAAACCTTTAAATATATTAGTTTTTGATTCTTGGGACACTGTCCCAAGAATTCTTATTAATGCTGCTTTGAAAAATAAAACCTAACCACAATAGGCACAATAGAAGAACACAATAGAAATAATGCTTTCAATTATCTTGCTGTTCTTTTCCTAAGTAACCGTATTGTATTCACTATTAAGTACTTTTTTTATTGTGTACTATGTGTCTATTGTGGTTCGGTTTTTTATTCTTCACTCAAACTTCTAAATAAATTTCCCCGATACCAGCAATGCCCCAAAGAATATAAGTATTGCCACCGACGAAAGCACTACAATAAACTGTGCATTGTGGTTCATCCTCGAACGTGCCATAAACGATTCAATCATTCCCACAACAATTGCCAGGAAAGCCTGCATGACAAAGAATAACGGTATGGCATATTCGTAAGCGATTGATCCGCTGAACAGGTTAAAGATAATCGCCCCATAGACTGCAAACTTCAGGTATCCGGCTGTCAATATCAGGCCCAGGTCAAAGCCGCTGTTGTCCAGGATCATTACTTCGTGTACCATGGTGAGCTCCAGGTGAGTCTTTGGATCATCAATCGGCATGCGGCTGTTTTCAATCATAGCAATCATTAAGAATACAAAGGCAGCCAATACCCCCAACGCATAGGTAATCGACGATCCCAGGTGCAGTGTTGAAAATATCTCCTGGAATGAAGTATGTCCGGTCATTAATGCCAACGACCCCATGAGGATAAAAAAGGCCGGCTCCGCAAACATGGAATAGAGGGCTTCACGGCTTGCACCCATGCCTTCGAAACTGCTACCTGTATCCATGGCGCCAATGATGCTAAAGAACTTGCCCAGTCCCAGTACGTAGGCAAAGAAGATAAAGTCGCCGTTAAAGCTGATAAGTCCTTTCGATTGTCCGAACGGCACTACCAGCATGGCTACAAATACCGAAGAAAAATAGATCGTGGGAGCTATTCGAAATACAAAACTTGATGTCTCGCTGTACACAGCTCCCTTTTTGAACAGACGCATCACATCCCTGAGTGGCTGAAATATCCCGGGTCCCTTACGCCCCGAAGCAATGCTTTTCGTGCGGATAATGATACCGGTAAAAAATGTGGCGGCTAAGATGATCAATAGTAAACTCAGCATATTATTGTTGTTTATATGTTTGTTAGTTTTTCTTTTAAGTAATCAGTAATAAATATTGATATGTTTATTAAATATATAAGCTGACTATTATTGCAACTATTTAATTCCTGACCCCCCGACCCCCAAAGGGGGCGTAAGAGTGCATCTTCAGGAGCGATTTAGTATTATCAATTATTCAAATACTGCGTCTTTATGCCCCCTTTGGGGGTTAGGGGGTCAAAACTCAAAATATATCATTAAATATTTTCAATTACTTAAACATACTATAATAGCAAATTAAAAGTGTCTTTTTGTTTTAAATAAAACTTCTGCAACCCTGTGCTCTAACACCCTCTCCTCAAGGAGAGGGGGCAGGGGGTGAGGTTATAACGCTTTTAAAAACTCAATAAATTGCATTACCTTATCATACAATATCGGAATACTGATAATCGAAATGATAAACAGGATTCCATACAGGATATAAAACTGCAATTTTCCGTTCTGTACAAACCGGAACCTTCCTAAGAATAATTTCAAATTAGTAATAGGATAATCGATCAGCCATTTCTCTATCTTATCATACGGCCGTGTTTCCAAATGTGCAGTCGTTGGGAATATTCCTTCTGCTTCTTTCTCTTTCTTAAAGATCAGGAACACCATCCCAAAGAGCTGGCTGTAGGTCTTTACAAATGAACTGGCGGTATATTGTATTTTGGCTGTTGGCGCAGTATACCCGCAATTCCAGGTTGGCAGGACAGTGACAGTTCTTTTTCGCATGACCAGCATTCTGACTCCCAACAGAATTAATACCATTATTACCAAATACCAACTAGCCCGGCTAACTGATAAGAGTGCTTCGATACCGTTTCCCTGAAATGAGGCAAAGGGCAGCTGACGTACTCCTGTAAAAAGTTGAACCGGCTTTACCAGCAGATCCAGGAAGATACCCGGAAACAAGCCTATGAATACAATCAGGGCTGCTATGAAATACAAAGGTGCTATCTGCAGGAAAGAAACTTCCCTGACTTCATGCTGGAACGTATGCCTTGGATTTCCTAAAAAAACTACCCCGAATGCTTTTGTAAAGCACATCATGGCCAATCCGCCGATCATCACCAGTCCGATGACAGTAAAGGCACTGCCCACCAATGTCCCGATTACTGCCTGTTGCATCCAGTTGTAAAGGCCCGTATACAATATAAATTCAGATATAAACCCGTTAAACGGAGGTATCCCCGATATGGCAATGGCTGCAATCAAAAACAGTATAGCTGTCTGGGGCATTTTCTTTACCAGTCCTCCCAGTTTCTCAATATCCAGTGTGTGGGTAGCCTGGTATACATTCCCTGCAGTAAAGAACAACAGTGATTTGAACAGTGAATGATTCAGGGTATGCAGCAGTGCCCCTGCAAAGCCCAACGAGCTAAGTACGGGATTATTAGTCCCCAGTCCGATACAGCCCAGCCCGATGCCAATGCCGATAATCCCGATATTCTCAATGCTGTGGTAAGCCAGGAGTTTCTTCAGGTTGTGTTGCAGGATCGCCAGCATCACCCCGTACACTCCGGAGATTACCGACATGATCAGTATAATGGTACCCACCAGAGTATAGTCGACATCGATAAGAAGTAACATTCTTAGTATCCCAAAGATACCGATTTTAATCAATACCCCCGACATGATCCCCGATATGTGGGCGGGTGCAGCCGGATGCGCATAGGGCAACCAGGTATGGAAAGGTACAAACCCGGCCTTGATGGCAAAACCAATAAAGAAGAACAGGTATAGCATCAACGATAACGCCCCTGAATGTGTCATTGAATAACTGTGTATGGCGCTGAAGTCATAACTCCCTGTCTGGCCGGCTACCCAAATAAATCCAAGCATCAGGAACAGGATGGACACATGCGACTGGATCAGGTAATTAATCCCGGCTCTGACGGTTGCAATCTTTTCATGCTCAAAGATGATGCTCAGGAAAGCCGATAATGCCATAATTTCCCAGGCAACCAGGAAAACAATACTGTTTTGAATGGCGCAAAGGCTTATCAGTGAAGCATGGAGTAGTATAAACAGTATGCCATGTAAGTTTAAATTCTTCTTTTGGCTGATGTAGGCCCTCATATAGAATATGCCATAGAAGCCTCCTGTCAGGAATGCAAAGTTGATGATCAGCATGAACCAACCCGAAAGGGCATCAATATGCAGCCTGACGGGACCGCTTACCAGGCTCCCCGGAAGTATGAGTTCAAAATCATTACCTGCTAAACCCTGAAAAGCTAAATATCCTGTAAGAATAGCAATTACACTGACCGATGCATAGACAGCAATGGCTTTCCCTTTCATTTTCACAAAAGGAATAAGGCACATGCATACGAGCGGAATCAGTATAAATACCAATACAAAGGTCATAATATAATATTAAAGACAGTCAGGATAAAAATGCTCAGGATAAATATAATTCCATAAAGCACATACGATTGTATACGCCCGTTCTGGATAAATTTGAAATAATTCGCAGCATATACCAGCTGGTTGGTGACTACCCGTATCACCCGTAATTCAAAGAAATCATGATAATGTGAGGTGTATTTTTTGTCCCCAGGGAATATCTCTCCGGGTTTTAATTCTTCGTATTGCTTCCGTTCGATCACCAGGAAGTTAAACATCTTGCTCAATGATTTTGAGAATGACTTTCCGGTATACTGAATCCTGCTGGTTGGCGCCGTATAACCACAGCCCCAGGTAGCTCCAACGACCTGGTTCCTGCCACGCATGGTAAGCGTCCTGATTCCCCAGAATACAACAATCACTCCTATGAAAAGCAGGGAGTAGAGGCTGATACTTCGCATGATGGAAATGTAACCGGCAAACTCCTCAGGCATGGGTATCACGGCGCTTTTGGTAAGCCCGGAAAGTAAGTTCCCGATTACCTGCAAATAAACCTGCGGGAAGATGGCTACACTCATCATCATCACGATAATGACATATTGCGGGATCAACATGATCCGCGATACTTCATGATGTTTATGGTGCAACTCCTGCCGTTGGGTTCCCAGAAAGATGGTACCAAAGGTTTTTGTAAAAGTAAGTATGGAAAGTCCCCCTATAATGCTTAATCCGGCAAAGGTAAGCAGCATGAGTATGATTTGTGTCATGCTCTGCAGTTTGATCCCTTCAATCAACCCGCTATAGATCAGGAACTCCGATATGAATCCGTTAAATGGAGGTATCCCGCCAATGGCAATGGCTCCTATCAGGAACAAAACGGCTGTCCGTGGCATGCTTTTTATCAGTCCGCCCAGCTTTTCCATGTCGCGGGTATGGGTCTGCTGGTACACCGATCCGGCCGAATAAAACAGCAACGATTTGAATAGCGAATGGTTGAGTACATGCAGCAAGGCACCCCCGAAACCCAGGTAATACAGGATTGGCACATTATTTCCAAGGCCGATTAACCCGATGCCCATGCCGATACCAATGATGCCTATGTTTTCAATGGTACAATAAGCCAGCATCCTTTTAAAATCACGGTGAACGGCTGCATTGATAATTCCGTACAAGCCTGTCAGTACGGATACGATAATCAATATTTCGCCCAATACCAGGTAATCGCTTTTCAGGTACGAGGCCACCCTGAACAACCCGTAAATCCCAAGTTTTACTATCACCCCGGACATAACGCCTGACACATGTGATGGGGCAGCCGGGTGGGCGTGAGGCAACCAGCTGTGCAACGGGATAAAGCCCGCTTTGAGTCCAAACCCCACAAAGAACACCAAAAATAACCAGATATTGCTATTGGCTCCAAAGTAATGTACGAATGCGTCAAAGCTAAATGAACCGGTCTGAAAGTACAGCCATACAAATCCAATGGTCAGGAAAACCACGCTGATATGCATTTGAACCAGGTAATTGATACCCGCTTTTATCGTTTTTGGATTGTTGGCATCGAAGATAACCAGCATCATCGAGGACAATGACATGATTTCCCAGGCAATGAGGAACACCAATCCATGCTGGATCATGCATACCCACACCATCGAAAGTTGGAACAGGACATACAGTATCCAATGCAGACTAAGCTTTTTGGCCGGATTGTCGTAAGCCTTCAGATACCCCGAGCCATAGAAAACCCCGGTGACGCAGGTGAAATTGATTATCAGTATAAACCACGCCGACAGCTCATCAATCCGTATCACGATATCGCCCATGCTGATCCCTCCATCGAAAGTAAAACTGATAAGTTGTCCGCTCAATGCAGCAATGGCTAACCAGCTTGTGGTGATTGCATTGGCAACAACTGCAAAAGCTGCTACCGGAGCTTTAATATTTGTGGGAACTAAAAGCAAGACAATGATGGCCAGAAGTGCTATGATCCAGCTCAGATTAATCAATTCAACCATGAAAGTATTTGTTATTTGGAATACAAAATTACTAAAAATTCAGAATTAATGTTCTAAATAATACGGTTTTATCTTTTTTTTAATTTTAAAGTTCAGTCAATCAGGTTTA
>JAQTUE010000044.1 GCA_028710415.1 Paludibacter sp. | reverse complement strand
TGAAAAGCCCGGACTTTTTTGATGCCCAGAAATACCAGACCCTCGTATTCAAGAGTACTTCGTTTAAAAAAGTAAAAGGGAAAGACTATAAGCTTACCGGCAACCTGACGATGCACGGGATTACCAAGGTAGTGGTGTTGGATGTCATATTCGAAGGTAAAGTACCCAACCCACAAACCAAGAAAGATATCGCAGTCTTTACTATTAGTGGCCTTTTGAAAAGATCCGATTTTGGGTTAGGCACCAAGTTCCCGGCTGCCATGGTAGGTGATGAGGTAACTATCACCGCATCAGCAGAACTAAGCCCTGTGGATTAAATAACCTGTTTAGGCAATCAATAGCTGTAAGAGGCATGCATAATCTGCATGCCTCTTACTATTTTATTACTTTATTACTTATTGCAACGTGCTATTTGTATGATGATCACAACCTGTAATTTCAATCCTTCATAGTTATTCCTATTGATGTTTGTTCCCTGATCGGGGAGACATACTTATAAAGTTCGTCTCAAAACTATATAAAAGAAAAACCTTATTTTTATTTTTAAACCTTAGTAGCCGGATTACCACCCTAATAATAAACCTTATTCTTTGAATGGAATATTATCCGTAGTCAATCAATCAAAGAATAAGGTTGGAATACGGGGACGTAATCCGGCTACTAAGGTTGAACAAAAATAAATAAGGTTTTAAATGTATGAACTAAAAAAACAACAATAAAACAGGATCAGAATTTACATTTTAAAACTTCAAAGTTATCTTAATTGTTGTTCGATTTCTGATCGTGGAGACATACTTTAAAACTGCCCCTTAATACTATATAAAAAAATATTATTTTTATTTTTAAACCTTAGTAGCCGGATTACCTCCCCAATATTAAACCTTATTCTTTGAATGGAATATTATCCACAATCAATCCAATCAAAGAATAAGGTTGGGATTCGGGGTGGTAATCCGGCTACTAAGGTAGAACAAAAAGAAATAAGGTTTTAAATTTAAGAACTGAAAAATAACAAAAGAATAATAATTGTATTCATATTTCAACCATTCTTAGCTGTCTTAATTGATGTTTGACTTCTGATCATGGGGACTCAATAGTAACCAGTTTAAACTTCATGCATTTAAATAATTCAATCATACTCTTAAGTAACCTTTTAAAGATTATGACAATATTTCAGGTGAAACAAAGTACTATTCACAACTATTTAGTAAATTTGCAAAACATAGAAAATAAAGGATGATTCTAAATCCTACAAAAGCAACTGCAACAATGAATATTGAAAAGATTAACTGGAATGGGATTGAAGCCATTTTACTTGAAACGAATGTATACGAAGCAATTATCGTCCCATCGGTAGGAGCAAATCTGGTAAGGTTGTTTAATAAAGAGAAACAGGTTGACATATTACGGACACCGACTGCTGAGGATATGGAAACCTTTAAAAGCCGTCCGCAGATATTCGGGGTTCCTTTGCTGTTTCCACCGAACAGGATTGAAGATGGCAAATACAGTTTTGCAGGAAAGAACTACGAATTCCCGATCACCATTCCTGCCCAGAATAACTACCATCATGGAATCATCAAATCGGAGCCTTTCACCATTACCAGGACCCGCTATTCTTCTGATGCCGTAGAGGTTGAAGCCAGTTTCTTCTCAAACAGGATTAACAACGCGATCTATGAGAATTTTCCTCATGAGTTCACCTGTAAGATCAGGTTTATCCTTTCGGATAAAGAATTAACTCATATCATCACTTTTACCAATTTAGGAACCAAACCAATGCCTCTGGGCGTAGGTTACCATACTCCTTTAAGGCTTCCATTTTCAAAAGATACTGTCAGGTCCGATTATAAATTACGACTTTCTGCCGGGAAACGTTGGGAATTATCCGATCGCAGCTTACCTACCGGAACCCTGCTGGACCTTGATGAAGAAGAATCACTGTTGCGTACCGAAGGAATAAATCCAACCGGAAAGCCTATTGAGATTGCGCTTACCGACGAGGGCATTGAGGAAAACGGGAAAAACTATCACGGTGCCATCCTGACCAATACCAAGGATAATATCAGCGTGTATTATGAAGTTGACAGCAAATTCAAACACTGGACGCTCTGGAACAATGGTGGAGAGGTGGATTGGGTATGCCCTGAACCCCAGACTTGGGCGATCAATGCGCCAAACCTGAAGCTACCGGCTGATTTAACCGGTTTGCAGGCCCTGAACGGTGGCAAGAGTTGGAGCGGGACTACCAGATTCTACGTTTTATAAACTTATTGAAATAAAAACAGCCTGTTATCATTAATCCGATAGCAGGCTGTTTTTGTATATTTTGAATCTAGTTGCACAAGGCATATAAATCACCGCGTGGGTTAACCAGGAGTACTGGGATGGAAGATTTTTTCACAACATGGTATTCCTTGGGTCCGAACAGGATATCATCCAACCCGTAATCACGCGAAGCAGAGACTATGATAATTCCGGCATTTTCCTTCTCAGCAACCTGAATGGATTCTACCTCTACTTTAAAGCTATCCTTTACTGCCTTTTCCAACGTATAATTGAAATCAAACTTATCAAACAAAAGCTTCATTTTTTCTGCATTGGTTGCCGCCTTAGAGCCGTAATCATTGGCAAGCAACATTTTTACCTCCGAGCCACAAAACCGTCCAAAAGCGGCTGCAAATTGCGCTTTCTCCAGCTCTTCTTCCAGGAAGCCTATGGGAAGGATTACTTTCTTCAAATTCATTTCAGGGAATGAATCCTTGTAAAACAAATACGGAATGCGCAGTTCCCGGCAATCATTCAACAAACTTCGGATAGCTTTCGTATTACCCCCAGGCAACTGAATAAATAAAAAGGCTGCTTCCAGTTCTTCACAGACAGAAGTAATGGTATTTAACTTAGAATTACGAACCAGAACCTGAGAACCTTCAAGTTTCAGATCAATCAACAATTTATTCAATTTTTCTTCACATGCAGCAATCAGCTCATCTGTATCAACAAAACAAAGCACACCAAATGATTTCTGAAGCTGAGTAGCCAGTATGGATGCACTTTTAAGCATTACACTGGCTGTTTCTATTTGTTGAATGTGAACGAGGATCATTGTTTGGTTGATTAGTTGAGTAAGTTGATTATGTTGACTAAGTTGATTAAGTTAATTGGTTAATTGGTTAATTAAGTTGACTACGTTAATTAAGTTAATTTGGTGATTGGGTGATTGGGTGAATGGGTAAATAGGTGATTTTAGTTCAATATTGGATGTTCATTTGAAGAGTTATTCATTTGATCAACTATACCATTAGCCAGTTTACTTAAAAAACTGAATCAACTTAATCAACCATTCAACTTAATTAACTTAGTCAACTTAATTAACCAATTAACTTAATCAACTTAATCAACTTAGTCAACCAATTAACCAGTTAACTTACTCAACTACCCTCACTCCTGAAAATAAACCCGCTTCACCCTTCTGGAAACGCTGGTAAGCACTTCATACGGAATAGTCTTAAGCCAGTCTGCCACTTCGGAAATAGTCAGATGATCTCCAAAGATTTCAACTGAATCACCTTCTTTGGCATCTATATTGGTCACATCAATCATAACCAGATCCATACACACATTCCCGATCACTTTTGCACGCTTGCCGTTGATAAGCACCTCTCCTACTCCATTTCCCAGCTTACGGTCAAAACCATCGGCATAACCGATTGGTATAATGGCAATAAGTTTATCACCATTGATGATTCCCTTGCGGCTATACCCCACCGTTTCACCTGACTTTACTTTTTTGATTTGCAGGATTACTGTTTTCAATGCACATACCTGTTTCAGACTGGTGTCCGGTAAAGAGCTAATACCGTAATGCCCGATTCCCAACCTTACCATATCAAACTGATATTCAGGAAATCGTTCTATTCCTGCCGAATTGAGGATATGGCGCATAATATGATGGGAGAATACAACCGACAACTGATCGGCACAGGCAGTAAAGACTGATACCTGTTGTTTTGTAAAGGCATCAAATTTAGCATCATCCGAACCTGACAGATGAGAAAATACAGACCGCACTTTAACCTGATTCTGATTTTTAAGCCTTTCAAGCAATTGTTCCATATCCTGGGGTTCAAAACCAAGGCGGTGCATGCCGCTGTCAATCTTAATGTGAATCGGATAATCTACCAGGCCTAACTTTTCAGCTGCAACAACAAATGAATCGAGCAAACGGAAACTGTATATCTCAGGCTCCAGCTTGTTATCGAATATCATCCCAAAACTGCCTTTCTCAGGGTTCATAACTATGATGGGAATACGAATTCCTTCGCGGCGTAATTCAGCACCTTCATCAGCCACCGCAACAGCTAAGTAGTCACACCGGTTATGCTGCAGGGTTCGTGCCACTTCCACAGCACCGCTCCCATAGGCAAAAGCTTTGACCATGCACATCATCTTAGTCTCGGGACGAAGCTTTGAACGGAAATAATTCAGGTTATCCACCAACGCATTCAGGTTTACCTCCAGCGTAGTTTCATGGGTTACCAGTTCCAGCTTTTCAGAGATATCCTCAAAATGATACTTTCGTGATCCTTTAAGCAGGATGATTTCGTTCTTTAATTCGCGTACCAGTGATGATTTGAGGAAATCCTCGGTATGTTCAAAGAAGGTTTTATCCAATGACTGGAATACAGACTCATGCTTTGAAATCTCAGATCCGATTCCTATTATGCGTTGTATATTCTTGTTTTTTACCAGCTCAGCGACTGTTTTGTATAATTCATCCGGGGATTGTCCGCTTTGCAGGATATCGGACAGGATCAGCGTCTTTGATAAGTTCTTGGCAGTAGCCTGCTGATTCAGGAAATCAAGTGCAATACCCAATGAATTCAGGTCCGAGTTGTAACTATCGTTTATGATCAGGCAATCACGCACCCCATCCTTCACTTCAAGCCGCATAGCAACAGTTTCCAGATGCAGGATACGCTTTGCAATTTCTTTCATTCCCAGGCCTAATTGCAGCATGACCGCCACGCATTGCAACCCGTTCTCAATGGAAGCTTCATCCGTAAAAGGAATGGCAACCGACGATTCAGTTCCGGTATAATTCAGGGCAACAATCGTTTTATCGGATTCTTTCACTACTTTTAAAACCTGCATATCTGCTTTTAAGCCACTTCCCCAGGAGAATAATTTTCCCTTAAACCCGGATTGTGCAATACAGATCTCGACCAACTTATTATCAGAACAATAAATTAATGTTTCTGCCTGCGTAAAAAGCTTCAATTTCTCTTCACACTTTTGTTTCAGTCCTGTAAAGTTTTCCTGATGCGCTTCCCCCAGATTCGTAAATACTCCTATAGTAGGTTGTATGATCTTCTGCAAATGCTCCATTTCATTCATTTCCGAAATGCCGGCTTCAAATATACCCAATTGGGTGTTTTCATTCAACGCCCATACGGATAAAGGCACTCCCAATTGCGAATTATAACTTCTCGGAGAACGTACAATGCGATAATCGGTATGCAACAACTGATACAGCCACTCCTTGACAACCGTTTTCCCGTTGCTGCCGGTAATGCCTATAACCGGTATATTGAATGAAGACCGGTGGACAGCAGCAAGGGTTTGCAAAGCTTGCAGGGTATCCGTTACTTTCAGGAAAACAGCATCGGTTAGCCTGGTATAATCAGACTGCATTTCACTCACCACAAAATAACGCAGGTTCTGCTGGTAAAGCTCCTGAATGTAATTATGGCCATTATTCCGGCTGGTACGAATGGCAAAGAACAGGCTCTCTGCCGGGAATGACAACGAACGGCTATCGGTCAGCAACCAATTGATGGGTTGATCGGGAATGTTTTTTAGGTCTGCACCTATAATTTTGGCAATCTTGTTAAGTTCCATACTTTCAATATTTTATTCTTGCAACCACCCCTTCGGACGTTGTCAGTATACATTCTTTATTTGGTAAAATGGTGACGGTATTGATAATTGAATTTCCAATCTTGTATTTCCACAACACAGAACCACTGGCAGTATCAATACCAATAAGCAAGCCGTTGCGGGTTCCGAATACGATGACCCCATCTTTGTTAGTCAGCATGCTTGGATTATGATCGTACCCGTACGCGGCACTTTTCTTCCAGAGTACAACCGGTTTATCTGAGCGTGCATCCAAGGCCACTACGCTATCGTTCATACAACGACTGTAGACAGTATTCCCATCTTCTGAAATGCCTTCCGTCTCGCGAACCTCATGTTTGTTAGTCCGCCACACTACCGTTCCGTTTTGGGCATTTAATGCAGTCCAGTATCGATCGGGTGCCGTTATAAATACTTTTCCATTTGAAACAATAGCAGTTACCGCTGCCGGTGAAAAGAGTATACCTGCATTTCCGTTATTCCATTTCCAGGCTAATTTTCCTGATTTTCTTTCCAGGGCATAGAAATAGGTATCCCAGGCACCGAAATAGATCTTGTCGGTTGCAATCACCGGAAGCGACTCCTCATAATTCTTTAATTCTGCAAACTGCCAGAACTGGGTTCCGTTCTTCAAATTCAATGCCCGGAAACAACCATCACTTCCCCCGATAAAAACCGTATCATGCTGGATTAACGGGCAACCCATCACTGCTTTAGTTGTTTCATATTTCCAGAGCTGCTTTCCGGTCAGGGAATTTAAACAATAAATATTTCCATCAGTAGACCCAACTACGACCTTATTATCCATTACTGCCGGTGAGGATATAATCCTGCTTCCGGTCTTGAATTTCCAGACGGGAGTTCCATCTATCAACGATACAGCATTCAAATACCCAAAATCATCACCGTAGTAAACCAGCTCATTGGCTACAGCAGGTTTGCCGTAAATGCCTACCCGTGAATTCAACCGCCAGACTTCACTGACATTCTTATTTTCTTTATTAATTTCAAAAGATGGTCTTAAAGCTGGATTCGGCTTATTATAGTTTCTGGATTCAAAGGAAAACGTCAACCAGTTAATTTCAGGTTGCCCAATCTTCTTTTCATAGACCCGTATTGAATCGGAAACTGAATAAATAGTATAACCCCCAATCTTATTCTTGGCTCTGAGTGTGGAACGGTTCACGACACCCGGTATGCCATCATAGTTCAGGAATACATTCCGGTGGTAATGGCCGTTCAACAGGGTTTGAACGTTGTATTTCCGCAAGACATCGGTCATATCATACCAGTTATCCACATCCCCTGCCTGAAGCGGATAATGGGTTACAACGAATACCGGTATTTCTATTCCGGCTTTTTTAAGTTCTACATCCACCCAGTCAATATCCTGTGGTGCTATGTGTCCATCGCCCATTTTAATAATAGGCCCGGTGGTAAAGCCAATAAACTTGCAGCCTTTGTGGGTAAACGAAAACTTATCATTCCCGAATATCCTTGCAAAATCAGTAAACCCTGATTCACTCCATTTCGTTTCATGGTTCCCGGCAGTAATGTAATAGGGTATTTTCAGTTTGTCCAGCATTGCTTTAGCTGCCTGCAACGATTTACCATCCCCGGATTCCGATACATCGCCCGATACGATCACAAAGTCTATGCCTGTCAGGGCATTCACATCATTGACAGCATTTGTAAGATCTTCCGAAGGGGTTGGATTGGTTGATGAGATATGCAGGTCGGTAAAGAGTGCAAACCGGAAAGGTTCTGAAGCAAAGACGCTGAATTGAATAACAATAAACAGCAGAATGAAGAATATATTTTTTCTTTTCATTGGAACAACCTGAAATGAAGTGTTTTAATTCTAACTTTGACGAATAATTTGAATCAACAAAGATACAACAGTTAAAACAATTAATGACCCTGTAATCCCAAAACTTTTAGTAAAATCGTCATGTAGGGATGATAACAAAAAGAAAGGAGTAATATCCCGAAAGATTTACTCCTAATAATTTTAGTCTGAAACTCACAGTCACTTAAACATCAATGGAAGTAACTTCCACCAACAGGTCATCTTTCATGACGGTTTGTCCGGCAACAACATGTATTTTCCGGATTACCCCATTGCAGGTAGCCGTTATTTCATTCTGCATCTTCATCGCTTCCAGGCTTAATATAGGTTCTCCTTCATTTACCAGGTCACCTTCAGCCAGAAACAAATCCACAATCTTGCCGGGCATAGGGGACGATATATTGTTATCATTGACTTGTTTTCCGTCTTTGTCAATCATGCCATGGCGGACATACGAGAATAACGATTCCAGGCTGAATTTATACTCCACCCCGTTCACCTTAACAGTAGACTTGTTCTGGTCACGCGATACCAGCTCGCAGTTGTAACGTTTCCCTTTCCATTCGAACAGGTACTGGAAATCGGATTGTTCAATAAAATTAATATCCTGCTCCACATTATCAATCACAGGCATTGATTCTTTGGGAAGATAGATTTTAAACCGTTTTCCATTTTCACGCATGGCGATAAAAAGCCTTGAAGCGTCTCTTTTATATACGTATGAAGTTCCCATGTTATTTTGTCTAATGTCAAAAGTCCAATGTCTAATGTCCTGGCCTTACCTGACGTGTTTTATTTGTTGTATTGTAATTACTACTTCTCTTATGTAAAATCAACTTAATTAACCAATCAACTTAATCAACTTAATCAACCAATTAACCAGTCAACTTAATCAACTAATCAACCAACTACTTATTGATTCTCTTATTCAACACCCACACATTCAACGATTCGTTCCTGGAGGCAGGTGCTTCCGATACAATCTGAAGGTATTCGGTGGCATAAATAATAGTAGCTGCCAGGGCTCCGATGAGTTCATCATCCGGATGTTCCAACATGGCAGGTTTAAAGAAATGGGTCACCCAACGGGTAGTATAACGTGCTGAAACAAACTCCGGATCCTGCAACACAGTGCGGCAGAATGGAACAGTAGTTTTTAAACCTACCAGGCTAAAATCAGTCAATGCTTCAAGGGTCTTGTCAATGGCATCCTGCCGGTTATTCCCGTGTACAATGATCTTGGCAATCATTGAATCGAAATAAGGCGTCACCACCGATCCGTTATGCACACCAGTTTCAATGCGTACATTGGGACTTTGAGGAAAACGTATCTTTTCAATAAACCCGGTCTGAGGGCTAAAGCGGTTTTGAGGATCTTCTGTATTCACACGGCACTCAATCGCCCAACCGGTTGTTTTTACATCGCCTTGTTTCAGGGTCAGCTTTTCTCCCATGGCTACTTTGATCTGCCAGTCTACAAGGTCAACCCCGGTTACCATTTCTGTTACCGGATGTTCCACCTGGATACGGGTATTCATTTCCATAAAATAGAACGTTCCATCTTCATCCAGGATATATTCAATTGTTCCAGCTGAGAAATAACCGATAGATTTGGCAAATTTCACGGCCATCTTCCCCATTTTCTTTCTTATTTTAGGAGATATGCTGGCTGATGGGGCTTCTTCCATTAATTTCTGGTGCTTGCGTTGCAGCGAACATTCACGTTCCCCCAGATGGATCACATTTCCAAACTTATCGCCCAGGATCTGGAACTCCAGGTGTTTTGGGTTCTCCAGGTATTTTTCTATAAACAAGTCGCCATTCCCAAAGGCAGAAGTAGCTTCATCAAAAGCTGATTTGAAATTACGTTCCATGGTTTCAGGTTTTTCCACAATGCGCATGCCACGTCCGCCACCACCTGCCGAAGCTTTCAACAGCACAGGATACCCAAGCTTTTTGGCAATCTCTATGGCCTGTTTGGCATCAGTCACTGCTCCTTCACTTCCGGGAACCAAAGGTAATCCTGCATCTATTGCCATTTTCTTGGCAATGGTCTTGATACCCATATTCCTTATTAACTCTGGCGAAGGTCCTACGAAGTTCAGCCCGTTCTTTTCGCATAGGGCTGCGAAATCAGGGTTTTCCGACATAAACCCATAACCCGGGTGAACCATGTCGATATTATTTTCCAATGCTAATTCTACAATTCTGTCAGCATCCAGAAAGATGGGTTTTTCATTATTCGCATCCTTTGCCTGAATGATTTCATCGGCATACTGTAAATACAATGCATCGGGTTCTTTATCACTCTTTAGAACAACAGCGGTAAGTCCTAACTTATGAGCAGAACGTATAATCCGTATTGCAATTTCACTCCGGTTAGCAATTAATAAACGTTTATTCATTTGTATTTGGTGATTAAGTTGAGTAAGTTGATTGAGTTGATTGAGTTGAGTTGATTTGAGTTGATTGAGTTGATTTGAGTTGTTTGAGTTGTTTGAGTTGTTTGAGTTGATTGAGTTGTTTGAGTTGAGTAAGTTGTTTGAGTTGTTTGAGTTGTTTGAGTTGATTATCCAATTAACCTAATCAACCTATTTAACTTATTTAACTCAATCAACTTAATCAACTAGTTAACTTAATCAACTTAATCAACCAGTTAACTAATTAACCAATCAACCAGTTAACTAAATCATAACGGGATACTCCCGTGCTTCCTTTCCGGTGCCGAATATTGTTTATTCGATAACACCTCAAAAGCAGTAATCAGGATTTTGCGGGTATCCGAAGGTATTATCACTTCGTCAATCAACCCTACCTCTTCCGCTTTGTACGGATTCGCTATTTCGTTTTTATATTTCTCTGTCAGTATTTTCTCCAGCTCAGCTTTGTTATCCGATTTGGCAAGCTCTGCCCGGTTTACAATCTTAATGGCACCTGCTGGTCCCATGACGGCAATTTCAGCAGAAGGCCATGCAAAGTTAAAGTCTCCACCGGTATTCTTACTGCTCATCACAATGTAAGCACCCCCATAGGCCTTGCGGATGATGACTGTGATTTTTGGCACTGTAGCTTCGCAGAAGGCATACAACAGTTTTGCTCCATTGCGAATAATACCGCTGTGTTCCTGTTCGGTTCCCGGTAAAAAGCCCGGTACATCTTCCAGTATCAACAATGGAATGTTATACGCATCACAGAATCGCACAAAGCGAGCCCCTTTCACACTGGCATTAATATCCAGTGTACCTGCCATTACTTTTGGCTGGTTGGCTACAATCCCGATGGTCTTACCATCCAGGCGGGCAAACCCTACCAGGATATTCTGGGCAAATTTTTCATGCACTTCAAAGAATGTATCTTTATCCACCAGGATATTGATAATATCTTTCATATCGTACGGACGATTGGCATCATCCGGGATGATATTATCCAGAAAATCCTGGCGTGTCTCGTAAAACTGGACATTGGTGGATATCGGCATCGGGTCGAAGTTATTCGATGGCAGGTACGACAACAACTTACGGGCATACATGATGGCATGCTCTTCATCATCGTATACAAAGTGGGCTACCCCGCTCTTCGAGGCATGGACGTTTCCGCCCCCCAATCCTTCCATGTCGATATCCTGGTTCAATACTTCCTTCACAACGTCGGGACCGGTGACAAACATATACGATGTCTGGTTGGTCATAAATACGAAATCAGTCAGGGCTGGTGAATACACTGCTCCACCGGCTGCCGGACCGAGAATAATGCTGATTTGTGGTATAATCCCTGACGAACGGACATTGTTCCGAAAGATAGTGGCATAGGCTGCAAGGCTCTTCATTCCTTCCTGAATACGGGCACCTCCTGAATCGATAAGTCCTACAATTGGAGCTCCCAGCTTGAGTGCCATTTCCTGCACCTTGGCAATTTTACTCCCATGGGTAAAGCCTAACGAGCCTCCCATAACCGTAAAATCCTGGGCATAGGCAAATACGCTCCGGCCCTGAACCAGTCCGCGTCCTACGACTACTCCATCGCCAAAGGAAGACTGTTTTCCACTCAACGAACTGTGAGCAGGCTCATTAAAAGCATCGAATTCAAAAAATGTACCTTCATCAAATAGAACTGTAATACGTTCGCGGGCTGTGAGTTTTCCTTTTAAATGTTGTTTGACAACCGCATTGTCTTCCATAAGTTGCAACGCTTTTTTTCGCTGCTCAAAAACATCATTTTTGCTCATATTTTACTCTTAAATGTTAGAAGGTGATGGGTCAAAGATAATAGATAAGTTTGCTGAAATATCCTTGATCCGTCAATTTTACATAACAAATCCAATCGTAATTTGTTCTAATCTTTTATTATTCAAGAGCTAATGGGGTAGTTAAAATTACAGTATAAGTATTAATTCGTAATTATTTTGGCTGATAATATGATAAATTTAATGAAATTAATGTCTTAATATGTAAGATTGTTTTCATTTACGAACCCCGGCAGTTCATCAAGTCACAAAGGAGTAATTAATACTTACCACAATAGTCACAATAGGACACAATAATTCAATTTTAGTGTGTCCTATTGTGACTATTGTAGTTAATTTTCCTTTTATATTTCCATTTGTGGCAAATCTATTTAATATCTGCCACAATAATTCAATTTTAGTGTGCTATATTGTGCCTCGTGTTGTTTATTCTTTATTCTTCCAATCCTATTTTCTACGGTTTGGTCTCTTGGTTCTTGATTCTTGGTTTTTGATTCCTGATTCCTGATTCTTGTTTCTTAGTTCATGGTTCTTAATTACTACCTACTACTTTCTACCTACTACTTTCTCATTTCTCATTCCTCACCTCTTGCTCCTTGCTCCTTGCCTCTTCTTAAATCAGCCACAGCAGAAACACCACAATCAACAAGGCGGGAATCATATTCAGTATTCTCAGTTTCTTGATCTCCAGGATATCAACCCCCAGCCCGATCAACAAGATACCACCTACACTTGTTAGTCCCTGAATGATTTCAGGCGTAAAGAACGAACCGGCATACATGGCCAACAAGGTAATTCCACCCTGGAAAATGAGTAACGGAATGGCAGAAACCAATACCCCTACCCCGAATGCTGATGCCAGCAGGATCGATGCAAAACCATCCATCAGCGACTTGGTCATTAATAAATCAGGCGAGCCTCCCGTACCTTCCTGGATGGAACCCAGGATGGTCATTGATCCGATACAGAACATTAGGAATGCAGTGGTCAGTCCATCCGAGAACTTTTCACTTCCGATGCGAAGCTTGCGTTTAAAGTAATTGCTGAGCCGCTCTACCCCACTCTCCAGGTTCATCCATTCGCCCAGCAACGAACCAATGGCCAGGCTGCTGACAATGATGATGATATGCTGCATTTTGTACACCATGCTGATCCCAATGGCCACCGTAAACAACCCGATAGCCTGAAAATAAATTGTGGTAATGCGTTCGGGCATATTCTTTTTAAGCAGCAACCCAATGGTTCCGCCTGCAATTACTGCACCTGCATTGATAAGTGTTCCAATCATTTGATATTTTTAAGGATATGATTAAAATTGATATGAATACTCGATATGATTAAGGAGATAAGAGTTTCACGATATGATTATAAAAAGATATGAACTTCGAGATATGATTAAAGAGATATGAATTATGAGATTATGTAAATCACTATTGATACCTGCTACAAAAATACAGTTTTTTATTGTTATTCACAATTAAACAGAACAACGGCTGAACTTCACTTCGAAATCCAGCCGTTGCGCATTTTTTTATTTTTTTTATTCAGCTTCATTATTATTTTTCCTGAAGCTATTCGTTGAATTAGAATGACATTTCCATGAATTGTAAATTTTATAATGTTCGAAAATCAATTCCATAATGATCACTCATTTTATCCCAAACCATATTTTCAATTTCATCTGCCGTATACGTTTTTTGTGGTAATCCATCTTCATCAAAGATCAAAGGAATTTTGTTTCCTGATTTGATATTTCTATCAGAATGCCTAATTTCTTTTTTTTTCATAAATCACGAATATCTTTTCCGTAATGTTCGTTAAGCAACGTCCATAAGAGGTTTTCCGCATATTCAGAAGTAAAAGTTTCCTGAGAATTCTCATCCTCATTGTCCATTACAGGTTGATTAATAATAACTGTCATTATGCTGATTTTTTGATATTGCAAATTTACTTACTTTCCGGTTGAATTTATAACAATATCCTGTAAAAAATGTTTGTAAGTTATCATAGCTATGAACATTTCAATTTCCAAACCAAACCCCCTCTTTATAAAACGTATAAATATTTGCATTTAAAACCCTTATTTTTGTTTTTTAACCCTCAGTAGAAAACTTAAACCCACTAAACCCCACCCTTATTCCCTCATTTCAAACGGTTGGTCAGTTTGTTTATGGAAATCAATAAATCCACTGCCTTAATTTGATAAGATCTTGCAATTATGTTGATTTACAATCCCTGTTATATACTTTTCAATTCGTTGCCTCTTATCTTCTCTAATTAATTGCAACTTGTGTATTGTCATAAATATAAATGAGTCAAAAGATTATTATATTTTACATTCTTAAAATAAGGGAATTAGGGTTAGGGTTAGGGGGTGAAGTTTTCTACTGAGGGTGAAAAAACAAAAATTAGGTTTTTTTCTTTCTATTTAAAAATAAATAATCTGGTATAAGTATATAATGAATGCATCCTTTTATATATACTCGCCTAATTTTAAACTTATTATAATTAGCATAAAATTATTTTCTGTACTAATTTATAATATCCGTTCGATAATTATAAAAACATTTATCTTCCTTTTTTCCTACCTTTTTTTCATTTCATTTAAAGCTGCTGAATACTTTACAAATAGTATCATCTCAGAGTATTAATCATGTAATTTGTTATCTAATTTATTTATAATCAATCAAATAAATATCTGTATTTAAAACCCTTATTTTTGTTTTTTCACCCTCAGTAGAAAGCCGATAAACCCACTAAACCCCACCCTTATTCCCTCATTTCAAATGGTTGGATTGTTTGTTCGTAGAATTTAATAAACTCCATATATTCCTCTGCGAATGTTTGTTTATGATGGTGTTCTTTTTGTCTTAAAATATAATCACACACTTTTTTCACATCTCTTTTTGATACCGAAAATGCCGAACAGGTATTTTGCCATTCAAAATTACCTATACATAACTTATTTTCATTAATAAAATGGGTCGATGCATTACTAATTAATTCAGCTAATCTTTCCTCATCCATATTTGGAGCACGTGAAACTAAGAAATGCACGTGTTCAGGGTTGGCATAAATTGAATACATCTTGCAATCATGATGATTCACAATCCCGGTTATATAATTTTCAATTCGTTGCCTGTTATCCTCCAGAATTAATGGCAACCTGTGCAGTGTCGTTAATATAAAATGGGTGTATAGATTATTGTATTCTACTTTCATATAATAAGGGAATGAGGGTTAGGTTTATGGGGTTGTGGTTTTCTACTGAGGGTTAAAAAACAAAAATTAGGTTTTTTAATTCAAGCTTTTAATAGTTCTAACTGGTATAAGTATATAATGTATACATCCTTTTTCATATATACTCGCCTAATTTTAAATTTATTATAATTAACATAAAATTATTTTCTATACTAATTTATAATATTCGTTCGATAATTATAAAAACAATTATCTTCCTTTTATCCTACCTTTTTTTCATTTCATTTAATGCTGCTGAATACTTTACAAATAGTATCATCTCAGATTATTAATCATGTAATTTGTTATCTAATTTATTTATAATCAATCAAATAAATATCTGTATTTAAAACCCTTATTTTTGTTTTTTCACCCTCAGTAGAAAACTTCAACCCTCTAAACCCTACCCTTATTCCCTCATTTCAAATGGTTGGATTGTTTGTTCGTAGAATTTAATAAACTCTATATATTCCTCTGCGAAAGTTTGTTTATGATGATGTTCTTTTTGTCTTAAAATATAATCACAAACTTTTTTTACATCTCTTTTTGATACCGAAAATGCCGAACAGGTATTTAGCCATTCAAAATTACCTATACATAACTTGTTTTCATTAATAAAATGGGTAGATGCATTACTAATTAATTCAGCTAATCTTTCCTCATCCATATTTGGAGCACGTGAAACCAAAAAATGCACGTGTTCAGGGTTGGCATAAATTGAATACATCTTGCAATCATGATGATTCACAATCCCGGTTATATACTTTTCGATTCGTTGCCTGTTATCCTCCAGAATTAATGGCAACCTGTGTAGTGTCGTAAAAATAAAATGGGTGTATAGGTTATTATATTCTACTTTCATAAATAAGGGAATTAGGGTTAGGTTTATGGGGGTTGTGGTTTTCTACTGAGGGTTAAAAAACAAAAATTAGGTTTTTTAATTCAAGCTTTTAATATTTCTATCTGGTGTAAGTTATAGTGCAAGTATCTTTTATTTCTTATATACTCGTTTTATTTTCAATCGATTATAATGAGTTTATATTTATTTCAGAAGTACTTCACAGAACATGTTCAATGATTATACAGCCTTTTATTCTCCTTTTAAAAACGGTATTGAAAGTTGTAACTTATCACTCAAATTTGTAGTCATTCAAGGTATTGAACATTTTATTTGCTATTCCAATACATTTAGAATCAAACGAATAAATAACTATATTTAAAACCCTTATTATTGTTTTTTCACCCTCAGTAGAAAACTACAACTCACAAAACCCCACCCTTATTCCCTAATTTTAAAATGCAGAATAGTTTAGTTTGTTCATAGGATTTAATAAGCTCATTATTTTCCTTATAATATTGAACAGTTCGTTTGTTATTCCAATTCTTTTAGAATCAGTTGAATAATGTCTGTATTTAAAACCCTTATTTTTGTCTTTTAACCCTACTATATAACTCATTGCAACATACTAATAATCAGACTATCAGAAATTGCATTTTTCAGGCATACTAAGTTATCTTTATTGATGTTCGATCATCTGATCGTGGGGACTCAGTAGAAAACTGCAACCAACTAAACCTCACTCTTATTCCCTCATTTCAAATGGATGATTGGTAGTTTTTCAATTATTGATATTATATTAATTTAGTACTTAAAGAAATTATCATACCCGATCCCTAAATCAAACCGTCCATTGGATATGGCTACCGGCTCCCCATCCAGGATAGTCTTGAAATTAAATGTACCCGAAACTATTGTCTCCGTAAGCACTTTATCCACATACAGATTCTGAACCCGCTTAAAGTAAAGCTTCCCTTCGCTTATGGCGAGTTTCTTCGAATTATACGGATATCCCAATGTTACAATACACCTGGCAATTTTCAGGTCAATGATCGAATCATTCAGGGATATCAGATCGGGATAATCAGCCGGGGAATATCCTATAATCGAGAATTTCAGGCTCAGGGTCTCGTATCCGGACTTGCCTTTCAGAATCAGGTTAAACGTATCTTTATTAACTACAATCTTTCCGGGCAGGTCGTTGTCAGTAGAAGCAAACACTGTGCGGTCGATATAGGCCCCAAAGGTATTATATCCCCACTCCGAATACTCCGGTAACCCCGGGTTATTGACATCATTGATAAACACTGATTTCTGCAGTTGGAAATCCTCCGAACACCCGATAAGCAGGATGATCCCTATGAATAAAGTTACTATGCTGTATTTTTTCATGTTGTTTGCTTATAATTACAAATGGTTTTTAATACTTACTGTTTGTTTTGGATTTTAAAATCCCGGTCTTGCTTACCTGCAATTGTACCGAGAATTTAAATCCACTATACATCTGTGGTACTACCAGGGATGAATTGTTTTTTGTCAGGAAAGTAGAAGGCAGCAACAATTCAAAATTATATTTCGTTTTGTTTTTCTTACCCATTCGCATCCCCACCGAAGTATAAAAAGTCGAATAAAGCACATTGGGCGTGATTCCTACATGATCGAGGAGATTCTGTTGGTAGATTTCCATGTCCGGATTCAAAAACACGATATCCCTGTTGGTACTGAACCTGAAATTCATCTCCACCCCTGCCTTGAAATAAAAGCCTACCTGTTCATACTGGAATGGCAAAAAGGTGACTTCCAACGGAATGCCCAGGAAATCGTTATCTTCCCAGATTTCTTTCACTTTATAGAACTCCGTATTGGCAGTATTCACATTGTCTTTTAAAAAGAAATAGCTGCTCGAAGAGGATGAACCTTTGCTTACGGTGCTGTTCATCCGGGTATACCGCAGCCCTGAACTCACGGCAAACATGCCCTTGAAGAATGAAATCTCAGGTTTAATGCCGATGACAGCCATGGTCATTTCCGAACTCAGGCTGTTACTATAACCGTACTCATAGTTATAATTCCCCACATCCTGCCGCACATTCCAGTTTGGATTTAAATCACCGGTTACAAACCCCGATCCGACTTCAATACCCACCGAAAGCTTTAACGGTTCCTGCGACCAGGCAGTGCACAAGCCCATACCGAGCACCAGGCATAAAATGATTCCTTTTTGTTTCATATCCTTCAGGTTTAATCAGTTGATTAACATGTTTCAATTTTGTTAAATACAATACGACAAAAATACAATTTTATTTTATTTTTTGTAATATAAAATTAAAAAAACATTCTAAGTATTAGGAATAACTAAATGTCCCATCTTGAATTCAAAAGAATAGAACGCGGATATACGCGGATTTGGCGGATGGTACATTACGGTTTTACGGAATAATAACGGATCTTATTTCAACAAGTTGAAATCGATTTTTCTATATTGATCAACTCCAACTTGTAGCAGTTTTAATCCGAATAAAATCTATTTATAAAAAAAATCCGTAAACATCCGCTTGATCAGCGAAAATCAGCGTTCTATTCTTATAAATAACAGAACATTATATACTTTCCAGTACTTAAGTATCTTATGAATTTCAGACTTCATTCTCAAATAAGTTGATGGAATAACTGAATGCCTCGTTTTAGACTCTTTGGATATCTGTATTGAAGGTTACATCTATCTCTGTCGGCTGACGGATTTGAGGCTGTATTGGAATCAATCCTTAACCTGAATTCAAATAATTCCGGATTTAGTTTCATTTTTTGCCATTCGTCCCATTAAAATTCATTTTTGGTTAGCTTTAGGTACCCAGGGGCTTCAGTAAGGGTTGGCTGGGCCTTTCGAGGGGGTTTCGAGGGCTGGGGCCCTCGGAACCCCCAGGCAACCCCCAGCCAACCCCCAGCCAACCCCCAGGCAACCTAAACCAAATGCAGACCGAATTCAAAGGATTTGAATTTAAAAAAGTGCTGCAACTTCAAGCCATTTTCCTTTCATCCCAAAAATTCAGAACGTATTTTCAACTATAAACATATGGTAGTTTTGCAACGGATTTATTGGAAGCCGGAATTGATATTTGTTACTTTCAAAAACATTTCAGGGCACTCAAGAAAAAAGCAACAGAGATTTATACGCCTTTACCCCCATTGGTTTGGCTAAATTCAAGACCTGTTAGACAAATTGAAAATTAATTAAAAAAATATATCGTTAATATAAATAAATGTTTTTATCTTTGACGCGGAAATTAAGAAACAGGAATGTAAGCAGCCAAAACCGTCCATCGTTAGGAAACACTCATACGCGTCGACGGATGTATGCGAACAAGGAGTTCGTATACAGCAATTTGAGTTCTCATAGCGATACGTTAGGTGGCATTTTAGAAAAAAAAAAACAGACTGCATGAATAAAGACAATTTAATCGTAATCAAAGGAGGTTCACACAGTGACATTAAAAAAGCGTTGCAACAGTGGATTGAACTTTATTCAACCGATTTAGAGACAGACATTAAATTTGAACTTTACAACACAGGACAAAAAAATCATTTAATTGTTGTAGACAAAAGACTGAATAATGAAAAATTCAACTTCTTAGTAAACTACTTATGTTATCCTGAAGAAATTGAATGTAAAATTAGTATTGAAGGTTATACAACAGCAAAGAAAGAAAAACTATATCCAGAAAACATACTGAACAAAAGGCTTATAATCTACATTTCTGAAAATGACAAAGAATACGACAATGTTTTTGTAACAACAGAAGATAACGAAACATATAAGGTTGACTTTAGTGGTAAAATTACGAGATCAATTGAGTCTAAGATATTTAAGATTCCAGACTTTGATTTTGAATCACTTTCAAGACCTGAGAAAATAACTCTAAATAAAACAGAAATTAATGAAAAGAAGAAGGCGAAATCAGAAAGAAGCATTAAGAAAAGATTTAATGTCATTCTGATTATAATAGCACTACTAACACTCATAAATACTTTATCTCTTTTAGTAATTGTGAATACCGAAATTAGCACAATTACAACTTACTTTCTATGTTTTGGAGTTGGATCTTGGTTTTTTGGAGACTACAAAATGCTACAAATCAACAAATATTACAATTACTGTTTATTACTTGCCACTGTGTCTTTATGTTATAGCCTTTTAATTAGACATTTACAACCATATAACACTGACCTGATTAAGTTTAGTAGTGCATTCCCAATATCATTAATAGTTATTCAGAAACCATTAAGGTTGATTTTTATACGTTTATTTAAGAGAGAACCAATTGTTGACAAACCTGCTCCTTCATTCTTAGATGGAGTTTATATGTTACTTCTCTTTTTTTCGTCACTATCATTACCTTTTATTTTTATGAATAACTTGAAATAACAAAAAAACGACCACCTACACAAGCCTATTGGCATTGGGTGGCTGAGGTGCATTTAGCAGGTTTTGCTCCCGCATTCACTTTGTGGTTTCACGATAGCTAATGCTGCCGCAAACATCCAAATGCACAAGCCTCGGTCGTTAGCAGCTTATTAAATAAACAAGAAATGAGAAAGAGCATAATAATAGGATTTATTTTAGCGATTGTTGCGACAAGTTGTGTTCGAGACAAACAATATCCATACAAGACTTCTGACTTCAGGACAGATTTAAGAAAACAACTTGATAAACTTGTAAGTGAGAATCAACTGCCTTCAAAAGATACTGTTGCAAGAAATTTCTTGGAAAAAGAATGTACAAAAGAAGAATTACTACAAATTCTTAACTGTGAGAATCCGTTGCTACGTATTGTAGCTTATAGAACACTTGTCAACAAAAAAGAAAAAGATTATTTTAATATCTTATTAACTCATTTGAATGATACAGCTAAAGTAACTTGGTGGTATTATGAAGATGCAGCAGATGTTTTCGCCGTTTCAGATCTTATGATTCGAAAAGCTGAGGACAGAAATAAACTAACACAAAAGGAGAAAGAAGTATTAGTTGACAGTGTATTGCTCAAGCACCCCTATTTAAGAGTTTCGACTTGGATGATTCAAGACATAAACCCCCAAGAAAGATATTACTCCATAATAAGTAAAAGAGCAACTGTCAGGACAGAAAGATGTGGTGAACAGATGAGTGCTTGTTATGCTCTAGCAAAATTCAAGAAAAATGAAGATATTCAATTATTAAAAGAGAAATTCATTGAATGTGATTTAGATTGTTCAGAATGGGCTTTTAAAGGTATAATTGCCTTCCCGGATACTGCTTTTTTGCCAGTACTGACAAGATATTTTGAGAAAGAGATCAGAAAAAAGAAACAACACAGTTATGATGAATTAAAGTATTTTTGTCAAGCTGTAGCACAATATAGAAATCAGAAAAGTCTTGCAATCTTAAAGTCTCTAACAAAAAAAGAAACATATCCAGACAGTTGGTATTTACCACAAAATAAAGAAAATGTTTTTAAAGCAATACAGAAATTCCCGTCGCCATTATATGACAAAATATATAGAGAATTAAAATTGCAGATACATGATTTATCGCCTGACTTTTTTGAAAGTAGAAAAACATGGTAGTAAATACAGTTGTTAACAGACTACAATTTTCATTGGCTGGCTGAGGTGCATTCCGGCAGTTTTGCTCCCGCATTCTCCTTGTCGTTTCACGAAATCGAATGCTCTCACAAATGAAATATTCAGAGTAACAGATACCGCAAAATGCATATAATTTTGGTTGTTAGGCGGCATAGTATAAAATGAAAAAAGACGGTCTCGTTGGCTGAAAAATCTTTGACAAACTGACCGTTTGCTACCATATGCCTTCAACTTGTAGCAAAGTAATGACTCTTATTAATAATTGTATCTAATAATTTTGCTTGTAATGATAAACAGATTAAGAATTCTTGTTGCATTATCCTTTATTGTTATTTCTGCTTATGGAGCGACATTACAAGTTAATACTTCTGTAAAATTAGACTGTATCTTATTGCAACAGAATTTATTTTCGTACTGGGATATTATTCTGGGTATTTTGATCCTCTTTATTCTGATTCCTTTTATCTATATAGGATATTTGAAAAGGCTTAAAATTCCGGAGATAAACAAACTATATCATTTTGAAGGAGAATATGATGCAAATAAAACAAATGACATTATCGAGTTCATTGAAAAACTTGAAATCTTATTTGGAAAAAGGTTTTCCAACTTTAGAAACTTATTAGCGCAGTTTGAAAAAGACCCTTCAGAAGACAAGAGAATGCATGTTGAAGTAATTGAAAGTATCATATTTTGCATCATACTTAATGGTAAGAAAAGATGGAATGTGTTTTGGAACTTATCAGATAGCTTTCTTAAAGTTATGATTTTTATGTTACCAATTACCGGATTAATTATTGTAATTATCTCCGAAATCTATTTTGATTTTACAGGTCTTGTGTTTAGTATGATTGCAACGATTTTTAGTTTGCCCATTATCCTGATCATATTTTCGTCTTTTTTAAAATTGTCACAGTACATATTCAGAAAAAGAGGAAATGCATTACCGGCATTAAGTCTTGCTTACTTTGCATTGGATGCGTTAATTAACAGTAATGTTTCCAGAGCTTATGACAAAAAAACGGACACTTACTTTTATTATACTACAATTCAGAAATATAACAATTTAGTAAACGCCAAATTTGGTTTTAGTAGTGTTTATATTCGTACCAGCAGTTCAATTTTGGGTGACTTAAGGGAGCAAGCATTAGGAGAAAAATAATTAGTTTGTTTTGCGTGCCTCGACAGAATATTCATATTTCGAAAAAGACAAAAAGAGAAAGATTTTAATTGTCCGACAGATTTTACGCCTTTTCGGGTTGGAAACCTGGTTCGATAATGACAAAACAACAGTTCGAGAGAGAATTTACATTTAATATGCTGACATTTAAACGACTGAAAAACAAGAAAACTACGACCGCATAACACATTATTTTCATTGGCTGGCTGAGGTGCATTCCGGTAGTTTTGCTACAGCAAACCGCCAAATGCCCATACCCTAGGTCGTTAGCAACCATTATAAAAAAGAAAAAGTATATGAAAATGAGAATTATCACAACGATTTTACTGGTTCTCTCGATTATGAGAGTTCAAGCTCAGAGCTTAGACAATTTTGAATTAGTTGACAATTTTAAGGTTAAGGGTTTAACTACAAAAGTTTATTTTAAAGACCCTTTTAAAGTACTAATTAAAACTTACCCAGACTTTGACAGCAAAGATAACAAAACGAAATTTGAGCTACTTACTACTTATCTTCATGAGAACACATTGTATATATTTCAAACTAGTAGAAAACAAGAAATCATAAAAAACTATCAGTTAAAAGGAAATCCCAAAAAAGTAAAGACAAGATATTACTTCAATTTAGAAGTTAATAATCCTAACGGTACAATTGACAAAATAATAGATAAAACAAATATCGGAGGTTCTTTTTTTGAACATATGAGCATATTTCAGAATTCACAGGGTAAAGATTTAGTTGGAAAAGGGGTTCAGATTTGGGGCTATTTCTCAAAGATAGAACCATATAAAGATATTAAGGACAACATTTCCAATGTAATAAAAATGGATATCGAAAATACATTACCAAAAGACTTTATTTACAAAGAAGAGCCTATTATTGAACCATTATTTGATTATCAAACATGTGGCGTAAATAGTGTGAAAAAGCGTATCATAACAACCGATGTATTAGAATATGATTCATTAGGTCAAATAAGCAGAAGATTTCCACGCACTGAAACTGATACAGAATTATATTTATCAGCAAGAGCCAAGGATATAGGTGGAGTTACTACTTTTCCATACTTCTCTTCAACAGACAAAAAAGATAAAAAAGATAACAAAATATACATTACGAGTACGCTTGACAATATCAACTATTATCTTAAAGACATTTCCGTTACAACATTTCCAAACTCTGAGCAGATTGAGAAAATTGAAGGTAAGCTAATTATTCATGGTTTTACAACCTCTGGTGAAACAACAGATTATGAGTTATATATTGCGGAATTTGCAAAAGTTGGCGACTGCTTTTTACCAAAGACAGTAAAGTTCTGTCCGATTGAAGATGTCAACTATCAGCAACCTAGAATAAAAATTGAGATTGAATATGAATTAAAATAACGGCTGCTAAGTTTAGCAAAGCGTAACTGGAAATACAAATAAAGTAAGGATTTAGATTTTAAAAAGTTAGAAATATCAACATCAAGAATAAATATAAATTAATTGCAATGAATAGAATGAATAAGAAGTATTTTTTTCTTTCGGTTATAATCAGCATAACATTGGCATTATCAACAACAGGTTGCAAGGAAGATGCAATTCCACAGGCACCCACCGTAGTAACCTTTCCAGTGAGTGATATTGAACAACAGACGGCAACCAGTGGCGGGTCGGTAAGCAGCGGATCGGAACTAACGGCCCGGGGGATTTGCTGGAGTACCCATCAGAATCCAACTATTGCAGACAGCATAAGCCGGGAAGGGAATGAAACGGGGAGTTTCAGCAGCTATCTACAAAACCTGAAATCCGATTCAACCTATTATGTCAGGGCGTATGCTACCAACAGCACAGGCACAGGATATGGCAGCGTGATGAAGTTTAAAACCAAACATGCACAGCTGAATGTGGTAACCCTGCCCATCAGCGAGATTTTATTAAGTTCGGCAACATGCGGCGGAATAGTGACTGCCGACAAGGGAATCAGCATTACCGAACGTGGGCTTTGCTGGAATGAGACACTGATCCCTACAACTGCAGACAGCAAAGTGACCGGCGGTACCGGGGAAGGTAGTTTTTCAGGACTGATTACCGGATTGACTTCCAACAAGACTTATCTGGTGCGTGCGTATGCTACGAATGGCACTGAAACGATCTATGGCAGCGTGATGACTTTTAAAACCAGACAAATTGCACTGAATGTCACCACACTTTCCATCAATGATGTTACCCAGACAACGGCTACGAGTGGTGGTGTTGTAAATTGTGAACTGTCATCCTCAATAACTGCCCGTGGTGTATGCTGGAGTACGAGCGATAATCCTACCATTGCAGATACTAAATCTACTGAAGGCGTTGGAACCGGGAGTTTCACTACCAATATTTCTACACTGACAGCCAATACAACCTATTTCCTAAGGGCATATGCCACCAATATGGAAGGAACGGCATACGGCAGCACCATGACCTTTAAAACGTCTCCGGGTGTACCGACCATCAGTACACTGGCCATAAATAATATTACTTCCACCTCAGCCAAGTGCGATGGCAAAATACTCAATAACGGAGGTTCAACAGTTACAACCTATGGAGTTTGTTACGGCATGTATCCAAATCCGACACTGAGTAATGGTAATTCAAGCTCATCGACAACTCCTGCTGATAATTTTACATTCACTATTTATTCGTTGAGTGCTTATACAAAATATTATGTCAGGGCATATGCAACCAATGCGATTGGAACAGTCTATGGAAATGAGTTGCAGTTTACAACGACCGGTACAGCTCCCAGCAATGGAATCGTGTTTAATGATAACCTTACGTATGGAAATGTTACCGATAACGAAGGAAATAATTACAGGACTATCACCATTGGCACTCAAACCTGGATGGCCGAAAACCTGAGGGCTACAAAGTTCAGGAATGGCGACCTGATACCAACAACCGCCACTTTGGATCAGGATATCACAGCAGAGGTTGCACCTATATACCAGTGGACAACAGGAAATGAGGATGTATTCGGCAGGCTTTATACCTGGTTTGCAGCTACCGATACCCGCAATATCTGTCCGGTAGGCTGGCATATGCCATCAGAGACAGAATGGACAACTTTAGTCACTGCTGTGGGTGGAAACGGAATTGGTGGAGACAATTTGAGAGAAACAGGAACCGTTCATTGGGGTACAACATTGAATAACGGACTGGCATCAAATTCATCAGGTTTTACTGCTCTACCTGCAGGTTATATTTCTTATTCGATTATTATTTACCCGAATCATAATGGATGTATCTGGTGGAGCTCTACCAGTAATAAACCGGATAGTGGTTCAATCAGACTATTGTCAGGGAATTTTTCAACTGTCCAGTCTATGAATTATAATAAGAAATACGGATATTCAATACGGTGTGTGAAAGATTGAAAGAACTACATCGTAGGTGTAAACAGTCATAGTCCCCGGTGGAGCTTGCGAAACCGGGGGTTGAAAAGAAGATGAAAAGAGATAGAGATCAACGTTGTCAGGGAAGAATATTAATTTCAGTGTATTTCCCGGGATAAAAGAAAGTCAGCAAATAATAAAAACTGTGAGGGTTACTTTGAGTAGATTCCAATGTATTAAAGTTAAAAGATAAATTTACAAAACTTTTTATATGTTAGCATGTTTTGTATTTAAGATGTATATATTTTAATACTATGAAACTATGAAAACGAATAGAATGATTTTGATTTTAGTCTCAATCCTGTTATCCCTGACTGTTTTTTCTTTTGTAACCAATCAACAGAACACCCCTACCCCGGTTTCAGAAAGTACACGGGCGCTGTATTTGAAATATTGTGCCGGTTGCCATGGTGAAAAGCTGGAACGGTTTGCAGCCCGGCAATGGGTGTTTGGAAGTTCCTTAAAAGAAGTATCAGCAACCATTAAATTCGGACGTCCGGCAATTGGTATGCCCGCCTATGCAAAAGCCATGGACGATGAGCAAATAGCAGCCATGGCTAACTATATGATCCGGGAGGTGGCAAAAGTACCCGCCATTATCCCTTCCAGCTTTGATGACAAGAGCATTATTAAATCAGAGAATTTTTCATTCGTATTACAGGAAGTTGTTGGGAAAAATCTAAAAATACCCTGGGGAATGGCCTTTCTACCCAATAAGGATCTGTTGGTGACCGAAAAGTCAGGGAAAATGTATCTGGTTTCAAAGGATGTGATGACACCCGTAGAGGGAGTTCCACCCATAACCGTGAAGGGACAGGGTGGTTTAATGGATGTGGTGTTGCATCCTAAATTTAGCACGAATCATTTGATTTATATTTCCTATGTGGACGGGGAATCACCAACTTTGTTGAATACATCGATAGCCAGGGCCGAATTAAGGGATGGCAGGCTGGTAAATTTGAAAAAGATCTTTCATGCTTTGCCCAACACGAATTCAGGAATACAATTCGGGTGCCGCATGGTATTCGACAAGAACGGGTATTTGTTTTTCTCGGTAGGCGATCATGGTCCAAAAGAGAATGCCCAGGACCTGACGAATTCAAATGGCAAGATACACCGGGTGTTCGATGATGGACGAATCCCACCTGATAATCCTTTTGTGAAAACACCTCATGCGGTGGCAAGTATCTGGAGTTATGGGCACCGAAACCCGGAAGGAATGTACTATGAAAAGCAAACTGATCTGATCTGGTCCAATGAGCATGGTCCCAAGGGAGGTGATGAACTGAATATCATCAAAAAGGGAAAGAATTACGGATGGCCGGTGGTTACTTTTGGGGTGGATTACGATGGAACGATCATTTCGCCCGATACAGCTAAAACAGGAATGGAACCACCCGTATTTTACTGGATACCATCCATAGCGCCCAGCTCGCTTACCAGGGTAACCAGCTCCCTGTATAAAGGTTGGAAAGGGGATTTCCTGAGTGGCTCATTGAGTTTTGAATACCTCGACCGGTTGATCATGAAAGACAATAAAGTCATTGGGCGCGAAAAACTGTTGCAAAAGATTGGCCGGGTGCGCAATGTCGTGGAAGGTCCGGATGGGTATATTTACATTGCGGTGGAAAGAACAGGGAAAATATATAAACTGGTGCCGGTTGGTAAATAATATTTGTTCCTAACAGGAAATGCCTCACTGAATAGGTGGGGCTTTTTTTATGGGATTATTCATGCATAAGCTTTGAAACTATATTGCGATAAATATTTGGGCTAATTTAAAAATGCCATTGAGAATGTAGGAATCAGAAAACTTAATCCGGTTCTACCCGTTTTGGTAACGCATTCTATGGAAACTGAAACGTACATTTGAATCATTCAAGACATATCGGGGTACTTCTGAATAAAACGACAGGGATAAATACCCCCATAATCCTCACCGATTTGTAAAAATATAAAACCCATTAGTTAAATTAGGAATTAATTAAAAAACATATCGTTAAAGTAAATAAATATTTTTATCTTTGACGCTTTATTTAATTAAAAACATATTAATTACAAGCCTGAATTACAGGCTGGATTTACTTGGTAATTTGTTGTAATTCTTTTTAATTACATTCTTATATAACACCGGAATATAAAAATACTAGAATATAGATAAATACCCAGTTATGCGTGTATATTCTTTTAAAACAGAGCAAATAGATTCTTTAGATTTAATATTCTAGAAAAAAACAACATATATGAAGAAGGTTTTTAAGATATTAGGTCTTTCTATTTTGACATTAGTTTTCGTAGTAATTGGCTATTATTTGTACCTGACTGACATTGGAGGAAAAGACATTTTGACTTTTGCGTTATTATCAACTGAACCAAGAAAACCTACAGTAGAAATTCCTGTAACTTACAATATTGGTTGGTGGTCTGACCAAAAAGCATTAAATATCGACAGTTTACAAGTTGACATTGTTGAAAGCAGATTAAACTTATTCAACAGTAAATCTTTAGTTGCTTACAAAGTATCTGGCCATTTAACCTACAAAGGGCAATGGCAACCGAAAATTAAGGAGGTTCATATTTCAGAACGAATTAATCTTGACACAACTCTACATTGTGACAGAATAATTGAAATAACACCTGTGATTGAAGATAAAGAGAACAAAAAAGTGAATGGTGGAACTTATAAATTTGATTTTAAAAACGAGCACATAATAAAATCAAATCATTGGGGAATAAACAAAATTAAATTCATTTGTGGACAAAAAGAAAAAACAATTGGACTTCAACAAGTAAAATAAAAACACTAACGCTAATACATAGGGACTATGTCCATTAGCTGGTTGATGTGCATTTAGTATGTTTTGCTGCCGCAAACCGACAAATGCCCATAACTTCGGTCGTTAGCGGTAATGAAAAAAAAGAAATAAATGAATACAAAAGTATTAATCAATCAGTTATCACTTACATATAGTCCTTTGTGTAATTACGATTTTACAATTCTAAAAAAAGACCCTATAATTCAAGATATTATTGAAAGAAGTAGTCTGTATGTAATAGCACAACGACCAGAAATGAGATTTGATAATATTACTACTAACGCGGCAGAAAAAACCATAGAATTTGAAATACGTCAGCATAAAAATAAAAATGTATTAAAATGTAAAGTCCCTTTATTCCAAGAGAATATTGCAACAGAACCCAATAATGAAATTCTCGCATATTTTGGTTCACACGACAAAAATTTTAGCATCAAATCTACAAAAACATCTCTAAACAACATTCATGGAATAAAATTTTATGAAAGTAATTTAGATACTGAGAGTTTTTTACTCTGGATTTCACCAGAAAAGTTTCTTCACAATTACTGGGAGAACCTATTAGACGCAGAAATAAAAGGGAACATTCGAGACTTCACTAAGTATCAAGTTCATTATGTTGGTCAAGCAACTAAACAAGACATTTGGAAACGTTTAACAGGACATGACAAACTTCAAGACATTCTATCTCTTGAGTATCCTCTGATATATGGGTCATTACCAACTCATGAAGTTGTGATTCTACTCTTTTATTTTAAAGACAATATTCAGATTCAATCATTTGGAGACAATTCTAATATGAACGAAGCTGTAGACTGTTTTTTAGGACGAAACTTACCTGAGCAAAGAACAATATTTCTTGATGCAGAGAAAGCTCTTATTAATGCTATGCAGCCAAAATATAATGATGAACTTTTTAAAAACTATCCGAAAAGTTCTGACGGTTTGTATAATCATAATTATGATGCTGTTTCATACACATTAACTGACCCCATAACTTTAGTTTATAACAAAGGTGAAATAGAGGGTGGGCTGACTTTCTTGGGTGGTGATACGATATCTATTCAAGATAATACGACCATGGAACTAATTAAATGTAAAATAAGATAATTGCTCATAATACACATGTCTTCAGTCAATGGCTGGCTAACGTACATTTAGATGGGTTTGCAGAAAGCCGAAAAAAAATAAAGTGTTTGCAAAAAATACTCAAGAATAGAAATTAATGACATTTCACTCAATTGAACAAAAAACATGAATACTGTTGCAAAAGGGGATAATTTTGAAGATATTTCGTATGAACTTATTCTTGATTCAATTAACAATCTTGAATTAGGAATTTTACCTTCAAATGCTAAAGTATTCAGAAAAAAAGGATATTATTCTAAAGACAGGGAAAAAGATATAATTTTTGATTTATCCATTGAAATATGGTTGAAAGACTCTGAAAGATATTCAAATCTATATTTAATTGAGTGCAAAAGCTCGACTAAAAAAAATATACCAGTTGATGATGTTGAAGAATTTTTTTCCAAAATCCGACAAATATCAGAAACAAATGTAAAAGGTATAATGATTACAGATAAGTCTTTTCAAAAAGGCGGTTTTACTTATGCCAAGAACAAAAACTTAATGTTGATAGAGGTTAATGGAACTTCTAAGAAAATCATTTTACATAAAAAAACTTCAAAAAACAATGAAAATGTTGAAAACATTTCGTTAGATGAAAAAATTCTAAAGTTCGTTTACAAGACTCTAGCTATTAATAAAATAAAAGGCTTGAAGTTTCTTTCCGCAGTAGAAATTGAGGAAATTGCGAACAGAATTCATTATGAATATAAAGGTGTTAACAAACCGATTAACAAGGATGATTTTATTGAATATCTAAAAAACAAATACAAATTAAATTTTAATTTTGTAAGTGGAAATAGTATTTATAGTGTTAATATTTTGGGCTGTTATTTGAAAAAAGAGAAGACAATTTATATAAATTTAGACCAAATAGAAACAAATCAATTTACATATATTTTAGGTCATGAGCTTGGACACTTTTTTCTACACAACGAGCTCATTTTTAATCAACAAATATATGATGATTTTGAAGACACAAAATACAGTTTTAAAGAAGATAAACATTTGTTAGTCAATGATAGAAATTGGATAGAGTGGCAAGCAAACAAATTCTCAATATCGTTATTTTTACCAAAAGACGCATTTATTTATCACTTTAATACATTCAGGAAAGAAATTGGAATTAGTAGATATTATCACATTTTTCTAGACAATCAAAATATAAATCAAATTGATTACAAAAGAACAGTAGATTACTTATCAAACCTCTTTGGCATAAGTAAAACAACTATTAAATATAGAATTCAAGAACTTGAATTAATAACATTTGCAGAAAATCAGCATACTGTTAGAGACATAATTAAAAGAGAATTTTTTTAGCGGAATACATCACAACATTATAACAATCAAACGACCATGCAACAAAAAAATGCAATTGAATCTATAAATAGTATCTTCAACAAATACAGACAATTAGTAAAACAGTCGGGAGAAAACTATAATATCTTTAAAGTCTTAAATGTTGAAAGTAATGAGGTGCGACTTCATTCAGCATTCTTAGCAGACTTATTGAATCCCTTAGGGAGTCATGGTTTTGACTCGTTATTTCTTCGGACATTTATAACAGAATTAAACATTGAAGACTTCGATTATCAGTCTGTAAATGTAAAAGCGGAACAATATATAGGTGACGTTTCTAATATAAGCGGAGGAAGAATTGACATTGATATAAGTGATAATAACGGATACCATATAATAATTGAAAACAAAATATATGCTCGTGACCAAGAGAATCAGCTTATAAGATATTTCAATTATGGAGAAAATAGATGTAGGAACTTTAAACTTTTTTACTTGACTTTAGATGGTGATATGCCTGATGAGAAAATTAGTTGTTCTGACTTTATGAATGGTATAAAATTAGAAGAGGGAGTCAATTATTTCTTATTGTCTTATAGAAATGATATTAAGCATTGGCTAGAAGTATGTAGAGAAAAAGCGACTAATAAACCTTTATTGCGTGAAGGAATATCACATTACATTAATTTGATAAAGCACATGACAAATCAAAGTTTAAATACGAATATGAATGAAGAAGTAATAAAGGAATTACTAAAACCAGATAGCGTTAGAAATTTAGCAAATCTCAAAGAATGTGTTTTACAAGTCCAAATAGAACTTCAAACTCAATTCTGGAAGACTCTTATTAATCGGCTTAAATCAGAAGGTTATGATGTAAGTGAAAAGAGTATTAGCGAAAAACAAATAAACGAATATTATACTTCGTTCAAAAAGAATAAATATTATGGCATAGAAATAAGATTTGCATTTAATGAAATTGTTTCTTTTCGTTTTGGAATTCGTATTGACCAGAATATTTACGGAGGGTTTACATTAAGAGAAGGTGTAGAAAAGAAAAATGAAATAAATCTTAAAACTGAATTTAAAAAATATGCAGATATTGTAAAAAGAATTGACGCTAAATATGAAAATAATGATTATTGGTTAGGCTGGAAAGTTATGCAACCAAGACTAAATTTTAGAAACATAAATGAAGAAACTTGTAAAAATCTATCGAATTTAGAAGAAACTATATCAAATATGGTTCAAAATATTACAGATGAAATAAAATTTTTCAAAGAAATTATGACTGAAAACTAAATAAAACAGCCCCTAATACTTAGGCTTCCTGTGGTCTGAAAGATCCAACAAGGAAGCGTGGGTTGAACCGTATTCCCTCTTGCAGGAAGCTTGATTCAACGTGCATTAAGAAGAAAAATGTATCTATGGGGAAAGCGGTAGGTTTTAGTGTTCTGCTTGAGGGTGAAAAGAGAGAAAGTAAAAGGTATAAAAGCTATTTTTCGCCATAATCAGTTCAAACTATTCAAGAAAATAGCAACTTATAATTCAAGAAAACAGTAAAAATA
>JAQTUE010000016.1 GCA_028710415.1 Paludibacter sp. | reverse complement strand
AAACTCCATTGCTAAAATTGCTCAATGTGAATGAAAAAAATCAAATCGTGGAAAATCAAGAAGTCAAAGAACAATTATTGCTGTTTTAGTTAAATACGTTAACAATTTACTGCATCAGCAGTATTTCAACATATAAAATAGTAAGAAGTAAAAAAAGACCAGAAGTGAAAGAAAACGTTGTATATATTAAGTTAAACCAGAGTATGATTGACAATTATTCCTTCACAAGTAAAAATTAAATGTTACCAGGAAGATTGATTTTTTGTAGAATTAGGACGTAAAAAGATACTTTGAAAAGAACTTTACATAATACACTAGTAAGTTGCCAACTGAAAAAATGCAGAAAAGGTTAAACATTAAGTAAAAATCCCATATAATACTATTAAAATGTTATGTTTGAAACAACAGTTGACGTTTTCGGATACAAAACGACCCCATACAACAGCAAACTTATGATACTTTTGCTCGTGGTATTTATATCAAAAGAATTGATATTAAATACAATTAGCCTTAAAAATTAAATAGTCAAAAGACATAAATTTTTGTAATATGTATTTTGCTTTTGATAAAAAACATTTTGTTCAGAAATGAACTAATTAGATTGTTAACTTTCTATAGAATAATTATGAATAAATAAAACTACTTCTCGAGAATCACTGTCTTATCAGCTCTATCTCACCTTCCGTTGTAATTGATTAAATTATCCTTGACACTATTCAAATTAATCCCACCCAATCAATGCTATCATACTCGAATAGATGTAAGAGAATTTACAGTAGGGCAGTAATATGTTCCGAAGCCGGCATCATGGTTTAATATCGTTTATCAAGAAGTAAAGTAATTTGGATAATGAATAAAAGATAAGGACACAATTAAAAGAATACAATTAAAAACGCACCTATTGAAATTGTTTAAATATGAATACAGAAATGAAAAATTATTTTATGAAATCGTTTTTTCGACCGGAAAAGATGTTGATAATTTTGGTCATGGGACTCACGCTTCTTGCCTCCTGTACAAATGACTATCTTTATAGTAAGAAAGAGCCAGCCTGGTTGGGATCCAGTATATACGATTATTTGAAGACCGATGGTCACTATACAAATTATGTAAAGTTGATAGATGACCTTGGTTATGCCGAAGTGCTAAAATTAACGGGTAGCAAAACATTATTTGTAGTCAATGACAGTTCATTTACTGAGTTTTACAAAGCGAATGTGTGGAATGTAAAAAGTTACACTAATTTGACACTATCCCAAAAAAAAATGCTTTTTAATTTTTCGATGGTTAATAATGCTTTCTTACTTCATACACTAACCAATTATTACGATGGGGCACTTCATGAGGGTGCTGCTATGCGTAATGTAACTGCTTTAAATGCACTCGATACCATTTCTTTTGATATTGGTGAAAAAGTATCTACCGGTAAATACTGGGATAACTACCGCACTAAAGGGATTCATGTGATGAAAGATGATTCAGACCATCCGATTGTGTTTTTTACACCACAATTCTTATCAAAATATGCTTTTACGGATGAGGACTTTTCTATTTTGACGGGTGGAAAGACACGCGCTGCCAATGATGTATTTGTTTTTAATTCTAAAGTAATTAAACAAGATATTGTCTGTAAGAACGGATATATTCAAGTTTTACAAAATGTATTGATTCCGCCTACAAATATGGCTCAATATATTCAGGATAATTCAAAAATGGAAATTCCTACAAATTTAAGAACATCTATTTTTTCAAAATTGTTGGATCGTTTTTCAGCTCCTTATTTTGATGCGACTAAAACCGTTCAATACCATCTGTTACATCCTGAATCCACAGACTCAATATTTATAAAACATTATTTTGCCGACAACGGTGGTGTAACGTATTTGCCTTCCAAGACATCAACTGGCACACCAGAACCAGCATTAAACAGGCTTCCCTTTGATCCGGGTTGGAACAGCTATCATGCCTTTACACCTACCACGTCAACAGCTTTGCAGGCAGATATGGCCGTAATGTTTGTACCAACGGATGATGCCATGAATGAATATTTAAACAGCGGTGTTGGTGCAATTTTGAAAAAGAGTTTTGGATCCTGGGAAAATGTGCCGGACCAAATTGTTATGCCATTTATTAAAGAACACATGCGTAGCTCGATGATTGAGTCAGTCCCTAGTCGTTTCAGAAAAATGGTTGATGCCCAAAATTACCAACTGCCTGTAACAACAAGTGATATAAAAGCCTCTTACACAGCAGTTAATGGAGAAGTTTTTGTGACTAATAAGGCGTATCCTCCGGTTGATTATATTTCGGTGTATAGTCCGGTGTTGTTGAGCACCAATACGCAAATCATGAATTGGGCGATTAATTATGCACCAAATGGTTATGCTTTTTACAAATTATATTTAAACTCCCTGGTAAATACCTACAGTTTGTTTATTCCTACGGATGAATACCTGAATAAATACATCGATCCGATTGCGTATGGTCAGGATAAACAAGGGGTTTTAAAATATAAATTTATCAGTAAAACATCTTCAGTAACTGCCTATATTTATGCCTATGATAAAACAACAGGTGTGGTTGGAACAGTTGTTGTGGATTCAATAACCAGTACTAACAACAATGCTAACAATCCTACATTCCTTTCAAACAGGCTGTGGAATATGCTTGACAGTCACATTGTTGTGGGAAGTGTTGATAATGGCGATGGCTACTATCTAACAAAAGGAAATGATTTCATTAAAGTGGGAGGTTCCGGAACTTCCATGACTGTAAAAGGGGGAGCTGATATTGTAAATACTTCTACGCCGCCGAAGGTAACAGAGGTATTTAGTCAGGCCAATGGTAAAACGTATTTCCTCGACAAGCCAATAAGCGCGACCTTGAAATCAGTTTATCAAGTATTGAGTGAAAATCCCGAATTCAGCACATTTTTCGAATTGTTAAGTGGAGTTCCGTCTAATTATGTTGAACAACTGTTCGAAACGCAAGGTATTGATAATAGAGTAAAATTCTTCAATGCTTATCGATATACTGTTTATGTACCCACTAATGCAGCGTTAAAAACGGCTCTGGCAGCAAAAATAATCCCTTCGTGGGATGAGATTAATGCCATGGCGCCAAATGATACGTTAAGGAATATTGCGATAAATAAAATTGTTAAATTTTTGAAATACCATTTTCAGGATAATGCGGTATTTTTTGGACAACCTGTGAATGATCAATTTCAATCATCCACTCTTAAAGTTGATAATAATTCAACTCTCTGGGGAACTTCCAAAAACAAGTATTTCAAGTTAGGAGTAGTTGGAGATGCTAATTCATTAAAAATTACTATGGATTCAAAATCGGGTGATCCGATACGTACGGCAAATGTATTAACTGCCGATCCAATAACCGGAAAAAGTTTGTACAATTTAATCGCAAAAGACTACGTTTTTAACGATGTCCCGGTAAAGTTTAAAAATATAGATGGTACAGGAACAGTATTAGGTGCTAAATTTAATACTTCAAGTATTTCAACATCAGCATCAGCAGTTATTCACCAAATTGATAATGTATTGACCTTTGAATAATATGAAAATAAATTTAAAATCAGGAATTGCAGGATTGTTTTTAATGGTATGTTTAGTTCTACCATTCAGTAGCAACGGTCAAATCACAGCAAATGGATCAATTATACAAGGTCAAGTCAAGTCTGGTAATGAAACATTGATTGGGGTAAATGTTTCCGAAATGGATGCTAATAACAGGATCGTCAGTGGAACTGTATCGGATGTAAACGGACATTATGTATTACGGGTAAAAAGTTTGAAAAACAGGCTTTCTGTAAGTTATGTAGGTTATGTTAAGCAAATAGTGAACATAAACGGAAAAAAGGTTGTAAATATAGTATTGGCAGAAAACAACCAGGATTTAAATACTGTTGAAGTTGTAGCGAAAAAAAAGAATGTTCAGGGTGGATACAGCATTCCTATCCGTGAAATAGGGGGTGCCATGCAGACCCTTAACATGAAGGAATTGGAAGGACTTCAGGTGTCTTCGGTGGATGAGGCTCTGCAAGGGCGTATCGCAGGAATGGATATAGTAGCCAATTCAAGCGATCCGGGAACCGGTGCCTCCATGCGTATTCGAGGTATTACCTCGATTACCGGGAATAGCCAACCATTAATTGTTGTCAACAATGTGCCGTACGAAGTTCAGGTTGATCCGAACTTTGATTATGCGAATTCAAATTCGCAACAATATGCCAATATGCTTAGTATAAATCCGGATGATATTTTGGATATAACGGTATTAAAGGATGCAGGTTCGTCTGCTATTTGGGGTTCAAAAGGGGCAAACGGGGTTATTCAGATTACTACAAAAAAGGGAATTAAGGGACCTACCCGCGTGGAATATTCGTATCGTTATACAAATACCGTTCAGCCAAAAGGCATGAATATGTTAAATGGTGGCGATTTTACCATGCTTATGAAAGAGGAGCGATTAAATCCACTTCAGGATGAAAGTCAAACTACAGCGCCGGAGTATAATTATATTAAAAATTTCCCGGAATATGAAAATTTTAATAACAACACCGATTGGGTAAAAAAAGTGACTCAGACAGGGAATATCAATGATCATTATTTGACTGTATCAGGTGGTGGCGACCGGGCTAATTATCGTGTGTCGGGGGGCTATTTGTCACAAAACGGAACTATTATTGGACAGAAATATACCCGCTTTTCTTCCCGTGCTAATATGGAATATGCTGTTTCGGACCGGATTAAATTCATAACCGAAATTTCATTGACCAATGCTGATAATTATCAGAGTTATTCTTATAACCCGGATAATGGAGGTCCTGATGGAGGTCCGAACAATAGAGCAAGCATTTTGGACATTGCCTACAAAAAAATGCCAAACGTGAGTGTCTATCAACAGGATCGGTTTGGAAACAGTTCAGATGTTTTTTATAATATTTCTCCTTCTTCCGGTTTGAACGATAATCAAAAAAAACTGGTTAATCCAGTAGGACTGGCTCTTCAGGCAACAAACAATTTAAAGTCGTTCCGCATTACCCCCACATTCCGTTTACAATTCGACTTATTGGATCCTAATATATCAATGCTTAGGTTCAGTTCGTACGTGTCATTTGATATCGATAACAGTAAAACCTCTATGTACTTACCAGCGGAAGTCTCAAATTATTCATGGACAGATGCAACGGTAAACCGGGCTGATAATTTTGATTCGGAAAGTGTGACTATCCAATCGGATGAGAATCTGGCCTGGCAACCTAAATTTGAGAATACGGATCATAGTTTATTGTTATACGGTTCATTTCAGATTACTTCCGGAAATTCTTCTTCCCAAAGTATTAAAGTTTTTTCATCACCTTCCGGTAGTTTGACTGATGCCTCTGGCACGGGTTACCTGTTAGGAGCTTCTACCAGCAGTTCTGAATGGCGAAACATGGCTTTCATGGTGCGCTCTCATTATGCTTATAAAGGCAGGTATATCATTGATGGTACCTTCCGCCGGGATGGAAGTACTAAGTTTGGAGAAGGAAATAAATTCGGTAATTTTCCGGGAGCGAACCTAAAATACATTATTTCGGATGAACCTTTTATGAAAAATACCAAAAAGTGGTTGAGTATGCTTGCTATTCGTCCATCATGGGGTATAAGCGGTAACCCGCCTGGAGCAGAATACCTGTATCTAAGCCGTTATGAAAAAAATGATTCATATATTGACAATGCGGCTGTAAAACCGGCTTCGCTTCAATTGAAAAATCTGAAATGGGAGACTACCTCGGGCTTTAATTATGGGTTAGACTTAGGACTTTTTGATGACAAATATATATTCGACATTAACGTTTATAATAAGCGAACTACCGATTTATTGTTCAGTGATGTGGCTATCTCACCTACTTCTGGATATAATAAATTGTCCTATATTAACGGTGGATCAATGCAAAATGATGGTTGGGAAGTGAACTTTTATGCCAATAAAATAGTTGACACGAAAGATTTCAGTATAGATTTCACGTTTAATCTCTCTAATTATAAAAACACAATTATAGACTTAGATCCATCCTTGCTGGCCAGTTATAACGAGAATTTTAGTTATGGGAACGGAAACTATTTAACCCGGATACAACCCGGGAACTCATTTGGATCTATCTATGGATTCAAATCTCTTGGAGTATATACTTATGACAAATACTCGACTGAACATCAAAATGCACCTGTAGCTAAAGATGCATCAGGAAAAGTTATTACCGATCAAAATGGGACTCCTCAGGCTATGTATTATGCATGGGGGACACCCTCTCAATATAAATTCAGAGGAGGAGATGCCAAGTATGAAGACGTGAATCATGATGGTAGTATCGATGCCCTAGATGTTGTTTATTTAGGGAATAGTAATCCAATTCTCAATGGAGGTTTTGGTCCTACCTTCCGTTATAAAAACCTGACTTGTAAAATGTTTTTCAACTTCCGCTATGGGAATAAAATAGTTAATAATGCTCGCATGAATGCCGAGAATATGTACAACGACAACAATCAAAGTATTGCTACGAACTGGCGTTGGAGAAAAGACGGTGATCCAACGGATATGCCGCGTGCTCTGTATGGGGTAGGATATAACTCGTTAGGTAGTGATCGCTATGTAGAGGACGGATCATTTCTCCGATTTAAATACCTGACATTTAACTATACAGTTCCGTCAAAACTATTGAAAAAGGTAAGTTTAAACAGATTGAATTTATACCTGACATTTAATAATTTGCTGGTTTTCACAAAATATACCGGTGTAGATCCTGAAGTAGGGTACGGAAATTTAAATGACAACCATGGGATGAGTGTTGATAAATCAGCTACTCCACGAACAAAAGATTTTACACTTGGAATAACAGTAGGATTATAAAAGAAAATATTATGATGAAAAGAAAAATTACTGTACTCGGAATATCAATACTAATATTTATAGGATTAAGTAGTTGTGACCAGTGGTTAACAATACAGCCTGAAAGCCAAGTCATTCTAAAAGATTACTGGAAATCCCAGGAAGATGTTGAGGCAGTGCTTGCTTCCTGTTATAATGGTTTAATTACAAATGACAATATCTATCGAATGATTGTTTGGGGTGAACTTCGATCGGATAATTTGATGATTGGTAGCAATACTCCTGATCAAGATATGAAGGACATTCTGGTAGGAAAGATCACCTCAAGCAATAGTTACTGTAATTGGGGAGGATTTTACACAGTTATAAATTATTGCAACTCAGTGCTTCATTATGCTCCACAAGTGATTGATCAAGATGTTAATTTTACAGAAGATCATCTTCATCGCGTTCAGTCGGAAGCTCTGACACTTCGTGCTCTGTCCTATTTCTATCTTCTAAGGGCTTTTAAGGAGGTACCCTGGATTGAAGACCCAAGTATTGATAATACGCAAGATTATGCAAGACCAAAAGATAAGGAACAAACCATTATTCATAATATTATCCGCGATTTATTAAAAGCTCAGAAATACGCAATAACAGATTACGGAAGAACAGATTATAATAAAGGGCGCATTACGCTCGATGCTGTAAATTCTCTGTTAGCTGATGTATATCTTTGGAATCAACAATATGATTTATGTGCTCAAACCTGTGATTTAGTTCTTGCAAATAAGAATTTAAAATTGGTTAAAGCTACGGATATGTTTAATTCGGTTTTCTATCAGGGCAATTCCTCCGAAAGTATTTTCGAATTGCAGTTTAATGGTAATTCACAGATTAATCATCCTACACAAGAACTATATGGCTCTTTAAATAACCAGGGATCAGGTCAATTGAGTTTACCTTTAACATTAGCATATTATTTTGATGAAAAGGGCAAATTAACTACCGGTGCTTATAGTCCGTTCAATTATAAAGTTTCAGAAACTGTTACTGAAGGGATAGATGATATCCGTGCATTTGATTTTTGCCAAACAAACGGAGGTGTAATTAGTATATTTAAATATGCCGGGTATGATGTGTCTAAATTTTTGGATGGGATATACCATTATTCTCTCAGGTCTAATTCATCTAACTGGATTGTATACAGGCTCTCAGATGTTATGTTAATGAAGGCAGAGGCTCTGGTGGAATTGGGCGGAGATGCAAATGAGACTAACGCACTAACGATGGTGAATCAAACCTATCTGCGGTCCAATCCAACAGCTGATAGTCTTAAAATAAGTAATTATAGTGGACAGATGGCACAATTGGTGTTGCGTGAACGTCAGCGAGAATTACTTTTTGAAGGGAAGCGTTGGTTTGATCTGGTAAGGTTATCGCGCCGCAAAGGTTCAACGAATACGATGAACGGATTTGCAAATCATAAAAAAGCAGAAAACTCTGCACCTCTTGGTGCAACAGTGTTGGATGCGATGTATATGCCGATATCGAAATCTGAATTAGACGCAAATATTCATATGGTTCAAAATGAATTTTATCGGGAAACAACTACGGTGGCAAAATAATATTTATAAAAAAAATAAGACATGATAAAATATAGTTCAAAAATGGCTTTTGAAAAGAAAATATTGATTGGAATAGTTGTATTCTTATCTGCTATCGGAATCTTTTCCTCTTGTAATTCAGATGATATTGGAGGTAACCGGTTTACCTTTACCGGTAAAATGATGGGTCAATATCTGAGAGATACAACTGAATACTCTGAATTTACAACCTTGTTGGACACCTCGAAGGTGATGCCTCTTTTAAATACATACGGTTATTATACCTGTTTTGCTCCAACGAATGAAGCAATGAAGAAGTTTTACGTATTGAAGGGTAAAAAATCACTCAAGGATTTCACTCTTGATTCGTTAAAAATAATCGCCTATGACCATATCATTATGGGCTCTGTGTTAAAGTTTTCAGACTTTATTGTGGGACGATTACCTGTTTTATCCATGAGCGACCGCTATTTATCTATTACTTTTACGAATACCGGAACCGCCTTTGTAAATAATACAGCCCTGATTACAGAAAAAGATATACTGGTACATAACGGGGTAATTCATAGAATAAACGAAGTGCTTAATCCTACCCATTTAGGACTAGTAGATGCAATAGCTCAGGATTCGACATTTAAGTTATTTTATAGGGCTTTAATTCAAACAGGATTGGCCGATTCACTTGTTAAGGACAGAGATCGTAATTACGACCCAACACCTTTAGAATATTTAATAGATAAGAATGCTCCTCATGAGTACGATATAGATGTCCCGCTTTTCAGAAAGTTTGGATATACCGCATTAATGGAAAGTGATGCTACCCTGAAAGCAAATGGGATAACTGATTTAATAAGTATGAAGGCGTATGCAGATGCAAATGTATATGGTGCCGATCCGAGTATAACTGATCCTCGAAACCGTAATAACAGCCTGAATCAGTTTATTGCCTATCATTTAATTAACAAACAATTAAGTTATACTAGTTTTATTGACAAGTATGATAGCCACATAATGCTGCAAACCAAGGATATGTATGAGTATATTGAAACAATGATGCCGAATACGTTGATGGAGATTAAAAAAAGCAGGGCGTTGGCAGAAACAAATTTGATTAATTATTCATCAGAAACAGGTAATGTAATTCGGATTGTTAAGACGAACTATGATAAAGATGCAACAAACGGTGTCTATCATGAAATTGATAAAATGTTGGTATATAATCAAGCTGTTAATAATGAATTTTCAACTAAACGACTTCGTTTTGATCCGGCAAGTTTTTTTCCGGAGTTTACCAACAATAATATACGTGGTCTCGCTATGCATTTAAATGGATATATGAAAAACACACTATTTTATTTCCCTAGAGGTTTTCTTGACAGAGTTGTTAGCTCGGAACAAACTAAATTGAGTTATCTGTCCTATACTGACGGATATCGCGATTATGAAGGAGATGAAATTTATATGGAAGCTAATAGCGGAAATTTGTACGATTTTTCGATAACATTACCTCCGGTGCCTGCAGGTACTTACGAATTAAGATTCGGGTTTCAGAATAATTTTTATCGTGGTGTGTGTCAACTCTATATTGATGATGTCCCATGCGGGGTACCTTTAAATCTGAATCTAGGAGGAACTACTAATGATGTTGGCCCTTATCAAGTACCTGGAAGTCAACTGGACGATCCATTTGGTTTTCTGAATGATAAAATGATGCGCAACAAAGGATATATGAAAGCACCTGCTGTGTTCACCACATTCTCAAACGGAGTTCCAAAGTATAAAAATGGATCTTGCAGAGATGATGCTTCAAATTTAAGACGTATTTTGGGTATTTATAATTTTAAAACGGCAAGCACCCACAAATTGACAATTAGAGGTTTAAGTGGAGGTGTATTTATGTTTGATTACTTTGAATATATCCCGACAAGTGCTATTGAGAGTGAGGATATTTATTAATATTTTTTTGAATTAGCTTTAAATATTTTTATTATGAGATTAAGAAATTACGGAGTTCCCGTCTTTGCCTTACTGACATTTTTGACAGTATTGGCTGTATCGTGTACAGATGATTTGAATAAACACTATTCTGCTGAACAGACAACTAAGAGTAATTTGAATTTGTATCAATATATTCAAGCACAAACTGAATTAAGTACATTTACCAAAATGCTTAAAATCGCTGGGTATGACACTATTCTCAAATCATCTCAAACTTTTACTGTCTGGGCACCAACCGATCATTCATTGGAGAATGTAAACCTTTTGGATACGGCACAAATAATTAAGATTGTCGAGAATCACATCGCTCGTTTTTCTTACCCTACTACAGCTATTGTCAGCAAGAAAATGATCATGTTGGATAATAAGCTGATTGTATTTGCAAATGGATCCGAAGGTTACACTTTTGGGGGTCTGAAAATTGTACAATCGGATGTGGCAACCAAAAATGGTATCATCCATGTGTTGAGCGATTATTTGCCTTATAGAATGAGTATTTGGGAGTTTTTAAACAATGCAGAAGGTATTGATTCGGTAAGGAACTACATCAATTCTTTTTCGATTACTTCGATAGATACAGCGGCAAGCTATAAAAATGGTTTTATGATTAAAAAAGTTTATAAAACCACGAATATACTGTTGAAATATTTCGCTGAAATTAACAAGGAAGATAGTATCTATACAGTTATTTGGCCGAATAATACTGCATGGGTTGAAGCTTACAATCGGATTTTGCCTTATTACAATACATTAAATAAAGATGGTGGAGTTGCGACACAAATAGCTAATACTAAATTGACAATCATCAAGGATTTGTTTTTTAGAGGGGTAAAATCACTGCCTATTTCCACGGATTCTTTGTTCTCTACTAATAGAAATGGTTTTGCTGATCCTAATAGACTTTTTGTTGGGGCACAGGTTACCGAACTGAGTAATGGTCTAAGCTATGTAACAGATAAATTGAAATACAATGCAACAGAGTCGTGGTGTCCAAAGATAAAGGTTGAAGCCGAATCTGGCTTCTATCGAACCGACACACTTTTTACTCCCACCATTCAGTCAAGTATCGGCACAGGGTTTAAGATATCAAATTACAACTATTTAAATCTTACTCCAATTGGAACAGGCTCAAATCAATCTACTACGTTTCAGATTCCATACACATTATCTGCAAAGTACGACATATATTGTGCGTTTGTTCCGGGAAGTATTATTAATCCATTGAATGTAAAACCGTATAAAGTTAAATTTTATTTGTCGTATGTTGATAGTAATGGGAAACAGGTGATTAATGCTCCAGTTGATAAAAACAATGCTGTAATGGCAAAAGGCCAAATAGGAGATGTTTTTACCACAACTCCGACTTCCCAGGTACAAGAAATGCTTGTTGTATCCGGATTTCAGTTTCCGTATACAAACTTATATAAAACAACTGGTTATGCTCCTACTGTTAAATTAAAAGTTGAAAATGTTGTGGTGACTTCAGAGGCGGCAAAATTTAGTAAGACACTGAGAATAGATTATATAATTCTAAAACCTGTTCAATAACATTGAGTGAATAAATTTTTTTGTATGAAAATAAAAAATTATATAAACATATTAAGTATGAACAGGTATTCTTTCTGTTTTAAACTCATAAGTGCGGTTACATTTTCTGGCTTGCTTTTGTCTTGTCCGGTTGTTATGTCTCAAAGCAAAGAAAAAGAGAGCAAACAAATAATATTGAAAGGGTTGGTACGTGATGCACATACCAAAAAACCTATTACTGCTGCTCAGATATCAGTTCCCAACAAGAATTTATCGGCTGTATCGGATGAAAAAGGTCAATTCACGTTGAAAATTTCTTCGCTGAGAGATGTTCTTAATGTTTCAGCTTATGATTACAACCTGAGGGAAGTTGCCATTAGAGGAAAAGATTCTGTGGTGATAAATCTTTATTCAAATCAATTCAGCAACTATTTCAAAAGCATTGAAGGGCTTACCGGAGTAGCGAATAATTCTTCATTGGTGTCTTCCGCCGCAAGCGTAGATGATGTAAGTAAAATACCTGCTATTTCAGTTGATGAAGTCTTACAGTCAACACTTGGGGGTGACATTCATGCTGTTACACGCTCAGGAGTAGCAGGAGAAGGATCTGTGTTGTTTATCAGAGGAATTAATTCAATAAATGCTAATGCGCAACCTTTGTTTGTTGTAGATGGAGTTATTTGGAATAATTTGTATGATGTTCAGTCTATTAACAAAGGTTTTTTCTCAAACCCGCTGGATAATATAGATGTGAATGACATTGAGAATGTAACGGTAATCAAAGATGGTACTTCTATTTATGGTAGTAAAGCCTCAAACGGAGTGGTGATAATCAAAACCAAAAGAGCGAAATCAATGGTTACTAAAATCGGTTTAAACTATTTCACGGGTATGACTGTTCGTCCGGATGCTATGCCTGTGATGAACGGCGAGGATTTCAGAATTTATGCCAGCGATTTGTTAAAGTCAAAAGGCGTAGTTGGAAACGATATTTTCAGATACGATTTTTTAGGAATAGATCCGTCAGAAAAACAGTCCTACGCTACAAATCACAATGTAACGAACTGGGGTAATCAGGTATATCAAACAGGACAAACGAACAGTTATCTTATTAATGCCCAGGGAGGTGATGAAAAAGCATTGTACTATTTCTCATTAGGACTAACCGATATTAAAGGTGTAGTGAAAACAACCGATATGCAACGCATTAATTTTCGTTGTAATGCCGACTTGAAGTTCACAAACAATTTTAATATGGGTGTAAACATTGGCTATAGCCGCGTTGAAAGAACCTTGCAGGATGATGGCGTTGATTATTATTCTTCTCCTTCGTGGGTCAGTAAAATTAAATCCCCTTTTCTTAATTCGAATAGTTATAGTTACACCGGTCAGCTAACTACTGATTATGCCAGAACGGACAGTTTTGGAATTGGTAATCCAGGTGCCATAATTAATTATTCTATTAATAAGTTGAAAAAATATCGGTTCAACATGGGCATTCTTCCCTCTTTTCAACTAGCACCCTATTTGACACTAAGTTCGCAATTCGATTATAGTTTGGATAAAACTATTGAAAGGCATTATATTCCGATATTTTTTACTCCTGTAAAATTAATTCCTGAAGTGGGGTATTCACAAAATGAAATAAGTAGTCAGGTAATGCGCAATACGGCTTATTTTGATGAAACAAGATTGACATTTGATAAGAAAATTAACGATTATCATCATCTGAAAGCAATTTTAGGCTGGAGGTATATCAATAATTATTACGAATCGGATTATGCCGAAGAACATAATTCAGGATCAAACAATAATACTACTATTACAGGTAATAACAGTTTTTTAAAGGTATATGGGATCAATAATCAAACCAATTCTCTTTCAAATTATCTGAATACAGATTATGATTACGACAATCGTTTCTTTCTGACAGGTACTGTTGCCATGGATGCTTCCTCCCGGTTTGGAAAAGAAACTCAGGGTGGTGTTTCCCTCTTTGGACGCAGTTGGGGTATATTTCCGGCAGCTAACGGAGCATGGCTGGTTTCTTCAGAAAAGTTTATGAAGCACATGAATGCAGTGAACTTTTTAAAAATCAGAGCTGGTTACGGGATTACAGGCAACGATGGGATTAAAGATTATCAGTCACTTGCATTTTTTACATCCACTAATTTTATGGATAAGGCAAATGGATTGGTGTTAACAAATCTTTCAAATCCTAAGATTCAGTGGGAATCCACAGGGAAAGCAAATGTAGGTGCTGATTTAGGGTTGTTCGATAACCGGTTGTCGTTGAGCGTAGATTTTTTCTCAAGTAACACAACAAATCTTCTGGTTATGAAAAATATGCCCGATGTTTCGGGGCTGAGTTTCTATTGGGATAACGGAGGAAGCATGACAAATAAAGGATATGAGGTTTCAGCAAATCTGAAATTGTTTAATTTTAAGAATTTCAAGTGGGAGCTTGGGTTAAGTGTTGGACATTACAAGAACATGATAACATCACTGCCTAATGGAGAATACTCCACTCCCGTTTATGGTGGTGAGGTGCTGACAAAAGTTGGAGAGTCAGTGGGAGCGTTCTACGGGTATAAAACCAACGGAGTCTTTTCAACAACTGCACAAGCATCTACTGCGTATACCGATCCGATAACCGGAACAAAAGGTTACTTCAAAATTCAAAACATAGATGGTAGCTATACCAATTTTGAAGCAGGAGATGCTATTTTCGTTGATAAAAACGGTGACGGAATTATTGACTCGAAAGATAAGCAAGTGATTGGAAATCCAAACCCTAATTTCTACGGAACTTTTAATAGTAAATTTTCTTATAGAAGATTTACCCTAAACGGCCTGTTTACCTATTCCCTGGGGAATGACGTTTATAACTACCAGCGCAGTCAGTTGGAAGCTGGCAGTGATTTCAGCAATCAAACCACAGCAATGCTAGGACGTTGGACTGCAGAGGGGCAAGTGACCACTCAACCTCAGGCAACCTATGGAGATCCGTTGGGTAATTCGCGTTTTTCGGATCGTTGGATAGAGGATGGTTCATATATCAAGTTAAAAACGATAACATTATCGTATGATTTACCTATTAAAAGTACTTATATTGAAGGAATCAGTTTCTGGATTTCAGCCAATAATTTGTTTACCATTACTCATTACTTAGGTCAGGATCCGGAAGTTACAGCCGGTAACTCTGTTTATTTTCAGGGTGTGGATAATGGATTAACGCCATCGACCAAAAGTTTTTATCTTGGTATTAAATTAAACTTATAAAACTAAAGAGATAATTTTCAGTATAACACAACCTTAGTTTCTGAGAGCATCAGAACTTAGAGAAGTCTATAATTCCTGTATTACGATAATGAAAAAAAATATATGATATGAAAAAAATCAACAAAATAATGGTATTCCTGTTTATTTCCGTGTTCGCCTTTGAAGGTTGCAGCAACCTGTTGGATGTGGATTCAAACAGGTTGGTTTTACCTGATGGGTATAAAATGACCGGAACTAACGATACCCTTTATTCGATGTTTGGCATCTTTTCGCAACTGGAAAAAATTGCAGACAGTTATGTGCTTCTGGGTGAATTGCGGGGCGATTTAATGGATGTTACACCCGCTTCAAATTTGTATTTGAAAGAAATAAACAATTTTGATATTTCCGGCACGAACCCTTATGCCAATAATATAAAAGATTATTATTCTGTGATTAATAATTGTAACTACGTGATTCATAACATTGATACATCAGTTGTGAGAGGAGGTCTAAAGATAATGTATAAAGAATATGCGGCCTGCAAGGCAATACGTGCCTGGACTTATATGCAGATTGCCCTGAATTTCGGTTCGGCCAACTATTACGATATGCCAATATTAACAGTACAGGATGCTGAAAATGTACAAAAAAGTACACCTTTGACAATCACTGAATTAGCTCCTATGCTGATTAATGATATTAATCCATGGAAAGATACGCAAACACCTACTTTGGATATTATTTATTCCCAAAAATTGAACAAATCTTTTTTTCCCATTCGTTTTGTGTTGGGTGACTTATATTTGTGGACCGGCCAATACGAAAATGCGGCAAATGAATACAGGGACTTGATGTTCAAAAATAGTTATACTATTACTAATATGGATGAACGTTTTGTATATAATGGTGCCTTTACAGGAGGTTTAAACTGGTTTTATTTTGATGTTAATTCTAATGAAGACATAACTAGCATTGCGGCAACAAATCAATATGGTTATAAATTTCATTTGGATAGTTTAACACTCAATCGTGAGATTGTTCCATCTGCTGTTTCAGTTACAAACTGGAAGAACCAACCGTATTATTATAAACGTGGTAGCACTGCGCTCGATACAGTGGGAGATTTAAGATTATACAGCTCGGTTTCTGTTGAGCAAAAATTTGTAAATACAGATGGAACTACAAGTATAAGTAAACACGGGAATATTAAAATGATAACCCCCACGTCAAAGAATTATATTTTAAAATATCTTATGATTAATCCGGATAACGGAGGAACTAACAAAACAAGTAAGCAAATAATGCCTTATCGTGTGCCCTTGCTCTATTTGCGTTATGCCGAAGCCGTTAACCGCCTGGGTAAGCCTAATCTGGCTATGGCGGTATTGAAATACGGGTTGAATAATTCTAATATACAGAAATATGTGCCTGCTTCTGAAAAAGTTTCGCTTCCTAATTACATGAATTTTCCCGATGCGCAATTTGACTATTATGTAAAAAATGCTAACGGTAATTCCATACATTACACAAATATTGGCATCCATATGCGTGGTTGTGGAACTACAAATATGGATACTACCTTTTATATTATCCCTAAGTTGTTGACTTCGCAACATGATTCGATTCTGTATGTCGAAGATCTTATTCAGAAGGAATCGGCACTAGAAACAGCATTTTTGGGAAATCGTTTTCAGGATTTAATGCGTATTGCAATTCGCAGGGATGATAATGAATATCTGGCAAATATAGTATCAGCAAAAAACAATGCCATCAAAGGAAAATTGATGGTTCGTGCTAACTGGTATTTGAAAAAATAAGTAACATATAAAGAACAAGACTGTGAAATAAGTCGTAAATAAGATATCATATCTTATTTCTGAATCAGACCTTTCCCTAAATCCCTCTCCACAGGAGAGGGACTTTGCGTACTACACAACATAAAAAATTAGAATCGGTATCAATTTCAACTTACTTAACAAGTTTGAATCGTATTTTTTTAGTTTGATACCTACTGTTACTATTAAATTTACTCTTACTTATCAAATTACATTCATGAAAAAATCTTATGTTTTTTTATTTGCAGTATTGTTCATTACAATGCTTTTTTCGACACAGAAAGCAACAGCGCAATACAGCATTCCAACCAAAATGAACTGGTGGTATGAATCCCGTTTTGGCATGTTTATTCATTTTGGTTCTTACTCCTATTTGGCTCAGGGCGAATGGGCTATGTCGGGTAATTATACGAAAACCACTTATCAAACTCAGGTTTCGAAGAACTTCAACCCAGCACAATTTAATGGAGGTACCATCGCGCGATTGGCAAAAAGAGCAGGTATGAAATACCTGGTGATCACATCCAAACATCACGAGGGTTTCTGCATGTGGCCTACTGCAGTAAAAAGTTTTAAAAGCATTGACGCTACAAAGTTGTACGATTTGCGCGAATATACTCCTTTTGATAAAACAAGAGATGTTCTGAAGGAACTCAAAGACTCTTGCGATGCTGTTGGAGTAAAGTTTTGTTTGTATTATTCTATTCTGGACTGGAATCATCCCTCACAAACAATATCACGCGGCAATAGTACTAATAACTGGTATACCTATTCAACTTTGACTTCGGATACAGCCAAAGCAACTTATATTAGGGATATGAAGTTACAATTGAAAGAACTGATTGACAATTACCATCCGGCTGTACTGTGGTTCGATGGTGACTGGACCTATCAATACGGGGATTATACTTACGGAACAACACAAGCCGATAAGTGGTGGACAAAAGCCGATGGTATAGATTTGCAGAACTACCTGAGAGGACTTGATCCAAATCTTGTAATGAATGAACGGGTTTTTAGAAGTGCCGGATTGGGTGATTGGGATTGTTCTGAAGGATCGACACTCGGCAGCCCCAACAGTCGACCATGGGAAACATGCCAAACCATGAATAACTCATGGGGATACAATTCCGGAGATAATAAATACAAGACAACCAAAGCTCTAATTTTGGAATTGGCTCAGAATGTATCCAGAGATGGAAACTATTTGTTGAATATTGGACCAAAGGGTGATGGTACAGTACCGGGCGAGTCAATAATTAAATTAGACAGTGTCGGCGATTGGATGGATATATACGGCAGCTGTATATATGGAGCAACCCGTAGTCCGTTTTTGTCGGAACCGGCATGGGGTTTATTCACAAAGAAAGCAGGGAAACTATATACCCATGTTTTTACGTGGCCTACAAACGGATTGTTGAAAGTACCATCGCTAATAAGTACAAATACCATCAAGAAAATTTACTTGTTGAATGACACGACAACATTGTTAAACTATAAAGATAGCCTTGGATATATTCGAATTTCTGTGCCTGCAAACGCTCCGAATCGCATTAATTCAGTTGTTGTTATCGATGTAGCTGGCCTTCCAAAAGCTTCTACACAATATACCAAAATTACCGCTATCACTGTGGCTGGTCAGGGCGGATTAACTGCTATCAAGGGTGTTGGAGTTACCTTGCAAATGTTGGCAACTGTAACGCCGACCACTGCTACAGATAAAACAAGAACTTGGGCTGTAAGCGATACAACTATTGCTACTATAAGTAATACAGGTTTGGTTACTGCAAAAAAAGCCGGTTCTGTTACTGTAATGGCCACAGCCAAAGATGGTTCTGATATTTTTGGACAAGCACAGATTACTGTTAGTACAGTTTCGGCTATTTCGAATCCAACATCTTCCTTGCTAAAGGTATTTCCAAATCCGACAAATAATAGAATTGTAAATCTTCAATATGACAATTCTACTAAACTAACTAGTTATTCTTTAGTTGATATTTTGGGAAGGGAGATGTTGAAAGGTTCTTTTATGAATAAAACAACTCTCGATCTAGGTTGCTGTAAACAAGGAGATTATATTATAAAGTTTGAGAATGATGGTAAATCGGAAGTGCAAAAATTAGTAGTGAACTGACTCAACTAAATCTAAAAGTTAAATATATTGCTTGAAGATAGTTGGTTGGTAAATATAATATTGGTTGTAATCGCCTGAATATCAATATAATGATATATTAGCAGTTCTTATCTTTGATGATTGCAACAAATGAGACCGTATTGTGATACAAAATGACCCTCGGAGTATTGAAACTTATTATATTTTTACAGAGTTGTAATGCCATTATAACACAGATAAAATAAATACATACATATAACCATTAAAAGCAATAGCAAATATTGTAAATTACAAACAAATTAAACGTTTATTCAAATTATTATTAATCAATCATTTAAATTAATTATTATGAAACGGAAATTTTTTACTTTTCTTTTATGCAGTGTGGTAGGATTTACCTATGCGAATAAATCTAACCTTGCGACGGATCCAACCATCTTTGCAGGGAATGATATTATTATCGCCGATTTTGAGAATGGGGGTAAGAGTCCAATTATAACTGATAGTTTATGGACTGACTCTACTAAGACGACCATGATTACTTTGTCAAGTGGTAACGTAACATCCATTGCTAATCCCAAACGAGACACAGTTAATTCTAGTTTAATTACGGGTGACTTTTTACGTCCTGCTAATGGCTGGAGATCACTTTATATTCGTCTTGACCAAAAAATTGATTTCGCTAAAACCCCTTATTTCCAGTTTATGATTCATCCAGTTTTGGGTAAATCAGCTGTAAAAACTACTCTTAGGGTATGGCTAAAAAATGATAAAGATGTGATTCCTGCTTTGGAAATATTATCACGTTGGGGTGATGTGCCGCAGGATCAATGGACTAATGCGACTAATTTCTTAGGAAGGCTTAAGTCGTCGGACAAATATAATGTCCTCGAGATTCAGATAAATAATCAGGATTCCGCAGCTAAGTCTGTTGATACAGAGTTTTACATTGACCAAATCGGATTCAAGGCACCGGCTGATGGCGTAGCATTGAAATCTACTATTTTTAACGAAAATTTTAATGGTAGTGGTTGGCAAGGAAATTGGAGTGATGGTAAAGTATATAAACAAATTGGTGGAGAAAAAGGATACGTTGCACAATTTGATTCAATCGGTGGGTTTAGTTCAGGAATTCATTTTAAAAATTATGATATTGCTGCAGATACTACATCTATACTTTGGGTTCGCGAATGGGGTATGGGTGCTAATTATGCAAATGCTTCCGGTGGAGGTCGTTTAGGGCTTACTCCTGATTATAATAGTACTCTTGAAAGCGGGAATATTGATATTACCAATTTCACAGACCTTGAATTAGATTTCGGCTTTGGTACACAACAATGGTGGCAAGATGGGAGAATTGCATCAGCAAGACCTAAGATTGAGATCTCTGCAGATGGAGGAGCGTTTTACGAAATCTACGAAAGCAACCCTGATGTTGATTTCCCTTTAGCAATAGTTGATACTCTTGGGCAAACAACATATCAAGATCAACTTTTCAAATGGGTTAGCTATCAGTTTACAGATATTGATGGATCTCCACTTCCTGACTACGTAAAGAAAGTTAATTTCAGAATGAGCTTTGGTGCCGGTTGTAACTCATGGGTTGATGATATGTGGTTTGCTGGAACACCAACAAATATTAATGGCGTATTTACTCCAAAATCAGAAGCCTTTAATGTTTATCCAAATCCTACCAGTAAGTATATTACTACTCCAAATGCACAAAAAGTTAGCATTACTGATTTGAATGGTCGTCTTGTAAAAGAAGTATTCAATACTGAAAAAGTGGATGTTAGTACGTTAGCCAAAGGTGCTTATATCGTAAAAGTTAATGTTGATGGCTCAACCAAAGTTGGTAAGTTAATCAAACAATAATAAATACAGGCAAGTTGCTAATGGTGGTAACTTGCCTGTTCTTAAAAACAATTAAATAATTTCTTTATTATATATAATCTTAAAATTTAAATTTTTATGAAAAAACTCTTCATGTCTCTTTGCCTGTTTTTGGCAATCTCAACCGTTTTTGCACAAACTTTTGTGCCAGATCCGAACAAAATTTACAACATTGTAGAAAGCACTTCAAATAATGTTGTTGGAGCATCTGGGACTCAGCCAGCTTTAACCGTTACTGCAAATTTGGCATCTCAGGCTTTTCGTTTTGTCCCAACCGGTTCTCTTGATACCTATTATGTATTAAGCGTGAATCATAAATATTTCAATAAAAAAAACTCGGATGGCTATTCAACGATTTTTGAATCAGCAATTAGTGGAACAAATTCTGAATGGGTAATTGTGGGTGCTGATGCAACTAGCATTCGACTGATTAATAATAATAATAGCAAATATCTTGCTTCAGATGCAACCAGCGTTGGTTCGTCTTTGTATTGTGATAAAGCTGTTGATAATACGAATGGTTTGTATAAACTGCAAGAGGCTACCTTTGATGCGACTTTACCAATCGAGGTATACAATGAAAATTTCAATACAAGTTGGGCCACCAATTGGGGTAATGATTCTTGGATTGGTTCACCAAGTACAGTTGAAAGCGGAAAATGGTCTGGAGGGGTAAACCTGCAAACTGTCGGTGATGGAATTATGGATTTAGAACAATGGTGGGGAAGTAATGGTCATATTTTGGTTATGACCACAACTAGTGCCGCTGTTATTATACCTGATATCAATGTTGCCGGTTATGACAACTTACGGTTTTCTATTGATGCAAGAAGGAATGATGGAGCTATAAATCCGATAGTAGATGTAAAGGTTGGTACCGGAGATTGGGTAAGTGTAGCTACCTTGCCTTCTGGGCAATATTGGAATTGGTTGAATAGTCAGGTTGTCCCTTTAAATGATGCCAATGGTATTCAATTAAGTAACCTAAATACAATTAGCCTTAGAATTTCCGCTCCGTTATCTGGAGGTGATCTGTATTTAGATAATGTTAAGGTTATAGGTTTAATCCATAGTAACGGTGTTGCCACCTCGCTGTCCGGAGCATCGAAGGATGTTTTCTCGGTATATCCAAATCCTGCTACCAACTACATTTTGGCTAAAAATGCTCAAAAAGTAACTATATCCGATCTAAACGGACGTATAGTGAAAGAAGCTTTCAATGCAGAAAAAGTTGATGTTAGTTCATTGGCAAAAGGTGCTTATATCGTAAAAGCTCAAGTTAATAATACAACTAAAATTGGTAAGTTAATTAAAGAGTAAGAGTAATAAATAAGAAGCAGGTGAGTGGATAGATTTAGCCATTCACTTGCTTTTATTTTTAAAAACAATCATTAAAATAAATATTGTTTGAAATAAAAAGATTTTTTTAAAAATTGAAGAATAAGTTGGAAGTGTTGGAAACTCTTTTGTTAGGGGTTTTCAACTTCTGTTTTTTATTCCCGGATGATAACATGTGAGGCAAGTAGATTAATAAAGCGTGATGGACATTTACTTGACAATTTTTGTCAAATATGGCAACCATAACGGCAAGGAGTTTCACAATGGAATACATTTATTATACAGTAAAGTATTTTTAATAAAAAGCGCTTTATGTGAACTGTATCTAGAGTTTAAATCACTTAAAGTACTCGATAACTATTTAATATGATTATCCGCATAAAGTACTAAAACTTACTTGTTGGTTTTATCTTTCGGTTCTCTGTACCTTTTAAAATGTTTTTCGGTCAGTTAATTATAATTATTTTTAGAATAATACGTTCTATTTTCACATACTTAAAAAGAATAATGTTGAATGGATTTTAATGAATAGGTTCAGTTTTTTTTATTTATCACACTTGTTCTGTTGATACCACCATCATATCGATACCATATCGGTGATGTTCCATATATATTCCATATTTGTTCCATATATGATCCATATATATTCCAATATTATAAAGATATGGAATATATATGGAATACTATTGGATCATGAATGAATTATTTATTGTTTAGAAGTGTTATGATGGTGACATCGAGAAGAAGAAGAGTAAAGATGACCCCTAAAGGGGACTTAAAGAGGCTTATTTAAATAATTATCCACATAAAGTTCTAAAACATAATAATTGGTATTATCTTACGGTGCTTCCGATAGACCGGAATGTACCATCTGCATCTTTTATTTGATCTTGATATTTAATTCTACCAACATGTCGGAACTCTGTCCCTTTTCATTGCCTGGACAAGAAGTGTAACCCGATATTTTGGTAGAAATGATTGAAAAATGAAAAGCAATTAAAGGTGCAAAGCATCGATACTTCTTTTTTGTAACTTTAGGATACATTGCGGATAATCATTTAATAAAAAGCCCTTTATGTCAACTGTATCTAGAGTTTAAATCACTTAAAGTACCCGATAACTATTTTACTTGGCGGCGAACTCCAGCGGAGGATGCATGGGCTAAATGATCTTGCAAATTATATAAACTATTATTAGATGAAAAGCAATTTTTTAATATCTATGATAATCACTTGTTGTATGGCAGTTACCATTCATGCACAAGTCTATAAAGTGACTGAACTTGGGATAAAGACTGAAATAAATGCCGTTGATGTAGAACTTCAGTTTTACGACCCCTCTATTGTAAGGGTACTTAAGTCTCCTGTCGGCTCAGTATTTGTAAAAAAAAGCCTCTCGGTGGTTAAATCTCCGAAAAAGTTATCTTTAAGAACACAGCAACAAGGTGATGAACTTATAGTGAAGAGTAAATCATTGGAAGTTATATTAAATCTGAAAAATGGAAAAATTTCTTTTTTAAATCACTCAGGCATATCGCTTCTAAGTGAAAATGAATCAGGAGTGATGTTTTCTGATTTTAACGATGCAGGGACAAAAACATATTCGGTCTCCCAATCTTTCCTACTTGACAAAAGTGAAGCTATTTATGGTTTGGGGCAACAACAGCATGGTAAAATGTCCAAACGGAACGTAAAACTCAATATGATACAGGGTAATACCGATGATTATATCCCCTTTTTCTTGTCTGAGAAAGGATATGGTTTATATTGGGACAATTACTCGCCAACAACTTTTCAGGATACGTTGGACATTACCACATTTAAATCTGAAGTCGGAGATGGTATTGATTATTATTTTATGAATGGTGATAATGCCGATGGCGTAATTTCTTGTATGCGCGACCTAACCGGAAAGGCACCTATGTTTCCACTCTGGACTTTCGGCTATTGGCAAAGCAAAGAGCGTTACCAAAGTCAGGATGAGCTTATTGGTGTTGTGAAAAAATACCGCGAACTCGGAATTCCACTCGATGGAATCATCCAGGATTGGCAATACTGGGGAGATAATGAACACTGGAATGCCATGGAATTTCTCAATCCAAGATTTTCTGACCCCCAAAAGATGGTTGATGATGTACACCGTTTGAATGCGCATATGGCTATATCCATTTGGGCTTCTTTTGGACAGGAAACAAAACCGTATGCTGAATTAAAAAATAATGGGGCGCTATTTAATTTTGTGACATGGCCCGAATACCCTCTTGGAGCAGTAAAGGTGTATGATCCATATAATCCTAAGGCCCGGGACATTTATTGGAAATATCTGAATAAGGGGATGTTCTCACTGGGTATGGATGGCTGGTGGCTGGATTCTACTGAACCGGACCACTTACAGTTTAAATCTTCCGATTTGGATAATCAAACATACCTTGGTTCATTCCGGAAAGTTCGAAATGCTTTCCCATTGATGACAGTCGGTGGAGTATCACAGCATCAACGTTCTGTTTTCTCCGATAAGCGGGTTTTTATTCTAACCCGTTCTGTCTTTGCAGGACAGCAGCGTTATGGCTCAAATACGTGGACCGGGGATGTGGTAGCTTCATGGGATGCCATGAGAAACCAAATTTCGGCTGGCTTAAACTTGTCACTAAGCGGGATTCCATACTGGAATAGTGATATAGGAGGCTTCTTTCTTTGGAATTTCAAAAATCCACTCGAAAATGCCGACTATCGCGAACTTTATGCACGATGGATTCAGTTTGGAACTTTTACTCCGATGATGCGATCACATGGTACCGATGCTCCAAGGGAAATTTATCAGTTTGGACAGAAAGGGAATAAGATTTATGATGCAGTTGAAAAATATATAAACCTGCGTTATAGTCTGCTGCCTTATATTTATGCCACTTCCTGGGACGTAACAAAAAATCAATCTACAATGACACGGGCTTTGGTCATGGATTTTGCTGAAGATAAACAGGCATTGGATATTAATGATGAGTATATGTTTGGGAAATCAATTCTGGTTTGTCCCGTTACACAACCCATGTACAATAAGTTAAAGGATTCAGTGAAGGTTGAAGATTATAGCGAACTGAAATCAAAGAGTGTTTATCTCCCCAAAGGTACAGATTGGTATGACTTCTGGACAGGTGAAAAAAAGAATGGGGGACAAACCATTCAGAAAATAACACCTTTAGATATAATACCTCTTTATATAAAAGCTGGTTCCATATTGCCATTCGGACCAAAAGTACAATATGCCACGGAAAAGAAATGGGATAACCTGGAAATTCGCATATATAAAGGGGCAAATGGAGAATTTAACTTGTATGAAGATGAAAACGATAATTATAATTATGAAAAAGGCGCATTTTCTACCATCTCTTTCTCGTGGAATGATGTGAAAAGGACATTGACAATCAATGAACGTAAAGGCTCTTTTGCAGGAATGCTTGCAAAACGTAAATTCAATATTGTTCTTGTTTCAGATGGAAAAGTAGCAGCAATAAATGTTTCTGAAAAAGTAGATAATATGGTTAATTATATAGGGAAGAAAATTGTAGTTAAACTTTAAAATTCTATTTCACATATCAATGTCCTTAAGTTAAATATATTGATTCCTTAGTTTTTAATGTAACTTTGAGTCTTCGAGACTATTTATTATTCTTAACACAAAGACTAAAAGTAAAAACTTTTTTTTTGGCTAAATATTTAAATGTATGACACATATTATACAAAAATTTATAATAATTGGAGTAATTCTGCTACAAGGATTGACTCTTTATGCTCAAAGCAATCCTGTTTATAAAGATACGGTTGAGCCCAGAATTCGTGTGATGATTGATAATGACTTTGGCGGTGACCCTGATGGTTTATTTCAATTAGCGCATCATATATTATCTCCATCTGTTGAAATAAAAGGGATAATTGGTTCGAGAAATTACGAAGGTGGTTTTTATGGTTCCCCAAGTACTTCAACTTACTCCTGCATGCAAGTGAATGAACTATTAACAGTAATGAAATTAGTTGGAAAATTTCCAGTTTATGAAGGTGGAAATTCTGGACTTACAGATATTAAAATGCCTATTGTGTCATTGGGCGCAAAAGCTATCGTACGTGAGGCTATGCGGGAAGATACTAAAATGCCTTTATATGTGTTATGTGGTGCTGGTTTAACAAGTATTGCGAGTGCATATTTAATGGAGCCTCGAATAGCAAAAAAGATTATATTAGTATGGATTGGAGGTGGAGAATATCGCGGATTAACAACAACTCCTCTTGCCGAAAGTAATACTGAATATAATTTAGGGATTGATATAAAAGCTTGTGAGGTAATTTTTAATGTTTCGGATATTCCAATTTGGCAAGTACCCAGAGACACATATCGCCAAGCGTTATATTCATATCCGGAATTGGTTTACAAAATCAAATCAAATGGCATTGTCGGAAGTTTCCTGGTTACTAAAATAGAGGATGTAATGAAAAAATCAAAAGGTACTCTGGGTGAAGCTTATGTTTTAGGTGATAGCCCCTTGGTTTTATTAACCGCATTGCAAGCACCTTGGAGTTCTGATGCTTCATCCAGCAAGTATGTAATAAAATCTACTCCTCAAGTTAATGATTCCGGTAAATACGAGGAAGCCACAGGGAATCGTCAAATCAGAGTTTATACAAGTTTAGATACCCGATTGATTTTTGATGATCTGATAGCGAAACTTGCTTTTTTGAAAACTAAAAATTAGAAAAATTGGGGGTTAAATAATATCGAAGTGTTTGGCAATAAAGAGAAGATTTCTTTGATATAATATGCCGATTCGTTGGTAATTATAAACTGAAAAATTATCCCGAAGAGTGTTGCATTAGTACTTAATAAATCAGAAAATAAAAATAGAGACCGACTTGGAGTTAATTTTAAAAACTAAATATGCTATATATGATATTGCAGCATTATATTTGATACATAACGTCCATTAAATCCGGAATAAATTTAGTTTTTTTGCATTGAAGTTCCAAGTTCGGTTAGAGAATAGTTTTTAAGGCGAATCTATAACCAATTTTTTTAATGACGACAAAAAAATATAAAAAAACAAATGAAAAGATCAGTTTACCTTGTGCTATTTTTTTTTATCACTATAGCATCCTTGGCACAACAATATCCCTTCCAAAAATCTGAATTTAGTTCAGAAGAACGTGCTAAGGATTTAATATCGCGTTTGACATTAAAAGAAAAGTCTGCACTCATGTGCGATGAGTCGGAAGCAATACCTCGTTTGGGCATTAAGAAATTCAACTGGTGGAGCGAAGGGTTACACGGCATCAGATATGGCTCCAACGTATCTGTTTTTCCTCAATCCATTGGGATGGCTGCTTCGTTTAACGACAAGCTGGTTTACGATGTTTTCAATGCTGTTTCCGATGAATTTCGTGCTAAATACCATGAGGCTCGACGAAACGGTCAGGAAAATAGCAAATTTGTGAGTTTGTCTGTCTGGACACCTAACATAAACATATTCCGTGATCCTCGTTGGGGACGCGGGCAGGAGACGTATGGAGAAGATCCCTATCTGACCACCCGTATTGGAATTTCTGTGGTAAATGGACTTCAGGGTCCTGCCGATTCAAGATATAAAAAACTATTGGCATGTGCCAAACATTTCGCCGTACACTCCGGGCCCGAGTGGAGCAGGCATACACTGAACCTAAACAACGTCAATCAGCGAGATTTGTGGGAGACTTACTTACCTGCATTCAAATCGCTGGTGCAACAGGCGGATGTGCGTGAAGTTATGTGTGCCTATCAGCGGTTGGACGATGAACCTTGCTGTGGAAGTAACCGTTTGCTTCAGAAAATTCTACGCGATGATTGGGGTTTCAAATACCTGGTTGTTTCCGATTGTGGCGCTATTGCCGATTTTTATAGCAGTCACAAAGTTTCGTCAGATGACGTGCATTCAGCCACAAAAGCTGTTTTGGCCGGTACCGATATAGAGTGCGGTTGGGGTTATGCATACAATAAATTGCCTCAGGCTTTGGAAAAAGGACTTGTCGACGAAGATGAAATAAATAAGCATTTACAACGTGTTCTGGTTGGCCGTTTCGATTTAGGCGAAATGGACAATGATTCATTGGTGTCGTGGTCAAAAATTCCTATGTCGATTGTTAATTCAAAAGAGCATCAGGCATTGGCCCTTAAAATGGCCCAGGAGTCGATGACACTGCTCCAAAATAAAAATAACATCCTGCCATTGTCAAGAGCAGCAAAACAAATTGCTATTATAGGCCCAAATGCCGATGACAAACCTATGTTATGGGGCAATTACAATGGTTTCCCATCAAGTACTACTACCGTTTTGGAGGGTGTTAAATCAAAACTTCCTGCAAATAAGCTATTTTACGATAAAGGATGCGACTTGATCGAAGACAAGATTACTCAAAGCCTTTTCGAGAACTGCTCCTTTGATGGAAAATCGGGAATGAAGGCTACTTATTGGAATAACAGAGTGTTTAAGGGAGATGCCGTGTCGCACGAGCAGATGGTAAGTCCTATTCAATTAACTACTGCGGGTCAAAACCAATTTAGTCGTGGGGTAAATCTTAAAGGTTTTTCAGGAAAATATGAAACAGTTTACCGGGCCAACGAATCGGAGGAAATAGTTTTAAGATTGGAATTTGGAGGAAAATGCGATGTAATAGTAAACACCGATACCTTGTTTACAAAAGACTTATGGCAAGTAGTTCCAATCAGGCTTCCGTATAAAGTTGAAAAAGGGAAAGACTACAAGATTGAGGTTAGATTTTCAGCCGTTAATGATGGAATAGAAGCAAGTTTTAAATTAAATATTGGAAGGGAATTTCCGGTTAATTATAGCGAGTTGATAAACAAATTAAATGGAATTGATGAAGTTATTTTTGTCGGTGGAATTTCATCAAAATTAGAAGGTGAGGAAATGCCTGTTGAGTTCCATGGCTTTAAAGGTGGCGACAGAACCAATATTGAACTACCTGAATCGCAGCGCAAATGTTTACAAGCTTTGAAAAAAGCAGGCAAAAAAATAGTATTCGTTAATTGCTCGGGGGCAGCCATGGCATTGACACCTGAAACCGAAAGTTGTGATGCCATCCTTCAGGCTTGGTATGGCGGACAATCCGGTGGACAGGCCGTTGCCGATGTGTTGTTTGGCGATTATAACCCTTCTGGTAAATTGCCCGTTACATTTTATAAAAATTCCGATCAACTTAAGGATTTTGAAGATTATTCTATGAAAGGTCGTACTTACCGGTTTATGAATGATGCGCTTTTCCCCTTTGGCTATGGCCTGAGTTATACGTTTTTTAAAATTGGAGAAGCCCGATTTAGTAAAACAACTATTGCAGTTAATGAAACCGTACAGTTGACTGTTCCTGTCACAAATGCCGGCAAACGTGATGGTACTGAAATTGTACAAGTTTATGTTCGTAAAGTCAACGATATTGAAGGCCCGTTAAAAACATTAAGAGGATTTAAACGTGTGGAAATTCAGGCAGGTAAAACCCAACAAGTTGGTATTGACCTGAACCCTTCTGCTTTTGAGTTTTTCGATTGGAGCCAACGGAAAATGATGGTAACTCCGGGCGAATATGAGGTTTATTATGGGAATAGCTCAGAGTCCAAAACTCTGAAAAGTGAAATAATCACAATTCGATAAACGATGGATATGAATTTATTGAAAAAGTAAATTCGATTTAAATAATACAGTACTAATACATTTAAAAGATATTATGAGAATAAAGTTGATTAACATTTTTGTCTTATTATTCGTACTAACGTGTGTTTTATATGCTCGACCACGCAAAACCAATTTGGCAAAGATTACTATAGACGTGAACAAACCCGGGCATACGATTTCGCCAACCTTATTTGGCATTTTTTTCGAAGATATTAATCACTCAACTGATGGAGGCATTTACCCGGAGCTTGTCAGAAACCGTTCATTTGAAGATGCAGATACGCTTCAAAATTGGAAATTTACCAATCAGAATGGGACAAGCAGCGCTTCTATAATTTATCCGGAGATATATTCAAATCAATGGGTGCCGGCTCTAAATGCGTTTAACCGTAAAATGCTTTCCATAAAAGCCAATGGAACATTTAAACTGGAAAATGGCGGTTATTGGGGGATGAACATAGAAAAGGGCTGTGCATATACATTTCAATTAGCTGCTTTCTGCAGCAATGGTTTCAATTCTCCTTTAAAAATCAGTGTTGTCAGTTCTAAAGGAATTGAACTTGCATCAACCGAGATAAAGCGCATTGAAGACAAATGGAGATATTTTTCGGTTAATTTGTTAGCGTCAGGTAGTGATTCAAAGTCTCACCTCGAAATAGGCAGTGAAGGAAAAGGCAGTTTGTATATGGACATGATTTCGCTGATGCCAGATCAAACATGGAAAAATCATGGTTTGCGTGTAGATTTGGCTGAGGCAGTCAATGCCTTGCACCCTAAATTCTTCCGTTTTCCCGGAGGCTGTTGGGTTGAAGGTGACGATTTCAAACACATGTTCCATTGGAAAAATACTATTGGAAATATTGATACCCGCACTCCATTATGGAATATTTGGGGTTACAATGCTACCAACGGATTAGGTTATTATGAGTATTTGCAAATGGCAGAGGATATGGGTGCTGAGCCTTTGTTTTGTATAAGTGCCGGTATTTCACATAAAGAAATTATACCCATGGATCAAATGGGACAATGGGTGCAAGATGCGTTGGATGCCATTGAATATGCCAATGGATCTGAAAATTCGGTTTGGGGAAGTATTCGGGTCAAAGCGGGGCATCCAAAACCATTTAACCTTAAATATATTGAGATAGGAAATGAAAATGGTGGAGAAGCGTATAATGAGCGTTGGACTTTGATTGCCAAAGCGATCCAATCTAAATATCCCGAGATAAAACTCATTGCTAACGATTGGGGTGGATATCCCAAAGATCCTATGCCGGTGATGAAAGACGAACACTATTACAATGTTCCCGATTGGTTTGTTTGGAATGCAAACAAATACGATAACTACGACCGTAAAGGGCCCAAAGTATTTGTTGGTGAATATGCCGTTACAGGCCAAACAGGAAATGGAAATTTGAGGGGTGCTATCGGCGAAGCTGCCTGGATGACAGGCCTTGAACGCAACTCCGATGTGATTGAAATGGCTGCTTACGCGCCTCTGTTGTGTAATTCAAATCACAAGGCCTGGCCGATAAATCTTATCAATTTCGACAGTAACCGTTGGTATGGCTTGCCAGGTTATTACGTCCAGAAATTATTCGCTGAAAATCAGGGAACTGTTTCATTGCCCGTAAACATAGCAGATGCACCTGACATCAAAGCCCCTTATTCAGAAGGTTGCATTGGTCTTGGCACATGGAGCAATTCCGCCGAATTTAAAGATTTGAAGGTTGTGTCGTCTAACGGTAATGAATTGTATCAAGCTGATTTTACAAAAAATATTGATGATTGGAGAAAAACGGGTGGTGAATGGTCGGTAAAAGACGGAGTCCTCCGCCAATCGGCCATAGCTCCCAATACTACAGCTTTTGTAGGTGATAAATCGTGGGCTGATTACACGATTACATTAAAAGCCCGCAAAATTTCGGGCGATAATGGCATTCAAATATATTTCAGGAACCAGAATAATGACCAACGATTGCGTTGGGAAGCCGGTGGCAATGGAAACACTGCGTTTATGATGGATAATGGGATCAGCTCAAAAAATGTTCCAGGAAGCATTGAAGTGAATCGTTGGTATGATATTAAAGTTGAAGTTATTGGCACCACGGTAAAGGCTTATCTTGATGGCAATCTTGTTCAGGAAATGACTGATGATAATGCCAATACAAAATCTCTTTGTGTAAGCGCAGCAAAAGATGATCATACTGGTGATATCATTCTTAAAGTAGTCAATACTTCTTCAATACCTGTGAAAACAGAAGTTAATTTGTTAGGAGCAGAAAACCTTTCAGGAATGGGAAAAGCTATTGTTCTTACTTCTGCCAGTCCATTAGATGAAAATACATTGGATGAACCGACCAGGGTATCACCTAAAACAGAATCCATTAAATTCTCAAGTGCTAAAATTGGTCGCATTTTCCAGGGGAATTCATTGACAGTTTTGCGTTTGGAAACAAAATCTGGTAAAATAAATTAATGTCGAAAACATGATGCTTCTCCCACATGCATTCATTTGGATAATACTATAACAAAATAACTAAGAACCATTACGGGATTATCATACTTGCAGTTTAACTACCGAAAAACCGGTAATAGAGGGGTAAATGGATGATGCTTATTGGAAAACGCGGAAATACATTGATCAATCGGATTAAAAAACGGATAAGAAAAATACTTTGTATTTTGATTCTAACGCCAAATATAGGCAATTACAAATGAAAGAGTTGGAATTAGATTATTTAATATTGTATCAAAAAAATAACGAATTTGAGAGTTAAAATATTAAAGGATAATTTGAGTAATAACTCTAAAGGAATATAATATAACAAATATCCATAAATCTTAAATGCAAAACACAATGATCTACCAATTACTGCAAGGCACTAAATTTCAGCCTAAAGATATGAATGCCATCAAGAAAGAAAAAAACATTATCCGACAGTTTTTATTTGTATTATTAAGTCTTTTCCTGTTTATAACCGGTTTGAAGGCACAGGAATCACTTCAGGTTGGCACATCAACTCGGCAAATGATTGTTTATGCACCAACAGGCATTAAACAAAATAGTGCCCTCGTAATTTCCATGCATGGGATGAATCAAACCATGACCGATCAAAAAAATCAGACACAATTCCAGTCTGTAGCTCAGGCCAATAACTTTGTCCTTGTTTTTCCTCAATCTATCGGTAGTCAGTGGCAATTATATGGAACAACTGATACTGATTTTATTCTGGCAATTATAGATGAAATGTATAAGCGCTACGGAATTGATCGTGACCGTGTTTACCTTTCAGGATTTTCAATGGGCGGCATGATGACTTATTATGCTGCCACGGTGATAGCCGATAAAATTGCTGCATTTGCACCGGTCAGTGGCTATCTTATGAGTGGACCAAATACCAATAGTTCACGACCAATTCCGATAATCCATGTACATGGGATGGACGATGGCTTTGTAACCTACAGCAATGCACAATCCCATATTGATGCTTGGGTTAAAAGAAATGGTTGCCCTACAACACCTGTGGTCACAAAACCGTACCCTGCAAACATACCTACGTCATTATCCTCAAAGAAATATTATGGTCCCGGAAAAGAAGGTGTTGAGGTTGTATTTATAAGTGTTGCCGGAGTGGGACACTGGTATTCAGACAATTCAGGCGGTGTGTTTACCAGTCAGGAGATTTGGAACTTCTGTAAGAATTACTCATTAAAAGAAGGCATTCCTGAATTCGTGAGTGCATCGGTAACCGACAAGAATACAAAGCAGATACAGGTGGTTCTGAATAAGTCAGTAGTGAAAGTAAATAGTTTCTCCGGCTTCACCTTGAAAATTGACGGCAAGGTTGCGACCATTGATAGCGTTGTTTCGTGCGATACAAATAAAGTAACAATCAACATAAGCCAAAACATATTGAAAGACAATGCCATCACTGTGTCTTATAGTAATGGCAATGTAGTCTCTACCAGTCTTGGAAAAAAAATGCTAAACGTTACAGATAAATTTGTTAACAATCTACTTGAAGGTGCTTCGCCACAAATAATGGAGGTTACAACCAATGTAGACGGTAACGCACTCTTAATGAAGTTTAGTAAGAAGATGCAGATTCCGTCAGATATTTCTGCTGTAGCTCTAAATGCCCAATTCAATGGGCAAATAAGTATCCCAGTCCCGGTTCAACAATGTTCATTTTTCAATAACGATTCAACTACATTGTCATTTCCTCTTGGTAGCACAGTTTACAGGGATTATACGCTTTCGCTCACTTATTCTGGCAACAATATAGTCTCAGCAGACAGTGGTTTGATGAAAATAATCGCTAATTATCCCGTAACTAACAATTCTAACGGACTGCCCGTATATATTAATTCCGGAATAATTGGTTCCGATGGTGTCACCCTTTCATTGGAATTTTCTAAAGCAATGGCACTGACTTACGCTCAATTCGGGTATTTTACCCTTGCTATTAACGGAAAAAGTGTTACATCTTCAGGCTATGTTGTTTTAAACAATACCATCCAGCTTACATTGTCGAAATGTCTGCATTACGGCGATTCGCTTAAAGTAAGCTACACACCAAAAGGCATAATGGCAGAAGATAAAGGGTTATTGGATGGGTTCAGTAATCTCGTTGTTGCAAATCAGATTAGCGCACCTGTGTGGATTCCGATGCCTGGCAAAATCGAAGCTGAAAATTTCAACTTTAAATCAGGAATGCAAGCGGAAACAACCACTGATATTGGTGGTGGACAGAATTTGAGCAATATTGCTGACGGAAATTGGACCGAATATGCTATTGAAAACAATATCTCTAATACGGGATATCTAATTTCTTTCCGGGTTGCTTCGCCAAATACGGGTGGGTTTATTAACTTTTATGTCGATGATAAAAGTGCGGGTAACGTTTCCGTACCAAATACAGGTGATTGGCAGGTTTTCCAATCTGTTGCCAGATATATAAGTATTGCTCCAGGAAAACATTATTTAAAAGTAGTTGCTACAAAGGCTGGTTTTAACTTTAACTACATGGATATTCAAGAAAAACAAACTGGAATCAAAAAAATATCTGATGAGAATCTTAGTATATATCCCAACCCTGTATCCAACGAGATGATTATTAACTCCGCTGATTTTCAATACAGTAAAATTGAAATTTTCGATTTAATGGGCAGAGTTGTAAGTAGTAAATTAACGCCAGGGGAAGCTGTTTTACACTTACCAGTTCATTTGTCAGATGGAATATATTTCGTGAAAATAAGCAATGAAACGCAATATCAACTTAAGAAATTTATGGTAGTCCACAACTAAAATTAATAATTATATATATGCAATTTAAACAGAAATTTATGAGACTTTTGTGCTTCTTTTTTTTATTATCGTTAATCCCTAATGAAGGAAATGCTCAGAATTCACAACAGACTAACACATCCAAACGCGTTAGAGAGAATTTCGATTTTTCTTGGCTATTCCATAAAGGCGACATTGCCATCAAAAGGGCTGTAAAGGCCGGTGGTTATGGTGGATTAACTGATGTAAATGTGACGGTTGAAACTAATAAAGAAGCCATTATTGCTTATGCCGATGTGGCAAAAGCAGCTGTATTCAAACCCGAAGACTGGAAGGAAGTGAATCTTCCGCACGATTGGTGTGTGGAAGGGACTTTTGTTAATGATAATTCAATAGGAAGTGCGCCTGCTGTCAGCGGGTATTTGCCCAGTGGAGTAGGCTTTTACAGAAAAGAATTTGAAATCCCTGAAACCGATAAAGGAAAGAAATTATCTATTGAGTTTGACGGAATTTTCAGAAATAGTACAGTTTGGGTCAATGGTCAGTTACTCGGAAATCACCAGAGCGGCTACACGCCTTCAAACTATGATTTGACTGACGTTTTGCGTTACGGAAACGAAGGCAAAAATGTCATACTTGTTAAGGTTGACGCTACCGAATACGAAGGTTGGTGGTACGAAGGTTGCGGCATTTACCGACATGTTTGGCTCAATAAAACCAACAGACTTCATGTTGACCGTTTTGGTACTTATGTCACTACGCCTTCAATTTCGGCGGATGAAGCTTCAGTGAGTATAAAGACTATGCTTAAAAACGAGTATAATGAATCTAAAAATATTACGCTTGTTTCAAAAATTGTTGATAATAAAGGTGTTGTTCTTGACACAATAACTTCAACTCAGGCTATTGAACCTTTTTGTTCAACTGAGATTGCACAAAAAGGAGCTATTCAAAAGCCTTTGCTTTGGTCGCCCGAAACGCCAAATCTATATAAAGTATTGACTGAAGTTTCTGAAAATGGGTATATTATCGACACTTACGAAACTACTTTTGGTGTACGAACTGTTGAAATAAATCGTAATGGTGTATTTCTCAATGGTAAACTATATCCGGTGAAAGGTACTTGCAACCATCATGACTTTGCCGGAATTGGTGTTGCCCTTCCTGATAAAATAAACGAATATAAATTGAAAGTGCTCAAAGAGTTGGGTAGTAATGCCTATCGTTGTTCCCATAATCCTCCCACTCCTGAACTGCTTGATATGTGTGACCGAATGGGATTGCTTGTACTGGATGAAAACCGTATGTTGTCGAGCAGCGAAGAAGGTATTAAATATCTGGAAACCATGTTATACCGGGATCGCAACCATCCGTCAATTTTTATGTGGAGCATGGAAAATGAAGAATGGATTCAAGGTACGATAATGGGTGCAAGGATACTTGAAACATTGGTTGCTACCACTCATAAAATTGACCCGACCCGTAAGGTGACCGCTGCCATGAATCATGCTCGGAACGAGGGTGGTTATAGCGATAAGCTGGATGTGGTGGGATATAACTACGGCGATAAAAAATTGGCGTATGTGACCGATTATAAAAAATACCCTCAGCGAGTTGAGTTTTGTACCGAATCCACAAGTTTCGTTTCAACACGCGGTGAATACGAGAGCAGTTGGGGAAAAAGCGTTTGTTCGAACTCTACTATCTGGCAACCCGATTGGGGTCCATATCCGGGAGAGGACTGGGCTGATATTGTGAAGTATCCTTTCCTCGGCGGTTTGTTTGTTTGGACAGCTTTCGATTATAGGGGCGAACCAACACCATTTAGATGGCCTAGTATTTCTTCTCATTTTGGGTTTATGGATGTATGTGGTTTCCCAAAAGATGGGTATTATGCCTATAAAGCAGCTTGGACAGATATACCTACCGTACACATTTTTCCTCATTGGAATTGGAAAGGGAAAGAAGGCGACAGTATCAAAGTGCATTGTTACACCAATTGCGATGAAGTGGAACTGCTCCTCAATGGTAAAAGCGTAGGTAAGCAAAAGGCAGTTTCTTACAAGAAATTGATTTGGCCACTCATATACAAACCCGGAAAACTTGAAGCGCGTGGGTATAAAGCCGGAAAAATGGTTACCAAAGATATTGTAGAAACAACTACCGATCCAGCTCAAGTAGCTTTAAATAGCGATGTAAATACGATCAAAGCGGATGGATGCGATGTAGCCGTAATCAAGGTAGTTATCAAGGATGCCAAAGGACGCGTAGTGCCAACAGCCGATAATTTGGTGAAGTTCTCGATAGAAGGATCGGGTAAAATAATTGGTGTAGGAAACGGCAATCCTAATAGTCACGAACCCGATAAAGCCAGCCAACGTATGGCTTACAACGGCTATTGCATGGTGCTTGTTCAATCGGATAAAGAGGTTGGTGAAATCAGGATAAAAGCATTCTCAGAAGATTTAAAAGGAACCGAAGTCGTTATTAAAACGGTCAAGTAAATTAATGGGAAATTGCCCTCTAATCACCATAAAAAAGGAAAATCCAATGCGTCCATTTTTAACGAGTACAATGATACTTCTCTTTTTTCTGTCACTAAATCTTAGTGCACAGGAAAAGAGTGTATCATCTGATGGCACAAGGCTCTCGGTACAACAGGTGACAGAAATCAATCCTGAATTGCTGCGCAGACCCTGGGCGGCAAAATGGATTTCGTGTCCTGATATTTCAGGTTCTGATTATGGGATTTATCTATTCAGAAAAGAATTTTCGATTAATGCGAAGCCCGCCAAATTTATTGTTCATGTATCGGCAGACAATCGCTATAAGCTATATATCAATGGTGTAAATGTTTGCAACGGCCCAGCCAGAAGCCATTTGTATAAATGGAATTTCGAAAGTATTGACATTTCTTCTTACCTGCATACGGGCAAAAATATTATTTCTGCTGTAGTCTGGAATTTTGGATGGCAAAGTCCATTAGCTCAAATTTCGGCACAAACTGGATTTATAATTCAGGGAGACACGAAGGAAGAGAATATCATTAACTCTAATGACAGTTGGGCAGTGTTTAAAGATGTGGCATATAAACCTCTTTGGGTAAATGTAAACCAATATTATGCAGCCGGAGTAGGAGAGGAGTTCAATTGCGAAAAACATCCTTGGGGTTGGATGAATGGTGATTTTAATGCAGCAGGTTGGAAACAAGCCCAGGTAGTTGAAACCGCGAAACCTGTTGGTTGCATGGGTGAATATGGAGGGATTTCAACTCATTTGCTTTCTAAAAGGGAGATCCCTTTGATGGAAGAAAAAGAACAGCGTTTTTTCAAAATTCGCCGTTCTGATACTAACATTTCGACAGGGTTTTTGACGGGCAAAACGCCAATCACCATTCCCGCAAATTCGAAAGTAAAAATACTTATTGACCAAAATGTATTGACAACGGCATATCCGGTACTGAATTTTTCGAGAGGGGGAAAAAGCAACATCAAACTGACATATGCCGAAAGCTTATTGGATAATAATGGGAATAAAGGCAACCGGAATGACATTGAAAACAAGCATATAATAGGCAACTACGATGTGATAATTTGCGACGGGGCAAACAACCGGATCTTCCAAACCTTGTGGTGGCGGACTTTCAGATATGTTGAAATGGAAATTGAAACAAAAGATGAACCGCTTGTTTTAAATGATTTTTATAGCATTTTTTCTGCTTATCCATTAGAAGAAAAGGCATCGTATAGTTGTGATAATCCCCAAATGAAGGATATTTGGAATGTCGGCTGGCGTACACAACGCCTTTGTGCAAACGAAACTTTTTTTGATTGCCCGTATTACGAGCAACTTCAGTACATTGGAGACTCCCGTATTCAGGCATTGGTTTCGACTTATGTTTCAGGAGATTCCCGATTGGTGAAAAATGCAATTTCCGTTTTACACGAGTCGCAATTGCCAATGGGGATAACGCAAAGCCGGTTTCCATGTAACCAAGTTCAGATTATCCCAACTTTTTCGCTGGTTTGGGTTACAATGGTTTACGATTATTGGATGCTGAATGACGATTCGACTTTTGTGAAATCGATGATTCCGGGAATGCAGGAAACACTTAATTGGTTTAGAAACCGCATTGACTCAAGTGGGATGTTAGGCCCTGTTGAGTGGTGGGATTTTGTAGATTGGACCTATTCAAAAGGTTGGGATAATGGCAATCCGCCTGCCGCGCATATTGGCAATTCGGCCATACTCAGTCTGCAATATGTTTATACATTGGAAAAGGCAGCGGATGTTTTCGACGCAAACAACATGAACTCCCTCGCCACGGATTATAGAAATTTGGCAGACAAAATTAAGAAAACTGTTTTTTCAACATGTTTCGACCCAAATAAAGGATTGATAGCCGATTCGCCCGAAAAAAACACATTTAGTCAGCACGCCAATATATTAGCCATTCTTACCAATACCTTTCCTAAAACAACAGATGAGGCAAAAATAATTAGTGCCATTCTCAACGACAAAGATTTGGCGCAATGTACTTTATTTTTCAAATTTTACTTGTTCGAAGCATTACAGAAAGCCGGACAGGCCGACCAGTTTATAGAAGCATTAGCCCCCTGGGGAAAAATGGTAGATAGCGGTTTGAGTACTTTTGCCGAGACTCCCGATCCTACGCGTTCCGACTGTCATGCATGGAGCACCTCGCCGGTTTATTATTTCTTGTCATTGGTGAGTGGCATTCAACCGGCTTCACCTGGCTTTAAATCCGTAAGGATAGAACCTAATTTTGGAAGCTTGAAAAATATTGATGCAACTATGCCGCATAAGCTGGGTAATATTCGTGTAAAACTACAAAAGGATGATACAAATAGCCTTCGAGGAGAAGTAACTTTGCCAACTCATTTAGACGGTGTTTTCATCTGGAATGGAGCTCAACGGCAATTAAACGAAGGTGTAAATAAGATTGATATTCAAAATTGAAAATCGACAATATAACAACACGGTGAAAACGTAAAAAAACTAATTCTGATCTCATTATAATAAAAGAATAAAGTCATGCGCTCAACAATTTTAAGTATTTCTTTTGCTCTGCTATCATTGAATATGGTAGCTCAGGGAAATAAAATGGTGGTAGTTAATACAGAAAAAGAACCCATTGCACCTGGCAAGTTCGAACCAACGTGGCAATCGCTCAGTCAGTACAAAGTTCCCGATTGGTACCGTAATGCCAAGTTTGGTATTTGGGCGCATTGGGGTCCGCAATGCCAGCCCGAGCAAGGCGACTGGTATGCGCGTGGCATGTACGAAGAAGGTTCTGGTTACAATAAATGGCATGTGCAAAATTACGGTCACCCTTCTAAAGCGGGTTTTAAGGAAGTGATACACGATTGGAAAGCCCAAAATTGGGATCCGGAAAAGCTCGTAGCCCTATACAAACGGGCGGGAGCTCAATATTTCTTTGCCATGGCAAATCACCACGATAATTTGGATATGTGGGATAGCAAATACCAGGAATGGAATACTACTCGTGTTGGTCCGCAAAAAAATATTATGGAGGGTTGGAGTAAAGCTGCGAAAAACAATAAACTTCCTTTTGGAATAAGTGTACACGCTTCTCATGCCTGGATGTTTTACGAAACGTCACAAAAAGCTGATACGATAGGCAATTTCAAAGGAGTTCCTTACGATGGAAATATCACCAAAGCCGATGGCAAAGGAACGTGGTGGGATGGACTTGATCCGCAAGAATTGTATGCGCAACAACACCCGCTAAGCACGGCATTCAACTGGGAATGGAGCAATGGTTGCTCTGTGCCAAATCAGGTATACTGCGATAAATTCTACAATCGTACCATGGATCTCATCAATAAATTTAATCCCGATTTGATTTATTTTGATGATACCGAGCTTCCGTTATATCCTATTAGCGATGCCGGTTTAAAGCTTGCAGCTCATTTTTACAATCACAATATGGCAACACATAATGGTAAACTAGAAGCCGTTTTGTTCGGGAAAATATTAAGCGACGAAGAAAAGAAATGTATGGTGTGGGATGTAGAAAGAGGTGCGCCGGACAAATTGCAACCGCTTGCATGGCAAAAATGCACCTGCATTGGCGATTGGCATTACAACCGTGGCAGATATACCAATAATTATTATGTACCTGCAAAAGAAGTTATTTTATCCTTGGTGGATATTGTGAGTAAAAACGGAAATATGTTGTTAAATATTCCAGTTCGTGGCGATGGAACAATTGATGACAAAGAAATTTTGGTTTTGGATGGAATTGGCAAATGGATGGATATTAACAAAGAAAGTATTTTTGATACCAGACCTTGGAAAATTTATGGTGAAGGACCAACTACCGAGTTAACTAATCCGTTAGAACACGCTGGTTTTAATGAAGGTAAAATAAAATATACGGAAAAAGATATTCGCTATAGTAAAAATGGAAATACCTTATACGCCACGGTATTGGCTGTGCCGGTAAATAATGTTTGCCTGAAATCGCTCGGTAAAACGAAAGAATCGACCAAAATTAGAAATATCGAAGTACTTGGCAGTAAGGAAAAACTTTCTTGGAAGCAGTATGCTGATTCGCTGGTGATTGTAAAGCCAAAGATTATTCCGAACAATATTGCAATAGTATTTAGAATAAAATAAGAATCGACTGATATCCAGACTTTGTTGGTATAAACCAATAAACAAGTTGGAGAGAAATATGTATAAATGCTTCTTCAAAAATACTTAAAGGGTCTATTGTTGTTCTTAAAACCGATTTTTTTTAATCTTAATATGTCTAAATCAAATAATGTGGTAATAAAAGTTTTATTGGGGATCCTGTTTTTCTCAGTAAATTTTCTTTATGCCCAAACTCTTCCCGATTGGGAAAATCCCGATATCAATGGCATTAATAAAGAAAAGCCACACGCGTATGGTTTTCTGGCATCCGAAAAGGCAAGCAACCCCACGCTTCAATCGCTTAACGGTATCTGGAAGTTTAAATGGTCGCCTGATCCACAATCACGGCCGATGGATTTTTATACAGAGAATTATTCAACGGAAAATTGGGACAACATCCTGGTTCCGGGAAACTGGGAACTTCAGGGGTTTGGAATTCCGATTTATACCAACTTTACCTATCCGTTCAAGCGTGATGCTCCCAAAGTAACAAGCGAACCGGATAAATCTTTTACAAGCTTTCTTCAGCGAAATCCGGTGGGTAGTTATCGTACAATCTTTACCGTTGCTGAAAACTGGAACAATAAACAAGTATTTCTAAACTTTAACGGCGTTCAATCCGCATTTTATGTATGGGTTAACGGACAGAAAGTTGGTTACAGCGAAAATTCCATGTCGCCTGCCGAATTTGATATAACAAAATATATCCATAAAGGTGAAAATAAACTGGCGGTGGAAGTGTATAAATGGTGTGATGGTAGCTATCTGGAAGATCAGGATATCTGGCGTTTAAGCGGGATTTTCAGGGATGTTGATTTGATTGCCCGTCCCAAAACGTTTATCAGCGATTTTTTTGTGAAAGTTGAGCCGGACAAATCGTTAGCTAATGCGAACATTACTGTTGACCTAAATTTCGATAACCGTTCAGCCCAAAATGTTTCGGGCTTGCATGTAGATGCCGAGGTTTCAGGCTTTTCTGCACAAGGTGATAGGATTGATCTTTCATTTGAAGGAAAGGTTCCCGTGGTTCAAAAATTAAAACAAGCAACCATCGAACTGAAATCATTGATAAAACAATCACGACTTTGGTCTGCGGAAACACCTGATTTATATCATCTTGTTTTAAAACTCAAAAACAATAAGAATGAGATAGTTGACAAGGCCGAATGTTATTTCGGTGTTCGTAAAATTGAAGTTCGGGGAGATGTGTTTTATATCAATGGCAAAGCTGTGAAGCTCAAAGGAGTGAACCGCCACGAGCAACATCCGCGTACTGGAAGGCATGTGAGCCAGAATACTATGATTCGCGACCTGGAGTTGATGAAACAGGCCAATATCAACATGATACGTACCTGCCACTATCCCGACGATGCTTTGTTTTATGAACTTTGCGACCAATATGGTTTTTATGTAATGGACGAGGCAAATCAGGAATCACATGGTTTTGGTCTTGGGAATAAGGAAATGGGCGATAATCCGGTATGGAAAAAGTCGCATGTGGAAAGGGCTGTTTCGTTGGTGCAGCGGGATAAAAACCACCCGAGCGTTATTTTCTGGTCGATGGGAAATGAAGGCGGTAGCGGACAAAACCTAGTAGCGATGGCCGATACTGTAAAAAAACTCGATGCAACCCGATTGGTGTATTCTGATACAGAACGTAGTATCTCGGCTATCTACGATGACGGTTACCTACATCCCGCCGATCTGAAAAAGTTAGGGGAAAACATAAAAGATAAACCGGTATTTATGCGTGAGTATTTTCATGTGATGGGCAATTCGGGCGGCAACCTTCAGGAATACTGGGATGTAATTTATGCCGATTCGAGCCTTACAGGTGCTGCTATCTGGGAATGGGTGGATCAGGGCTTGGCAAAGAAAAAGGACGGCTCGCCTCTAAAACTCACTGAACATCCTGATGATTATCACCTGAAGGACAATGAATTTTGGGCTTACGGTGGCGATTTTGGCGATCAGCCAAACAACGGAAATTTTTGCATCAAAGGTTTGGTTTCGTCTGATAGAAAGCCATATCCACACTACTATGAAGTTCAGAAAGTGTATCAACCGGTTGTATTTAAACTTGTAAACGATAAGGCTGTAACAATCGGGGTTACAAACCATTTTGATTTTCAGTCGCTTCGTAATTTCGATTTTGAATATGAATATACTTCGAACGGTAAATCGATTCAAAAAGGCAAGTTCAGTTGCGACAATATTTTGCCGGGGAGAACTTCAAACATTGTGCTCCCTTCATTATTGGGAGTTGATACGATTTCCTCAGAAGTCTGTCTGAATATTTATGCCAGACTCAAGTCGGCAACCCTTTGGGCGGAAGAGGGCTTTTGCATTGCTCGCGAGCAATTTGTTATCAAACCCTATCTGTGGACAAAGGTGTCATCAGCCGAAAAACAGGCAATTGTAACCGAGTCAACCTCACAAATTGAACTGAAAACGGAAACAATGACTTTTACCCTCGACAAGAAAAATGGTTCATTGGTAAGTTGGAAAGTAAACCAGCAAGAGTTGCTGAAAGGCATGCTCGAACCCTATTTCTGGAAAACGCCAAACGACAACCAAAAGGAAAGCGGGTATAAAGAAGAATTTGGTATCTGGAAAAAAGCCGCAGAAAATAGGGTGGTTAAAAATATTGCTATATCCAGGCAAAGAAATTTCGTATCCGTAAAATTTGATGTAAATTTGTCTACCATTGGTGCCAACTATACGCTGAATTACCAATTAAACGGTAATGGCAAATTGCAAGTCGAAGCGGCATATACACCTCTACGTGATTCTATTCCCTGTATTCCAAAATTTGGAATGAGGGTTCGTATTCTGGAAAACTATCGCACTGTTGACTGGTATGGCCGGGGTCATTTTGAAAATTATCCCGACAGGAAAACAGCTTCGTTGATCGGTTTATACCATTCGGCATTAGCCAACTTTACCGTTTCGTATCCGGCACCGCAAGATAATGCGAATCGCTGCGATGTCCGCTGGTTTTCGTTAAGTGCCTCAAACGATGCAAGCTTAAGAATTACCGGTTTGCAGCCCCTGAATTTTCGGGCATGGCCTTATACAGAGGATGATTTGGAAAACACACGGCATGATTATCAGCTTCCGAAACGCGATTTCATTAACCTGAATATCGATTTGAATATTCACGGCGTTGGTGGTGATGATACCTGGGGTTCTAAAACAATGGAGAAATATAACAATTCCGGAAATATACCATATCGTTATGGTTTTATTATGGAATATATTGGGAAACAATTGATTACTAACAGATAGATTGTATTGTGAAATTTAATCAATAGATAAAAACGGAACAAAATGGATAACTTAGATTCATACAAAAAAAATCAATTTGCCAAACAAATAGTATTCGTATTCATACTATTCTTAAGTTCTTTTTCAGCCTATGCAAAGAATGGCATGGAAAGGAAACAGTTATTTGACAATGACTGGAAATTCATTTTAAGAGATGTTTCTGACGCCAAAGCAAACGATTTCAATGTCGCATTGTGGCGAAGGCTTGATTTACCTCACGATTGGAGCATTGAAGGAAGGGTAAATCCTAAAAATCCGACAAAAGGTGCCGGAGGTTATTTCCCAGCTGGAATTGGTTGGTATCGGAAAACCTTTCAGGCACCCGATGCATGGAAAGCTGAAAAAATAGCTATTTATTTTGAAGGTGTTTACATGAATTCCGAAGTTTTTATCAACGGAAAATCCCTGGGTGTTCATCCGTATGGCTACACATCGTTCAGCTACGACCTTACACCATATTTGAATTTCGGAAAAGAAAACGTTATTGCGGTACGCGTTGACAATTCTCAGCACGTAAACAGTCGCTGGTACAGTGGCTCGGGAATTTATCGCCACGTTTGGATGATGGTAACCAATCCTGTCCATGTCGCGCAATGGGGAACAGCCATCACGACTCCCGTAGTGTCTCCCAAAAAGGCAACCGTAGAGGTGAAAACATTGGTAAAAAACGAAACTTCTTCAACGCAAAGCATTGTTGTTAAAGCCATTCTTTGGAATAATAGTTCTAAAATCGTGGGGAATGGTCAGGTAAAAGTTGAGCTTCTTGCCAATAGCGAAAAGGAAATCACTCAAGCCATAAACGTATCAAATCCTTTGCTTTGGACACCTGAAACTCCATATTTGTATCAGGCTCAGATTCAGGTATTAAAAGATAAGAAAGTGTTGGATGACACGAAAACAAATTTTGGTATCCGTTCCATAAAATTTACGGCCGAAAACGGATTTCAACTTAATGGGGAAACAATGAAAATAAACGGCGGTTGCGTGCATCACGAAAATGGTTGCTTAGGCTCTGCTGCTTTCGACCGTGCAGAGAAGCGCAAGATTGAATTGCTCAAAGCAGGTGGATTCAACGCAGTCAGGACTTCTCATAATCCACCTTCCGAAGCATTTCTTGATGCTTGCGACAGATTGGGTTTATTGGTAATGGACGAGTCGTTCGATTGTTGGAAAGTAGGTAAAAACAATAACGATTATTCTAAATATTTCAACCAATGGTGGCAACGCGATTTGGACGCAATGGTATTGCGCGATCGCAATCATCCTTCCGTTTTCATGTGGAGCATAGGCAACGAAATACCGGAGAGAGGCGATCATTCGGCCATTGAAACCGCCAAAATGCTTTCGTGTGAAATAAAAAAAATAGATACCGTCCGACCAATTACATCAGCCATTGTGAATAATGGTAAGGATTGGTCAAAATTCGATACGCTTATGGCAGTGCACGATGTTGCCGGATATAATTACAACCTGTGGAGTGCTCCGGACGATCATAAAAGAGTGCTTTCGCGTATCATAGTTCACACCGAATCTTATCCAAAAGATGCTTTTACTAATTGGAAATTGGTGCAGGAAAATAATTACGTCATCGGTGATTTTGTTTGGACGGCGATAGATTATCTCGGCGAAGCCGGCATTGGCAGAACTTATTATTCCGGAGAAACACCCGGCGAAAACTGGGATAACGATATGTTTCCCATTCATGCTGCCTATTGCGGCGATATTGATTTGATTGGATGGAGAAAACCCATTTCTCATTACCGGAGCATGTTGTATAATGACAACGAAAAACTCTACATGGCAGTTCGCGAACCGGCTCCTGAACCGTTAGAAATCAAAGAAACATGGTGGTCGGTTTATCCAACCTGGGAAAGCTGGACCTGGCCGGGTTTTGAAGGAAAAACCATTCAGGTTGAAGTCTATTCCAAATATCCGAAAGTAAGACTATATCAAGACAATAAGCTGATTGGCGAACAGGCAACTGCCCGCGACCAACAGTTTAAAGCCACATTCGCAGTGCCCTATTCTATCGGACAACTTAAAGCAGTTGGCGTGGAAAATGGAAAGGAAATGGAATCGACCATTCTGCAAACTGCCGGCGATGCTGCAAAAATAAAGCTGACAGCCGACCGAAAAGAGATACTTGCTAACGGACAGGACTTATCATACATAACCGTTGAAATAACAGACAAGGATGGAATAATCCAACCGAATGCTGCGAACCGTTTGCAGTTCAAAATTGATGGTCCCGGTGTAATTGCAGGAGTGGATAATGCCAACATCAAAGATACTGACTCCTATGTAGGTAATAGCCGTAAAGCATGGAAAGGACGAGCGTTGGTTGTGATAAAGAGTATGCATGATGTTGGCGAAATTAAATTATCGGTAACATCAAATGGATTGGAAGAAAGAAGTATAATTGTCAAATCAACGCAAAAATAATAATACATGAGACTATTATCAATGAAACAGACCCTCATTTTTCTATCATTTATTTTAAGTTCATTTATTTTAAATGCACAGGAAATAATTTCACCAAACGGGAAAATAAAAGTTATTTTGAATTTGCCCGATAAAAATGCGTCTCATGAATGTTTTTTTAAGGCTTTATATAAAGTTGAAAACAAGTTTGTCGAAGTATTGCCCGATTCTAAGTTGGGCATTAGTCGTACTGATGAGCAGTTTGTAAATAACCTTCATTTTGTTAGCGAATCAAAGCCTGTTTCAATACATGATAAGTATGAAATGATTTGTGGCAAACGCCAACTGTGTGAAAATTTCGGCACCGAAAAAATATTCAGTTTCCAAAATTCCAGTCATCAACCTTTGAATATTGTTTTTAGAGTTTATAATGATGGTATTGCATTTCGGTATGTATTTCCCAATCATTCCGATGTTGCAAAAAATATTAGTGGTGAAGAAACAACCTTTGTTTTGCCCGATAATACAAACCGATGGATGCAACCTTTTGAAAAGTCTTATGAAAATTTTTATCCGTTGACTACAACAGGGGCTGGCGAGCAAAATAAACAGGAGTGGGGCTATCCGGCATTGTTTAAAGTGAACAATCAATCAATTTGGGGTTTGATTTCGGAAGCAGATATCAGCGAAAACAATTGTGCAGCCAGACTAAATAATCTTCAAAATAAAAATCAATACAAAGTAATTTATCCATCTGGTACGGTTGCAACCCTTCCATGGAATTCACAATGGCATACTATTATTTTAGGAAATCTTTCCAATATTGTTGCTTCTACATTAATTGCCGATGTGAGTAAACCAAATACTTTAAAAGAAACGAGCTGGATAAAGCCCGGCGCTGTATCGTGGATCTATTGGGCGAACAATCATGGCTCTAAGGATTATAAAAAGGTAGTTGAATATGTTGATTTTGCTGTGGAAATGAATTGGCCTTATGTGCTAATCGATTGGGAATGGGATGTAATGGGCAATGGCGGGGACATAAACGATGCCGTGAACTATGCAAAAAGCAAAGGGATAAAACCTTTGATGTGGTACAATTCAGGGACTAGTTGGATGGATCCGACACCGAATGACAGATTGCAAACTGTCGAAAAGCGTGCTAAGGAATTTGCGTGGTTAAATAAAATAGGTGTTTATGGAATTAAAGTAGATTTTTTTGCCGGCGACCAGCAGGATATGATGAAATATTATATCGACATTTTGAATGATGCGGCAAAATACCATTTAATGGTTAATTTTCATGGGGCAACTGCTCCACGAGGTTGGTCCCGGACATATCCAAACTTAATGTCAACTGAAGCTGTCTATGGTGCAGAATGGTATAACAATGGTCCGATAATGACCGGTAAAGCAGCAGCTCATAATACCACACTCCCATTTACACGAAATGTAATTGGTTCGATGGATTACACTCCGGTTACTTTTTCTAATTCGCAGCATCCGCATATTACATCTTTTGGGCACGAGTTGGCTTTGTCGGTTGTATTTGAATCAGGGTGGCAGCATTTTGCCGACGAACCATCGGCTTATGAAGCATTGCCCAAAGAACCAAAAGAATTTTTTAAAAATTTTCCAACAAGTTGGGATAATACAAAACTGATTGATGGATATCCGGGCGAAAAAGTCATTATTGCTCGTAAGAAAGGAAATCAGTGGTATATTGGTGGATTGAACGGAAAAGATGAGTCCCAGACTTTAATAGTAAAGTTTGATTTTCTGGACAAAGGAAATTGCAATTTGGAGATTATCAAAGATGGGAAGGATAATAAATCTTTTTCATCAGAAATAATAAAAGTCAAAAAAGGGGATACTTTGAAAATTGAATGCCTTCCAAGAGGAGGGTTTGTTGGTCTGATAAGGTAAGTAATTACAAGTAAATAGTTACGAGTCCCGATAAATCGGGATGTTCGTTTCACTGCCATTCCAAGTCTGTATATCTGAATTTTAATTTAAAAAATTGAATGAAAAAAATCTTCTGGGGAATTATGTTTTCGTCTATTTTGCTTAGCGCTTCGTTCGCTTATTCTCAAACTAATGTAATCCATGTAAAGTCTCCCAACAGGAAGATTGACATGGCTTTGGAAAGTGAAGCGAAAATCTCATGGTCTGTCAAACATGAAAATACTGAAGTTATTGCTCCTTCAACTATTTCATTAACACTCGGTGGTGGGGTCGTTTTAGGAAATAATGCAAAAGTTATTAGTGCTAAAAACTCTAAGGTTAACTCATCTTTTGCCACACCCATTTATAAAAAGAATACTGTTATTGATGAGTATAATCAGGTTGTAGTAACCTTTAAGGGTGATTTTGGTTTGATTTTAAGAGCCTATGACGATGGTGTAGCCTATCGTTTTTTTACAACTAAGAAGGGACAAATCATTGTTGAATCCGAGAAAGCTTATTTTAACTTCACCAAGGATCATAAAGCCTTTGTTCCCTATGTGCGTGATCTGAGGGAAAAGGATATGTATTCATCTGCTTTCGAAGCCATGTATGATGAAATCCCGCTTTCTAAATTTGTAAAAGATTCACTGGCTATTTCTCCGCTTCTTATTGATTTGGAAAATGGGGAAAAAGCTGCCATCGTAGAGGCCGAACTGGATGATTATCCCGGTATGTTCTTAATACGGAATAATCAAACGCAGCAAGGTTTGCAGGGAGCATTTGCCCATTATCCGAAGGAAGAACGTTTGGGTGGTTATAATAAAATGAACTATATGGTGGCGAAGAGGGAATCGTATATCGCAAAAACAAACGGTACTCGTAATTTTCCATGGAGAGCAATAATAATAAGTGAGAGCGATAAAGATCTGGCAAATAATGATATGGTTCAAAAGCTTTCTGCGCCATCACAAATAGCCGACGCAAGCTGGATAAAACCGGGCAAAGTAGCCTGGGATTGGTGGAACGATTGGAATATATCAAAGGTTGATTTTAAAGCCGGAATTAATACTGAAACCTATAAATATTATATCGATTTTGCCTCTAAAAACCACATTGAGTATGTAGTGCTTGATGAAGGCTGGAGTGAAGACACCAATCTGCTGAAAGTTTCACCGAGTATGAACATAGAAGAACTTATCAGCTTTGGAAAACAAAAAAATGTCGGTATTATTCTCTGGGCCTCATGGTATGCCATAAATCAGGTTTTAGATGATGCTTTCTCTCACTATTCAAAAATGGGAGTGAAGGGTTTTAAAATCGATTTCATAGATCGTGATGACCAAGAAATGGTAAAATCGCTCTATGACATTGCTAAAAAGGCAGCGTCATATAAACTTTTTATTGATTACCATAGCATGTATAAGCCTACCGGTATTCAGCGAACCTACCCAAATATTGTCAATTTTGAAGGGGTTAAAGGGTTAGAGAACGCCAAATGGACACCAAATGATGATATGCCACATTATGAGACCAGTATCCCCTTCATAAGAATGCTGGCCGGGCCTATGGATTATACGCCGGGGGCAATGCGTAATGCAACAAAAGCAGATTTTCGTCCAAGTAATTCGATGCCGATGAGTCAGGGGACAAGATGTCATCAATTGGGCATGTATGTTGTTTTTGAAGCGCCGCTACAAATGCTGGCTGATAGTCCTACAGCGTATATGAAAGAGCAGGAAAGCACCAACTTTATTTCTCGTATTCCTACCACTTTTGATGAAACAATTGCTTCGATGGAAAAGTTGGGGAATATGTTGCTATCGCCAGACGGAAAGGTGATAAATGGTTTGTCGGTGGCTTAACTAACTGGTTGGGAAGGAAACTGACGATAGACCTGTCTTTCCTGGGCAAGGGAACTTACTCCGCCGAGATTTTTAAAGATGGAATTAATGCGGGAAAAGATGCAACAGACAACAAACACGAAATAGTAAAAGTTGTAAGTGCCGATAAACTAATAGTAAATATGGCTAATGGTGGTGGCTTTGCAATCATAATTAGTCCTGAAAAATAATATCAATAATAATCAATAATATCAATAATAATCAATAATATCAATAATAATCAATAATAATCAACAATAATCAATATATCAAAATGAAAAGAATTCTTTTATACGCAGTCGTTCTTGCGTTTTTATCAACAAGTATTGGCATTGCTCAGGTAAAAGTTCCTGCTTCTTGCGGCCCTACTCCATCCGAAAACCAAATGAGATTGCAAGAAATGGAAGCATATGCTTTTGTCCATTTTTCCCTAAATACCTACACCGACCAGTCGTGGGGATTCGGGAATGAGGACGTAATATTGTTTAACCCCGAAAAGGCCGATTGTCGCCAGTGGGCTCGTATTTGTAAAGAATCGGGTATGAAAGGGATTATTATCACAGCCAAGCACCACTGTGGTTTTTGCTTGTGGCCATCTAAATATACCGAATATTCGGTAAAAAACGCTCCATGGAAAAACGGCAAAGGCGATATGGTGCGCGAAATGGCCGATGCCTGTAAAGAATACGGTTTGAAATTGGGTATTTATTTGTCACCTTGGGACAGAAACAGCAAGGACTACGGAAAACCGGAGTATATCACCTACTTCCGTAACCAGCTCACCGAACTTTTAACCAACTATGGCGAAATTTTCGAAGTGTGGTTTGACGGTGCCAATGGCGGTAATGGATATTACGGCGGTGCAAACGAAACACGTACTATCGACCGAACAACGTATTATGATTGGAAGAATACGTATGCACTGATTCACAAGTTGCAACCAAAATGTATTATTTGGAACGATGGCGGTGAGCGTGGCGACTTACGTTGGGTAGGTACAGAAGACGGGTATGTAGGCGAAACCAACTGGAGTCTCTTGAATGCAACTGGCGATGTCCCTTGGGGCAATTTGCATTTTGGTGTGGAAAACGGGAATGCCTGGGTGCCTGCCGAAGTAAACACCTCTATCCGCCCCGAGTGGTTTTACCATCCGAACGAAGATGCCAAAGTAAAAACCGTTCCACAATTGATGGATTATTACTACCATTCTATCGGTCGCAATGGAACCATGTTGCTCAACTTCCCGATTATGCCTAATGGCTTAATCCATCCAACGGACGAAAAGAATGGGGTCGATTTTGCTAAAGCAGTAAAAGAGTCGTTTGCTGTTAATATTGCCCTAAATAAAAAAGCGCAAGCTTCGAATGTTCGTGGCAATTCAGGAAAGTTTGGAGCTGACAAAGCCATTGACGGAAAAAAAGATTCGTATTGGGCTACTGATGATAATGTAAAAACAGCTTCGTTGACCATCGATTTTGGCAAACCAACCTTGTTCAACCGTTTTCTGGCACAGGAATATATCCGTTTGGGACAACGGGTGAAAGCTTTCACAGTTGAAGCTCTCGTTGATGGAAATTGGAAGGAATTGGCAAAAGGAACCACTATCGGTTATAAACGTATCCTTCGTTTCCCGAGTGTAAATGCAACAAAGGTGCGTTTCAACATTACCGACTCAAAATGCAGTCCGGTAATTTCCAATATTGGGATTTATAACGCGCCGGTATTCCTGCATGCACCTTCTATTGCAAGAAATCAATCAGGAGAAATCAGCATATCGACTGATGAAGTCGGACCTATTTTTTACTACACATTGGATGGTAGCGAACCGACCCATAATTCGACAAAATATACCGGTCCGGTTCCAACACAAGGAAAAGTAACCGTAAAGGCTATCGCTTACGATCCGGCTTCGGGTAAAAGCAGCCCGGTGAGCTTCGAAAAGTTTGACATCAGCCGTAAAGATTGGAAAATAGTTGGTATCAGCGATGAAAGGGCTGCTGCAATGCTCGACGGAGATCCAGCCAGTGTATGGCATCAGAGAGATGGCAAAAAAATGCCTATTGACTTGGTTATTGATTTAGGAATTGAATATAACGTCTCCGGTTTCAAATATCTGCCGGATCAGAATAAATGGAGTTCAGGCATTATTACTCATTATCTGTTCTATGTTTCAGCCGATAATAAGGACTGGAAATTGGTAAGCGAAGGAGAATTCTCAAACATAAAGAATAACCCTTTGATGCAAATCAAAACTTTTGCACCGGTATCGGCTCGTTACATTAAGTTGACTGCATTGAAAAATACCTTTGGCGATGACGTTGCCGGATATGCCGAAGTGGATGTGATGACAAAATAATTGATAAAATCAGCTATTCCTAACTCTAGAGTTAGGAATAGTTGATTCTTCTTGAAGAATAAAGCTATTGGAAGCAACCACTAGCATTAAAAAATTAAATATTCAATAAGTATTATATTCTTGTTGAAATCATCAGAAAGATTTACTTTATGAAGAAATTACTCCTCCTTACTTTCCTGTTTTCTACAGCTATACTGTTCAACAATGTAAACGCGCAGGAATTACCTCAATTAAAAAAAGAGGGAAATATTACCAGATTGTATGTTGATGGTAAGCCATTTGTTATGGTTGCCGGAGAGTTACATAATTCTTCATCTTCAAATTTGACTTATCTGGCTCCCATTTTTCCGAAATTAAAAGAAATGGGACTTAATTCAGCTATCGCATCCATTGCGTGGGAACAATTCGAACCACAGGAGGGTAAATTTGATTATTCGCTTATTGATGGGATTATATCCCAGGCTCGCGCAAACAATCTGAAACTTTGTATCTTATGGTTTGCAAGCTGGAAAAACGGACTTTCAACTTATACGCCACTTTGGGTAAAAAAGGATACAAAACGTTTCTTTAAATTGAAGCAAAGCAATGGAAGCATTGGCGAAGTGATTTCAGCTTTTTGCAAGGAAGCGCAGATGGCAGATGCTAAGGCTTATGTGCAATTAATGAAACGAATAAAGGAAGTTGACAAAGAGCACATTGTCGTAATGATGCAACCCGAGAACGAGGTTGGGGCATTTCAGGACATGGATTACAATAAACAAGCTCTTGACTTATTTAACGCTCAGGTTCAGGAAACTTTAATTCGCTATTTACAAAAAAATACGAATAATTTGAGTCCGGAAATGAAAAGTGTTTGGCAAAAAAACGGATGCAAAACCAAAGGTACTTGGTCTGAAGTATTTGCTGATGATATGAAAAGTGCGCAAAACTTCTTCATGACATGGCAATATGCCACGTATATAAATGAAGTAGCTCGCTTAGGTAAAAAAGAACTTAACCTTCCAATGTATGTAAATGCCTGGCTGGTTCAAAGTCCGACAGATCTCCCCGGGGTATATCCAAACGGAGGGCCGGTATCCAGAGCAATGGATATTTACAAAGCCGCTGCGCCTGATATCGATTTCTGCGCGCCGGATATTTACGCGCCGAACTACAAAGAAATATTGTCGATGTATCATCGGTCTGATAATCCGCTTTTTATTCCAGAAAGCACCACGGAACAGGCCCGGGCTTTTTATGCTTATGCAGAACATGATGCCATTTGCTTTTCTCCATTTGGGATTGAAGATGCTTATACCAATTTAGCTTATCGACAGGCAATCTCTGTAACAAATGAATTGATGCCAACCATAATAAAATATCAGGGTACAGGTAAAATGCGCGGTTTCATGCGTACAAAAAACAGTACCAGAGACACCCTTATATTTGGTGAGGATAGAGTATATGTTGAATATAATAAATGGGACAATACCGGATATGGCCTGGTTATTCAAACTGCTCCGGATGAATATATAATAGCAGGTATTACAGCACGAATAACATTTGGAAAGAGAAATCTATCAAAAAATATTCGCTTAGGCCAGGTATTTGAAGGAAAGTTTGAAGGAGAAAAGTGGGTATCTACACGCATGCTTAATGGCGACGAAACCTGGCAACATGACTGTGTGCTTGTGACAGGTCGTAAAGCAATGATTTCTGTTACTCTAGAAGGACAAATTGTTCCTCCTCAGCCTGGACCAAACCAACCAGCGTTAGAATCTGCTAAGAATACAGAAGTTCAAACTCCTGCGATTTATAAAGTAATTACCTATGAATTGAAATGAAAAGTTTCTATTATGAATATTTTTGACGATGATGTGACCGGGTATGCTAATGTGGATATGATTACAAAATAATTGACAAAATACGAAATTAATAAAACGTGAAATGAATAATAAATACAGAAAACTCCTTTCTAGAGAAAGCATATTGGTTACTTTGTTTATTTCTCTTTGGTGTAATCTTTTATCGGGTCAAACGGCCATGATCAACGTCCAATCCCGGCATTTGACGAGTTTGAACGGGAAATGGCAAGTCATGGTAGATCCGGGAGATATTGGCGGTTGGAAACAGTTTTGGATAGAGCGAAAGCCTCAAAAGAAGACCGATTTCTTTGAGTATTCATTTGACGGTGCACCTGAATTGAATGTACCGGGCGACTTCAATTCGCAGATGTGCGAACTCTCTTTTTATGAAGGCTCGGTTTGGTACAGAAAACTGTTTAATGTTTTCCAAAAGAAAAATGCACGCCTTTTTTTGCATTTTGGTGCAGTTAATTATATTGCAGACGTATATCTGAATGGTCAAAAACTCGGAAGTCATGAAGGAGGTTTTACTCCATTTCAATTCGAAATTACAGGTAAAGTTAAAGACGGTGATAATTCAATCATCGTAAAAGTCGATAACCGTCGCTTGGAGAATGGCATTCCCGGGCGAGGTTACGACTGGTTGAATTACGGCGGTATCACACGTGAAGTAAATATTATTGAAACAGGAAATACTTACGTTGATGACTATTCCATTCAATTAAAAAAAGGCAGTCTGAATGATGTCCTTGGCTGGATTCAACTGAATGGTGTGTCAGCTCAGCAAAAGATTAAAGTGAAAATACCAGAACTAAATATCGTTTATGAAACTATGACTAACGACGTAGGGTTTGCTAAGGTTGAATTTTCTGCACGTTTCAAATTATGGTCGCCCGATAGCCCTAAACTTTATAAAGTAATTGTTGAAAGTGAAACAGATTCTATTTCAGATGAGATTGGTTTCAGGTGTATTGAAGTACAGGGGAATAAAGTTTTATTGAATAAAAAACCAATTTTTCTGAAAGCGGTCAATATTCACGAAGAAAACCCATTGAAAAAGGCCAGGGCCTATTCAGTGGAGGATGCCAAATTATTGTTGAATTCCGCCAAAGAGTTGGGATGTAATCTTGTTCGCTTAGCACACTATCCGCACAATGAAAATACGATTAAAGAAGCCGAAAAAATGGGGTTGATGGTTTGGAGTGAGATTCCGGTTTATCAGCACATCCAATTTTCAGATAGCCTGGTTCCAAAAAAAATGGAAACCATGCTCAAAGAAATGATTCGTAGGGATAAAAACCGCGCAGCAGTAATTGCATGGAGTCTTTCGAATGAAACCTATTCTGGTACTTCAAATAGGAATAATGCACTGGTTGAGTTGACTAAAAAATGCAGGGAAATGGATTCAACACGGTTAATCTGTCATGTTATGAATACACAATCCTATGTGAAAAATGAGTTTAACGTTTCGGATACGTTGTACAAGTATTCCGACCTGATTTCCATTAACGAATACATAGGTTGGTATGATCCATGGCAAGGCAAGCCATCTGATACAAAATGGAAAGTTGCGTTTCCGGATAAGCCAATATTTATCTCCGAATTCGGAGGTGAGGCATTGTACGGGAATAAGAATGTTTCAAGTGACGAAGCTTCTTCCTGGTCGGAAGAATATCAGGAGCAGATTTATAAGAATCAGATAGAAATGTTTGGCACGATCCCAAATTTATGTGGAGTTTGTCCGTGGATTTTATTCGATTATAAATCTTTAGGGCGAATGCAGCCTGTATATCAGAAAGGATATAACAGGAAAGGACTCATATCAGACAAAGGAGAAAAGAAGAAAGCATGGTATATTATGAATGAATACTTTAAACAAAAATAAAATATATGAGACGTCTAGCATGTGTTTTTATCGCTGTAATCTGGTTTCAGGTTCAAAGTTTTTCACAGCCTTATGTATTACAGAATAGTGTCAAAAAAATAGTGTTTTTGGGAAACAGTATTACTTACATGGGGCAATATATTTCATGCATAGAGGCTTATATGACGTTTCATTATCCTGCCAGGCATATTGAGTATATTAATGTTGGTTTGCCAAGTGAAACAGTATCAGGTTTGTCAGAACCGGGTCATGCCGGGGGTCAATTTCCTCGTCCAGACTTGCACGAACGTTTGGAAAGGGTGCTGGTTAAAATAAAACCTGATCTTGTATTTGCCTGTTATGGCATGAATGATGGGATTTATATGCCTTTTGATGAGGTTCGTTTTCAGAAATATAAAGAAGGTATTGAATGGTTACATCAACTGGCGGCAGGAGCAGGGATACCTATAATCCATATTACACCGCCCGTGTACGATGAAAGGAAGGGAAAAGCCTATTCCAATGTACTCGATATATACGCCGACTGGTTGATAAGTCGCAGATACACGACCGGTTGGGATGTGATTGATCTTCATTGGCCCATGAGAAAATACCTGGAAGAACAACGACACGTAGATTCTACCTTCAGGTATGCCGAAGATGGAATCCATCCGAATGAAACCGGGCATTTCATTATGGCAAAGCAAATACTTTTGTTTTTGGGAGCGACAGGACTTGAAAATATTGAGAAAATAAAATCAGCTCTATCAGGATATTCGAACGGAGATGCGGTTTTGAAACTTGTTGAGCAGCGGCAGGAAATCATGAAAGATGTATGGCTTACATACACCGGTCATAAAAGGCCTTGGATGAAAACGGGTATTCCGATGGCGGAAGCACGACAAAAACAAGATGAAATTGAAAAACAAATTCAGGCATTACTGAAGTAACTATAGATAATTCAACCCGATTTGAAATTAGTACAAAAGAAACCGCAAAATGAGTATTTTTAGATTCAAACAAACAATGGTGGCATTAATTTGCCTGATAACGGTAACCGGAAATCTTTTCGGTCAAAGCAAAATTATTGAAGTATGGAATGGGAAAGTGCCCGGTTCAATTCAAAATTCTAATTATAAGCAAATAGTTGACTCTGCTTATTGGATCAAGATCAGGTTTGTAACGAACCCCACCATTCAGGTATATCCGGCACCTGCCGATAAAAACAGCGGAGCTGCTGTTGTTATATGTCCCGGAGGCGGTTATTATGGTTTGTCCTATATTGGCGAAGGTACGGAAGTGGCTAAATGGCTAAATGGGTTAGGCATTTCGGCTATCGTTTTACATTACCGTTTGCCTGACGAAGCAATTATGAAAAACAAATCCATTGCTCCGTTGCAGGATGCTCAAGAAGCGATTCGCATTGTACGCCGCAATGCAAAGGAATGGGGCATTGATTCGCATAAAATCGGGATAATGGGTTTTTCGGCCGGAGGTCATCTCGCATCTACTGTTTCAACTCATTATAATGAAAAAGTGTATAGTCAGATTGACTCTACCAGTGCTCGCCCAGACTTTTCGTTATTAATTTATCCCGTAATCTCCATGGATTCTACTATTACTCATGCGGGATCACGCGAGAACTTGATTGGAAAACATCCTTCACCTGAAATGGTGAGACATTTTTCGAATGCATTGCAAGTTACTGCCACAACACCTCCAGCATTTATGATACACTCGTTGGATGATGGTACAGTCCCGGTAGAAAACAGTATTGAATACGCATTAGCTATGAAAAAACACAATATCCCGTGCGAACTTCATATTTACGAACATGGCGGACATGGATACGGATTGGGAAAAAGAAATTCAGGAACTGAGTCATCGTGGACGAAAGCTTGTGAAAAGTGGTTGCAGGTAAGAGGGTTTATCGGCGAGAATGAAGCATCTAAAGGTGGCTTTGTCAAACCAACCGAACTGGGTCCAGATGACAAACCTGCATTCATCGATCCACCAGCCGGATTCAGGGATAAGCGTGATGTTCTTCATGGTGCCATTACGACTGTACAATATGACTCTAAAACGCTTTCCACACGTCGGGAAATGTTGGTCTATACACCTCCTGGTTATTCGGCCGATAAAAAGTATCCGGTGATTTATTTACTTCACGGTCTCAATTCAGGTGCCGGTCAATGGCCGTACTGGGTTCACGCGGATTACGTCATCGACAATCTGATTGCCGAAGGTAAGATCAAGCCGGCGATTGTGGTTTTCCCTAATTGCAATACAAACGTAACTGTGACCAATCCCAAGCCTGACGAACAGGAAGAACGAAAAGGCGGATATAAAGGGTATGGGATATCTTTTGAAAACGACTTGCTCAAGGATATTATCCCTTATATAGAGTCTCATTATTCGGTATATACCGACCGCAAACATCGGGCACTCGCGGGTTTGTCCATGGGTGGCGGCCAATCGCTGAATATCGGACTTTCGCATATCAATACCTTCGCCTATGTTGGTGGAATGTCATCGGCTCCGAATACCAACGAATTTGGGGGGCTTTCTGACTCCAAACTGTTGCCCGATTTGGAAGCAGCCAGGAAGAAACTCATATTATTGTGGCTTGGTTGTGGCAAGAAAGACGGTCTGATCAGTGTCAGCCAGCGGGTGCATCAGCATCTCAAAGAAAAAGGAGTATCGCATGTGTGGCACGTGGATGGCAATGCTCACGATGATACTGAGTGGGCCAATAATCTATATCTTTTTGTCCAGAATATATTTAAATAAACGCAATTTAGCTGTAAATAGAAAAAATGAATAATATTAAAAAAACAGTAATCGCTTTAGCTTTTTTATGTCCAATCGGATTATTTGCACAAACATACATCTATGTCTCGCCAAAAGGCAATGATGCAAATAAAGGTACTCAAACCAAACCTTTTGCTTCGATAAGCAAGGCTGTAGTTGAGGCTCGTAAAACAAAAGGGAAAGTTGTGGTTAGTCTCTTGGAAGGTACATATTATCTGAACCAACCAATTGTTTTTACACCTGATGATTCACGGAAAGATAACGAAACATTTACAATAACAAACTTCAAGAATCAGAAAGTTTCAGTAAACGGAAGTGTGGCTTTGAATTTAAAATGGGAAACGTTTAAAAACGGTATTTGGCAGGCAAAAGTAAAACAAGATCTCATTTTCGATGAAATATTTGTAGATGGGCAATTGCAACACATGGCGCGCTATCCGAATTACGATCCCAAGGCTCAATATTATGGAGGAACTGCTGCCGATGCTGTTTCAAAAGAGCGGGCTGCACGCTGGAAATCTCCCGAAGGAGGATATGTACATGCATTGCATGGCTCATTGTGGGGTGATTTTCATTACCTTATCACGGGGTTAAACGACAAGGGCGAACCGAGACTCGAAGGAGGCTGGCAAAATAACCGCCGCATGGCTATGCACGACAAATTTCGTTTTGTCGAAAATGTTTTCGAGGAACTGGATACCGTCAACGAGTGGTTTTACGACAAAAAAGCCAGGATTCTGTATTATTATCCGCCAAAGGGTTTAGAAGTTAAGACAGCGAAATTTGAGACACCACAAATTGCCCATTTATTTGAATTTAGAGGCTCTGAGAAAAGTCCTGTGAAAAATATATCCATTCAAGGACTGACGCTGACACAAACACTGCGCACATTCATGGAAAATAAAGAGCCCTTGCTGCGCAGCGACTGGACTATTTACCGTGGGGGTGCTGTGCTTTACAATGGTGCGGTTAATTGTTCGCTTAAAAATTGCACGCTTACCAATTTGGGAGGCAACGCCGTATTTTTCAATAATTATAACCGGGATTGTGAAGTATCAGGATGCCTGATCTCTGAAATCGGGGCCAGTGCTTTCTGCTTCGTTGGCGACCCGAATGCAGTGCGTTCACCAAGTTTTGAGTATTGGCAATATGTGCCATTGGCGCAGATAGACCGCACTCCGGGGCCAAAGACAAATAACTACCCGGCTGAATGTAAGGTGTATGACAACCTGATGTTTAATCTCGGTAAAGTAGAGAAGCAATCGGCAGGGGTCGAGTTATCCATGTGTCAGAGTATTACGGTAAGTCATAACACCATTTACGATGTGCCGCGTGCCGGTATCAATGTAAGCGAAGGAACCTGGGGCGGACATATCATCGAATACAACGATGTGTTCAATACCGTGAAGGAGAGTGGCGACCATGGCTCGTTCAACTCGTGGGGACGCGACCGCTACTGGCATCCCGATAAAAAAGTGATGGATTCGATTGTTGAAAACAACTATGATCTGGCGTTGGCCGATGTTGTAAAACCCATTATTCTCCAAAATAACCGAATGCGTTGCGATCATGGCTGGGACATTGATCTGGACGATGGATCGAGCAATTACATTATCCGCAACAACCTGTGTTTGAATGGCGGTATCAAGCTTCGCGAAGGGGTAAAACGTGTGGTCGAAAACAACATCATGGTAAACAATACCTTCCATCCGCATGTGTGGTTTAAGAATTGTAATGATGTGTTCCGGTACAATATTGTTTCAACCGATTATCAGCCTGTACGCATTGATGTTTGGGGAAAGGAAACAGATTACAACGCTTTTGCCGACTCAGCCTCCCTCAAAGCTGCTTGGGGAAGGGGAACGGACAAGCATTCGGTGTGTGGCGAAAACATATTTTCAAATCCTCTAGAGGGCGATTTCAGCTTGAAAGAAGGATCGGCTGCTCTGTCAGCAGGTTTCAAAAACTTCGCGATGGATAATTTCGGTGTGGTTTCGCCCAGACTAAAGGCTGTCGCCAAAAAGATAACATTGCCAAAAGTGATTGTCCTGGACAAAAAGAATGCCGATGAAATTGTCGACTTTTTGGGTGCGAAAGTGAAGAACCTAACCACTTTGGGCGAACGCTCTGCAACCGGCATGGACGATACCCGTGGCGTATTGGTCGTGGAAGTTGCTCCCGGGTCGGTTGCCGCCATGTTTTTGCAGGCCAACGATGTGATTTTGTCTTTGAATAACAAACCGGTCAATAAACTGCACGATTTGTTTAGTGCCCGCGTGTCGGTTATTATCGGGACAAACGCCGAAGTGGTACTTTTCCGAAATCAGAAAGAGTTAAAGAGATGGGCCGAATTGGGGGAAAAGAAATAAAGCTATCCTGTAAAGAAGTAGAATATATATTGAAAGCAAATAATGACATTGAACTTGATATGGTCAATGTTTAGTTTGAATTAAACTTTTAGTCAAATTGGTGTCGTATAGATTAATAATTTAACGCAAATAAAATGAAAACAAAATTGATAATTACATTGAGTTTATTGCTTTCTCTGACGGCTAATTCTCAAACGTGGAATGTTTTTGGATATGATGCCCTTTCAACTGAATGTACAGCGTATTCTCACATCACGCTCTTTAATGATACGCTTTGGTCAGGGTCATCAAAATTGGAAGGAACAACACTTTCCGGAGTATCTGCACCTATTCAATTATTCACATGTGATTTGTCAAAGTCTGATCCTAATGGAAATTTGTGGCTTGTGGGTTCAATATATAAAGATACTTGGACTCATGGAGATGCATATACCGTATATAAGTTTGATGGAACTAAATGGTACGATTATAGCCCGCCAAAATCAATTGTTTATAATGGCTGTAGTGCTATTGCCTTCCAAAGTGATGGTAAAATATGGTTCACCACTGCTAATAACGGGGCATACATGTATAATGGAATATCGTGGCTGCAATACAAAACTTCGGTATTTACCGGAGCAAATTCTATGACAATAGACAACAGTGGGAATAAATGGTTTGCTACATCAAGTGGTTTGGTGAAATATGATGGGAGCAATTGGACCGTTTTCAATACCTCCAATAGCGGCTTGAAGTTTAATACAGTAAATGATTTGGCTATTGATAAGAGTGGAAATATTTGGCTTGCAACAGGTTTTTTCGATGAAACCAGCGATCCAACTACTGGCAGAATTGCTAAGTTTGACGGGACAAACTGGACATATTATAATCCGTTTAATGACGACAAGGGCTCAAACTTTGTTTCTACCATTGCCGTCGATCCAAACGGTAAGATTTGGGCGGGTACTTATTCTGGGCTTACTGCTTTTGATGGGGCTAAATGGACAAATTATACAGACTCGCTCACAAATCCTGCCAACAATCTGCAAGTTCTTTCAATAGCTTTTGACTCGCATGGGAATAAATGGTTTGGAACAACATGTGGAATTTTGGAATTTGATGACTTGACAGCATCAATTAGCTCTCCTTATTCACATAATAAAATAAGCATATGGCCAAATCCGGCTAATTCTTTTGTGAATATTGATTTATCGGGTCAAAACAGTAACAACGATATTTCAGTCCTTGATAGTAAGGGTTCATTAATATTAAAGAATACTACTTCATCAAATAATGTTCAATTAAACATCTCTAATTTTAAACAAGGGCTTTATTTTATTCGTGTAAATACAGGGTCGAATATAATATCGAAAAGACTCATAAAGAATAACTAAAATCAAAAAAAAGGTAACGAGCAAGTAAAAGTGATTAAAGCAAAATAGTAAAGTAAGATAGTGGGAATTGTGGATATCATGTTTTGATTGAACTATTTTTCACTTAATGTATGTCCAGATAACTTTAATTTTGGCCGGAAGATTCTTCCGGCCATTTTTTAGTATAATGTAAAATTCTTAGGAGGATCGTTTCCTACGCAATACTTTTTAATTAACACAAGAAACAAAGATGATACCCATTTGGATACATGAGGGTATCAAATATAAAAAAGGAAACAAATACTTTTGTATCGTAAGACGATAAATGTTTCGAAATACAGTTTTGCAGTACTGCTCAATTGTTTTAAATAAATATCCCGAATTACTAACCTTAAAAAATCACGTTAAGACACATTAAAATTACTATTATGAAAAGAACTTTTCTCACTTTTTTTCTAGGAACTATTATTCTCATTAACTCTAACCTTTTAGGGCAGGTTAATAATTGTTTCCTTTATGATTACCAGCCAAAAGCATTTGTAAAACCTGCATCTGTGGACTCACTAAGGCCAACTCAAAAGAATACGGTTATACTTAGGTTAAAAAATGATACAATCTGTAAAGTTTCCAAGTATGTATTTGGAAATGCGGTTGCGGCTTGGTGCGGCTCATATACCGATGCCGCGTTGATAAATGCCACAAAGCTTATGGCTCCGACTCTCATTCGTTTCCCTGGTGGAACATGGTCAGATGGATGGTTTATGGATAAAATACCAACTGATTTGCCGGATTCGGTTTACGATGGCACAAAGTATAATGGTGTGTCTATTACAGCAACTCCAAAAAATGCGTTCGGCGGACATACAGGAAAACAAGGCGGATGGGTAACTACAACCGACCAGTATTATGCATTCCGTAAGGCCACGAGTGTGTCGGAAGGTTTAATGACTGTTAATTATGCTTATGCACGGTTAGGAACAAGCAAAAATCCGGTAGCCCAGGCTGCACATGAGGCTGCTAACTGGGTACGGTATGACAAAGGACGTACGAAGTATTGGGAAATTGGGAATGAAAGTGCCGGTCCATGGGAATATACCTTTATGATTGATACGAAAAAGAATCAGGATGGACAACCTACATTTATTTCAGGGGATTTGTACGGAAAGCATTTTAAAGTTTTTGTTGATTCGATGAAAACGGCTGCAACGAAAATTGGTGCTACTATCTATATTGGCGGACAAGTACAGGCAGGAGCAGATAATGGCACCAGTCAGTGGGCTATTGGCAATAGAACATGGAATCAGGGATTTTTTAAACAAGTGGGTGACTCTTGCGATTTTTATGTGGTACATAACTATTTCAGCAATTCAAATGTCGTTAAAGATTTAATGACCCAACCGGGGACAAGTCTCAAATCTAACGTAACTTATATATGGAATGATATTGCTAAATATAAAGCATATTCAAAGCCAATTTCTTTAACAGAGTATAATATGAGCGGTGGCGCTCCGGCAAATGTGGGATCATCTTTTGAGATGGGTATGCAAGCATCCGTTCTTATGTGTGAGATGATTAAAAATAAAGTCTTCATGGGTGCAAGATGGTACATAAACGGAATGATGTCAGGTAATGAGTTGGGTGTGAATTATGCAAATAAACCTCACGCAGAATTTTATTATCTTTCCTATTTGCAGAAATATTTTGGTGATGTGGCAATCAGTACAACTTTAACTCCAGCCAATCCCAATATACTCAGCTATGCCTCACGATATTCAACAGGCGAAACAGGGATGGTTGTTGTCAACGCGGGAGATGCAGCCCAAATAGTTAGTGTACTTACCGACTCGATAGGAGTGGGGGATAAATATTATATCTATTCATTCACCAGCAATAACGATAGTACAGGTTTTTCTCCAACTGTTTATATAAATGGGATTGCCCCTGCCAAATATCAATTTGGACCTATCGGACCTTCGAGTTCTTTATTTGCCATAAATGCAGCTGCATATACTACTGATGGCAGAGAAATTAAATTTACATCACCGGGAAGGTCTCTTCAAATGATTACCATTGAAAAAGGAACTAACCACTTTACGTCAATAGTGAGCGGGGTAAATTCAGTAAATTCAAACTTATTCAAATTACAGCAAAATTATCCAAATCCGGTTAATTCAACTGCTCGCATAGCCTATGAATTACCCGAAAGTGTTTTTGTAACTTTAAAAGTGTTTGATTGTCAGGGAAGAGAGGTCAGTACGCTAGTCAATGGGTTTCAGAGTGCGGGGATTCAATCTGTGCAATTTAATGCGTCTAATCTGCGCAGTGGTGTGTATTTCTATAAAATTGATGCTGGGCAATATCATGATGCTAAGAAACTGATAATTCAAAAATAAAGAAGTGTCCTTTTTTTAAAGATTATAATAAAATAACTGCAAAATTAAGATGATATCCTTTTTTGTTGTTGATATATTGAAAATCCAGTGAATTAAGGTTCTTCTATAAACCTGGACACGTAGTGGTTGTTAGGCGAAGCGTCTTTTCGATTTGTCATAGTTTAAAGCAGGCATGCCTTGCATATTTAGAAGTAGAAAAGACGCAAGAAATTGTGTCTTTCCTTTTTTTTTACTGCTTCTGCACTTGCTCTGGATACCCCCGTGGAATGCCCTTTATAGGTAAAGTATAACGAATGAATACCTAATGCCAGTCCAACCTGACAGGCAGAACAAGTGGCTTTCTGCTATGTATTTATACAAAGCAGGGTTGGGGAATCAGGAAGAGTTTCCCTGGCAATTATTATGACCTGTATAAAATCAATGAACGAACTCTTGAAATAAAAAAGTTATGGGAGATGAGTGTTCCCAAAGAACATTTTACAAATGGCAATTCGCTCATTGTAAATAAAGAAAAAGGGTAACTTTTATAACTCTTTCCTATCCGAATGGACGTCATCATCTAATATTAATTTAAATGAATACTCAATTGAACAAACGGACTTTACTACTGTTGACAATTCAATTTCCTATAGATTAAGGATGTGGAGTCGTATTTTGATTTGTATTGTTGTCAAAAACCAGCCCGTTTATTGGCAGTAACAGTTGTTTCACAAAATAACACTTCTGAAATAAACATTTACCCGATAGCCAATCCTCCAATACATGAAAAAGATGTTCAAATCAAGAAGCTGTTTCAAAACCTCATGAGCAGATGCTCATTAGACACAATACCGAAAGCGGGATATTGACCGCTTTTATAAAAATGAAAGCAACTCATAAAGTCTAAAAGTAAAACTAAAACATCTAAGTACAGGACAAAAAATAGTATCATCACTAACAGACACAAAATAAATATATTAAAGCAAAATATCACCACAAAAGTTACAAAAGAATCACAAAAGTTAAGCTTACATTCCAACAAAGTCAATATTAAGTACACATAAGAACCTTCGGTTTTTAATATCAGATTTTAAATGCTTTTAGTATTTTCATTTTTCGTGTTCTTTCTTGTAAAATCTAATTACTTTTGTGATTCTTTTGTGGTTAGTCTTTTCTTTGTAAGTTACTCAATATAAATCTATTTTGTAATTATTGCTTTTTTTGTCATGTACTTAGCTAAAACATTTAAAAATGAAACATTATTATCAGTTTTTGATTCCTGGTATAATGGACTTCAAAATAGAATTTGATTAGACATAAATAAATCAAGTTGATAATAGTACTTAAATAGCTTTTATTACTTAATCTGAGTAAAAATCACATAAATTTACATATGAAAAATGCAACTATTTTTTCAAAATTACTAATTATTTTGCTTCTTACTTCACTGTTTATAATTTCTTCTTATGCTTCAGAGCCGACACCCGCTTCTGATGTTTTTAACGGGGGAAGGGGTATCCGTTTTAACGATAACTGGAAATTTCATTTAGGCGAAGTAACAGGTGCTAACAACAGCGCTTTCAATGACGCGGCATGGCGTCAGTTATCGCTTCCTCACGACTGGAGTATTGAGTTTCCGTTCAACAAAAGTTCGGCTGCCGGAGGCGGTGGAGGTTATTTGGATGGGGGAATAGGTTGGTATCGAAAATCGTTTGCACTACCACAATATTATTCAGGCAAAAGAATCACCATTCAATTCGAAGGAGTTTACATGAACAGTACCGTCTGGATAAACGGGCATCTGCTGGGTACCCGGCCCTACGGATACAGCACGTTTGAATATGACCTGACACCCTATATTAATACAGGTACATCACCGAATGTAATTGCTGTGAAAGCAGATAATACACAGCCGAACAGCCGATGGTATTCGGGCAGTGGAATTTACCGGAATGTTTGGATTACGGTTACAGATCAGGTGCACGTTGCCTATTGCGGAACATTTGTAACCACCTCGTCGGTTAGCACTACAGCAGCCGATATTACTGCAACCAGCAAAATACAAAATCATTCGACAAATGCGAAGACCGTATCGGTAATTACTTCTATTTACGATCAATCGTGGAATCTTTTAACTACAAACGTAAGTGCTCCGATAGCTCTGGTTGCCGGCAAAGATAGTTCCTACGTGTACAACTATAAAGTTACAAATCCTTATTTATGGTCGTTATCAAATCCTTATCTCTATAAAATAAAGACTCAAATTGTTGACAACAACACGATTCTGGATAACTTCACGACCACTTTTGGTATTCGTACAATAACGTTGAATCCAAATACCGGTTTTTGGCTGAACAATACAAACATAAAACTACATGGTGTATGTATGCATCATGATTTGGGAAGTTTAGGTGCTGCACAGAATTACAGGGCATTGGAACGACAGGTAGAAGTATTAAAATCGTTCGGTTGTAATGCCATCCGCACATCCCACAACCCACCAACTCCTGAACTGCTCGAAATATGCGACAGATTAGGATTGATAGTTATGGATGAATCTTTCGATTGCTGGGAATGGGGTAAAAACACCAACGATTACGGCAAGTATTTCGACATCTGGGCTCAACAGGATGTTCAGGACTGGATTCGGCGCGACAGAAACCATCCGAGTGTTGTCATGTGGAGCATAGGCAATGAAATTCCACAACAAGGGGATACTTCAGGACTCAGAATTGCACAAAATCTGATTAAATGGGTTCGGACTGATGATGCAACCCGACCGCTCACACAAGCCCTAAATTCTCAATGGCTTTTAGGACCGCTGTTGGATATTGTCGGATATAATTATGCTTCAGGTGGTTCGTATGACACTGATCATACAAAAAATCCAAATTGGGTAATTATGGGCAGTGAAACTTCGTCAGCAGTTCGCACCCGTGGCGTATACCACTTACCAACTACTCAAAATATTCTTACTGCAACGGATATGCAATGTTCCAATTACGACAATTCAGTTGTCGGGTGGGGACACAGTGCAGAAGACGCGTGGGAATTCGACAGGGCAAGACCCTTTGTTGCAGGGCAATTTATCTGGACAGGCTTCGATTACATCGGTGAACCGACTCCTTACGGCTGGCCGGCTAAAAGTTCGTATTTTGGAGTTGTAGACATGTGTGGATTTCCAAAAGATATTTATTACTTTTATCAAAGTCAATGGACCTCAAAACCTATGGTGCATCTCTTACCGCACTGGAACTGGGAGTCGAACAGTACGATTCCTGTGTGGGCTTATTCTAATTGCGACAGTGTTTCATTGTTCGTAAATGGCACTAAAATCAGTACTCAAAACAAAAAAAATGCAAAACCATACCACGTTGAGTGGAACATACCTTTTGTTGCCGGAAAAGTAATAGCTTATGCCTATAAAAATGGATTAGTGGTGGCAACCGACAGCATTACAACAGCTGGGAATGCAACGAAAATAGAATTAAAAACCGATCGTGACATCATTCAGGCTGATAGCATGGATCAGGCGTTTATTGAAACCAATATTTTAGATGTAAACGGGACCTTAATCCCCGATGCCGGAAATCAGGTAAGCTATTCTCTGTCCGGACCAGGTAAAATCGTGGGATTAGATAACGGAAATCCACTTAGCATTGAATCTTTTAAAGGATCTACCCGGCAAGTATACAATGGAAAAGGTCTGGCCATAGTACAATCTACCGGTGCCGAAGGAACGATTACGGTTACTGCAACAACTCCATCCGTTATGACTAACCTTGCGTGGCAAAAACCTTCAAATGCAGATTCGGAAGATATTTACATGCTGACTAATGTAGCCTTGGGAAAAACCGCCACTGCCGATACTTATGAAACGAATAATCCTCCGGCATCAGGAAACGATGGTTACATGTCATCCCGTTGGTGTGCTTCAAACGGAAGTGCCGGACACTGGTGGAAGGTTGATTTGGGAACTCTCAAATCTATCATCGGCTCTGAAATAACATGGGAACATAACAATGCGTATCAATACAAAATTGAAACTTCAGCTGATAATTCAGTATGGAATTTAGCTTTGGACAAAACATCAAACACCATTTCGTCCCAAATTATGAGTGATAATTTTACTGCCAACTGCCGGTATGTCCGCATAACAGTTACCGGCGGAGTAAGCAACAGCTGGGCCAGTTTCTTTGAGTTTAAATTATTCGACGGAAGCTATTCCATTTCAGACCAAAAAAAGGTAGCACGGAACGGAAATGATGGAAATATCGGTTCTTATTGGAGTGCCGCCGATGGCAATGCCGGACATTCGTGGGGAGTGAATTTAGGTTCAACCTACAATATCAACAAAACTCAAATAGCATGGCTAAATTCCGTAAATGCTTACAAATATAAAATTGAAGCTTCTACCGACAGTATAGGTTGGATTTTAGCCGTTGATCAAACCGGCAACGCCAAGAACCTGCAAAATCAAACGGACAGTTTCAATGTGGTTGCAGCCAGATATGTAAGGGTTACAATAACCGGAGGTACAAGTGCCGTCAATAAAGCCGGATTTTATGAATTCAGGGTATATGATGGATCGGCTACCACTATTAATCAGGCATCGGTAACAATTAATTGCATAAAAGCGCTTTGTGTAAATTGCCTGATTGACAGTACGACAACAAAACCGTGGGTAAACATGAATGAAACAGGATGGCAACAAACAGAGAAAGCACTGATGGTTCGTGGTGGAAGTGTATCATTCAGCACGTTATCTTCCGATTCTACTGCGTGGCAATGGACAGGTCCAAATGGATTTACAGCCACAACTGCCCGAATTCATTTGCAAAATGTTCAGCTCACAGATTCAGGAACTTATGTGGCAACTCATAAAAACTCGGTAATACCATTCAAGTTAGTGGTTTCAAACAATACAGGTTTGAACGACAATACCGAAAGCAATTTGTTTCTATATCCAAACCCTTCGAACGATGGAGTATTAAACGTAGTTAACTGCAAAAACAGGACAATATCCGTGTATAATCTTGAAGGTAAAAATGTTTACAACTATTTTATTAGCAGTGATTCACAAGTTATTAATCTTTCTTTCTTATCCAAAGGAGTATTCATTGCAAAACTAAAATCGGAAAATTCAATTGATTACAAAAAAATAATTCTATCAAATTAAACAACGCAATATGCCAATAAAACGCAAAGAACAACCTTTATCAATTTAATCAACCCGATGCTAATGCAACGTTAGATGGTCGATGGGTACTCATACCATTAATGCAATTAATCATTCAGATCCTGTGAAATTGTACATTACTTTTAATGATAATGGGCAGGCTTTTTAGAATATGCTTTTTACCAGTTCTAAAGATTGATCCTCAAAAAAGAGCGAAGAACTTTACATTTAAAAATGAATGGACAAATCGCGTAAATAGTTTTAAAGATAAGTCATATAGTAATGAGTATAACCTAAATATAAGTGCAAATCAACGAATAGCCGGGTGTAATTAAGACGGATGGCGTGACACCTTCGCAGGGAGGAGACGTTTATAATCAATTTATGAAGGATATAAAAGAACTCAGGAAACAATACAAACCGGGGACACAGATGCCCGAAAAACTGACTGCACGGTCAACGACCATTCTTTGGAATCTCGAAAATTACCGGGCTATCGACAGGCAAAAGCAGACTTTCCAATTGGATGCCTGGAATTATCCAATCAAGTTCCTCGAAATGGCAAAAGCCTTGGGTGCTCCCACAGCTGTGATTCCCGAAACTTCAGATTTCACGAAGTATAAATTTCTTATTGTTCCGGCCTCTGAATTAGCCGATTCGGTTTTGGGAAAGAAATGGAACGATTCTGCTGCAAACGGAGATCAGCTGATGATTACCTGCCGTACAGCGCCCAAAGATCGCGCCGGGCATTTTTGGGGATGGGTAATACGCTGGGCCATTTGTCAGAATATATTGAGAGATTCTGTAAATTCAAGAATTAAACAGATAGTGCTTCAATAGGGAGTTGGTTTGATTGTATGTTCGTGCGTTTTAGGACTGTTTATACCTGTTTTTTCGAGTTTTTAAGTTGTCTTCATGATGTCACCACGATGTTTTAGTTGTATCTCAGATGTATCTTAGATGTATCTTAGATATCTCATAGATGTATCATATCATTAATAGGTTAATACATCTAAATTATGTCTCTGTAACAAGTAAGAGTAATTTAAAAAAATACGAAATTCCCCTGAAGACAGGATACCCCATTCCTTTTAGTATCCGGGAAAAGAGTGGTATTGCCGGTAAAGTGGCGGATGGTGTGGGAGGGAAGCCCGGATGAAATAATAATTGTTGGAAATAAAAAACCAGCCTCCCGGATAGAAAATTACCCGGAAAAGGGCGATTATTTAATTTTATAGTATCAATGCTTTAATCAATGCCGGTTGGTCTAATAATCATGACAATCCCAGTCCTTTCGGATGTGTCCTTCATTAAATAAGAAAATGATGATGCCTGTGGCTGGGATAAGTTATCCCAACTTGTGTGTTATTAGTATTTGCAATCCGATAAATACATATATTAAAATACTTTCACTATATTTGCAAGGTTAAAATTCACATTAAAATGTATATCAAAAATCGCATGGAAGGTGCAGTCTGTTTTGTGACTGACACGGTAGTGGAATGGTGGAGAAATTGGATTGCTTAGGTGATTTTGGTCTGAAATTAAGAGTTTGGTTGATTGCAAGTATTTATAATACAAATAGATGGGATTGAAAATCCCAACAACAGGCATGATCTTTTGTACATTTAATTAAGTTTATAGATATCCGGAGGGACGGGAAAATTTTGAGGGGCAATTCATCCCAATCGATCCGCCTATAGCTGAGTTGCCGGCTCGGCTTACAGGCTTAACCGTCTCCGAGATAAAGATAGAGGCAATGCCGGGGATAGAAATGTCGATGCCGGGGGCATGTTTAAATGGTTTAGCGGATGGTTTAGGCTCGGTTGGCGACATGGTTTTGCATCCTGTGAATACGTTGAATGACATGGGGAATGCTTTTTTAAATCTGGGTGACACGTACACAGCATTCAACAATCTGGCAAATGATTATTTTGCGACAATAAGAAACGGAGACGGCAAAAAATTTGCCTATTATACCGGAAATTTTCTAGGGGTATTGGCGGGTGGCGAAATGACAGGAGGTGCTGCCAGCAGACTGGGACAAGCCGGGAAAACGGCGTTTTTGGCAAGAATGGGAGAAGCAGCGGCGGCTGAAACAAGAGGGTATTCTAGTTTTAGAGCTTTTAAAGCAGCCAATGGATCTGCAGGAGAAGGCATGGCATGGCACCATATTGTAGAACAGAATCTATCCAACATAGCGAAATTTGGCCCAGAAGCTATACATACTTAAAGCAATCTTATTAGATTACCGAATGGTGCTGGTTCAATACATGCAAAAATTTCTGGTTTTTTCAGTTCAAAAATGCCTGGTTCAAGCATGATTTTGAGGGATTATGTAAATACACTTCCTTTTCAGGAACAATACCAATTTGGTTTAGATGTATTAAAAAGGTTTGGTAACTAAAATCATTAAAAATCAATATGCAAGATTTTAAAGACAATTTTATAGAACATGCTAAAAAGTATGGAGAAGCAATAGAGGAAGGCAATCATAAACTTGCCAATAAATTGCATAGTAAATTGACTGTACTCTATCAAAAAATACAAAATGAAAGGAAATGGGAAGTTTTATATGAGCTAATAAATCATCCTAACGAAAGTGTACAACTTTGGTCAGCAACTTTCTTGCTAAAAAATGACAACGAAATTGCACTCGACGTTTTGAATAAGCTAAAACAGTCAGAAAAAATAGTAGGACTTACGGCTACATCAATTATTGACATGTGGAATAAGGGAATGTTACAGCTATAAAAGATCGAGAAATGCTACTATTAGTTTTTAACGAGTGGTAGCAATTGTTTGACGTTTTTGACATTAAAATCAAGACCAAATATCAATACGCAAAAGCGTATGCTTCGGATGGCACTAAAATACTCGGTTCACCGAAGCGTAGCATTTGGTGCGGGATGTTGAGAGAAGCGTCTTTCGGTAATGTATCAGATTTGGCGTTGGCAAAATAAAAACTTGTAAATCAATATAAGTTTACAAGAATAGATTGGGAAATGGTGGGTGTATGCTCACCATTTTCTATTTTTATATGCTCAAAACGAAAATAACAGATATAGTATGAATGAAAATTAGCCTTCGTGTTCCAGATATGGCGTTAGCCACTTTTGCCCGCTTGAATGTGAATACTTCCACCACAAATCCGTATCTTTACGGCGGCAAGGAGCTGGAGCGCATGCATGGGCTGAACGTGTACGAGTTTCCGTACCGCTGGTACGACTACGCGGTGCCGGGCTTTACAACACCCGACCCACTGGCCAATAAGCACTATTCCGAAAGCCCTTACAGTTATCGCGGCGGCGATCCTGTAAACCGTGTAGACCCATCGGGATTTAAATGGTATACTTCTAACACCGATCCACATAATGTCTGCGTGGGCCAGGAACAAATAGCCACTCTGAAAGCAAGAGGTGATTTGGATGCTTGTGTTGCTTTAGGGTTAGCGGTAGTACTTTTTGTAATCAAGGTTCAACTTATCATTTTTCAGTTACTACAGCAGGTATTATAACTGATTATGTTGGCACTCAAGACTGTTCTGTTTATCGAATTGAAGAATACAATTTATAGCAACAGAATCCAAAAGCATTCACCGGGCCTCTTCATTGGCAGACAACAGATAGAATTGCATTCTCTTTTAAAATAGACGGAATTACATCGTTGAAAAACCAATTTGTTTATATGGGTAATTTTAAGGGTCAATTCATCCCAATAGATCCTTCTCAAGCTGAGTTGCCAACACCCATCATCCCCCGGATAAAAAAAGCAATCTACACGATGACAGATTTATCCGGAAAAATGCTGTTGAAAGGTCAGATACTGAATGGTCGTGGGAAGATTATTGTTGCCAGGCTTTCAAAAGGTACTTATATTTTTTGAGATAGGCAACGGACAAGTAAAGGTGATTAACTATAAATGACACCGCAAAATCCCTGTTTGCCAAAGCGTTTCGCAACCGGGAGTTGTATTTGGCAAGAATGGGAGGTAAGCAAGGTTTCTGTTAGAGGGTACATTTTGTAATTTCCCCACACGAGAACAGGATATACTCTTCTTTATTCCTCAAAGCTGAGTAACCCAATTAACCCAATTAACTTAATCATCCAACCAACCAACCAACCAACCATTCAACCTACCAACCAATTAACTAATTAACTAATTAACTAATTAACCAATTAACTAATTAACCAATCATCAAGTAATAACCCCTGATAATCCTTCTGTTTTAAAGGTTTATCAGAGGGTTTTTCTGTACCTGAAAATCATGAATCCAGATATTTCGTTTGACGAAAAGGCCATGGAACAACCTTTTGGATAATAATCAGGGTTGGTTAGGTAAGAAGAAACGGAAAATTGATAATTTAAAATTAAATTCATTTCAAGCGACTGAATCAATAAAAATATTAGTAATTAATACATTTAATACCATTAACAGAGACATAATGTGTATATTTTTAATAAAAATAATTGTAATTTTGTTTTTTATTGATAATGTCATAAAATATTTCAGTTATAGAAATAAACAGTCATTCTTTTTTATATCAATTATGAATCTTTAAAATACCAAATTTGATGAGAAAGCTTTTATTGGTCTTCGTTTTTGCACAGATTATTGCTGTAGCATCAGCACAAGTTTCTTTTAGTGTGAATGTAACCACTCCGGGTGGTTTGTCTTCTGCAATTAAGGCTGCTGGCGGTAATATCGGTACAATAAGTAATCTTACTGTAACGGGCACTATTGATGCTCGTGATTTTAAAACCATGCGAGATGGTATGTTATATTTAACAGTTGTTGATTTAAGTAGTGTTTCTATTGCAGCATACACTGGTATTGGAGGCACGGTAAATTGTGATTTAATACATCAATTTAAGACTATCACTGGTATTGGAGGCACGGTAAGTAGAGAAAATTTCTCTCAACGTGATAATGCAATCACAGCACGTATATTTGGAGGCACAGTAAGTTATGATTTGACAATGCATCAATTTGATAATAGCACTGATTTTGTACGTGAGGTAAATAGAGAAGATTTCTCTTATACTGCTAATGCAATCCCACCAAATGCATTTGTAAATCAAAATATTTTCTCAGGTGGAACAACTATTTCGTCAATAATTATCCCATCATCCGTGACTTCTATCGGTGCTTCTGCTTTTAATAATTGCAGTAATTTGAATTCGGTTACTATCCCATCATCCGTGACTTCTATCGGTGCTTCTGCTTTTAAAAATTGCAGTAATTTGAATTCTGTTACTATCCCTAATTCCGTGACTTCTATCGGTGCTTGTGCTTTTTATGGTTGCAGTAATTTGAATTCGGTTGCCATCTCTAATTCAGTAACTTACATTAGAGAGGGTACTTTTAATGGATGTTTCAGTTTAAAGGCGGTTAAAATTCCTAACTCTGTCATTTCTATTAGTTCTTATGCTTTTTCTAATTGTATCGGGTTGAAATCAGTTACTATTCCTAATTCTGTAACATCTATTAGTTCTTATGCTTTTTCTAATTGTCTAAGTTTGAAATTAGTTACCATTCCCTATTCAGTGACTACTATTGCCGAACATGCTTTTGTAGGTTGTCGAGGTGGATTTAAAGTAGATGCAAATAATCCCAAATATTCAAGTAGTAATCGTGTGCTGTTTAATAAAAAACAAAATAAATTAATGTCTTGTCCAACTTCAAAAAAAGGGAGTTATTGTATTCCCCAATCGGTGACATCAATCGGAAAATATGTTTTTTTTGATTGTGATTCTCTGACATCAGTTACTATTCCTCAATCGGTCACTTCAATTGGGGATTATGCATTTTTTCCCTGTAGCGGTATGTTAGTTGTTGAGTCAGGCAATACTAATTATTCGAGTAAGAATGGTGTGTTGTTTAATAAATCTAAAACCAAGTTGATACAATGCCCAACCTCCAAAAAAGGGATTTATTCTATTCCCAATTCGGTTACATTTATTAAGGATTATGCTTTTAGCTATTGCAGTGGTTTGACATCGATTAATATTCCCAATTTTGTAACTTCTATTGGCGGGAATGCTTTTAGTTATTGCAGTGCTTTGACAACGGTAGTGATTCCCAATTCAGTCACTTCTATTGGGGATAATGCTTTCAAAGGTTGTAGTGCTTTGAAAGAGATTACTATTCCCAAATCGGTAATATCTATTGAATTTGGTGCTTTTGGTTGTAGTGGTTTAACATCGATAAAAGCCATTTCAGCGAGACCGGTTGAATTTGAATTAGGTTATTCTGGAGATATTTTTGATAAGGTAGATAAAAGAACTTGTACATTATACGTTCCCATTGGTTCTAAACGACTTTATCAAGCTGCAAATCAATGGAAAGATTTTGAAAATATTGTAGAAGTACATACCGAAAATTCCCTTAATTCTAAGACCCAACCATCCAGGATCGAATAACAATAAGGATATCTTTATTCACTACATCCTTCTCCATTTAGTCCGAGATTGATAATTTGTAGTCAGTAGAAAGAGGAGATTTGAGTAAAGCGGTCTAGTAGTGTCGTCGATTGGAGAAAATTAAACAAATTGGTGGATATTGAAACTTGGTAAAAGGTCAGTTACAAACTGAAATAGTTATCAGTCCAAGTTACAGTTCGCTAAAACTTGAACTATCCAGGTGCAAGCAATTTATTAAACTTGAACGAAAATAAGAGATAAGAGACTTGAACTAAAGGGAGGGAGTCAACCGATTGGTGGATATCGAGCTTGTTGACTATAGCTATTTTGAATGTTTTAATGTCCGGTTTACACTTCGCTGATACCACTTGGGCAAACTACAACGGAAAGCACCGTGCCATTCACGTTTCAGACAGCTTACTGCAGCAACCTGTTAGCACATTACAATTTGTTATTTAGTTGACAAACAAAAATAAGGTTTATTACTTCAAAACCTTATTTTTAATGTATTAAACCTTCGTAGAAAACCAACGAACCACAAACTCCAACCTTATTATCTTTTTCAGAAAAATGTATCAACTATCAATTCGTTAGTAACAAAATCAATAAATTTCATTCTTACACAACCTCTATACTGCTTCGGGTCAGATTGATTATTATCCGTCCGGTATGGAACTTTGTTACGAGTGTACCAGCGGATTAAAAAACTCCTGATCCGAATATGTTCATGAATTTGAAATGAACGACTGATATGCTAATAGTCGACCCTGACTATTATCCAGAATTCACTTTAACCCATCCTTCCCTTTATTATTTGCGTAGCTTCAATCGCTCCAAATGATACTTAAACGCCCGCAATTGGAAACAAATCAATACTGAGTTGTATCGTATTTGAGAGTATCTTTACCTTGTAAATATTATGTAAAATCCTGTAGTTGAAGTTGCTGAGTATACATTATAGGATTTTCCGGAATAACACTTTTCAATCCATAAAGGTGATTATTAGAAAAGCATACCTAAATATCTAATAAACAGTGCAATAAATTATAAAATACAAATATCAATTTTAATTTAAAATGAAAAGAAGAATTGCGTTTTTACCACAATTATTTAGTAAAAGACTATTTATTGTAATCATTTCGTGCGGACTGTTAACATCTGCTTCAGCAAAATCAGAATTATCAACAGCACAACATATTGCCGGCAAGATGGGAGTTGGTTGGAACCTTGGTAACACCCTTGAGGCTATCGGAGGAGAAGCTGCCTGGGGAGGAGGCCATACCTCACAAAAACTTATCGACTCGGTAAAGGCTGCCGGTTTTAATACTGTAAGGCTACCCGTATCGTGGTTTATCCACTCCGACACCGTTACCAGTGTTATTGATAAAGAATGGATTGCCCGTGTAAAAGAGATTGTGGATTATTGCTTTAAAGACGATATGTATGTGATTATAAACATGCACTGGGATAAAGGGTGGTTGGAAAACAGAGTAAATAAAGCCAATCAGGATATAGTAAATAAACGGCAACGTGCATATTGGACTCAAATTGCCAACTATTTTAAAGGTTACGATGAGCATCTGCTTTTTGCAGGTGCCAATGAGCCTGGTGTCCACGATTCCATCCAAATGTCGGTTTTATTATCTTATCACCAGACATTTATTGATGCTGTTCGGGCAACCGGAGGCAACAATAGTTCGCGTACCCTTATCTTCCAGGGTCCTTCAACTGATGTTGAAAATACTTATAAACTGATGAAAACATTGCCGAAAGATATAATTGCCGACCATCTGATGGCTGAAGTTCACTATTATACCCCATATCAATTCTGCCTTATGGAAAATGATGCAGACTGGGGCAAAAAGTTCTACTATTGGGGAAAGGGCAACCATTCGACAACCGATGCCGCCCACAATGCTACATGGGGTGAAGAAAGCGATGTGGAAAAGTATTTTGGAAAGATGAAAGAACAGTTTGTGGATAAAGGAATTCCGGTAATTCTCGGCGAATTTGGTGCTGGAAAACGAAAACTTAGTTCGCCTTCAGATCAGGTGCTTAACAACGCATCAGTCGAGTCTTATTATAAATGTGTAGTTAAGTCAGCCGTTAGTAAAGGATTAATCCCTATTTGCTGGGATGTGCCCGGGTGGTTGTTTAATCGCAATACAGGTGCAATACTTGATCGGGGTATAATCAAATCAGTCAATCAAGGAGCCAAAGATGCTTCGGTAAGTTTTGTTCAATATTAAAGATTTTAAAAAACACCAAAAGGGTTTCAACTCTTTTTGGTGTTCAGTAACTATTAAATCAAGCCAATTTCTAAATCATATGGATACGAAAAATATCAATTAAAACTTTTTTTATGTTATGAGAAAATCACTAATATTTAGAATTATTCGTTTTGCGAGTATCATGCTCGTGCTATTCATGTCTACGAGTGTGTGGGCTGAATTACCTACCGCAATACAAATTGCCAGCAAAATGAAACTTGGCTGGAATCTTGGGAACACGCTTGAAGCTACCTGGGCTACACCCGGTAATGCATCTCAAAGACTCATTGATTCCGTGAAAGTTGCGGGGTTTAATTCAGTTAGGCTTCCTTGTGCCTGGTACCATAATTCCAATAAAACCACCAATATAATTAATGCATCTTATCTTGCCCAAGTTAAAAAAAACGTTGACTATTGCATTAAAGACAGTATGTACGTGATGATTAACATTCACTGGGATGAAGGTTGGCTGGAAAACCATGTTACTGTAGCCGATTCAGCTAGTGTAAATGCTATGCAAAAGGCTTACTGGACACAAATTGCCAATTATTTCAAAAATTATGATCACCATTTACTTTTTGCCTGCGCCAATGAACCAAATAGCCAAGATCAGGCAATTGGGCGTACTGTAATGGAAAAATATATTCAAACCTTCATTAAAGCAGTGCGTGGAACTGGTGGAAACAATAGTTCGCGAACGCTGATTTTTCAGGGACACCCCGACTATTCAACTATTCCAAAAGACGAAATCCCTGACCGGTTGATGTTTGAAGCACACAGTTATGGTTATCAGTTTGCCCTTTTGGCTAAAGATGATATTAACCCGTGGGGTAATGGTGTTGATTCCCTTTATTGCATTTATTACTGGGGAAAAGGCAATCTTTCGGCCACAGATATTAAACATAATCCAACCTATGACCAAGAGGCCGATGCTGACAAATTTCTTGGTACTACACTTAAAACCAGATTTGTAGATAAGGGTGTACCAGTAATTTTGGGTGAGTATGCGGCATGGAAACGTGGATCACTTGCTTCAGGTGCAGATCGGGATCTTCACGATAAATCTATTGAGTATTATTATTACTATATGGTAAATGCGGCGCTTAAAAATGGAATAATCCCTTTCGTTTGGGACACCGGTTCATTATTTAACCGTAGCACAGGAAAGGTGAATGACTATGGGATTGTCAATTCTATGGTGCGGGGAGCCACAGATACAATACCGGCAACAGGTGTTACCATTGGTCAAACGATCAATTCCCTTGATATTGGTGCAACGGCCTCATTAACCGCAACAGTATCACCAAGTAATGCAACGCACAAATCGATTATATGGACTTCAGATAATTTTACCGTAGCAACAGTTAGTTCCGAAGGGCTTGTTACAGGACTTGGAGGTGGTAAAGCAATTATTAGTGCAATGGCTGGTGTGAAAAGAGCTACGTTACAAATTGTTGTTGGCATTCCGGTAACAAGTGTTACAATATCCCCCAAAATGGGCACAATTAAAATTAGGGAGACCAAACAGCTTGTTACCACGGTACTTCCAACCAATGCATCCAGGAATTCAGTAAGTTGGAGTTCAAGTCAAAACAATGTTGCTACCGTAAGCGCATCGGGCCTGGTAACCGCCGTATCACAAGGTTCAACCGTAATTACTGCTACTACTACTGATGGAAGCTTGAAAACAATTTGCAATATAACTGTTTCAAAAGATACATTAGCTAGTGTATCACAGGTTATAAAACCTGATGATATTGTCCTATTCCCTAATCCTTTGAACGGAAAAAAGCTAACCGTTGATTTAGGTGGGCTTAAAGGTCTGACAACCATACAGCTTATTGAAATAAACGGTCAGATTGCTTTAGAACAAACCGTGTTTGATAAGCAACGTACCCAATTAGATGTCAATCTAAAACCTGGTATTTACCTGGTCAGATTTTCAAATAATCAAAATAGTTTGACGAAAAAGCTATTGGTTTATTAAACTCAATATGCCATATTATTCCTAACCTGGACAAGCCAGAATTAAGATTAGAACGCGGATATACACATATTTGGCGGATTAAAAACGGATTATAAAAATACTACGTATTTTGATTTTAAGACCTTATATGGAATAGTCTGAATAAAATAGTTAGAAGTTAATTCTGTAATATTGTGTCAAAAAATACACGAAATTGAGAGTTAAGATACTAACAGAAGACCCTGGAATAGATGGAGTAAACTATAAATTGAATAAAAAAGTATTAAAAATGAAAATAACTTTATTGTCTCGTTCTTTTAGGCAGATTATACTTGTTACCATTATTGCAAGCGGGCTTTTGATGTCCGCAACGGTTAAAGCAGAGTTGCCAACTGCACAACAAATAGCAAGTAAAATGAAAATAGGCTGGAATCTGGGAAACGTGCTTGAAGCTACCTGGGTTCCTCGTAATTCCTTTGGCTCGACTACTCAGAGAACCATTGATTCAGTGAAAGTTGCCGGCTTTAATACCGTCAGGCTTCCTGTTGCCTGGTTCTATCATTCCGATACGATTACCAGTAAAATTGATGTAGCATGGCTTGCCAATGTAAAAAAGGTAGTGGACTATTGCATGAACGATAGCATGTATGTAATTATGAATGCCCACTGGGATAAGGGTTGGCTGGAAAACAGGGTTAACTTAGCGAATAAAGATACTGTTAATGCAAGGCAGAAAAGATATTGGACACAAATTGCCAATTACTTCAAAAATTATAATGACCATCTGCTTTTCGCCGGAGCAAATGAACCCAATGTATCAGATGCGACCGGAATGTCTGTTTTATTATCATATCATCAGACCTTTATCAATGCAGTTCGTGCTACAGGAGGGAATAACAGTTCACGTACACTTGTTATACAAGGTCCTTCAACTGATATCACTGCTACTAATAATTTAATGAACAAAATGCCTGTTGATAGTATTGCCAATCGTTTGATAGTGGAAGTGCATTATTATACCCCCTGGAACTTCTGTGGTTTAAATGGAGATGCAAGCTGGGGCAACATGTTTTATTACTGGGGAAAAGGCAATCATTCTACTACTGATGCTACACGTAATTCAACCTGGGGTGAAGAAAGCGATATGGATAAATATTTAGGGTGGATGAAAACTAAGTTCGTCGATAAAGGGATTCCTGTAATAATTGGTGAATATGGCGCATTCAGAAGAACACTCAGCCCTCCATCAGATCAGGCGCTTCACAATGCTTCAATTAAAGCTTATTACCGCTATTTTGTAATGGCGGCAATGAATAGGGGAATTATCACATATTGTTGGGACACAGGAGGAGTATTCAACTTCTCAACAGGGCAAACAAAGGATACAGATGTGTTGAGTTCTATCATGCAGGGAGCGAAAGATGCAATTACAGGCACTCCTGTAGCCTTAAATGATGTTGCTTTAGAATTATATCCCAATCCATTCACGACATCATTTAATCTGAAAATTGACAACCCCAATGAGTTAATTCGTATTTCGATATTCGATATGCTGGGCAAGCAAGTTGAAGTTATTGGACATTCGGCGATCAATAGCTTATTCACATTCGGCTCTTCGCTGAAACCCAACATGTATATTGTACAAATAACAGGAAAAAACTGGACAAAAACGTTTAAAGTGATTAAGAAATAACAGGGTTGCAGGTTAAAAAGGTCAATGTCCTGTATAAAATAAAAAATTAAAAACAGATTATGAAAAAGTTCTTGATTGTAGTGTTAGTGTCAATTTCAGTATTGACCGTCAATTCTCAAAATGCCAATCGGTTTTTCCCTGAGAAAGACCTGATTACTACCGGTATTTATTATTATCCTGAACATTGGAACGAAAACCAGTGGGAACGGGATATAAAGAAGATTTCGGACATGGGTTTTGAATTTGTCCACATTGCCGAGTTTGCCTGGTTCAAAATGGAACCCGAGGAAGGGAAGTTTGACTTTGGATGGCTTGATAAAGTAGTGAACATATGCGCCAAATACAACCTTAAGGTGGTCATGTGTACTCCTTCGGCAACAACACCGACATGGATGCGTATAAACTACCCCGAAACATTTTGCATGGATGGCCATTACATTCGTGCCGAGAACGGCACACGTGGACTGGAATCAATCGTCAATGCCAAATATCGCATGTTTGTCGATAAAATCGTAACCGAAATGGCCAAACGTTATGGGCAAAATAAAAATGTGACCGGATGGCAAATTGATAATGAGCCTCCAGCAAATGCGGACTACAGTCCATCATCGCAAGAAGCTTTCAGGCAGTGGCTGAAAAACAAGTATAAAACCATCGATACGTTGAACCAAGCCTGGGGGGCAGCCTTCTGGAGCCAATGGTTCAATAATTTCGATCAGGTTATTATCCCTAATACCAACTTGGTGGGTTGGTGGGGCAACAATCCTCACGCTCTGCTTGATTTTAAACGTTACTCAGCCGATGCGCAAGGGGAATTCCTGGACTTTCAGGCAGAAGCATTGCGGAACTTCATTTCGAAGAACCAATATATCACCACCAATTATACAGCAATATGCACAGGTGCTGACCCACGGCGTACGAAAAAACTCGATTTTGCTGCCTATACTGCTTATCCAAATGGTGGCACTGACAATCTTGGTGATCAAGGATTTCGCTTGGGAAATAGCAAAGTAATCCTGTTTGGAGCAGAATATTATAAATCCGTAGGCGGTATGTCGGGAGTGATGGAAATTCAGCCCGGACCGGTAAACTGGGGTGGTTACAATCCGCTGCTTTTGCCGGGTACTGTGCGTATGTGGCTGTATCATACCTTTGCTGCGGGTGGGAAACTGGCCTGTTCCTATCGTTTCCGTCAGCTTTTGTATAGCTCTGAACAATACCATGCGGGTATGATACTGACAGATGGCGTAACACCTTCGCCCGGTGGGGAGGAGTATATGCAGTTTATGAAAGAGATAAAAGAACTCCGTAAACAATACAAGCCTGATGCTAAAATGCCCGAGAAACTAGCTGCCCGATCCACTGCAATTGTTTGGAATCTCGAAAATTACTGGACTATCGACAGGCAAAAACAAACCTTCCAATGGGATGCCTGGAACTACCCGGTTAAGTTTTTGGAATTAGGTAAATCCCTGGGGGCAACTGTTGACGTAGTCCCGGAAACAGCCGATTTGTCAAAATATAAGGTCGTGATAATACCTGCTTACGAAATGGTTGATTCCGCTTTAGTAAAGAAATGGAATAATTATGTATCGAATGGAGGGCATTTGATTGTAACTTGCCGTACAGCTACCAAAGATCGGGCAGGACATTTCTGGGAAAGTGAAATTGCTGCACCAATTTCAGGCCTGATAGGCGCACATTTAAAAGCAACCGATATGCTTTCCGGCTACGCAAAAGGCGATATTTTAATGAAATCGACCCATTACTACTGGAACAATTGGGCCGATATGCTTATGGCCGATAAAAATACGGAAGTGCTGGCGACTTATGACAACCAGTTCTACAAAGGTAAAACTGCTGTTGTGAAACACAAGATTGGGAAAGGTTCTGTAACCTACATAGGAGTGGATACCGATGATTCGAATCTGGAAAAAGATATTTTACGCAATACTTATGTCGAATCAGGAGCCACAACTGAAGATTATCCCCAGGGGGTGTATGTTTATTGGCGCAATGGGTTTTATGTTGCTGTAAATTATTCTTCTCAAGACTATGCAATGAACCTGCCTGTAACTTCTAAGATATTAGTTGGCGAAAAAGTATTGAAACCTGCCGGGGTATTGGTATGGAGTGAATAATGAAAATTCAACAAAGTAAATCCCTAAAAAAAAGATAAACAAAGAAAATCCTAGAAAATATAAAATAAAAATCGAATGAAACGAATCTCTCTCTCTATTGTATTTCTGGCAATTGCAGGATGCATGTTTTCAGTCGGCTCTGTTCAAACATTGCCTAACGGCATGAAGGTCTCGCCTAAAAATGGTGCTGCGAAAACTATCGAAATCAGCGTTGTCAACAGCCGGATTGTCAGGGTGCAGGCATCTCCTGAAAACGTTCTACCGAACGTACCCAGTCTTTGTGTTGTGGCTGGATTAGAACCAAAAACGCATTTTAAAGTAACAGATAATAAGCAATTTGCCCAACTGACCACTGATGAACTTACCGTAAAGGTTGACCTGCTAACAGGTAAAATCTCATTTTTAGACAATTCAGGGAAAGTATTGCTTCAAGAGGTAAAAGGTGGGAGAAGTTTCAAGCCCTTTGCTGTAGAAAACGATAAAGGTTACACCATGCAGCAGGTTTTCACAGGTACTCCCGGTGAAGCGATATACGGGTTGGGACAACATCAGTCGGATGATTTCAACTACAAAAACAAAAGCGAGGATCTTTTCCAGTACAATACGAAGGTGTCCATCCCTTTCATCATGTCTACCAATAATTACGGGATATTGTGGGATAATTATTCACAGAGCAAGTACGGTGATCCCCGCGATTACAAAGACCTGAACCAGTTTACTCTCTATAATAAGGACGGTAAAGAGGGTTCTCTTACTGCTACATACACTCAAAAGGATCAAGCTCCGATTGTCCGTCAGGAATCGTCCATAGATTACGAAAATATTAAAACTGTAAAAAATTTTCCAACCGAATTTAAGTTCAATGATGGTTCAATAGTTTGGGAAGGAGCTATTGTTGCCAATCAAACGGATACTTTCAAATTTAGTCTTTACTATGCCGGATACACCAAAGTGTGGCTTAACGATTCGTTGGTAGTGCCCGAACGTTGGAGAACCTCGTGGAATCCGAATACATACCGTTACCGTTTTCCATTGAAAAAAGGAGAACGCACCAGAATAAAATTAGAATGGAAACCCGATGGCGGTGTTTCTTATATCGGACTAAAAGCATTATCATCAAGCCAGTTGGAGAAAAACGGCAACATATCCTTTTGGTCGGAAATGGGAGACAAGATGGATTATTATTTCATTGCAGGTAAAAATATGGATAACGTAATCAGCGGTTACCGCACCCTGACCGGCAAGGCCAGTATTATGCCAAAATGGGCTATGGGTTATTGGCAAAGTCGCGAACGTTACAAAACGCAGGATGAATTGTTGAACGTGGTATCCGAATACCGCAAACGGAACATTCCGCTCGACAATATCGTGCTTGACTGGAACTACTGGCCTGAATCTGAGTGGGGAAGCCACAAATTCGACCTTGCCCGATTCCCGGATGCAAAAGGCATGGTGGATTCGTTACACAAAGAGAACGCTCATATCATGATTTCGGTATGGCCGAAGTTTTATGTCACAACCGACCATTTTAAACAATTTGAACAAAAAGGTTGGATGTATATGCAGGCTGCTAAAGACAGTATCCGTGATTGGGTTGGTCCTGGTTATGTCGGATCTTTCTACGATGCCTACAGTGCCGGTGCTCGCAAATTATTCTGGAATCAGATGAAAGACAACCTTTATGTAAAAGGATTTGATGCGTGGTGGATGGATGCTTCCGAACCTAATGTAAGGGATTGTACCGATATGGATTATCGCAAGAAATTATGTGGACCAACAGCATTAGGGTCCTCAAACAAATATTTCAACGCTTATGCCCTGATGAATGCAGATGCTATCTACAAAGGACAACGTGAAGCGGATAACAACAAACGTGTTTTCTTGCTTACCCGTTCAGGTTTTGCAGGCTTGCAACGCTACTCCACTGCTACATGGAGTGGCGATATTGCTACCCGTTGGGAAGATATGAAGTCGCAAATATCGGCAGGACTCAACTTTGCCATGTCGGGTGTCCCTTTCTGGACCATGGATATTGGCGGCTTCTGCGTGGAAAAACGTTATGATACCGCCCAGCAAATTTTTGATAAAACGGGTAGTGAAAATGCCGATCTTAATGAATGGCGTGAATTGAACCTGCGTTGGTTTCAGTTCGGATCGTTTGCCCCTCTTTTCCGTAGCCACGGGCAATTCCCTTACCGCGAAATTTATAATCTTGCCCCTGAGAATCATCCGGTTTACAAAAGCCTTGTCTATTATGACGAACTGCGTTACCGCCTGATGCCATACATCTACTCGTTGGCAGGAATGGCCTACCATAACGATTATACGTTGATGCGTTCGCTGGCAATGAGTTATACAGCAGATAAACATACTTATGGAGTTAGTGATCAATTCCTGTTGGGCTCTGCATTGATGGTTTGCCCGGTTTACAGTTACAAAGCACGCAACCGCGAGGTTTATTTCCCTGCAGGAAACAAATGGTACGATTTCTACTCAAACAAACTCATAGACGGCGGTCAAAAAATAAATGTTGAAGCTCCGCTTGAACATATCCCCTTATTCGTACCTGCGGGTACAATCCTGCCTGTTGGTCCGGTGATGCAATATGCTTCCGAAAAGAAAGCCGATGACATCGAAATTCGTGTGTATCAGGGTAAAGATGGCAAGTTCAGTTTGTACGAAGACGAAGGCACAAACTATAATTATGAAAAAGGCAATTTTGCTACCATTAATTTCGTATACAACGAAGCTGAAAGTACGCTTACTATTGGCGATCGTAAGGGCAGCTTCGAAGGAATGCTCCCCAACCGTACATTTCGTGTTATTGCCATTGGCAAATCAATCTCAGAACCTAAAACTATTCAATATAATGGTTCTAAAATTGTCGTGAAATTGTAAAATACAATTATTTGCAAATGAGATGAATGTGTTGCTTCAAAACTATACTGAATATGATATTAATATATTGCAACATGTCCGTTTCATTTTACATTTATAAACAAATTATTATAATATGAAACGAAGCATGAACAAGCAGGTTCGCCAAAGGCAATGAGAATCTGGCATGCGAGTTCCTTATGTTCTATAAAATAAATTATTCACATATGAAATCAATAATTCTGTCAATAGTTTTAGGAATCTCTATAATGGTAACTGCGCAGCAAAAAACGCAGGTATACCTTGATGTAACCAAACCTATTGAAGATCGGGTGGAAAATGCCCTTTCGTTGCTGACTACCAAAGAAAAGGTGGAGCTTTGTCATGCTCAATCAAAGTTTAGCTCTAAGGGAGTTGCTCGTTTGGGGATCCCTGATGTATGGTCGTCGGATGGTTCGCACGGTGTGAGCGACGAAAAATTATGGGATGAATGGAGTGGTGCTCAATGGACGAATGATTCGTGTACTGCCTTTCCTGCTCTTACGGCACTGGCTGCAACTTTCAATCCCGAAATGGCATTGCAGTTTGGTAAATCTATTGGAGAAGAAGCACGTCATCGCGAAAAGACCATCTTGTTGGGTCCCGGGGTAAATATCTACCGTAGCCCGCTTAATGGCCGCAACTTTGAATACATGGGCGAAGATCCTTATCTGGCATCGCGCTTGGTTGTTCCTTATATTCAGGGTGTACAATCCTGCGGTGTGGCGGCTTGTGTTAAGCATTTTGCGCTGAACAATCAGGAAATTAGTCGCGGAGAAATAAATGTAAACCTTAGCGACCGCGCATTGCACGAAATTTATCTTCCGGCTTTCAAAGCGGCTGTTCAAGAAGGAAAAGCGTGGTCGATTATGGGTGCGTACAACAAATTCAGAGGCGAGCATTGTTGTCATAGTGACTTACTATTGAATAAAATACTGAAACAGGACTGGAAATTCGATGGTGTAGTTGTTAGCGACTGGGGCGGCGTACACAATACTGATGAGGCTGTAAACAATGGTCTTGACATTGAAATGGGTACTTATACGAATGGGTTGACAACTCAAGGTCATTTCCCATTCTCCAGTTATTATTTGGCCAACCCATTCCTGAAAGGAATTAAGGAAGGAAAATACGACATGGCCAAACTTGATGATAAGGCTCGTAGAATTTTGCGCATAATTTTCCGCACCACTATGAGTGCTAATCGCCCGTTTGGACGTTTCGTATCGCCCGAACATAGCGAGGTTGCCCGCAAAATTGCTCAGGAAGCCATTGTATTGTTGAAAAATGAGAATAATATGTTACCAATCCCTGCGGGGAAATATAAGAAAATCGCCGTCATCGGTGAGAATGCTGCCCGCAGTTTGGTTGTAGGTGGAGGTTCCACTTCACTTAAAGTAGCTTACGAAGTATCTCCTTTGCAAGGCTTAAAAGACAAATATGGCAAAGAACATATTGTTTACAGTATGGGATATGCTTCAGGGCCTTCGCTCTACGGGCGTGAAGAACCATCTAAACTAAACGCTGATTCTCTGCTGAATGCAGCTGTTGAGGTAGCTAAAACGGCTGATGTGGTGTTTTTTGTAGGAGGTTTAAATAAGAATTATTTTCAGGATTGTGAAAGTGGCGACCGCAAGTCGCTTAGTCTGCCATTTGGGGAGGATAAGCTAATTGAATCATTACGGAAAGTAAACCAAAATATTGTTGTGATTTTGGCAAGTGGGAATGCAATTACGATGCCTTGGTTGCAAAATACTCCAGCCGTTGTGCAGGCTTGGTATTTGGGTTCGGAAGCCGGAAATGCGTTGGCTGATGTACTCTCGGGCGATGTGAATCCATCCGGAAAATTACCATTCTCATTTCCGAAGAAACTTAACGATATCGGTGCTCACTCCTTTGATAAACTTTGTTATCCCGGTGATAGTGTGAATGTTCAGTACAAAGAGGATATCCTGGTGGGTTACCGTTGGCTGGATACAAAAAAAATAGCTCCACTGTTTCCCTTTGGTTACGGCATGAGTTACACCACTTTCGACTTTTCGAAACCAACGGTTGATGAGACAGGGGTAAAGGCTGATGGTATCGTGAAAGTATCCTTTTCATTGACAAACACCGGTAAAATCGATGGTGCCGAAACAGCGCAACTCTACATGAGTAAATCCAAATCTTCTGTAACCCGTGCTGCAAAGGAACTGAAAGCTTTCAAGAAAGTATTCCTCAAAGCTGGTGAGACTAAGATGGTAACCTTGGAGGTACCTGTAAGCAGTTTTGCCTATTACAACGAAAACAAAAGGGCATGGGAGGTGGAACCTGGAAGTTACACCCTTATGCTGGGCAGTTCTTCCCGTGATATGAAAGGTAAAGTTGATGTGAACGTTAGATAAGGGATCCAATGAGACTATTTAAGCTTTGAATGCGTTGTTCTCCGGGCAATCTGAAGTAGTTGTTTCCCGGGTTAATGGAATGCTTTAGATTTAATCTGGTGAGCTTTGTAGAGTATGTTCTCGATGTATATGGACCTATCTTCTAAAACAGAAATGTTCCTTAGATTTGAAAAAGTAATTTTAATGAGAAAATAGTCAGCAATAAATCAAATGAATAAATAAGATTTTCACTTTTTACTTTCACCCACTAAACTCAATAAATGAGTTTTCAATTCTCTGAAATAACCATGTTATGGGGATTTTTTATTAAATGATTTAGACCTTGTTTACATTTCAAAGAATTTTCTTAGCAACTCTTGAGCAAGTTCTCCACAAGTATTTCAAGTGATTTTGAACAATGTTTTGTGCAAGTTTTGTGCAAGTCTTAAAATAAATCCAAAAATGCCTGAAAGTCATATTTGACTATCAGGCATTTATCATTTTGAATTGTTGTCTCACAAGGATTCGAACCTTGACAGGCAGATCCAGAAACTACAGTGCTACCATTACACCATGAGACAATACGCTGTTGCTCCCCTTTTTATGTGCGGAAATCACATCCTTGTACTGTAGGCTTTCGGCCCAACGTTTTTAATGGTACAAAATTACAAAAATATTTCTTGTAAACAATGCTTTTGCGAAACAAAAAACCGGTTGAACTTCCTTTTTGAAATTCAACCGATTACCTTGATTGGTTGTCTCACCAAGACTCGAACTTGGTCAGGCAGAACCAAAAACTGCAGTGCTACCATTACACCATGAGACAATCGTTGGGCTTCATTTCTAAAGCGCTGCAAAGATACATCTTATTTTCTTTTTTCCAAACCCTTTTGAGAAAATAATCTAAATAAGTGTTTATATCTTTACTCTGCCGTTAGCAAATAATAATTCTTCTTGCCTTTCTGGACCAATAAATATTTGTTGTTGAGCAGTTTTGAACTATCCAGCAGCTCGTCCTGGTTTTCCAGTTTTTCTTTGTTAATGCTTACCCCTCCGGACTGAACCAGCTTGCGCATGTCCCCTTTTGATGGGAAAACAGCGGCTGTTTCGGTCAGCAGGTCGATCGCTTTGACTCCCGTAGCCAGCAATTCCTTCGGAATCGTGAATTGGGGAACCCCATCAAATACGGCCAGCAGGGTTTCTTCATCCAGTTTTTTCAATGCTTCGGAGGTAGAATTCCCGAACAATATGTTCGAAGCTTCCACCGCTGCCTGGTAATCTTCTTCGGAATGAACCATCACGGTTACATCCTGTGCCAGCCTTTTCTGAAGGATACGCAAATGAGGAGCCAGGGCATGTTCAGCAATCAGGCTGTCAATTTCTTCTTTCGCAATGGCCGTAAAGATCTTGATGTATTTCTCAGCATCGGTGTCACTCACGTTCAACCAGAACTGGTAGAATTTATAAGGCGAGGTATACCGGCGGTCCAGCCACACGTTGCCACTTTCTGTTTTTCCAAATTTACCACCATCAGCCTTCGTAATCAAAGGACATACCAACGCGAAAGCTTCTCCTCCGGTCTTGCGACGGATCAGTTCGGTGCCGGTGGTAATGTTTCCCCATTGGTCAGAGCCTCCCATTTGCAGTTTACAGTTCTTTTCCTGATACAAATGCAGAAAATCATAGCCTTGTAGCAATTGGTATGAAAACTCGGTAAACGACATGCCTACGTTCGATTCGCTGCTAAGTCGTTTTTTTACCGATTCTTTAGCCATCATGTAGTTCACGGTGATATGTTTTCCGATATCCCGAATGAAATTCAGGAAGGAATATCCTTTCATCCAGTCGTAATTATTCACCATTTCGGCTGCATTGGGTGAATTGCTGGTGAAATCAAGGAACTTTTCCAGTTGAGCCTGTATACAATCCTGATTATGACGAAGGGCTGCCTCATCCAATAAATTCCGTTCAGCCGATTTTCCTGATGGGTCGCCAATCATTCCGGTAGCACCACCTACCAATGCAATCGGTTTGTGACCTGCACGTTGAAAATGTTTCAGCATCATAACACTCACCAAATGGCCAATGTGTAACGAATCTGCTGTAGGGTCAATGCCCACGTACGCCGACGTCATTTCTTTTGCCAATTGTTCTTCTGTTCCCGGCATCATGGTATGGATCATGCCCCTCCACTGCAATTCTTCAATAAAATTCATTTGTATTTATGCTTTTTATGCGATGTTTAATTCCTGACTCTTTTACGAACATGCAAATATACGACAATTTGCTTTTACCTACAAAAACTTAGAGATGTTCGGGTTTCAAATACGAGCATTCTTCCTGTGAAATTTAAAGAAAACTAAAATAGTGACAATCGATTCCCGGAAGTGATTAAGTGTCAAGCTCCAATAACCAAACAAAAGATAAAACCCTGCAATTTTAAAATAATGAACTTTTTGAATGCATGATTTTTAGTATTAAGTTCAATTTTTACATAGCCGTGATATTGCCATGATGTCGCCATGATGTCGCTTATAACAAAAAAATAACAAAATAATAAACCAGTAATAATCCATATATAATCCATCCTTATATAAATATGGATTATATATGGATCATATATGGATTATTATTGGATTATATATGGATTATCAGCAACATCGTGGCGACATCATGATATTGTCACTCAGAAGCGATGACAAATGAAAAATCCGGGATTATTTAATTCCAGATTAGTTCAATGTGATCGCATCTTATCGCATTCGAATACTTATCTAAACATCAGGTGTACTATTCGTAAATTGTTTCCAACAAAAATGGCTGGGCCTGCATTAAAAAGAAACTTTATTTTGCTTTTTGGCATGTAAATTAATTTTAAGTACTTTCGTACTTTGTTTTTCAAACAAGATACTTTATTTAAAAATCAAATTCCGATGAACGTCAAAAATAGTTTTATAATATTTTTATTCATTTTTGCATCAGTGTCATGCAGTCATAAGACGTGGGTAGTCACCCATGCCACTTCTACTAAAATTGCACTTGACAGTAGTACGGAAGCGATAGCTGATAAAAATTATGAGAGTTATCTGCAGCCGTTGAAAGAACGCGTTGGTGCTAAGATGAATGTGGTGATCGGCCAGGCAGCTGAGACCATGAAAGGCCATGGCCCGGAAAGCCTGCTCTCTAATTTTAGTGCCGATGTATATAAACGAACGGCTACCGTGTTTCTGGGAGAGAAAGTGGATATTGGAATTGTGAACCTGGGTGGATTGCGCACCGTGGTACCGGCTGGAAATATTACGGTAGGGAAAGTGTTTGAGCTGATGCCTTTTGAAAATGAGCTGGTGATTTTGTGGTTGAAAGGCGATAAGCTTGACGAATTGCTCCAGTACTTTGCCAGCATGGGTGGGGAAGGAGTTTCGGGATTACGCATGGTGATTGATCATGGAAAAGCAACGAATATAACCATTGATGGGAAGCCACTGGACAAAGACAAGCTTTACACCATTGCCACCAACGATTACCTGGCAGGTGGAAACGATAAAATGATCCAGTTAGCCCAACATGTCAAACGTGTAAACACAGGAATCAAAGTGAGGGATATGCTGTTGGACTATATAAAAAACGAAACCAGGAAAGGCAATAAAATACAATCGAAACTGGACGGAAGAATTACAATTAGTAAGTAGTTTGTAGTAGGTAGAAAGAAAAAAAGTAGGTAGTAGGTAGAAGGAAGAAAAAGAAGGTAGTAGGTCGAAGTTAGAAAAAAGTAAGTAATAAATAGAAAGTAGTCGGTATAAAAAAGTAGTATGTAGTTTAACTTATTTTTTTGTAAGAAGTTAGTAATTAGAAGTTGGCAGAGAATCTGATTTCTATTAAATAACTAACATTTGGGACTCGCGATTTCCATATCGCGAAATATATAGACAAGGATTCTCTATTTATAACAAACCTGACATCGTCGAAGACATTTCAACATTAAAAGTAAAAATAGTTTTTTGAAAATAACTATCCGGAAAAAAAAGATATAAAATGAAAGATAATAATAGATTCAAGTTTCGTGGCATGCTGATCCTGTTGATATTTTCGACATTCACCGTATTGGCACAACAAAAAATAAAACTGGTGATATTGCATACCAACGATACCCACAGCCAGGTAGAACCTACGGATAAGTCGTCACTCAAGACTGCTGACATGGGAGGCTATGCACGCAGGATGGGAATGATTGAAAAAATCCGTGCCAACGAGAAAAATGTATTGCTGGTGGATGCAGGTGATTATTCGCAGGGAACACCATACTTTAATTTCTTTAACGGAAGGGTGGAAATTGATGCTATGAACCGGATGAAGTATGATGCCGGAACATTGGGGAACCATGAATTTGATAACGGAATTGATACCCTGGCAGTAGTATTGAAAAATGCCAGATTTCCTATGATCAGTTCAAATTATAAGCTGAATAATACCGCATTGTATAGTCTGGTAAAACCGTATACTGTCATTGACAGGGCAGGCTTACGAATTGGAATCATGGCACTTGATGTTAATCCTGTCAGCCTGATATTTGAAAAAAACTACAAGGGGATTGTGTATGAGGACCCGATAGAAAAAGCAAATGAAGTATCCTATTTATTGAAGAAAAGAGAACATTGCGATGTTATTATTTGTTTATCCCATTTAGGAAGTGACAGTACAAAGCATGAAGTAAATGATTTTGAAGTTGCCCGGAAAACAAGGTATATTGATGTGATTATTGGTGGACATTCGCACAGTATGATCACCAATACAAGTGTAAAAAATGCGGCCGGTAAAAATATGGTGATTGCCCAGATAGGGAAAAGCGGGCTGTATTTAGGGAGAGTGGACCTGGAGTTGGAAAAGAAGTAACGATAGACTTCCTGATTGTACAGTTTCTTAACATGTACGCAAAAAATCCAAAGGTTGATTATCAATGAAAAAATCACTATTAATAGTGTTGGTTTTAGCCTCTGCCGGTTGTTTTGGTCAAAAAACAACGAGGGAAAATGATGATTCCCTTTTTCTGAAAAGACAACTGTACTTTATACAAAGACCCGGTGCAACGAATCAGCTTGACCAACTTTCATCTTCCAGAAAGAATGCGTTTGAATTTAATCCTTTTCTGGAATATAAATTCCCGAAAAGCTATATCTTACCTCTCCTGCCTGAATATCAACATTATTATTTCATTAACCAGTTTGAGCTGGAAAATAACCAGAGAAATCATTTTGTGCTCAATGACATTAGCGTTATCAGTACATCACACATTCAATCGAACTTCATTGGGTTGGGTGGATTGAATTCAGTTATGGGAAATTATAACTTTCAGATAGAAAATGTAGGAGTTATTTCAGCCGGGATCTATGCTGCAAAGTTTAATATATACAATAGTTTTTTCAATGATGCCGGGTTAAACGGTAACTTTAAAATCAATTTATCCGAAAGGATAGGGCTGAACCTGTTTGGACAATACTCGATAACAGGAAGCAAAGTGGCTATATCACCATTCATTTCACCGTTGTATCCTCATTCAAATTATGGAGGCTCACTGGAGTTCAAAGTAAACAATAACTGGGGATTGATATTGGGCGCCGAGAATGAGTACGATGTATTTCTCAGGAAATGGGTGACCAGACCCTTTGTAATGCCTGTGTTCTATTAAGGTTGAATGGTTTTAGAAATTAGATACTCCTTTCAATTTAGATAAACAATTATTTTAGCTCGGTTAATTTTGTATTTATTAGCCAATAGAAACTGCTTTCTCAAGGAAACTTAAATTTTATAATGTTTCTTGTTTTCGAAGATCATACCCAAAACGATTTTCCAAATGATTCCATAATTCTTCAATTCCCTCTTCCAAAGTAATTGATCCCTCTGGTATAGTTTCTACATCAGGATATGTGATTTGAACTACCCGTTTGTGTTTTTCCAACTCACGAACAATTTTACGGCCGGTAGGAGTACTAACATCAATGTTGGCAATGACAGTCATAATGTTGTGGTTTAAAGAATAATCTTAGTAAGATTCAATCTAAAATTAATAATCATAAATTGCGTGGTATGAAACTAATAATAATAAAACATTATTCAAAGTATTAGTTGCATTTACATGAACTCTTGATTTGTTTATATTTCAATAATTAAAGCATTTCTATGGACCTAAAACTAAAAATTATAGTATTGACTTTTACAATATTAGTTTTAATCATTTAATCAAACTTGCAATAATTATTCGGCGTATTACTATAATATTATTTTTAACAGTATAAATTATAGCATGCTTTTTGTAGTTTACCCGCCGTATATTATCTCCATATTTCGAGATAATGGATTTGCGTGTAGATATTGGAATAGATTCGGCATATATGCTTAAGGACCGAATTGAAGATAGAATACCTTCTGTATATCTTTTGGCTGTTAAAGGTGCTTTATATGTTTCTGAAATAAATACATTCAGTTGATCGAGATCTTGAATAGATTTCTTTAAAAACTTTATTTGATATTTATTCATAAAGTACGCAAATCTACTCCATAACTTTCTTCCAATTTATTCCATAAATACTCTTCAGCTTCATCCAGTGATATTGTTTCTTCCTCTACAACTTCTTCAACAATTGGTTCAGGATATGTGATTTGAACTACCCGTTTGTGTTTTTCCAACTCGCGAACAATTTTACGGCCGGTAGGAGTGCTTATATCAATGTTGGCAATGACTGTCATAATGTTGTGTTTTAAAAAATGAACATACAAAGATACAATCTACAATTAAATATTGGACAATGTAGTATGTGAAATCTTTAGTTATAACATTCTAAGTTTGTATTTGTTGAATTCATATACTTCTCTTTATCATCACTACTGACCCGATCAACATAGGAACAATGAAGTTTATCACCCAGATACAAACGCCTGCAAGCGCTATATTGATAACCTGACCTGAAAAAGCGCCTATGATCAATACAGCAAACGAACTGCGCACAGCGGCTTCTGAGAATGCCAGGGAAGGGGTGAAGGTTACAAATAAATAAGTGGTTGGGATGGAAACCAGAGCTTGCCATGGGGTTAAGGCAATGTTGAAAAACCGTAACATGAAGTAGAACTGCATGCAAAAAACAATATATCTGAGCATAGAAACTGCCAGTATCTGAACCAAATCTTTCAGGTTGTAGGCTGACAGGCAATCTGTAAATGTTTTTATCCTCACCGATAAACTGCCGGATTTTAATTGCCGGCTCCAATGCGGGAGGGTAAAATAGATTATTCCAATGAATAGTATTCCAATCAGGGTTATCGAGACATATTGTATCATATCGTGCCGTAATCCTGAAGTGTACGAAAAAAACAGGATACATGCCGGAATTCCATACAATGCCATAACGATATTCTGGGTCAGGCTGTTTACAATACTTAGTGTAACACCTGCATTTCTGTGCTCAGGTTTGAGGAAAGCAATTCTACCTACCAGTTCGCCCACCCTGTTTGGTGTAAAGAAACCTGTCGATATTCCTGACAGGATAGCCTTGACAGCAGTGTTGAGACTAATTTTTTGTACCCGGGAAGTGAGCATTCTCCATTTTACGGCTTCCAATAGCCAGTTTAAGGGCAATAGAAATACAACATAAGCTAACCACCATGCCCTGGATAGGGGTGTCTGTTGCCATTGAGCGGCAAGTTCGGCGTATTGATGGAAGGTAAACAGTTTATATACTAAGAAGGCAACGGAAAGTATGAAAAAAAGTACTCCCAGGAAGTCTACCGCAGACTTTGAAGACAGATTCCCGGAATGTTTTGTGATGGATGAGAATAAACGGGTACTATCCATGCTGTAGTTTCCGTTATAGGATTTGAGTATCTATTTTCTTAAAAGTATATTTCTTTTGGGAGAAATAACTAAACATAGTGGTGAAGATGGTAACAATCATTTTAGCAGGTGTCGGATATAAGTGAATGAAATCGACCAGTAATTTCAACCCGGCATAGTTCAATACCAGATTCGCCAATAACACCAGGAAATAACGGAACAATTGCACCCTTCCCCGTAATTCTGAAGAAGTGAATGTAACGTATTTCTGAAGTAAAAACCCGGAGAGGAAGGTAATGGGGAAAGTAATAAAGAGTGCCCCGATATGCGAACTGAAGGTGAGGATACCCACATGCAGCATTTGTTGGTGCAACACAAAGTGATAGACTAAAAAGTACAAGGTCCAGTCGAAAATCATATTGGCAACCCCTGAGACTCCATACCGGAAGAATTGAAGGGCCATATATTTACGGAAAGGTGGATAAAATAAATCAATAAACCAACGGATTTGCAGGCCTATGAGTTCAAATAATTTTCTCATTCAGTTTTTAATGACTGGTTCTTTACTGGAGTTTATGCTTCAAACTATGGAACTATGAACAAAATTAGTTACTTTTGTAAGCAACAAAAAAAGGTATTTTTATTCCTTAGTGCAAAGATACAATTAAATTACTAAAAGGACCACAGCCTCTTAAGTCATTTTATAAATATTCATTTTAAAAAACGGATTTTCAGCAGGATTCAACAACGATATGATACAAGTAAAAGCAAAAAAGTACCTGGGACAACATTTCCTGAAAGATATGGGTATTGCCCGTCAGATAGCTGACAGCCTGATACTCGACGGAAAAACATCAGTACTGGAAATAGGTCCGGGAATGGGGGTATTGACCCAGTTTCTGATAGAAAATCCACTGATTGACCTAACGGCTGTTGAACTGGACGCTGAATCAGTTGTCTACCTGCACAAGCATTATCCAGAGCTTAATGTGATTGAAGCTGACTTTTTGAAAATGGACCTGAAGAGTTACTTCCACGATAAGTTCTGCATAATAGGTAATTTCCCGTATAATATCTCCAGCCAGATTTTCTTTAAAATGCTTGAAAACAAGGATTCGATCCCATGCCTGGCAGGTATGATTCAAAAGGAAGTAGCTGAACGGATTGCTGCACCGGCAGGTAGCAAGACATATGGTATCCTGAGCGTGTTAATGCAGGCATATTATAAAATAGAGTATCTGTTCACCGTGCCACCAACCGTATTTGATCCGCCTCCAAAAGTGGATTCAGCAGTGATCCGCTTCACACGGAACGATGTTTCACAAATTAAATGTGACGAACAGCTTTTTAAGGCTGTTGTAAAAACATCCTTTAATCAACGACGCAAGACGCTGCGCAATTCATTAAAACCATTGGTGGAGCAAGGCCATCCCATGTATGCCGATCCATTGTTTGACTTACGCCCTGAACGCCTCGACGTGGCTGCCTTTATTGACCTGACCAATAGGGTGGAAGCAGCCCTTGCCACAAAGTAAACAGGCAAAATAATAGTTTTTTCAGCTAAAATGATACAAAAAGATCCCGTCTGAAATATTTCAGACGGGATTTTTGTTATAAAATAACACAGTTGTTTAAATTAAATTATCTTTGCTACGTAAATGTTAAGCTGGAATACAAACAAATTAAATTCAAAAACATGAAATTTAAAATCAGGACGAAAGTATTATTTGGGATATTGTTTCTTTTTGTAGAATTTGTATTGATAGGTGCCCTAAGCATTTATTATATTTCGTCTATCAAATACAGTTCCGAAATGGTTATTAAGAACAATTACAGGTCGGTTCATTATTCAGAGAATATGATTCAGGCGATTGATGAGACCAATACCGCTGTAAATTCAATCTTTTTAAACAAACAATTTAAAGCTGATAAATCTTCCTTAAAAGGTTCGTTCACTAAGTTTGAAGAGAACCTGAACCTGGAGGAACAGAATATTACTGAATTTGGTGAAAAGGAACAGGTTGAAAGTATCAGGCAGGGCTATTTGAAATATAAATCCATGGTGTTGCTACAAAACGTTGACAATATCCCTGATAAGGTGACTTACTATTCCGTGAATATATTGCCATTGACGAATGAATTAAAGGCCAGGATCTTTACGGTATCAACGTTGAACATGCAATCCATCGTTCAAAAGAATGAAAGCCTGAATGTTATGATCAGGCATATGTATAAGATACTTTCGATCGTTCTTATGGTTTGTTTCCTGATTACATTCTCTTTCATGATAAACTTCCCCGGCTATATTGCAGGCTCAATCCGGAAAATTACAGAAAGTATCAAAGATATTGCCAATTCTGATTTCAAGAACCGCATACCTATCTCTACAAATGATGAGTTTAAAGAATTGGCAGAAGCAATCAATTATATGGCTGAAAAATTAGAACATAATTACCAGAAGCCAGTGGTCAAAAAACAAACTGTGTTAGAGGAACCTACTATTGACAATAACCTGGTGCTTGAGAATATTCAGTCTCTGCTAGGATCGGTTAGTACTTTGTTGGAATCAATTTCCAAAACAAACAAGAACGAAATATTGCAAAAGCAATCTGAGTTGATAAAGGAAGTAGAACAGGAACTATCGAAAATAATTAAATCATAATTGTTTTTTTTATTACTCACTTTAAAACAACACAATATGAATAAATCAATTTTAGTTTTAAGTGCCCTTATATTCTTATGTGCAGGCTTTACTTCAGCCCAGTCTGACTATAAACTCATTAATAAGATTCCTATCAAAGGAAATGGTGGTTGGGACTATATCACCATGGACGAGGCTGCCAACAGGCTATATGTATCCCATGGAAATGAAATGAATGTAGTGGACATTGCCACAAAAACATTGGTAGGAACCATACCTGATACCAAAGGGGTTCATGGGATTGCCCTGGCAAAGGATCTTGACAAGGGATTTATAAGCAATGGCCGTGATGCCTCAGTGACCATTATTGAGCTGAATACATTGAAATTTATTGAAAAGGTAAAAGTGACCGGGGAAAATCCCGATGCAATCATTTATGACCCTATTTCCCATAAGGTTTTTACCTTCAATGGTAGAAGTTCAAATTCAACAGTGATTGATGCAAAAACGAACACCGTGATTGGTACGATTGCTTTGACAGGGAAACCGGAATTCCCGGTGAATGATATGAAAGGGAGGATTTATGTCAATATAGAAGATAAGAATTCCATCAGCGTGATCAATATCAAAACACTGAAAGTAGAAAAAACATTCTCTGTTTCACCGGGAAAAGCACCAAGTGGTCTGGCTATAGACATAAAGAATTACCTCCTGTTCTCGGTGTGTGAAAATAAGAAAATGGTAGTTGTTGATTATGCAACCGGAAAAGTTGTTACGACAATCAAAATCGGGGAAGGAGTAGATGGAGTCTCTTTTGATCCCGGATTGAAAAGAATCTATGCATCAAACGGGGAAGGAACCATGACTGTTGTGCAGGAAAAGAATGCGAATACATTTACGGTGTTGGAAAGCTTCCCGACTCAAAAAGGAGCCAGGACAATTACCGTGAATACCAAAACCCATAAACTTTACCTGCCAACTGCTTTGTACGGTGAGACCCCTGCAGCAACTGCACAGAATCCTCATCCAAGGGCCTCAATAAAGCCGGGAACTTTTACAGTGCTGGAAATTGGTTTGAAATAAATAAAAAATACGATATGACAGTTTTTAATTTGAAGAGAAAGCTGATAACGCTTTTAATGCTTGTTGGAGTTTCAGTAATTTGTTTTGGACAATCAGGTCCAATCTGGTCTAACTTTGATAAATTGATTGGTAAATGGGTAGGAGATGGTGCCGGACAGCCAGGCCAGGGGAATGGTACTTTTACTTTCAACTTTGACCTGGACAAAAAGATACTGGTCAGGAAAGGGCATACCTATTTCCCAAAAACTGATACGAAGTCAGAAATTACCCATGATGATTTAATGATCATTTATCCTGATTATACAGGAATGCCATCAAAAGCTATTTACTTTGACAATGAAGGACACACAATTAATTATTCCGTATTATGTTCCGATAAGTCAATTGTGTTTACAAGCACTAAAATAAACAATGTACCGGTATTTCGCCTGACTTATACTTTGTTGGATAATGACATGATTAATACAAAATTTGAAATGTCACGTGATGGGGAAGTATTTACTCCTTATCTGGAAGGGAAAAGCAAGAAAGTGAAATAACAGGTTGGAATTTTCGTAGAACATATTATTGAAAATTATACATATAAAAAGCCTTTGCAATAAGTTGCAAAGGCTTTTTATATGTATAATCGTATTACCACATGAGACGGCACTTAAAATTAAGATTATCTTCCCTGTTCTTTTGCCCAGCTATCTTTTAAAGAAGCAGTGCGGTTGAATACCAACTTGTCCTGTGTAGAATCAAGATCCACATTAAAATAACCGATACGTTGAAACTGAAAATGATCCAATGGCTTTACATCTTTCAGGGAAGCTTCTACCTTACAATTGGTAAGTACTTTTAATGAATCTGGATTAAGTAAATCGCGGAAATCGCGTTCATCAGCTGTTGGGTTTTCAACACTGAACAAACGGTCATACAGCCTGACTTCTGCCGTTAAGCTGTGAGCTGCCGATACCCAGTGTAGTGTACCCTTGACTTTGCGGTTTGCTTCCGGCATTCCGCTTTTAGTCTGGGAATCATATTCACAATAGATTTCTTCTATCTTACCCTCTGAATCTTTTTTACAACCGGTACATTTTACAATATACCCGCTTTTCAATCGCACTTCCTGTCCCGGAGTCATACGGAAGTATTTCTTTGGGGCTTCTTCCATGAAGTCATCGCGTTCAATGTACAATTCTTTCGTGAAAGCTAATTCGCGTGTTCCTGCCGATTCATCTTCTGGATTGTTTGTTGTTTCCAACATCTCAACCTGTCCATCAGGGTAATTGGTGATAATCAGTTTGACCGGATCAAGGACTGCATTTACACGGATAGAAGTTTTATTCAGGCTTTCACGGACAGAATGTTCCAGAAGGCCAATATCATTCAGTGCTTCAAATTTAGTATATCCGATTTTATCTATGAAATGATGAATGGATTCAGGGGAATATCCACGACGACGCAGGCCGCAAATTGTAGGCATGCGGGGATCATCCCAACCACTTACCAGTTCTTCCTGTACCAGTTGGAGCATTTTGCGTTTGCTCATTACGGTATAGGTTAAGTTCAGTCGGTTGAATTCAATTTGGCGTGGACGGTAATCAGAGTTTTTGAACTGGTCGATAAACCAATCGTATAAAGGCCTGTGTACTTCAAACTCCAGGGTGCAAAGTGAATGAGTCACTCCTTCGAAGTAATCGGATTGACCATGGGCATAATCATACATGGGGTATGCTTTCCATGTCCAACCGGTACGGTGATGCGGGTGAGAAGTAATAACACGGTACATCAGCGGATCGCGGAAATGCATGTTCGAGGAAGCCATATCAATTTTAGCACGTAACACCATAGCTCCTTCAGGAACTTCTCCTGAATTCATTTTAGTGAAAAGTGCCAGGTTTTCTTCTACAGGGCGGTTACGAAACGGGCTTTCTGTTCCCGGAACTGTCGGTGTGCCTTTTTGTTTGGCAATAGTTTCTGCCGATTGTTCATCAACATATGCTTTTCCCTGTTTGATAAGCTCTATAGCCAAATCCCACAATTGTTGGAAATAGTCGGATGCATAATAAATGTCTTTCCAGTGATAACCAAGCCATTTAATGTCTTCCTGGATAGAATCTACATATTCCACATCTTCTTTGACAGGATTCGTGTCATCAAAACGCAGGTTGCAGGCTCCATTATAGTTGTCGGCAATGCCAAAATCAAGGCATATCGCCTTGGCATGGCCAATATGTAAATAGCCGTTAGGTTCAGGTGGAAAACGTGTCTGGATACGACCACCGTTCTTTCCATCTTTCAAATCCTGCTCCACAAAAGCTTCTATAAAATTCAAGCTTTTTTTAGGAGCTTCTTCGCTTTTTTCAACGTCCATATTATTCTATTTAAAAGTTATAAGAAGCATTTAAAAAGTGGTAAGAGGTAAGAGGTAAGAAGTAAGCATTGGATGACATAAAAGATTATGAACTCAAATACTTACTTCTTACCTCTTACTCCTTACCTCTGTTATTCAAAGTATCCTTTGATAATCCCGCGTGGGGAGTTGCGTACAAAAAGTAATATCTCGTCACGTTCTTTGGTGGCAGGAAGTTCAGCTTCAATGCGCTCAATAGCATGTGAAGTGTTCATGCCCGATAAATACAGGTAACGGTAAATATCCTGGATATCGCGGATTTGTTCGTTGGTATAACCCCTGCGACGAAGGCCGATAGAATTGATCCCCGCATATGAAAGAGGCTCCCGGCCTGCTTTTACGAATGGAGGAACATCCTTGCCAATCTTTGATCCACCCTGTAACATAACATGGGATCCGATACGCGTAAATTGGTGTACTAAGCAACCACCACCTAATATAGCAAAATCATCGATCTCAACCTCACCGGCCAGCTGGCAGGCGTTGGCCATGATGACTGTGTTTCCAACCACGCAGTCATGCGCAATGTGGCAATAGGCCATAATTAAGCAATTGTCACCTACTACGGTCTTGCCTTTAGCAGCTGTACCCCTGTTAATCGTCACATACTCGCGTATGGTAGTATTATCTCCGATAACAACCAACGTATCCTCGCCTTTGAATTTTAAATCCTGTGGCACGGCCCCAATGACTGCTCCCGGGAAAATAGTACAGTTTTTACCTATACGTACTCCTTCAAGGATGGTTACATTCGAACCGATACGGGATCCTTCACCGATAACTACATTTTTATCAATGGTTACAAATGGTTCAATTACCACTGATGGTGCAATTTTTGCGTCAGGATGAATATATGCTAAAGGTTGTTTCATTCTTATTTGAGTATCAATTTTTTAGTTTCTATATATTTGACAGACCCTCTCAGTCTTTTTCTGTTTTATGTCTTGTGTCTGAAGTCTTATTTGTTCTTCACAATTTGTGCCATAAATTCTGCCTCGCAAACAACTTTGCCACCAACAAAGGCACGACCACGCATGAGGGCGCAACCACGGCGAATTTCGTCAGTCATTTCAAGGTGAAATACCAGCGTATCACCGGGTACTACTTTCTGACGGAACTTGACATTGTCAATTTTCAAAAAGTAGGTGGAATAACGATGAGCATCTTCCAGTCCATGCAATACCAGCAAGCCGCCTGTTTGTGCCATTGCTTCTACGATCAATACGCCTGGCATAACCGGTTCTTCAGGGAAATGACCCATAAAGAATGTTTCATTTACAGTCACATTTTTAACTCCAACAATCACTTTGTCGCGCATTTCAATGACTTTATCCACCATTAAAAACGGCCAGCGGTGTGGTAATAGTTTACGGATAGCATTCACATCCAAAACAGGAGGGATGGTATCATCGTAGATAGGAGACTGAACATCCTGTTTCTTTATTTCTTTGCGGATAACTTTTGCAATATCCGTATTGATTTTATGCCCGGGGTAGGTTGCAATTACTTTCCCACGTAGGGGTTTGCCTATCAGTGCTAAATCACCAATGATATCCAGTAATTTATGGGAAGCAGGTTCATTTGGAAATTTAATTCCTCCATTCAGATACCCTAATTTATTGGCATCCTGGTGAGGTTGGCCCATTAGGTCGGCTAAATTATCAAAATCAGATTGTGATACCTGACGGTCGTAGATGACAATGGCATTTTTAAGATCACCACCTTTTATCAGGTTCATCTTAACCAAGGGTTCTATTTCGTGTACAAATACAAATGTTCGGGCACTCGAAATTTCCTTCACATAATTGTCCAATGATGATAAGCTTGCAAATTGGTTGCTTAAAACCTTTGAGTCAAAGCCAATATGAACGTCGACACTGAATGTGTCATCAGGGAGTATGGTTATTTTCGCCCCGGTTTCAGGAACAAAGTATTCTATTTTTTTACGAACTATGTAGTAATCTTTCTCAGCTGTCTGTTCTTCAATCCCAACTTTTTGGATTCCTTCAACAAAGTATTTTGCACTACCATCCAAAATCGGGAATTCAGGTGCATTCACTTCAAGCATGCAATTATCAATTCCTAAAGCATATAAGGCAGAAAGTACATGTTCGATGGTACTTATCTGAACATCTCCTTTTTTTAATACTGTGCCACGGGTAGTTTCAGCAACATATTCTGCTACTGCATCCATCTCCGGCTGTTCCGGTAAATCAATACGTTTGATTTTTATTCCATGATTTTCGGGAGCCGGCACGAAGGTTAAAATGATTTCCAAACCGGAGTGTAAACCTTTTCCTGAAAGAGTAAAGGCTTGTTTAATAGTGTTTTGTTTCGACATACTTTCTTAAGAAATACTACTTATTCTATTTTCTAATTCCTGGATTTTCTTTTCTAATGCGTAAACCGTTTTTTGCAGGTCTGGCAGGTTCTTATAAATCACCGATGCCCTGTGAAAACTCATGACCGGTATGGCCGGATATCCCTGAAGGGTCTGGTTTGGTTTCTTTACATTGTTTGGAACACCTGTCTGGGCTCCGAATATGGTGCCATCGGCTATGTGTAAATGTCCGGCTATTCCAACCTGTCCGGCAAGTATGCATTGTTTGCCTAATTTGGTAGAACCTGAAATGCCGGTTTGTGCTGCTATAACGGTATTGGTGCCAACTTCCACATTGTGTGCTATCTGCACCAGATTGTCTATTTTTACGCCTTGACGAATAATTGTACTTCCTAATGTTGCCCTGTCGACAACTGTATTTGCTCCTATCTCTATGTTGTCTTCCAACACAACATTCCCCATTTGAGGTATTTTTTTGTAGCTTCCATCTTCAGTGGGTGCAAAGCCAAAACCATCCGAACCGATTACGGATCCTGAATGGAGCGTGCAATTGTTTCCAATCACGCAGTTGTAATACACTTTTACACCTGCATATAAAGTTGCGTTCTCACCTAATTTAGCTCCGTCTTCCACACAGCTGTGCGGATGCAGGCTTGCATTTTTACCAATGGTAACCTGCTCGCCAATGTATACGAAAGGGGCTATGTAAGCATTCTCACCAATAACAGCACTTTCAGAGATATAAGCCAGCGGAGAGATACCTGTTTTCTTTGGTTTTGCCTGATCAACCATGGATAATAACCTGGCCAGCGACTGATAAGCATCATCAACCAGTATCAGAGTAGATTGAACTTCTCTTTCCGGTTGAAAATCTTTGTTGACAAGTATAATACTGGCCTGGCTATCATAAATATATTGGCTGTATTTTGGGTTTGATAAAAAACTCAATGTACCGGGTTTCCCTTCTTCAATCTTGGAGAAGTCAGATACTTTTATAGCAGGATCGCCTTGAATCTCACCTCCTAAAAAATCTGCAATTTGTTGAGCAGTAAACTCCATAAGTAATTAATAATTAATAATGAACAATTAGAAATTGAGTGTTTTAGTCAAAAGGGTGTATGCTGTATGACTTTTATCCAATCTAATTTTTCGATAACTTATTAAAAAATTGGTTGCAAAAGTACTAAACAATTTTCAATTAACCATAAAATCTACACCCTAACATGTAAAAGTAACCCTGATTTTAGCACTTTAACATGGAAAATGTATCAATTTGAACGAATGTTGTTACAAACGGTAATAACAAAAGAAATGTTTTACTACTTTTTTAGTCAGGACGCTTATATTCAGCATATCCGATGCATCTGCAATGTCTTTTATCGTGCCATCTTTGTACAGAATATTGATGTTATCGTCTTCCGGACTATAAGTGTCGGTGCTTACTGTTTCATCACCCATAAAGTATTCGGCCTCACTTGTACTAACGCCAAAATGTTCACGGTATTGTCTTAAATAATCTTGCCTTACTGATTCATCAATCAGGTCGGTTCGTATTTCTACTTTGAATAACTTTCTGTTTGTAAATGCTTTACACAATGTTGATAACACAATATCCTGATGTGCAGACCAAACTTTTATGGCACTGATAACATCCGAATCATCGAGCATGGCAAAATGATCAAGGGCTTCAGTATGGTTCAAAAAGATATGTTTATTTACCTCGTTGTATAAAAAATAATGTAATGCCGGTGAAGCAAATAATTCTACATTATTGCCTGACAGCTCTTTAGCCCGTTTCAAAATGTTCATTAGCATTTTCTCTGCTGCAACTGCGGTCTTGTGCAGGTAGACTTGCCAGTACATCAAACGACGTGCCACTAAAAACTTTTCTATTGAATAAATACCTTTAGCTTCAACTACTAGTTGGTCATTATGAATGTTTAACATTTTAATGATCCTGGCCGAACCAATAATCCCCTCGCTGACTCCTGAAAAGAAACTGTCCCTGCTCAGATAATCCATCCGGTCCATATCCAGTTGACCTGATACCAATTGATGCAGGAATTTCTTTGGGTATAAGTTGGTGAATATGTCCAAAGCTATATCCAGCCTGCCATCCATTTCCAGGTTTATTTTGCGCATCATCAGCAGGGATATTTCCTCGTGGCTGATTTCACTCACCACACTATGCTCCAGGGTGTGTGAAAACGGGCCATGGCCGACATCATGCAGCAATATACAGGCAAGAGCCCCATCTGCCTCGGCAGGAGTGATTTCAGTCCCTACAAGCCGTAATTGGGCAATTGCTTCCCCCATCAGATACATAGCTCCCAGCGAATGTTGCAGTCTGGTGTGCTGTGCCCCGGGATAAACAGTAGATGTAAGCCCCAATTGCTTGATGCGGTTCATCCGTTGAAAATACGGGTGCTGGATAATATCATACAAGAAGTCGTTCGGGATCGTGATAAATCCGAATACGGGGTCATTGATGATTTTACGCTTATTAGGTGTCTTCATTTTCTGTTTTCTCCTACAACTTTTCCAAAGTTTAGAACTTTGGAAAAGTTATTCAATACCAATTAATTCCTCGATGCTCGATACTCAACGCTTAATACTCAACGCTTGATGCTCAGCGCTCAACGCTTGATGCAAGTATCTCCTTCAGCCATTCCCAGCATTTTTTAGTAGCCGAGATGCTAAGTCTTTCATCCGGTGAATGGACGCCTTTCATGGTAGGCCCTATGGAGATCATATCCAGGAACGGATACTTTTCAAGGAATAAGCCGCATTCCAGTCCGGCATGTATGGCACGAACCTTTGGCTGGCTTTTATGTAGTTTCACGTAACTGTCGGTGGCAACCTTAAGGATCTCTGATTTCAGATTAGGCTTCCATCCCGGGTAACCATCCCCGTGGGTTACTTCTGCACCGCTCAGTGTAAACACTGCTTCAATTTGTTGTTTGATGTCATGTTTTGACGATTCAACCGAGCTGCGTTGGCTGGTGGTTATTTCTACGATGTTGCCTGCTTTCATCTTTACGGATGCCAGGTTGGTTGATGTTTCCACCAGTCCCGGCATGTCCCGGCTCATGGCAATAACCCCGTGAGGACAGGCATAGAGTACATTCAACAATGCATTCGAAGATTTCTTATCCATAACGTTTTCCTGTAAAGGTTCCGATTGCAGTTCCAGTTTCATCTTTGGTTCTACATCCCCTATCTCAATTTCCAGGTCATGAACGTAATGATTGAACATTACCCGGATAGTTTCTTTTTCTGAAAATGGAACACAGGCAATGGCAACTGCTTCCCTCGGGATGGCATTGCGCAGGTTACCGCCATCAAAACTGAACAGGCGTAAATCCATATTCTTATTCAGGCTCCACAGGAAGCGGTTCAGAATCTTGTTGGCATTGCCCAGCCCTTTGTCAATGTCATCACCCGAATGTCCACCTTGCAGTCCTTTTACCGAAACAGTAAACCCAAAATAATGTTCAGGAGTTTTTTCTGTTTTATAGCTTAATTTCGCAACGGTATCAATACCACCGGCACATCCCACGAATACCTCGCCATCGTCTTCCGAATCCAGGTTAATTACAATCTCGCCACTCAGGAAGTTTTGTTTCAGGGCAAATGCACCTGTCAATCCCGTTTCTTCATCCACCGTAAACAGGCATTCCAGGGCTGGATGCTTCAAGTCGTCCGAAGCCAGTACAGCCAGCATCATCGACATCCCAATGCCGTTGTCAGCTCCCAGGGTAGTTCCTTTGGCTTTCACCCAGTCTCCATCAATGTAAGTCTGTATCGGGTCGGTATCAAAATTATGTACTACGTCGCTGTTTTTCTCGCACACCATGTCGATATGCGATTGCAGGATAATGGTTTTATGTTTTTCGTACCCGACAGTGGCAGGTTTGCTGATCAGTACGTTGCCTGCTTCGTCCGATTTGGTAGCCAGGTTGTGCTCTTTACCAAAATCTTTCAGGTAAGCAATGATGCGTTCTTCCTTTTTCGAAGGCCTGGGTATTTGGGTTATTTCGTGGAAAAAGTTCCATACCAGTGACGGTTGAAGTGTTTTCATATGAATAAAATGTTATGAGTAAATTAATAAGCTAAAAATGCTACCGACAAAGATACAGTAAAAAAGTGAAAATAAAGGGTCATTTTTCACTCTTTTCCTTTAATTCCATAACATTTCAAAGCCTCTATTTATGAATTTTCATTACGCATGACACTATGGTGCTACCACACTATATTGAAGTAGATTATTCAAAAGTAAACATAGAATTCAATGATTCATTCAAATCACTTCGCATTTTTAAAAACCCAATATCGTTGGAGGTTATAATTTATGGCTATGGATACAAACAAGTCCACGAATAAACGGCTGATCTTATAGTCCATTCTCAAAAATGTAGTGACTAAATAAGTTCCTGATGATTTTAATACAATGCTGTTTGCTACCACCAACACGAATTTGAGCAACTGTTTTTTTGCAGAGTGTTCATACCTTTGTTGCTTGGTAGGGAATGTCCAGTACCTGTTTAAGCTGAAATTCACTAATGCCCCTACAATTCCACCTATGGCAATGGAAATCGTGTAATGCACATGAAATACTTCGGTTACAAAAACCATGATCGAATAATCGAGTACGCCTCCAATGAAAGCAGAAACCTGAGCCTTTGCAAATACAAATGCCCTTTGAACCCATTTATTTGACGCTATTTTGCTCTCTTTCTTTAATATCCCGATCATCGGCCAGTTTTAATAATTTGTTAGTATCTAATATATTCGTAATAAACAACAACAGGCAGGCAATTGATGCAGAATACACGATGGAACCTTTGAAGAACACTTCCAGTATCAGGATCAATGAAATTACGATCCTGACTTCTGTAGGTCCGAATAAGCCGGAATCAATCGAATAAGTATCGGTGATTTTATAGCGTAATAAGGTGGTAAGCATTTCCCAACCGTAGAGGACCACAAAACAAAAGCCTAGGATTTCAAAACTGTCATCAATATAAACCACAAATCCCCATCCCATTAAAACAATGCCAATCCAGTCGGCAGTCAGGTCAAGTGCAAACCCATACCATTTTCGTTGTTTTTTGCGGAAATAGGCTATCCGGCCATCCAGTGAATCGCCAAACCAACATACCATAAACCCAAAAACACCAAGTAACAGGTATACTTCCCCAAAGTACGAAGCTAAGATAAAGCCCAGTAATATGATTATGCTGCCTGAAAACCCAATGCCTGTGAGCATGTCCGAACTGATCCACGATGGTACGCGTTGAACCAGATAGGCCAGCGTTTTTTGTTCGTATTTTCGCAGTATATTGGTCCGCCCCCGGTCCTGGGAAATGATTTTTAAAACTTCGCTCGTCGTTTGGCTTTTTTCTGATTTCATGTGGTGAATTGAATGTTGTAAGTAAACTTTTAATTGTATAAGTATTCTTTTAATTTGTTTCTGAGTAACTCATTACAGGTGTTTTGGGTTGTTGTAAGATATTGATAAATTCCGTGTAGCTTGAAATTGGTATAAAGATGCAAAAAGTCTTTCAGTATGTTTCAATATGTAACGTTTTTAGCTCTTTTAAGTTTGTTTTTATTAGAGTTTATATCGATTAAAAAGCTAGTGTTTTCAAAAACAAACAAGTAAATAAAAATAACCACTAAGGCGCTAAGTACACTAAGCACCACAAAAATACAAATAATATGGAGGCATTAAGATAAAAATACATGTGTTTGTATTACTCTATATCTTTGATATTCAAGATTATATTTAAGCATTAAACAAGTATTTTTATCCTTCGTGTCCTTTATCTTTAAGGAAAGAATTTAATCTTTGTGTAACTTAGTGTACTTAGTGGCTTAGTGGTAAATTTCTTGTTTTCAATTGTATAGTTATCTAATCTGAATAATGTCTATTGAATAAAGACTTTCCGATTCATTCTCAATCTAGAAGTCCAGCCTGAATCGCATCCTGATCCCGTATTTCGAAACATTTGGATTGTCCAGGTATGTAAACCGCCTCACTAAGTCAATCCTGAATATCTTGAAAATATTGCCTACCCCGATGCTTCCTTCAATATAAGGTGTTTCCCCCAATGTATAGGTAATAGGCGTACCATCTGGTTCCACAGGTAATTTGAATAAATCGCCATTTACAGCAGGGTCATTCGTTTTGCTTACATTCCCATACAAAACCTTGCAGGTCACCATTTCCCTCCAGTTCAAATGCTTTATGAGTGGAATCTTGTTAAAGAAGAACCCGTTGAAAGTATGATCCACCAATAAGGAAGTATATTGGTCGGTCACAAATTCCAGGAAGTTCATCATGTTGTACGACTCAATCTGGTACGAATACGTTTGGTTGGCTTGTGGGATATTCAGAAGCGGGTAGGGTACCTTTCCGAAAATCTTTCCTGCTTCCCACACTACGTCCGAATAACCTAATACCGAGAAAAAGAACCTCTTCCGTATTGAGAACCTGAGCATTTGATAATTATAATCATTCTTCAGTGCTTTCGACCCGACATTGTATCTCAGCTCAAAAATCGGATATTTGCTGTAATAGGGTATGCGGAATGTTTTTCCCTGATAAAAACTCTCGTGGGGTGCATATCTCAGGTTCAGATAAAACTCCGAGATATTCAGGTTGCTGACATCGTTATGATCCGCCAGGTAATCCGTGTAATTGAAGCGTAAGCTGCCTCCCGGGGCCTGGTTGGTAAACTTGTAACCGAGGGTATACGAAAAGTGGTTTTCAAACTCGTTCAGGTGTTCCACTTTGAAGGTTTTATTGTAAAAAAGTTTATCATTTACCCCCCTCTTTATAGATAACAGGAAGTTGTCTTCCATCAGGAATTGCATCTGCTGTCCTGGCAGTTGGGTTTCATTCTGGATACTCATTTTTAGCGATTTTACCGGAAAGGCCAGCAAGCCCCTGTCCGTAAACGAATAGCTTCCACCCAGGTAATACTTGAATCTGTTATCGGTAAATCCATAGGCCGCATAGGTCTCCAGGTTGATATTCTTGCTGAATTTATCCGTTGACCTTCCGCCAAAACGCAGCCTGACTCCCTCAATGGGATTGTACATGTAAAAAGTATTGACAGGTCCTATCTCGAATTTGCCAAGGTCCTCGTACCCGAATAATACGACCGTCGCCAGATTGATGGCACGCCTGAATACCGGAACTTTTTGTACACTATCCATGGCAGTATAGGTTCCCGCCTCCGAATTCGTGAGTTTTAACTGCCGGTGCAAATCCCAGTATTCATTGTCCCTGTGTTTGGCACTGTCGAGCATTTGGATGCTCTTTCCCTTGAACACACTTTCCGGTTGCAGGCTATTAAACTTATAGTTGGAGTAGGTGACTATTTTCTGACCAAATAATCCACGGCTTTTTTTTGTGATCCCAAAGTTGATGGATATCTGGTCGGAGGACATTACCCAGTCGTTGTTTTCCTTCTTTTCAAATTCCTGTATCACCTTCACATCCTTGATCCAGTTCAGGTTGATGTCCTTGCTCACCGACAGTTCCACCCTTTTTATGGCATAACTCCCATCGAGCATGATGTACAAATATCCCTGGAAAAGCATGTCTTCCTTATTTCTCGACCCGAAATACATTTTCACGCATTTATCTTTCCCCGACTGTATGGTGTCCAGGATATAATACCGGTAATAGACCGGTGCTGAACCTGCAATTGGACTAAGGAACTGGGTGGATAAGAAGGAGATGTTGTTATCGTAAATATTTATGTCCTGGTACAGGTACTTAATGTTGTCTTCTATCCCTTTGTTGTCAAATCCGGCAAAGGACACTGCTTTGTGGGCCGTTACAACCTCCTTCACCTTGCGGGGGTTGCGCTGGAAATAATAATTTGATATTTCCTCCTTCATGTACACGGGCAATATCTTCTGGCCGGCATTCTTCAGGGAATCAATGTTATCAAATACAAATTGAAAATGCTTGAATATCTTCTTATTCTTTAAATCGGGGGTGATGTTATTGATGGCAAACTGAATTTTTTCGTATTTTTCGTTCTCGTAATACTCGATTGCCTCTTTCCGGTTGCGGTCCTTATTCTCAATTACTTTTTTGATCAGTTCTACCGCCGGATTGTTTTTATTGATGTATTTTTCTTTCTTGACGGTGACTTCGGTGAGCGATTCCGTTTGCGGAGTCAGTTTTATTTCAAGCTCTTTTTGATCGGCTGGCAATGTCAGCAACTCTGACTTATAGCCCACGCAAGTTACCTTTATCTTGCTTTTGGAGGTAACATTCGATTTTGTGAACAACGTAAATTTTCCCTGTTCATTTGTTTTGGTAATCACACCACGATCCGAAAGCACTATGGAGACATAGGGAATCGGCTCGTTACTCACTTTGTCCAGTACAATTCCTTCGTAGGCTACCGGCCTGTCTGTTTCCGAATAGGCCATGAAAGGCACAATGCCAAGGAAAAAGGTCAGGATTAAAATCTTTATTTTCATCAATTTAAAAATCTTGCTATAGCGATTAGGTTCCCTGCCTTCTTTTGGGAAAAGAACCCTGTTTCTATTTGTTTAATAACTCTGTTGTCAGCTTTTTACCGGTTTTATGACTACCCGGTTTAGAATTAATTGCTGCTTCTTTTTTCCTGACCTAACCCGTATGATGACGGACTAAGGCGGGAATTACTTTAATATGATTATCCACAAAACGTCCTAAACCAAATTATTTGTATTTATTTATCTGTGAATCTGCACTGTTAATAGGAATGTTTCATAAATATTTTTTTCTTATTTCTACCAAAATGTCGGGACTTCCGACAGGTCGGAATGTGCCATCTGTCCCTTTTAAATTATTCACAAAACATACTCCTACCAAAATTTCGGAACTCTGTTCCTTTTTAAAGCCGTAATAAGGTGCGTAGCTCCAACATTTTGGTAGATTAAAAGTAGAAAAGTTTATAAAGAGCGTAGCTCCGACATTTTGGTCGAAAGTTGTAACTGTTTCGATCTACTTTTCGTGTAACTTATCTGTGAATCTGCCCTGTTAATAGGAATGTTTCAGAAACATATTATTCTTATTTCTACCAAAATGTCGGGACTCTATCCCTTTTAAATCAGTAGCAAAATAGATTCCTACCATAATTTCGGAACTCTTTTCCTTTTTAAAGCCTTAATAAGGTGCGTAGCTCCAACATTTTGGTAGATTAAAAGTAGAAAAGTTTATAAAGAGCGTAGCTCCGACATTTTGGTCGAAAATTGTAACTGTTTCGATAGACTTTTCGTGAGTACAAATCAGGATTTTTTGAAGCATTAGGACCCTATACTGAAAATCTTTAAAATTATTAATAAGTGTAAATCAGAGTAATCAGTGGACAATCTTTTACATTCATTACTTATGTGTTCTGTTTCTTTTATTAAAGAATTAATCTGTGTAAATTAAAGTCATTCAGCACCTTAAGTTGATGATTGTTAAAAGTAAATATCCATTCACAGATTATGATTGAAAATTTTAATTGTAAAAATGAAAAGTTATCAAGGAGGATACTAAAATGTTTAATTCGATCCCTATAGTGCTTTATTGTTTAATTGTTTACAGTATCAATCATTGATTTTATCAACTAGTTTTTAGTCAACTTTCAAATTTCCTTTGTTCTCGTTTTTATATGATTCACCACTTTATAAAATGTCGCAATTTCCTCTTCGCTGAGTCCTTTTTGAAGCTCATTAGTCAGTTCGAGTTCTATCTCCATATACTGTTCAATCACCCGCTCTCCCTTTTTAGTGATCATCAGGTATTTCTTTCTCCGGTCCGTTGTATCCGAGACTCTTTTTATCAGCTCCTTCGCTTCTATCGAATCGATAGTTCTCAATATCGCCGATTTGTCTTTTCCCATGGAGGTGGCCATGTCCTGGAGTATTACTTCATCCTTGTTGCACGAAATGGCAATAAGCAATGCAAGCTGCTCCATGGTTAAGGTGATATTGCCGTGCTCGATAACGCATTTTTTCAGCAAACGCATCACTTCGTGCATCATTCCGCCAACGGTCATTCCAAAAGGATATTTCTTTGATTCCATAGATTTATTGTTAATTGGCCGCAAAGATACTGCATATAGTTGACAAAATCAACTATTATACTAATGTAATTATGATAATTCTATAAATTTATTCAGTGAGCCCTTCATACAAGCAGTTTTTAGTTCATTTTTTATCAAAATAAATCCGGCAGGCCACTCTTTTTATTCGATTCCGGAAATGCTGACAGGTCTGCGACGCTGTCAGGTTTGGGCCTATTTTGTCAAAAAAGGCATCTTCCGGCCTTCTTTTCGTCATGAAAGCGGCATCGTGCAGGCACAACATTTCAATTTTAGTGTGTCCTTAACTGCCTTTTAATTCGAAGTGATTCTGGTCTTACTTGGCAGGGGGTTGCGAGGGGGTTGCCTGGGGGTTGGCTGGGGGTTGGCTGGGGGTTCCGAGGGCCCTAGCCCTCGAAACCCCCTCGAAACTCTCAGGTAACCCCCTGGAAAGTGCGACCAAATGAAGACCAGGATCAAACCAAATGAAAGAACCCAAAAAAGGAAGTTGTCTTATCACCTTCCCGCAAGCCCGTATACCGACCCCTTTTTTCTGAACGGTGACCTGCTTGTTTTATTTACCGACCCGCTTTTTCTGATTATCGACCCGCTTGCTTTGTATATCGCCTGGTTCGTTAATAGCAAGCGGGTCGGTAGTGAAGGGATGACAACCTGCTCTCTTAATATTTAGAATTTTATTGTAATCTTAATAAAATTGTGTTATTTTGTATGAAATATTAAAAATACTGGTATATTTGCAGGGTAAATTCAGATTTTAGTTCCTCCAGTATAAGCTTATCAAATGACAATACAAGTGAAATTCTAAATCATTAGGATTGGGCTTTGGCCCATTCTTGAAAATAATAAAAAGGAATTGGCTTTAGCCAAAAGATGATGATCTTGAATTTTGAATGTACAAGGATGTTTTCAGGGATAGGGTTTTAAATGTTATGACTAATGAATTTATATTATGAAACAAATGGTATTAAAAACACCGAAAGTGCTAGTGAATAGAATTAATTTTTCAGTATTAATTCCGATTTTAATTTTCTTATTAATTTCATGTAAGCCAGTACCATGTGGCTTTAATTTACAAAAATTTGAGATTTCAAACCATAAGCTTGATTCAATTATCAATAAATTTACTGCTGAATATGGAAAAAATTGTAGCATTGAAAAACGAAAAATAATTGTACTTGATTTACGATTCATTGATTCAATTCCTCAATTTTGGTTTTCATTTCACGAAAAAGATGAATTGAGAGACTTTTTTATATTCTATCAGAATAGAAGAATCATTGGCTATCTAACTAAAAACAAAAGCGAATTGATAGTATTGTCAGATGTTAATTCTAAGAATAAGTTTGAAAAGCTATTCTCAAATTTTATCTACCCAACTAAAAAAAGTAAAATATTCGATTATATATTTTTTCCTGATAATCAGTTTAAAAATGATAGTGTAGAATTAAAAATAAATGGTGTTATAGTAAAAGAATATAGTTGGCCTGAAGTTACCAGTATGCATGATTATCCACATATTCCATTTAAATATATTAACAATGACTTTATAAATGAAAAATAATAAATCTCAGAATGAGCTTAGGTTGTTTTTAATGTGCCTTGTGCTTTCGGATATGTTTTGATTAAATTAGAAAATAGATTGCAGTTATAATTGAAAATTCCAACGACAAGCATGATCATTTTACATTTATATAAGTTTGTATATTTCTTGCGGTACAGGGTTGAACATAAATCAGAAAATGCAAATTAAATATGAATACATCACAATATGAATTAGTTGAAAATAATGTTTTCAATGCAATTAAAGATAAGTTAAATGATTTGAGTCTCTTTCTTAGTAAGAACAGATTTGAAATAGGTGATTTATCAATTTCAAGGAATGGCATTGATAAATCCTATTTCTCTGATATTGAAATTATCATTTGGAAAGACAATAATATTGAATCAGTATTCTCTCTAATAATATTCTCAGAAGGTAAACAATGTATTGAAGTAGCAAAAGTTTCTGAAACCATAGATAAAGAATTCAATATGTTAGACAATCATGATTATTTTACATTTATATAAGTTTGTATATATCTGTTGGGACGGGGGAATTGGCTGGGTTAATGGGCAATTGGTAACAGGCTCTGTTGTAATGAACTGTGCAAAAAAACAAAAACTGTAAAGGATAAAAAATAAAAACTGGGCTTATGAATTTTCTTATTGAAATTATTTTCAGGCGTATAATTGCAAGAATTATAGGTCTTTATACTCGGTCTTTATATTTTAAAATTGTTGGCAAGGAAAAATCAATAAAAAATTTAACTGGAGGCAATAAAGATAATGTAAATAATATGGGACAAGATGCTTCAAATGCTTTTGTAGGTATTCTTGTGATTATGATAATTTCCTTATTATTGTATTTTACTTTTACACGAAGGTAGGGTAATGTATGAGATATGTTGATAATGAAATAACACCTAATAACTCTCTAAACCTCACCGCAATGGTCAGACATTGCTGGGAGGTTTGTTATTTCGATAAAGGAAACTTGCGGGAGTAGGTGTAATGTACCTGTCACTCCGGATATGTCCTTCATTAAATGAAAAAATGTTATTGCTTGCTGCCGGATAACAATTTGCAATTACAGGCATAATCCTTTGTAAATCTGTATATAATTGCGACTCCACAGGGTGAGATATTTTGGCTAAAGCCAATACAATGATTGATTTCATTATCTCCAGCTAAAGCTGGAGTCTATTGATAATGCAAGAGACATGTCACAACAATTGACTATGCAGCTTGGTAAAGGTCATACTTATACAGTTTTAACTAGAATTATTAAGCTTGCAAAAGCATTTAGTGACGAAAATATTGCAACACTGTCTTTAACTGTTATGAATCATTATAATCTTAATTTTAAGTACTATGAGCAATTTAGAAAAAGGCACAATGCCCTTGTTTACAGAACTGAAGAAATTGATTGAAAGTAGCAGGCAACATGTAGCATTGTTTGTTAATGAAGAGTTAACCATGTTGTATTGGAATATTGGCAAACAATACCATCAGCACCTTCTTACCAATGGCAGGGCTGATTATGGGAAAGAGATTTTGCCGACACTGTCGGCAGAATTGATACATGAATATGGCAAAGGGATTAGTGCACGGAATCTGACTAAAATGATATAGTTCTTTGAACTGTATCAAGACGAAAATATATTAACAAGTGACTTTAGTGAAAAATATTAAAACGTAAAGTTATGAATGATATAGAATTACGCAGTAAGGAAATTATTTCAGGTGTTTTACAAATTATAGATACTGCCCGAAACCGTGTAGCGATCTATGTAAATGCAGAAACCACGCATTTATTTTATGAAATAGGGAAATACCTACACCTGGAAATATTGAAAGAAAACAGAGCGGAATATGGTTACAGAATTGTTGCGACAGTGTCGCAACAATTGACCATGCAACTTGGTAAAGGTTATACTTATACAGCTTTAACCAGAATGATTAAGGTTGCAAAAGCATTTAATGACGAAAATATTGCGACACTGTCGCAACAATTGAGTTGGAGCCATTTCATTGAACTTTCAGGTATAGAGAACGAACTAAAAAGAAAATTCTACACAGAGCTTTGTGCATTTGATCACTGGGGTGTAAGAGTACTTCGAGACAAAATAGACAGCATGATGTTTGAACGAAGTGCAATAGCATCAAGACCAGAAGAAATTATTAACGACGACCTTCAACATCTATGTGATAAAAAAGAAATAAGCCCTGATTTGGTTTTTAAAAACACCTATGTTTTAGATTTCTTACAGCTTTCACATCATTATTCTGAAAGCGAATTAGAACAAGCATTAATTGACAATATTCAAGCATTTATATTGGAGTTGGGAGTTGGTTTTGCCTTTTTAGAAAGACAAAAACGAATCAGTGTCGATTCAGTTGACTATCATCTCGATTTGCTGTTCTATCACCGTAAGCTCCATCGGTTAGTGGCAATTGATTTGAAATTAGGTAAGTTTAAACCAAAATACAAATCAAATATGGAATTATATCTGCGTTGGCTCGAAGTGAATGAAATGCAACCCGGAGAAGAAAAACCCATTGGTTTATTGCTTTGCAGTGAGGGAAATACAGAACATATAGAATTGTTGATGCTCGACGAAAAGGAAATTAAGGTGGCTCAGTATCTTACCGAGTTACCATCCAAACAATGGTTTGCCGATAAACTCCGACGAGCTGTTGAGATAGCAAAAATGAATCATTGAGATTTTGTATCTGCTATTTTCAGTGACTCCATATATATTCTTCTTTAAATGAGAAAATGATATGCTAGTTGGAGGTAGGGGGGCAGGTTCTGACTATCGCGATATGGAAATCGCGACTCCCAATATATCTCCTTTCTTCCTTTAATCGAATAATACCAATCATCCCATATACTCCATCATTAAACGAAAAAATGCATGCTTGTTATCGGAATAAGAATTCCCAATGACAGATATGATCAATTACACAATTAAAATAAAGTTTGAAATTCACATATCTGGCTAATTGGCGAGATTGCCGTCTCTATGTATTTAGGTATACTTTCAGATTGTTTAGAATTATTTTAAAAAAAGATTGTATTTGTTAATTGAATTTTGTACATTTGCCGGGTAAATCAAGGGTATCAATTAAAACCAATATTTCATAATGCCTGAAACGTACCTGTTCAGACTGAATGGAGGGTAAAGTTATATGAAAGACTTAGATATAATCTTTAAAAAAAGAATTAAGTAAGAACTTGTCCATATTATTATAAATTATACTCATTCAAGTGTTCTGTTTTGTGACAGATGATAATACCAAACAATCAGGACATTAAAAAGAAAAATTTGATAATCAAAGATATTTAAGGCACTCTAAAAATCACTGAATTTCAGATGGAAAATGATTGTATCTACTGAATAAAATAATGGAGAATATGAAAAAAAGTATTACACTATGGATGCTTTCTTATCTGTTTGCCATAGGGCTCACTGGATTGAAGGCACAAACATCACTGAATGTAAAGGATAAATCAGGCACACAAACCTCGTATGTGCTGAGTGATCTTCAAAAACTGACATTTTCGTCGGGGGTTATGACTGTATCAAAGAAAAACGGCAGTAATAGTTTTTTTGACTTGATAAATGTGCGGAATATAAATTTTGCAAATATTACATCCGTTGAAGAGGTAACCGGTTTTGTTGACAACAATCTGGTGCTTTATCCCAATCCGGCAAAGGAAGTGTTGCAGGTACGTTTTGATTCGAAAGCAGATGAAAATGTGCTGATACAAATCCTGAATATACAGGGTAAGGTTGTCAGTCAGCAACAATTGACAAGCATTGATGGAAGAAACACTGTTGAGATCCGGGTAGGTTCATATCCACACGGACTCTATCTGTGCCGGTTGCAAACAGGAACTAAAATTGAAAGCACTAAATTTATAAAAGATTAAAAACATCGGAGGAATAACAATGAAAATATTTGGAACATTACTGATAGCATTATTTCTAAGTTGTAATTTTGCAGTTGCACAGGATACATTGTATGTGTACCGGTCAGGTCTGGTAGTCAATAAGCTCGTTGTAGCCGGCATAGACAGTGTCACGTTTTATAAAAATTATAATATTCCTGCACCCGAAACAGTTACCGACCAGGATGGTAATCTTTATCATACCGTAAAAATCGGAACCCAAACCTGGATGACAGAAAACCTGAAAGTTTCCAAATACCGCAATGGGGAACTTATCGGATCAACCGGTTCGGTTTATACGGATCTGACGTATGCTACTTTCCCGAAATACCAATGGGCTTACAATGGAGTAGAAACGAATGTGCCTGTTTATGGAAGACTATACACCTGGCATGTCGTAGTTGATAGCAGGAATATCGCTCCTGAAGGATGGCATGTTGCTTCAGATGCAGAATGGGCAGTTATGCAAAATTATTTAATTGCAAACGGGTACAATTATGATAAAACAAAAATAGACAATAAGATCGCAAAGTCATTGTGTACAACCACACTTTGGGATATCAGCAGTATTACAGGAGCACCAAGTTGCAATCAGTCTCAAAATAATAGTTCAGGATTTTCAATGGTTCCCGGCGGATACCGTGGTGTTGATGGTTACTATTACCTTCTGGGTGGTGGAAATGATATATGGACTTCCACAGAGAATTCTACAACATTAGCATGTGCCAGAGGCTGTGGTGCTAATTATCCAAACCTGGGCGCTAATAATCTAAATAAAAATTACGGTTTTTCAGTTCGTTGTATAAAAAATGAATTGACCATTCCTGTCCTGAGTACTGCAGTACCTGCTTCAATTACTGATATTTCGGCAACCTGTGGTGGAACTATCACTTCCGATGGTTATTCAGCTGTTACTGCACGTGGTATATGCTGGAGTACAAAGCCCAATCCCACTATTGCTGACAATAAAACATCAATAGGTACCGGTATTGGAACATTTTCAGGTTCTATAACCGGATTAATGGCCGATTCAACCTATTATGTCAGGGCATATGCCACAAACAGTGTGGGTACAGCGTATGGTGATCCGGTAAGTTTTAAAACATTGCATGTTCCCGTTCCGACTGTTACCGATGCAGATGGGAACATATATCATATGATTACCATTGGAAATCAAACCTGGATGCTTGAAAACCTGAAATCATCGAAATACAATGATGGTACAGCGATTCCGAAGGTAACTGAAAATGCTGCCTGGGCAAATTTAACGACACCCGGATATTGTTGGTACAACAATGATTCCATTGCAAATAAGAATGTTTACGGGGCTTTGTACAACTGGTATGCAGTGAAATCAGGCAAGCTAGCTCCTGCAGGCTGGCATGTAGCTTCCGATGCAGAATGGACCCAATTAACGACTACTCTTGGAGGTGAAGTTGAAGCAGGCGCTAAAATGAAGGAAGGCGGATTAAGTCATTGGTGTAATCCAAACCAGGGTGCAACAAATGGTAGTGGATTTACAGGCTTGCCCGGTGGTTTGCGCAGTTATAGTGATGGTACATTCCGCAAAGTTGGGAATAATGGATATTTCTGGACCACAACACAGAGCGATTCTTTAAGGGGTTGGGACAGAGAGTTATTTTACAATCAGGTAAATTGTTTCCGGTATAACTTCGACAGCAAACATTATGGTTTCTCAGTACGTTGCGTGAAAGATTCTGTGGCTACTGTCGCAACTGTTATAACGAATGCTGTTAACACCATATCGGATACAACTGCTTTGAGTGGTGGGAATGTACTGAATGACGGAGGTGCAGCTATTACTGCAAGGGGAGTTTGCTGGAGTACTTCTGAACATCCAACTACAGCAAACAGTAAAACTATAGATGGCGAGGGGAAAGGTGCATTTACCAGTTCAATGACCGGATTAAAGGCTGATTCAACCTACTATGTCAGGGCATATGCAACAAATAGTGTAGGGACTTCATATGGTAATCAGGTTAGCTTTAAAACGGCCCATTTACCTGCGCCGACAGTAACCGATGCTGATGGAAATATATATCATACAGTAACTATTGGTACCCAAACCTGGATGGTTGAAAACCTGAAGACTACAAAACTGAATGATGGTACTGCTATTCCAAGGGTAAATGAAAAAGCTTCCTGGGGGAATCTAACAACACCCGGTTATTGCTGGTATAACAACGATTCCATTGCGAATAAAAATACTTACGGTGCTATTTACAACTGGTACTCGGTAAATACCGGCAAACTGGCTCCTGCAGGATGGCACGTGCCCACTGATGTCGAATGGACTACGTTGACCGACTATCTGGGGTTAGATGTGGCTGGTGGAAAGTTAAAAGAAACAGGAACCCTTCATTGGGCAAGTCCTAATACAGGTGCAACCAATGAAACTGGTTTTACAGCTGTTCCGGGTGGCTACCGGGGAAATAATGATGGCACCTTCGATGTACTTGGTACCGGATGTTTTTGGTGGACTTCTACCCCTCAAACTGATATATACTCATTTTTCAGGAGTGTAGGCTACAGCAGTGCCGGTATTGGCAGGAGCGGAAGTCAGAGAGTAAATGGACTGAGTGTGCGTTGTATCAAAGATTAGTATTTTCATAATGACGTAAATAGGTTTTTCATTTGATTTTGCAGCGCAATCTTTTAAAATTGGTTGTATTACATTTCAATTAAAAAATGATTCAAAAACTGAGTTGATTGTTCCATTTCAACCAGGTTGTTACATAAATTGCATCCGGTTCTTGCCGGATGCAATTTTAATTAATTACCTTTGCATTAGGGTACTTATTTAACCGGTTCGAGGGTTGAGATGTAGCATTCTTTATCACAGACACCACAATTCTTGCAGGTATCGGTATTTAATTTAATCCGAAACAGCGACCATTTATTCAACAGCCCTGACACCCAGGCAATCGGACAACCCATCTTATGGTACTGGTACATGCTTGAAAATTGGTTTTTGCCACCACCTCCCATTAACATCTCCATCAGAAAACCTATCGAACACATTCAACGGCAAAAAACTTTCCCAAATATTACACCTGTTCCAATTCCAAATAAAATGATGTACCAAATCGATATATCAAAATAGGTTTTAGTGAAATAGGTTAAACCGCCAAAAAGGGCCAGAATGACAATACGTTTGGAAATAATAAATTAAGACGCTTTTTTCATACAATTACTAATCTTCGTTTTCCTTCTTATTTCTTCAACAAAATCTCAGCAATTGCCTTTTCGAATGATTCTTTTGGCATCCCGCCCTGCATAATCTGCCGGTCACCTTTCATAGGACAAAAGAATAAAGTTGGAATACTTTGAATGCCAAAAGCATTGGCAAGTTCCGGTTCGGCATCAACATCTACTTTGTAGATATAAATCTGACCATCATATTCTTTAGCTAAATCGTCCAATATAGGTGCAACCATTTTACAAGGTCCGCACCAGGTTGCGTAAAAATCGATAATACAGGGCTTATTGCCAAGATATTTCCATTCTGTTGGATTTGTTTGAAAGTTGTCAACTTTTGATAAGAACTCAGCTTTAGTCAGATGAATTGGCTCCATCTTTTTTACTTCATAAACCCTGGCTTTTGCTTCTTCTTTTTGTCTGTTAATCCATAAAAATGATGCTGCAATAAGCACAAGCATTAAACCTATGTAAATATAATTGATCCTTTTCATATACTTTATTTATAAGTCATTACTACTATTACTTTATAATTGATCAAATAGAAACTTCTTGAATTTCTTTTATAAGAAATTCCTTCTGCTTAATCCCAACAAACCGTTTTACTTCCTTGCCATTGCTGAACAGGATCAGGGTTGGGATACTGCGGACTTTAAACTGGTTGACAAGCAACTTTTGTTGTTCAATGTTTATTTTACCCACCCTTTGATTACCGGTCAGGTCACCGGCTACATCATTCAATACCGGAGCCATCATACGGCATGGGGCACACCAGGCAGCCCAGAAATCAACTAACACTACTTTCCCCTTCGTCTGTTGCGTAAAGTTCTTATCGGATAGGGTCAGTATATCTTTATGATCAACAACCTGGGGTGTATTTTTCATCTTAACCCGGGCATAAATGTTCAATAACACAAAGGCACCTATCAGACTGCCAATCAGTATCAAGAATGTCTCCATAATCGTATTGTATTAACTATCACAATTTATAATTCAAACTTTGCCATCTGCCACCATTGTGCACATTGGAAAAACCATTCGATGTAAGAAGGCCTTTTGCAGAGGCACTCCTCATGCCTGACGCACAACAGGTAATGATAGGCCGTTGCTTATCCTTAAATTTGTGAAGGTTCTTGCCCAGTTGTTCAACCGGAATATTCACCGAACCCTTAATATGACCCATTCCAAATTCTCCTTTGGTACGGACATCCAAAATAATAGCACCTTCTTGTACTAATTCAGAAAAGTTTACCTTAGGTTGAATACCCAGTAATTTTTTTATTGCTGCTAACATTATTATTTTAATTTAAATTAGTGACTAATTATTCATTCAAAACCTGATTTCAGTTTATTTTTTTTGACATCATTTGCATAATGCCACCACCATTTTTTACATTTGTAAAACCCAGTTGTTGTAAAACCCGTTGCCCATAAGCCGATCGTGCACCGGAAGCACAATATACGGTTATTTCCCTCGAGTGGCTTCCAAATTTAGTTATGCTCTTTTGAATTTCGTCAAGTGGTATGTTGATTGCACCCGGATAGGCACCACCTGCAAATTCCTGTGCGGTACGGACATCTACGATCAAAGGTTCATTCGATTCTGTTGTTGAAGCTGCAGCAACAGGTGCTGCTGGTTTTGCAGCATGATGAGCCATCATGGCTGCCAATCCGCCTCCATTTTTTACATTCTCATAACCGATTTGCATCAAAGTTCGTTGAGCATAAGCCGAACGTGCTCCGGAAGCACAATAAACCGTAATATCCCTGGCTCCGTTATTTCCCAGTTCTTCATAACGGCTCATTAATTCGTCCAATGGGATATTTACAGCATCCGGATATGCCCCCGACCTGAATTCTTCCTTTGAACGCACATCAACTACAATCGGGGAATTAAAATCGACCACGGCTTCGCTTGTTGTTGCCTCAGCTTCTTCTGTTTCTACATTGATCGATTTTGATTCAACGGGCAATAAATCCAACTGAATATTTTTAAATCCTACAGCACGTGCATAGCGTTGCAAGGAAGTATGTCCTCCAGAGATATTGGTAACCGATTTAAAACCTGCTCCCAAAAGCATACGAAGTGCCTGATGCCCTTTTTTACCGGTTTCATCATACACAATAACCGGACGGTTTACAGGTATGGAATTCAGTTCCTGCAACAGTAATTCCAAAGGCAAATGAATTGCTCCTTTGATATGGCTTTTTTCAAATGCAAAGACATCACGTACATCCACAAAAACAGGATTCTTACCAATAACAAAACGGTCAAGTTCAGATACTGTTACTGACGGACTGAAACCCGACATTTTATTCTCAGCCGTATAGGCAGCCATATTAATGGCATCATTGGCTGTTCCGATGGGAGGTGAATAAGCAAAATCAACATCCGCAATATCGTGGATAGTCAGTTTTGCAGCTGTTGCAGTTGCAATAATATCCAGCCTTTTATCAGCACCTTTATATCCGGCTGTTTGTCCACCCAGGATGATGGCAGTATTACGATCATAAACCAACAAGGTTGTAACAGTTTCTGCTCCGGGATAATACGACGTGTGATGTTCTTTGTGAACCACCACGGCATCAGCATCAATTCCCAATGACCTGGCCTGTTTTAATGACAAGCCAGTTGTTCCGGCTACTGCTTCGAAAACACGGACTACCGAAGTCCCCAAAGCACCTTTGTAATCGTGGTTGCCACCCAATGCATTTTCTGCAGCAATTCTTCCCTGGCGGTTTGCAGGTCCTGCCAGTGGAATACGAACTTTCTTTCCATTCACCCGGTGCTCAATTTCAACCATGTCACCTGCTGCAAATATATCTAGGTCATTTGTTTGCAACTGTGAGTTTACGAGTAAACCACCCGCTTCACCCAATTCAAGTCCGGCATCTATCGCCAGTTGCAAAGTTGGTCTCACTCCAATGGAAAGCAATACCATATCTGCTTCTATCATTTTGCCGTTATCCAGTTTAACTGCCTTGTGAGTAATCTCAGTAACACCGGTATTAACATGAATCCCAACACCGTACGACAACATTTCGTTTTCAATAAACCCGGCAGTTTCAGCTTCCATGATGGCCATCACATGAGGCATCATTTCCACTACATGTACTTTCAAGCCTCTTTTTACCAGGGCTTCCACCATTTCCAACCCGATAAATCCACCTCCCACTACAACAGCAGTTTTTGGCTTCTTTTCATCTAAGTAGTTGGATATTTTATCCATATCTTCCAATGTCCAAAGCTGAAAAACATGATCGTAGTCAGCACCGGACAATGTTGGGGTAATAGGGCGTCCTCCTTGTGCCAGAATCAGTTTGGTATATTCAAAGGTTTGTTGAACACCACTTTCAGTATTCGTAGTCTGAACCAGATGCCCGGTCCTGTCAATGGCAGTCACTTTGGTGTTTATATACACATTTACATCATATTGTTCCTTGAAACTTTCAGGGCTCTGCAATATCAGTTTCGACCTGCTTTTTATGTCACCGCCAATAAAATACGGTAGTCCGCAATTGGCAAATGAAATGTCAGGCCCTGATTCGAGCATTGTGATTTCAGTATCCGGTGAAATCCGTCTTACTTTGGCTGCGGCTGTCGCACCTGCTGCCACTCCACCTATTATTACAATCTTTTCCATACCTATACTCTGTTTTTTTATATCTTCTGACTTTTCCCAAGTTTGAAACTTTGGAATAGTTGTTGTTTATTGATTATTTTTGTATTGCCAGCTTATTGGCTGCCCAACCGGGGAAACCATCCATCATTTGGTACACATTGCTAAAACCGTTTTGCAGCATATGATCCACTGCCAGTCCACTCCGGTGGTTAGTACGGCAGTACACTAAATATTTTGCATTCTTGTTGAGTTTATCAATTTTACTGAATGCATCTTCCTGACGGATGTCAATGTTGATGGCTCCTTTAATATGGCCTTCCTTAAATTCTTCCGGGGTACGCACATCCAGGACAATCAGTTTGCTGTCTTTTTGTAACAGGACACTGGCCTGTTTTGAATTTACTTCTGTTTTAGTCTGAGCTTCCAGGACTGTAAATGTCGATAAGAACAGAAGCAATACCGGGATTAAAATTCTAATTTTCATAATTCTGTTGATTGAGTAATTATTTAACTGATACTTTCTTCTTGCCTGAATTGATTCCAAGCATCATATACAATGGGCAAAACTTAACTAAACCGGTAATGAAGAATACCCCTGCAACAACAAGCAATACAATGGCCAGTGTTCCGGAAACAACATTCATAAAATACAATCCAATTACAATCAGGGCAATCAGTATCCTGACTACCGTGTCAATAGTTCCAACATTTGTTTTCATACCATTTATTTTTTAATTGTTTATTTTATTTACACCTTTTCCAAAGTTTGAACCTTTGGAAAAGGTTAGAGTTAGTTTAAAATTTCTTTTGATATTGCAATTGCCGCAATAGTCCCATCAGCCACAGCAGTCGTAATCTGCCGGTATTTCTTACTCGTAATATCACCAATGGCAAATACATCTGGCATACTGGTTTTCATATCTTCATCTGTAATAAGGTATCCCCATTTATCTGCTTCTGGCAGTGACTCTCCAAAGACTTCCACATTTGATTTAAGGCCAATGAATACAAATACACCGTCAGACACCAACGTAGAAACTTCCTTAGATTTCAGATTCTCAATAGTGGTCATCATTTTCTCACCTTGTCGCACAAAGCTACGTGGTTGATGCCCAAAAAGGATGTTTATTTTCGGATGGGACAGTACGTTTTCTATGGCTATTTCATTCGCTCTCAATTTATCAGACCGATGAACAATAGTTACCGTTTTGGCAAATTTTGTAATATAAAGTGATTCCTCTACTGCAGAGTTTCCTCCTCCGATTACCACAACATCCTTATCCTCATAATATTTAGCATCACAGGTTGCGCAATAAGAAATGCCCTTGCCCTGATACTCTTTCTCTCCGGGGATATTCATTGGATTTGGGGAAGTACCCGTGGCAATGATGATTTTCCCGGCACGAATAGTTTCCAGTTGATCTATTAAAATTTCTTTCTTCTTCAAATCAACGGAGCTTATATCCACAGCTACCTTAAAATCAATGCCACTTCCCTTAGCCTGTTCACTCATAAAATGCGCCAACATAAATCCGGGCTGAGGTTCTGTAAATCCAGGATAATTTGATACTTTATGTGTGATACCCATATAACCACCGGGTAAAGCAGGGTCTATTAAAACTGTATTTATCTTAGCCTGCCCTAAATAAATTCCGGCAGTCAGTCCGGCAGGTCCACCTCCTAAAATGGCTACATCATATTCCGTTACAAATGATTTTTGATTCGATTTAATCTCAGTTACTTCTTCTGCAGAAATCATCTTATCCAAACGTTCCTGAATCTCTGCTTTTTTTATCCCGCCATGCAAAGAGGTTGCTACTTGTTTCCCTGCATCGAAGAACAGCAAGGTGGGCGATGAACTGACTCCAAGCTCAGTTGCCAGCACCCTGTTTTGTTGCCTGAATATCTTTAGAAATTTAATTTTCTTCCCGTATAGTGTTGCCAACGCTTCAAATTTCGGGGCTACTGCTTCACAGGGCGGACATTCTGATGAGTAAAAGTCAAGGATTACTTTCCCTCCCTGAAGCACCTCCTGCTCAAACTCTACTGCTGTTATCTCTTTCATAATACTATGAATAATTTACTTTCTAACTTAACTCCCAAACCTTTCAAACCCTTCAAACTTTCAAATACTGCGCCGCTCCCAATGCCAGCAATTCTTTTATCGGCCTGCAATCCGGCGAATTAATATTCCCGTTCTTATTTTTAGCTACCGAGGCACAGCCTCCTCCACAGGCAAGTGCTACTGAACAGCTTTTACATTCTTCAATGGTAGTCACATCCCGGTTTTGCCATTCCGATATCACAGCTTCGTTTTTGGTAACCGATGGATAAAAAGTACCCAGTTCTTCTCCCTGTTTGCCTACTGTGGCGGTGCAAGAATAAATGGCCCCAGTAAAGTCAAATGCCCATTCCGTTTTGCATGCCGTACATGAGTCGAATAAAGGTGTTGGCACTGCTTCATGTTCCGAAATATAGCGTGCTATTGAGAAAGCAGGTTTATAAAATTCGGCAATATAAGGATGTTCCTGAAGCAGTTCATATATTTTTTCATACAACAAAGCCCTGTCGAATAGTTTCTCAGGCGTACTGTTGCAATAATGCAATTCGTAATTCCTACCGATCTGCGTTTTAAATAACGGTGAGCTTGTCCACCCTTTATCTATGGCAAAACGGGCAAGGGCAGGCAGGTTATCAATATTTTCCTTATCGGCTACCATGCGCAGGTTAATGGAAATACCGGCTTCCAGGCTGGCATCGATTCCTTCAACAATCCGGCTGAATGTAGGTTGTTTCCCTTTCATAAACCGACGTGCATCATGAATTTCTTCCGTACCGTCCAGGGTCACCTGCACTTCACGGATACTGGCTGTTTTCAGCAAATCAAGGTAAGCTAAGAGTGTATACCCGTTGGTAACAAAAGCCACATCCAGTTTTGCTTCAGTTGACTTTTCAAGGAAATAAGCAATCAGCTTCCGTTGGTTCTCCCCGGGAAGCAATGGCTCCCCACCGAATACCGTTACATATTTCGGACGGCCTGCAAATTCAACTTTTACATAGTCAAAAAAAGAATCTATAATTTCAGTGCTCAATACCTGTTGAACCGGATTATAGCCTTCCTGGTAACAATAGGTACAAGCGAAGTTGCACGAATAATTGGGAACAAAGAACAATTGGGTCTCGTCAGCTTCCCGTTTTTCTGTAAAGTCCAGGTAAGCAAGTTTAAAAGCTCTTTTCTCTGATGCTTCATTAGTCAGGTATCCCTTTTGCGTGAATTCCCCGCTTGGATCAAGCTGGTGTTTCAGCATCCTGACTTCATTCGCACTGATGATATCAGCCGATTTACTCAACGGATTGACCAGGAAGTAATCTTCTGAGTTCTTTATTTTGGTGATAATATTGTGTTTCGATTGCATGTTTACCCTTACTCCGTCATCCGACGGGAATTAAGTTAGAATTATTCACTGTAATATGATTTATCCCTGATAGATATATTAATCATCCAACACCTTCTATATTGCAAGAGATTAATTTTTAAAAAACTACCCTAACCATTAAAGTGAAATGAGTTATCTTATTCCCCTTTAGGGGTTAGGGGTTCTTTTTAATCGTGACAGCCAGCCACAATAATTGAAACCTTAGCACAACATTGTGCCTGCTTCGACTCGACATTGTTGCCTGAACAGCAACTCTTCTTCACTACACTCTTCATACTTCTTGATTTGAATTGATTAATTGGAAATGAAATATCTTTTGATTTTCTAAATATAAAGAATTGATTAGATCTTTATATGTAAACAATTTCTTATCTTGTTCCCCGCAATTTATCCCGATTTATCGGGAGGGGTTAGGGGTCATGCATTCCAGCAAATATCCTGGTAGTTGCTCTTTTTAGAATCAGTTTTTACCCCACTGATTGTAAAGCTGGCAACCTCTGCTTTCCCTTTTGCATATGGTGCCGATTCTTCGTAAATGCGGATCTCATGGAATCCTGCCAGTTTCAACATCCTCAAATACGAATCCTTGGTTTCAGCTCCTGCCCAGCATTCAGCAATGGCAACAGGATCTTCCCGGTACTCTTTGGCAATTTCTTTCGTTGCATAAATATCGCTCACCACAAATCGACCACCCGTTTTCAATATCCTGTAGATTTCATTCCATACAGCCTGCTTGTCGGAACTATGATTAATGGTGCAGTTTGATATCACCAGGTCGGTACTGTTGTTTTCAAACGGAAAATTTTCAAGTTCAGCCTTCAGAATTGTTGCATTCTTTACTTCAAATTTTAGTATGTTGGCGTTGGCTTTCGCAATCATTCCTTCCGAAATATCAATCCCGTAGGCATGTCCGGTTTCCCCAACTGTTTCGGCCATCCTGATGACATCATTTCCACGGCCGCTGCCAAGGTCGACACATATTTCTCCGGTTTGTGGCTTCGCATAATTAATGGCTCCACCGCAGGATAAGCAACAGGTTGTTTCACTCAGTTGCGTGTATCGTTCGTTGATTGCTTCTGTTATCATTTGGTTGATTGGTTGATTGGTTGACTGGTTAATTGGTTGACTGGTTAATTGGTTGATTGGTTGATTGGTTAATTGGTTAATTGGTTAATTAAGTTGATTAAGGCAATTGATATTAGGAGAATAAGAATTGGTAAATGGTAAATAGTAAAATTGTAAATTGTAAAATAGTAAATCGTTTAAGTTCATTCAACTGAATCACGGGGCAAAGATATGTATTCTATTTTAAATTACAATAGTATCACTACTTAAATTACATTAATATCACTAATTAAATTACTTTTATATCACCAATTAAAAAGTTTTTATTACTTTTGTATCCTGATTTCATCCCAATAACTGAGAAAACCATGTTACTAAAGAAACAAATAAAGAAAGAACTAGCCGAGGAATTTTTCAAGGATAGTGATAAAACCCTGAATTTTATTGCTGAAGTGAAGTGGGAGAATGGATTTGTATGCCGTAAATGTGGACACGATAACTATTGCGAAGGTAAGACAACCGGTTCCCGACGCTGTACGCGCTGTAAGACTGAAGAATCGGCTACCGCCCACACCTTGTTCCACAACTGCAAGTTTCCTATTAACAAAGCATTCTATATCGCTTATACGGTCTGTGTGGAAGGCAAGGATATATCCTCGTATGAATATTCGGACCAATTGGGCTTAAACCAAATGACCTGCTGGAAGTTCCGCAAGCGTATAAAGGACTGTGTTATCAAGCATGGTGCTGATAAAAGCAATATTGCAATACAAACACTCCTGTTGTCAGAATATTGAACTAGGAACAACCTTCTGTTTAACCTTGAAAGGCAGCCCTCTTGAAAAGTCAATAAAACACCTTTCATCCAGCATTTTCATACCTAAAACAGGACATATCCGATTTCCCTTTTTGCCTATTCCCTCCACACAACAGGAAATAAGCCTTATTCAACGGACAAGTGCTATAAGTTGGTTTATTTGTCCACCCTGGTATCACTAGGATGTCGCCATGATGTCGCCGATAATCCATATATAATCCAATAATAATCCATATATGATCCATATATAATCCATATTTATATAAGGATGGATTATATATGGATTATTACTGGTTTACTAGTTGGTTATTTTTTGGTTGTAAGTGACATCGTGGTGATATCATGACAATGAGACATAAAAAAAAGAATCAAAAGAAATGCCTGAATTTTAATGGACGGTGTTTTAATCTGTTGAATGAACTCCTACCAGGTATCAACGAACTTATACACCTCCGAAATCTAAACAGATAAAGTCAAACTTGATGAAAAATGATGATAAGCAGGCTGTACTGTAGAATGTTGTCAAATTTTCAGAGGGTATCCCGTTGCGGAAAACAGGGCAGGAACGGCTCAAAAATAAATGCGACAAGTTTTCCATACTTCATTTATCATTTTTTTTGAAGGAATATAATTTCGAACCATAAAAAACAAAGCAGCCGTACCTCTATTAAAGATACGGCCACACTGATATTCAATTATAAAATTACATTTACTTCACCAAAACTTTTGACTTAAAGGCTTCAACCGACACAACATAAAGTCCTTGTGGAAGAGCAATGAAGGTTTTATCAGAAGACAAGGTTGATTTCTTGACCAATTGGCCTGTTGCGGAATAAATGGTTGCATTCTGGCCCGGCTTAGCGATAATAACAATTCCATTATTTGATGGATAAGCAAATACCTGGCTTTTTACATTTTGTACATCAGAGCCTAAATCATACGTACGTGTAAATTGTGTGGCTGCGACATTGCCGTTTGTTACGGCATCACTGGCTGCACCGGCCGCAATATCAACAGTTATAAGGCCATAGGCTGCAGGTGTAATATCCGCAGTATACGTAGTAGCATTTACAGCAACAAAATTACCGGCATTACCATTCGATACATTTAAATCAGTAATGTCAAAACCTGTGACTGCTTCACTAAAAGTAATTGTAACAGGGATTGGATTAACGTTAGTTATTTCTGGAGTTGTAGAACTTATCGTCACTGTTGGAGCTACAAGATCCGAAGTATATGCATAGGCTCCGATATCAGTTGGAGACAATCCGCTGCGGGTTGAACCAAAATAGTCATCCACTACCGATAAATCAAAACCTTTTGCATCAACATCCGAATAGACATTCGGGATTATCTTCAAATCAGGAGTAGCTGCCGTTGGTGCCACAAATTGCGGATTCGAAGAATAACTGTTGGCATCATTGCCAGCATATAGAGCACCTTGCCATGCTGTCAGATCAGCCTTATTAGTTGCACCAATGATTCCAAACTGGCCGTTGTATTGATAAATATTATAATTGCTTGTCCCTAAATCAGTGGCTGCCAACAATCCTACAGCATAATGATTTTCAGCTGCACCCTGAACACGTTGGTTCGATAAGATATTATTACGCAAATCGATGACTCCTACAATGCCGGATGTAGTCCGGTTATAAGCATAGGTTGCTACAGGAGTGGTTGAAGGTGCTGTACCCCCAATGTAAACGCTGTTGTGATAAATATAGAATTTATTGGTTGCTGCCGTAGCAGCAATTTGATAGATACCATAAATGTTGGCATTTGATAATACATCAGTTCCCAATCGAATCACGTTATTTTTGATGGTAAATCCGGCATCAACACCTGCATTTAATTTTATTCCATTTATCACGGCAGTATTAGCAGTACTAAAAGCATTGATATTATAAATGAGATTTTTTTCAATAGTAGCGATATTCTTTGTTGCATCAATTCCAATTGCCAGATTAGAAAGAGCTGTTGCTGAAGGATCTCCTGCAGTAAGATTGAAGATTGTATTTCCACTTGCCGTTGACGAAGAGGCAGTTGCGACATAGAGTCCTTTTGTCATGGCAAAGTCAGAAGCTAATGTATTCACGTTCGAAAAATTACTGATCGTATTATTTGAATAGCTAACAGTACCTGAAGTTTGTGAATAGATTCCGGCTAATGCCACTGTATGATAAGTAGTGGAACTTTTAATATCATTGATCACATTCCCCGTTACAGATCCACTAGCTGTTGTTGCTAACCAAATGCCACTAAAGTTCATGCAGAAGATATTAAAACCTGCAACTGTATTATTCGTAACGGTAGCGGAACCTGCTTTTATATAAATCCCAGCCATCAAAGGTCCAGTTGCAGTTGCAGGAATAGTAAATTTCCCAGATCCATCTTTAGCCCCATATCCTACGATATTCGAAGTGATACTTGTATTTATTCCACTTGAAGTTATAATTCCATATGAATAGGTGCCTGCTGGACTTATCGTTCCAGATGCATACATTCGGTTATTCGAGATCTCGGTATTGGTTGTATTTGAAGAAACCACAACATAACCCGGTGTAAGAGTTGAGGTATTAACAGTCAAACAAGCATTGTCTAAATTACAATTGGTAATTTTATTGTTGTCATTTGTGGCTGTGGCAGATCCGCTGATGCAAACATGTGTAAGAGGAATTGAACTTCCATTAACGATATCACAATGATCGATCGTATTGTTATCATTCCCTTTTTCCGGAGCTGTAGAAGTTGTATTATAAATATAAATTGTACCATTATCAAATATTGTTCCGGTTACAGCAGCAATTGAAATTTGACTTGCGCCTTTCACGGTACAGTTTTTTATGGTATTGTTCGAAGCATCGTTTTTAAATAAAATACTCTGGGAGGCTATTCTATTTGGATTGTCAATGATTAGTTGGGTAGTTCCTGTTCTGTCAACCCCATCAATGGTCACAAATTGTGCGCCGTTTAAGTATAGGGTTGTTGTTCCTACAGCCGGACCTGCAACCATGTCATAGGTTCCGCTCGTTGTTGTTTGTGTTCCAACAGTTACTGTTGTTCCACTCACTCCTAGAATCGCAGTGGTATATTTGACATTTGAAATATATATACTGTTTGAAAGTCCGGTACCGTCAGGCACAGTGATGGAAGTTCCAGAATTAATCACACAACCGGGTAAGTTAACCGTTTGATTGGGGCAACTCAACGTTTTCGTTACTCCTGTGGCCGGTTTAATGGTAATAGAATTGGTAGCACTAGCTCCTGTTTTAGCTCCCAGGGTAATGGGATAGGTTTCACCGGCAGGATTATAATCCGCCTGAAGTTCAATCACGTAAGCACCTGCGGAAGTAATATCAGCCGGTATTCCGTTGTCATAAGCACTTTGAATTTTGGTGTAGGTACTACCTGCTCCAACCTGAATGGTTGTTTGTGCAATTGCGCTCAAGCCTAAAAAGGCGAACAAAGCAATCAAAAGAAATTTTGAAGTAAAGTGTTTCATACTTTTAATTATTAAATTGTTTGTTGTGGAATTTTAAATGAGAGTTATTGCACGTTAGCTTTTACAAACTTATTGCTTTTCTTGCAATACACTCACCATGATGCATGCGATTGAATTTGTTCTATTTACTAATTAATTGACCTATCATGTGAACCTGTTTTGGACAATACAACACTATAATTTGTTCATTGGTATTCAAAACTTTTATAGCTGTTTGACACTAAAAATGATACCCTTTTATTATCATATTTCTTTATGAAAAAGTACTCGCAAATTGTCAATTATTAATTTAGGAACTTTACGTGAACCACCTTTTTGTATCAAACTGCTATTTTAAAAATGGAACAAGCATTGGCATATTCCATTTTTAATATAGTCAGGTTTCATTCTAAATTTAATTCTTTACCGGCAAGGCTTTCCCCCCTTTTTTAAGAAGAAAATCAACATTCTTTGTTACAGCCACTACAGTCATGGTAGCTCCGGTATATCCATCCGGCTTTACAGATTTTGCTTCACTGAGAGTTTTTCCAACCCATAAATTAAAGAATCCTTTCTTCTCCAGCTTGCGGATATAACTTAAAGTTTCCCAGTTTGAGAGCAGGGCTACTTTTTTTATGATCCATTTTTTATCTGTTAGTATCATAACCGGTGTATGGTTGTTATATCCCTTAATATTAAGGCAATAAGGAACACTCGACATAGCATATCCTAAAGGTTTATTTTCAGTATCTAAAACACGATACCAATAATCATTCACCTTCTCCACCTTAACTGCTTCGGGATAAATACTTTTTACTACATCCTGATTTGATACTTCATGGAAAACTGGTTTCTTATCTTTGGGATCCCGTACTCTTTCTTGTCCATGAAGGGCACTGGAAAATAAAACCAGCACAATTAGAAATTTTTTAAACATCATCTAAAAATTTAATTCTACTTATTATTACTTTTTAATTTCGGGAAGTAACACAAAACGGCTATAATTACTGCCAAAGATCTTCTTTGCAAATTGTTGCAAATCCTTGGAAGACAATTGTTCTATTTGCTGGAATCCGTCCTTTCCGTCAGTTATTTTCTTACCATTCACTACATCACTGGTCATTTCATTGGCCCAGTATACATTGGTCTTCAAATTCATTTCAAGTTCGTTCTTTTGAGCTAGTCGAACCTTGGTGAGGTCTTTGTCATCTACCCCATTTTTTTTCACCTTTTCAATCTCATCAAGAGCAGCTGTAATGAGTGATTCTACGTTTTCAGGCGCACATTGGAAGGTTACATGTTCCACATAGTTTTCGTACGGGAATTTATTTACCCTCCCCGAAGAACGGACACCGTATACTCCACTTTTCTTTTCACGTAAATTCTCCATAAACTTGATGGTCAGGACGTCATTCAACGATTCAAGCAGGTATTCTTCTTTGTCCGTGAATTTAACGGCATTGGTAAATGTCAGGTTTACGCTGCTTTTCTGATCAGAACCTTTATTGACAACCTTTTCGACCTTGCCTTTTGGAGGACGAATGCCCAGGTCTTTACATTTTTCATGACCTTTAGTAGCAGGTAGGCTGGCAATATATGTTTCGATCAGTGGTTTGATTTGATCGGGATTAAATGAACCTACAAAAACAAAGTTAAAATCTCCGGCATTAGCAAACCGTTCTTTGTATATTTCAAGCGAACGATTCATATCCACTTTATCCAAATCGGCTGGAGTGGGGAAACCACCACCACGAGGATTATTACAGGACATAGTTCGTGAGACCTGATCCTCGAAGTACTTCTGAGGATTGAGCTGCAGGGTAGATAAGCTCGATTTGGTTTTAGTGATAAAGGTTTTAAATGCAGTACTGTCTATTTGAGCCTGTGTAAAATAGAGGTTCGTCAATTGCATAAATGTTTCGAGATCTTTAGGACTGGTTTTGCCGCTAAGTCCTTCACTGGTTGCATTAATAAAGGGAGATACCGAGACTTCTTTTCCAACAAATGCTTTCATTTTATCCGTTTTTGATAAATTAGCTATGCCACTTTCATTAACCAGAGTGGAAGCATAAATAGCAGAATAGAAATCGGAATCACTGCATAAGCTGTGTCCACCTTTGCTATAAGCAATACCATAAATTTCATCATTTTTAAAATCTGTTGGTTTTAAAAACACTTTAGCACCATTCGACAAGGTGAGGGTTGTCATATTAAGTGATTCGTCTTTTTCTTCCTTAACAATGGTACCTGGTGTCGGTTTTTTTCCCGGCCATACAAAGGTTACCTTTTTATCTTCAAGAGCTGTAAGTTCGGTCTTAGGCACCTGGTTCACGATAGCAAGCAAACTTTCTTCCGTTGGCATTTTCACTCCTTCTTTTGCAGGGCCTGTGACAACAATCACACGGTTTGAATCAGATAAAAATGTATTGTCGAAATCATTCACTTCTTTCAAGGTGATAGTAGGCAATTGATTTTTCTCAAATTCGCATTCGAAAGGGACACCAGGAATTGGCTCCTTGGCTAAAAAGTTACGAACAAGTTCTGAAGCATAACCATCCGATTCCGATTTATCTCTTTCATTATAGGTGCGTTCGTATTTCGTAAATACATTTTTCTTTGCACGATCGAGTTCACTTTCTGTAAAACCGAATCTTTTTACCCGTTCCACTTCTTCCAAAATGGCTTTCAGTCCTCGTTCCACACCATCTTGTTTTACTCTTGCCGAAACATTAAAGGCATCCTTATTTCGAGCAATTGCCTGATAATGGGAGTTTGCCGAAACATATGGAGGATTTTCAGAGCGTCCCAATTCGCCTAAACGTTCGTTTAGTATTAAATGATATAACTGCTCAATAATAAAGCCACGATAATCGCCAAGAGTCGTTTCGTCTTTGTGTCCGGTTTTGGAATAAACCATCACCTGTGTTTGTGTTGCCTCCTTATCGGTATTGATAGAAAATAATGTAGAAGAATGATTGGGAACATCAAAAACAGGACGTGGCCTTTCAGTGGTACGTGTTGGAATCGTATTGAAATGATCTTTTATTTTTTGTTCATATTTGTCCACATCTATATCACCTACTACAACTACAGCCATTAAATCAGGACGATACCAGTCATTATAATAACGGCGAATTGTTTCTGGCTTGAACCCGTCAATAACTTCCTTTTTACCAATAGGTAAACGTTGTGCATATCGGGACTGATGGTATACAACCGGGAAATACACATCTTGTAACCTTTGGTTGGCGCCCCTGCCTATACGCCATTCCTCAGTAATCACTCCGCGTTCACTTTCTATCTCTTTAGGATCGAAAGTAATGTTGTGTGCCCAGTCTTCCAGGACCAACAGAGCATTGTCAACCACTTCTTCTTTTTCGGTTGGCACCAATAATCGATACACCGTTTCATTGAAACTGGTATACGCATTCAGATCCTTTCCAAATTTAATGCCTACGGATTGAAGATAACTAATCAATTCATTTTTACTAAAATGCTTTGTTCCATTAAAAGCCATATGTTCGGTAAAATGTGCCAGTCCCTGTTGATCATCATCTTCAAGTATAGAGCCAGCATTGATGGCTAAGCGCAACTCAACCCTGTCTTTTGGAACTATGTTTTTTCGTATATAGTAGGTTAACCCATTGGGTAATTTCCCGACTCTTATGTTTTTATCTACCGAAAGTTGATCGCTGAGGTTGTATTTTTGAGCAACGCCCGATATAAAAATCCCAAAGCAAAAAATTAAAATTAATTTGATTAATCTCATACTATTTATTATTAATATTGTATTGAAAAAATGGTATAAATGAAACATTAAACTTCACTCTTCCTTAAAAGATATGCATAGCAATCCCTTTGGGATGGAATAAAAAATTTTCATTTATTCCATCCATTGGGATTTAGCTTAACAAATCAAGGAAGTGTTATTTAATGATGTGGTATTCATTACATTTATCTGCGTTATAAAACGACAGATAATTGTTCTTACCTTCCTGAATTTGTTTGTTTAATTTATCCTTTAGTATTTGAACACGTTGCAGTGGTGTTACAGTAACATTCTCACCATTGGCTTTCGCTTCAGAAGTACAATGGTCGGCAACTTCCTGGACTTTTGTTTTTTTGGCTTTTGCCACTTTTTCTGCAGCAATTAAAGTTGCTTCTTGTTTGTTCAGGTCTTCAAGTGTCATTTTTTGTTCTACAATAACTCCAATAGCAAGTACGGTGCTGTCCAAGGCATTTTCATTAAAAACGTCAATTTTATCACCTGCATTAAAACGGAATGTTTTTGAGCCATCCGCAGTTGCAAGAAACAACTTACGACCTGTTTTGTCACAAATGTGCTGAACCAACCCTTTTACCTGGACAGTCTGTCCAACTAATTTAGGAGCCATTTCAATAATTTCTTCAACAGAATACACTTTTACATTCTCTACCGGAGTAGATGCATTACTTAGCGATAAGAAGTTGGTTGCAGCAAATAGTACTAGCAACGCGATTAATTGTTTTTTCATCTTGTTTAATTTTAAATTGTTAGCGTTCAAAATCTACTTATTTATAGTCAATTCATTCATGATATATTTTGATCCGGCAAATTTGTCGATCACAAACAATACATACCGGATATCTACATTTATGGAGCGGTTTTTTTCCGGTTCATAAATAATGCTCCCTGCCAGTGATTCCCAATTCCCATCAAAAGCAAGACCTGTAAGTTCACCTTTTCCATTCATCACAGGACTTCCGGAGTTGCCGCCGGTGATATCTGTATTTGTCAGGAAACAAGTATATAACTGCCCCTTTTCCCCATAACGGCCGTAGTCTTTTTTGGCATACAAATCTTTAAGTCTGGGAGATACCAAAAACTCGTAAGTGGTCGAATCTTCTTTCTCAATGACCCCTTTCAATGTAGTCTGGCTTTTGTAAGTCAACCCATCGCGGGGAGAAGCACCACCAACTTTTCCATAAGTAAGTCGCATCGTAAAATTAGCTTCCGGATATTTCAGGATTCCTGCCTCTTTTTCTCTGATACCTTCTTCATACAAGTGGCTTGTTTTCCGTATTTCAGCACCTTGGTCGACTGTCAGTTTTCTTAATTCAATAAGTTTATCATAAATAGAAACGCCGAAAATGTAAAGTGGATCCTCTTTGATTGACAATGTAGGTTCTTTTAGGAATTTATCAATGCCCGTAGTAGTCGAGTATATGGAATTTGCATATAAATCATCAACATATTTATCCACATTACCCTGATACCTGGTTTCTATAATGGAATAAAAATCAGGCAGATATTCTTTCTTTACTTCTTTTTTTACCAGTATAATCATGGATCGGGCAATCTTTTTGTCTGTCGCCAAATCATAACTTTTCGCAAATGTAGTATGCCATTGCCTGTAATTTTCTACAGCTTTGTCTAAAAGCTGGGTGTCACCTTTAGTGAGCAGTTCAACAATATTCCGGGACCTGATGCCAAACAGGCTGGCATCGGCAAATAATGCTCCAGTTATTACCGCATGAGCATATTTGGGATTGTATTGAAGCTCATAATTCTTCTTTAAAATCGAAAGGCAATTACCATATTTTTTTTGCCGTTCAGGGTTGGCATCTACCCATGCCTGGAACTCTTGTTCGTTTTTTTGTTTATTAGCTAACGCCGGGCTAAGATTAACCAGCTTCAGGGTACCAAGGGCGAGTTTATAACTATTTCCTGCTGAGAAGTTTTTATTCGAGTATTTCAACCGGATGCTTTCGTCACTGTCCATTTCTTTCTTGAGGACATCAATAAATTTCCCTTTCGTAATTACTGTTGCACGGTTTTTTAGTTCTTGTTCTTCATTCAAATCATATGAATTGATATACCGTTGAGTCTGCCAGGGAAAACCAATTGTCATCTCAAAATCGTTTTCATGCACTCCGGAAAGCGATATCGGTAAAAATATCTTTGGTTGATAAGGTTTATTTTCGGGGGAGTAACTTGCCGGCAAATTATTCTTATTAGCATATACACGGAATACTGAAAAATCAGCCGATTGACGTGGCCATTCAAAGTTATCGGTTTCGCCTCCAAAATTACCAATGCTTTCGGGTGGTACACCTACCAGACGGACATCATTGAAAATCTGATATACTGCAACAAAGTATTGTCCGGTACTATATCCATCCAGGCTGGCTGAATAACCGTTGATAGTATCGGTATATTGTTTTTCAATTTCTGACATGACTTTCCGACTTGATTTTGTCTTAAGCAAATCAGTTGCCTGTTGGGTTACTTCTATTGTTTTTATCAGGAATTTCACAGTCAATCCTTTAATTGGAATTTCGGTGTTTCGGGAACTGGCCCAAAATCCATCACGGATATAATTGTGCACATCAGTACTTACTTGTTGTACCCGATCCCTGCCACAATGATGATTGGTAAAAATCAATCCATTGGCAGATACCAGTTCGGCGGTACAGCCATTGTCGAAAATCATTGCTGCATCCTTTAAGCTAGGCAGTTTCTCATTGTAAATTTTCTCAGGACTCAATTGCAATCCACTATCTTTCATCTTTTGAACCAAAGTAGAATTCAGGTTCGAAATCGTCCACATACCTTCATCTGCCTTCACAATGGTGAAACAGGAAAATAAGAGGATTATCAGTGACGTTCTTTTCAAAAATATCATATTTATTATTTTTAGGATGATTACTTTTCAATTTAAAAATTCAGGGCTATATTTATTCCAGTTGAAAATGCCTTCTTCTCTTTTGCGGACTGTAATGCAGCTTCAGTTGAAACATTTAGCAATAAACCGGTTTTAATTGGAAGTCGGAACTTTATGTTCAGTTTATAAAATGTAACATCGGAAGTCAAAAAAGCATAGTCCGG
>JAQTUE010000080.1 GCA_028710415.1 Paludibacter sp. | reverse complement strand
AAGACAATAAAGAATGTCATGCCGAGATAAATAGAAAACTTGACGCGGTTATTATAGAATTAGCAAAAATCAGCGGAAGAGATTCCATATTACGCGTTATTGGTAACTGTTTATCTGCAATTGCTGGTGGTATAATCGTGACATTATTTGGGCATTTTATAAAAAAATAATCAAAAAATATAAAAATATTTTCATAAAAAAATAGCGATATATTTTCATAAATGGCTATAAACCTATATATAGCAAGGGTTTGTAGCTTTTTTTATGTCTAAAAATAAACGTAAAGAAAATGTAAAAAAAAGCTTGACAAATACAAAATGATATGTTATAATATATGTATAGTGAAGGACAGAAGATACGAAACACTGATAGAGGAGAGGAAATGAAAAAGATAAGATTTGATGAGCCGAAATTTAGCACCGAAATAATTGATATGTGGGATATTGAGAACTTCAAAAATGAAATGGTTGAAACAGTAAAGGCTGGGAAAATTTTCCTGAACAAAATGCAGATGGTGAAATTTTTGGACACAAAGGGCATCACCGAAATATCGGTAGAAGATGCCAAAATTTTTTTCATAGCGGAATACGAAGAACAGCCAAAACCGAAAATGGAATATGGAACTCCTGATGGATACATTGACGCCGATGGTGATTTGATAAAAATAACAAAAACAGAGACCCCCAAATCAACTGAGTCCTCTAAAATTGATGCTGGCTTCATAGATGATCTCATGGAAGAGGGCTTTGAGCAGGCTTGCGAAAACGCAGGCTTTAGCAAGTTTGAGATGGTCGGGATTGAAACAGCCAAAGTAGTAGAAACCGAGATTGAAACTTCCGAAGAGATCGAAACAATCACAGTCAAGGGTGATATAGCCCTTGAGGTTTTTGACACAATATCGAAATGGACAGGGACAAATTATTCTAGTGTTTGTGAATTTGAACAGTTTCCAAGCGAAATTAAGTTTAGCAGGCTTGCCTGTTATACCGACATAGATGGCAAGGAAACCGTCATCGGTTGGCATTGTGCCAGCCATTTTCAGAGTATATGCGATTATGTTGAGGTCGAATATCCGTCACGTATTGGGGCGGATATTCTATTGAAATGCTGGCTAGTCCAGCCTTCAAAGAGGAGATTGTAAAATGAATACAAAAAGGTTTGATCGTGTTTTTATAGTTGGAGAGGGAAATGATTTTTCGCTGGATATATATCCAGCATCTTCTTTCCCGAATGGGATTGAGATGGCGGACTCACCTATCACATCTAAGGGATATGATAGGAGGGATACAAAAAAGGCAGTGTGGGCGACAGTGGGAGACCGCAAGCCCCGACTGGTCGTAGCACATAATGTGAAAATCAATGATGATTTGGTCATCCCTCGTGAACTATTGGGGGAATTACCTCCAGCGGCACCGCTGGATGTAATACGAGGCGAGATTGTATAAGCGCTTCTATGCCTGTGGCTATATAGCTACGGGCTATTTGTGTTTTAAATGTTTTTAGGAGGTGATTCAATGAAGAAGGCAGAGAAAGATAAGATTCTGGCTGTTACAAAATGGGTCAGAATTAAGGCAGAGGTAGAAGAACGGTTAGTTCGGGCATGTCGCAAAAAGAATCTAAAACATGCCGAATTTATTCGGGATGCAATAATTGAGAAGCTAGAAAGGATGGGTCAATAATGAGTTCAATGACAGACGTAGCGATGGAAATATCGGTTAGCTTGGGGCTTGATGGTGAGATAACGAAAGACGTGATCCACGTAGCAGAAGAAGTATTTAGGGTGCATAGAGTTGAAAATCCCAAAGACAAGGCATTGCAGACTATACGCATCGGGAAGCTAATACGTGAACTTAGGGCTGAGATCAAGCGAGATCAAGAACTGTTTGAGCAAGGCAAACTGGCAAAGCGTGTATGTGCTCAAGACATATACACAGGCAAAAGGTGGGGTGGCAAATGAAAGAAATAATTGAATTATTCAAGCGTTGGAAGTGTGACAAAGATGAAGAGTATCGGCATAACGAAATTCATGAGTTTGTAAATACTCTAAGTCGCGGCGATTTGCTAATTGTGTTTGAGAATTTAGAAACCCAAAAAGAAGATTCAGACATGATATTTTCTGAATTACGTGGGTTGCTGAAAGAACATGCTCAATTTCCAAAACTATGGCATACAGATACGGGGTTAAGAGAGTGGCTAAAAGAAAAAGGGGAGTTATGAGCGAATTTAATTATTGTCATGGTGCAGATGATTTCGAGGTTTGGGATAAGAGGACGTGGTTGGGGTTTTGTATGGTTTAGTTTTTCCATATACTCCAACACATTGAAAATCGTTGATGCTATGGCGAAATTAGCGGGGAAGTGAGTTTATATGTGGATTAGGGCGATAGTTTTAATTCTGCTATTGCTCATAGCGATAGTATTGGTGAGATAGGGGGTTTATGATGGGGCATAGACTATATCGAAAACGTATCAGAAGACAGCAGAGAAGGTCATATCTCTGGCATGTCGGGGTTTTGATGGAGGCTTTGTATGGAAATGAACATAGACGCGCTCGTTGAAAAGAGATTGAAAGTGATGGAGGCGGAGGCAAGAACTGAAATTGTCCGTTCCATTATGTTCATTTTAACAAATCTGCATAAGACGGGTATTGATGATTTAACGTGTGTGGCTTTGAGTGAAAAATTACAACTCGTCTTTGCCGAGATAAAAAACGAGTTTGAGGAGGTCAAGTAGGTGAAAGGTGAGTTAATTACAGCATTGGCAAAAGCAACGATGGAGTTTAAGCCGATTGGTAAAAATAGCACAGCAAAGGTAAATACAAAAACAGGTGGTCAGTATTCATATAGTTACGCAACGCTTGACGAAATTATCAATGCAACAAAGGAAGCATTAGCAAAAAACGGTCTTATTATCAGTCATAAAACGGAACTGATAGATGGCAAGATGTGGCTTGTTAGCAAACTCCGACATGAATCAGGATGTCGTGCAGACAAAACAAAAAGCCAAATTGATAAATATGTAGGCGATGGCTATATGAGTCCTGTTCAAAGCTATGGAAGCATAATAACGTATCTTAAAAGGTATCATGTTGGTATGTTATTAAATATCGCTATTGATGAAGATGATGATGGGGCTGATGATAAAGGAAAGGCAGATAAACCAAAGACACAGCAGAAGCCAAAAGAAGAAAATAAGCCCGCAGAGACAAAATCTGATTCGCCAAATAATGATCCATCTCTGGCATACATTGCCAGAATCAATGAGATGGATAATATATTTGAGCTAAATAATTGGGTAGATAAGCATACACCAGACCTGAAAAAACTAACGAAAGAAGATCAAGAAGTTATCAGGAAATTGCTTGCGAAAAGGCGTTCTGAACTGCAAGCCAAACAAGACAAAATCAATGCAGAGAAAGCCAACAGAGACGAGAGCGAAATTCCAGATGAACCAGAGGAAATGGAACTTGACGGGCTTGGTGATGGGGAGAAAGAGCATAATATGCCAGCTTAACAATCTTAGAGCACCGGGGAGCAATGAGCAACCGCATTAGCGATGATCCGATGCTCGTTTTTGGAGATAATAAAATTGAAAAAGATACTTTGGTTAGATACTGAAACGACCGGGCTTGATGCTCAAAAGCATGGCATTATTCAACTTGCGGTGCTTATGGATATTGATGGTAAAGTTGAAGGGGAGTTATTGCTTGATGTTCAGCCGTTTGATTCTGATGTTCTCAATATTAATAATGTTGAATTTGAATATGAGGATATTGCTTTTATAGATAAAATTAAACCTGAAGATATTGTTGAGCCAAGCAATATCAAGATAATTGATATTGTGAAAAATCACAAAGCCCCAAAATCAGCATATATGTCAATTATAAGTTTTTTGGGGAATCATATCTTAAAGTTTGATAAAACCGATAAAGCCTATCTCGGCGGTTACAATGTCAATTTTGATCGAAACTTTATCTCGGAGTTTTTCAAGAAAAATAATGATAACTATTTGGGATCATACTTGAGTTGGCGATGCCTTGACCCATTATATCGTCTTTGGGAAATGGATTATAAAGGGTATATTGCTCTTGAAAATTATAAACTTGAAACAGTTTGCAATCATTTTGGCATACCAATATCAGCCCATAACGCTATGTCTGATATAAAAGCGACAATGGATTTATGGTATAGATTGGAGTCTGGAAATGATTAATCCATGTTACTCGGCAAAAGATTTCGAGGTTTGGGATAAGCCGACTTTTAAGTTTGACGAAATCGGCTCTTTGAGACCAAAGCCAATAATGCCAGCGTCAAAGCAACCCGAAGCAGAAGCCATCGCTATCAAGGCACGTAACAAAATCGTCAGGCTAAAAGACATGGTTCCGTTTCTGCATATTTTCTTACATAGCACAAGCTATAACTTGGCGAAGTATGAGCAAGGCGATCCTGCAAGGCTGGCAATGGCTAGGAAAGCGGCAGGTCATGCTATCAAAATAATTGACCAGATAAAGGAGATGGGTTGATGGATGCAAAACCGAATTATAACGATGGGTATTTGGTGGTAAATCCAAAAAATGCGGGACACTTCGGAAATATACATATCGGAGGCATAAAATATACTGATGATGGGCATTTAAAGGAAATGAAAATGCAAATAGAAAGGCACGTTGATCGGGTGCATAATGTGCAAATTATTTATGATTCTTGGCTTTGTGGCTCATGCGGGGATGAGCATAAAACAAAAAAAGAGGCTGAGGAATGTTGCAAGGAGGTGAGGTAATGGATAGAACTGCCAAGCAAATTGAGTATGAGGCTTATTATAGGGAAGTATCAAGTGTGTTTTATGCTGAACTGGAAGCCAAAGGAATCAACACATCAGTTGCAAATATTAAAAGGGTTCCGGAGGATATTCCGATAATTCTTACAAATCAAGTAGAGGTGATAAGATGTGGCAAATTATAGATAAGAGGAGGTTGTAATGAGAAAAAAGATTAAATGGCAAAAACCAGAATTGGTCTTTATTGATCGTGTTCGCAGGACGGTCGGATGTAACTGCAAATATGGCTCAGGCAATCCGCCTGAATCCTGCTCAAGTGGTAACAAAGATGACGTAGGGTGTGTCATGGGTCATAAATTTCATTAATTAACAAAAGGAGGATGTTCCGATTAGTTAATGTTGTGTTAAAGTTAAACTCGGTGGGGTTCAGTTGCATAGGTTGTTCTGAATCCCATCTATAAAGAGGTATATTTATGCACGTATCAGAAATTCTCGCCAATCATCTAGCTGTCGCAAATGGGGATATACAAGATATATGCTCTATTTGTGGCAGAAAGACGAATTTTGGGCATGATAAAAAAAAGAGCGTATCGGCAAATTTTAATGATTACCAGCATTTCAAATATGATACAGATTGTATTTGTGAATTTTGTTATGCGTGTTTATCAAGCAATACTTTTAATGAGAAAACATTGCGCAATTATTCAATTATCGCAAATGAAAAGCAAATTATCGTTCCGGATAGACCTGCCATCATAGTCAATATCAATTACCCACCAGACCCGCCTTTCGTGTTCATGGTTTCTTTCTCAAAAAAGAAACACATATTTCTACATGCCAAAATTAATACATCAGAAATCATAAATATCGCTACGGATAAGTATGATCTATCATTTACGAAAGAACAGTTTAATAATGTTTTACTACCTTGCTCGAAGCTATATGAGGCAGGTTTCAGTAAAACAGAAATAGAAAGAGGTGAATATCGCAAATGGAAAGTTATTGATGAGACACCTGAATTTTTTAGACTGAATAACGAAATACAAAAACACAGAGGCACGCATTTACTTAATTTCGTGTTATACACGCTATCGAAGGAGACCGAAGATGATAAAGATTGATTACCAATTTACTACCACAACCCCACTCCATACTGGTTCCGATCAAGACGCTGGTATAATGAAGACATTGCGCAGACAAAAGATAGCTATTGATCAACCTATTATTTTTGATACGCAATTCACAGACCAAGCAAGGCGTGAAGCGATAGTATCTATTCTCTATGCTATATACAAAAGTATAGATTGGGATAAAATAGATCAAAATCGTTTGCGCGGGCTTTGGGACGAAATGTATTCTAAAGTAGTGAAATCAAGTGGGTGCAAAAATAGGTATGAATTTTTTAATACATTATGTTCTGCATGGAATATACGTTCTGTATATGATGATTCCATACTTGAGACACTTGATAAACTAACTGACGCCGAGTTCTTTGAAACTATCCGTAACGAAACGCATTATCTTGTTTTGCGATTGAGACAGCGAACCAAGCAAAAAGATAATGAACCTTCCTTATTTGAGCAACCCAAAACAGAAATGAATAAATACACGAAAACTTATGAGATGGTCCCGTGCATTTCAGGTAACAGCATTAGAGGGGCATTGAGGCGTTTGGTGATGTATGATTTCTGCAAGATTGTCGGGATAAAAAAAGCCGATAAGGATATATATCACCAATGGTTCACGGGCGGTATTCTCAATGATTCTACGCAATATGAGGATATAGAGCTACGAGAGCGTCTTTTACGATTGAATCCCATGCTTGGCGTGTTCGGTTCCGCTATCGGGAAACAGACGATAGAAGGAATGATCTCTGTTGGGTTTGCGTATCCCGTCTGTTCAGAAATCGGGACTGGTGAAAACTCGTATTGGGAATATCTTGATACTGTTTTTCAGACTCGTCTTGATAGCTCGAAAACAGAAAAACAAATCGAGATCGAGGGCAAGCACGAAAATCCCGATCAGATGAAATACGAATACGAGGTATTCGCAAAAGGCACAAAATTCACTCATGGTTTCCGTATGCTCGATTTTGATGATTTGTCAGTATCGGCTTTTTGGCATGTGATCAAGCTGTTCAAGCAGAACCCGATTGTTTGTGGTATGTGGGCTAGGGGCAATGCGGAGATAGATTTAAGCGAATTGCCTGATGGTGATGATAGCTTATATCTGAACCATATCGCAGAAAAAGCGGAGGAGATACGGAATGAGTTTATGGGATAGATGGCAAGTAAAACTTGGTATCAGTATGTCAGCAAGCTGGGCATGGGGTATAAGTCTTGTTGTCGGTCATCAGATTATACAAACAAAAGGTTTATATCCTTTTCTTATATGGGGCATATTTAATGTATTCGCATTATTTGTATATGGATTATTTGTTTTGAAATTCAAGAATTATCTTAAAATAAATAATTATAGCATAGTCAAATATTTTATGACAATCATACAAATATTTGCAATATGGGTAAATATGAAAGCAATGATACAATATAGCAATGTATGTATTGGGTGTGTTGTTGCTTTGGTGATAATATTGCTTACGCTGAAATACAAATTCCCATTTTCAGTTGACTCAGATCAGTGGCAATATTTGATCATGACACTCGGTTGTTTTGTTTTTGCTTTTATCTCTGGTTTTGAACAGCCAGAGATAAAGCATGGGGAATCTTATGATATGATATTATGGGGGATATGGGGAGGGATCGCCTTGATAAGTGGTCCCTTTTTAGATGCACAACATCTACAAAGAGCTAAGGTATCACGATCAATTAGACCTTTCATAATTGCTTCGGCAAGTTTTGGGATATATATGATTGGTGTCTTTGTTTTATATTTATCAGGGACGCTGGTCGCAAAAATATATATCACAATTATAGTGATGGCTGTCGCAACATCAACAATAGATTCTGCGATTGCGTCAT
>JAQTUE010000043.1 GCA_028710415.1 Paludibacter sp. | reverse complement strand
TCTCTTTTGCGGACTGTAATGCAGCTTCAGTTGAAACATTTAGCAATAAACCGGTTTTAATTGGAAGTCGGAACTTTATGTTCAGTTTATAAAATGTAACATCGGAAGTCAAAAAAGCATAGTCCGGCAGTAACATCTGGGTTGTAATTATATTATTTTCGTTTTGAAACAAATCAGATTCAATATTCTTTTTATACCCGGCCTGGATACTGCCTTCTAAGACTCCTTTTTTCATCGGGCAATTAAGTCCGATAGTACCACTCGCCGAAGCATCTTGTATATATTGGTGATAATCGGGATAATAGTAATACTGCCTCGAATCATGCCAGGTACCATCAATTCGTTCCCAGATAGAAAATTCTGATAAATTCTTATCCGCCAACAGGGCTGAAAATTGTGCATCCTGGTTTACAGACTGATAACGATCACTCTGTGTGGCAAACTGCCATTCAATAAAAGTTGTATTTATAGTGACGGGGGTATACTGTGTCTCATTTCCTATGGTTTGATGATACGAGTAAAGTCCTTTCAAAAATAAGCTTCGATGTAACAATTCCCGTTCATGAGTCAGTTGGGATATTATTTCATTGTGATTTAACTTGTAAGGTGTTCTCTTATCATTCTCATCCACCTGGATTCCTGCCTTTTTTAATTCTATCAAGACACCAGTAGATTGTCCGTTACAATTATTGTTTACATGAAAGCCGGCATTGTAAAGATTCCCTTTATAAATTCGGGAATAGGATTCATCGAGAATTGAAAACTGCTGGTTATAAATTCCAAAACCTTGTAAAAGATAAAAATAAATCTTTCTATCCGCCTTTTCAACTTGTATGTCAACATTCTGACGGTAACGGATATATTCGCCGAACAACCCATACCGCCAGTTCCCATGCTGATAAGTGACTCCCGGGTTGATATGAATGACTGAAACCGTGTTCCTGGGGCGCGGATCAACCTGCCGGTATGATACATCACCCTGGTACGATGCACGGATAGCCCATTCCATATTTCGCACTCGCATAGACGCACCGCCACTCAAAAAATAAGATTCACCTTTATACGTACCACCTACCGAGTCGGCAACCAAATAAGGATTCAACAAATTATAATCTTCCACATCCCGCCATCCTATATTGAATTCCTGATGATTGGAATAATATGCATCCCCAAAAAAACGGTAACACGAATCAACCTGAAAGCTCTCGGAATGAAGTTTAAAAACCGATGTTCCGGTTCCTTCCTGTACCAGATGGAAACCTTTTTCAGAATTTGATATGACATTGGAACCTCCCACTTCGGTAAACTTTTTCACCGGAACCGCAAAGGTAGCTGATGGATTGTAATCAAAATAGTTGTTATAACTTCTCCACGGCGATTCCCATGCAGCAACCTGTACTGTTACCGAGTCCTGCTTAGTGGCCGCCGTGAGGGCAATAGATGCTAATAAAAGCAATGTTACAATAGTATATTTCACTCAAAAATCAATTTGTAAGTTTAATAACGTCAATTTTTATTCAACTTTCCAGGGTGAGGGAGTTGCATTTGGGATAAAATCCTTAGCCGAATTATTGGTATCCTGCAAAATAGCCCTTCCATTTTCCCATTTCAGAATCTTACGACGGACACTTTTACCGCTGTAAGATGTATTGCAATACGTATAACTCACATCAATGGACGAAGAAAGGGATTTTGACCCGATTGCCCCAACAGCCCCCAACTCCACACCATCGTACAGCAGTGAATTGGGCACCTTGATCCGGCTGACGGAACTCCCTGATGCTGTTTGTACACTGATTGTGTTCTGGGCCAGGAAATCAGCATAATTACCTGGTGCCTTAAACAGGGCATAAGCATGATAGCCTTTGACATGTAATACCCAAATAGTATTGGAATAACAAAAATTCCGGTTCATATTGGGTACTTCGGGTACATCCACGTCTTTTCCGGCATCGTACCATTCAAAATCAGCTTTTGACAAATCAACAGGAGAATTTGTATTTGCAAGCTTATGGTTGATCCCCAGCGAAGCTATCACGATGCTTTTCCCAGGTTGAACTGGATAAGTATGTCCTTCACCCGGGATAGTATACATTGCTCCAATTATCAAATCGTTTGGATAATTGGTATATTCGGAAATGGCATTGCTGTTCAAATGATTCGATTCCAGGATTGAAAGTCCATCAGCATATAGCACCGAATCCGAATTATTATAAATTTCAATGTATTGATCCTGGTAATAACTGCCGTTAGCAGGTGTCGTGCTTCCCGTAAAGTAGATTTCCTGTATCACAAAACCATTCCCTTTCTGTGCAATCTGCAGGGGCACCGTGATGGCTATCTCCGATCCTTTAACCAGCGACTTTTCAAGTAATCCCCTGATATCCACAGTCTGGGTGTAGGTTTGTTGGTTTGTACCATCTGCAAGCTCTGTGGTCAAAGTTTTTTGTCCTGTTACCTCAACGTTGTAAACGCCTTCCTCCACACCAAGTGTAATTTCGCCGGAAAGGCCGGTGGTATCACTTTGGGATCTTCCGGTAGCTATGTTGGTTAATTTGACGACATAGTTTTCCTTCCCGCCCTGCAAGGCGTCATCGGGTAATGAGATTATAACCTTAACGTTCGTAAATGGAACATTTTGAAGCTGGCAACCTGCTGTTAGGATGACCAGCAACAACAAGCAAGTTTTCTTTAAATTGTAAATAACTCTCATATTTCAGATTGTTTAATTTGTTTTTTAATGATTCTGAAAATAAACCCAGTTAAAGCTTTAGTGTAATCTCAGCACCCATAAATGGGGTCGCCCACTTTTGTGTGGATACACCAAAACGCGTTGTATAGCGGGGATTATAATCCAGCACCCGGTTTACAAAAAACGACAGTTTTAAATTATTGCCAATTTCCTTGGTAACCTTTAAATTAACCCCGAGTGCAATGGGTGTGCGTTCGGTATTGAAATAAAGCGACGAAAAACTCTCTATCAATGATTTATATGCCGGATTCTGTTTTTCCACATCTGTAAAGGGATGAATTGCACCGTTTAAATCAATGTACGAATCGGGAATCCCATTGTAAGGCATCATGTTGTAGGAAGTATACCATACCGACTGGATTGAAGTGGAAAAGAGTAACCTTTGCTTCGAAAAGTGGGTATTGAAAAACAGGGTCGTGTTAAACTGTTCCTGCACCTTACTGTCATTCCCTGCATTAAAAACTCCTACATACGGATAATACTCTCCATTCACAACAATGTTCGGATATTTGTAACGTGCCTGGCTAATATCATAACTGGTATGGAACCAAGCTCCGTTAACAACAATTTCCGTATTGATGGCCGATATCTTTTTTATTGCCAGTTGATATTCCAAACCCTCTTTCACAACCACTGCCGCATTGGACGTAGTGGAGTATGACTGGAACATAGAGTTCAGTTGATACGTAAAATCATTTACCGTTGGCTTTCCGGTTCCGGTAAATGAATTGGTATTGTATAGTTTGTATACCTGTGGAAAATAAAGGGTTTGATCTTCGAATCCATTGTTTTCCTTCTCGTGGAACAGCGTTATATTTAATGTTATTCCCCTGTAATTAATATCAACTCCCGTTTCCAGTTTACGGTTTCGTGCCGGCATCAGATTGTTATTGGTACGGTCTTTAATGGTTGTCAATAAGTAAATGAGGCGGTTGCTTTCATTCGAAGTGGAATAATAGTTCAGTTCCGGGATATCATAATAAGCCTTTTCGGGATAGAGTTGCAAGGCGGTTGGAAATTTCAACTGATCGCCGATACCTCCTTTTAACCCAATTTCAATTGATTCCCCCAACATTTGGAAAGCAGGAAACTGCATAGTCACATTTAAACGGGGCTCAACATAGAATTTATTATACATGGCACTCTGGGTCGAAAGATTTTCAATTTGTGTACCACGCAACCCAGCTGTAATGCCCAATTTTCCCTTTCCTAAATTCATTCTGAAATTATCTTCGGCAAACACAGTCAATTTTTCAAGGGCTGCAATATCTTTTGGAGCCCTGGGACGGCTCGAAGAACTTTGCGTCGGAAAAGGGGGTTTGGTAAAATCGTAAATACTTCCATCCCCGAAGTTTTTATCCAACCGGAACTCCGCTCCAAGCAATATGTTGTTAAACGTTTTGCCAATATGGGGTTGCAGGCAGGCGGTAATCTGTGAGTAAAAATTAAAGGGTTTCCCATCCACCCTGTAAGTTGAAAGATATTCCGAGGGTAAATAGATCCCCTCCCCTTCGCCTGCAGTATTGTTCAGGGATATGCCCATGGGGGAATTCAGGGTCACTGTCTTGGTCCTGTCCAACAAATCCTGGGCATAATTTGCCGATAAAGTATAATCTACCCTGTAAAGTATTCCCTTATTGACAGTCCACGCTCCCGAATTACTCAATTTATAGCTTTTATAATCAGACTGGTAATTATCCTCCTTATTCATCACATCAGGATCGGACACTTGTTTGTCAATCGTTCCGGTAAATGCAACCTGCGTAGTGGAGAGAAATACCTTGCGAATCAGCTTTTCATAATTTAAGGTTGAAGTTATACGTTGATACTGGTCAAACGGGCTGCGTTGGTCGGCAACAAATTTGGTATAATCAATGCCAAAATTCAAAGTCCCCCCATTTTTTGGTAACCGGTAGCCCTTGCCTACGTAAACCAGTTTATTCAATGGATCTGATTTTACACGCAACGTCAGGGGTGCTTCTCCTTTTTTTGATTTAATAATAATGGCTCCACTGGTCAAATCACCATATTTTACCGACGGAATCCCACGGATTACCTCAACTTCATCCACGTGGTCGGTCGATATCTGGCGTAGGTCAATACCTCCGTTCACAGGATTCTTGGTATTGCTCACATCAGAGGAATTGCTGGTACCATAAAACGATTGCATATTGGCATTGTTCGACATAGGGACACCGTCTACGACAATAGCCGTTCCCATAGCCGTATTATTATCGGTTCCAGCCTGGCGCATGGATACCTGGTTCGATGAATTCAGTTTAGTATCCGATAACAATCCACCCGGCAACAATTGCAGCAAATCGCCCATGCTGGAAGGCTGCAAGTGTTCGATAGCTGCCCGTTTAATCGAGGAAGTGGTGGCCGAACGCAGCTTCTCACGAGCCATCACGTTCACCTCTTTCAGTTGCAACGATGTCTTTGTCAATTTAAAACTCAAATAGACCGGCTTGATGATCTGAACCAGTGAATCTACAGTTTCGTAACCCAAATACGATATCCTGAAATGATAAGCACCCACCGGCACATTCTTGATTTCAAAGAGTCCTTTTTCATACGTGATACTTCCCTGTGCCAGTTCATTGATATAGATGGTTGCCATCTCAACAGGCAGGCGGGTTTCCTTGTCCGTCACCACACCACGCACCATCAAGTTCTCAGCCCGAACAAACGGGGCTGAAAGCAAGAACAAGAAAACCGGGAAATAGAATTGAAAGTATCTCATGCAATCAGGGAATAGGAATTATTGAATTATGATCCGCCTGGAAGTTGTTTGTTTGTCTGAAGTAGTTAACAGGAGGACATATACACCTTGCGAAAGCCCTTGCGTATTGATATTCAATATATCTGAACTGTTTTTAAACATATGAATGTTTCTGCCCGTTACATCAACTAAGCTTGCAGATTCAATTCCACGTGCGTCTTTAACCACAATCTGTCTGTTGGCATTGTCGTTTACAATTACTGGAACCTGGATAGTATGTGTTGGATTGCCGTCAATAACAACAGGTACTGCATAATTTACAAGGAAAAAGTCAAATGAACCTAATGTACTTGAAGTCAATGTGTTTTCAAACGTAATCGGGCTTGAATTATATATCCCCAATAAATACAGGTTTGGGCCGAAACTGCATAAACTGTTCGAAGCTTCTGAACCAGTTCCTTTACCCACCAGATGCACCTCAGAGGTAGTACCAACTGTTGGAAGATAAGATGCTAAAAATAAATCTCCCAACGTATTGGTGGCATCGGTTAGAAGAAATCCATTCCCAAAATCCACATCGCCGGCTGCATTAGTCCCTAATTTATTATAGTGGTATCCGAATGCAAAAAGACGTCCGCTGCTGCCGACCACAATTCCATTTATCTCCACAATAGCCGGTGAGAATATGCCTTTATGCCAGTTATCGGTTCCGTCAGTGATATTAAATGCGGCTATAAATCCATTTAAAGAAGATGTTGTTGAACTTAAGTTTCCACCAGTAAATTGTATTCCTCCATCTATTCCGACAAAAGAACCCGCTACAAAAACCAGGTTACCTTTTGTAGTAATATCCTTCACCCTGATATCTCGGGCCGTGACACTTGTCACACTGGGGCGTTGTTGTAGATATACCATATTCCCTTCTGTATCGATTTTCATCAATGTCAGGTCAGCTCCAATGCTCGGAGTAAAAGTCTTATCCCCAAAGGTGATGGCAATCGGGGCTGTAGCATTATTTTTAAAATCACCGGCGGCATACAGATAACCATCCACTCCAATAGTTAATGCCGTAAGCACTTCCGATACTATTCCACCGGTAGAGGCTTTATGCCAGATCTCATTGCCTGTTGTACCATCCAGTTTTGCAATGAATGCCGCCTGGGTGGTATTGGTAGTGGTTAAGGTGACAGGACTAGAGCCCGGTAATATAACTGACGATCCAAAATTACCGGTTATATAAACATTTCCACTGGCATCTGCTGCCAATGCATTCGCACTGACCGATTTGTCTTTGGCTGCTCCCGAATTGAGTTCCTTTACCCATTGCAACACACCGTTTGAATTGAATTTTGCAACAAACGACTGAACAATGGTGGTCGAGGATAGCAAACTGCTAAAAGTAGTGACGGTTCCTACTGCATCAATAATGTTAGCATTGGTGGTTGCTCCTCCAACTACAGGCCTAATGGTTCCGGTTACTATCAAATCGCCATTGGGGGTCGTTGCCAGTGAGGTAGGCGTTACCGTTCCTACATTGGAATAGATACTCCATAAAGTGACTTTTAGCGGGCTTATTTTAGTAATTAATAAACTATTGTCAAAATTAGCTCCCGATCCTTTTGCTGACCCGGTGAACGTTGCACCATTAAATGCTACAGAGTTAAGAAAAGTATTAGCTGTAAAAATATTTCCAATAGCATCCGTTACAACATCAGCCGAACGGTCCGACCCGGTAGCACCACCTCCACTCAAAAACCAACTGAAAGTAGCATTCTGGGCTTGCGATACGACTACAACTGATACTATCAGCATAAATAATGTAAAAATTCTTTTCATACTTTATAGTTTTAAATGAATACGAAATATTAGGAATGAATTCGATTAATTATTTCTATATCTGTTTTATTTGCAGGATTTTAGTCCTGTGTAAAATTGAAAGGAATGTTGAGGAGTGAAATAATACTCACAATTACAATCTCAATTCACAATTTCTTTAACCAGCATTATTTTTTATGTATTTTGACATGCAAAATCATTATTATATAGCATTATGACATAGTTTTGGCACTTATACGATCATATTAATATATGGCACATTGCAAAATTAGCTTTTTTTTCTTGAACTAAAGTTTATTTTTAAATATCAATCTTTCTTTTATAAAAAATAAAACACCCAAAATTCCTTTCTACAGTGTGTTTCATCCTGGAAAGGAGTACCATGCAATCAGATATCGTTATGGAGCAAATTAGGTTAAACATACTTCTTCGGAAAGTTCGATCTGAATTTCAACATGCAATCGTTTGCACCCAAAATCATTATTTACTAAATAAAATAAAGTCAACCAGGAATATTCAAAAGTTTTTTACCGGGAGTATCTGTTCCCGTAATTTTAAGAGTCTGTGAAACTATAAATAAAGCCAACAAAGCTATTCTCCAATTGGGTTATTTTATTAATCGATTACAAATATATAGGTAATTTGGTTTTTAGAAGAATACTTTTTTTGATAATTTTAGCCAGGAAAATTAAAATGTCTGATTTCAAATATCTGCCTCAGTCCAATGGGTTTCACTTTGTCACTTTTTAGGCGAAAAACCGTCAATATTATTTTAAAAAGCTTTATAACTTTCTTATTATTAATTGTTAATAGATAATTATCCTCTTTTTATGCAGTTTAACTTATTTGCCCGGAATTAGTCCTTTCAAAAAAAAATTATTTATATAACTTTATTTAACCAACAAAAAGGCTTGTGGCAGCATTAAGATTCGCCAATTAACGATTATTGTGACTTAAATCGTTTGCATTATTATGAAACGAAACCTAACCGCCTTGTTTGGTTACTAACTAACACAAGTCGGAGACCTGCCCAAAATCCGGTTTGTGCTTTTTAAACGATATTTCTGAATGTTTTTTAGGTTGAAATATAAAATGGAGAGAACTAAATAAATAGAAGGATTCCCTGGACTAATTTTAAGAGAGAGTTATTTCTTTATTTTTAATCGCCTTTGGAAGTCATAATTTGCAGGACCATTTTATCGGTTTCAGTCATTCCCTCCGATCCGATTTTTGTGAAATTATGAATGGTCTTATCTACATCTTCATCCGTGATTCCCTCTATCGAGGTGACAACCTTATTATCAATGGCCATCAATGCCGACAGGGTGGCTGTAGAAACACTGTTCGAAACCTTTAAGGCACAGCTCGGCTTGGCTCCATCGCATATCATGCCCGTGATATTCCCAATCATATTTTTTATTGAAAAAGCAATCTGCTCCCGCGTGCCTCCCATCAGGTAGGTTATACCACATGCCGAACCCGTTGCCGCAACCGCAGCACCGCACAGCCCCGACAATCGTCCGAGGCTTTGCTTGATATAGATAGTCATCAAATGGCTTAATGCCAGGGCACGGATCAACTCTTCCTCCGACTTGCCGGTTTCTTCAGCAAATACCAGTACCGGAAGGGTAGCTGCTATTCCCTGGTTCCCGCTGCCCGAGTTACTCATTACCGGAAACATCGCTCCCGCCATGCGTGCATCACAAGCTGCAACGGTCACCGACAACATACGGGTAAAAATGGTATTACCCATTAGGTTTTGCTGACTCCCATGCCGCAAGGTTTGGGCTACTCCATGGCCATATTCGCCTTTAAGCGATTCATCCGAAGCTGCCCGGTTCATAATGGCCGCCTTCAGGATAAAGTGTAATTCGTCCACCGGACTCTCAAGCGCAAAGTCGCATACTTTCCCAAACGACAAGTTGAGATCTTCTTCAGATGCTAAATTCCCCGGCTCTTCTTCGTGCAGGTGCAACAGAACAACTCCATTCTTCTCAATATGTGAGAACCGTGTATGGTCACGGCTAATAATAACCTTCACCCGGTCGTCTCCCTTCAATGCAATTACTTCGATATACAGTTTCTCTGTAATATTATCTTTCAAATACACAATGATCCTCTTGTTATCAATCATTTGACGACCCTGCTCCAACGCCTCTGGAGTAAAGTCACGAAGTACTTCGAGCCCGTAGTCAGACTTTCCAATGAGTGCTCCCAGCGCAATAGCTATTGGCAGCCCGACCATCCCGGTACCAGGGATCCCGACTCCCATCGCATTTTTCAGCATGTTGGCACTCAGATAGACCTCAATATTATCGGGCACTCCCCCCAACACTTCTTTCACCTTTGCAACTGCCAGTGCTACCGCAACAGGTTCTGTACAACCGATGGTAGGCGTTACTTCATGTTTGATCAATGCAATAATTTCTGAACGTTCCTGAGGTAAAAGCATAATTCTCATTTTTTAAAAGTCTTGCAAAGATATAATAAATATGATTTTTATTCACAATAAATATTTAAAATCTATACTTTAAGCCTGTTTCCTCGCCTTTTCATTTCCACCATACATGGTGGTATTTTTTAATACTTAGATATTGTGAATTTCAAACCATGCCAATTTACTCTTTCAAAGCAAAATAGAATTTGCATACAGATCAACATAGTCAGGCTTTACTCAGGATGTCAATGTTCAACCGAACATTTTGCAATTATATATGTTGTAACATATAATGTTCAAACAAACTTATAAAGCATAATGAAATCGGGTTATGAATAATTGGATCAACGCTATTCAGCAACAGTTGAAGTGTTATCTGGCAACAACCCAAATTTTAGAACAAGGTATAAATAAGTAAAAACAAAAAGAGTATGAGTACAGAAATCAGTAAAACATCCAAGATCATAGCCTGGGTTATCTCCGGCTTGGTAACAGCATTATTTTTATTCAGTGCATCAGGGAAAATCATGCACCCGGAACAAATGGTTCAAATGCATTTAGGCGAGTGGAATATTATCATTATCATTGGTGAAATTGTATCGGCATTGCTTTTCCTCTTCCCCAAAACAAATATATTGGGGACTGTCCTACTGAGCTCTTACCTGGGAGGTGCCATCATCATCCACATGACGGGCGGAATGAGCATCCTAATGCCGGCCGCTATTCTGATTTTAGTATGGATAACGGGGATATTACGCAATCTGGAACTTATTAAACTGAAATAATTCGACCATGAAGATTGAAGATGAATTAAAAGGACGCTTTCGCAACGATCGCAACAAGGCACTGATCAACCTGTTTTTTACTGAAAAGCAGTTAACTTATAGCATGTTGCAATTGTTTAAGAAACACGAGCTGACAGAACCCCAATATAATATCTTGAGGGTTCTGCGCGGGTATCGCTCCCAGGGCCCATCATCAATCGGTTTTTTAAAAGAACGGATGCTCGACAGGAATTCGGATGTCAGCCGGCTTATTGATAAACTCTTCGAGAAAGGGTTGGTCGACAGGAAAGAGAACGGGGCAGATCGCAGGCAAAAAGACGTTGTCATTACTGAGAAAGGATTAGAGTTACTTGCCAGGATGGACGATTGTGAGAAAAAAGCCGATACCCTGTTGCAAGGTCTGACCGATGATGAAATCAGTGAACTAAACAGGTTGTTGGATAAAATACGAAGCCCATCTTAACGGATCTATATCAAGCCGGACAAGAACGTCAATTAATAACAATAAAGCACCCCTTCGTTTTCAAACGAAAGGGTGCTTAAGTTTGCTCCATACTTAATGATTAGTCTGTTATCAGCAACGTATATCTTTCCCTTGGATCGGGTTCGTAAATTTTCATAGGGGCATATACTTCCACTGGCTTTAAAACAGGCATATTATCAATATTCCTGGTTAATTGGTAAGTATTCATTTTCCCTGCAGGCAATTGACCCAAACACAAATGAATATCCGGTATTCTTGGAATAAATATTTTATTGTGATTCAGCGAATCATTCATCAATGAACTAAAATCAAAAGCCTTTGGTGCATAAAATGGATTTCGGTTTGTATACACCGATACACCTTCAACAGTGTTGTTAAGTTTCAACGGACTATTCCCCTGAGAAAATACCGGTAAGAATAAAAGGCTTAGGATCGCTGCAAGTAATGTGGTTCTTATCATAATCAAGTATTGTTAAGTAAATATCAATTATTTTATAGCGAACGCAAGAATAGTGCAAAAATTCACCTACTGGATTAAGTCCCCTGCAGGACAATTCAAAAATTTATAACATAGCAGGATAGTTCCATTGAATAGATAGTAGTCTGATTATTTTTACAACAATAATCATACCATTTTGTTAACATTGAACAATACTAATTCTACATAGAACTTACATTAAAAATCAACTCAATTATTATTGTTGAACTTTTTGTCGTTACACCTTTATGAGCTGTTTTAAACGACCCTGATACGATTGCCAGTAATTTCTTTTCGTAGCATCGTTCAGGTAAGAGGCAGTTAATAGTATTTTTACTTCTCTCATTTGTTATCCGATACATTTTTTAATCTTAAGCTAACTTCCATACCTAGTACATCCACAATCCGTTGGATCGTCAGGAGTGTTGGATTACCCTTTCCTCTTTCAAACTGCTTTAAGGTTCTCAATCCGACACCTGATAGTTCTGCCAGGGCGTCTTGCGTTATATTAAAAGATTCCCTCCGCTCTTTTATGGTTCGTATTAATTCTTGATTGTACATTATTAAGACTCTTTTTTATGCAAATATACACAACATCTATTAATTGCTATCAATAGTGCAATATAGTGCACTATTTTGTACTTATTCGGGTATTTTATACTTTCATCTATCAAATAGTGCAATAAATAGCACTTTTGACTGTATAATTTCAGAATCTATCCATTTTATATTTTGATGAGATCAATTATATTCACTCAATTTATGGGCCAAATATACCACTTTCATATTCAGGTTTAATCAGTTGCATTATTGGATCGCTCAAGTCTCATGAATAAAGTACAACTGAAACTTCATACTTGGTTGCCCTGCCACGTTAAACTTATGTTTTAGATATTTCAATTATTTATTCACAAGCAACCCAATTAAATTTTCTATATTTTCCACTTTTGGCATTAATGCTTAAACCTTTTCCTGATGTGAAATAAGGTTTATTAAGTTGTTCTTTTTGGGTGTTTGTGATTTCCCAAGTAACTGCATCAAGGGATCTTAATAATTTGACAGACCATTTATGAATGCCTTTCTGAAAACCAATCTTTTCAGCTAATTCAATCGCATATGTTTTATTGAGAAATATATTTGTTGAAATAGTTCCATTATAATATTTTTCAATGTCTGCTCTTTTAATTTTAGGAGTTGACAAAGAATCTATTTTTTCTCCATCAACAAAAACTACAATCATATTTCTTTTGCTTTTAGTGTCATGTTGCCTTATGAGGAATGTAATCAGACCTTGAATACTATCAACGCTATTTATCTCAACACTCTTCTTGACAAACTTAGCCCCTAGCCTATCATTTAGATACTTCTGAGCTGTAATAATCATTATTGAATCGTTGTTCGAATAATGATTATCAACTTGCTGAGCATTCCCAGAACCGAACCCCAGACAATATGTTGCTAATATTATGATAAACTTTCTCATTTTATTGTTGTTTTAAAGAATCAAGTCGTTGGGCTTTTACTGATTACAGGTGCAAAGCCTGCTAAAAACACTTCAACCATCCAACGAACTCAATATATTTAATGAACTGACTATTTGCTTCTTAGGTTTTTATTTATTTTGTTTTGATTCGTTATTTTCAATCCATTTCATCTCGTTCAACAATCTGAATTTTCCTCCACAATCACAAATTTCAACTTTATCAAACCGTTTAAGCTTTCCGCATTTCGTGCAGACTTGAGTCGTGTTATTATTGAATTTTCGAATTGCCAGATAAAATAAAATCCCTCCTATACTCATAAAGGGCAGTAATTCGGGTATCATTCTGAGAATTTCCTGCCAGGTCATTGTAGGACCTAATGATGCTCCTCTATAAGCCAGTGTCCCAACAAATTTATTTTGAATTACTTCAAAAATCAGAATAAGAGAAAATACAAGTATTCCGGTAAGTTTTGCGTCTTTTTCTCTTTGTTTTAAATCGAATTTAAGTTCCTCGTCTGTTTTAGGTACCCACATATTTTTTCGTATTAAATCCTTTTCAATTTAAATGTCCCTACTTCATTAACGACACTTTTCAATATCTTGCGAAATAGCGTAATTTAGTTTTTCCAAAGTTGTTCTAAATCTATCTTGTCAAATAGTTCATTTTCGTCGTCCATCAAATCATTCTCAAGCATTACCATTATTGGGAACTTTGATAGTTGGTTTACTGGAATCATTAATTCATACGATACCTGATCTTGAAATTCTGATCTCCAAAGTGTAATCATTCTTTTTTTGTCAATTATCTTTATTTCTAATTTTGACTTATAGTTTTTAATTGGATTATCCCAATTGTAGGATTGCAGGTTGAATATATATTTGTTTTCGTTTGATTTAGAGTCGATAATTATACTTGAATTCGGGTCATCCATGTCAAATGAAATTAAGCATGAATCAGACAATATGTATTTTGGAAGATCGTTGAATAAAACCCACTCTCCTTTGTATTTAAACAATTTAACCCATTTTTCAGGAAGCCCAACATTGAACTTTTGCGGTTTTACTTTTAGATTTTTTAGAATACCAACGTAAGTTACGTTAATGCTTTCGGTTGGTTTTTTGGGGTCTTCATTAAAATCTATCAATTCTCTCTTTGAAGGTGAATTTTTAGAATAATCAATAAAATAAATTCTTTCAAATTGATTCTTTCTATCAATTTCAGTTTTTACGACTTTTGTCGAATCCGTCAATATTGGCTTTATGTATTTAAAGTCCTGACAGGTTGCCGTCGAAACGAAGAGAATCAGTAATATGCTTGTCAAGTTTAGTTTCATTCTTATCTTTTTTTTGTGTTGCATAACAACTGAATTATGGTAGTTAGTATTCCCTACTTCTGAGAGATTCCATTTGAAAGATCAATCTTTGTCAGTCTGTTTACTGACAAAGCGAATCCAGGAGCAATCTACAATTCCTATCGGGACTGCCAAATGCACTTTAACCAGCCAATGTGCCTTGATGTGTATAATCGTTTCGTTGTTTTCTTTTCCTTTTATTTGTTTTCGTAATTGTTAACCGCTTTAAATTCTACCAGTCAGGACGAAGAAATTTATGTTCTCTTTCAGATTCAGCCCATTTATATTGGTTTTCTATTTGTTTTTTTAGAAAACTCTTTATAGGAATCATCGCTAATTGATCATCTGATTTTTTCACTATTTCAAGAGTCCCTTTCCATAAGTTAGCATACAATTCTCCAAAACTGACATCGCCATTTTGAACACCAACATTTCCAACCCAATTGACTGCTTTAAAAATTTCAAGCTTCGGTTTTGTTGATAAATACTGTAATAGAAATTCTTCAAATTTATTGTTCATACAATGTCTTATAGCATCAAATATGAGTTCAATTCGTTTAGAATCTTCTTTGTTCTTTTCAATGAAATTGTGAATGAATATTGTTGCATTTTGTTTTTGATTATCATTGAGTCCATTAAATAATATGTTGATTGAGTGATCTCCTATACCAAAATAAGGATTTGACTCAATTAAAAATTCGCAAGCACCTTCAATAAGATTAAGATTGTCTTCAGAATTCCATATGAATGGAATCTTTAAATTAGTTTTTTTGTCGATTAACTTTCTATTCGTATAAAATTCTGAAATAAAATCGATTAAGAAAATTGGATATTGTTCGAATATTTTATTGAACCCGTCTCTCTTATAATCAAATATTTGTGAGTGATTAAACCTGTGTTGTTGAAAATACAACTGTTTTAAAAGATTATAATCATTTTCGAATAAATCTAAGTCCTTTTCAAAAATCTCATCATCAAAAGTTATTGTAATATTCAATTTTTGAATTTTTTCAGAAATGATAAACAATATCTTCTTTACAATATTATTCCCATTTAAACTAAAACGTGAGTATGATTTAACATACAAATGTGCATAACTTTCAATATTTTCTATTGTTTCAAGAAGCTTTTGGCAATAGAAATCATTAATGTACTCATCTGGGATATAATTGAAAAAGCTTATGCGCCAAAACTGACTATTCTCGTTATTCCAATTTTCTAATTCAGCCCATAGTTTAGAGCACCATTCTTGAGAATGATTCGTGATAATATTCAGAGTTTTGTAAAGTAAATTTAAACCAACTGGGTAATTTATCAGAATTGAATGAAACAATTTGAATCCAAGATCATTATTATGAATGAAATTCTCTTCAATAATAATGTCGACAGAGTTGCTGGCAGTAAAATGGTCTGTATCTTTAATAATTAAAACGTTAGAAATTGCAGTAAATAGTTTAGTAAAATCAAGTTCACTGGAAAATGTAAAGTTTTTTCTTATTTCATTGGCTTTTAACTTCTCATATTCTCGGAAATCATCGAACTCAAAACTATTTTTATCTCTTAATCTGTTCCAATCAAATTTACAAAAGTCCAAATACTCGTGTGTAAGAAACATTTGTTTTAAATCTCTGTAAGTTCTGTTGGTGATTTTTTCTTCACGATCAGTCCAATAAATCATGTCATGAATAAAATATACATGTTTGAAGTTTAAAGGACTAAAATTAAACTGTATAAAAGGGATCAATAAACTTAAATCGTAATCCATTATCTCAGACACCATCTCATGGTGTGACGATTTAAAGTTCCGAATAACTTCGAATACTTCATCAGGATACTTTTCGTATTTATCAAACAACGTTTGCCAAATTCTCGTTCTAATACCTTTAGTTACTTCATTAAATGGTAGTGGATAATCATACCATGTGAAAGTGTGTTTTCTTCCACCGTGAGTATTTTGAAAAGTGTGTTTTAAAAATGTTTTAGCCAATGCAAAAAAGGCTGAAATGTAATGAGGTTGACCTTTTTCAACGTTAGATATAATTATTTCAATCAAATATGATTGTCTAATAAAACCAATTCTTTCATCTGGCTCATCGAATAAAAAGTGCTCTCTTATTCTTCTAATAAATTCAGGTAAATGTACAGGCCTCTTTCTAATGTATTCAAAACCAAGTTCTATAGCTGGTTTTAGCGATTCAGTATTATGATCATAAAACCTTGAAATAAAATCAATAGTTTGTTCTTTGTCGTATACAAAATCATTAGTTTCGTAATGGGTAGAATAAATAGGATTTTCTGGCTCTGGTAATTCTGAGGTTTTATTATAGAATATACTTAATGTGTCTTCTGGTTTGTAGAACCAAAACAAATCAAGAAAATTTAATATTTTTTCTTCATTTCCCTTTTGACTATTCAAATATTCATCCAAAGTGCCATTTATTTTTGAAATCACATTTTCATAGCCAAATGAGTTATTGGCAGGTATAATTGAATCTTTAAATCGAGATTTCCAACTATCAAAGAAATTGAAAAGTAATGTTCTAAAAGATAACCTACCATCTTTAATAAAGACTTTATAGAAAAAGTATGTTGCCATTACTTGTTCTGAAATTCGAGCATGGTTATACTGAACTTCGATTAATTCTCTTTTGTGTAGTTCTTCAATTGCTTCATTAAATGAATAATAGTCTATTTCAAAAAGCTCAAGGACTTTACTGACAAAAGATTTATCATCTCTGTTAATAGCAAAGAAAAAAGAAATAATTGCGAGTGTTTTTAAGAGATTCTGATTTTCAAACAAATCAAAATCTCCTAGGAATTTATCAAAATATGAATCAAATAAGTCAGAAACGTCTCCCCACAAAAACTCAGCTTGCTTTTCATTTGCAAGTCGAGCTCCCATAATAGCAAGTCGAGCATTACCATCTGATATTTCTACAATTTTTTTCTGATACTTATTATTTAGAATTTTAAAAGTATCACTTTCTAATATCTTTATAATTTCATTATCTGTAAATTTCGGAATATTAATAGTATGAGATTTAAGTTCTCTAGTAACTTTGCTGATATCAGTTAATGCATAGTTCCGAACAGAAATGACAATTTTTATTTTTCCCACTCTTATCTCTCTAAAAACACCAATGATTTGAGATAGATTTGATAGTTGTCTATTTGCATCATCTATTAAAAGAATGTAGTCTTTGTCATTTTTTAATTGAATTTTTAAGTCGTCAAAAATATCAACATCTTTTTTTGATATAGCAAATGCCTGGAAATTTGAATATTGCTGAATGAACCTATTAATGGATTCAATGCATATTTTAGTTTTTCCAACACCGGGTGCACCAGAAACAATAAGTAAATCTTCTGATTGTAATTGGTTAAGAATCTCTTCAAGCTCTTTCTCTCTATGAAGAAATATATTGTCTAAAGGCGTTGATAATTGGTGTGCTTTATTGTTATATTCAGATATGAAATTATCAAAAGGAAGTATTTGACCTGTATCAATAGGAATTCCAAGAAAATCTCTTGAAAGGAGCATGTACTTAGATATAATTTCTAATGCTAATGTGTCAATTCCAATAAGTTCAATTCTGATTTTTTTTGTGTTTGCATATGATTGAATCTGTACTTCTTCTTCAATTGTCAAACGAGAATTAAAACAAATTATAATTTGATACACATTCTCATTTTCAACTCCAGTTTTTGTGGTATCTAAACATTTGTCTATATCGGATATTATCTTAGTTGCTTTTGATTCTGCTTGAGTTGTGTATTCGATATATGCTAATTTATTGTCAAAAGTTCTCATAAAACTATCAGGAGTTCCCAAGACAGTTTTTTGTTTTCCTAATTGACTTCCTGTTCTATTGAGACTACTATATTCATCTTCACGTAAAATTAGATAAGCATCACACAAGTTTTGAAAACCAGCAGGATCAATTGCAATCAATTTTTGTTCAATAAGTTGTAATCTTCCAGTCATGATTTTTGTTTTTTTCGTTTCAATATAGCAATTCAATTTCAATTTTGGGTCTTTTCTTTACAGAGATATTCAATTGCAAATGTATGCTTTTTTCTTTTTTACAATGAATACATAACAACCTATAATATTGGCACTTGGAGGCTTCAGGCAGCATTCGCCGAAGTGAAATAACATAGTGAATGCAGGAGCAAAACCAACTAAATGTACTTCATTTGCCAACTGCCCATATGGTCAAACTCGTATTTTCATTCTTTTCTTTTTGTTTTAAGTCGAAATTCGGCTCACCTTATTATATCAAGTCCCATTTTACACGAATTGTAATCTGTGTTCTTACTTTTTTCTCTTTTATTTCCCCAGGTTTCCATAGTGGCATAATTTTCAAAACATCAATTGAAGCTTTGTCAAAACGAGTTTCTAACCCTCGTATTATTTTGAAGTTTGTCAGTTCTCCATTTTTTCTACAACGCATTGAATAATTATAGTCGCCACAACACCGTCTTCAACTGGTGGCCATTTTTTATGGGTACTAATAAATAAATCTATACAATCATTCGTGTTGTTGCAACCAGAATAAACAAACTCAGGAAAAGAATCAACTGTGTTGTAAATTTTGTTGTCCCTTTTTTGAGAGAAGCTACTCAACTGAGTTGTCAGAAACAAAAATAATATGATTGTCAGTTTTTTCATCTTATGAATTACTATAATTGAAAGCAAAAGTTCTTATCATTTTCTACTATTCTCCCCAAAAAAAAGATATGCTCAGTTTAATAATGGATATACCCAGTTAACTCGTTATTTATCTGATTTTTATATATCAGAATACACTTCCATTTAATTGTTACATAGACATGTAAGAACATTGAATACTTTATTGTTACTCTCGTCCCGACGGATTTATCCAATTCAGTTGGTGAATGATTGTCAACATAGTTTGGGTTGGTAATACAAACTCTCAGTTCTATGAATTTGCAATCCCTTTTCTTTAATTACGCCCAAAAGTACGAACTAGTTTTAACATACCCAACAAATTCCGCATTTATTTAAAATAAACACAAAAAGTATTGAATTTAAGGAATAATGTAGCCTTTTACACTCCCCTCGCTTCCTAATGAGGGGGTAATTGGTTCTACGTTTCCAACGTCCATTCTTGTTTGATTTGTGTTTAGGAATCGTTTCAAATAAAACACCAAAAGCCCCTCGTTAGGAAACAAGGGGCAGTTAATGAAATATCAGTTGACTAAATATGATTATTAAATATATTTTCTATTCTACATATAAATCATTGATATACAATTTATAAACTATCCAACACATAACATTACCATCCTAACAAATGATTAAACTCTTTATCCAATTTATAGAAATAATCATACCAAGTTTGTGAAGTTAATGTGTGTAAAATCATTCCAATAAAAAAAAGAAATGCAACTATGCACAGTATTGCAAAAAACTTCTCACCAACTGCCTTTTTGTAATAAATAAATAATACTACAAATAAGGGAATTGTGAATATAAGTGGTCCTAAAAATAATGCGTGTAAATTATTATGCGTATTTGCAATATAACTACTGATATATCCGGCTAGAATATACAACGTAAGAGTAATCTCGACCATAAGTCCTTGACTCCAAAACTTCTTATTGTTATTCATGATATCAATATGTTATTTCTGTAATATAGCAACCGTTAGCAGAATAGAATTCTTCGGTACATGAGAAATTGACAAAATCTCTCGTAGTTGTAGATGAAACTGTACAAATGACGTACATTCCTTATTATTTTTATTCCATTAACAATCATATCCGCTCCAAAAGTACGAACTAGTTTTAACATACCCAACAGATTCTGCATTTATTTAAAATAAACACAAAAGTATTGAATTTAAGAAATAAAATACTACTCTAGCTTGTCCCAACTTTACATAAAAAAACGTATAAACCTTTATTGGTTTACACGCCTTTTAATTTGCTTTACTTGGAGGAAAAGCTATTTTATAGTTAGTGTTTTATCATTCCGTCTTCCATCCCAAATTGATAATACGACCAGAGTTGTTTCATTTACTTCATAGAATAAAAAATAATCGCGAATAATCTTTACCCTGATATTTTTAAAAGTAGTTTTTCTGCCTGAATCCGGATATTGAGCAGTCAGTTGTAAAGTTTCCTTTATTAGGTTGTTCAGTTTTAGACTGTAAGTTTTCGACTGATTTCGTTCTATCCAATAAGCCAGAATTTCTTTTCGTTCTTCATTGGCTTTTTGTGTTCAGACTATTTTTCTTCCAGCCATTGGTCGATTGCTTCATCCGCTTGTTGTTCAGACAATACATTCCCTGCCAGATACTCCGCTTTTGCCTCACTGACTCTTTGCTGTTGCTCAGGATTGAGTTTGTACGGTTCATTATCGAGTTCGAAATCAAGCAATTTATGAAGCTCCTCAATAATTCGGGGTTCATCTGTATTTGCAATACGACTGATTAAATCTTTTTTCAATTCGGCTGTACTCATAATGCTCATTTTTAATATATTTGCCTGCTTGCAAAGATACAATGTTTTTTTCTTTAAGCGATTTATTACGTGTAAACCACTAAATCATTAGACTCTATTTTCAATTCTCTTACTCCAAATATCCGGTATAAAGCTGTTCCAGCGGGAAAATCAAGTCCCATTTCTTGCCCCATACGATATTGCCGTGATCGAGGTAAAACTTCTTGAAATTCGATGGGTTCAGGTATTTATTATATTGTGGATGGGGATGCTTGTTTAAAAAAGCTCCGAAATCCACTCTTTTAATTGTCCCGTCATTAAATTTGAGTTCTACCGTAAGATCGGAGATATAGTCTGCCTGCTCAATAAATAATTGCTGTGGCATAATAAATTCTATGTATCTATATTTTTTTGATTTGAATTTTTGTATCGTTACAACCAAATGTCAACTAATACTGTTTTAAAACGTATCATCTTCAAATTAGTTTAATTGCAGCCATTTCACTTGCAATTTTGTGGATTGCCTCTTCAATTTTGGAAAGTTGGGTTTCTGAAATATACTGGTTTCCCGATTTGTACTGCCGCATCAGGGAAGCATTAATCCCTGCCAGATGGGCAAATTTGCTCACATTTATAAAGTCGTACTGATTGAATAAGGAGGCCAGGTCATATTTATATTCAAATTGAAGTTTTTGCAACTCGGCGGGTATTTCTTTTTTCAATTCCGTATACGAAGCCAGCATCTCATTCACCGAGTTTTCAAAATCCGTTTTGGCTTCTGCCACTGTACTTCCTTCGCCAATGATGGTATGTTGTAAATCGGGTGTGAAAATACCGAAAGTTCCATCGTCACCTTTTTCAATTAAAGCTGTTGTTTTCATCTTTCAAAATAGATTAAAGACTGATTGTTGTCTGTAGATAAAGTTTTAAAAACCAATCTGTTTTTTTAGTTTGTTGTAAATGCCGGTTCTTACTTCCTGCGAATCATGCCGTGGAATCTGGATGTTGTAATCTTTGTCGGGATGTGCATAAATATCATGCTCTTTTCCATTTCGCAACAGGTACCAACCATGCTGCGTGGCTTTTCGTTTTAATTCTGACCATCTCACATGTTTTTCCGGTTGGTTTTCAATACAAACATATAACATATTCGTTATATGTTTTGTTTTTCATATTCCTATTTTTAATGGAGATTGGATATTTAACGTTGCGGTAATCGATAAGTAATTCTCACTCGATAGAAAACAAGGGCAGTTGATCAGTTATGATATGTAATTTTAATTTTAATCTATTTTTTAATGATTTAAACAGATAAATGTATCTCTATTTGGAAACATTCAGTATCTTTGTAGTATTAAAATCTAGTCATGGAAAAACGGATTGAAATAATAGCACTACCTCAAGCTGAAGAGTTTCTTGACACTGTGGAGGAAAAAGTGCGCAAAAAGTTTTTTCATGCGTTTCGTAAAACACAACAAAGGATCTTTGGTAATTGGTTCAAAAAATTAACCGGGACTGACGAACTGTACGAATTCAGAGTCGACGATAATGGTAAGTTCTATCGGCTCTTTGCCTTTTGGGATTCTCGTGGTGCGGACCAGACTTTAATTATTACATCACATGGTTTAATCAAAAAATCAAACAAAACACCAAAATCAGAACTTGAAAAGGCTGAAAAGATTAAACAAAATTACTTCAAAGAATAAAAAGGTATCATCATGAAAACAAATCAAGAATATAAAACCCTTGGGGAATTAGAAAATAAATACTTCGGAGTAACCGGAACCCCCGAAAGAGAACAATATGAATTTGAACTTTCCATGGAGATATTGGGAGAAAAACTCAAACAAGTCAGAAAAGAAAAGAACCTGACTCAGGAACAATTAGGGTTATTGATTGGGGTACAGAAAGCACAAATTTCAAAATTGGAAAAAGGAAACAACAGTGCATCAATATCCACTGTCATTAAAGTTTTTTCTGCCCTGAAAGCCAAAATTAAATTTAAAATAGAATTGGCAGATAGTACAGAATTAATTGCACAATAGAATTTAATTCTATAAATTGTCCCACACGCTCTCCTAACGATGGCAAGATAATCTTTCTGCCAGCTTCTTTCTACCTATTACTTTCTACCAACTATTTTCTTGTTACTACCAACTATTTACTGCCTGTTTCCCGCACCTTGCATTTTTTCAAACTCTCAAACCAGTCAAACGCCAAACCTTTCAAACCTTCAAACCTTTCAAACACCAAACCTTTCAAACTCTCAAACCTTTCAACTGTCTTGAACGGTTATTCCTTCGCTTTTCACTCGTTCACTCTTCAGAGAGTCTTTGGAGAGGGTTCTAAGGGGGTTGCTTGAGGGTTCAGAGGGCCAGACCTCAATGAACCCTCAATGAACCCTCAATGAACCCTCAACCAACCCTCAACCAACCACCTCGAAAGGAAGACCAACTGAAAGCCAAAAACAGGATTCTGCAAGACAAAAAATGAATCAAAATAAGGTATGCCGGAAAGGTAAAGTCAATCGGAAAATATTGGGAACAAGGTTGATTTTCCACCAGCCGAAAAGTACAAACTGGAAGTATGAAAATGAGAATCATCAGGAACGAATGATGCGGATTGAGGGCTGTCGGGCAATTCGAGAAAGGAATCCGGAAGTAGTTTAATGCCCGAAGTGCATTAAAAAAGGCTGCCTCACGGGGAGACAGCCTTCTGTAGAAATTGATTTAAAAACTTATTCGGCAGGTTTCATAACTACTTCCAACACATTGCCCTGTGAAACGATGTTTTTCAGGGTGGATTGGATCAGTTCGGGGGTTAAGGCTTCCACCGATGGCTTGAAATCGTCCACCAGGTTCAGCTTGTCCTGATAATAGCGCACCACTGCACCTTGCCACCAGGCGTTTTCAGCCAAGTCTTCAGTGTATTTCTTAAGCAGGTTTTCCTTCACCTTTTGCAAATCGTCGGCACGGGGACCTTTGGCCACTATTTCGTCGACTTCTGAATAAATGATGGACAACAGTTTTGCCTGTTTTGCAGGGTCAGTATCGAATTGCATCAACAGCGTAGCTTCCGGGATCGGAATATGCGAAAGGCTTCCACGTACACCAACACCATACGAACCGCCTTCTTTTTCACGGATGCTTTCGAGGTAACGGAGATCCAGGATGCTGCCAATGGCATTCATCGTGGTACGGTTGGCCACTGAATACGGCATATTGGCACTGAACAAAATGAAATTCGAAGCTTTCTTGATCTTCATTTCTTTCGTAAAGTCATTGCTTACTTTTCCTTTTGGTTTGCGGATGTTGTTATCGATGAATTTCTCGGCACCTGCTTTGGATTTAATTCCACCCAGGTAGGTGCAGATTGCTTTTTTCACTGCTTCATTAGCCGGATCGATATTTCCTGTAAAGACAAAAGTAAAATCGGCAGGCATGGCAAAACGTTCCTTGAAGATAGCCAGCGCTTTGTCCTGATCGATAAAATCGAGGGTCTTTAAGCTAATGATCACCGTACGAGGGTTGTGATTGGTAATCATCGTGTTTACCGAATCGGAGAAAGCCTTGCGTGGATCGCTTGCAATGTTGGCGAGGCTGGCACGATACGAATTCATCATGGCTTTGAAGGCATTATCGTCCTTGCGTGGAGCTGTGAAGTTTAGGTATACCAGTTGCATCATTGTTTCGAAATCATTCACCGAGGAATTTCCGCTGAATCCTTCGTCGTAACCACCAATAGAAGGGGTAACGTTGGCAATCTTCCCGGTCAGTATTTTATTCAGTTCAATCAGGTTGTAATCACCCAACCCGTTGTTGGCAACAATACCGGCAGCAAGAGTCGCTGAAGGAAGATCAGCGATATTTTTCACCAACGACAAACCACCTTCACTGAAAGCAGTCATCAGGATTTCGTCTTTCTTAAAGGTTGTAGGCTTAAATACCACCTTCACACCATTGCTCAAGGTCCATTCGGTTGAACCCAGCGATTTGTTCTGGGCAACCTTAGCTACTTTTCCTGCAACAGGCACTTTTGTGATCAACGGTTTATTGGATTTTTCTTCCGCTTTAGCTGTCAGTTGTGCTTTTTTAGAGTTGTCAATGGACGCACGGATCTGGTCTTCAGTAGGAATCTTCACAGCTTCTTTGTCGGGAGCCATAATGGAAACGATCATGTTGGTATCGGTCACATACGATTTAGCCACCTGGTTCACCATTTCCACCTTGAGTTGAGGCAACATGGCCTGCAAGGTTGAGTATTCCCATTCAATCCCCGGAATGACTTCCTGGTTCAGGAAATTGCGTACATATTCTTCCACCAGGTTATTATTTTTCTGGTTATCGCGTTCGTTATACGCTTTTTCAACATTTTTCAACAAATCAGTCTTGGCACGTTCCAGTTCGGAATTGGTAAATCCAAAACGTTTAATTTTCTCTGCTTCGAGCAATAAGGCATCAAGTCCTTTCAATTCCTGGCCTTCCTTAGGCACGGCAAGCATCTGGAACGCATCTTCGGATTTCACCAGTTCACCGTAATTGGCATAGCCTCCTACAAAAGGAGCATCCGCCTGTTGGGTGATTTCTTCGAAACGGTTGCCAATCATGGTAGAGATAAGTCCGTTAATGGTGCTAACCTGATACCCTACCATCGACAGCTTCAGGTTATCGGGCAGCTTGTTATGTTTGTATTCCAGCTCTATCCTGGTCATACGGGCTTCCTTGTCTTTTACAACGGAAACAATCGGCTTTTGATTGTCAGCAATCGGATAGACAATGCGGGGAGCCGAATCTACACGTTTCGGGATATCGGAAAACAGGGCTTTAACCTTAGCTTCCACCTTGTCCACATCAATGTCACCCACAATGAGGATAGCCTGAAGATCGGGACCATACCATTTCTTGTAAAACTCACGGATGGTTTTATGGTCAAAATTATTGATAATAGCGGTATCGCCAATCACATCGCGCTTGGCATATTGCGATCCCGGATATTTTAATTTGTTCGATTCTTTCCACATACGGCGATCGGCACCTGCACCGGTACGCCACTCTTCACGGATCACACCACGTTCGGCGTCAATTTCCGTATCTTCGAGCGAAATAAAGTTCGACCAGTCGTGCAATACCAGCAAGGCGCTGTCCACAATACCGTCGCGCATCGTAGGCACATCCGACAGGTTGTACACTGTTTCGTCGAGTGAGGTATGGGCATTGATATCAGCACCGAATTTTACGCCTACGCCTTCCAGGTAATTAATGATTCCTTTGCCGGGGAAGTTCTTGGTACCGTTAAAGGCCATGTGTTCCAGGAAGTGGGCAAGACCATTCTGATTGTCATTTTCCAGGATCGCACCTACATTCTGTGCAATGTAGAATTCAGCCCGTTGTTTAGGCTCTTTGTTGGCACGGATATAATAAGTCAGTCCATTGTCTAACTTACCGTAACGCACCTTCGGGTCAATCGGTAAAGGTTGTTGTGCTTCTGCATTTACAGCAAAGAGCACCAACAAAAACAAAGAAATCAATCTAAAGAGATTTTTTTTCATAATTCATTTTTAATTAGTGTATTGTTTACTAGGAAAAAAATTAGTGAGGGTTTTATGTTAATAAAGTTGCAAAGGAAAGTATTTTTTCTCAATTAACAAAATAACTGTCTTGTTTTTCGTTAATAAATCAAAGATTTAATGAAATTACTTTGTTTGGAATTATCGAATAGGCGGTTCAGGTTGTATTTTTGTAATTCAATATTGAAACTAATATAATTTTAGTTCTGCTATAATATAATTAAAGACGAACCACGAGGCACAATAGGACACAATAGAAATAATTATTTTAGTTGTTTCATTGATTTGAGAAACTAAAAATACTGTCAGGCATTTACCTATTGCGTCCTAATGTGCCTTATGTGGTTTAAAGTATTTGTATTGTTTTAATTTAGTAAAGTATAAGTAGCAACAGAATAAAGAAAACACAATGTCAGAAGAATTGTTCATTGCAGCAGGTGCCGGCAAGAAAGAAACCTATGAATCACTGATTCCACAGCTGGCAGCCCTGATGGAAGGTGAAACAGACTTAACGGCTAACCTGGCCAACCTGAGTGCAGCCCTGCATGACACTTTTGGATGGTGGTGGGTTGGGTTCTATTGGGTAAAAAACAACGAGCTTGTATTAAGCCCCTTCCAGGGACCGATAGCCTGCACCCGCATAAAATTGGGAAAAGGGGTGTGCGGTACAGCCTGGAAAGAAGCAAAAAGCCAGCTGGTGCCGGATGTTAATGCTTTCCCCGGGCATATTGCATGCAGCGGAAGTTCGGTGTCTGAGATCGTGGTGCCTGTATTTGACAAACAGGACCAGGTAGTGGGAGTGTTGGATGTGGATAGTGAACGGTATGATGTGTTGGACGAGACCGATGTGTTTTACCTGGAAAGGATTAGCCAATTGATAACGGAGATAATTTGAAAAATTAGGTTTGAGGTTTGAAGTTTGAGGTTTGGAGTTTGAGGTTTGAAGTTTGAAGTTTTGGAATAAGGGTGAAAAACAAAAATAAGGGTTTTAAATACTTTGAATTACTTATATCAATATCAAATTGAATCTTATGTCTTTATTCTTGACTGTATCGTACTGAAATTTGTTTACACTTTTGATTAATGCTACTTCTACTTCCTACTACTGCCCAATAAACTAATATATTTGGGTTCCGCGATTTCCATATCGCGAACTTTTCTACATCATCTATTGCAACGGAATAAATTCCATTGCTACAATATCGGTCGTTCCTACGGAACTTGGTTCATGCCTCTTGCCTCTTGCCTCTTGGTTCTTGGCTCCTTACTGATTCATCTTAGCTTCCATTTCTGCAAATACCTTTTGTTGCAAGGCAACTTCATCAGGGGTCACATTATCCCTCCCTGCCAATCGCGTAAAGACATGGAAGGACGAATTTTCAAGTTCCACATCCACCTTAGCCCCCGTAGATGTTTTCATTCCCTTGTAGATCAGAAATGCACTTACCGGGTCAGCCACATCGTCTTTCTGGCTCTTGTAGACTTTCAGATACGTGCCTGCGGGTAGTGTAATGCCTTTTTCCAGGTCAAGTCGGGTTGTATTGATCAGGTTCATCAGTTGCTTAAGCGTTTCCTGAGGACGATAGACATACCAGTGTCCCTGTTCCCCTGTTGCCAACGTGACAGTAGTATATCCAAGAACAGGTCCCAGGAGCCCCACCATGGTCAGTGTTTTGTTAGACGAGACAATGATCGGATCGACCAGAAAGATTCCTTTAGGAAGTGTATAGGCATTAAAATAGCCATTCTTAATCATATTAATGATAAGCGGTGCGCCGGTGGACGATCCTGCCAGATAAATCTTAGTATAACCCAGGTCGCTCAGCTTTTTATATTCATCTTTGATGGAACTCTGCCAGTCTTCCCAGGTTGCCTGTTTAAAATCGGTGTAGGAAGTTCCATGCCCGCCCAGCAATACCTGCGAGACATAAAAAGTACCTTTTTTATTGGCATAGGTCCGCAGTTCGTCCCATTCGAAAGTAGTGGCCGTATACCCGTGTGCAGCAATAATGACGGGGGTATTTTTCTGTACCGGCGTTGGGCTTGGAATATACTCGGACACCAGATGTTTATGAAGTGAATCGGGTATGGCATACGACAACATGCCGGAATCCAGCATATTGTTTTCAATGGTAGGCGTCTTGTTGCAGGAAGCAAGAAGGACTGCCAGGAGGATGGGTATGTAAAAGTAGTAGGTTCTTTTCATCTTGAAGTTGATTGGTTGACTGGTTGACTGGTTGATTGGTTAATTGGTTGATTGAGTTAATTAAGGTGAGGGTAGGTCACACTTATTTAAGACGGTAAAACACACTTAGCTGGTAAAACACCGGGAACAGGGTTCCGGGGATTGTCAGGCCATCACCATTTATCAGGTTATAGCCCACAGACAGGCTTGCAGTTACAGGAAATTTAAACTTGTAGTACAGACCTGTTTCCAGGGAAAAGAGCATGGAATTGTGGGGCAAGACATCAAACTGGGGTGTTTCCATGTCGGCGTGAAAGAAGCCGGTATTTAATCCTGCCAGGATATGGAAGTCTTTGTCGGACCGGAAATGCCAGTCGGCACCCAGCACATAATTATCCTGCTTCACGGCATTGCCAATCATCGCACTGCCCAGGCGGCTGGTGGCATAACTTAACTTAAGATGCACCTGCTTGTGGAACAGAAAATCGGAAGTATAGTCTGCACCTACCCCGTTTTCCCAATAAAGTTGTTCGGTCTTTTGAAACCTCAACCCAACACCAAGCTCATACGAACCAGCCTGTTGGGCAGAAAGGAATCCACAGAAAAGTAAAAAAGGCAAAATAAGGAATAGAACTCTATTCATAGGATATCAATTTTAGAATTAGATAATATTATAACTTTAAAATTAAAATAAATGTTCAATAAGAATGTGTTTAAGTAAGTGGAATGAGTTAATACCTTATTTATTAACACATAGTTTAATACTAAATTACTATCGGCTTTTGCACCGATAGTTTGTTTTGTATCAATTCGTAATAATCTGATTATTAGATCTTAATTCAGCTAAACTTTCTATCGATAATTACTCCGTAGGAGTATCTGTACATAACCCCCAGTTTCGCAAGCTCAACTGAGGGTTAATGAATGAAATCAAATACAAATTCTGTAATAGTTCACCAACAGAACAAAGTGTTTAAGTACTTTCTCTTTTGGTCAACTCCTCTGGAGTTGGGTAGTTTATATTTTATTTCCCCCCAGTTCCGCAGGCTTCACCGGGGGTTAATCACAGGTTACGCCTACGGTGTAATCTGTAGCTTCATATCAGATTATAACCACCTATTCAGAAGCCAATTAAGAAATGGCATTGATATTTTCTTTATTATCAATGCTTTTAGCCCCTGTAGTATATAAGTTTTCGATTCGTTGGGCATACCGTTCTTCCACCTTACCACGCACAATCTTCATGGTACTGTTTACCAATCCGTTTTGTTCGGTAAAAGGTTCACCGATTACAGCAACCGCAGCAGGCAACCAACGTTCAGGGAACAGCCCTTCAAACTTACCGCCTTTACGGTATTCATTCAGTTCTGACTGAAGCTTAGCAAGTGCCAGCTCCTTTGCTTCCTTAGCAGTCCAGTCCAATTGAGGCTTCTTATGTTGTACATACCGCTTCAAAGCTTCTTTATTCGGAACGATCAACGCAGTAGTATACGGATTCTGATTGTTGTAAAGCACCACCTGGTCGATATACTTTGAATTGTCGGCTAACGATTCCTCAATACCTTCAGGACTGTATTTCTCCCCATCGCTGGAGATAAGCAGGCTCTTAAAACGACCCACCACATACAGGAAACCATCATTGTCCATATAGCCCAGGTCGCCGGTATGCAACCACCCATCAATAACGGTTTCGGCCGTTGACTTTTCATTCTTGTAATACCCTGCCATCACATTATCACCTTTGATAACGATTTCACCTTTTTCAAAGTTTGGCAGTACTTTCCCGTTAGCATCACATATCTTCAGTTTCATATGCTTTACCAGGTAGCCCGATGAACCCAGTTTGTGATTCTTAAGGCCGTTGGAAGAGATGATCGGGGTTGCTTCGGACAAACCATATCCCTGGAACATAGGGATTCCAATAGCATAAAAAAAACGTTGCAGGTCGATATCCAGCAAAGCACCACCCCCAATAAAGAAATCCATCTTGCCACCAAAGCCATTGCGTATTTTAGTAAAGATGATCTTATCAAACAAGACCAAAAGAGGTTTTAAGAGAAATGTCAACCCACGGCCTTTGTTGTATCCTTCCCGGTTATAGGCATATCCAATCTTCAGGGCTGTATTAAACATCCAATTGACAAAAGCACCCTGGGAACGAATGGTACTTTCTATATTCTTTTTGAAGTTCTTGGCTAAGGCAGGTACACTCAACAACAGGTTTGGCTGGAGCTCCTTGATGTTAATTGGTATATTCTTGAGGGTATCCATTCCTGATTTCCCGGTTTGTACCGTACCAACACTGGCACCCGAAGCCATGAAGCTGTAGAATCCGGCAACATGTGCAAAACAATGGTCGAGGGGTAAAATAATCAGGGTCCGGTAGGTGAACGGGATAGTCATCAGGGACAGTGCCTGCTCCACATTGGCAGTATAATTGCGGTGGGTAAGCATGATTCCTTTTGGATCGGCAGTTGTTCCGGAAGTATAACTGATGTTAGCCAGGTCATCGGGTTTAATAGCTTTGGCACGAGCTACAACTGCTTTTGGATTTGCTTTCTGGTATTCAGTGCCCATTTCAAGAACTTCGCGCAAACTGATTTCAATCGGGGAATAATCAGGCTGTTCATCAAAAATAATGACTTTCTTAATGTTAGGGAGCTGGTCGATAATTGCCCTGATCTTCTTCAGCTGACCGCCGGAGACTAAGATATATAAGGCTTCGGAATGCACCAGGCGGAAGATCAGGTCATTGCTCTCCTCAAGTTTGATGGATAGAGGTACATTGATGGCACCGGCATGAAGGACACCCAACTCGCCGATAATCCACGCATTCCTGCCTTCGGAAAGCAAGGCTACTTTTTCACCGGCTTTTACGCCAATGCTCAATAACCCGGCAGCGAATAAATGTGTTTGTATTTTAGTTTCAAGATAACTGGTAGGTAAAAATTCAGTGGTGGTTTTTTCCCACAGAAATGGGTTGTGTGCGTATTTATCAACACTCTTATTCAATAAATCAATGATAGTAGGTTTCATTTATTCTGTTTTTCAATGAACAACCAATCGAAATCAGCTGTATATTAATTAGATTTTTAGCTTCTATAAATGTTTGTAAAGATAATCATTTTTTAATTATCAGGCTTTTTCTAACCGTTTAAGTTCATAAAAAACGACAAAGCCCGCATAGATGCAGGCTTTGCCGTTAGTTTAATTTAGAGTTTCTACAGTTTGCCAAAAAAGAAATCGCATCGACGATTCGGCTTATATTTCAACCGGGGCTCGATTACTTTCCCTTTGCCATTAGCAATGATGTGATTTTCCGGGATCTTCCACACCTTGATTAATTCAGCCTTTACCCGATCGGACCGTCGTTGGCTTAACTGGTTGTTATAAGGATTGTTTCCCGCATAGTCGCAATACCCTCTTACCTCAACATACTGGGCAGGGTCTGCTTTCATTCTTGCTGCAATTTTACTGATAGCAATGATGGCATTATCATCCAGTTCATACCGGTCGAAATCAAAGTAAACTGCCGGTATCTCTTCATAAATTTCTTTTATCCTGGTGGTCGATTGTGGAATCTTAAGAGCCTTACCCCAAAAATCAACCGGGGTATTCGGGGGAGTATTTGCTTCCATATCCCTGGTATCAGGCACTCCATCCCCATCCGAATCCGGGCCATCATTGGACAGGGTCACATAAAGTGAGTCGATGCGTTTGACCTGAACATCCACTTTCTTTTCCAGCCTTTGCAATGATGCATCCAGCTTATTAATCTTGTCTGCATTTTGCTTCGCAAGTACCAACCCCTCATCAGGGGCGTAAACATCCATCCTGATATTGCGTAAGTGATCCTTTTTCATCGAGTTGAATTTATACCGTAAAAAGACAGTACCGGCCGCAACAAAATCATTGGTGACTCCCTTATAAGGCTTGATACCCTCCAGGTTATCTTTATTAAAGGCCCGATACTGGACTTTAGTACCAATAGCAAAAGGCCTTGAGAAATTATACTCCAGCGAAAAAGCAACCGGGACTGTAACTGCAAAACTGTGATCGACTAATATTTCTGTCGAAGGTGGAGTCGTATTAAACGCATAATACGCATACCCTATTCCCAGGGATCCTGTGAAGTAAAACCTGGATTTGGATTGTGGAAAGACCAGACGGGTAAAATTGATGGTAGTATTTATATTTGAATTATATAAATTTGTTTTAATATCGCCTACAGGGGCAGTATTTGTTGCCCGTATCGGGAAATAGTAATAATCGAGTGATAAGCCCCAAATAGGAGTCAGAGCATACTCTACAGAAGCACCGTAGGTGAAATCCAATAATGAGGTTGGAATAATTTTAGTCACATCCATGCTTACATCACCATCAAATCTGTTGTATCCATATTCAGGCACAATGGACCATCTGGAAAAACCTTTATTTTCAGAAAAAGCAGTAATGAAGGATATTAAAGCAATGACAATTAATAAAAATCTTTTCATGCAAGAAGACTTGATATACTTAACCGGTTATAAACCCACATGTTAGATGTCGCATATAATGTGTTTTTATGTCGTAATTTATGTTTACTAAATGTAACATAAAATACCAAGCAAAGTTACGTAATTATTTGTTTTCTCAGCATTGTGTCAAAGAGCCTGATTGTCACGAACTTTAGGAGTATTTTAAAAAAAAATAAACCTATGATTTTAATAACCATAGGTTTAAAGTAGTATAAATTAAACAAACAATTATAAATAGACTGTCTGTTTTTTTATAATGTATCAAGGTATTTAACCTTAATTAAACTTTATTTTCTTGTAGCAATAAATTGATGAACTGAAATAACAGGAATACACGAACTATTTCACCATATTCACTTTATGAGTAGGCTCCATGGTCGCATTCCGGATATCCACGCGTTCAACCACTCGTTGGGCAAATTCTTTAAACGCCTGAGACATGATGCTGTTTTCGTCGTAGGCAATTGGCCGGCCGGCATCGCCACACTCCCGGATACTTTGCACTAATGGGATTTGCCCCAGAAGAGTGATATCAAGTTCCTCGGCTAAACGCTTTCCGCCATCTTTCCCAAAAATATAATACTTGTTTTCGGGAAGTTCTGCCGGTGTAAACCAGGCCATGTTTTCAACAAGACCCAATACCGGAACATTTACTTTATCGCCCCGGTACATATCAATCCCTTTACGGGCATCCGCCAGTGCTACTTCCTGGGGAGTAGTTACCACAATGGCCCCTGTAATGCCGGTGGTTTGCACCAGGGTTAAATGGATATCACCGGTACCCGGTGGCAAGTCCATTACAAAATAATCAAGCTCACCCCATTCGGCATCAGTAATAAGTTGTTTCAAGGCATTGCTTGCAACAGGGCCCCGCCACACCAATGCAACCTGAGGATCGACAAAAAAGCCAATGGATAATAATTTAATACCATATTTTTCAATCGGAATAATGGTATGTCTTCCATCCACCTCCAGTATTTCAGGCTGGGCATCTTCCACACCGAACATCTTCGGAATAGATGGACCATGTATATCGGCATCGAGCAGTCCGACCTTATACCCAAGCATTCCTAAGGCAACTGCCAGGTTTGAGGATATAGTAGATTTCCCTACCCCACCCTTTCCGGAGGAAACTGCGATTATATTTTTTACTTTTGCCAATATAGGCAGAGGTTGCGGCTTAGGTGCTTCTTTACTGATAACACTTATATTTCCTTTTATTTCAACATCTTCGCCTACATAGGTAAGAATAGCCTGTTCAGCAGCTTTCACCACCGATTTGGAAAAAGGGTCATTTGCCTTTTCAAATACCAGGGTAAGCGTAATTCGATTGCCATCGATGTGAATATCATCATGGACCATTCCTGAAGAAACGATATCTTTCCCATTTCCGGGATAACGGACATGGACTAATGCATCAAGTACTAACTGAGGGTATATTGTCATAGTTTATTTGAATTAATAATAACAAGTTACAAGTGTAGTGTAACAAGTAAAGTTGATGAAAAGTTTGGATTGAATTGCAATGTAGGCTTAAACATCCATATTATGTCGCTTGCTTCTTCCGAAACTGCGATAGACATCATGTTCTATTTCAACATCCGGTTCAATAAATGTTGTCCGTTTCTCCAGAATAAACCGAATGTATTTAATGGTAATTCCCCTTTCAAGCCATTGCTGTTCATAATAGGTTTTGATGCCCAGGATGGGGTCATTCAAATCGGAGGCATATAAATTGTCGTTTGAGAAAACTACCGGATAGTGATTTGCTTGTACCATTTCACGGGTATACGTAAACATAAAATTGCTGTCAGTTTTTAAATGCACCACTCCATCTGTCTTCAGGAATTGCTGGTACAACCTCATAAAATTAGTGGCAGTCAATCTCTTGGTGACCTTTTTCATTTGAGGATCGGGGAAGGTAAGCCAGATTTCACTGACTTCATTTTCACCAAAGAAGTGGTGAATCATTTCAATATCAGTACGCAAAAAGGCAACGTTTTTCATTTTCTTTTCATGAGAGTCCTTGGCACCTGTCCATAAACGGGCACCTTTGATATCGATACCAATAAAGTTCTTTTC
>JAQTUE010000015.1:107792-153631 GCA_028710415.1 Paludibacter sp. | reverse complement strand
TCCTAAAAACAACATAATAATATATACCTTTTTCATAATCTTGAAAATTTAATTATTCTTCCGGGTTATTTATGATAGATTTATAATATGTAGCTTTAACACATAAGGAATGGTTTTTGTTTTGAAATAACTATAAATATTTATGATTAACCAGCTATATAACAATCATTTGAATTAGTTATTATTTTTTTCATTAAGCGCTATATTCTAAGGATATAAAATAAATAAATGTTATTTTTCCAAATAAGAGCCAATAATATTCCAGTTATGGATTGTAAAATGAATCCGGTATTAAAATTTTCAATAAAACCGTTTTGCAGGCAGAATCAGGATTCCCGATATAAGTCACCGTTAATCGGAAACAAAAAATCCGCTCATTCAAATCGATTGGATTTAAATGAGCGGAAGATTATAGCATTCAATAAAAGTATTTTAATTCTTGACTAATTTTTTCATAACAGTTCCCGCCTCGCTATTAATTTTAAGCATATAGACTCCTTTGGGGAGTGCATTCAAATTTACATTGTGCAAATTAGTTTTTAATAAACTCTTTCCGGCAATGTTGAACACTTCAATTTCATCTATGCCTGGTCCATTTACAAATATGGATGTTGATGTCGGATTAGGATATACCTGGTATAAATTTGACATCTTCACATCCTCCACTGCAGAGTTTACTGATGGAGTCCACTTAATAGTTATCGCCGAAAAACTTGGTACGGCTGCTGGTGTTTGTGTTTGTGCAGCCGGTCCCTTTACAAAAGTAAAAGTTCCTAAATTGCCCGTTGCATTTTTATCGGTCAATTCCATTTTTAGCGTATAAGTTCCATCAGCAACCACAACTCCCGATACATTTGTTCCATTCCAGGTACAGGTTCTTACGGCATGACTACTCTGTGTAGCACCGGTAATAGCATCAACTGTATTTCCTCCTGAGGATGCATTCCAGTTTGTAAGTTCCGAAATCCGGGCTTGGGCATATACAAGCAGGGTTTTTACAAAAGCGCCTGAACTATTTTGAACCCAAATGGCTAAAACATTCCTGGGGACATACTGTGCCCCGGTTGTCGCACTTGTTGTCACTGTTACATTTAAAATTCCTGGTGTGTTGGCGTCTGTCGCATTGGGAGAGTAATTCTGAGCATGCATTGTCGCAAACAATCCCAAAAACGACATCATAATAAATACCTTCTTCATAATCTTGATAATTTAAATTTACAATCTTGTTTATTATTGATAGACTTCTAATATCTACTTAAAACGCAAAAATAATTATTTTAATTATGGAATTACTACAAACAATGAATATTAACTAACTATATAACAATCATTTGTATTAGGATGATAATTTTGCATCTACTGATTTAATATATGTGAATTATAAAAAAGGATGTTAGTTTTAAAATAAAAAGCATCAATATTCCAAATAAAAGATATAAAATGTATGCTATACCGGAAGCAAGAATCAATTAAAACAGGGATAAATGGATTACTCTGCCGACTGTATTTAATAGCGTACTATTAAAAATCCGCTTATTCAAACCTACAAGGCCTGAATAAGCGGAAGTATTTAGTGGTGTATTTTGACTGAATTAGTTCTTAATGATCTTTTTCATAATAGTACCAGTTTCAGAATTAATCTTAAGCATATAGGTACCTTTAGGCAACGAACTTAAATTTACATTGTGCAGGCTTGTTTTCATCAGGCTCTTTCCTGACACATTAAAAACTTCAATTTGATTTATATCCAAACCATCTACAAATATGGAAGAGGAAGTAGGATTCGGATATACCTGATACAAATTCGACATCTTCAATTCCTCTACAGCAGAAGTAATTGAAGGAACCCATTTAATGGAGATATTTGAGAAACTCAGGATATTGGCAGGTGCCAAAGTTTGAGCAACAGGACCCTTTGTAAAAGCAAAAGTTCCAAGTCTTCCCTGTCCACTAAAATCGGTCATCTCCATTTTTACACTATAGGTACCGTCAGCTACTAAAACCCGTGATACATTCGTTCCGTTCCATGTTCCCGTCCGAACGCCATAGGTGCTTCTGGTAGCTGAAGTTACTGCATCGACGATATTATAGGTGGATGATGTGGCAGCAGTCCAGGTCAACAAATCATTCCGGTCGCTGCTGGTACAACCTACAATTGTTTTTACAAATGTTCCCGATGCGTTCTGAATCCAAATGGCGTCATCACTTTTGGTTCCAAACGAAGGAGTGGCCGTTGCGCTTGTGGTTACAGTTACTGTCAATGTCCCGGGGGTAGATGCTTCCATGGAGTTACGGGAATAATTCTGTGCATGCATCAATGACAGAAATCCAAAACAAGAAATAATAATAAAAACCTTTTTCATAAACTTACCAATTAAATTTTACATTTTTAGTTATAACCAATAGATATAAAACATCTATTTTTAAAAATGTAAAACTACGGGTTTTTATTTAGTCCATGCACGAATGTTGAATATTAACTCACTATATAACAATCGAATGTATTAGTTTTGTAATATTGTTTTTATACCTATCCATACACATAATTTATAAAACAGTTGTTCGTTTTAGCGTACAAACCAACTTTTTTCCGTACAAACCACATGGATCTTTATTCTTTACTAAAAGTACTGAAAATACAATATTCACGTATACTAAATGATCATTTTATAAGTTACGGGTTGCTGAAATAACCCGGGCATAATATCTTATTTTTTATGTCTGCACCCGGTCTTCACCTGATCGTACTTTCAAGGGGGTTTCCAAGGAGTTTCCATAGGGTTGAGATAGGGTTCAGTTAGGTTTACCTATCCTAACCCTATCTCAACCCTATCTCAACCCTATCTCAACCCTAACTGAACCCCCTCCATAGAGCGAACAGTTCCAGACCAGGATAAAGAGCAATTCCGAAGGGATAAATTGCAAGAAAACAGAGCAGAATCAAGAGTAATTTGGATTCTGCTTCAGGATCGAAATCAATGTCGTACCGGGTCCTTCAACTTGCGGAGAAATAAGTAAAAGTCAAAACAGGGTATCTACGTGCATAAAATCAGACATGATTTTTTTCAACCAACACATTCTATTGAAATTCAAAATAGTTGTAACATTTCCAACAGGATGAATAAAATGAATTAACTTTTGATCCATATGTATTTGATTATCCTTATAAATAGTGTACTTTTGTGCTTCTAATTGAAGATTATGACGAATGACAGCATGGTGCTCCGCACAGAACATTTATTCAAGAAATACGGCAAGCGTACGGTGGTAAACGATGTTTCCATTAACGTGAAACAAGGTGAGATTGTTGGATTATTAGGTCCAAACGGTGCCGGAAAAACGACTACTTTTTACATGACAACCGGTCTAGTAGAACCAAATTCAGGGAGGATCTACCTGAATGATGAGGATATTACTAAATTCCCTGTCTATAAACGGGCTCAAAAAGGCATTGGGTACCTGGCACAGGAAGCATCTGTTTTCAGGAAAATGACCGTGGAGGATAATATTCGCTCAGTACTGGAGATGACCAAATTCTCCAAGGAGGAACAAAAGCACAAACTCGAAACGCTGATTGCCGAATTTAACCTGGAACAGGTACGAAAGAATATCGGGGACAGGTTATCGGGCGGCGAGCGACGCAGGACTGAGATCGCACGTTGCCTGGCTATAGAACCTAAGTTTATCATGCTTGATGAACCCTTTGCAGGTGTTGACCCGATTGCTGTTCAGGATATCCAGGATATTGTCTGGAAACTGAAAGATAAAAATATCGGCATCCTGATTACCGATCACAATGTGGATGAGACTTTAACCATTACTGACAGGGCTTACCTGCTTTTTGAAGGACGTATCCTGTTTCAGGGAACTTCCAAGGAGCTGGCTGATAATCCGGTGGTAAGGGAAAAATACCTGGGACGTGACTTTGAATTGAAGAAAAAAACCAGGATTTAAAAAAAATAATTCCACGAATTAAGAACGAATTTCACGAATTAAGAACGAATTCCGGAGACATTTATTATGAACGGAAAAAGAATACTGAAAGTAGATGATAAAATTCTTCTGACGGAAATCGGGCTGGAAGATGTGGAAGTGATATTTCAGGCAATTGACCGGGACCGGAAGTACCTCGAAGAATGGCTGCCATTTGTTGATCAGACCCGTGAGATAAATTATACCCATAATTATGTGGAGAGCTATTTAAGCTCAGACCGAATAGACGTTACCTTTGCTATTTATTATAAAAACGGTTTTGCCGGGATTATAGGGCTTAAGGATACGGACCTGTACAACAAGAAGACTGAAATCGGCTACTGGCTGTCCGAATCATGCCAGCATAAAGGAATCATTACCCTTTCGGCAAATGCCCTGATTGAATATATTTTTGATGAAATGCATTTAAACAGGATTCAACTGAAAGCTGCTACAGGGAATTTAAAAAGCCAGGCAGTTGCCCGACGATTAGGCTTCAAGCAGGAAGGCATTGAACGGGAGAGTGAACTTCACAGCCGTGGGTTTGTTGATTTAGTAGTATTCGGTTTGTTGAAAGCCGACAGATAAAGAATTTTAAATGCAAAAAGCATCTCTCACCATATTGGGTTGTGGATCGGCCATGCCAACACGAAAGAATTTCCCGAGTTCACAACTATTGGAAATCAGGGACAAACAATTTTTAATCGATTGCGGGGAAGGTACCCAAATCAGGATGTGCCAAATGGGGGTAAAAGCCAACCGGCTGGGACATATTTTCATATCCCACCTGCATGGCGACCATTGCTTTGGCTTAATGGGACTAATCTCAACTTTTGGAATGTTGAACCGCACTGCCGAATTACACATCCATGCCCAGGCGGACTTGGAGAAAATACTGCAGCCCCAGTTGAATTACTTCTGTACCGACTTATCATTCAATGTCATATTCCATACCATTCACCCCCGGAAGCACGAACTGATCTATGAAGACCGGTCCGTTCAGGTATTTTCCATACCGTTGAAACACAGGGTTCCATGCTGTGGATTCCTGTTCGAGGAAAAACCACGCGACCGCCATATTATCCGGGATATGATTGACTTTTACCACATTCCTACCTGGAGATTCCCTAAAATAAAACAAGGCGAAGACTTTGTTACCGAAGAGGGTGAAATTATTGCAAACAACCTGCTTACAACGGCCAGTGAACCGCCGAAACGTTTTGCCTATTGTTCGGATACCGCATATTCAGAAAAGATCATCCCAATTATCCAGGGAGTTGATTGTCTGTATCACGAAGCTACCTTTATGGAGGATGAGTTAATAAGATCCAAACAAACCGAACATTCCACAGCACGCCAGGCCGGTGAAATAGCATTGAAAGCCAATGTCAAGAAACTCATTATCGGCCACTACTCAGCCCGTTACAACAACCAAAACGAACTCCTGAATGAAGCAAAGGCGGTATTTGAAAATACGGTATTGGGGGAAGATTTGACAACGTACGAGATTTAAAAGCGTTCTGTGTTCCGTGTTCAGCGTTCAGCGTTTGGTGTTTGAAGTTTGAAGTTTGAAGTTTGAAGTTTGAAACGTTGAGGAGAAGTGTTCCGCGTTCTGTGGTTCTTGGATCTTGGATCTTGGTTCTTGGTTCTTGGCTCTTGGCTCTTGGCTCTTGGCTCTTGGCTCTTGTCTTTCTTTCCTTTGTCCTTTGTCCTTTGTCCTTTGTCCTTTGTCTTTTGTCCTTTGTCTTTCACCTAACACATATCCGCCCCAGGTTTACCGATCTTAGCCAATCCGCCTTCGGAGGTTTCCTTATACAGGCTGGGGATATCTTTCCCGGTTAAGCGCATTGTTTCAACTACTTTATCGAAACTGATGATATGTTTCCCATCCGAAAGCATGGAAGCCATGTTCGCATCCAGGGCACGCAAGGCACCAAATGAATTGCGCTCGATACAGGGTATTTGTACCAGTCCGCAAACCGGATCACAAGTCAGGCCCAGGTGATGTTCCAATCCCATTTCAGCAGCATATTCAATTTGCTGTGGACTGCCCCCGAATATCTGGTTGGAAGCCGCAGCAGTCATGGCACAGGCAGAACCTATTTCACCCTGGCAACCGACTTCGGCACCCGAAATGGATGCATTCACTTTGATGACATTGCCAAACAAACCTGCAGTGGCCAGGGCCTGCAATATATTTTTATCGGAAAATTCATGGTAGTTTTTCAAATGATACAGGATGGCAGGTAATACGCCCGCCGATCCGCAGGTAGGGGCTGTAACCACCTTGGCACCACTTGCATTCTGTTCTGCCACTGCTAAAGCATATGCCATGATCAGGCAACGGTTCTGAAGGCTTGTCTTGTAACTTTTAGCTTTCACCCAATACGACGCAGCCTTACGCCTTAAATTGAGCTCCCCGGGCAACACACCATCATTATCCAACCCGTCACGAACTGATTGCTGCATGGTTTTCCATACTTCGTTCAGGTAATCCCACAAATCGGATTCTTCATGGTCCTGCACATATTCCCAATAGGTTTTACCCTGTTTCTCCACAGTAAGAAGTATTCCGGACATGGTATGCTGTTCGTATAAATGTTTTTCAGTGAGATGGGAATGCTCATCAGCTATTTTGCCACCCCCAATGCTATACACCAGCCAATCGGTAATAAGCCTGCCATCAAGGGCCAGTGCTTCGAACTTTATTCCATTGGTATGGAAAGGCAACACGATTTCGGGCAGCCAGGTAAATTCTACCGGAAAGGGTAAGAAAGAATCGGCTATTGCCTTGTCGGTAAAGTGACCTTTGCCGGTAGCAGCCAGGCTGCCATACAAGGTTACCTTATAAGCATGTGCTGAGGGGGTATCTTTTTTAAATTGTTCGGCAGCCAGTTTAGGACCCATGGTATGGCTGCTTGAAGGACCATTGCCTATTTTGAAAATTGATTTTATACTTTCCATCCGGAACTTTTAATTTGCATAGATTAGTTGAAACAGTGCATACTGAAAACAAATATACAATAATTTTTCAACAGGAATGAAAACCAATGAGAATTGAACCCCGGATTTTGTATTTATATTGAATTATTTATCATTTTGAAGATTCTATCCATATACCTGAAACCAATCATTGTATTATTGTATTTGGACATTTGCCTGTTTTATATAAAAAAAACGGAACAAGTTCCGCTTTTTTTATATATTTATCATTCATCTGGCATCATTATTTGAACTTACGCCATAGGGTTCGAATGGACTTTACAATTTTATATCCCATTAATACGGCATCAATCACATTCAACCCTTTATTAAATGAACGGAATAAATAGTTCGTTAACGAGGTTGGTGTGAAAAGATCCTGAGTCTTTTCAGTGATAAGAATTTTTTGATCCTTAATTTGGTCTTTTAATTCTGCCTTTCGATTTAATAGTATCTCCAGACCGACTGCTTTTCTCTTAGAGGCTGATGTAGGAACAATTTCCATAGATTTATTTGTTTATTTTAGACAGAAACAAATTCGAGAGAAACTTTACCATTGGAGTGATGATCAATTGCTTCCGAAGTAAATAAAGCACGACAATCAGGACAACATAAATCCCTGAAATAATCCCAAAGCTGGCACCCAAACTGCCTACTATTGGTTCAAAAGCATAGGCCAGCGAGAAAAACAAATAAAATAATGCTATAACTGCCAATACGATTATCAACGTAATAATAAGCAAAGTTGACAAGAGTATTGTCAACTTTTCAACAAATTCAACCTTTATATACTCGGTCTGTAAAAAAATATATTTCTTTACATCGTCGTAGAGTTGTTGGAAATTTTCAGTCTGTTCGGGGTTATTCGTCATTGCAGAATGGTTTTAATGAATCATTTTTCTTCACCAATAACTTCAGACTTGATTTCATCAACCAGATCGTCCATATCGGCTTTACTCAATTTAATGCCTCTTTTTTCGAGAGCTTCCATAATTTTCCTACGGGTTTCATCACCACTTTCGGGAGCAAACATAACACCTAAGGCTCCACCAACAATTGCACCACCCAGGAATGCACAAATTAAACCAACTGTACTTTTCATAACATTGAATTTTAATTAGTTGTTAATAAAAACAATTTACTGCATATGAACTTACTTTGACAATCCGATTTGGAAGAAAAATAAAAAGAGAAACAGGACGGAAATTACGTTCATTAAATTAAAAACAAATTTATTTAATTTTGGTTCATTTCAATGTTCAGGAATTAATCGGGATTATATCCAAAATTCCTTAATTTAATATCTTTATTCCGCCAGTCCTTTTCCACTTTCACAAATAATTCCAAAAACACCTTTTTATCGAAGAATATTTCCATATCCTTACGAGCCTCAGTACCTACCTTCTTGAGGGATTTACCACCATGGCCTATCAGGATTCCTTTTTGTGAATCACGTTCGGCATAAATCAATGCATTGATACGGATCAGTTTCTCATCTTCCTGGAATTGTTCTACTTCCACCTCTACGGAATATGGAATTTCCTTATCGTAATTCATCAGGATCTTCTCACGGATAATTTCTGTCACAAAGAAACGGGATGGTTTGTCTGTTAGTTGATCTTTATCAAAAAATGCAGGCGATTCAGGTAATAAATCCTTAATGCGGTTAAACAGGTTGTCCAGGTTGAATTTTTCCAATGCAGAAACCGGATAAATCTCAGCCTTTGGCAATAGAGCTTTCCATTTATCAACCAGAATCACTAGTTTTTCCTCATCAATGAGGTCGATTTTATTGATAATAAGCAAAAGCGGAGCAGGATTCATTTTTACCTTTTCAATAAAATCTTCATTCTTTTCGTAGGAATCGTACACATCGGTGACATACAACAACACATCGGCATCAGTAAGAGCAGAACGAGAGAAGTTTAACATGGATTCCTGAAGGCGGTAATTGGGTTTCAACACACCCGGGGTATCGGAATAGACAATTTGAAAGTCTTCGCCGTTTACAATCCCCATGATCCTATGACGGGTTGTCTGCGCTTTTGAAGTAATGATGGAGATCCTCTCGCCCACTAAGGCATTCATTAAGGTAGATTTACCCACATTCGGATTCCCTACTATATTTACAAAACCTGATCTATGCATAATAAAATTTGATATGAGTTTTCTGTTATCAGATTTCAGTTCGTGATGACAATCACCTGGTGCCTGAAATCTGATACAAAGATACGACAATTAATGCAAAACAAATTGAAGATTCAATTCATACTTTTTTACTATATTTGACGTTTGAACGAAAACGGATTATTCTACTAATTGCTCACAAAGAATTATGCTCAATATTAATAAATTATATGAGATTTCACAACGGTTAAAACTTATATTTATACTTATTGCCATAGCAATTGTATTGGTATCCACTTTATTTACCAACAGTTTAGCCAAATCACTGGCGGCAGAAGAACATAAAAAAGTAGAAATATGGGCGGAGGCCATCCATCAGTCCATTGTTGATGAAGGCAGCAACAACATTGACCTGATCATGAAAATTATTGAGGGCAACACGACAATACCCATCATCATGACGGATGCAAATAACAATGTCATTTCATCCCTGAACATCACAGAACCTAAAACGGAGGTCCCTGAATTCTATGAAAATGAGATAGCCAGGTTCAAAGCAAATCGTCCCGGGATAAAAATCAAACTTGATAAGACTGTACAATACTTATACTACGACGACTCGCTTATTATCAAGCAATTATATTACTTCCCGTACATCCAGCTCGGTGTAATATTCGTATTCCTGCTGGTTGCCTTCTTTGCCTTCTCGGGGACCAAGAAAGCAGAACAAAACCAGGTATGGGTAGGGCTATCGAAAGAAACAGCCCATCAACTGGGAACTCCTATTTCGTCCTTGCTGGCATGGGTGGATTTACTTAAAATGCGGCATCAGGAAGATAAATTAATCGGCGAGATGGAAAAAGATGTGAACCGGTTGCGTATTATTGCCGAAAGGTTTTCAAAGATAGGTTCCAAACCCGACTTGCAGATAGTGAGCCTGAACGAGACTCTCCTGAATTCCGTACAATACATGACCAACCGTTCATCGCAGAAAGTGGTTATTCAATGCCACATACCGGCCGATGAACATCTTTTTATAGAACTAAACGTCCCTTTGTTTGAATGGGTGATTGAGAATTTATGCAAGAATGCAATTGATGCCATGGATGGTGTGGGTAGAATAGATATCAATGTTATTCCAAAGACCGATGAAGTCTATATTGATGTCAAAGACACCGGAAAAGGAATGGACAAACGCAAGTTCAAGGTTATCTTCACACCCGGCTTTACTACTAAAAAACGCGGCTGGGGCTTAGGGCTTTCACTGGCAAAACGAATCATCGAAGAATATCACGGGGGAAAGATATTTGTAAAACAGTCGGAATTGAATGCGGGAACCGTATTCCGGATTATTTTAAAAGTGAATTCAAATAAATAAATTAAGTTATACAGTACTAATCAAAAGCACAATAAGTCAAAAAACGAATAGTTTTTTTAGTTTTGAACGGTTGGATTGAATAATAATCGTAAAATATAAAAGAAACTATTTTGTAATAGAACATATTTTTGTACCTTTGCGCGGTTTTAAATATCAAGTGAATAATGTCAAAATTCGAGCTGTACAATGTAGTATTAAAGGACATAAGCAATGAAACGCGGGTGTTCGAGTATGACCTGGATAACGCATATTTCAAGAAAATTGATAGTCCGGAAGTACAAAAGGGAGATATAAAAGCGAAAGTAACTGTTCAAAAGAAACAAACTACCTATGAGCTTCTATTTATTCTGGATGGGACTGTTACTATTCCATGCGACAGGTGTCTGGATGATATGGTTCAACCCATACATTACAAAGAAAAATTACAAGTCAAATTTGGAGATACTTTTTCCGAAGAAGACGAAATAGTCATAGTTCCTGAAGCAGAAGGAGCAATCAATATTGCCTGGTTTTTATACGAATTTATCGTATTAAACATTCCTATGAAGCATGTACATGCCACCGGTGAATGCAATAAGACAATGGTTACAAAGTTGAAGAAGCACATTACCCGTCAAAAAGGCGACGATGATGATGACGATAATTCAGCCGTTGAATTTGATGATGATGATGACTTTACACCGGATGAAATACAGACTGACCCGCGATGGGATGGTCTGCAAAATATAACAGAAAACAATTAAATAAACAACTAAGATGGCACATCCTAAGAGGAAAATCTCGAAACAACGAGCAAGAAAAAGAAGAACGCACTATAAAGCAGTAGCTCCAACATTGGCAACATGTTCAAATTGCGGTGCAGCTCATATTTATCATACTGTTTGTGGCGAATGTGGCTACTACAGAGGTAAATTAGCAATTGAAAAACTGGCAGCCGTTTAATCCGGCCCACTTTTAAAAATATCATTAAAAATACAATTAAGCTCTAAACACTCTCTTTAGGGCTTGATTTTTATGTACTTAATAAATAAATTATGTCAAAATTAAGAGCAGTTATTACAGGTGTAGGCGGATATGTTCCGGAATACATTTTGAATAACCATGAACTTAGCACCATGATGGATACCAACGATGAGTGGATTACCTCCCGCGTCGGTATTCGTGAACGTCGTGTTTTGAAAACAAAACACACGGGAACATCATTTATGGCTGCCAAGGCAATTGAAGACCTTTTTGCTCAAACGGGAACAAAACCTGAAGAAATTGATTTGGTACTTTGCGGAACAACTACTGCTGATCATATTTATCCTTCGTGTGCTTCTATGGCTGCTGAAAAGGCAGGCATTAAAAATGCACTTGCTTTCGATATCCAGGCTGCATGTTCAGGCTTTATCGTTTCACTTGCCACAGCATCAAGCTTTATTGAATCAGGACACTACAAGAAAATACTCGTTATTGGTGCCGACAAAATGTCATCAATTACCGATTACTCAGACCGTACAACTGCTCCACTATTCGGAGATGGTGCCGGCGTAGTACTTGTTGAACCTACCACAGAGGAATTTGGGGTTATGGATTCAATTTTACATACCGATGGAGTTGGCATGAAACACTTGCATATCAAGGCTGGTGGATCAGCGTATCCTCCCACCCATGAAACGATTGACAAGAAACAACATTATACTTACCAGGAAGGCGCCTATGTGTTTAAACATGCCGTAACTGACATGGCAGAAGTATCAGCAGATATAATGGACAAAAACAACCTTAAACCTGAAGATATTGCATGGCTGGTTCCTCATCAGGCAAACCTGCGTATCATCGATGCTGTTGTTCAACGTACCGGCGTAGCTTATGAAAAAGTGATTATCAATATCGATCATTTTGGCAATACTTCGGCAGCAAGTATTCCACTTGGAATATGGGAATGCCAGAAACAATTCAAAAAAGGGGATAACATTATCCTGACTGCTTTTGGTGCTGGTTTTACCTGGGGATCCATTTATTTGAAATGGGGATATTAAAAGAGTAGGTAGTAAGTAGTAGGTAGTTTGAGGTTTGAGGTTTAGACCACTTATAAAAGATATAACTTATAGAATACAAAGAAGCCGGGCTGAATCAGTCCGGCTTCTTTGTGTATTATAATGTCTTATTTGGTCTTGACTAAACGTTCATTGGCAATATGGAAGAATTCTTCGTTCAATTCGTAGCCAATAAAGTTACGTTTCAATAATTTGCAGGCAACGGCAGTACTTCCCGAACCCATAAACGGATCGAGGACCAGATCATCTTCGTTGCTGCTGATTTCAATAAATGGAAAACATACTTTCAGGGGCTTTTGCGTTTTGTGTTTCGACCGTTCCTTACCCATGCAGATGGGGGATTGAATGAAATTATGCATTTCGTTTACAGGCTTATTGTTCCATGTCTTGGGTGAACCTTTTGAGAAATGGACCAGCATTTCCATGCTGTTGGAATACATTTTCCGGGTATAGATAGCAGGGAAAGGATTTGTCTTGTGCCAGTGGATCACCTTCCTGAATTGAAAGCCCACCCGCTCTACCATACGATTCAGGAATGATACAAAATCATCGCCACACCACAGATAGCCTGTCCCACCAGGCTTACACACCCTGTAACACTCTACTAAAACTTCTTCCAGGAACTGCAGGTACTCCTCTTCCGAATTAAACCCATCAAAACCAAATTCAGTAACTACGTCCTTGTGCTTCTTAAGCCCCATGACATTCTTTGCCCGGTATTGATAATAAGGCGGATCGGTAAATATCAAATCGACACAATCATCCGGCAGTTGCTTAAGGCCTTCAAGACATGACTGGTGATAAATGACGTTTACTTCCATGATTTCTTTAATGATTTGATAGTAAGGCAATAGATTATGTGAAATTATGATGACCAGATAATATGCGATATAACTTCGCGTTAATAAATTAAATTTTTCAGTATTTAAATTACTTCCTACTAGTTGTAATAAACTACTTACTACCAACTACCTACTATAAACTATAAACTACTTACTAAAAACTATTTCCCAAACCCTCCAAAATATTTATCCAGCATTTTTTTTGCTGCAATAAACGAACTCAACTCATTGGAAAGAACCTTTTTCTCATTCTCAATCAATAAACTTTGTATTTCAGGATTCTTATAGAAATTACCTTTGAGTTGTTCATTAATCGTTTCATACATCCAGTATTTCGATTGCATGTTACGTTTCACCGCGAAATACTCATTGGCTTTAATAAAGGCGATATACCGTTCCACCATTTCCCAGATTTCTTCTATCCCATTATTTTCAACCGAGGAACAGGTAATAGCTTCGGGCGACCAACCGGATTCATGAGGTGGAAACAAGTGCAGGGCATTCTGGTACTGCACTTTTGCGACATTGGCTTTGTCAATATTCGACCCATCACATTTATTGATAGCAATGCCATCTGCCATTTCCATAATTCCACGTTTAATGCCTTGCAATTCATCACCGGCACCTGCAATCTGAAGCAGCAGGAAGAAATCAACCATAGAATGCACCGATGTTTCTGACTGCCCTACTCCTACTGTTTCAACAAATATAATATCAAAACCGGCTGCTTCACAAAGTATAATGCTTTCACGGGTCTTTCGGGCTACCCCTCCCAACGATCCGGCTGAGGGGGAAGGACGGATAAAAGCATTCTTGGCTACCGACAATTCTTCCATGCGGGTTTTATCACCCAAAATACTACCCTTGGAGCGTTCGCTGCTCGGGTCAATGGCCAGTACTGCCAGTTTATGCCCTGAACGCACCAGGGTCATTCCCAGAGCTTCAATAAAGGTACTTTTACCGGCACCGGGAACACCTGTAATGCCTAAACGAATTGAATTACCTGAATGTGGCAGACATTTCTCAATGACTTCCTGGGCTACAATCTGATGTTCGGGCAGGGAACTTTCCACTAATGTAAGTGCCTGGCTCAATATCGACATATTGCCGGCAAGTATCCCTTCCGCAAATTGAGAAGCAGAATATTGCTGGCGTTTAATTTTTCGTTGCCTGTATGGGTTTACTACCGGGGCTTTTTCTACGCCCTCGTTTACACTGAGTCCCTTGTATGCAGGATCATTTTCAGGATGTTGATTCTTATAATGCATGGCTTGTGTAATAATGCAAGATTAATTTCTTTTTACTTTGGAATGAACACAGACTGTTCTTCCGGAAACATTGAAAAGAAAAGCCAAGACGTTACAATAAGATCCTGGCTTTTCTGTTTCTACAAAATGTATTTCAATCGATTTATATTCCTACTTCTGAACCTTCCAGCTTAAAATAAGTATGATAAAACTGTTTTCAGGATCATTTGTCTGAATGGTAAATGATTTCTTATAATCACCTTCCGATAAATTCTTTGAATTCAAGCTTACAACTATATTGGATGATTTTCCTCCTGAAACAGATAATTTACCGGTACGCAAGGTCAATTCCTTGTTATTATTGATAATCCGGCGAATCTCCAGGGTATTCTGGCCCTTATTATTCACCCTGAATTTACCAACCCGTTTGGTTCCTTCCCGTAAAGTTCCCAGGTTAAGGGTTCTTACCGGGATTTCCAGAATTGGTGCTTTCCGCTTTTGATCCAGGGTCAACTTACTGAAGTCTTCAACAACATTGCTTACAATGGTCAGCTTATATTCTTCCGAGTATTTCTTCTGTCCATTTAAAATAACATAAACGTCATCGTAGCTTGGACCCCACTGGGTGCAATTCTTCGAATTGAATGTAAATGTCAGTTTCCCTTCTTCATTGGGCTTCAGGGTCTCAGGGTTTGCAATCACCGACAAATAAGCAGGCAGGTTTTCGACTTCCACTTTCAAGGATGCATTGGTTGTATTTTTCACTTCCAATACCCGGGTCTGTGTCTTCCCCTTATCCACATTATTCATTTGGATCACCTTCGACTTCAGATGCAATGCACCCATGGCAACCGGATAAGCAGGATTCTCACTGTTCGCTTTTGGAATCACTTCCCCATGGATCGTCAATGTCATTTGTTCATCCGAGGCATTGCTGTAGACGGTTATAGTCTTGGTAAAAGCTCCCGGTCTTCCGCTTGGATTGTAAATAACAGTAACAGTACCCTTTTTACCGGGCTCAATGGGTTCCTTTGACCAGGTTGGTGTCGTACAACCACATGATGCCTGCACCCTGTTCACAACCAACGGAGAAATACCCCTATTGACAAAATTAAAAACATGGGTTATTTTTCCATCTTCTTCATTCACCTTACCAAAGTCATGGCTCTTTTCCTCAAAACTGATCACAGCTTTTTGGGACATGGCAACCAATGAACACAACAGGCAAATAAATAGAAAACTATACTTCTTCATTTCTTGTAAATTAGAGTGAGGGAACTTATTCAATTACGGAACCTGAAATTCAGATTATTTTGTAACCTTATTAGCTGTTTCTGATTGCTTGGCAACAGGAATCACTTCACCCTTGATAATCAACACTGCTTGTTCCAGAGGATCATTTGAATAGACAGTAATGGTTTTAGTGAACATACCCGGCCTGTTTGCAGTATTATAAGTCACTGTAATGGCCCCTTTTTTACCGGCTTCGATAGGTTCTTTTGTCCAGGTAGGAGTTGTACAACCGCATGATGCCTGAACCCTGTTTATTACTAAAGGTGCATTTCCCTTGTTTGTAAAATTAAACACATAGGTCACACTGCCATCTTTTTCGTTTATTTTACCGAAATCATGTTCTTTTACATCAAAAGTAATTGCCGGTTTCTGAGACATAGCAACTAACGAAAATAAAAGACAAACCAATAACATACTATACTTTTTCATATTCAATTAATTAATTTGTTATACAATTATACGACTCAAACAAACTTGAGACTTGCAAAAGTATAAAAAATGTTGTTCATATTTTCTCAATTAGCAAATAATCTGATTAAATTTAGTTAAAGCACTGATTAAATAGGATTCATTAGTTTTTAAGTGCCTTTTTCAAACAGGTTAATTGCACTCTGAACAAGCATCTGTTTATTGATTTCTTTGATTCCCAATTGAAATAAACTACCTTTGTAGTTCTAACAATTGGAATGTATGAAAACATATTTTCAGAAACTCACTTCTGATAACTACCACTATGTAGTTGGCTGCTATCATCACTTGCACGCACATCCCGAATTATCCTTTCAGGAATTTGAGACTTCCCGTTTTGTACAGGATGAACTGACCAAAATGGGTATTTCATTTCGTGCAGGCATTGGAGGCACTGGGATTTTAGGAAGAATAGAAGGTAAGAACCCGGGTAAAAAAGTCATTGCTCTCCGTGCTGATATGGATGCCCTGCCAGTCTGTGAGGATGTGGATATACCCTGGAAATCAACAAACGGGAATGTAATGCATGCCTGCGGTCATGATGCACATACTGCCTGCCTGCTGGGTGCAGCTAAGATATTGCAGCAAGCCCGGAATGAATTTGACGGAACAGTACTGCTTATCTTTCAACCCGGTGAAGAGAAAGCACCCGGTGGAGCACGCCTGATGCTTGAAGATGGGCTTTTCAAGGATATTGAACCTGAGTTGATTCTCGGGCAACATGTCTCTGTGGATTTCCCGACAGGTACAATGGGTTTCCTGCCCGGAATGATTATGGCTTCGGCCGATGAAATACATGTAAAAATACACGGCAAAGGTGGCCATGGTGCCCTTCCGCATTTAATTAACGACACGGTTTTGGCAGCATCCCAGACAGTAGTTTCATTACAACAGGTTTGCAGCCGCCTCTGTCATCCCCTCACCCCGATGGTACTTACCTTTGGAAAACTGATTGCTGATGGGGCAACAAATGTTATCCCCCACGAAGTATTGCTTTCCGGGACATTCCGCACCGTGGATGAAGTATGGCGTGAGCAAGGCAAAAACCATATCAGGAGGATCATTAATGAAACCTGTGCTGCTTATGGTTGTACTGCCGAAATTGACATCCCCGATGGATACCCGTGTGTTGTAAATAACGAACAAGTTACAGCCCGTGCACGCAGCTTTGCAACGGAATGGGTGGGTGATGAAAATATACGAAGCCTGGAAATGCGAATGACTTCCGAAGACTTTGGGTTCTTCACACAAAAATACCCCTGTTCATTCTTTCGTTTTGGGGTGAAGGGCGAAACAAATGCCAACACGGGCGGATTGCACAGTTCCACTTTTCAGATTGACGAAAAAGCATTGGAAACCGGAATGGGTGGATTAGTGTGGTTGGCATGGAGATTCCTCTCTAAATCTAATTCCTGATCCAAACAGCCAGAAGATCCAAACTAAGTAGATGGAATAAATCATTGTCTTATTGATTACTCGTAGAAACCACCTATTGATCTTTACTTATACCTCAATCGACTGACAGTAATTATTTTGCATAGTAGCCATTATTTATCTTGAACCCAAATCATTCCTGATTTGGGTTCATTTTTTGTTATTCATCCCATGGAAATTCATTTTGAAAATCAAAACAATTCATTTGCTGTAGAGTGATCTTTCAAAGAGAGTTGAAAGAGGGTTCATTGAGGTTTAGCCCTCCCAACCCTCAATGAACCCTCAATGAACCCTCAATGAACCCTCAATGAACGCCGAACTAATAAAACATGAATTCAAATGGTTTATTTTTGAAAAAGGACCGCGAACACCAGGTACTTTTCTTCCAACCTAAAAATTCAGTTTAGATTTTTACCGATTGAGTATATCGGACGGAATGAGTCGTTTTGGGGTAAAAAAATGAAACAGATAATTTAAAAATCGAACTCAGCCTTTCGCTTATCAGGCAGATAAAAAAAACGGATCTAACCTCAATCAGTTGAGATTAGATCCATAATACTTTTTCTGTTCCAGGTTGTTGGAGCTGAATCAGGATAGATTTTTATTAGAAGTATCTGTAATGAGCCGCCTGTTCAGCTTCAAGCAACGTACTATATTTTATCAAATATGAAATTTCATTCATTTCAGGAATTAATCATCGATAAGTGCTTTCTTATCATTAGTATACTCGTAGTGATATACATTGGTATAGAGTATCTCCTTGATCTTTTCGAAATGGGTATTGCCGAAATGAAGGTCATTCGACATTATCAGCTCCGGCATCAAAAACCCGGATCCCTCATAGGGCGGCTGGGCATAATTATGGGACAGTATTGAGAAACCAAGCCTCTCATAAAAAAGGATTCGACGGCTGTTCACCATATTATTCGGCATTTCAACCTCCAGGACGATGGGCAGTTTTATCTGGTCCATAAAAATCCCCATGGCTTCACTGCCGATTCCCTGATTTCTGTATTTCGGGCTAATTGCCAGATGTTCGATATAATAAAACCGATCGAAGATCCAGTAATTAAACAGGCCTACAAATACCCCTTCCTGAATCAGCGCATTGGCACAGAAACGTTTCTCATAATTCAATTCATGTTCCAGACCCTCCCAGGTACGACGTTCTTTGGGTGGAAATGCCAGGGTGTACAGATTGAACAGGTTCGAGAAAAACTGATTGTTTACAGTATTGATCCGATGAAAGTTCAGCATATAGTGTGTTTTGGATGTAAACTAAAAAATATCTTTACAATGCCTTTACAATCTTAACATTATTCTTTGAATATTGTTCAAAAATACGTGAACTTTCTTGAACCTGTTGCATTGTTAAACCGCAAAAAAGCCGTACTTTTGCGCTCAAATTCAACCAGGCAAATTTTTATAAATTCATTATATTAACTAATTTAGAAAAGTATGATTTATTCGCACGAAGTAGAACACATGTGTGTTGTAAAAAAAGGCCCTAATCATGGTCCTGCTCCCATACCTGAAGAAGGCAGATGGGTAAAATCAAAAGAAATTAAAGACATTTCAGGTTTAACTCACGGTGTGGGTTGGTGTGCTCCTCAACAAGGTGCTTGTAAACTGACTTTGAATGTAAAAGAAGGTATTATTGAAGAAGCTTTGGTTGAAACAATCGGTTGTTCAGGTATGACCCATTCAGCGGCTATGGCTGCTGAAATCCTTACCGGAAAAACTATCCTGGAAGCATTGAATACCGACCTGGTATGTGATGCTATCAACGTAGCCATGCGTGAATTATTTCTTCAAATTGTTTACGGTCGTACGCAATCTGCTTTCTCTGAAGGTGGTCTGCCTATCGGTGCCGGTCTTGAAGATTTAGGTAAAGGCTTACGCTCTCAGGTTGGAACAACATTCAGCACAAACAAAAAAGGTGTTCGTTATTTGGAATTAGCCGAAGGTTATATCAGCCGCATGGCATTGGACGAAGACGGTGAAGCTTGTGGATACGAATTCGTACGCGTAGGTCCTATGTTGGACTTAGTAAAAAAAGGAGTAGATGCGAATGAAGCATTGAAAAAATCTACCAGTACTTATGGTCGTTTTGCAAATGCTGCAAAATATATCGATCCAAGACAAGAATAGTCTAAACAGTTTATTAATTATCCATCTAACTAAAAACTAAACAATATGTTATTTGAAAGTTATGACCGTCGTATCGATAAAGTTAACGCGGCCCTAAATACATTCGATATTAAGGATATCGACGAAGCCAAAGCAATTTGTGATGCCAAAGGCATTGATCCCTATAAAATTTGTGAATCCATTCAGAATATCGCTTTCGAAAATGCAAAATGGGCTTACGTGGTAGGTGCAGCTATCGCTATTAAAAAAGGTGCTAAAAATGCTGCCGAAGCTGCCGAAGCTATCGGTATCGGGCTTCAGGCATTCTGTATCCCGGGCTCAGTAGCCGAAGACCGCAAGGTTGGTATTGGCCACGGTAACCTGGCTGCTATGTTGCTTCGCAACGAAACAAAATGTTTTGCATTCCTTGCAGGACACGAATCATTTGCTGCTGCCGAAGGTGCCATTGGTATCGCTCTATCAGCAAACAAAGTTCGTAACGAACCTTTACGCGTTATCTTGAACGGATTGGGTAAAGATGCCGCTATGATCATCTCCCGTATCAACGGATTTACGTATGTTCAGACAGAATTTGATTACTACACAAGCGAATTGAAAGTAGTCCGTACCAAAGCATATTCCGACGGCCCACGTGCTGCAGTTAAATGTTACGGTGCTGATGACGTTCGTGAAGGTGTGGCTATCATGCGTTCTGAAGGTGTTGATGTTTCTATCACAGGTAACTCAACCAACCCGACCCGTTTCCAACACCCGGTTGCTGGTACATACAAAAAAGAATGTATCGAACAAGGTAAAAAATACTTCTCGGTAGCTTCAGGTGGTGGTACCGGACGTACCCTTCACCCTGATAACATGGGCGCAGGTCCTGCTTCTTACGGTATGACCGATACAATGGGCCGTATGCACGGAGATGCTCAGTTTGCAGGTTCCTCTTCAGTTCCAGCTCATGTGGAAATGATGGGATTCATTGGAATGGGAAATAATCCTATGGTTGGTGCAACTGTTCAAGTGGCTGTAGCTATTGAAATGGCGAAATAGATTCAAGAGCCAAGAATCGAGAGTCAAGATTAAAGAAACTCCCCGGTACGAATGTGTACCGGGGAGTTTTATATTTAATAATAAGTGTGTTGCTTTTAGGTTTTCTAATCTTTAATACAGCGTACAGTTTTTCCAAATTTATTAGGACTTGGCACTGTCCCAATCGTACCATCTGAAGCTTTTAGTGTGGAACTATATGAATTGGATGCATCAAAAGCTACGCTGGACCAAAATGTCATGTATGTTTGAAGTCCACCGAACGAACCTGAAGTATCTAATCGATATCCAGCACCAACTGCAGAAAATCCGCTTTCATTAGTAGCTGAAGTGTTTGATGTCCAATGCGTTGTTCCGGTTTCTTTCAATTTACCACCGGCTACAGTGGTTCCGCCTAAATAAGTTACAAGTGTAGCTAATTCAACATCGGTTGGTACATGCCAGCCTTTGGGGGAAAGCTTTCCTGAGTTTACTGCATACCAGTTGTACATAGCTCCGTAAGGAGTCTTATTTGTAATATCATTGTTATACCAACAATATGCACCAGTTGTAAGACCCATCCATATCGCATTATCAGTAACTATAGAAATACTTGAATTATCGTTATATTTTGTAGTTTTCAGGTTTTCCACCATCCAGGTTTGAGCGCCAATCACAATAGTGTGATACACATTTCCATCAACATCAGTAACAGTATTGGAAGAAGTAGCTGGTTTGTAAAATACAACACTGTCAACTTCGGTAACTTTAAATTTCCCAACAGCAACACCGCTTTTCATTACATACATGGAGTCAGTTTGAGCATTTAGAAGACTCATGGTAACCATTATTCCGAATAGAGCAAATATAAGTTTTTTCATAATTTTCTTAATTTATTGTTTAATGAATTTGATTGTTTCAATAGTCGATCCATCATTTATACGACACAAGTATAATCCTTTGTTAATACCTGACACGTTAACTTGATAAACAGTAGAATTTTCATCAGGCACTTTGCTGAAAAGGATTTTTCCTTCCAGGGATAGAATCTCAATACTGATTCTTGAATGTCTGTCCGATGCGATCTTGATATTCAGTTCATTTGCAACAGGATTTGGATATAAAATCGACAATGGCATATTCGTTACATTATTTAATCCCACAGAATAATCTTTGAAATTAACATAACGAAGTGCCGATAATACATAAGAATCAGGATTGCCCGACATTTTGGTTACAACCAGATTGCCCGATGTGAACGTGAGCTTTTTGAGATTAGTTAGGGTGTACGCAGTTTGTGTTCCGCTCAGTGGCTTTACATACAATGATTGAGACTGCAATGTTGTAAGTCCAAGTGCCAACAAAACAATAACTGCACCTGCAAAAGGTAATTTTTGTTTCATTTTTGCTTCCTTTTAAATTGGTTATTTATGAATAATAGAATTTAAAAATGCAAACATAATAAATTATTTTAAAAATAGCAAAATAATATGTATAAATATAATTTAACAAAACACACTTATTATACCGCCAACTTTGTAAAATACACCACTTAATGCAATTAATTGACAGTATAGTAATATTAAAGTTTGCATGGTATATCCAATCTAATGTTCAATTTACAGGAACTTCTTCTTTTCCTGTTCAGCTCTAAATTATGGGAATCATTGGAATGGGTAACAATCCTATGGTGGGTGAAACTGCTCAAGTGGCTGTAGCTATTGAAATGGGGAAATAGAATCAAGAGCCAAGAACAAAGATTAAAGATTAGAAACTCCCCGGTACGTATTCGTATCGGGGAGTTTTTTTAAAACTAATCCTTACAATGTTTTCTATAGTGCAAATAGCGAACTTTATTTCTTCAATTATTGTTTATCTATTATTCATATCAATAGATTATTTCTTACCTTTGCAATACAATTTACTGTTTTACAAACAGCTATCTTTTAAAAAACCTTTAATATGAGTATAGGAATTCTTGCAAATAAAGACAAAATAGGCAATTTGATGCTTTTGTTGGCAGAAAGATTAAATCCGCTATACCACACAAAACTCATCAAATTACTTTATCTGATTGATGAAACAGCTGTAAAAGATGACGGCATACCGGTTACCTGGCTTGATTATAAAGTTTGGCAATTCGGACCTGTTGCTCCTGAAACATTTTTCATGAAGGACAGTGATCATTTATTTACAAATTATATTTCCACTAAGAAATCTGATAAGAATACTATTATCGTTCCTATCGGACATTATAACAAGAACCTCTTTAGCGAATACGAATTGGAAATTATTGACATCGTTATTTCAGACTATGGGAAACTATCTTCAGAAGAATTGGTAATGCTTACCCACGAACAAAACTCACTTTGGAGCATTACTAAAAAAGAAAACAATATTGACTTCGTAAATTCACCTGCTAATATTTCAAATGTTTCTATTGATCTGAAACGATTGATTGCCAATGACAAACAGAAACTCTCTAATTATGAGGGTGCCTATGAAATGATGTGTTTTAACCTGCCTTCGAATATCAATGTGCTCGAAGAATGTATCAGATAGGAGCCATACTGCATGGCCTGTTTGATTTTTACTCCCAGGGTAAGAAAACAAAATATGCAATTATCCTGTACAAAGATAAGAACGATTTTATACTGACTACTTTCACTACCTCTCAAGCCCGTTCAGGAACAGAAAATCCTCTACATGGTGCTAATCCGTCAAAAGCCGATCCCAAAAGTTACGTATTTAAGGCAAAAGTAGAGATTGGACTCAAACCTGATGGTAAACCTTTCTGGTTTAATAAAGATACAACCATAGTACCGGATTATGGTCTGTCATTAAAATCCATAGATGAGTTTAATGCGAAAGTTGAACATCTGGAAAAAGTATGTCAACTTCATCCAACTGAATATATAGAGCTAGTTTATGTACTCTATAAATCAAGAAAAACCAGCTTGCAATATAAAGTATATTTCAGTAAAATTCTAGAGGATTTGCATTCAATTGAATAAAATAGGTCTAAAAAGAAACTCCCCGATACAACTTTGTACCGGGGAGTTTTTATATTGTAGAAAATTAAATGTAGTTCGTTAACTCTTTCTAGTAAAATAAAACCAACCAGAACCTTCAACTGACTTACCTTTACTTGTTACGAAAACTTCAATCAACGTATATGATTAACTTCCAATTCTTTGTTTTGTAGTAATATGATCTGCATACATAAGATTAGCAAATAAACGAATAAAATACTTTTTTAGACAGAGCACATTGACTTTTATGAGTAAACTAATTAATCCTTTCTTCCAATATATCTTTCCAAATTACAAATCCTTTTTGTACTTCTGTGTAATCGTGAAGAATTTTACTGAAATTATCTGTCTTTCCATCAAGAAACGTTTGTCTTCCTTTATTTCGAATAATTGAGAGTTGTTCGTCTATTGCTTTTAACTGTTGTTTTAGTTGTGTCCTATCCTTTTCAAAATGCCATAAATAAGTTGCTTCTTCACTGTCGAGAGTTTCCAAAACAAAATGGAATTGATTTTCACCTGCAAGCAAAAATACAAAAGCAAAAGGACTTAAAACAAACCTGATTTTAAGAATAGTCCTTTCATGTCGATTGGCCAAATATCTTAACTGCATTGAATGTTTATAGTTCTTACGACTTAACAAATCGTCTAACAAGTTAAGGCCATCATTGTAAAGGGTTGGAACAACGTTTTCATTTTTCACTAAATCATCAACCGTCATAAGACTATTATCTGCAAAGTTCTTCCTGCCAAGAAAAGAATTTGTAATAAATTTGAATCTAACTCCTTCAATTACCTCTTGATTAATTTTTTGCAGATCAATTGAGGTGGCCAACTGGGATATTAATTCTCCATCTACAAATTCAGCAAAAATATCAAATGAAACAAACTTTGTTTTTAATGTCTTTACAAAATAGGGTTTCAAAACCTCAAATTCAGGTCTTATTTGAAGATTCTCAATTTCAAATTCTATCGGTTCTTTTATTTCAGGTATAGTATATTTGAATACAACACTTCCATAACGAAAATCAAGTTCTTCAATTGGAATTTTTATTTTTAATTCTATTTTCTGACTATTTTCTGAAATGGATAAATCTTCAATCGGTTCGTCAAACAATGAAGCTTGTTTTACTATCTTTCGATAATAGGCATTTCTTTTAAGAAATAGTTTGTTAAGATAGTCGATTTTAATATCCCTGTAATCATAGATTGTAGGTGTAACTTCAGACCTTTGAACCCTGCCAATGTATTGAATTAGCTTACCTTCAAATGCAAATGGATATACTAGAAAAAGACTATTTGCATTTTGCAGATCATATCCTTCTCCAAAATACTGGCCTGTCGTAATGAGAACTTGATAATTACCATCTTTAAGTGTATTCCATTTCAAACTTCTACTATTTTCCGAATCATCTCCAGTTAAAGTTACTGTTTCATACGATTGTTTCAAATATTGATTTAAAGTATCAATATGATCTTTCCTTTCAGTAATTATGACCACTCTCTTGCCAAGCTTCAACTCAACAAAAACATCTGCTAAAATCAATTTATTTCGTGCTGAATCGTGAATCAACATTTTTGAAAGTGTTTCAAATTGATCTGTCTTTGAATTAAATGGAATATCAAGTTCTGTATTCCGGATTATAATTGTTGCTTGTTTGTACGATGAAATATCTGTTGGTTTTATTTCTACAATAATCTCTCCGATGTGAGAAAAAATAATCTTTCCATCATTATATTTTCTAAACGGTGTGGCTGTCAAACCATACAAATAATAAGTTGGAAGTTTGGCAATTGTATCTCTATAAGTTTTTGCTGGAATATGATGGCACTCATCTACGATAATAGTACCAAAGGAGTTCATAAAACTTCCTGATTCAGTCTTATTTAATTCTTTGGATAAGCTTTGAATTGTAGCAATAGTAATCTTGTTACCAACCTTACTTTTCCCTTGACCAATTTTCCCTATTTCATGTTTGGGAATGCCCAGAAATGTTTCGATACGTTCCATCCATTGTTCTACTAATTGTTTCCGGTGAACTATAATTAATACCGGTTGACTTCTATCCGAAATAATTTTTAGTCCAACTATCGTTTTACCTGAACCTGGAGGTGCTACTATTACACCAAAATCCTTCTTTGAAGCAATCTCTATGGCATACTGCTGATGTTCTCTAAGTTGTACATTAAATTCTAAATCAATATTCTTCAACTTTTTTCTTGTATCAATAAAATTAAAGTCGATATTATTCTCATTGCAAAATCGTATCAACTTACCAATAAAACCACGAGGAACTATAACTTCGTTCTCAATTTCTTCTACAAAATTAAAATAACGTTCAGTTTTAAAAGTATTCTTACCAGCTTTCTTTTTTATGAAGTATTCTGAATTTGCAAAATTTAATTCATCATTTAGGAAGTTGATCAATGACGTTGATAAGCCAGTTCGATTGATTCTAATCACATTATTCAAAGTGATTGTAAGTTTGTTAGATATTGTTACCTTATTTGTTGAGTTGGTTGTAAATGGATCACTTGAAGCTAAATTTATTGAAGTTGAAATTGATTGATAAAGTTCATCGAGCTTCGCAATAGTTACTCTTTGGATTTTTTCCAAATAATCATACTGATTCTGAATTGGTTGAAAAGTAGTTGTATCAAGAAAGCAGCTATTGCCTTTTTCTAATGATTTTTTGTACAATGGCAATGCAATAAGATTTCCCACTCCTTTTCCCGAAAGGAAGTCTTGATTTGGAAACAATCTATCAAAGCTCGAACTTTTATCAAACACTGAAAAGATGCCAGACTTTTGTAATAATGAAAGAATGATTTTTCGGCTTCGAATAGCTGGATATGGTTGTTCAAAAAAAATCCAAATATGTCCACCTTGACCTGAACGGGAGCGCTCAAAATAAGCAGGAATTTCAATCTTGATACAAACATTTAAAAAGATTTTACATTCCTCCAACCAATTATCATCATCAAAATCAGCCACAATAAACCAGGATGTATTATCAATAAGCAATGGGTAAATTCCAATTAATTGTTCACCTTTAAGATGTTTTGAAATTTCTTTATCCGATAAAGGCAAGTACGTTTTATCCGGATAGTTTTGAAAGGTTCCACCCCGCATTTTATGTGCGCGATACAAATATGGGTCGTAAGTGTACGCAGGCATATAGCCACTCTTCTTTCCATTCTCCCAACGCACTGCAAACACATCGTCTCTGCCTTTAAAAACAGATTTGAATAGTTGAATTTGGTATGTTTGAAGTTCGTCCATTTGTATGAAGCTAATTTTTAGGTATTTATTTGGGAGTTTTTATTAAATAACACAATTTATTTATCAATCTATTCCTTTCAATTCAAATGCATATTGATACGATATTACTTTGCGTTTTTTTTCATTATCTAACCACGCAGGTTCTTCATGACTGATCGATACAATCTCTTTGGTTAGTGTATTTCCAAATCGCTGGACTACGGCTTCTAAGGTCTTAAGTTCTTCATCAGTGAATAATGCAGCATTAAACTCTTGTGAAGTAGTCAATCGTTCACCGGATACATCATTCGGAAAAAACACATCTTTGCGTTCTACAATATCTGATACATTCCCGTAAAGTCCGTCATATCGAAGTGGCACCGGTCCCCTTGGTATTGCCTGATAAGTCATACCACTTATGGAATAACCCGTCTGTTCGTAATTAAAAAAATCTGCATAGAATAGAAGTTTATTCATCTTTGTTGTAAAAGGATTACATGCCCTGGCAAAATAAACAACCATTTCTCTGGCTTTATCTAAATTTGGAGCAACATAGCCCGTAAATGCTCCTCGATCCGTATTTCCGAGTGCTGCATATTTTTCAAAAGCTAGATTCAAGGTTATTCTCTTGTTTTCTATTGCTTTTTCTATCTTTTTTAAAATAGATTCTTTTTCCTTATCCGTGAATTGAAGCGAAGTGCTTTGCAAAAAATAGTTCCTGAAAATATCAGGATCTTTGCAAATAGTGATCATTCTTCCATTTGACACATTGGGTATTTCCCCCGATTCGTAGCGGGCATACATATTCACCCCAAAACCCAGTATCTGAGACATTTTGGTTGCGGGTAACTCATATTGTTTGCGGTATGCAGCAATTTCATCCGGAAAAGGGATACCCTCTTTCACACGATACTGATTATATACCTGATTTAGGTTCAACTCATCCAATCTTGTATCGGTAAAGGTTTCACCCGTATCGACACATTGATAATAATGATGGATGATCTGATATTTTGAACCCCTGAAATCATGTTCCCTGGGTTCCTTGACGAGAACAACTTCTCCTCCTGTAAATGGACTTATCATTTTTTTGCTTTTTTAAAAGGGAAGTACATGTTTTTTTCTGCAATATGAAAAGAGATACATATAGTCTGGGAATTTGGAACACCCATTGAAATTTTAATATATATGTTTTTCTTTTTTTCAATCTTACCAAATACCCACATTTCCGAAATGTGATGCAGGGTATCAGGCAATGGACCCTCCGAGTAATCCTCGACTGTTAATGCTTTAATAATTTCTTTGCGCCGGAACGAACTGATCTCCAGCTTTAATAATGATTGAAAATTTTTATCCCTGTAATCAAGAAACACAATATCAAAGACCCTGGTTTTTAAATGAAAATCATCTAAAAACTTCTGAATTTTTTCCTTTGTTGTATTACCTGTTTCCAATACGTTCTTATTTTCATGCAAATATAAAGGTTTTATGTAATACAACAATGTATTCAACGTTAATGTTTAATTCATGCCATTATTCCAATAATTTACACCTTACCGTTTAATATTTTCCAGTACATCATTCAGATGAAGTATATTTATTGAAACATATTCTATAGCGCGGGTAAAGTTTTGATTCGCACACCCGCTATTCAGAATAACCTGATCGACCGGCTTATTGTTTGACAATTAGCATTATTAATTATTTGATTTTCTTAAACTTATTTTCAGAGGATTTGTTTTATCTATTATTATTTTCACTTACAAATAAATCTATAACAATTATTTAAAACAGAGTACTTTCCCATCATACATTCCTGCAAATTAAGTTGAAAATTTAGCATAATATCACTGCAAACTATTAACCGAAAACATGACTGAGTATGAAAACAAAACTACACATTGTCCGTTCATTTTTGACAATATTTATGTTGGGGATCGTGTCATTCAGCACATTTGCATTCGAATATACCATTAGTTTTACGGCAAGTGGCCAAAGCACAGTTTTTGACAGCATTGTGGTGAAGAACATTACAAAAGGAATTTCAATAACCATCCCAAGGGGAGGTATTTTAATCTTATCCGATGTGGTCTCTGACCTTATCCCTGTAACTATCGGGAGAGAAAGGATTAGCGTTTACTCCAGTCCGGCATTAGACAAAGCAACGTTATCGTTTTATGCAGGTAATGCAGGTAATGCACGCATAGGTGTGTTTGGCACGGACGGAAAGGAAATTCTAGCTACCAATACAGTTGTTCAGGCGGGTAACAATTCTTTTGAGTTATCTTTACCCAATGGTATATGGATCATTCAGGCAAGAGGAACCGGGTATTCTTATACGGCAAAAACAATTAGTCAATCGGGAACTTTAACCGTTCCTAAAATCAGGGTTATTGATATCCCTGTACAAAAAACAAAACTGCAAAAGAGTAAAAAGACTGCGGGAACAATGTTATTTTCAATGGGTGATGAGTTACTGTATACCGGTATAGCCGGTAACAGTACCACGGTTATGACAGATTCGCCAACCGGAAATAATTCAATAGATTTCTCGTTTGTGGAATGTAAAGATGGATCAGGCAATTATTATCCGGTGGTGAAGATAGGTACACAACTCTGGATGGCGAGAAACCTGAATACAACGAAATACTTCAACGGGGATAATATCACCTACCTGACCACTGCCGATGAATGGAGATATGCCTATTCCGAAGGGATGTGCAATAATTACAACAATCCTGACAACGGGCTCAAATATGGCAAACTCTATAACTGGTATGCCGTTTCGGACAGTCGAAAACTAGCTCCTGCCGGCTGGCACGTTGCAACACAGGATGAATGGACGACTCTCAAGGTACATGTAGATACACATTGGGGGGCATTTGCGAATGTGGCCAAGGCCCTGGCTGCCCATGAAGATTGGAAGAAATCCTTAGTCGAAGGTGCAGTGGGTAACAATCTGTATACGAACAATTATACAGGCTTTACGGCTCTGCCCGGGGGTGATCGTGGAGGAACAAATGGTACCTTCTTTAACCTTGGCGAAGCAGCATTCTGGTGGACTTCCACAGAATTCAACATCAGCAATGCATGGTACTGGTATTTTGACAATAATGCACTCTATATAGTCTGGGACAATAGCAGAAAGCAATTCGGATTATCAGTCCGTTGTGTAAAAGACTGAGATATTTACTATTTTATCACTTGCGTTTGACATTTGACTTTTGACATTTGACTTTTGACGTTTGACTTTTGACTTTTGACGTTTGATGTTTGACTTTCGACTTTTGACTTTTATTGTAACTTAATTCACATATCATGAAAATAGATATCGACAACGGACAGTATTTCTATGAATTGTTTTATCAGGTTTCCTTTTTACTGGTGTTATTCATTTACCTGATCGAAGGTTATAAGCGGAGATTCCCATGGTCCACCTGGCTGCTGGTTATTATTACCGTACGTATCTTTTTTATCATCGGATCCAAGTTCGGGGCGATCACTCCGGATGATTTCAACTATTTCACCCAACATTTTCAGTTTCCTGCACAGCACAACATCAACCTGATGGGTGCCCTGGTATTTGGATTTATCGGTGTGGGAGTTGCTAAATGGTTGTTGAAAATTAAATATCCCATCCTTGATGCCTTTGCCATTGCTGCTCCGTTCGGAATGGCAGTCCAGCGCATAGGCTGTCTATTGGTAGGTTGTTGCTATGGTACCGAAACCCAGATGCCCTGGGGAATTCACTACGGGATCAATACACCTGCTTTTTTCCATAATTTTCTATCCCATCAGATCCCTGCAAACGAGACTTTAACCCAGGCCCTGCATCCGGTACCGATCTATTTCGTCATTTCTAGCCTTGTGATTGGCATTGCGTTGATATTCCTGCGTAAAACTTTTAAAAGACCCGGTAACCTGGCATTATTCAGCCTGGCGCTCATTTTAATAAGCCGTTTCTTTATTGAATTCTTTCGTGATCCACTGTCAAACGGGGCTTTCCAGGGCAATATGTTTCTGGGCTTGAAGGTGGTGCAGTTATTCATCCTGGTTGCTTCAGTTGCACTGGCAGGAATCATTCTGTTCCGTGAAAAGCATCAGTCTCGAAAGAGTTTCACCATCCTGCCGAATCACCCACTGCTGAATGCATCGTATCTGCTGATGCTGGCAGTATTGCTTTTCGTAACCCGGAACTGGTTCTCAACTATCGAATTCCAGGTTCTACTCATCACCCTTATCCCGGCGGTATTATTTGTGACAAATGATTTGATAACAAGTTATTTCACCAGCCTGATTCGCATTTCCACCATTTCATTACTGATGCTATCTTTGTTAGTCATGTCTCAAACGAATCCAACAACGAAGACTACCAGCTACGAAGAATTCAGGGTAGGCTTTTCGAGTGGGCAATATGCCAACACACACGATATCGGCATGGGCACCGGATGCAACAGAGAAAGTATCAGTCAGGATTTTAAACAACAATATAAACTGGGTGCTGTCGGATACTCGGTGTTTAAGAAAGACAGTTTTAAAACGGTAGAATACGGGGTGAACGGATATTATGGAAGGCAAACGGAGCTTGGATTAAAAACAGGCTTCCAACAAACCAACTCCCTCTGGGGAATAAATCCGTATGCCAGGATTGATAAAAAATGGATTGGTGCCGGCATTGGAATCCATGTTGGTGACCTAAAGCTTACACCGGGCTACTGGACCGAAAACAAAACAGAAGTCCTGCCGGCAACAGGAACTATGAGTACATTCATCTATCCTCACCTCTATGCACGGTTCGGAATTGAAAGGATTCTCTACATCAGTTATCATTGGGGAGATTATTTTCCGGCACCTTTCCCGGCATTAAATAATTACTTTGAATTTGGTTCCGGCTTTGGATCGCGCAAAGGATTCAGGGCAAGTGTTGGTGTAAATGACCTGGGATTCGCCATCGTAAAAACAAAAATCCCCATCAACAACACGTTCATCATCGAACCAATGTATCAGTTGGGATCTTCTAATCCAATTAATAATATCAAAAGTTATCAGTTTTCACTGGGACTGCATTATTTGTTTGGGTATAGGAGTAACTAGTTGATTGAGTTGATTGAGTTGATTGAGTTGATTGAGTTGATTGAGTTGATTGAGTTGATTGAGTTGATTGAGTTGATTAAGTTGATTAAGGTAATTGTTAGTGACGGCTTCACTTCGAGTGAAGCCGTCACTATCTTAAAACCTTTCAAACTCTTCAAACCTTTCAAACCAGGAACGCGAAACATTGAACGCTGAATCCTTCCTCAACCCCAAACCTTTCAAACTCTTCAAACCTTTCAAACCCGGAACGGTTCTTTATCCTAATTCGTTCAGATTCTCCATTTTCTTTTTTTCCAAAAACTCATAGATACCACCCAGATGCTCACGGATCTTTTTATTTCCAATCTCATAAACCTTTGTTACCAGTCCATCCAGGAATTCACGGTCATGCGATACAATGATGGCAGTTCCGTCATACGCCTTGATGGCCTCTTTCAATACTTCTTTCGAAGGAATGTCCAGGTGATTGGTAGGCTCATCAAGTATCAGCAGGCTCACCGGTTCCAGCAGCAGACGAATCATTGCCAGACGGCTGCGTTCACCTCCCGAAAGTACTTTCACCTTTTTATCAGAGGCATCGCCCCCAAACATAAAAGCACCCAGAATATCGCGTAACCTGGTACGTACATCTCCGACAGCTACATAATCAACTGTCTCAAAAACTGTCAGGTTTTCATCCAGCAGCGAAGGCTGATTCTGGGCAAAATAACCTATTTTTGTATTAAATCCCAGTTTCATGATACCGGAATACTCAATTTCGTCTAGGATACATTTGATAAGCGTACTTTTTCCTTCCCCGTTTTTACCCACAAAGGCTACTTTCTCGCCCCTGTTGATAATCATTCCGATCTTATCAAGCACGACATAGTCATCATAAGCCATGAATAAATTTTCTATCTCCACTGGTATGGCTCCTGAACGGGGTGCCGGAGGAAATTTAAGTTTAAGCCTTGAAGTATCTTCCATATCAACTTCCAGCCGCTCAACTTTATTCAACGCTTTTATACGTGACTGTACCTGTACGGCTTTGGTGGCTTTGCTTCGGAAACGATCGATAAAATCTTCCGTATCCTGTATCATTTTTTGCTGGTTCTCGTAGGCGCGTACCTGTTGGTCATGACGTTCCAGGCGGAGTTGCAGGTATTTCGAATAATTCACATCATAATCATAAATATGTCCGAGTGAAATTTCAATTGTTCTGTTGGTCACCCCATCCATAAATGCCTTATCGTGCGAAACCAGGAGTATAGCACTCGTGGTATTGGCCAGAAAAGCTTCGAGCCACTGGATGGATTCTATATCCAGGTGGTTGGTAGGTTCATCCAGCAGCAGCACATCAGGAGTCTGCAGCAGAATTTTAGCCAGCTCAATACGCATGCGCCATCCACCGCTGAATTCGTTACATTGCCTGTCAAAGTCGCTACGGAGAAATCCAAGTCCCAGCAAGTTCTTTTCTATTTCGGCATAGAAATTGCCGCTGTTGATGATTTGCATGTGTTCGTAGGAATTGCTCAGCTTATCTATTATCTGGGCATATTCCTCACTTTCAAAATCTGTTCGTTCCGTAAGTTGCAGGGTTAGATGGTCAATTTCTTCCTGAAGTTTGGTAATGTGGTCAAAGGCTTTCTCGGTTTCCTGCATCACGGTGGTCCCTTCATTGTGGATCATGTGCTGAGGCAAATAGCCTACGGTTAAATCGGGAGATGCAATGATACTTCCGCGGGTGGGTTGTTCACTTCCGGAGATTAATTTGATAAGGGTCGATTTCCCGGCACCATTTCGACCCACCAATGCAATCTTATCTTTTGGGTTAATAAGAAATCCTATGCTGTCTAATAATCGTCTTCCGTCGAATTCGACTGTAAGTTGTTCTATTGAAATCATTCTTGTCTTTTGTTGAGCAACATCTTGCTCTTTATCTGTATCTTATTTTCGTTGTACGGCTATCTTTTTCTATCAACCAGATTCCAACGAAACTTCGTTAATCCTTCACAGGGTAATTTATCAATTTCAGTAAAGTAATAAGAACATTGAATTGTCCGTTATTAAATTATAAGAATAGAATTCGTAAATCTTCGCTTGATCAGCGAACATCCGCGTTCTAATCTTTAAGACGTTCTTTTTAGTACTAATATCCGGTCAGCCAATAATAATTCGGTTGAAAATGGTCTTATAAAAAAACTTCTGCTACCTTTCGATAGCAGAAGTCCTTATTTTGTTTTCCTTAAAAACTGAAATTAGTTTTTTGGAAGAGCTTCTTTAACAACCATTGGACGACCATCAAATTCAGCTCCGTTTAATTCAGCAATGACTTTCTTTGCAGCTTCATCATCTGACATTTCAACAAAAGCAAAACCTTTCGATCTGCGTGTTTCGCGATCCATGATTAGTTTACATGAATCCACTTGACCATACTCTGCAATTGCTTCTTGAAGGTCGTTTTCTCTAACATTGTAACTTAAGTTACCTACGTAAATGTTCATAAATATATATTAATTAATTGTAATAAAAGAGTAGTAGCAGGACGAAATATGTCAAATTCCAATTGGAGTAGAGGAGATGAGAAATAAACAGACGAAAGGATACATTTTCTTTACGGGCACAAAGATACGCATTTTTATTTGATTATTATGATTTTACCTATTAATTGAAGTAATTTAGTTAAATGAGTTGATTTAGTTGATTAAGTTGAGTGAGTTGATTGGGTTAATTGAGTTGATTGAGTTGAATGGGTTGAATGGATTGATTGAGTTGATTGAGTTGATTGAGTTAATTGAGTTGATTGGATAAAATGAGTAAACTGGATCAACTAACCCACAAGGCGGAACGTGAAACACAGAACACGGAACATTGAACACGGAACGCTCTTTCATCCGTTAAATTCATTCTGGTTCTGTCCACTCTATAGAGGGGGTATCGAGGGAGTTTCGAAGGGGTTCAGATAGGGTTCAGAGGGCCGGACCTATCTGAACCCTAACTGAACCCTATCTCAACCCTATCTCAACCCTATCTGAACCCTAACTGAACAGCGAATGAATTGCATTGAAATTCAGAACCTATTCCAGTGGGATGAATTATAAAAAAAATGAATCAAAATCAGGAGTTGGAATACCGGAAAACCTTTTAACGTCCACCAGTTGGCGAACACAAATTTCAGGTTTGAAGTTTAAAGTTTGAGGTTTGGAGTTTGGAGTTTGAAGTTTGAGGGTTAAAGAGGGCGATTTGAGGTTTCATGTTGGGTACAGATTCCGGAAACATTTGTAGTCATACGCTTGCAACGGTTACCGGCCTGCGTGATGGCAGAGCATTGAGACCTTACCCCCGACCCCACTCCCGAGGTAGTTGAATGAAGGGTGGTTGCAGGATGATTCCCGGATTGGTGGGTGGAAGTGGAAGACCATGACCAGCAATCTATGCAGATGGTTTTCTCAAGGGCCTGTTCCTGTTTATCGGGAAGGGCGGGAAAGAAATTAATGCCGGTGACATGCTCCACACTATCAATGGGAACGGCGAACGACTGAAGCGGCATAGTGGATGATGCATTGGGCATGATAAACGCGATACCCTTTAACTCTGGAAGCGTATAATCCAGTATCACCTTGAAGTAGTAACGCGGCACCGAGACTTTATCCGGACCGATGACGGGCAGGTGATCCGTAAGTATGGGGCCGGTTACCACATAAATATCGGTATTCTCTACCGCCCACTGCCTGACACGTTCTTCCAGCTTCTTCCAGATACCGCGGTTAAAGCCCGGAACCTGTGGAGACATGTTGCTGTAAAAGAATGATTCCTCCATGGCCTGCACACTCCAGCGCATATCGGTTGCCGGAGCCATATGCCCGCGATCATACCCCGAGCCCTGATAATCATCATTCTTGGCAGAGCCTGTCTTCACCGCATTATCACTACGAAAATCATTGGTGCGGGTTACTCCTTTCTGTGTTTCCTCTGCTGTCAGTTCATAGGCTACCCAATTGGCCTGCTCATGTTTCTCGTTGTAGGAAAGGGTGTACCCAAGATGCTTAATGATAACATCATTGCTTGTGATGGCAGGGAGTTCAAAACTTGTATGCGATTGAGCAAAAACAGTCATGAATGAACAACAGATAAGAACTATCAGAAGGAATGAATTTTTCATTGAAATGGAATTTCTAATTGAACGTAAATATAGTTGATTTATTTGGAGGAAACTGGTAATTGTGTATTTGAATTAATTCACAGGAGAATTCGAAAAATTAAATTTTTATGAATATTTTGCAGAGAAAATTAATTGATTGATTTAATAAATTCAAAAAAACAGAAATTTAATACATATTTATTTTCTGAATATTACAAGTTGCAATAATTGAAAATATATTTAATATTGAGATTTTAATTGTATAATTAATTTATTTGCTTAATTTTATCGCCAAAATCTATTAACAAAAAGAACTCATTCAAAAAGGAACATAGTTTCTAAAAAATACAATTTCATTATTCATATTATTAACCATTAATTTCAGTATCATTTATGGATTCTTACATTGCAGAAAAAATTGAAGTAAGCCAGACCTTGTTAATTCGCAAGGTGTATGTGTGGATGTGCGCCGCATTACTAATCACCGCTGTAACTGCCTACAGAGTATCGAACTCGGAAGAACTATTGAGGCTTATCTTTTCAAGTAAAATGAGCTTCTTTGGGATTATCATTGCCCAGTTCGCCATAGTATGGTTTCTGTCGGCAAGGATTAAAACACTTACGTTCAGTACAGCCACTATCCTGTTTGCCTTGTATTCGGTGCTTATGGGAGTTACCATGTCGTGCATTTTCCTGGCCTATACACAATCGTCCATTGCCTCCACGTTTTTTATCACGGCGGGCACCTTTGCCGTCATGAGCATTTATGGGTTCACCACTAAAAAGGATTTAACCTCGATAGGCGGTTTACTGATCATGGCCCTGGTGGGATTGATCATAGCTTCGGTAGTCAATTATTTCCTGAAGAGCTCCATGTTTGACCTGATCATTTCCTGCATAGGGGTTTTGATCTTTGTCGGGTTAACAGCCTACGATACTCAAAAGATCAAGGCGTTAATGAATCAGGAAAATACAGAAGAAAACCAGAAAATGGCCATCATTGGATCGTTAATGCTTTACCTTGATTTTATCAATCTATTCCTGTTCCTGTTGAGAATTTTTGGAAGAAGGAGATAAAATAATCACTTTTAGAATTACAAACTCCCTGATGCAGAAATGCTTCAGGGAGTTTTTAGTTGGTATAATTTGTAGTGAAATTGGAATAGGAACAATAAGTAAAATAGCTTGTAAATTACTTTTTCCTCAAGCAGATGATAATATTGAAAGACTTTTTCCATTTACGAAGAAGCTGTGTTAGATATTAATGCATAAAGAATGAATCGCAAGTCAATAAAACAGCAAATTATGCACAGATAATCGGAATTAATTCGATTATCTGTGCATAATTCACTATAACTGTGTTTGACTTGTTTAACTATTATTGGAATTGCATAATAAATTTCATTACGATATTAAGACAAGAAACTCCCTGATGCAGAAATGTGTCAGGGAGTTTTTAGTTGGTATAAATTGAAATGAAATTAGTGTCGGAATTATAAGCAAAAATACTTATAAATGTACTTTATATGCGAATTCACTTATAAAGTACTGGTTTTCATTAGCAGTAGTCAACATTAAAGGCTTTCCCCAATTGCGTCCGCAGTGTGGACGCAATTGAATCTATGGAAATAGTTTGATGACCTGTGTAGAAAACAAGATTGGTTTTATTATCACAATTTGAATGCATCATACAGATCTACAACACTATCGTAATTGCGAACGCATTGCGTTCGCAATTGGATTGGGGAATTCCGGATAAACATGAAATTTAACGAAATTATTTGGGATTATATTAATCTTTTTAATTCTATTTATTGTTTTATCTGAAAGTGATTACTTTTTATACTCAATATAATAACCCTCACGGCAATAGCATTTCAATTCAAGGTTACTTATTTGTTTTCCGATTACAATTTCTCACTCATAATTCAATTTCGAACGCACAGAAGCACGGATGCTTACGGCCGATATTGCTCATAACAGTTTCATTTAAATGGTTCCATCGTAATAATGCATTTAGTAACTTTCACCTTAAAAAACTAAAAAAGGAGGATTAAGATATGGATACAGTCAGTCGAATCCCATCAGGGTCATTTGTGCAGGATATCAAAACAATTATTGGACAAGCACGTACACAGGCAGTACGCAGTGTAGAGTTTTATCGGGTAGAAATGTATTGGAAAGTTGGTGAGCGAATCTTTAATGAGGAGCAACAGGGAAAAGATCGGGCGGATTATGGCAGTTACCTGATTCGTGAACTGGCAAAAGAAATTGAACCGGAATACGGTAGCGGGTTTTCGGTGAGGCAATTAGAGCGTAGCAGACAATTTTACCGCACTTACCCAATTGCGTCCGCAGTGCGGACGCAATTGAATTGGTCGCAATATAAAATGCTAATTGCTATAGAAGATTCGTATAAAAGAGAGTATTTTGAACTTGAGTCAGTAAAAAATGGTTGGACAGGTCGCGAACTGGAAAGGCAAATAAATTCGAATTTGTACGAAAGGATGTTGTTGAGTACAGACAAAGAAGCTGTTATGAAAGTGGCACGCAATGAACGGTTGCCTGAGCAGCCGCAAGAGATTGTGAAGGACCCCATGATTCTGGAGTTTTTAGGCCTGGAACGTAAACCTCATTATTATGAGAAAGAACTGGAATCGGCTTTAATAGATCATTTAGAACAGTTTATGCTTGAATTGGGGAATGGATATACTTTTGTTGCAAGGCAAAAACGCTTTTTAGTAGAAGATGATGAATTCTTTATTGACCTGGTATTTTACAATCGTCTGATGAGATGCTTTGTGATTATGGATATTAAAACTCATAAGGTTACTCATGAAGATCTTGGTAGATTGCAAATGTATGTAAATTATATCGATCGCACTGAGAAACTACCCGACGAAAACCCCACCATAGGCATATTGCTTTGTACCAGTAAAAACAACGAAATGGTAAGACTCTCACTCCCCCTGGATAACCATACTATCATGGCAAGCCAGTATCAATTATACTTGCCTACGGAAAGTCAATTGCTAGAAGAAATAAAAAAAGAGATTGGTTTAAAGGATACCTGATAAGTTGAAGCAAAGATTAAAGACAAAGGTCAAAGGTCAAAGGACAAATGACAAAAAACTCCCTGATGCAGAAATGTCTCAGGGAGTTTTCAGTTTACAATGAACGCTTAAAATTGCAGATTATCATTTCACAAAACAGGCATTCAAAGATGCATTTTTTATATTCATTCAATTTCTCCACATTTTAAGCAAATAAATCCACATGATTATTCATTAGACCAAATTATATTTGCACCGATAAAATAAGTTGAAACTGAAATGTACCTGAAGTGATTAGTACTTACAAAATTCAACACAACCTGAAATCTACTAAAAAGAAACACTATGAAATTATCGAAAGCAGGAATAGCAATCCTTTTAATGGTCTTTTGTATCAAAGGGACATGCCAGAACAACGAACAGAATGCTGCGTGGGCAGTGGCTGATTCGATCAGTAAAACAATAACAGAACCTGTTTTCAGGGATAAAGTCTACAACATTGTTGATTTTGGTGCTATTGCCAATGGAATGACCTTAAATACAGCAGCCATCAATGCTGCCATTACCAAATGCAGCCTGGAAGGAGGTGGAAGGGTACTGATCACAAACGGAGTATACCTGACAGGTGCTATCCTCATGAAAAACAACGTGGACCTTCATATTGACGGGAGTGCCGTATTAAAGTTCTCGACTGAGCCCAATGATTACCTGCCTGTGGTAAGAACCCGGTGGGAAGGTGACGATTGCTACAATTACTCCCCGCTGATTTATGCAGATGGACAAACGAATATTGCAGTAACCGGCAAAGGAACCCTTGATGGACAGGCGAATTCTGAAAACTGGTGGCCATGGAAAGGTGGAGCAAGAAACGGCTGGGTAAAAGGCACCCCGAGTCAGCTTGACAAAAACTGCCGTCCGCAACTGAAGAAATACAATGATACGCAGGTTCCTGTTGAAAAACGACAAATGGGAAAAGGCTATTACCTTCGCCCGCAATTTATCAGCTTTATCAACTGTAAGAACATTAAATTAGAGGACTTTACAATCAAAAATTCACCATTCTGGGTACTACACCCATTGTTATCCCAAAACGTCATTGTACGCGGTGTGACAGTAAACAGTGAAGGTCCAAACAATGATGGGTGTGATCCTGAATCGTGTAAGAACGTTCTGATCGAAAACTGCACTTTCAATACCGGGGATGATTGCATTGCACTGAAATCGGGCCGTGACTTTGATGGTCGTCGTGCCAATGCACCTATTGAGAATGTGATCATCCGGAACTGCTTTATGCGCAAAGGCCATGGCGGGGTATCCATGGGAAGTGAAATCTCGGGAGGTTGCAGGAATATATTTATTGAGAATTGCCAGATGAGCAGTCCTGAACTGGACAGGGCTATCCTGATAAAGACGAATAACAGCCGCGGAGGAATCACCAAAGGGGTGTATGTCCGAAACGTTGTAGTTGGGGAAGTAAAGGATGCCATCCTATCCATCAATTGCAGTTATCATATCAATACAGAAGGGGAAGGTAAGTTCCTGCCACAAATCAAAAATGTATTTTTGCAGAATGTCACGTCAAAGAAATCAACCTTTGCCATATGGCTGGACGGCATTAAGGGAGAACAATGCGTGGATAATATCAACCTTGAGAATTGTGTATTTACAGGAGTGAAACAAACAAACCAGATTAATAATATCGGGAAAGTGACCCTGAAGAATGTGCTGATTAACGGGAAAGAACTGAACAGCGTTGAGGAATGAAGTTTGAAGAGTTTGAGGTTTGAAGAGTTTGAAATGTTTGAGGAATGAGAAATGAGTAGGTAGTGGGTAGACTAGTAGGTAGAAAGTAGTAAATTGTAAGTAGTTAAATGTCTTACTTTTAATCAAAAGAATCGCACATTAAATTTTCATTAGTAATTAGGTTTGAATATCAAAAAGATGTTCAAACCTAATTTTATTTAGTAACCATTTGTGAATTTAGTTGTGAAGTATCACTATTATTGAAATCCTTCAAACAATTCCTATCAATTTATTTGATAATTTTCTACTGCTTCATTAAACCTTTTCCATTGGAGTTCGTCCAATATGCATATTAACTCCCGTGAATACCTTATTGCAAGTTTGAACAAGACATTCTTGCATTTTTTTATGTTTAAAATTGAAAATCTGTTTCATTTTACATAGATTTGAGGTTTAAAGGATACTTTTGCAAATTAATTTATCATTTTTCAAACACATGAAACAATTTTTTCTTTTCCTCTCACTGTTTACAGTTATCAGTTTATCTACTTTCTCCCAACGAAGCATCCAGGCAATGGTTTTCGACGGTAAAAACGGTCTTCCTATTGAAATGGGGTCCGTAAAGCTTTTACAGGTCAAAGATTCAGCGTTCGTCCAGGGTTGTCTGACCGATTTACGTGGAAACTTCATGATGAATAAAGTAAAACCCGGTCCTTACACATTGGTTGTGAGCATGGTTGGATATTTGAACTATACTCAGAATGTAAATATTGCCAACAAGGATTTAATATTAAAAAATATCCATTTACAAGAGAATGCCCACTTGCTCAAGGAAGTAGAAGTGACAGGTACTGCTGCACAAATGGTGGTAAAGGGTGATACTACTGAATTCAACGCAACAGCTTTTAAAACTGCCCAGAATGCAGTGGTGGAAGATTTGTTGAAACGGTTACCCGGAGTAGAAGTCTCTACAGATGGTAAGATCACTGTGAACGGCCAGGCTATTACAAAGATTCGCGTGAATGGTAAAAAGTTCTTTAGTGATGACGTGGAAATGGCTTCTAAAAACATACCTGCCGAATTAATTGACAAAGTACAGGTGCTGGACCAGAAATCGGACATGGCACTGCTGACGGGATTCGAGGATAATGACACCGAACGGATTATCAACCTTACTTTTAAATCAAACAGAAAAAGAGGTACTTTTGGAAATGTAAATGGTGGTGCCGGATTGGATACAAATAAAGATGTACGGTATGATGGAAATATGTTCCTGAATATGATCGATGGTGAAGCACAAAGCACTATCACAGCAGGCGGAAACAATACCAATACCTCCCGCAGCAGCCGTGGACGAGGATCATCTGCCAATAACAGTGGTATAACCACCTCCCAAAACATTGGATATAACATCAGCACCAGTGTCAACCCAAAACTCAAAATTGGTGGTGATGCTACTCTAAACCATTCAGGGAATGAATCAATTACAGACACACAACGTCAAAGCTATCTGAAAGACTCGATTTATATTAACAAATCTTCCACCACAGCCCATAACGATAATTATTCAGCCAATCTACGCACTGAAATTGAATGGAAACCCGACTCCGTGAATACATACGTATTCCAGCCAAGCATTAATTATAACCGCAGCTTTTCGGATAGCCAACGGAACTATACCAATTTTAACGACACTACTCAAACCAGCATCGGAAATACCTCAAACTACGGCAATGGAACACAATTAAGTGGTGGACTTGGATTTATTTACAGTCATAAATTCATGTCGAAAAAAGGACGTACCTTCACTGCCAACCTGAATACTTCATTATCGCAAAACGACAATGAAAGTTTCAATTATTCAAAAAACAGAATCATGCGTCCTGATTCAACCACCATAATTGACCAGTATACAAAATCACATTCGGATGCCTATAGTATGAGTCTTAGAATGTCGTTTGTGGAACCACTCTGGAACTTAAGGAACTTCCTGGAAACTTCTGTTTCTTTCCGCAGCAACAACAGCACATCGAATAAAAATCAATATAATAAAGATTCAGAAGGGCATTATAATCAGCTTGATTCAGTGTACAGTAACAATTTTGAGAATAAGTTTTACAGTGAAACCCTGGAATTAAATTACCGGTATGTAAATAAAAGTTTCAATGCCATGTTAGGGATGAAAGCAGAACCATCGCAGACTTACAGTACCCGCATTTACCAAAATGGGGATTCCTATGACAGACCGATATCCGTTGTCAATTTTTCTCCAACAGGCAGGTTGAAATATAACTTCGGAAGAAAGAAGTTTATCCGTTTGGATTACCGCGGATCAACCGACCAACCAAGCATTAGCCAGTTACAACCGGTGAAGAACAATTCAAACCCTTTAAACGAAACAATTGGTAATCCTGATTTAAAGCCGTCATTCAGTCACAATTTAAGAATGATGTATACTACTTTTAATGACAGTACCTTTTCTTCGTTCAATGCGACCCTAAGTGCACAGACCACTAAGGATGCCCTGGTAACCAACAGTATCTACGATTTAGCTCACAAACAATACAGCCAGACCGTAAATTCGGCCTTTATGCCTTACAATATCAATGGGAATGTCATGTTTAATATCCCAATTATCCAAAAGCGGTTACATTTCAACACCAATACATCATTAGGACTTGACCACTACTATGGATATTCATCACTTGGATTAAATGCACAAATCCTGAATTCAGACAATCTGCCTCTTGGAGATTTAAGCAGTACACAAAGTTATAGTGGCAGGGAACAAATCTCCCTTACTTTTACAAGCGATTTAGTTGAGATTGGTGCCCGTGGAAGCTTCCGTTATTCTAATACCCTGAATAACCTGAAACCTATCGCATCCATTACAAAAGACTGGAGTGGCGGTGGTAATGTGATTGTTCACCTTCCTTACAACATCAATATCGGAAGTGATATGAATTACACAACCCTCCAGGGTTATTCAAGCACTGGCGTACAGGACCAATTGATCTGGAATGCCTCAATCGATAAATCATTATTCAATAATAAAGGAGTACTGGCACTTAAAGTAACCGATTTACTTCGCCAACAACTGAATATCCGTCAGAGCATTGGTGATAATTATATCCAGGTTAGCAGTTACAACACGTTGACTTCATACTTTTTGGTAAGCTTTACATACAAAATAAACAAATTTAAAGGTTCTAAGAATCCTGCCAGTGAAGGACGTGATGATCGATTCGGACCAGGTGGTGATCGTCCTCATCGTGATCATGGTGACGGAGGTGGTTACAGAGGTGGTGATAGAGGTGGTTTCCATGGACCTACAGACTAATACAAAAGCCCCATTATTCAATATGAATATGGGGCTTTTCTTTTGGCGTTACCTGAGGATTTATATATTCGAACTAAATCAATGATTCAGCTTAAGATTATACTCAATGACGAGTACACCTAATTTATTGTTCAATCCCATCACCGGTGACACAATGCTTAAAACAGAGTCATTCCGATAGTTTATAGTCTCTGAGGTAACCAAGACAACCTGATTGGGAAATACCATTCCTTCATCTTTCTTATTTGTCGAAAGCGTTACTTTACCATCTGCTGAATTTACAAACTCAACTTTATTGACACCGCGTTCCTTTATGAAACTCATAAAAAACTGATTCACCTGTTCTTTGTTCTCACGGGTCAATTCACTCCGTATGGCCCAAGAAAAGACTTTTGATGACAGAATCAACTGTCGGGTAGTCAAACTATCTATCCTGTTTTCATAATCCGATTTTTGTTTCAGGGTATCCTTTTTAAACTTATTTTCAAGCATGCTTATTTTCACAAATGCCCACAAGGAAATAATCACCAGTAAGGCAATTAAAAAAGTAACCAGTTTGTGCCTAAGGACTAGTTCTCCAAAAGTACCTTTTTTATCAGTCTTTGCATTGGAAGTGTTTTCCGGTTTGTTGCCGGCAGATAGTTTTTCATTTTCAGAAGCCATGGTATTCAGTTTTAAGTTTATAATAAATGGATCAATTAAGTACTTGAAAGGATATAATGTCCTATTTTTTTTAAGAATAGAACGCTGATTTTCGCTGATCAGGCGGATGTTTACGGATTCTTTTAATAAATAGATTTTATTCGGATTAAAACTCCAACAAGTTGGAGTTGATCAATATAGAAAAATCGATTTCAACTTGTTGAAATAAGATCCGTTATTAATCCGCCAGATCTGGGTGTATCCGCGTTCTATTCTTTTAAATTCAAGAATGTACATTTAATCGTTCCTAATACTTATTTACTTGAATTTATATAGATTACAAGCTAATTTTAATTTTGTAACAATTTTTGAAAGGTCAAAGTTACTTTAATAAATCTGCAAGTGCCTTATCAATTTCTCCAAATCTGAATTTAAATCCCGAATCCATTAGGATTTTAGGGATTACATACGAACTATTTAAAATAAGTTCAGGCTCTGTACCAATAATTTTAGCGCCCAGGTTTATAACAAATTCAGGTGCAGGAATACCGATTGGCATTCGCAGTGTCTTTCGAAGGGAGTTCATGAGTCTTTTATTAGTCACCG
>JAQTUE010000015.1:0-107692 GCA_028710415.1 Paludibacter sp. | reverse complement strand
AAAATAAGTTCAGGCTCTGTACCAATAATTTTAGCGCCCAGGTTTATAACAAATTCAGGTGCAGGAATACCGATTGGCATTCGCAGTGTCTTTCGAAGGGAGTTCATGAGTCTTTTATTAGTCACCGGTTCGGGGGAAGTGCAATTTACGATTCCTTGTAATGAATTATTTTCAATCAGGTAAAGTAAAATTCTGAAATAATCCTCCTCATGGATCCAGCTGAACATCTGGGTTCCTTTTGCCTGCCTCCCTCCCAGCCCAAACCGGGTTAACCATGTAAGCGGAAGCAATGCCCCACCTTTTTTACCTAGTACAACAGAAGTCCTCAAAGCAACTTTACGGGTTTTATTCAATTTAAATCCAAAAAACACTTTTTCCCATTGCCTGACAACATCAGACAGGAAATCAGTTCCCAATTTAGTTTCATCTTCTGTCATGGCATGCTCCAGGGATGGTTTGTAAATGCCACAGGCACTCCCGTTTATCCAGAGCCTGGGAGGATTCTTGCAGGCTAATATCGCATTTCCAATCCAAATGGTGGTATTAATCCTGGAATCGAGTATCGCTTTCTTGTTTTCCTCCGAGTGCGGACAGTTAATTGACTTCCCGGCCAGATTAATAACAAGCTCAGCATCTTCAAACGATTCAATCAGGTCAATAGGTTTCCATGATATATAATGGGGATCACGGGATATGATCAGTACCTGATATCCGGTTTCAATAAATCGTTTAGCAAGATAACTTCCAATAAATCCGGTACCTCCTGCAATAACAACTTTTTTCATGTGACCTGTGTGTATTAGTTAGTATGACTTAGTATAACAACAAATTAAAAACTAATGTTTAATATAAATCAATGAAATAAAAAAAACTCCCCGACACATACATGTCGGGGAGTTTTTTATGGTATTTGAATTCCGGAAGTTTATTCGTGTGCACCCATTTTCAACATGCTTACTTCGCGTTCGCTCAGGAAACGATACTTGCCACGTGGCAGGCTCTTTTTAGTCAGTCCGGCAAAGAATACACGGTCAAGACGAATGATCTTATATCCCAGTTTTTCGAAGATACGACGAACTACACGGTTTTGACCCGAGTGAATTTCAATACCTACCTGCTTCAGATCACCTTCTTTTACAAATTCCAGTGCATCTACCTGAATGATATCCTCGTCAAGGGTAATACCTGCCAAAATGGTTTCGTAGTCTGCCTTTTCAAGAATTTTATCCAACGTAACATGATAGATCTTTTTCTTTTCATATTTAGGATGGGTAAGCTTTGAAGCCAGGTCACCATCATTTGTCAACAGTAAAACTCCCGTTGTGTTACGGTCAAGACGTCCTACCGGATAAATACGTTCGCTGCAGGCATTCTTAACCAAGTCAAGAACTGTCAGGCGGTCGTGGGTATCTTCCGAGGTAGTTACACAATCTTTTGGTTTGTTCAACAACAGATACACTTTACGTTCCGACTGAACCGTCTGGTCATGGAACATAACTTTATCGGTCAGCAATACTTTAACGCCCATCTCAGTAACGATTTCACCATTAACGGAGATAACGCCTGCCTGAATGTATTCATCAGCCTCACGGCGTGAACAGATACCTGCATTTGCCAGGAACTTATTTAAACGCAATGGTTTTGTAAGGTCAACCATTGTTTTCTGGTATTCAAGTTGCTTTTTAGTGCTGTATTTTGAGTTTGGATCATAATCATCATCCGCCCTGCGTGCAGGTTTGCGGAATGCAACACCATCCTTTTTGTTATCATAACGTGTTTCAATAAACTCAGACTTCTGGCCTTCACCCGGTTTCTTGAAGCTTAATCTTTCTGGACGTGATTCATCCTCAGGCGCATTTAGATTGCGGCCATAAGTTTTCTCTCCATTACTGTCTGTGCGGTCTTCCCAGGGTTTGCGTTCCCCGTAGGCAGGTTTGCTATCACGGTTTTCCCATGGTTTCTTTGCTCCGAATGATGGACGGCCACCTTCACGGCTCTCATAAGGTTTACGATCACCATAGGCTGGTTTACTATCTTTATTTTCCCAGGGTTTGCGTTCTCCTGATCCGGAATTACTATCTTTATTCTCCCATGGTTTGCGTTCTCCAAAGGAAGGTTTGCTGTCGCGGTTTTCCCAGGGTTTACGTTCCCCGAATGATGGTTTGCTATCTTTGTTCTCCCATGGTTTCTTAGGAGCGAATGTTGGGCGGTTTTCCCTGTCTCCATAAGGTTTACGTTCTCCTGAATCGGAACTGTCACTACCACTACTCCTGAATGATCTTTTTTCTCCTGATGCCGGACGATTATCGCGATCCCCATAAGGTTTACGGTCTCCATAAGCGGGTTTATCACCTCTGCTTTCAAATGATTTCTTTTCTCCGAATGAAGGTCGGCTATCACGGTCGCCATAAGGTTTTTTCTCACCATACGAGGATGAACCCCTGTTTTCGAAAGGTTTCTTGTCTCCATAAGAAGAACCGCCCCTGCTTTCGAAAGGTTTCTTATCGCCATAAGACGGACGGGAAGAGTCTGAACGGCTTTCACCGGTTTTTCCCGAACCAAATTTAGCACCGCCACGTGTGCCTTTTAATATCGATTTCACATCGCGTTTCTCAAACGGTTTACCATCACGGCCGGCACCTGCATTCGATTTAGGTTTCGAACTTCCTTGCCATTTTTCATTATTTGTCTTCATTCAAAAATTTATAAGTGTATTTGGGGCACAAAGGTCGTAAAAAATCCCGAATAAACAGCACATTTTTAACCCAAAAGCTTGTTTCTTGCAAAAAATTAATTATATAGATTCCAATCTAACGCTGTTTTTTCAATCGTTGACTTCCTTTTTCATCCCTTTGTGCATGATTGAGAAATTTTCCCGTTTGCTAAAACATATTTTTCCGTATATTGTTTTGATTTCAGGCTTGTTTAACAGGATTTATTAAAGAAGATTGTTTTACTTTGTGCCTAAGTAATCAGTAATAAATATTGATAAGTTTGATAAATATTTAATCTGACTGTTTTTGCAATTAATTTATTCCTGACCCCCCAACCCCCAAAGGGGGAGTAAGAGTGCATCTTCAGTAGAGATTCAGTATTTGAAAGTGTTCAAACACTGCGTCTTAAAGTACCATTTTGGAGTTAATGGGCTGAAAACAACAACATATCAATAAATTCTTTTAAATACTTAATTACCTGGAATCTGAATTACAAACTTTAAACCAGTGTCCCATTCAAATCTTAGTCAATATATTCAACCAATCAACTTATTCAACTTAATTAACCAATCAACTTAATCAACCAATTAACCAGTCAACCAATCAACCAATTAACTAATCAACCAGTCAACCAATCAACTTAATCAACCAATGACTACATACATCTCCATACTACGCGGCATTAATGTCGGAGGACACAATCAGATTAAAATGGATACCTTGCGTCAGCTGTATGTTGAACTCGGGTATGCTGATGTAAAGACCTATATTCAAAGTGGGAATGTCATTTTTAGAGACGATAGTACCGATCCGAAAGTATTGGAGAAGTCAATTGCAGACAAAATAATGAATACTTTGGGGTTAAAGGTTCAGGTTTTGGTGCTCACTATTGAAGATCTTAAAAATGCACTCGATAATAATCCATATACAAAAGACCCTTCCAGAGATATAGCTTTCATGCACCTCACCTTTCTTTCCGATATACCGGACTCAGCATTGGTGCAAAAAATACCCGCTGATGAATTTACTCCCGATGAATTCCACTGTTCAGGTAAAACAATCTATCTCTACATGCCGGATGGTTATGGCAATACAAAACTCAACAATACATTTTTTGAAAAGAAGCTCAAGGTGACTGCAACCACCAGAAACCTGAGAACCTCATTAGAAATAATGAGACTTGCAGAAGAAATCAAATTTAAGGATTAGAACAATTCTCTAATTTGGAAAGAAATGTAAACAAATAAAATTCGTGTTTCATATCTATTATAATACAAATGAGGCAATTAACAATGTATAAAACAATTTAAAACAATAACTGTTATATCTTTATTAGTTTTAAATATTATGTAGCATATGTCTGTAACTTTACTAAGGCACATATAGAAAAAATGGAAATTTTCTTTAATATAGTGTTAACCATTTAATATGAAAACACATTATGAAAATAATTGAGGATTTCTTAAAACAGTATAATAAAGAATTTGACTATTATCAAAAATTGTCGCAAAGTGTGGCAAATAAAATTGAAGATCAACTTATTAAACGTGGTATAAAAGCGGAAGTAACTTATAGAGCAAAAAGACCTGATAAGTTGAAAGTAAAATTAATAAAAAGAGATATTGAAAAAAAATATGAAAGTTTAGAAGAAATTTATAATGACATAGTAGATCTGGCTGGTGTACGGGTGTCACTTTATTTCCCGTCAGAAAGGGATATCGTTGATGAAATCATCAATGAATTTTTCCATGTTGAACTAAAGAAAACTTTTCCAATCAAATCGATACAACCTAATAATTCGAAAAGATTTTCAGGCTATTGGGCAGTACATTACAGGATTAAATTAAACAAAGAGAGTTATTCAAAAAGATATTATGAACCGAATATCGAAATTCAGGTAGCATCAGTTCTTATGCATGCCTGGTCCGAAGTGGAACACGATTTAGTTTATAAGCCCTTTGCTGGTGAACTCTCTGCAGCCGAATGTTCAATCCTGGATGAAATTAACGGACTTGTATTAAGCGGTGAAATTGCTCTTGAAAGATTAAAATCCGTTATTATGAATCGAACTAAACAAAACAGGGAAATTACGAATCAATATGAGTTAACGAATTTTATTTTGAATACAATTGACAAGAATTATTTGAATAAGATTAAGCTTGGTGATACGTATATATTAAACAATTACCTGAACACCATTAAAAAACTAAACACACATGAATTGGATTTATATTTACATAAAATTAATATTGATTCAGAGGAGTCAATCACCGATCAATTGTTGAATATGTTTTTGGTTGACTTTTATGATAAAGATAAAACCAATCTTAAGAAATTCTTTAAGAATCTAAATTTACCGGATAATATCATTTTAATTTCCGAATCATATGTGAAGTGTTGGATTGTGTTGGAAAAAGCGTTCAATGATTTTCAAACTAAAACTAAAATATCGAGTGATAAATATCTATCTCCCGATTTCAAAATTCTGGTAGCTCAAAATATATTAACTATTGAAGAAGCAAATCAACTTAAACATTTGAGACAAGAAAGAAGTTATTTGTTGCATGGAAAAGAAACCTCAACTGAAAATTATTTAAATTCATCGCTCAACACTCTAAAAGGACTTACCAAGAAGACTATTAATCAAATTCCAACTGAATCTACAAAAGTGATTTTAAATAAAGAACTGGACAATTTATTATATTGATTTCAAACAGAATGCACTATTAATTATCAATAAACAATCTTCTTTCAAAATACTCAGGTTGAATAACCTAATACTTTTATCAATAATTAATCGAATCTATTGATTACATTTTGATCAATTTTAAATAACACAGTAACTATCAAATAACAAACGTGAATTTATCGGCCTTAATTGAAAATTGTTTTTAAAATATTCCCTGAAAAGTTATTATCAACCCTCCTCTTCAAACAAATACAGGTAAGCTGGTGTTTGTCTTTCAAAACTTCAATGAAAATATTGATTATTATATTCATGGCCATGTTAAGTTTCACGAGCAACGGTCAAAATACAAAAAAGAAAATGTCAGGAGCCGTATCTATCATCCATGTCGATCATAAAGTTACGGTAGTAAACTTTGAACAGCTTGAATCGATCATCAAAAAGAAGGATAACAAACTGTACGTGGTGAACTTTTGGGCTACCTGGTGCAGGCCTTGTGTGATGGAGCTTCCCGAATTTATGGAAGTAAATAAAACCTACCGGGACAAACCGAATTTTAAAATGATCCTGGTAAGCCTGGATATTGCCAACCAAGTTGAATTGGTGGTACAGCCCTTTTTAGCAAAGAATAAAATTGATGCTGAGGTGTATCTGTTGGATGATAACAAGCGTATGAACCAATGGATACCGGCAGTAGATAAGAATTGGGGTGGATCAATCCCTGCCACCGTATTCTACCGGAACGGTGAGAAACTGGATTTTAAAGAAAGTAAAATGCAAAAAAGCGAATTAGTAAAACTCATCAATAAATACTTATAATACAATTGATATGAAAAAAACTGGAATTATTTTAGGTATAATATTATTCACGATATTTTTAATACAGGCAAACGCAAAGAAAATGGAAAATACGATAGTACATAAAGGGTACAAAGTCGGCGATACAGCAACCGATTTCAAATTGAAAAGTGTAGATAATAAAATGGTTTCACTTTCTGATTACAAGGATGCGAAAGGATATATTGTCATCTTCACCTGCAACCATTGTCCGTACGCCAAAGCTTACGAAAACAGGATTATAGGGTTGAATCATAAATATGCTCCGAAAGGGTATCCGGTGATTGCCATTAATCCCAACGACCCGAAGATGGAGCCTCAGGACAGCTTTGAAGGCATGAAACAACGGGCAAAAGAAAAAGGCTTTACCTTCCCGTATTTATTTGACGAAGGACAAACCGTTTATCCACAATATGGTGCAACACGAACCCCGCATGTTTTTATCCTGCAAAAAGTAAATGGCAAAAACATTGTACGGTACATTGGTGCTATTGATGATAACTACTCCGATGCAAATGATGTAAGTCATAAATATGTAGAGGCTGCTGTGGATGCACTGCTTGCCAACAAACCGGTCGTAGAAACCATGACTGTTGCCATTGGGTGCAGCATTAAGGCACAAAAGGAATAAAGAAAACCTTTTGTCGATCAAACCTTTTGTCGTGCGAAGCACACAAAAGCGTTTTCTTCATTTTTAAACCGATACTTTTAAACTTTCAAAACAAGCAACATATTAAGCAAAGAAACGCGAACCGGTTATTCCGATTCGCGTTTGTTGTGTTTATAACTTTCCTCGTCCTAATGATACAAAAGTGTTTTACCAGATATTAAATAGAATTATTCACACTTAACATTGTTAATCCAAAATATTATTCTTACTTTTGGTTTTTATTTAAATAATGTATAATTAAAAAAACTGGTGTAAGGAATGAGAAAGACAATTATAATTTTGTTTTGTATTTATGCAATCAGTTGCAATGTTTACTCACAACAAAATAAAGTGGATTCGGTATTATTAAATAATGGGAACCTGTATTGTGGAAAAATTATACAGTATACTCCAAACAAAAGTATAAAGATTAAAACCGGAACCGGGGTTCTAACTTTTGTAGATGATGATATACAGTCTTTCCATATCCATACAACCGAATACTACTCCGAAGGCTTTGATCTGTCAGGTAAATACACTACCATAAAATCATCATTAACCGGAATGGACTCTATAACTACTGAAACTACAAAAACCGTAAGGAAAAAGCAACTTAATTTTGAACCTGATGGTTTCCCAATCAACCCTATTATGATTCAGGGAGGAGCAGATAGATTAACAATTTATTCTCTTGATAATATTTATTCCCAGCACAAACTTCAGGCAATTTACAGTCACCGTTACTGGAAAGATATAGCTTTTGGAGTTGGTTACGTATACCGTGATCTAGATGAAAGTTCATACCATAATTTGTTTCTGGATGCCCGGTATTACAATATGATCGAACATAAAAAGTTCTCATCATTTGCTTTGGATTTAGGACTTGGGAAAGAAAATTTTTATTCTTTCTTGAATGATCTGAGTTTATATATGAATACCTCCTATAATTATGGTGTAAGACTTGATCAGTATGTGTTCTTAACCTTTGGTATTGATCTAAATCTACAAACCAATGGGTCCCGGCATTATGAAAGTTATGCAAACGGATATAACTTTACAGGATATGATAATAATTTCACACTAGGTTTTACCCTGGGCATATTATTCTAAAAATATAATTATTATAAAGAAACGCGAACCGGTCATCCCGATTCGCGTTTCTTTGTTATTATAACCTTTTGACGTCAAACCTTTTGTCGTGCGAAGCACACAAAAGGGTTTTCTTTAGATATTAAATAGAATTTGTATATTTGCATCTATAAATCAGTAAAAGCCATTTCAAATATCCTGCATCATGGAAGACAATGACATACGTTGGATACAACGGTTTCAGAATTACGATAAAGCAATATCCCATTTAGATACAGCCCTCCAACTGAAAAATCCGGATATGCTGCAAAAAGCAGGTATCTTCCGGTTCTTTGAAATGAGCTATGAGCTTGCCTGGAATACCATAAAAGATTATCTGGAGGAACAGGGATTCAGGGATGTAAAATCTCCACGAAGTGCTTTTAAGAAAGCTTTTGAAATAGGCCTGATTGAAGACGGCCACAGTTGGATGGACTTACTCCTGGACCGGAATCTGACATCCCATGCCTATGACGAAGAAAAAGCTTCGGAAGTGGAGAAACTGATTCATCAAAAGTATTATCCGCTTTTGTCCCAATTATACAACACCCTAAAGAAACTGTCCAATGAATGATTTTGGCCTTCGTGAATCTGACATGGAGATTGTTTTAGCCATCCTAAAAGAGTTTCCTCAGGTACAGGAAGCTATCATCTTTGGCAGCCGGGCTAAAGGAAATCATAGGAATGGTAGTGATCTGGATATTGCAGTGAAAGGTCCGGATCTGAACCTGGAAATTGTCTCAACCATCAGTTACAGGCTCAACGAAGAAACCAGTTTGCCCTACAAGTTTGACATCCTCGATTACCAAAGCATTCACAACCCTGAATTAACCGATCACATTAATCGTATTGGAGTATCGGTATACAAACCAAATCAATAAAGCTAAAAAACGCGAACCGGATTACCCGATTCGCGTTTCTTCTTTCTTGCTTTTCTTATCTTTATTCCTGGTTCCTGGCTCTTGATTCCTGGTTCTTACCTCTTACCTCTTGCCTCTTGCCTCTTATAATCAATTAAACTCGTTCATCAATACAGCCACCTCGTCGGTAATCAGTTTTGCAAAGTCAGCCACTTTCATGGTTCCTTTGTCCCCTTCACCCTGACGGCGTACGGATACTTCCCCGTTTTCAGCTTCTTTTTCGCCAACGATCAACATATACGGGATACGTTTCAATTCGTTGTCGCGTATCTTGCGTCCGATCTTTTCGTTACGGTCATCCACGGTGACACGGATTTCCTGAGAGTTCATCTCTTTTGCAATCTGGAACGCATAGTCGTTGAATTTTTCGCTGATAGGCAGGATCACTACCTGGTCAGGAGTCAGCCACAATGGGAATTTACCGGCGGTATGCTCAATAAGCACTGCCACGAAACGCTCCATGGAACCAAATGGCGCACGGTGAATCATCACCGGACGGTGTTTTTGGTTGTCCTCGCCCGTATAGTCCAGCTCGAAACGTTCAGGCAGGTTATAATCCACCTGGATAGTTCCCAGCTGCCATTTGCGGCCGATGGCATCGCGTACCATAAAGTCAAGCTTAGGACCGTAGAAGGCAGCTTCACCATATTCCACTTTTGCTTTCAGTCCTTTTTCCTTGCAAACTTCAATGATAGCATTTTCAGCTTTATCCCAGTTTTCGTCGGTACCAATATATTTTTCCTTGTTATTCGGGTCACGCAAGGAGATCTGGGCTTCGAAGTTCTCGAATTCCAGCGCCTTGAAGATAATAAAGATAATATCCATTACTTTCAAAAACTCATCCTTCACCTGATCCGGACGGCAGAAAATGTGCGCATCATCCTGTGTAAAGCTACGTACACGGGTCAGTCCATGCAACTCGCCACTTTGCTCGTAACGATACACTGTCCCAAATTCGGCTAAACGAACCGGAAGGTCTTTGTACGAACGGGGTTTGAATTTGTATATCTCACAGTGGTGAGGGCAATTCATTGGTTTCAACAGATATTCCTCGCCTTCTTCAGGGGTATGGATCGGCTGGAATGAATCCTTGCCGTATTTAGCATAGTGGCCAGAAGTAACATACAGTTGTTTGTTACCGATATGGGGAGTCATTACCTGTTGGTAGTCGAAACGGCGTTGAATCTTTTTCAGGAAATCTTCCAGTCTTAAACGCAAAGCAGTACCACGTGGCAGCCACATAGGGAGCCCCTTGCCCACCATTTCGGAGAACATGAACAATTCAAGTTCCCTGCCTATCTTGCGGTGGTCACGTTTTTTAGCTTCTTCCAGCATCACCAGGTATTCATCCAGCATTTTCTTCTTAGGGAAGGTGATGCCATAGATACGCGTCAGTTGCTTGCGTTTTTCGTCGCCACGCCAGTAAGCACCCGCAACGCTCAACACTTTGATAGCCTTGATAGGGCTGGTATCCGGCAAGTGTGGTCCACGACATAAATCGGTAAATACACCTTGCGTATACAGGGTGATGGTACCGTCCGCCAGGTCGTTGATCATTTCTGTTTTATATACTTCACCGATATCCCCGAAGCGTTTCATCGCGTCGGCTTTACTGATATCGCTCCGAACGATGGCTTCCTTGCGCGCTACAATTTCCACCATTTTAGCTTCTATGGTTGCCAGGTCGGTTTCCTTGATAGTCACTTCACCCGGATCTACATCATAATAGAACCCGTTTTCAATAGCCGGACCGATGCCGAACTTAATGCCCGGATACAACTCCTGCAGGGCTTCCGCCATCAAGTGGGCCGAGCTGTGCCAGAAGGTGTGCTTGGCTTCTTCATCATCCCATTTATGCAATCGGATGGCTGAATCGGTTTCGATAGGACGGGTCAGGTCCCAAATCTGGTCATTGACACTAATTGCCAGCACTTCTTGTGCCAGGCGTGAGCTGATACTCTCAGCCAGTTGTAATCCGGTAATGCCTTTGGCAAATTCTCGTACCGAACCGTCGGGAAATGTTACTTTAATCATACGTTTTGAACCTTACAAATGGTTTTTAAATTTTGAAATGCAAAGATACAAAATTTTGTTGACGTGGGGATTTGTTTATTTGTCTAAATTTTTTACGGTATTCCGGGGAATGTAAATACTGTTGCTTTCAGGGAACTTTCCAGATTCAACAGACCAATTTTGAATTTAACCGGAACTATTGAATGTAAATCAATGGAATGAATCTTAGTTTGTTTTTCTTCGTTTTTATCATACCATCCAGTCATCATCCAACTGAAATCATCTCCGATAGAAATGCCAGGAACAAATAAATATCGGATTTTAAATCAGGTGTTCATTTTTTTCGATCATCAATATAACTCATTCCTGCCGGTAAGTTCAACTGTTGAAAATCGTATCAGAATTTTTGGGATGGAAAGTAAACATAATGTATTTGCAAACACTCCCACACTTTTCAAAATCGCTTGCTGTCCGATACTCCCTTTTATCCTGGTCTCAATTTGTTCGGAGTTCAGTAAGGGTTTCGAGGGAGTTGGCTGGGGGTTCCGAGGGCTGTATCCCTCGGAACCCCCAGCCAACCCCCAGGCAACCCCCAGGCAACCCCCAGGCAACCCCCTCGGAAGTGCGACCAAGTGAAGACCAAACAAAGACCAAAAACAAACTGAATTTCGTCCATACCGACCCGCACGACTGGAGCGAACGGGCCGATAAAGAGCGAAAACTAAAATAACGGGCAATTGTTAGGAATTAAGATAATTTATCGGTAGTTTTGTGAACGAAAATAAAGTATGGGAGGTAATGAACATTGAAAGAGATGATGTGTTAATTGAAGAGTTTATCGGATTGCAAATCTTAACTACAGGCATGATCATTTGTACATTTAATTAAAATTGCATATACAGAGGGACGGAGTCAATAGAAACTAAATACCACATTCTATGAAAAGCAAGAAAATAATAGTAAAGGGAAGTGAAATCACAATTATTCAAGTAGATGGGAAGGACTACATTTCAATAACCGATATGCTCAAAGCTAAGGATGGTGATTTTTTCATAGCCGATTGGTTACGTAATCGAAATACAGTTGAGTTTTTAGGAATATGGGAATCCGTATACAACCCAACTTTTAATTATGGCGAATTCGCCATAATTAAAAGTCAAGCGGGATTGAATAATTATAAAATCAGCGTGAAGGAATGGGTTGAAAAAACCAATGCAGTAGGGTTAAAAGCTACCGCAGGAAGATACGGAGGCACGTATGCTCATCCTGACATTGCATTCGAATTTGGCATGTGGATTAGTGCTGAATTTAAGATCTACCTGGTAAAAGAGTTTCAACGCTTGAAAGAAGATGAAAACGACCGGCTAAAACTGAATTGGAACTTTCAGCGAACCTTAGCCAAAGTGAATTATCATATTCATACAGATGCCATTAAAGAAAATCTGATACCAGCAGAACTTACTAAAAATCAGATTTCATTTATTTATGCCAATGAAGCCGACATATTGAATATGGCTATGTTTGGAAAAACAGCACAGCAATGGCGTACCGAAAACCCGAATGTTGAAGGGAATATTCGCGATATGTCAACCATCGAACAGTTAGTGGTTTTATCCAATCTTGAAAGTATTAATGCCATGCTAATTCATCAGGGATTATCGCAACAAGAAAGGCTAATTCAATTGAATCAAATGGCCATAACACAAATGAAATCACTGTTAAATCATCAAACATCAGTCAATAAGTTGAAATAAATACACCCTTGGCAGTATGAAATAAGAAAAAAAGAAATATCCCCTGCCCTATTGAAAACCGTAGAGACCGTAATGTCTATACGGTTTTTTAATACCCCAAATTCAGTACTTTTATGTTTATTTTAAATAAGTGAATAAAATGTTGTTAAGTTAAATAATAGTTCGTACATTTGAAGCGAAATTAACTGATGCATGTTTTAAAATCCTAAGGATACATGAGTTGGGATTGAAAAAACCAGCAACAGACATGACCCTTTGTACATCTGAATAAGATTGTATATCAGGAAAGACGGAGTATAGGTGAAGATGTTGAAGTTGTAAATGGAAGTAACGGGAAGTATTTAAGGTCGAATCCGAATGACAAAATAACGGATAATTTAGGACACCTTATTGATTATGACTGGATTTTTCAATAATCTAACAAAACCAAAATTATAAGCCATATGAGAAGATTATTTAATGACAAAGCAGAAGTTCAAGAATTATTGAAACGAGCTGACGACAAGGAACTGACAAAAACTTTAAGTTTAAAGTTCGCGAAACTGAAAGAAAACAGAAATCCATTTTATTTGAATTTCGAAGAACTAGAAGATATTCTAAAGTGGAAACTTCGAGGACAATATAGTCGACTACGAAAAAAAAGGGAAATAAATAGCGACTTAAATGTAATAACGATTACTAAGGCTGCATTTGCAATCTCTCATTCAGACAAAGACATAGAGACTACTTTACGACTAAAAATACTTTCGATTTTAACTGGAGTAGAAATTCCTGTTGCTTCAGCCATTTTGACTCTTTGTTATCCGAGTTTATATTCTGTAATTGACTTTAGAAACTGGAGACAGATTTATAAACCTGAAAAACAAAAAACAACATATTCAACAAAAGAATATATTGACTACTTGAAAATTATCAGACAATGGGCGAAAGAGTTTGACGTGACAACTCAAGATATTGATATTGCAATTTGGCAGAAAGATATTGAACTAAACAATAACTTGAAAATCAACTAAAAACAAAAAACGACCGCCTAATACTTAGACTTTCGTGCGGTCTGCAAGACCCAGCATGAAAAGCCGGTTGAACTAAGTTCAACGCACGCCAATGGTCACTGGCTGGCTGACGTGCATTTAGCAGATTTTACTCCCGCATTCACCTTGTCGTTTCACGACAGCGAATGCTCCCGCAGACCGCCAAATGCCCATAGCCTCGGTCGTTAGCCGTTATAGCAAAAAAAAAACAAACGACTTCGGGTATTTATATTGACAACAATAAAAAAGGACAAATGACTAAAATAAAACAAATTGCAATAATTGGATTATTATTGACTTTTACAGCTTGCAACAACAATTCTAAACAATCATTTAATGACCATTTGACTAAAGCAAATAAGTATTTAGTGACTTGTGATTTTGAGAACGGATTAAAAGAATTTGAATTAGCAAAACAAATCGAACCTCAGAATGCTGAAATTTATTACAGCATTGGGCAAACTTATTTTTTATTAAGTGACTTCAAAAATGCTATTGATAATTATGACAAAGCTATTAAACTAAATCCAAAATACACATTTGCATATTATTCCAGAGGTTTGACAAAGTCATTTAATGGAGACAATTTAGGCGGACAAGAAGATATTACAAAAGCCATTGAGCTGAAACCTGATTTTATTTTCGCTTTATTCCAACGAGCGACGTTTAAGAATAGCCAAGGTAATACTCAAGGAGCAATTGATGACTTATCACTGATTTTAAAATATAAACATGATTTCGTTAACGGTTATTATTATAGAGGTCTTTTTTATGGATTAAATAAAGAGTATGAAAAAGCAGTTGTTGATTTATCTAAAGCTATTGAACTAAAAACCGACAGAACGAATACTTATGTTTATCGTGGAGCTTATGAATATTCATTAGGACAAAAAGATAAAGCTTGTGAAGATTTTTACAAAGCAAGAGAACTCGGAGACACAACTTCAATTGAATACATTAAGAAATATTGTTTGGAGCAAGACAAATACAAATAGAAATCTATTTTTTACGACGTCAAAACACGAAACATTTTGGAATTAAACAACAAGAAAACTAACTTGACACGAAAGCTACAAACCGCTAAAACACACCTAAGTTCATTGCCTGGCTGAAGTGCATTCCGGCAGTTTTGCTCCCGCATTCACTTTGTCGTTTCACGACAGCGAATGCTCCTGCTAACCACCAAATGCCCATAGCCTCGGTCGTTAGGCAGCGGTGTAAAAAAAGAATAAAGGACTTATATAGATTATTAGCACTAAAATTTAAACATTTAAAACGAAACAAAATGGCAAGACAAAACAACTCAGACCGAAGTGGAAATTCATTTTCAGAAGAAACTAAACGAGCAGTTTGGAATAAGGCTCAAATAGTTTCAGACTATGATTCAACTAAAACAAGAAAAGACTTATGTGGAGCTTGGATTGATTGGGATAAATACGGCAACACTGCTGAAAATGGAAATGGTTGGGAAATTGATCATATTAAACCTGTTTCAAAAGGAGGCGGAGACGAATTAAACAACTTGCAACCCTTGCAATGGCAAAATAACAGAAAGAAAGGAGACGATTATCCTGCCTCAAATTACTGTACTGTATCAGCAAAATAATTAAATTACTATGACACTATTTGATAAAAAACGGCAACACAGTTGCTTATATTGTTGACGACAACGAGACAATATTTCTATGGGATGGCACACCTGTAGGATATTTGGACAACGAGAGCTTGTATGGATTTAATGGCAAGCATTTAGGTTGGTATGAAAATGGGATTATGTGGAATCATAACGGTGAAAAATGTTGATTCAACAAAGAGAATCTTCCAGTATTCGCAAAATTTGAACCATTTAAATCGTTTTAAAAGTTCAAACCATTTAAGTCTTTCAAGGAATTTGCCCCTCTACCCCTCGATAGGAAACGAGGGGTTATTGGAACACAACAAAAGACTAACGCATAAAGACTTTCGTGCGGTCTGAAAGACCTAGCATGAAATGCAGGTCGAACTTAGTTCAACACACGTCTATGCGCATTGGCTGGACGACGTGCATTTCGTAGGTTTTGATTCCGCATTCACTTTATCGCTGGGCGACATTGAATGCTCCCGCAAATCACCAAATGCGCATAGCCTCAGTTGTAATGCGACATAGTAGAAAAAGAAAAAAGACCGAAGTTATGGCAGAAAAAACACGACTTGTTGTTCTAATGTTGACTATAAAACTTAAGAATGAAAAGAAAATAATAAAATAACAGTTTAAGTTGAAACCCTTAAAAAAAGCAGAAAAGAAAAGACTGAAAGACAACAAATAAACAAAGAACAACTTTAGAAATAAGATTATTAACCATAAAAAATATTATTATGCATTTTATTGTATCTTGGGATATCCCAACAGCAACAAACAATAGAGACGGCTTTGAGAGACAGCTAATTGATTGTTTCAATTCATATCAACATGTGAAACCTTTGACAACATTTTACATTATTAATGTTCCCTCTCAAACAGATTATTCGAACATATTTACAAATTTACAAAATGTAGGAAAAACTATCCCAGAAAGTTTTAGACTCATTGTTTCTCCAATTATGACAGGTGGAAGATACGATGGACTTCATGACAACGAAACATGGATGCTAATTAATAAAATCAGTGGATAACTATGGCAACTACAACCGCAAATACAGTTAGTAATCCGCTCGCACAACAATTTAATGTAGTTGTGTCCATACCACAAGCGGTGAATGTTAAGTTAGTTGACGCGTCACTTCTTAACGATTTTGAAATTTGGATGTATCTATCATCTGTTTTACTAAATATATCAACAGGATTTTGGGTTTCATACAGTCAGAACACAAATACACAGATAGATAAAATGATATGTTGGACTTCAATTTGTTTTACTTTTATCTTTGCCTTTACTATAATTATAGCAATCTCTAAAAGAGTGAAGATGAATCAAAAATCTCGTAATGTTGAATTAGCGACTTCTATACCCAACCCTGCGAATTAATTAATTTCATTTTCAGATCTTTCGATTTGAAAACTAAACAAAAGACTTTATAAAAGACTGATTGAATGACGAAAAATTAATAGAATACGACTAAATAAAACCAAACTACGACCGCATAATACACGCCTATGGGTCATTGGCAGGCTGACGTGGATTCTTAAAATAGCTTACAGTAATTTTCTGAATTTGAGGCAAGAAAATCATGATTAATCTGTTGGGGAGAATATTATATAATATAGAAATATTATGAATTGGATTACTTTTGGAGTCGTTTTACTTGTTGGTTTAATTGTAACATATCGTAAAATACAAGACAATAAGTCATTAGAGACTGTTACAAAATTATATAGAGGGACAAAATCAGAAAGAGCTTTAGTATTGAAACTCCTTAAATCCGGTATTCCAAAACAAACAATTTTTCATGACCTATATTTAAGAAAGTATAATGGTAACTTTTCACAAATTGATTTAGTTGTCGCGACTAAAGTAGGGATAATTGTATTTGAAGTAAAAGACTACAACGGTTGGATTTTTGGCAATGGGCTAAATACAGAATGGACTAAAGTAATGGCATATGGTAAAAGAAAATATCGTTTCTATAATCCCATAAAGCAGAATAATAAGCATATAGAAGATTTAAGAAAAGGACTCAAATTATCTGAGAACATTCCATTTTACTCTATAATAGTATTCTACGGTGACTGTGTATTGAAAGATATAAGTTACGTGCCAAGTGGAACGTATATTGTAAAGTTCAAAAGAGTTTTAGAAACTATTAAAAGTATTATGAGCCTGAATGAACCAGCTCCATACTCAGACAAGTATGAAATAATTCGGGTTATGAAAGAAGCAGTACAAAATGGAGAAAATGAGGAAATACAAATTCAACATATCGAGAATATTAAGGGTATGTTAGATAAGTATTGAGTATTAAAATTTCCTTGATATACAAATCGAATTTTGAAACGACTTCAACAAACGAACAACTTTTACATGAATTCAAATAACGACAAAAATAGACAAATACAAAAAACCAGTCCCTAATACGCCTATGTTCATTGGCTGGCTGACGTGCATTATGGCAGCTTTGTTCCCGAATTCACCTTGTCGTCCCACGACAGCGAATGCTCCAGCAAACCGCCAAATGCCCATAGCCTCGGTTGTTATGGACCATTTTAGAAAAAAAAACAAATACTATATATTATGAAACACTTCATCTTACTTTTTTTGCTTATCACTTTGACAATTTTCTCAGCAGACAACGTTTATTCAAAAGATAAAATTAAACAAATAGAGATTAAAAAATTAGAAACAGAAATTGTCCAATCTAAACGAGAACTATTAGACATTAAAAGTAGGCTTGCAATACAAGAAAACATTAATGAGAAAACAATTAATAATATATCTTCTCAGCTAGATGCAGCATCATTAAATATCACAATTTTTGGAATTCTTTTTGGTATTGCAGCAATTATTCTTGGCATATATGTAACAAGAATTGAAAACAAAGTAGTTAGAATGAAAGAAGAAAGTACATGTTTACTGAATGAAACAAAAAAGAATAAAGAAGAGGTAGTATCAATTAACAATCTAATTCAGAAAGATATATATGGTTTATATTTAAAAATTAAAAGAGAAGAAACTAACCATATATTAAATAGACTTTTAATAGTGCCTAATGACGTATCAAATTTTATGGATCAGCTTCTTTCGAGGGAATTAGAAAAAGAGGATTTTAAAATATTAAAAGATGCTTATCTCAAATTATTAAAATTGCCTGAAGAACAAAGAGGCAAATCTGGGTTTGGTTTGACTTATGAAGGAAAATATAAATTATTATTTTTTCAGCACTTTCTAGATTTATCAATTAAAGATGAAATTATCAGTCGAGATTTAATTGATTTTTACCCACAAGGAATTTATTGTTCTTTTGAAAACGACATCATTAAATCAACTAAAGATTTAATGAAAGTTACGATTGAATCTGGCTATAGAACAATGACTAATGAACTAAATAGTTATATAAAAGGACTATCTGAATCCAACTTTAAGAACTCCGAAATTATTTATAAAATTATTTTTGACAAACTTCAAAATAGAGAAAATCAATTTGGTTTTTTTAGTTTATTATTTGATGATAAAGAATCTAGGATTGGGAAATCAAATTACGGTAAATTATTAATATCAACTTATGCAAACACAGCATTAAGTGATTTTGAAAGATTATCGATTGATAAAACACATGCTATTATAGCTGAGCTAGATAAGGAAGAACAAGAACGCAAAGTTGCTAGGACTAAGCAACAACAAAAAAAATAGCGTAATAAAAAACGAGGCTAATACACACGCCTATGTTCATTGGCTGGCTGACGTGCATTTAGCATGTTTTGCTCCCGCATTTACTTTGTCGTTTCATGACAGCGAATGCTCCCGCAAACCGCCAAATGCCCATAGCCTTTGGCGGTAGGGGTTATAGCAGAAAAAAAAGACAGTTCAGTAATTGGGGATAAAATCTTTGACGAACTGTCCGCTTAGTGACTCGACTTGACGATTAAAATACGACAAATTTGTAAAGCTTAAGGGCTTTTGTTTGGCGGACACTGCTCCCGCGCGATTGTATCGCGTGGGGAAAGATAATTGGAATTTAGATTTGCCACACGATACAATCGTACGGCAGCGGGTGTGAGGCTTTGTACATTTAATGAGGAAATCCGGTAGGACGGGAGTAAATTCATGTTTTTTCACTTGCAAAGTTAAGAATTTTCTATTGGTGCAAAAGCCGATAGTCATTTTACTTTATATACATAAATAAACATCAAAAGTATATATGAATTCAGTAAGTAGTCATTGGGCTGTCACTTTTACATGCATTTTATTTCTAATTGGACAAATTGTTTTAGTAGATCATATCTCTGCTCAAAAACTCATAACAATCAGGGGTTTTGTGTTGGATGGGATAACTAAAAATTCTGTTCCTAATGCAACAATCAAGTTGTCGAAAAATAGGATAACTGTAGTTGAGTTTGATGGAAAGTTCGAATTCAGCTGTTTGCGCGAGGATACTTTTATGATCACTGCAATAGGTTATTGTCCTCGTTTGTTGATCGTTCATGATTTGCTTACTGATTCGTCAAAGTGTAATGTGCTTATGCAACCACTTACTTATCAGCTTCGTTCGGTACAGGTAGTTGCTGAAAAAAAGAAAACTAAAATCTCAAAGGCTTTGAATTCTTTGTCTGACATGTCGCACCCCTTCACTTATTTCAGTAGAGAAGAAAGATTTAAGCGCAGATTTGCAAAACTCAAGTCAAACAGTGTCTTTTTTTCTCAAAATATATACTGGGAAATAAATCGCCAGTTAATTGTAGAAATAAGTAAACTAAGAGCTGAGGACTTAGATAAATGCATAATATATTGCAATACTCATATTGTTTTGTCGCTTAACGATGATGAGAGTACCATTACAAATAAATTGCTACTTTTAATTTCCGATTATTTTAAAATAATCAAAAGCGAAAACTGAAACAGCTCTCGTCCTCACGAATATAAATTAAATGAGTGAATAGTCGCGCACGTTGTTGGGTCCCGATAGCTATCTCGTGGATTTAATCCCGTCCTTCCGGATATGTTATTGTTTAAATGAGAAAATAGTGGTGCTTGTTGTTGGAATTTGTAATTCCAACTGTTTGTATTATCAGGATTTTCAATCCATAATAAACAAATCTGCATGACACTATTGTATTAATGGATTGCAACTATAAAGAACACAAGAACCAGCATTACAAATATCAGTGACAGACGGAGCATTTATACATTTAGTGTGCATATCACTGAAGGACTGGATAGTACAGAAATAAATCATAAAAACCATTCATGCCTGTATAAAAAGAAACACACACTTTACATTTCGCAAAGTAATTTGTATCTTTGTTTATAAGACATCTGAAAATGAGCAAGAGATTCATTTGCAAGATTTATTTTAAATTGAGATCTGAAAGTATGAAAAAGAAATATGTTGAACTAGAAGAAATTAAAACACTTGAATTGTATAAAGAAGTGTCCGATTATGTGGATTCTTTAATTGACGAAGCCACTGAAAATGGAGCATTAAATGACCCTGAAGCCGATAATGAATACATAAGGGAAATTGGACGTACAGGTCGTATGTGTGCAGATTATGAAAGTCTGTATATGAAATTCACTAACTTAAAATTCAAATCTCCGTTAGTGATTTCTATTGAAAACGAAATGGAAAAAAGGAACCTAAAGCAACGGCAGGCTGCAGTTTTGCTGGATGTAAAAGAATCGACCTTTAGCCAGATTATGACAGGGAAACGCCATGTTTCCATGCGAATGGCAAAACGATTATACAAAGAATTTAATATAGACCCGGGAATAATACTTGAGTTTTCATAACTAAAGCACTGAATGCCTGAATCCCCTCTAATAAGCATATCCGAGAGGACTGGGGAACAAAAACAAAACAAAGAAACATGATACTTCGCGAAAAAGACAAACAAATTCTGATTCAACTTTTTAGTCAGTTAGAAGGACCGGTTGAAGTATTGGCATACGGCAGTCGCGTGAACAATACAGCACATGATGGCAGCGACCTGAATTTGGTTATCCGGGATAAAAACCATAAATCGCTGTCCGTAGATATTTATGTTGGTTTACAGGAACAAATTAAACAAAGCAACATACCCATCCTGGTTGAACTAAGGGACTGGACTACACTTCCTGAAAGTTTTCATCGACAGATTGAAAAACAATACGAAGTGATCTATTCCAGTATCAATTAACTGATGTTGACCTCTAAAATAAAGAAACAAAACAATCATTTTTCAACTATCAATTTATCGATAAAACAATTCTCAACATATTAAAATAGCATCCTGCTATTGTTCGCACGCTCAAAACCTGAGAAATTTCATTCAGAGAACGCAAAATGGAATAAATCAACAAAGTACTCACGCAGAAACCATGACCTACCCGTTATCTGCATTTCCGTTTACTCCTCTTCCTACTATAAATTCTTCTGCAAATAGATTCATGTGTAAAAGTCTTGCTTCGATAAACTTTTCGTTGTACGAAATACACAAAAGCATTTTTTCTGACCATCAATAAAAACGCTCAAAAAGACTGTGGACGCTATGATGTTTGCAAAGCATATCGGCCAATTTGACTTTCTGAATGATTTATTTCTTAAAAAACCCTTCCGTATTAATTACAAAACACAAGAATCTGCGTCTTACTAATTCAAACAGGAAAATAAGATTATGCAGAAACGATTCTCAGGGATAGTGGTACCGATGATAACTCCACTCAACAAGGACTTTACAGTTGATTGCGATGCCGTAGTGCGCATCATGAAACTCTTTTATAAAAGCGGTATTCATCCCCTGGTTTTAGGCACAACGGGCGAATCGAGCTCCATCAGCGCTACCGAAAGCTACCGGTTTGTAGAAGCCGCGGTGAAGGCAAAAGGTGAAAAACAATGCGTCTATGCCGGTCTGGTAGGCAACCAGGTGGATGAACTGATCGTACGTGGAAACAAATACCTGGAATTGGGTGCAGATTGTGTGGTGGCTACGCTACCCTCCTATTATACACTGACACCTGATCAAATGATCCACTTTTACATTACGCTGGCAGACAATATCCAGGGTCCGGTGATGATGTACAACATAAAAGCGACCACCCAAATGTCGATTCCGGTAGAAGTGGTGGCAGCATTAAGCCGGCACCCGAATATCTGGGGCTTAAAGGATTCGGAGCGTGATGCCGAACGGATGGCAACTTTTATCGGTGCTTACAAAAACAAGGAAGATTTCTCCTATTTCTGTGGCTGGGGAGCACAAAGCGCCGGAAGCCTGAAGCTTGGAGCCGACGGGATAGTACCCAGCACCGGCAATATCGTACCCGACATGTACGGGAAACTGTATCAGGCAGCTTTAACCGGCAATTGGGAAGAATGCCAGAAATGGCAGGAAGAAACGGACCGCATTGCTACTGTCTATCAAAAGGACAGGACGTTGGGACAATCACTGGCTGCGTTGAAAGTGCTTGTGAATTCCAAAGGCAACTGCACGACAACCATGATGCCTCCCCTGACCGGACTTAGCGAAGCGGAAGCCGGACAAATCATAAACCAATTTGAAGCATTCACAAAATAAAACGGGCACCTACCTCAATAGAATCAACAAAGCATGCAAAACAACCCTATACACTGGATTGACACGGCCATAGTAATCGTTTCTGTTCTTTTCACCATTTGTACCGGTTTTTATTTCTCCAGGCGCCAAAAGAGTTCCGACCGCTATTTTTCGGGGAGCAAGACCATCCCTGCCTGGGCGATAGGGATTTCCATATTTGCCACCCTGTTAAGCAGCGTGACTTTCCTGGCCTATCCGGCAGCAGCCTATAAATCGAACTGGATCCTGCTGGTACAGGGCTTAATGGTACCTATCGTACTGGTAGGCCTTATCGGAATCATTATTCCATTGTTCCGAAAAGTGATCAGGCTCAGCACCTACGAGTATTTCGAACGACGTTTTGGGTTCTTTGCCCGCATGTACAGTTCGGTGGCATTCATGCTCACCCATTTTTCAAAGATGGGTACCGTGTTGTATTTAGTAAGCATTGCGCTAAGCAGCTTTACCCATTATCCGGTTTTGCCCATCATGTTGTGTTTAAGCTTTGCCATTATTACCCTCACCATGCTGGGTGGTATGGAAGGCGTGATCTGGATGGATGTGGTGCAGGGATTTTTACTGGTAGGCGGAGGGTTGCTTTGCCTTGGAATACTATTATTCCGTCCGGTAGCAGGACCTGTGGAAACCATGCATCAGGCATTCGCCATGGGGAAGATTGATGTTGGGCCTTACAATTTCAGCCTGACCGACCTGACCATTTGGGTGATGATTATTAACGGCGCCTTTTATGCCTTGCAAAAATACGGAACCGACCAGACCATTGTACAACGCTATCTGGCAGCCAGGTCGGACAAGGATGCGAAACGGGCAGCATTTATCGGAGTCTTTGCCAGCGTATCGGTATGGACACTCTTTATGCTCATTGGGGCGTTATTGTACGTATTCTATCATACAGGGACCGCATTTTTACCAAAAGAGATTACAGCCGACAAGGTATTTCCATATTTTATCAGCACACAATTGCCGGTGGGTGTGGTTGGGTTAGTACTCTCGGCTTTGGTGGCAGCAGCCCTGGCAAGCCTGCAATCGGATTTGAATTGCCTGTCTGCCATTGGGGTGGAAGATTATTACCAACGGTTAAAACCAAATTGTACCGATAAACAGCGCCTGAATATGGGCCGTATTTTAGTCTTTGTGGCAGGTTGTATCATGATGACCGTAGCTTATTTATTTGTAAAGTGGGAAGGGGAAGGCATCCTGGGCATTGTATTCGGACTATATGCCATTTTCTCAGCCGGGATTGTAGGGATATTCCTTCTGGGAGTATTATCACGCCGGGCAAACAAACAAGGGCTGCATATCGGGATAGCGACCTGCGTAGTATTTACAGCCTATGCCGTATTAACAACCACCAAAATTGGCGATCACTTGATGCTGGACTTAGGTAAATTCAATTTCCCGCACCACAAATACATGCTTGGGGTCTACAGCCACCTGATTGTATTTTGTGTGGGCTATGTGGCAAGCCTGTTCTTTAAATCGGAACCTGCCGATATACATTTGACCATTTACGGCTATTACAAAAACGATCAAAACGTTTAATTAAATAAAGACGCTCGATCAACGAAATTCAATACCTTTGGGACGCAATAAGGTGCATCCCTACGATTAAATTTATAAACCGCTTATTTAGATTAAAATGAATTCAATAATATTGCAACAACCCGGAAAAATTGTTTTCGGAGAGAACAGCATACAGCAGCTACCCGAAGATAATTTAATATTATCTTCAAACAGGATCTTGTTTTTAATTGCAAATCCGTTAATCAATGCCGTAAAACCGGTTTTTGACACAATGTCGACCGCAGGTAAAAAAGTGGTCGTGATAGATTATGATTTCCCGGGTGAACCGACATTTGATCAATTCGACACCTTACTGAATAAATCAGCCTATTTTCGTCCGGATTGCATTGTTGGCGTGGGTGGAGGAAGTGTACTCGATTGCGCTAAACTACTGGCTGCATTGACCGGCAACGAGCAACAACTTACGGAAATTGTCGGCATCGGCTTATTAAAAGGACGTAGCATTAAATTAATTTGTATCCCGTCAACATCCGGGACCGGTAGTGAAATGTCACCGAACGCCATCTTGCTGAACGAAGAAACCGCAGCAAAAAGCGGTATTATCAGCCCATACCTGGTACCGGACAGTTGTTATATCGATCCGGTATTAACGGTAAGCCTGCCTGCCCGGTTGACTGCCGAGACAGGCATGGATGCACTTTCACATTGCATAGAAGCCTACACCAATAAATTTGCCCATCCGGCTGTGGACACCTATGCTTTGAAAGGGATCACACTGATTGCCGATAACCTGGAGAAAGCATGTAAAAACGGAACCGACCTGGAAGCACGTTCAGCTTTATCGCTGGGATCGATGTACGGAGGGTTATGCCTGGGTCCGGTGAATACTTCGGCAGTTCATGCCCTATCGTATGGCCTGGGAGGAAAATTTCATGTAGCCCATGGATTGGCAAATGCCATCCTGTTGCCTGAAGTACTTCGTTTTAATATGCCGGCTTCCCCCGATCGTCATGCTGCAGTAGCTTTGGCTCTGGGAGTGAAACAAGGAGAAACGGACGAGGCAACAGCCTTGGCAGGGATCGTAAGGTTACAGGAAATTTCCTGTGCATGCGGTATTCCTCAGCATTTATCGGAAATAGGAATCACGGAAGAGGTATTGCCCGAACTAGCTGATATCGCCATGAATGTAACCCGGTTGTTGAAAAACAATCCAAGGGTAGTTACTAAAGAGGATGCTATCAATATTTTTAGGAAACTATTATAAACAATCTCAACATAATCAATTAGAAGGCTATAATTATCTATTCTTTTGAATTTAATATGGAACAACAAAAAGGGTCATTTGCTTTAGTTTAGCAACTTTTTTACCAAATAACAAATCAACCAATTAACTAATTAACCTGCTTAAATATTAGTGACGGCTTCGGCAGTTAGCAGGAACAGGTTTTGTTAGCGAAGCCGTCACAACTCAATCAACCTAATTAACCATTCAACTAATTAACTAATTAACTAATCACCAATTAACCTGCTTAAATATTAGTGACGGCTTCGGCAGTTAGCAGGAACAGGTTTTGTTAGCGAAGCCGTCACAACTCAATCAACCTAATTAACCATTCAACCAATTAACCCGCTTAAATATTAGTGACGGCTTCGACAGTTAGCAGGAACAGGTTTTGTTAGCGAAGCCGTCACAATTCAATCAACTCATTCAACTTAATCAACCTAATCAACTTAATAAACCAATCAACTACAAAAATATGAAACCAATAATAGGAATCTCCATGGGAGACCCGGCCGGCATAGGACCTGAAATCTGTATCAAGGCATTATCCATTCCTGACGTTTACGACCGTTGCCAGCCATTGGTAGTAGGTGATGCCACAGTTATGGAACAAACTGTGAAAAGCATGCACGTTAATGTGAAGATCAACGCCATTCAATCGGTAAAAGAGGCTCTGTTTACACCCGGGACCATTGATGTATATGATTTGAAAAATGTAGTCATAGCTGATCTAAACTTAGGTGAAGTATCTGCCATGTCGGGGAATGCAGCCTTTGAAGCAGTAAAAAAAGTAATTGACCTGGCATTGGCCGAAGAAGTTGACGCAACGGTGACAGCTCCTATCAACAAAGAATCCATTCATAAAGCAGGACATAAATTTTCGGGACATACGGAGATCTATGCCCATTTTACCAATACTGCCAAGTTTGCCATGTTGCTGGCGGATGAAAACCTGCGGGTCATTCATGCAACCACCCATGTCTCCCTTCGGAAAGCCTGTGATTTATGCACCAAGGAAAGGGTCATGGAAGTCATTTCGTTACTGAATGATGCCTGTGTCCAGTTTGGAATCGCCAAACCCCATATTGCTGTTGCCGGGTTAAATCCCCATGCCGGGGAGAACGGGCTCTTTGGGGACGAAGAAATTAATGAGATCATTCCCGCCATTATAGAATCAAATGCCCTTGGATATGATGTGGAAGGTCCTGTCCCACCCGACACCATGTTTGTAAAGGCTGTCCAGGGAAGATATGATGGGTGTGTGGCTATGTACCACGACCAGGGTCATATTCCTTTCAAGCTCGAAGGATTTCAATGGGACAATGAGAAACAAACCATGAAAAGTGTGAAAGGAGTGAATATCACCCTGGGATTACCTATCATCCGGACTTCTGTGGATCATGGGACTGCCTTTGAAATTGCCGGCAAGGGAATTGCTTCGGCAGATGCCATGCTGGTTGCGATTGATTATGCTATTGTCATGGCAAAACACCGTAAAAAATGATTACAGTTATTGCCGACGACATAACAGGAGCCGCTGAGATAGCAGGCGTTTGCCTGCGATACGGGCTGAAAGTAACCTTTGGGATTGATTCAGTCCCCGAGGCCAAGTGCGATGTCTGTGTTATTTCAACGGACAGCCGATCAGCAACAGAACTGGAAGCATACCGGACACATTATGGTTTGGCGAAAACAATCTTTCGGGACACTGAGACTGTTGTATTTAAAAAATGTGATTCCGCTTTACGGGGTTATGTCCTGACCGAATTATCAGCCATACTCGATGTAAAGAAGTTTACTAAAGTATTGTTACAAGCGGCAAACCCATTATCGGGCCGTTGTATCCGGGATGGAATCTACATGGTGGGCAATGAAAAAATAGAAAATACTGCCTTTGCACGTGATCCTGATTTCCCGGCTGATGTATCAGAAGTTCAAAAGCTGTTAGTATGCCGCTCTCCCAGGTACAATCATATTACCGAATTTCATACCGGGTATATATCTGCCTTACCGGCGACAGGCCTGACTATTCCGGATTGTTCTTCGGTCGAGGAACTGAGCAATTGCGCCAATTTATCGGATGTTGATACTCTTTTATGTGGCAGCGCGGCATTCTTTGAACAGGTATTGCTAAAAACCGGAAAAACTCTTGAAGCTACAATTCAACCAGCATCAATCATTTCGAGTGATTTCCTCCTTGTTTCAGGAAGTACCCAATCGGCAAGTCGATGTGCAGTCGATGGTCAATCAGGCAATAATTGTCCGATAGTATCATTCCCGGAATCATTGCTACAGGTAAAATCAGGAAAAGGGGATATTGAAACATTTGCCGAAGAACTGTCCAAAATATGGGCTATCAACAAAAGGCTCAACCTGACGATTTCTGAAAATAAAATCAGTTTCCCCGGCAGTTCTACGATCCTCAAGCAACGGATGGCACTGATAGTAAAACAATTGGTTCAAAAATGTGAGATAAAAGAATTATTTATTGAAGGAGGTGCTACCACCTGTTCGATTCTGGACTTACTAAACTGGAAAACCCTTATTCCAGTTGAAGAATTATCGCCGGGTGTTGTGCGAATGGAAATTGAAGGTTTGCCGGATATCCATCTTACCATAAAACCGGGAAGCTACAGTTGGCCGGAAAGTCTGACAGCACTATTCAGTTAAAACTAAACAAATAAGTCAAATGGAGCTTGCTACATCCCGTTTTATTTAGAGACCACAATAGTCACAATAGGACATATAAACAAATTAAGAAAGAACACAATAGTCAACTAAGTAACAGGAACTAAATAATGTCGTATTATTTTAATTTTAATAAGGGAATAAGGGTAAGATTTTTTTGCTTAATATTTCTACTAAGGGGTAAAAAACAAAAATATGGTACATTCCGGTTTATCGGAAAGGTTTTAATTTAAAACCCTTATTTTTAGACATTAACCCTTCGTAGAAAACCAAACCACTCCATATTAAAACCCTTATTCCCTTATTTAGAAATACTGTTTTAATCGAATTTTTCAAGAAATAAAAACAGGACAATGTATTGTTCCTACTTCTTACCTTACGGAATTTAAGATTAAAAAATCAACGAAATGTCATAACACATTCTTTCTATTGTGTACTATTGTGCCTCATGTGGTTCGTTATTTATTCTGATTAAATACTAGGTCTTTAAATCGAAAAATTGTTATGAAGTATTTCTTTTCTAAAGTGAATCTTATATAACATCCTGTACAGTAAACATTTTAAATTGAAAAACGTTTGTATTTCCAGTAAGGAATGCAAACGTTTTTTAGTTACAGATATCCCGTATCCTCGAAATTATACAACGTGATAAAAACAAATATATCGTTAAATTACCATAACCAAACATTTATATTAAAATAATAGTTATACTTTTGTAACCATTACCATGATTAATAGTTTTAATTTACAATTATGATAGAAAACGATACCCTCTCAATCGACTCAGTCATTGAGAATTTGATTTCAATTCATCCCTTACTTTCCAAAAGTTTCACCAGGTCCATTCGTTCAAAGACAAATTTAAACCCGGGTTCCTTGTATGTACTCGGTGCACTTACCAGGCACGGAATGCTTTCCATGTCCGAAATAGGGTGTAAATTATCCATGCCCAAGCCTCATGTAACAGGATTGGTGGATAAACTGATTGCAGAAAATCTGGTTGAACGTTTATACGATCCGAAAGACAGGCGTATTGTAAATGTTCATATCACCGAGAAAGGAGTTGCTGACTTTTATGCCATAAAACTTGAAATCAGTCAGGAATTACGCCTAAAGCTGCAAAAATTAGATTCAGAAACACTAAAGGTAATGTCCGAATCAACCCAACGGGTAAAAGAAATTTTGATAAAAATCGTTCAGGAAAACCCTCACACTTCAGACACAGTTTGTTATAAAACAGAAGAATAAAATAAATCACAACAAGAAAATAGACAAAAATTAAATAACAAAAAAAGGTATATGAAAAAGGAAAAGAAAGATTGGAAAATTTACATTCCATTGGTAGTAGTTATATTGATAGTATTAATCGGTGGAGGGTATTGGTATAAAGACTACACGAGTTTCATCAGGACTGATGATGCTGTAGTAGCCTCTGATAACATTTCTGTAAGCCCTAAAATAATGGGTAGAATCAGTAAAATCTACGCAGAAGAAGGTGACTCGGTGAAACAAGGTCAGCTATTGGCAGAATTGGACAGCATTGACCTTTTGGCACAAAAACAACAGGTGATTGCCATGAAATCGCAGACTGAGGCCAATAAAGCACAAGCCCAGGCAAAATTGCAATATGATGAAAAGAACATAAAAATCCTCCAAATCAGTCTGGAGAAAGCAAAAGAAGATTTCAACCGTGGAAAAACACAATACTCAGGTGGTGTTATTACCAAGGAACAATACGACCATCTGTTGAAAGCACAGGAAACTGCACAGGCACAACTCGAAGCAGCCCAGGCACAAATCGGGGTATCAAAAACCATGATTAAAAGTGCTGAGACCGCTGTGACAGGCGCACAGGCTCAAATCGGGGTTATCAAAACTCAACTGAACAATACACGTTTATATGCTCCTGTAAATGGAGTCGTTGCCAAACGTTGGTTACTGCCGGGAGATATTGCACAGCCAAGCCAGGCGATTTATACCATCAACAACAACAGCAAATTCTGGATCCAGGTTTTCCTGGAAGAAACCAAGTTGGAAAAACTGCATAACGGACAGAAAGCACTTATTGCCCTGGATATGTATCCGGATGTTGTTTTTACAGGTAAAATCTATACCATGGGTTCTACCACTGCATCACAATTTTCACTAATTCCACAAAATAATGCTTCAGGGAACTTTACAAAAGTGACCCAACGGGTAGCCATTAAGATATCAATCGATGGTACGGAAAAAGGAGAAAAATTGTCAGCTTATAATTTGTTGACCGGCATGTCTGCTGTAGTTAAAATTATCAAGTAATAATGAGGAAAATATCAAATACACATAGACTTCGTCGAAAACTACGCAACCGGGATTCATTCTTTCACCCCAAAAGTCCATTGTACAAATGGTTCGTATTGGCAAACGTGATGGTAGGAACCTTTATGGTTGTGCTGGACAGTACGATTGTAAATGTAAGTCTTCCAAAAATCATGTCTTCATTCGGCGTAGGGCTATCCACCATTCAATGGGTGATAACTGCTTACCTGCTATCCATGGCAGCTATGCTTCCAACATCCGGATGGTTGGCCGATAAGTTTGGGTATAAAAAGGTTTACTTCTGGGGATTATTTCTGTTCACACTCGGCTCCCTGTTATGCGGGTTATCCAATGATGAAAACACATTGATTATTTCGCGTATCATTCAGGGATTGGGTGCAGGGATTGTACAACCACTAGGTATGGCAATCATAACACGTGAGTTTCCACTTAAACAACGTGGTCTTGCACTGGGATTCTGGGCAATATCGGCAGCAGCATCCGTATCATTCGGGCCACTGATTGGTGGCTACCTGGTTGATAATTTCAGCTGGCAGCTCATCTTTGACGTGAATGTTCCAATCGGAATATTAGCATTGGTATTTACCATAGTCATCCAAAGGGAATTTATCAGTCCGAACACACGTAAATTCGATTATATCGGGTTTATATCCGTAATCATATTTTTGCCTGTATTATTGTTTGCATTGTCTGAAGGGAATGCACAAACCAATTCAGCAGGTTGGACAGCACCATATATTTTAGCTTGCTTTGCCGTTTCGGGAGTTGCACTGGCAGTATTCCTAACCAGGGAATTAACTACTGAGAATCCATTGATAGACTTACGTTTACTGGGTGACCGAAACTTTGGAATGAGCAACCTGCTGATGTTCCTTTTTGGGATCGGAATGTTTGGAAGTACCTTCCTGCTACCTTTGTTCTTACAAAACTCATTGGGATATACAGCCTTGCAATCGGGGGCAGTCTTTCTGCCGGTAGGTATAATTCAGGGATTTTTCTCCCCGATATCAGGTTGGTTTTCGGACAAGGTGAATCCAAAAGTACCTATTCTGACCGGTATGGGATTGTTGGTGCTAAGCTTTTATCTGAATTCGGAATTGTCCTTTCTTACCGAGCATTCGTACATCATGACTTCGCTCTATTTAAGAGGGTTGGGAATGGGATTAGTTTTCACTCCGTTGAGTACGTTGTCACTGTTGACTATACCACGTGAAAAGATGGCTCAGGCCTCAGGGATATCGAATACGATCCGTCAGGTTGGAGGAAGTATGGGGGTTGCCTTGTTATCGACCATTTTAACCGCACGGGTAAACTTCCATGCCCAAATGTATGGCGGCTCTATTCAGTCCGGTTCACAGGAATTTCAGGGTGTCACAAGGCATATGGCCTATTTCATTCAACAACATGGAGGAGGAGCCTTTACAACAGCCCTTCGGCAGGCACAAAGCATTGTCATGTCGAATGTCAGCACACAGGCTTTTATCCAGGGTATCAATGATGATTTTCTGATTGCAGCAGTTATTTCCCTGATAGGTTTTCTGCCTATTTTAATGCTCAAATCAAAAAAGAAAGTACCGAATGGGTTGGATACTGAACATCAAGTCCATATGATGGAATAGACAATTAAACTTAAGCACGTTACAAAATAAAACAGAATAGAATGAAATCAATTTATAAAATAATAATTGCCCTGATCCTGTTGCCCGGTGTAGCAGTTTATGGACAAATTACAGATAAACCGAATGGAGATTCATTGAGCCTGCATGCGATTTTAAGCGAAGTGATTCAGAATTACCCGTCAATAAAAAAAACACAAACGGACATTGTATCCTCTGATGCTAAAATAGAGCTGGCAAAAACAGCCTATCTGCCGGATGTCAATCTTACGGGTTCTTTCACTTTTCTGGGACCAACGACCTCCCTTACCATGCCCGGGTTAGGATCATTCCAATTGTATCCCCCTGATATGTATTCGGCGGCATTGAATATAAGTCAGTCAATATATGATTTTGGAAAAGCGGACAAGAGCATCACTTTCGAAAAACAAAACAGGGAAATGGTCGGATTCTCAATTGAACTTTTAAAGCAAAGGCTCTCTGGAATGATGATCGGGAACTTTTATTCCATTGTGTTCCTACAGGAAGCCGTCAAAATTAAAAATGAAGAGATAGCTACCCTGAATGAACATCTTGTGTTTGTCCAGAAAAAAGCAGCTACCGGTTCGGCCACCAACTATGAAGTTTTAACGACTAAAGTCCGTATTTCAGTCATTGAGAATCAAAAGACAGATTTATCAAATGCCCTTCAGATTCAACTGGGCCAGCTTAATTCCTTTTTAGGTAAATCGCAGGACACGAAACTGACTGTCAAAAATGAAGTGTTGGCTCCACAGATCCTTGCTTCGAACGATTCGTTGTTTGCTATAGCTTTCGACCATCGCAATGAAATGAAGATTGCCCGTCAAAAAAGTACGTTGGCAGATACGCGGTTGAAAATGGCCAATATCCAGAACAATCCATCGTTGAATGCTTTTGGTACCGGTGGTATTAAAAACGGCTATTTCAATGACAAATACCAGGATGTAGGAAAACTGAATTTTGCAGTCGGAGTTAGTCTCAAGGTTCCACTGTTTGATGCGAACCGTTCGAAGTACACTAAAATACAGGCAAATTCAGAAATTCAGGGGAATGTACAGGAAACAGAGCTGGCACGGCGGACAATTGTAAACGAAGTGGTGGAAAGTAAAGCCAATGCACAATCCGCGTTGAAAAAAGTACACCAATCGGAGTTACAACTCGAACAGGCATTACAGGCATATTCCCTGGCAGAAACCAATTTCAGGGCAGGTGCCATCACCAACCTGGATATGCTGGACAGTTCGACCTCGGTAGCTGAGAGCAGGCTTGCGTTACTCAAAACAAAAATCGACTACTCAGCAAGTATCCTGAAACTGAAACTGGCACTGGGCGAACAAATCTATTGAAATTTAACCTGCAATTCAATTTCAACCATGGAGCTAATCTTAAACGGTTAGCTCTTTTTTTGTTTAAGAAGGAATTAACTTAAATGTTTTTAGTATATTTGAAGTCGTAATAGCAAACTTAATGGGACATTTGAATGTTGCATTTAAAATTCAAAGAATCAATACACTGTTGGGATATTCATTCATAAAACATAGAAATAAGTCTGTCAAATGCAACAATAGAGAAATAAGGAATTTAACTCACAAACAAATACTACATGAATTCAACCAATAAAAAATACGACTTGCATACCGAAGGTTCCTTGTACTATTTAGTCCGGGAAGCAAAAGCCGGAACAATTAACCCGCCACTTCTGATACTGATGCACGGTGTTGGAAGTAACGAGCAGGATATGTTCTCATTTTCAGAACATTTACCCGACAACTTTTTGATTCTATCCGCCAGGGGCCCCCTTACAATAGGGCCAAACAGCTATGCCTGGTTTCAGGTGGATTTCTCAACAGGTGTTCCTGTGATTCATAAGGAACAGGCAGAAAACAGCAGAAAAATCATCATTCAGTTTTTGGAATCTTTGAAAACACATCATTCATTTGATGAAAAACAAGTTTATCTTGGCGGTTTCAGTCAGGGTGGCATCATGTCATTTAGCGTCGGGCTTACGAGACCCGATCTGATTAAAGGGATTGCCGTGATGAGCGGAAGACTGTTGAATGAAATAAAGCCATTCATTGTACCATCAGAGAAACTGAGTTCCCTGAAAGTTTTTATATCCCATGGACTGTCCGACAACGTGCTGAACATAGAATATGCCCGTGAAAGCAATGCTTACCTGAAAACACTCGGCCTGACTCCTACCTATAAAGAATTTTTGGGAGGGCATACCTTACCCAATGAAATATGGCTTGACCTGATAAGTTGGTTAAAGAGTGAATGAGAGTGGTCTATAGATACTAAAATTTGAATAAGTTAAAATAAATGGCTACTTTAGCACCAATACCGGATATTTTAAATATTTTGATTAATTTTGGCATGCTAAAATTGATTTTTTAGTTCTTTCTTCGACACATAATAAGTGAAACCTGATAGTTCTCAGTTCTTTTATAAACACTTCATTATATTCTTTTTTAGTACAAAACACTTTAAAATTCTATTATTTGTATGAAATCAAACTTTATTTTTAAAAGTCTCATTATGGCTGTATCGTTATTCAGTGGTTTACAACTCAACGCACAGGACTGGCCAAACCTGGGGCGCTTCAGCAAAGAAAATGCAGCACTGGCAGCACCTGCTAAAGGTGAAAACAGGGTTGTATTTATGGGTAATTCCATTACACAGGGGTGGATCGAGAAAAGAGCTGATTTTTTCTCTAACAATCCTTATATCAATCGTGGTATCAGCGGACAAACCACTCCCCAAATGCTTATACGCTTCCGTCAGGATGTTATTGCCCTTCAACCCAAGGTAGTGGTTATCCTGGCAGGCACCAATGATATTGCAGGCAATACAGGCCCTTCCACCCTCGAAATGATCGAGGACAACCTGGCATCCATGGCAGAGCTGGCAAATGCAAATGGCATCCGGGTAGTGCTATCGTCCGTATTGCCGGTTTTAGATTATCCTTGGAAAAAAGGATTGGAACCTGCAGAAAAGATTGTCACTCTGAATGCATGGATGAAAGCATATTGTGAGAAAAAAGGATTTATTTACCTGGATTACTTTACTCCTATGGCAACTGAACAACATGGTATGAAATCAGAACTGACTACTGATGGTGTACATGCCAGTGTGGCCGGATACAAAGTAATGGAACCGTTAGTCGTTGAAGCAATAACGAAAGCTTTGAAAAGCAAACCAAGGAAATAGTTGATTGGTTAATTGGTTAATTGGTTGATTGGTTAATTGGTTGATTGGATGATCCCGCAAGCGGAACGTCACTACATTCCATTGGTTGATTGGTTGATTTATCAGGAATCTTAAATACAACCAGAAATCGGTTGATAGTTGAAAATCAGCATGGATTGTCCGTTTACATCTTATAATTTTTTGACCTATTTAGCTATTGTCGATTGATTATATTTTTGTACCTTTGCGCCCTATATTTTTTAATCAACATAATGTCTAACCTACTATTTATTAGTAAAAAAAACAATTTTCAGAAATGGAAGAAAACAAAAACACCCCGGAAGAAGTGATTCCTACCGTGGAACAAACAGTGGAAGAAGTAACACCTGCAGTTGAAGAAGCTGTTGTTGTAGAAGCTCCTGTTGCAATTGAAGCAGAAATCGAAGAAGCACCGGTTGTTGAAGAAACACCAGCAGTAGTCGAAGCTGTTATCGAAGAAGAATTACCAGCAGTGGAAGCTGTTGTAGAAGAAACTCCGGCAGTAGAAGAAGTCGTAATCGAAGAAGCTCCAGCCGCTAAAGTACGAGTACCTGTTGTACCTCCGGTACCATCAGGAGATTTTGATTGGGATGCCTATGAAAACGGTATTACAATGTCTGCTCAATCAAAAACTGATTTAGAAAAAATCTATGATGGAACCTTAAATGCAATCAAGGACAAAGAAGTTGTAGAAGGAACGGTTATTTTGATTAACAAACGTGAGGTAGTTGTCAATGTAGGTTACAAATCGGATGGTGTTGTGCCTATGAGCGAATTCCGTTACAATCCTGATTTGGCAGTTGGTGACAAAGTTGAAGTGTATATCGAAAGCCAGGAAGACAAAAAAGGACAACTCATCCTTTCTCACAAACAAGCCCGTGCAACCCGCTCATGGGATCGCGTAAATGCAGCCCTTGAAACACAGGAAATTGTGAAAGGTTTTGTAAAATGCCGTACCAAGGGTGGTATGATCGTCGATGTATTCGGAATCGAAGCTTTCCTTCCTGGATCACAAATCGATGTGAAACCTATCCGCGACTACGATGTATTCGTAAACAAAACTATGGAATTCAAGGTTATCAAAATTAACCACGAATTTAAAAACGTTGTTGTTTCTCACAAGGCTCTTATTGAAGCTGAACTGGAACTTCAAAAGAAAGAGATTATCGGTAAACTTCAAAAAGGTCAGGTTCTTGAAGGTACAGTTAAAAACATCACTTCATATGGTGTATTTATCGACCTTGGTGGCGTAGACGGTTTGATCCACATCACCGATTTATCATGGGGTCGTGTATCGCATCCTGAGGAAATCGTATCATTGGATCAAAAACTTAATGTTGTTATCCTTGATTTCGATGACGAAAAGAAACGTATTGCTCTTGGATTGAAACAACTTTCTGCTCATCCTTGGGATGCTTTGGATACCACTCTTAAAGTTGGTGACAAAGTAAAAGGCAAAGTAGTTGTCATGGCTGATTATGGTGCATTTGTTGAAATCGCTGCAGGCGTTGAAGGTTTAATTCACGTTTCTGAAATGAGCTGGTCTCAACACTTACGTTCTGCTCAGGACTTCCTGAAAGTAGGAGATGAAGTGGAAACAATCATCTTAACCCTTGATCGTGACGAACGTAAAATGTCTCTTGGTATCAAACAATTGAAATCTGACCCATGGGAAGATATCGAATCACGTTATGCCGTTGGAAGCAAACACACAGCTAAAGTACGTAACTTTACTAACTTTGGTGTATTTGTTGAAATCGAAGAAGGCGTTGATGGTTTGATCCACATTTCAGATCTGTCATGGACTAAGAAAGTAAAACACCCATCTGAATTTACTCAAATAGGTGCAGAAATTGATGTTCAGGTTCTTGAAATCGACAAAGCTAACCGTCGTTTAAGTCTTGGTCACAAACAATTGGAAGAAAATCCTTGGGATGTTTTAGAAACAATGTTTACAGTTGACAGTATCCACGAAGGTGTTATTGTTGAAATGTTAGACAAAGGTTCTGTAATTTCTTTACCTTACGGTGTTGAAGGTTTTGCTACTCCAAAACATTTGGTAAAAGAAGACGGTTCTCAGGCTCATGTAGATGAAAAATTATCTTTCAAGGTAATTGAATTCAACAAAGATGCTAAACGAATCATTCTTTCACACAGCCGCATTCATGAAGATGCCAAACGTGCAGAAAAAGGCGAATCTACTGCTACAGTAAGTTCAAGCGTTGAAGCTCCTGCTAAAAAGGCAGCTCCAAAACGTGCCAAGAAAGAAGATGCTCCTGTTTCTACAACTCCGGCTGCAGAAAAAACAACTTTAGGAGATATTCAATCTTTGTCTGATTTGAAAGACAAAATGGATCTTGCTGCTGAAAAAGCTGCTAAAAAAGAAAAGAAAGCAAAAGCTGTTGTTGAAACACCTGCTGTTGAAGCTGCTGTTGAAACTCCAGTTAAAGAAACTCCGGTTGTTATTCCTGCTGAAGTACCAGTTGTGGAAGCACCAGTTGAAGTTCCTGCCGAAACACCAGCTGAACAAGCTGCTGATGAAGCTGCTGAAGAAGTTGCTAAAGCATAATTCAATTCTTTATATAATTGCTAAAAATGGCTGTTCGATCAATCGGACAGCCATTTTTTTTGTTCATTGCTTAATTTCAAATCCAACCTTATAGTGTCTCCTAGAACAAATCAATTTGTGAGATCAGTTTAAAATCCAGCAAGGTTTCATACTTTAAGAATTTAAAGTACATGGTTTCTTAAATGACAACCATAATAAGTACCGCTTTATATTACCCGACCCTATCTCTCAAACTCCTCAAACCTTTCAAACTTTTCAAACTTTTCAAACCCTTCAAACTATTCAATCCTTTCAAACCACTCAAACCTTTCAAACCTTTCAAACTTTTCAAACCTTTCAAACCCTTCAAACTCTTCACCAGCACACCCAAGACAGTGACTCATTAAAGCCACCTAAGAGTATCTACTCATTTAAACAGGAATATTGTAGGTTTTGTGACAATTACTTCTAACAGACAGCTTGAATTGCTTCAAGAGACGAACATACAACTTTAATCTTAAGAATCTGTGAATTCAAATTGCATTATTTAAAATTTCACCCCGGTTATCCAGAATTAAAAGGGCAACCTTATAATGAGTTACCCTATCGCAAAAAAAAGAGGCTATCCATCACGGATAGCCTCTTTTAGTTTGTTTTGATTACGATATTTTTTCTATTTCTTCTTGTAGGTCAATTTCAATTCCCTTTTTGTCGTAGAATTTGTATTGTAAAAAGCCTAATTTCTGTTCGGCTATCACTTTACAACCATTTCCGAATTTTCGTTTCCATTGCCACTTCATCGACAATAAGCCTTTAGAGATATAGGCATCCACATAGGGGTGTACATGAAGTGTAAATTCTTTTACTTTTAATTTAGAAACCAAATAATCTATTTTACTTTCCAACTGGTCGGTAAATAATATAGATGGCTTGGTACGTCCTTTTCCATAACAGGTAGGACAGGTTTCTTCGATGTCAATATGAATCTCGGGCCGTACACGCTGTCTTGTCATCTGTAATAAACCGAATTTACTTAACGGAAGGATATTGTGCTTGGCTCTGTCATTGGCCATATTTTCACGCATCCTGTCGAAAAGTTTCTGACGGTTCTCTGTCTCGTGCATATCAATAAAATCGACCACGATTATTCCGCCCATATCACGCAAGCGTAGTTGGCGGGCTATTTCATCGGCTGCTGCCAGATTCACATCCAGTGCATTGTCTTCTTGTCCGTTCCCTGCTTTTGATCGGTTCCCGCTGTTTACATCAACAACGTGCAGGGCTTCGGTGTGTTCAATAATCAGATAAGCACCGTTTTTAAACGAAACAGTTTTTCCAAATCCTGATTTGATTTGTTTGGTAATCCCAAAACTGTCGTAAATCGGCATTTCATCCTGATACAATTTCACAATGTCTTTTCGGTCGGGTGCAATAAGTTCTACGTAATCACGTACCTCTGTGTACACCGCCACATCGTTAATATGTATATGCTTAAAACTCGGGCTGAATAAATCTCTAATTATTCCTACCGTACGACCTAATTCTTCTAAGATCAGCGAAACTCCTTTAGCTTGTTGTGTCTTGATAATCGCTTCTTCCCAGCGTTTTACCAAAATCTTCAACTCATTATCGAGTTCAGCCACCTTTTTATCTTCGGCAACTGTTCGTACAATAACTCCAAATCCTTTGGGCTTAATGCTTTGAATAAGTTGTTTCAGACGTTGTCTTTCTTCTTCAGTCTTAATCTTTTGCGATACCGACACCTTGTCGGCAAACGGTATTAAGACCAGGAACCTGCCGGCAATCGATATTTCAGCTGTCAATCGTGGACCCTTGGTAGAGATAGGTTCTTTGGTCACTTGTACCAATATTTCCTGTCCTGTTTTAAGAATGTCATTGATTGAACCGTTTTTCTCTAATTCCGGTTGAAGTTTTGTTTTCTGAATAGCAGGCGTCTTTTTACGGTCGCTTAACGCCTGCGTTGTAAATTGTGTAAAAGTGTTGAAATTGGAACCTAAATCAAGATAATGTAGAAAAGCGTCTTTTTCGTAACCAACATCCACAAAGGCTGCATTCAAACCGGGCATTATTTTTTTTACCCTGCCATAATAGATATTTCCCACGGCGAACTGTTCTTCGCGTCCTTCCTGGTTAAGTTCTACAAGGCGTTTGTCTTCGAGCAGCGCAATAGATATTTCAGATGTTTTTACATCAACTACTAATTCGCTATTCACTTTTTTTTATTTTGATTGGGTTGAGTTTATAAACAAAAAACAAACTTAAAGCCTAGATGTTCGCTTATAAGTTTGTTTTCTTGGACTTTAGACTTAAAAGACCACTAGACTTATTTTTTCTTGTGTCTGTTTTTTCTTAGTCTCTTCTTTCTTTTGTGCGTTGACATTTTATGTCGTTTTCTTTTTTTACCGCTTGGCATCTTGATTGAATTAGTTGAATGAAAAAAATTATTTTACTACGCTCACAAAAGTTTTTGCTGGTTTGAACGAAGGTATGTTGTGAGCTGGGATAATGATAGTGGTGTTTTTAGAGATGTTACGAGCAGTTTTTTCAGCTCTTTGTTTGATAACGTAGCTACCAAATCCTCTTAAATACACGTTCTCATTTTTAGAGAGTGAATCTTTTACAGTTTCCATAAAAGCTTCAACAGTAGTTAATACAGTTACTTTGTCAATTCCTGTATTCTTAGCAATTTCGTTTACGATGTCTGCCTTAGTCATTTCAGTAATATTTTATAAGTTAGTTAATAAATGATATTTCTTTTTTTTATTCAAACGGACTGCAAATATATTGCTTTTATTCTGATTAAAAAACAATTGCAGAGTTTTTTTTTTCAATAAAGTCGATTTTTTTATTTTTTAGTGCCATTCCCAAGCAATAATTTCTCCATTTCAGGAATACTTAAATTTTTCCCTACAATTTTCCCACTTTTATCAATTAACACTGTTGCTGGAATTGAATTTACTGCGTACGCCCTTGAACCTGCGCATTTCCAGCCTTTCAAATCAGACACCAGTTTCCAGTTGATTTTCTTTGAAGCAACTGTACTTGTCCAGGCTTCCTTGGAATCATCAAGGGACACTCCCAGGATTTCGAGGCTTGCACCTTTGTGTTTTGCATAGAACGACTGTAGTTCGGGTAAGAACTGCATGCATGGGCCACACCAGGAAGCCCAGAAATCAACCAGTACAAAATCTGTTTTCCCCACCAGGTCGGATAATGCAATAGAATCCCCTGCGATACCCGGCAATTTAATATCAATAAATTTGCTGCCAACTGCTACCTTCTTTTCAACTTCCATGTCGGCAATAATTTCCTGGACCCTTTTTATATTTTTGGTTTCAACATTCATTACATTTACAATCGATTCCTTTTCCGGGATGCTATAGCCATAAAATGAATTCATAAACACATGGGTTCCTACGAGTGTATTGACATTCTCGAGGGCAAACTTTTTATCGATATTGATTTCTTCCTGGTTTAATTTCTCTATATCTTTTGAAAAAGCCATTTTTTGTTCAGGTGTTTCCACTTTTCCAATATGCAGTTTATAAAAAGCTGATGTTTTTTTATTGAAGGAATTCTTTTCATCCTGGTAGGTTTGCAACAAATCGTTTTGTTTGGTTCCTTTGATGATCATAAATCCGCTGGTATCGATAGCTGCAGTTACATTTCCGCTTTCAAGTACAAATGCCTGACGGATCTTGTTGCCTGTCGGATATTCATACGCAAGATAGGCGATTTTTGCAGTATCACTGGCTCCTTTAAAGGTAAATTTCAGGTTTTCAACTACAGTACTGTCCATAGTTTTCCATTCCCTGTTTATGCGTTGTTTCAAAAAAATGGTTTTTCCATTCAGTCCTTTATTCTCCACAGAGCCTGTAATTGTAAAGGTTGAATTCTTACACGAGGTAACGCAAAGTATTACTAATAGGAATAATACAGTTTTTTTCATAAAATTATTAATGTTTAATTGAATAGGATGTTGATGGTTAAGTTCAAGGCCTTACCTTTGTCTGCAAAGATGCAAATAATTATCACATTGCACAATACCTTATGTGTGGTATTCTGTTCAACAAACATAATAAATGATTTCGACTGACTCTTTAGAATATATTTCCGGGAAATTAACCAACTGGTACGATGATAATAAACGTGATTTACCCTGGCGTGATATTACTGATCCTTATCGGATCTGGATATCTGAAATTATTCTCCAGCAAACCAGGGTAAATCAGGGCTTGGGTTATTATCACCGCTTCATTGAACGTTTCCCAACAGTCGAAATGCTTGCTGATGCCGATGAAGATAGCGTATTAAAGTATTGGCAGGGACTTGGATATTATACCCGTGCCCGTAACATTCACAAAGCTTCCCGGCAGATCATGCATCAATTTGGAGGTGTATTCCCGACTCAACACAACGATATCATTAAACTTGCCGGCATTGGAGAATATACCGCCGCCGCCATCAGTTCCTTTGCTTTCCATCAACCTTTCGCAGTTGTCGATGGAAATGTATACCGGGTTTTATCCAGGTTGTTTGGCATTGAGTCCCCCATTGATAGCAATTCAGGCAAAAAAGAGTTTGCTTTACTGGCACAGGAGCTGCTTTCAAAGACCAGCCCCGGAAAGCATAATCAGGCCATTATGGAATTTGGTGCATTGCAATGTATCCCTGTGGCACCCGACTGTAGTGCTTGTCCTTTAAAATCGGTCTGTATGGCTTTTGAAAATAATTTAATATCCATGCTTCCGGTTAAATCACCCAAAAAGAAATCAACCAACCGGTTCTTCAATTATCTTTTCATCAGGTTTCAGGACAGTACATTCCTGCAAAAACGTGTTGAGAAGGATGTATGGCAAAATCTTTTTGAATTTCCATTAATAGAATCCGATCGATTGCTGAACTCTGAGGAGTTGTTAGATGATGAAGCCTTCAAATCATTATTTGGAAATGTAGATGAAGTAGAGATCCATAAAATATCAAACCCGATGAAACATATTCTGAGTCATCGGGTAATACATGCACAATTCTTTTCGGTAAATATTTCCAAAAAGGATAAAGCTTTTAATCAATTTATTCAGGTACCGTTGAAAGAAATTGATAGCTATGCGGTTTCCAGGTTAATGGAGTTATTTCTTGAAAACAACGGATTATAATGATTTATTTCTGAAACAGATTCTTAAGCACGAGTTTCTCCAACGCATCATATTCCTGATAACCTAATTCTGACTTGTAGTTGGATTTGCCTCCAATAAAAATCATAGTCGGCATTGCCTGAACGTTGAAACGTTGTGCTAGAAGAGGTTCTTTGTCAACATCAATTTTATAGATGATCAGTTTCCCTTTGTATTTGTTTTGTATAGCCTGCAGATGAGGTGCCAGCATTTTGCAGGGTCCACACCAGGTAGCATGAAAATCAAGTATGATAGGTAAGTTTCCTACCCTGCTAAAGGATTTGTCCTTATCAAAATTCCAGACCTTCTGTTTGAAACTTTGCATATTCAGCTCAACTATTTCAACTTTTTGTGTGTTTTGTGCCAAGGCTGTTAAGCTTACCACAAAGCATAACATGATAATTTGAAGCGTTCTTTTCATTTTTTTATTTTTTGATTGATTACGATATTACTGCATAACGATTTGAATCCCCAATTGATTAATAATTTCAACTGTATTAACATTATTTCCTGAATTGGTCTGTCTGTTTACACATTCTTATTAAAAAACCAATAGTTCATTCAGTCAAATTAATTGGCTGGGACAACATCTTGTCCAGTTTTATTTCTTGAAAAATACGACTAAAATAGCTTCTCTAAATAAGGGAATAAGAGTTTTGATATGGGGAGTTTGGTTTTCTACGAAGGGTTAATTTCTAAAAATAAGGGCTTTGAATCAAAAACCTGATTTTGGTTTTTTAGCCCTTAGTAGAAATATTAAGTAAAAAGATCTAACCCTAATTCCCTTATTTAAAACAATGCGACATTATTTAGTTTCTGTTAATTACTTACCGCTATTTTTGATTCGTTCTATTTTTGAAGTAGCCTTTTTTATTTCTTTCTGCAGTTTGACAACATCCTTTTTTACAACCCACAAATGATAAGTTTCAAGTATGGCTTTTTTATCCGAATCATCCAGGTAATAAACATAATTCTTTTTACCATGCAGGATAACCTTGATCTGCTGTTTTGAATACTGTGCAATAAAAGAGGCAACATCCTTTCCTGCATCATTTTTAAAAGTGACCACTTCCCAGCGTTGCCCTCCATCGGTAAAACTATGATAATTTGGATCCGAAGTATCAATGGTATCAGTATGCGCAAACAAATCAGCGGAAGTTACTTCTACGGTTGTATGTTCCAGTTTGCCACCACAATAATTGCTGATTAAAAACAGGTCTGCATTTTCACTGACATAAGTCTTTAAATAGATGCGGTTTGCATTACTTTCAGTTTGTTGGGTTTTATAAACGAAATTTCCCGTCTCCTGGTATATTTTATCCTTTTCGAACCTGAAATTCTTTTGAATAGAATCAAACTCATGTTGTTTCTTTGGCAAAATACTATCACAATAAGCTAACGTGCGTGAACTCTCACGGCGAACAATAGTATCCTCCAGGGCAGCAGCAATCCGGCGTTTATTCACCAACCTGGGAAATAAAAAATGTATGCTGTCAATTTGAATTTTAGCTGCATTCAATGAATTCTGGCTGATCAACTTTTCAATAACCTTCAATCGTGCATCGGCCAGTTTTTCTTGTTTCTGTCTTGAATCACAGGATATTAATAAAGAGAAAGTCAACAGGATAAAGAATACTCCTTTAATGTTTTTCATTATTTATGTTCTTAATAAAAACGTCTCTACTCCCCTGAAAAAATCATTTCTAAGTCTTTTGAAGCTCAAACTACCTAACTTATTTTAAATGGTTTTTTCGTTTAAAAGTAAATTTTGAAACTCTATTTTTCTGCAAATTTAATTCTTTTTTTTCAAAAGCACCAATTAAATGATTTTTAATAGTATCATTTCAATAAACATTCATTTTGGCAGATTCCTGTCAATCATTTTCAACATGATCCTGTTTGATATTTCAATGATTTAGAGTGGACTAAATTGGTCATAAGAAATTTCACCTTACCAAAACAAATAACGAACCACAATAGACACACTAGTTCACAATAGAATTTATATTTTCTGACTTTCTTCTGATTTATTTAATCTTAAAATGACATGAGATGTTTTTCAATTAAAGTCATAGTTAATTTAGTTTGTGTCCTATTCTATTTATTACGTTCGAATTATTTGGTTACGAAAGAGGACAAAATATCTGAATTTTAAGTATAGAAGGAAAACAGTTTGAAATTACAGTACTTTTTCGTAAAAAAATCCACTTTTCTGAAGACACCCTTGGATCTTATTTGTTCGGGGTTGGTTGAGGGTTCATTGAGGGTTCATTGAGGGTTCATTGAGGGTTGGTATAGGTAAACCTCAATGAACCTTCTCTCAACCCCCTCTCAACCCTTATTTTATCCTCTCTCAACAGAGAATGAATTTCATTGAAATTCAGAATATGCTCCTTTGGCTTGCATTGCAAAAAATGAAACAAAATAAGGCGTAATTTAAATTTTAGGTAATCATTGATTTCAATGCAATCTCAAGTCCATAAACCGAAGGAGATATACCTAAAAGCGCAAATCATTGTCCTTGTTTAAATAGTTTTCAATAATAGTCGTATTTAAAATGAGAGATTATTCTATTTCGCTTTTTAAAACGGGGCATTTTCTTTGTTAATTGAAACAGAATTACATATTTTGACTATCTTTGTTTCAAAATTTTCAAATAATGTTACAGATGCGAAATCCGTTTATTCAACTGTTGTTATTCATAGTGTTGATTTTACAGCTAAGTTCTTGTATAACAACTCACCAAATAAATTACCTTCAAACTCCTACAACTTTTATCCCCGCTTATAAAGACACTTTTTCATACCATGATTATCAGTTAAAAGAAGGTGACCGCCTTTTTGTACAGGTATATTCGATGGATGAAAAAACCAATGCGCTTTTCAACGGATCCGGCAACTCAGGCTCTCAAATGGCTTCAGGAGGAGGCTCGGGTGAGAATCTTGACCTTTTCACCTATATTGTTCTGCCAAATGGTAACATCGATTTTCCGATTATAGGGGAAGTAAAAGTAAAGGGTAAAACAATTCGTGAAACAAAAGTGATCCTTGAAAATGCAATCAAGCCGGTACTTAAAATAAACTCGGTGGATGTCCGCATGGTGGGCAGGACGTTCAGCATAATAGGTTCAGGGAAAGCAGGCAAATTTCCATTTCCCCGTGAAAAAGTAAATATCTATCAGGCACTGGCACTGGCCGGTGACTTTGGTTTTTATGCCGACCGGAGTAAGATCCGGATTCTCAGGGTCACTGAGAAAGGAAACCTGATTAAAACATTTGATGTCCGGAGTGTCGATATTATCAATTCTGAATTTTATTATTTAGAACCCGATGATGTGATATTTCTCCAGCCTATGAAACAACAATTCTTTGGAGTTTCCACATTCTGGATGGCTGTTTCGACATTGGTAACCACCTATTCATTCGGGGTAATCATCTATAAAAGTTTCTTTTGAAAGAGCCATATTCTTTAAGTGAACGAGCATGAATCACTTTTATAAACTATTGGATTTTAAGCTATTTATGAAAAATAAAACTCATATATTCGTACTGTTTCTGATATTGATTTCACTTTCCTCGTGTTACAATTATAAGAACCTGCGGTTATTACAAGACAAAAATGCATCATTGCCATCCTATGAAAAATCGGATTACAAAGATTACAAGATCCAGGTGAATGATGAAATAATCTACCGCCTGATCACCTCCGATGAAACAATTTCTAAAATCATTTCCTCACAATCATCTTCGTCATCAGGGCAAAGCCAGATATCCTATCGTGTTTACACCGACAGCACCATCGACCTGCCATTTATATCCCATATTCCGGTAGGAGGACTGACATTAACCCAAGCCTCAAAAGTGATTGAAAAAAGGTTTAAGGAACTTATCCCGGATGCGAGCGTCAAATTAAGCCTTTCAAATAAAACTTTTACAATCTTTGGGGATGCAGGATCGGGAATTTTCCCCATTTACAAAGAGAAACTGACTATCTTTCAGGCGCTATCCATGTCGGGTGATTTTAATGAAACCAGCGACAGGAAACATGTACGGATCATTCGGGATAATGAGAAGGGCACCCAGATCCTTGAATTTGACATTCGACCTAAAAGTATCATTGATTCAAAGTATTATTACATTTATCCAAACGATATTATTTACGTACAACGCGAATTTTCAAGTTTCTATAAAGTAAACAGTTATTCAGCCCTGTTGGGTGTTATTACATTCTCAATGTCTCTACTGTTCAGCGTATTGAACTATACTAAATAAAATCACACTTCTTGTTTTTAATCAAGCAACTAAAGCATGGAACAAAATAATTTTGAAAAGCAATTTAATGATGAGGAAGAATCCGGATTCGACATCATGGAGTGGATCCTCTATTTCCTACACTTTTGGTACTTATTTGTAATCGGTATTATTATATCCCTGGGGCTGGCTTACCTTGAAAACAGGTCGTGGTTACCTACTGTACAGACAGCAGGCACTGTGATGATTGAAGAAAACAGGGCCGGAGCAAGTAGCTCACAAGCTCTTATGCAGGGTTTCGGTGTCCAGGCAGGATATAAAAATGTCACGAACCAGGTAATCATGTTAGGTTCTTATGACCTGGTGTGTAAAGTCGTGGATAGCCTGCCCTATTTAAAAGTAGATTATATTTCGAAAGGCCCGTTCATTACCCGTAACCTGTATCGGAATTCGCCTATCTTTATTCAATCCGATTATATTTCACCCGAAGCCTTTAATTTGCTCTTTAAAATCAAAATGCGAACGAATGGTACCTATACCATCACGTCAGAAAACAAGAATAAATTCAATAACTTTCAGGTTGAAGGAAGATTCGGACAACCGGTACAATGCAATCTGTTCTTTATTACAGTAAATACTGTCAACAATAACCTGTCAAATTCCGATGTATACTTTAAGTTCAGGGACCGGGAATCATTAATTGATGATTTCAAATCCCGACTTAGTTTCGGTTATGATGTAGAAGGTTCCTCTGTGTTGAAAATATCGTTGATAAGTGAAACCCCTGACAGGGATATTGATTTTATAAACAAACTGTGTGAAACATTTCTGGCCGATAACCTGGACAGGAAGAATGATGCCGCAAATAAAACAATTAAATTTATTGATAACCAGCTGGGGGTTGTATCCAAATCATTGGCAATCTCCGAAGGGGACATGACTAATTTCAGGCAATCGAATAAAATTGTAGACGTTTCGAGCCATACCAGTGATTTGTTGGGCAAGGCTGCCAAGTTTGATGCTATGCAGTCAGAACTCAAACTTCGTGAAACTTACCTGGATTACCTGACCAAATACCTGAAAACAAACATGGCAGATGGAGCAATTATTGCTCCTTCGAGTCTGGGACTTAACGAACCCATGTTGATGACTTTTGTTCAGCAAATCAACGAATTGTACGTTCAGCGATCGGAAGTTACCGAAATGAACATGTACTACGCCAAGTATACGAAGCAAATTGAAACTGCCAAGTTAACGGTACTGGAAGTAATCAAGAGCATGAGGGCATCGCTTGATATCGAGAAAAACGATTTTAAGAAACGGTTGGGGGTTGTCAACAAAGAGATTGAAGAACTTCCTAAGAAAGAGCTTGAAATGATTGCCATTGAGCGGAAGTACAAAATGGATGACAATTATTATACGTTCTTCCTTCAAAAGAGAGCAGAGTCAGAAATCTTAAAAGCTTCGAATACCCCTGACAATAATATTCTGGATAAAGCACGTGTCATAGCAACTACGAATTCAGGCCAACGAAACAAGACCATTCTGATGTTTTTACTCTTTGGAATCCTGATACCAACTATAATCGTCATCATTATCGAATTAATAAATAATACGGTTCGATCGAGCAAGGAAGTTGAAAAGAATTCATCATTCCCGTTAATCGGGGCAATTCGGCATACAAAGAGTTCCGACCCGTTGCTGGTCATTAAAAACCCACGGTCCGCCTTTACCGAAATGTTCAGGGTGATACGTACCCGCATTGAATTCATTGTTCAGCGGAAGACGGCCATTATGATCATGACCACCTCAACAGAGTCCGGTGATGGCAAGACTTATTTCTCTATCAATCTGGCTGCAGTATATTCCATGGCCAGCAAAAAGACACTGTTGGTAGACATGGATATTCGCAAGCCCAGTGTTAACCAGCGCTTCAACATTGTTCAACCCAATGGGGTGACCAACTATTTAGCAGGTCAATGCACCCTGGATGAAATCATCCTTCACTTACCAAAGGTAGATTTTGACATATTACCCGCCGGATCAATCCCACCTAATCCCGGGGAATTAATCCGTTCGGATAAATTAATTGCCATGTTCGAGGAATTGCGTAAGATCTACGATTTCATCATTGTGGATACCAGCCCGATAGGCATGGTCACCGATGCCTATTCATTAGCGCATCTTTCGGACGTGAATTTGTTTGTGGTCAGGAATGGTAAAACAAATAAAACTTTCTTTAAAAAACTTTGTTCTCAATTAAAGATGGATAACCTTCCAAATTTATATACGGTGATGAACGATGTGGTGGATGATGGCAGCAGATACTCCAATTACAAACTCTACAAATATGCTTACCTCATTGGAAACAGCTATGGGTATGGGTACAGCTCCAGGAAAAAGAAAGGGGAGGCAGAAAAGTACTTCCATTATTATGAAGATGACACAGAAATTTAAATTTCATGATTATCTGTTTAAATAAAAACAACAAGAATCTATATTTTAATCAAAATTTTAAATGAAAAAAGTAGCTCTTATTACCGGTATAACCGGCCAGGATGGTGCCTATTTAGCTGAATTGCTTTTAAAGAAAGGGTACATTGTGCATGGGTTGAAACGTCGCTCCTCATCTTTCAACACCGACCGGATTGATCATTTATATCAGGATCCGCACGTTGATGATAGAAATCTGCTGTTGCATTATGGGGATATGACCGATTCGATGAATCTTACGAGAATCATACAGGAAATCCAGCCTGATGAAATTTACAATTTAGCCGCCATGAGCCATGTTAAGGTAAGTTTCGATACCCCTGAATATACTGCCAATGCTGATGGCATAGGTACACTTCGACTTCTTGAAGCTGTAAGGTTACTTAACCTAACCGAGAAAACAAGGATTTATCAGGCTTCAACGTCTGAACTTTACGGTTTGGTACAGGAAGTGCCTCAAAAGGAAACTACACCGTTCTACCCCCGTTCACCCTATGCAGTTGCCAAAATGTATGCCTACTGGATTACCGTGAATTATCGTGAAGCCTATAAAATGCATGCAAGCAATGGTATCCTCTTTAATCATGAATCCCCGTTACGTGGTGAAACATTTGTAACACGTAAAATTACCCGTGCTGCTTCGCGTATTGCCATGGGAATGCAAAATAAATTATTCCTTGGAAACCTGTCTTCGAAACGTGACTGGGGACATGCCAAGGACTATGTGCGTGCCATGTACCTGATTTTGCAACAGGATACTCCCGATGATTATGTGATTGCAACCGGTATTACTACTGAAGTCCGTGAGTTCGTACGCATGGCTTTCAATGAAATCGGACTCATCATTGCTTTCAAAGGTGAAGGCATTGATGAAAAAGGTTTTATCGACAGCATTGACGTAGCTAAGTTCAGTGAAGCAGTTGGTGCAGAGTTCCTGGAAACTGTACAGGCAATCAAAGAACCGATAGTGGAAGTAGATGCGAATTATTTCCGTCCTACTGAAGTTGATTTATTGATTGGAGATGCTACTAAATCGCGCACTAAACTGAACTGGATACCTGAATACGATTTGAAAGCATTGGTGGAAGACATGATGCGTTCGGATGTGAAACTTATGAAAAAAGAAACTTATCTGAAAGAAGGTGGATTCAGGGTATTGAATTATTTCGAATAACCATCAAATATCAATATGGATAAAAAATCGAAAATATACATAGCCGGCCATAATGGAATGGTCGGTTCTGCTATAAAAAGAAACCTGGAAGCAAAGGGCTATACGAATTTTGTTACCCGTACTTCGGCTGAACTGAATTTGATTAATGAACAGGATGTAGCCAGGTTCTTCGAAACTGAAAAACCTGAGATCGTAGTACTTGCCGCTGCCAAGGTGGGTGGTATTGTAGCCAACATGACTTACCGTGGCCAGTTTATTTATGAGAACCTGATGATTCAGAATAATGTGATTCATCAAAGCCATGTACATGGCGTAAAGAAACTGTTGTTCCTGGGTTCGTCCTGCATTTATCCCCGGATGGCTGAACAACCTATGCGGGAAGATGCTTTGTTGACAGGCCTTCTTGAGACTACCAACGAACCTTATGCCATTGCAAAGATTGCCGGGATCAAAATGTGTGAAGCCTATCATGATCAGTATGGTTCCAATTTTATTTCCATTATGCCTACTAATTTATACGGGCAAAACGACAATTACGATCTTGAGAAATCACATGTATTGCCCGCTTTGATTCGCAAAATGGTATTGGGGAAATGCCTGATGGAAAATGACTGGAACAGCCTTCGTGCAGATTTAAATAAAAGGCCAATCGAAGGGGTGAATGGTTCATTCAGCGATGAAGTGATCATGCAGGTGCTCAATAAATACGGCATTTCTGTAACGAACAAGGAAGTATCCATTACCCTGTGGGGAACCGGATCACCGATGCGCGAATTCCTGCATGTGGACGATATGGCCGACTCAAGCGTATTCCTGCTGTTGAATTATGATGCACCCGACACAACTCCTTCACATGTGAATGCAGGATGCGGAGAAGATCTCAGCATTAAAGATTTATCCGAAATAGTGCGCAAGACGGTTGCCTATGAAGGTAAAATCATCTGGGACAGCAGCAAACCCGATGGCACCCCACGTAAGCTCATGGATGTATCTAAACTGAAAGGCTTAGGCTGGAATCCTTCCATTTCGTTGGAAGAGGGCATTAAGAGAGTCGTTTCAGTATATATGAACGAATAGGTTTACCTGAAAGTAAAATATCAGTTATTTAGGAATAAAAAAAGACGTTGCATGCAACGTCTTTTTTTTATGGCAAATGGATTCAAAATAACTTCATATTTGAATAAAATAGTTTGTCTTATCTACCAAACAGTTACAACATTTAAATAACTTAAAATTGTTAATAATTAGGCTTCGTGTAAAATAAACACACTTTTAATTTGGTAGTAGAAATAATACCTTTATATTTGCATTACAAACATGTTGTGTTTATGACACTCTTGATTGAAAAAGCCTTAAAATCATACTGAAATAAAATAGTTCATACTTCTGAATAACATGGATTTAAGGCCATGAATCAGTTCAAATGAAATCATTAATTCATTATTGATAATTCATTTCAACTAATTTAAGAAGCAGGACAAGAAGAAATCATATGAAAATACACCCTCCACACTTATCGTTGTTTTGTTTAAATTTCATGAAACGAAACATATCCAATACAAAGCATAATTTCGATAAAATATTTCTTTTAATAACAGTTAAAGAAAAACCCCGCCCTATCACCTGACAACATGTGATACTAAATTCATACGCGAATTGTAAGTCAATCACTGATTAGATAAATCTATTAATATCCGAAAAATATTGAATCATCTATTATCAAGTATTGAACCAAATATTCTAAAACAGCAATTCATTTCCATTTAAAAAACATTTAAGATGTTTATAAAATTGAATATTATTCTAACTGTCTTTTATGACAATCAATCCTATCAATAGCCATCACATCAGACAATAAGGAGAAATGAAATTAGCTCCAGATATTAATATTGAATTCAATTTTATTGTAAAATGGAATATTTTAAATTTAAAACAAATCACTAAAAAACAATTCTTAAATTAAACAACTCCATGATTAACTCAACTTGATTTTAAATTAATTCGTTAACGATGAAATTCATTAATTTGTAAAAAAAAAACTATCTAATTTTTAAATTAAATCTATGAGCAAAAAATCAATTCAACGATGTAAATATCTTGGTTTACATCAAAACAAACTATTTATTAGTTTGCTTAGTACAGTTATTTTTATGATGATTGGTACTATATCGGTTTCAGCACAAAACCAGACCGTTAGGGGAACGGTGACCGATGAAAAAACTAACAGTACTTTAATTGGGGTTAGTATTATGGTGGAAGGGACTACAACCGGAACTATTACTGATTTTAGCGGTAATTTCACCTTGAATGTCTCTACACCTAATCCGGTTCTGGTAATCTCTTATATCGGATATTTGCAACAGAAAGTAAAAGTAACCGGTCAATCTCCATTGATTATTAAATTGGCAGAAGACATTCAAAACCTGGACGAAGTTATTGTAGTGGGTTATGGAGTTCAGAAAAAGAGTGTAGTATCTGCAGCGATCAGTAAAGTAACTGCTGCAGATTTGAATAAAACGACACCTTCCCGTATTGAAGACGCACTAAAAGGAAAGGTCTCAGGCGTTCAGATTACTCAAAGTTCCGGACAACCCGGTTCTGACTCTAAAGTTCGTATCCGTGGTGTCGGGACGGTAAATAACAGTGAACCGCTTTACATTGTTGATGGAATGGCAGTTGACGGAGGTATTACTTACCTGAATCCAACAGATATTCAATCTGTAGAAATATTGAAAGATGCTGCTGCCGGTGCTATTTATGGAGCACGTGCTGCCAATGGTGTAATTTTAGTTACCACTAAAGCCGGAACAGTTGGAAAAACAGTGATTAATTATGATTTCACATACGGTTTGCAAAATCCATGGAAGAAGAAATCAGTACTAAATGCTACTGAATACATGACTTTAATGAATGAATCTTCCATTAATGATGGAAATGCACCAAAATATACAAATGCCCAAATTTCAGCTGCCGGTAAAGGAACTGACTGGCAGGACCAAACATTTAATTATAATGCGCCTGTTGTAAATCACCAGGTAAGTGTAAATGGTGGTACTGATAAGGGGACATACTTTTTGTCTTTCGGTTTATTTGATCAGGAAGGTATTGTAGGCGGGAATTATGGGAAATCGAATTATAAACGTTACAGCCTTCGTTCAAACAGTACTTATACTGTATTTGATGTAAAAGATCGCTCTTTTCTGAACAATTTACGTGTTGGTGCTAATATCAGTTATTCCAAAGATATATCTTCAGGAATTGAAACTAACTCTGAATATGGATCGGTATTAGGAAGTGCGTTGGTATTTGATCCGACAGTACCGGTACTTGCAACAGATCCAGCAGCTGTTTTGGCAGCTCACCCTTATGCTGTAAAAGATAAAAATGGCAATGTATATTCTACACCGCCTTCAGGATTTCAGGAAATTGCCAATCCGGTTGCTATGCTGGCATCGCCAACAAATTCTATCTTTAATGATGATAAATTTGTATCGACATTCTGGGCTGAATTAAATGTTTTAAACGGACTTAAATTTAAAACCAGTTATGGTACCGACCTGGCATTCTGGGGTAGTGACGGCTATTCTTTCCAGTATTTTCTGGCGAATCAGGGCAAAGATGTCACACAAAGTTCTGTAAATTCAGATATGCATCGTGGTTTTACCTGGCAGATTGAAAATACATTAACTTATACAAAAACATTCAACACAAAACATAATCTTACTGTTTTAGTAGGACAATCGGCTAAAAAGAACACTTTACGTGAATTATCCGGTCAGAATTTCATATTATTGGAAACGAATCCTGAAAAAGCAAATATCAATTCAGCTATAGCTGATCAAACTTTGCAACGTGTTCAGGGTGGAACAGGAGGCGCCAATTTTAATGCAATTGCTTCTTATTTCGGAAGATTTGATTATAACTATGCCGAACGATATATGATTCAGGCAACTGTTCGTCGTGATGGATCCTCCAACTTTGGACCAAACAACAAATGGGCTACTTTTCCTTCTGTTTCAGCGGGCTGGAATGTAACCAATGAATCTTTTCTGGAAATTCGTCCTGATTGGTTCAGTACTTTGAAAGTTCGTGCAAGTTGGGGTAAAAACGGAAATGAAAGAATTGGTCAGTTTGGCTATACCAGTTTAATGGATGGGAATCAAAATTATTATTTTGGTTCAGGTGCAGCAGGTACTTCTGCAGCTCAATATATGCAATATGGCAGCAGCCCTTCCAGGATAGCAAATCCGGATTTGAAATGGGAAGAATCAGAACAGCTTGATTTAGGTTTTGATGCCCGTTTCTTCAATAACTCGTTGACTTTTGGATTTGATTATTTCAATAAAAAGACAAACGGAATGTTAATGTTCCAGCCAATTCCTGACTATGTAGGAAAAGGAGCACCCTATGCAAATATCGGAGATATGCAAAATTCAGGGTATGAATTTGAAGCTTCTTACAAATTAAAAATGAAAGATTTCACTTTTAACATTGCGGCGAATGCCTCTTATATCCAGAATAAACTGATAAAATTGGGCAATGCCTCGGGTGAAGCAATTTATGCAAACGCAGGTGCTTCGGGAGTAGGTAGTTACGTCAAGGGAATGAATAATGAAGTTTACCCATTCTTCTACGGTTATAAAACAGACGGTATCTTACAAACACAAGCTCAGGCCGACGCCTACAATACTAAGTTCGGAGAGAAAGCTCAACCGGGAGATGTAATTTTCAGGGATATTGCCGGTGCATTAGATGCCAATGGAAATGCAATACCTGATAATAAAATTACGGATGCTGATAAAACGAAAATTGGTAAAGGTATGCCGGACTGGACATTTGGATTAAATCTTGGTGCAGAATGGAAAGGATTTGACTTAACTGTATTTTTCCAGGGAACTCAGGGAAATAACATTTTTGACTTCTCGCAACGTGGTGATATTCAGGCGATGAATCGTCCATCCTGGATGTTAGGCCGTTGGATCGGTGAAGGAACATCGAACTTGATACCTCGAATGACAGCTGTAAATGCGAATCGTAACTGGCGTTCTTCGGATTTATATATCAAGGATGGTTCTTATATCCGGTTGAAAACTTTGCAATTAGGTTATACATTACCGGCACAATTGATGAAGAGAGTTTCAATTCAAAAGCTTCGTGTATTTGTAACTGCTGAAAACCTCCTGACCTCAACAAAATATGATGGATTTGATCCTGAAATTGCTGCAGGAGATTATTTCAACATTGGTGTAGATAAAGGAATTTACCCACAATCGAGAACAATATCTGTAGGAGCAAACATTTCTTTCTAATCTAATAAATATTATTTATATGAAAAAAATTAAATTATTTATATTAGTTGCAGCCTTAATCGGGTTTATTTCATGCGACGATACCTTTCTGACAAACCACCCTACCCAATCGCAGGAAGCGGGGGGTGCCGCAACAGAAGGTGCGATCTTGTCTAATTTAGGTGCTTGTTATCAGATTCTGTTATTTGATAGTTACGCTGCCAACAATTATAACAGCATCCCGTTAATGTCCGATCTTCGTTCGGATGACATTTATAAAGGGGGTGGTGATGCAGGCGACCAGGCAACACTTTACCGTTTGTCCCAATTAGATGTAACGCCAACTGAGTTACCCTATGGTATCTGGCAAATTTATTTTAGTGGCATAAGCCGTTGTAATAACGTTTTGCTTGCTTGTTCAAATGCAGTAAATGTTACAGCACCGAAATTAGCACAATACCAGGCAGAGGCACATTTCCTTAGGGCTTATTATACACATTGGCTTTGGAAATTCTGGGGAAATATACCCTATTTTGAAAACGATATACCAGCACCTTACATGGTAAAACAAATGTCAGCAGACTCAGTTTATGCTAAAATTATCGCTGATTTGAACTATGCTATCGATGGTGATAAATTGCCAATGCGCGTAACAAAGGCTAATGACGGCCGCGTTAGTAAAGCAGCGGCCATTATGTTGAAATCAAGGGCAGTTATGTATCAGAAAGATCAAACCCGTTATGCTGAAGTATTAGCAGACCTGAATAGTATCGTTACCAGCAAACAATATAAACTTGTTGATAATTTTGCAGGAATGTGGTTAAATACCGGCGAATTTTGTGATGAATCTATTTTTGAGAGCAACCAATTACCAAAAGGTAAAACATGGGCTTCTGGATGGCAAGGTTTCGGTACCAATCTTCCGGCCTTCATTTCACCTAACAACCTTGTGGATACGGTTTACAATGGCGGCTGGGGTTTTGCACCGGTACGTACTCAAGCCTGGGCAATGTATGAAACAGGTGACAAGCGAAGAGAAGCTTCAATCAATCATTTCGAAGATGGAACTTATACTCCACGTTTTCAAAGTACAGGTTATTTCTTAGGAAAATATGCTGCCCGTAAAGGATATAATCCACCACCGGGAGATCAGGATTTGAACTATGATAATAATGTCCGCATTTTCCGCTATGCCGAAGTATTGCTAAACATTGCCGACTTACAGGTTATTGAAGGAGTTGCACCGGGCGCTGGAATCACAGCCCAGGAGTGTCTGGATATGATTCGTACCCGTGCAGGAAGCCTTGCTTCCATTCCTGCTACTGCTGCAAATATTAAGCTTGAGCGTCGTCGTGAGTTCTTAGGCGAAGGAATGCGTTTTTGGGATTTGGTACGTTGGGGTGATGCAAGTATTTTGACAGAAAACATTCCAGCATTCTCTACAAACAGGACATGGAAAGATACTGACAAATTATTGCCTATCCCTCAATCTGAAATTGAGAAAACTGAAGGGGCATTCAAGTTGGTACAGAACCCTGGTTATAATTAATTACATAACAATTAAAGAAAATAAATATGAAAAATATATTTAAAACAGGAGCTTTGGCATTGCTCTCATTCTTTGTAATGACATCATGCGATCCTCAACAAGGTTCTGATTATGCATTGGGTGCTTTGCCAACTTCCGACCAGTTGGATTTTACAGTGACTCCTACAGCAGCGAAAGCCAATGTAATTGATTTTGCGAATAATTCTAAATTGAAGGGCGTTGCCACTTGGGATTTGGGTAACGGTACAAAAGCAAAAGGCGAAACGGCAAAGGGTTCATTCCCTTTCAAAGGTGAATATACTGTTACATTGACATTGTATACCACCGGTGGATCAACAAGTATTACAAAAAAAGTTACTATTGTAAATGATGATATGTCGCTGTTGAATACCCCGATGTATAATTCATTAACCGGTGGAGCTGCTAACCTGAATGGTAAGACATGGGTTTTTGACCAGTATCATGATGGCCATTTTGGAGTTGGACCTTTTGATGCAACCTCTCCTAGTTGGTGGAGTTGTCCCGCAGAAGGTAAAACCAGAAGTTGTCTTTATACTCAAGAGTTTACTTTTACTCAGGTTGGAGTTAAAATGGTTTGGAAAAATAACGGGTTTGTTTATTCAAATGGTCCTGGTGTAACTGCTTTAGCTGCCCTTGGTCATACAAATTCGGTGGCTGCACTCGATGGGGATTTTGATATCGGTTTTGTACCAAAAGCTACCTATACTTTTGCTTTGAATGAAGTTGACAAGACTATTACTTTAAGTGATGGTGCGTTCTTTGGACATTTTGCAGGGACTTCAACCTATCAGATAGTAAGCATCAGCGATACTGAAATGTATTTAAAATGTGTCAGTACAGTCGAACCTGGTAATGGTTGGTGGTATCGTTTAATTCCGAAAGAATTAAATATAAAACCTATCGTACCAACGAGGGCAGTTGCTTTGAGCGAAAATTTTGAAAGTGCAAAAAACAAAGTAAATTTCGTTGCACAAGATATGGGAACTCATACTATTGCTAATTATTCAAATCCTGCACCCGTAGGGATTAATACTTCAGCCAAAGTTTATTTGTATGAAAAATCTGATAATTTCTACTCAAATATCTCCTATACTGCTACAGGATATAAGTTCGACCTCTCTTCATTGAATAAAGTCCACATGAAGGTATTCATCCCATCATTTAATGACTATAACACTGTTTTCAATACTGCTGGTAGTTGGGTTACTATAAACAAGTTACAATCGCAGGTTGCAGTTAAATTGCAAAACAATGGACTTGGAGGAAATGCTTATACTACTCAGACTGAAATTGTAAAAACAAACCTGGCAAAAGACACCTGGCTTGATCTCACTTTCGATTTCAGTACTGTTGCCGGTCGTGTAGATTATGACAAGATTGTTATTCAGTTTGGAGCAGAAGGTCACGCAGCTCCGGGAATATTCTTCTTTGATGATTTCTCGTTTACTAATCAATAATTTAATCATTAATTTTGGTATCAAATTAACTGTAAGGAACCTGTATTACTGATAAATATGGTACAGGTTCCCCAGAGTTAATTTTGAATAAAATAATTGAGGCAACTTTTGATTAAATATAATTGTATTTTAATCAACAAAAGCACTTAACAACTTTAAAATTGGTTTTAATTGGTTGGAACCCTGAATAGCATGGGATCAACAAATGTTGATTCCTGCTATTCTTTTTACTTTTTATTTTTAAAATTGATGAAGAAAATTATTCTTATTTTAAACCTGGCTTTACTTTTCAATTCCTGTAATATTTTAACCAATACTCCGGAAGATTCAGTCATCTCAAAACTTTCGGTATCAAACATCACCCATGAACGGGGTATAAATGCGACAACATATCGATTCACAGTAAATGTTACACCTACCTGCTCAAAAAAAATAACTGTAAATTATAAAACAGAAAACATAACTGCTATTTCAGGCAAAGATTATACTGAATTATCAGGAACATTAACCATTCCTGCAAATACATTAAGTGCATACATTGATGTAATCGTATTACCAGATAGCCTGATTCAAGCCGATCAGACTTTCAATTTAGTATTAAGTTCTCCAGTTAATGCTTCATTTTCAGACACTGGCAAAGCTATCGGAACAATTCAGAATAATGGAACTTACCTATCCATTGATGGCACAGGCTACACGGCACCTGCCTCTTATCAGGGCTTAAATTTGGTATGGAGTGATGAATTTACCGGCAATACGATAAATACCTCAAATTGGGGTTATGATACAGGTGGTTCCGGTTGGGGAAATAACGAATTGGAATATTATACTAATTCAAGTAAAAATGTATTTGTAACAAATGGTTATTTAGTCCTGGAAGCACGAAAGGAAGCTTATGGGAATAATAATTACACTTCAGCACGATTGCTTTCAAAAGATAAAAAGACATTTACATATGGTCGCATTGATTTCAGAGCAAAACTTCCAAGCGGTCAGGGGATCTGGCCGGCATTGTGGATGCTGGGGAATAACATATCCTCGAAATCATGGCCTGCCTGTGGTGAAATTGACATTATGGAATTGCTGGGACACGAACCACAAAAGACTTATGGGACGATACATTGGGGAGCTGCCGGCGGGCCAAGTACTCATATCGGGGGAAACTATTCCCTAAATTCCCAGACATTCAATGATAAATTTCATGTATTTAGTCTATTATGGGAAACAGACAAATTAAGTTTTTTGATTGATAACATTCCATTTTATACAGCTAATAAATCGCAGGTTAATGGCGATTATCCTTTTGATAAGCCATTCTTTTTTATTTTGAATGTGGCAGTAGGTGGTAATTGGCCCGGAAACCCGGATAATACTACTATTTTTCCGCAGCGTATGATCGTTGATTATGTCAGGGTATTTCAATAATTTATAAGATTAAAATAATAGATTCTATGTTTAGTAAATTTCAAATTCATAACTTATTCCTTCCTAAATTAGTTCTCATAACCACCTTGACATTCTTTTCAAGTTGTGCTACCGGGAATGAAATTATTCAGCAAAAGCCTGATGTTTCTAAAATTGGGAATACTGATGTTACCTGTTGGATGACAGATCCGGGATCATCAATCTTTTTAAAGAAACAAAATGTGGAGTTGAATTTCTCTTCAAACCTGAATTCAAATCCAACGATACTGGTTGATTCAATGACTAAATACCAGACAATGGATGGCTTTGGTTTTGCCATGACAGGCGGGAGTGCATTTTTAATCAATAAATTAGCTGCACCCGATCGTTCCAAATTAATGAATGAACTTTTCTCAAACGATAGTTCTTCGATCGGCATCAATTACCTCCGTATCAGCATAGGGGCATCCGACCTGAATTCCTCCGTATTTTCGTATGACGATATCGACCCATCAAAGATGGATACTGCATTGCAAAATTTTAGTTTAAAACCGGACTCATTTGATTTAATTCCGGTTTTAAAATCGGTTATTACTTTCAATCCAGGTATTAAAATACTGGGTTCGCCCTGGTCGGCACCTGCCTGGATGAAAACTAATAAAAGTGCTAAAGGGGGAAGTTTGAAGATTGAGTATTTTGGAGTATATGCCCGTTATTTTGTTAAGTATATTCAGAAGATGAAAGAACAGGGTATTACTATCGATGCCGTGACAATTCAAAATGAGCCTCTAAATCCTGACAATAATCCAAGCATGTATATGTCGGCAGACGATCAGTCTAATTTTGTAAAACAATATTTGGGACCTGAGTTTGCAAAGGCTTCCATAACTACAAAGATTATCCTCTATGACCACAATTGTGATGTTTACAATTATCCAATTTCAATTTTAAATGATCCTGAAGCCCGTAAGTTTAGTGATGGTTCTGCTTTTCATCTTTATGCAGGGAGTATAAATGCATTGACCACTGTACATAATGCTTATCCTGATAAAAATGTTTATTTCACGGAACAATGGGTGGGCGGACCTGGTAACTTCGCCGAAGATTTGAAATGGCACGTGAAAAATCTAATAATCGGAGCACCAAGAAACTGGAGTAAAAATGTAATAGAATGGAACCTGGCTTCCGACCCAAACTATTATCCACATACCTCGGGAGGGTGCAGCACCTGCCAGGGAGGCCTGACCATTAATAATGATGTATCCCGGAATGTGTCGTACTATATCATTGCCCACGCTTCGAAATTTGTTCCTATGGGTTCCATTCGGATCGAATCAAACTTAGTAACTAATTTGCCGAATGTAGCGTACCTCACTCCTGACGGCAAAAAAGTACTTATTGTTTTAAATGAAAGTAATTCTAATAAAACGTTTAACATTCAATTCAAAAAAGAAACGGTAACTCATAATTTAGCTGCCGGTTCAGTTGCTACCTATATCTGGTAATTTAGTATTGGGTCAATTATAAAAGTAAAGATAAAACATCAAAATAGTATAATATGAAAAAGCAATTATTACTTCTGGCTATAACCTTGATAACCGGTAATTTTTACATCAATGCAAAGAAACCTGCTACTTCAGAGGCTGCCACAACTGCAAAGCAATACACCACTTCCCAGACAGGCAATCTTCGATTGTCATATGTAGGTGAATTTCATTTAGAGAGTCATGAACAACCCATTGAAATTGAAACCAATATTTTTATTAACCAACATAAGAAATTCCAGACGGTGTTAGGAATTGGTGGTGCATTAACCGATGCTTCTGCCGAAACCTTTTATAAAATGCCTGCCAGCAAACAAAAAGATTTCCTGAAATCGTATTACAATCCGATTACGGGAATCGGGTATTCATTGGCCAGGACGTCTATTAACAGCTGTGATTTCTCAAGTGACACGTATACTTATGTCGAAAACAATGATTCTACACTGAAAACATTTAATCTCAGTCATGATTTAAAATACCGCATACCTTTTATTAAGGAAGCTATCAGTGAAGCCGGTGGAAAATTGGTACTATATGTCAGCCCCTGGAGCCCTCCGGCTTGGATGAAAGACAATAATAACATGTTGCAGGGTGGTAAATTATTGCCGCAGTATCAACAGGCCTGGGCAAACTATTATGTCAAATTCATCCGTGAATATGAGAAGCTCGGTATCCCAATCTGGGGATTATCGGTTCAGAACGAGCCTATGGCTAAACAGACCTGGGAATCATGCATATTCACTGCCACTGAGGAAAAAAACTTTGTAAAGAATTATCTGGGACCAACCCTTTACAAGTCAGGCATGGAAGATAAAAAAGTAATCGTATGGGACCATAACCGCGATTTGATGTTTCAACGTGCCAACGAGATCCTAAGTGATAAAGATGCTGCTAAATATATCTGGGGAACAGGTTTTCACTGGTATGAAGACTGGAAAAGCGGCTTCCAGCAATTCGAAAATGTACAAAAGGTGAATGAAGCATTTCCGGATAAAAACCTGATGTTTACTGAAGGATGCATTGGTAAGTTTAAATATAATAAAATCAATGACTGGAAACATGGTGAACATTACGGGGAATCAATGATTCATGATTTCAATAACGGAACTGTTGGCTGGACCGATTGGAACATATTACTCGACGAAAAAGGCGGACCGAATCATGTAAATAATTTTTGTTTTGCACCTGTTCACTACAACACCAAAACAGGAGAATTGATCTACAACAGTGAATTTTACTATATCGGCCATTTTTCAAAGTTTGTAAAACCGGGAGCTAAACGCATATCAGCTTCCTCCAGCAGGAGTTATTTGCTCACTACGGCATTCCAAAACACGGATGGTAAAATAGCAGTGATTGTAATGAATGAACACGAAAAGAAAGAAGCATTCTCTGTATGGATCGATGGCAAATCAATAGAAACTAATTTACCGGGAAGGTCAATTTCAACTTTTGTGATTGACTAACATCAAGAATCTCTAAATTTACAATTAGAATAGTAAAAGGAAGGTGTTTTTTAATACCTTCCTTTCCACAACGTCCTTAACCATTCACCTAATTTACGTTCGGTCGGACTGTCCTGAATTTTCCAGATTCGTTCGTTAATAAGTTCGGAAGGCATGAATTGTTGTTCCACAAAATGGTTCTGAAAGTCATGCGAGTATTTATAATCCTTGCCATAATTCAGTTCTTTCATCAATTTGGTCGGTGCATTGCGGAGATGCAACGGTACCGGCAGGTTACCCGTGCGTTCCACCAATGCCAACGCATCATCGATAGCCAGGTAGGCCGAATTGCTTTTAGGTGACGAAGCCAGGTAAACGGTTGCCTCTGCCAGGATAATCCTTCCTTCGGGCCAACCAATCTTTTGCAAGGCATCGAAACAGGCATTGGCAAGCAATAACGCATTCGGATTGGCCAGCCCAATATCCTCGGAAGCCGAAATAACCAGCCTGCGGGCAATGAACTTGGGGTCTTCCCCACCCGCCACCATGCGTGCCAACCAATAAATGGCCGCATCAGGATCACTCCCACGTATCGATTTTATAAAGGCTGAAATAATATCATAATGCATTTCACCATCTTTGTCATATGCCGATGGGTTTTGTTGTAACCGTTCGGTTACTGTCTCGTTGGTAAATATCACTTCCTCCGACTGGTCGGCATTGGCTACCAGTTCAATAATGTTCAGCAATTTGCGTGCATCCCCTCCCGAAAACCGCAGCATGGACTCAGTTTCTTGAAATATTATTTTCCGGTGTTTTAATTCGATATCTGTTTTGATGGCATATTCCGCCAGTTCCAACAAATCGGCCTTATCCAGCGGTTTGAGCACATACACCTGACAGCGCGACAGCAGGGGTGTAATCACTTCGAACGAAGGATTCTCGGTAGTTGCCCCAATCAGTGTCACTGTGCCGTTCTCAACAGCTCCAAGGAGTGAATCCTGTTGCGACTTACTGAAACGGTGAATCTCGTCGATAAAGAGAATCGGGTTCGCTTGTGAAAAGAACCGGTTTGCTTTTGCCTTTTCAATAACTTCACGTACATCCTTCACCCCCGAACTCACTGCACTAAGCGTGTAGAACGGACGATCGAGCTTGTTGGCAATAATCTTTGCCAGCGTAGTCTTGCCTACCCCCGGAGGTCCCCACAGGATAAAAGAAGCTATATGGCCCGATTCAATCATCTTACGCAGGATGGCATTTTCACCTACCAGATGTTTTTGCCCGATATAATTATCGAGTGTTTGTGGGCGGAGACGTTCGGCTAATGGGGGCATATCAGGATTAATTTGAAAATTGGCTTATTTGAAAAATTGAATCTATAGAAATTGTTCAACGGCGCAATAAATTGCACATTTTGATGTTTATTCTGACTACAAATGTAATGATAAAGTAGCAAATTCCGATAATAAGCATTCCAAAATTTCACAGTTTTCAGAATTCAGGCATTGTTTGATTGATCTTTCAATTTTAGTTTCAGGAGAGGGTCGTTCTATTAGAAATCCTTGGAATTCATGCTGCATTTGTTCCATGTTCAGATAGGGTTGAGATAGGGTTGAGTTAGGGTTGAGATAGGGTTCAGATAGGGTTCGGATAGGTAAACCTCATTGAACCCTCACTCAACCCCCTTTATACCCTCTTTGAAAACCCTGTAAACAGAGAATAAATGGTATTGAAATCATTTCCCTTTTGTCTCTAAGATGAAAACAAGAGAATTTGAAAAATTTCGGAGGTTTGATAGTTTGACATTAAACGCTCGGTGTTTGATGTTCCGTATTCAGCGTTGAATGCGTTGAGATATATAAATTTGAAATATGTTCTGAAAGTACGGGGCTGGAACATGCTAACTCATCAGCTAACAGATTGCCAACTGATGAATTAGTTTTATAAAGATTGAGGAGTGATGTATAAAGTCGCGGAATTACGCTTTCAGATAATGCAACTGTACCAGCCCTTTGTTGTATGATTTGGTGCTGATGAGTTTCAGGCGAACCTGAGGCCTGCTGTTATTGAAAAGGGAAATGCCGTTGCCTAACAGGATTGGAATGACAGAGATATAAAACTCATCAATCAGGTTTTCCGAAAGCATTTCATTTGCGATTTCGGCACCACCATCAACATAGATGTCTTTCCCCACATTTCGTTTCAAGTCAGATACCAGTTCTTTCAGATCACCGGTATAAAATGTTGTTGAACCAACAGTTGGACGGGGAGTTCGGGTAATGATATACAGATCTTTGTCGGTGTGGGGATACTCAAGGCCCATGGAAAGCACCTTGTCATACGATTTGCGACCTACAATAACGGTATCGACTGTATTTACAAAATCTTTGTAACTATAGTCCTGATCTTTTTCTTCCACTAAAGATAAAAATTCTAATCCATTGTCCGGGGTTGCAATATATCCATCCAGGCTCATGGCAATATAAAGGATTACTTTACGCTGAGTACTCATTTAATCATTCGTTTTATTGTTAAAAGTGCGTAAAAGTAATAATAGTTTACATATTAACAAGCGAATAAATAAAAAAAATAAAAAAATGTTTTCAACAATTGCCTGTTTATTTTATCAAAACAGGTTATAGTACTCGTTTCAAGGAGTTCCATAACCTGTTTAAACATCAACGATTTCTTGCCGGATACCGTTGAAATTATTGGTTCTAAAATATAAATAAGGCAAAATAACTATTCAGGAAGATGGATGCAGTATTTTACACCATCAACATTTCAGTTTATTTCAACACTTCCACCAACCTGTGAATATGATCCGGAGTCGTTCCGCAGCAACCTCCTATAATATTGGCTCCCGCATTCGCTAACTGAGGGGCAAAAGCAGCCATCATATCGGGTGACTCGGGAAATACTGTACAGGAACCCTGTAATATTGGTAATCCTGCATTGGCATGGATCAGGACCGGAATATCAGCATCGACTGAACGGATTTCCTCTGTAATTTTGATCATGCCTTCAATCCCGTTGCTGCAATTTGCACCAACGATGTGCACGCCTGCTTCTTTCAAAGCTATTACCATTTCAGCGGGTGACACCCCCATCATGGTACGGTAGTCACCTGTGAGCAAGTGGTCGAAAGTCATAGTACAGATTACCGTGCAGGGAGTATTTTCACGGGCAGCACGCACAGCTATCGAAGCTTCGTCAATGGCAGTCATGGTTTCAAGGATAATGGCATCTGCCCCACCCTCGTACAATGCTATTGCTTGTTCCTTGAAAGCCTGGTAAAGTTCTTCTTCGGTGACATCGCCCATGAGCAACATTTTACCGGTGGGGCCAACAGAACCTAATACATATTTATCGTCACCAGCTGCCTGACGGGATATTTCGGCTGCTTTCCGGTTCAGGAGATACACCTGATCTTCGAGACCAAAACCTTCCAGTTTAAACCGGTTACCACCAAAGCTATTCGTTTCGATCATGTCCGCCCCGGCAGCTATATAACCGAGGGCAATATCCAGCACTTCCTGTGGATGAATGGCATTCCATTCTTCCGGACATTTGCCGGGTTGCAATCCTTTTGCCTGTAAAAAAGTTCCCCAGGCACCGTCGGAGACCAGTGTTTTTCCCTGAGATATTAATTCTAATAATGTTGGTTTCATATTCTGATTGAGATTGTTTTAGTACAATAAAATAGATTCGGAGATTCCCGGATAATTCCGTTTAAAGAACTTTATGTGTTTGAACTGTTTTTTGATTTGCTTAAATAAAATCAGGGAAGCAAAGCTTCCCTGAGGGTTGAAAATTAATTTATTCCCTGAATCCTATTTCATAGAAAAACGGGGATAATTAATTTAAAGTATATGAGGCCATCAATTTTCGATGGGTGCTTCATTCACGCTAATGTTTGGTTTAGGTTTAGGTGGCGTATTGGTTTTCTTCTTTTTACGGGGCACATAGGCTCCGGGAAGGATAACATCAATCAGATGTTTCCCGATAAGACCCAGTTTCACGGCACAACCCAGTGCTGCAAAGCTCAGCAGAATTGTTATCCAGGTATAGGTACTAGGCACAAAAAGGATTAACTGAAGAAAAGCAAGTACCAGGATGGTGGAACTATAAATTATTTTAGCCCGCAGCATCGGAGTACGCAAGGTTTTAAACCGGGTGATACCATCCAACAATCCGGAGAGAAACGAAAGGATTAAGGAGAAAGGCAAAGCAAAAACAGAGAAATTAATCACGGAATGTATGATCACTTCCTGAAAACCGGGAAATAACAGGTGGAAAATAATCAACATTGGAGTCAATGCCACAAAGGTTTGGGAAAGGTGAATGGCAATGGGATGAATATCCAATGCCAGGATGAACAACCTGTTGGCAGAAACCCTTTCACGGTAGGGTTCAAAGACATTTCTTGGCAAACCGCATGCCGGGCAAACATCCCCTAACTCACTTTCTTTCATAACGTAGCCACACGGACGGCAGCGTACTAGTACTTCATCTATCATAATAGGATTGTTTAAATTTTAATTTAATAATGCAAATATAGTAAGTAATTAATAATTTATAGTGAAAATGAGGAGATTTTTTTTGATTGGATGATTTTTAAGAGGGGGACTTTGGTGACATTTACGACTATAGTGATAGCATCAAAATCGACAAAGCAACCAATTAACAAATTAACCAGTCAACAAATCATCCAATCAACCATTCAACCAATCAACTATTCACCTTCAACTGATTCCAGTACCGGCACCAGGGCCTTAATCCACATTCTTCGCACTTAGGTTTTCGAGCAACACAGATATACCGGCCATGGAGGATCAACCAGTGATGGGCCTTGGGAATAAGTTCTGCAGGAATGTGTTTCACCAGTTCAAGTTCGGTCTGCAAGGGATTCTTAGAATTGGTGGTTAGTCCCAGGCGTTCGGAAATACGGAAAACATGGGTATCCACAGCCATAGTGGGTTTATTAAAGACTACTGAAGCAATGACATTAGCGGTCTTGCGACCTACTCCGGGTAAAGTCTGAAGTTGGTCAACATCATCAGGGACAATTCCACCGAAATCGGACACCAGCTTTTGGGCCATATGTATCAAATGGTTGGCTTTATTATTGGGATAAGTAACAGAACGTATGTATTCAAAAACGACTTCGGGACTGGAGGCAGCCATCACTTCAGCAGTGGGGAAATCAGCCAGGAGCCGTGGAGTAATCATGTTCACCCTTTTATCCGTGCATTGGGCAGAGAGAATGACAGCAACCAGCAATCCGAAAGGATCGGAGTAATGTAATTCGGTTTCGGCAACAGGTACATTTTCTGTAAACCAGGCAATAATATGTGAATATCGTTGTTTTGTAGTCATGGGGAAGAGTTTGAAAAGTTTGAAAGGTTTGAGGTTTGAAAGGTTTGAAAAGTTTGATGTCCCGATAGATCGGGATCTACACTTCGTTACGATTTGAGAGTTTTATGTTTAAAGAGTTTCATTAATCGGTTATCCAACAATAATTGGAAAGGTATTTAAGCCCTGTTAGAGGTTTAAGTCATTGGGTTTGTTTTTTCTGCAAATTTATGGGAAAAGATGTAATAAGCGAGTTCCTTTTTATTATTTTTGCATTTTAAAATTGTATATTGTCATCCAACTATCTGTAATTACACCTACATGGCACCTAAGAAACCTATAAAAACCAGTCCCAGACCTGAATTAAAGTCTGAACCTAAGAATCAAAAAACACAAAAACAATCAAACGGACCCGATGCCGGCCGTAAAATAATAGATTTCGTTACCGATGAGCGTACCCGCTTTATCCTGGGAATTGCAGTAATAATTGGGGTGATATTTCTATTTATATCCTTTATATCCTATTTCTTTTTTGCGTATGTCGATCAAAGCAAGATGGACCTGACATGGCATGAGCTGCAAGCAATGCGTAATGAAATCCAGAACTGGGGATCGGTATCAGGTGCTATCGTAGCCGATTCTTTGATCAGGCATGGTTTTGGCCTTGCCTCATTTGCCCTTATCTTTTTCGGTACTGTAGTCGGGTTTCGGCTCATGAAAGTACGTATTGCCTCGGTATGGAAATCCTTCTTTCACGCCAGCTTTTGGTTGATCTGGTTATCGGTAACCCTGGGATATGCCCTGATACCTTTCTACAACAGCTATACTTTTTCATTTTCACCGGGTGGCGAACAGGGTGATGCTACTAGCAAATGGTTGATATCGTATGTTGGCATGTCCGGCACATTGATGATCCTGCTTGGCTCATTCCTGACTTATTCCATAGTATCTTCAAAAGCAACAATTCCTTTCCTGAAAGGCCTTTTCACTCGTAAGCCAAAAACAGCCCTTATTGAAGAACCTGAATTCATACTGAATACTAATCCAATGGAAGAAACGGTAGCGGTGGGTACTGAAATCATTCCTGAAGACTGGATTACCAAGGGAAACCAAATTGATGAGGAACTGATCATTGAAACCCCTGAAATTGATGAAGTACCTTTTGAAATTGAACAACCGGTAGATGTTGAAGAAAATAAAGCGATTGATGCAGTAGAATCAGGAATTACCGATATTGACAACGAAGATCCGTTTTACAATGTCACCAAACTGGGCAAATACGACCCGACACTGGATTTGTCACATTACAATCCACCCACACTGGATCTTCTGAAAGTGTACGGCACCGACAATGATACCCAGATTGACATGGTGGAACAAACTGCCAATAAGAACCGAATCATTACCACATTGCAGAATTATGGCATTGAGATAGAGACCATCAAGGCAACAGTTGGACCAACCATCACATTGTATGAAATAGTACCGAAGGCAGGGGTGCGTATCTCCAAAATAAGAAACCTGGAATACGATATTATGCTTAGCCTGGCTGCAACGGGTATCCGTATCATTGCACCAATCCCTGGAAAAGGAACTATCGGTATTGAGGTGCCTAATAGTGACCCTCAGGTAGTATCGATGCATTCCATTATTGCTTCCAAGAAATTCCAGGAATCCAAGTTTGAATTGCCGGTGGCATTCGGACGTACCATCACCAATGAGATTTTTATGGTAGACCTTGCTAAAATGCCCCACTTATTGGTGGCAGGTGCTACTGGCCAGGGAAAATCGGTTGGATTGAATGCTATTATCACTTCCCTGCTTTATAAAAAACACCCGTCACAATTAAAACTGGTGTTGGTGGATCCCAAAAAAGTGGAATTCAACATTTACGGGGATATTGAAAAACATTTCCTTGCTAAATTGCCTGACGGGGATGATGCCATCATTACCGACACCAGCAAGGTAGTGGAAACACTGAATTCGCTGTGTAAAGAAATGGATGACCGTTATGACTTGCTCAAAAAAGCTCATGTTCGCAACCTGAAAGAATATAACGAGAAATTCACCAACCGTCATTTGAATCCGGACAAAGGCCACAGGTTCCTACCCTATATCGTAGTGATTGTGGATGAGTTCGGTGACCTGATTATGACAGCAGGAAAAGAAGTGGAGATGCCGATTGCCCGAATTGCCCAGTTGGCACGTGCAGTAGGAATCCACATGATTATTGCAACCCAACGTCCATCAGTAAATATCATTACCGGTGTTATTAAAGCGAATTTCCCTGCCAGGGTAGCCTTCCGTGTATCGTCGATGATTGATTCACGCACCATTCTCGATTCACCGGGTGCCAATCAATTGGTAGGCCGCGGGGATATGCTTTTCTCTCAGGGAAATGATTTGATCCGTGTCCAATGTGCCTTTGTAGATACACCTGAAGTAGAAAATATCGTTCATCATATCAGCAAGCAGCAGGCTTATCCAACGGCATTCTATCTGCCTGAATATATCCGTCCTGATGGAGATGGGATCGATTCCAGTTCTGTGGATATGACTAAACGGGATCCGTTGTTCGAAGAAGCAGCCCATTTGATTGTTGCAAACCAACAGGGATCAACTTCGTTGATTCAACGCAAGTTCTCAATCGGTTATAACCGGGCAGGAAGAATTGTGGACCAACTGGAAGTGGCGGGTATTATTGGACCGTTTGAAGGCAGCAAGGCCCGTCAGGTACTGGTAATGGACAGTAATCATTTGGAACAGGTTTTGAGCAGGCTGTAGAAAGTTGGAAGATTAGTTTGAAGTTTGAAAGGTTTGAGGTTTGAGTGGGTAGTAGGTAGTAGGTAGTAGGTAGAAAGTAGAAAGTAGAGTTTGAAAGGTTTGAGGTTTGAGGTTTGAGTAGGTAGTATGTAGAAGGTAGAAAGTCTGAGTTTATAAATGAATAAAAAAAAACAATATGAAAAATAAAATATTTTTTGCGATTACGATTCTTCTTTTCTCTTTAACGGGAGTATATGCCCAAAACAATGCACAGGCAGAGAAAGCAATTACCGATTTGCTGGCAGAAGCTAAAACCAGTGCAATCAAAACAAATTTCAAGCTGGCGATCAGTGATAAGAAAGATCCGCAACCCATAGTTTCAACAGGGACATTTACATTAAAGGGAAATAAATTTGTGCTGGAGATGGATGCCATGAAAGCCTGGTTTGATGGCAAGACTCAATGGGCCTATGTATCCCAAAATAATGAAGTATCTATTACGGAACCGACAGTTAAGGAACTATCGGAAACAAATCCTATGGCTATTTTATCAGGTTTTAAATCAAAATGCCTGATACGTTTTTCTTCGAAAGTAAAGTCAACACAAAACTATTGCATTGAAATGATCCCTAAAACAAAGAACAATGACATTACCAAAATTGATGTCCAGATAAATAAAACCAATGGTGCATTGTATTCAATTAAACTGTACAATAAAAACGGAGGCAATACCTTACTCACCCTGAGTAATTTTCAAAAAGGCGTCAATGTTTCCGATAATACTTTTGTATTCAACTCCGCGAAATATAAAGGGGCTACTGTCAATGACCTGAGATAATAAATAATCCCAAAAAGGCTTTGAAGAGTTAATACTGATAGAATTTATGAATATCAATATAGAACCGGAATTAAACAAATTCCAAAACCTTTTGATTGAATTATTGTTTGACAATTAAAATCTAAATTAAAAAAACTAATTAGAAAATATGAACGAAAAAGTACGTTGCCTTATCATTGGTTCAGGCCCTGCAGGTTTTACAGCTGCCATTTATGCATCACGAGCCAACTTATCCCCGGTTTTATACGAAGGTATGGAGCCTGGTGGACAATTGACTACCACTACCGAAGTAGAAAACTTTCCGGGCTATCCGACAGGAATCACAGGACCCGAATTAATGGAAGACCTGAAAAAACAAGCACAACGCTTCGGAGCAGACATACGTTTTGGAGCTGCCACTTCAACTGATTTAAGTTCATCACCCTACAAAGTGACCATTGATGGAGAGAAAGTGATAGAAGCTGAAACGATCATTATTTCAACTGGAGCAACTGCTAAATATCTTGGTTTGCCTGACGAACAAAAATATGCTGGTTCAGGGGTTTCGGCCTGTGCTACCTGTGATGGTTTCTTTTACCGCAAAATGGTAGTGGCCGTTGTGGGTGGTGGTGACACTGCCTGTGAGGAAGCTTCCTATTTATCAGGTCTTGCTTCCAAGGTCTATTTGATTGTTCGTAAAAATGCATTACGTGCATCAAAAATCATGCAGGAACGGGTTTTGAAGAACCCAAAGATTGAAGTTCTTTTTGAACATGAGACCTTAGGACTTACCGGTGAAGGTGTTGTTCAGGGTGCCAACCTGGTAAAACACAAAGGGCAAGCTGATGAAAAACAAGTACACATTGATATTGATGGATTCTTTCTGGCTATTGGACATACCCCAAATTCAAAAATCTTCAAACCCTGGATTGAAACTGACGAAGTAGGGTATATCAAAACTATCCCAGGAAAACCCCTTACGAATTTACCAGGTATATTTGCATCAGGTGATGTTGCAGATCCACATTACCGCCAGGCTATCACTGCAGCAGGGACCGGTTGCCAGGCAGCTATAGAAGCTGAACGTTACTTATCGGAAAAGGGATTGTAATAATTATCTTCAGGAACAATTACTAAATGGGATGTCATAATGGCATTCCATTTTTGTTTTAAATACTTCATTCAATTAGCAAAATTAAATACAATCCAACAATTTATTAATTTTTCAAACAAGATCATGCTAATGTAAAATCAATCAGTGAGTATATTTAGATTTTCTTTCTCGTTTTGGTGGTTTTTTAGTACTTTTGTGCAATTAAAAATAAAAAGTACTTCTATGCAACCAAATCTCCTCAAATCGGCATTCCGCAATTTTCATATTCTTGGATTATTGTTATCTGTCAAATTTGTACTTTCAGCTCAAAAATTCAATATATTTGCATCTTTGGCATTGATCCTTTCCATATTTATAATATTCTTTTTATACCGGATGACTGTTCATTACCGTGATGCTGAATGCAATGGCAAAATCAGTTTTGGACAAGCTTTCAGTTACATGTTTTTGATCTATGTATTTGGATCAATTGTATCAGAAATAGTAATGATGATTTATACAACTTTCATTGACACCCATTTTTTATCATCACTACTTGACGTAACACTAAAGATGTACGAAACGCTTAAAATTCCAATGGACGATAAGACTTACAAATTATTTGAGGCTATTTATCATCCCGCAACCTACTCATTATTAAACGTTGTCTTTAGCATGATTGGAGCTGCATTTTGGGCAGTGATATTAGCAGGATTTATAAAAAAAGAAAAAAGTATTTTTGAAGAATAGATATTGATATTGTTTGGATTCAAATGTTTTTAAATTTCAACTTGTAATTACCAGAAATTCATATGGATATTTCAATAATTGTACCGTTATTTAACGAAGAAGAATCGTTGCCTAAATTATTTGAGTGGATCGAACGTGTTATGAATGACCACAACTATACCTTTGAGGTAATCTTTGTAAATGACGGAAGCACGGACAAATCATGGAATGTGATTGAAGCACTTCAACAAAAATCAAAAAGCGTGCGGGGAATTAAGTTCCGCCACAATTATGGCAAATCACCTGCATTGTACTGCGGCTTTAAAGCTGCTCAGGGAGATATAGTCATTACCATGGATGCAGACTTGCAGGACAGTCCTGATGAAATACCTGAATTGTATTCGATGATCAAAAACGAAGACTATGACCTGGTATCCGGTTGGAAGAAGAAACGTTACGATTCGAAATTCTCAAAAAACATACCTTCTAAATTATACAATGCTACAGCCCGTAAAGTGACAGGTTTAAAACTTCACGATATGAATTGCGGATTAAAAGCCTATAAAAACGAAGTAGTTAAAAACATAGAAGTTTTTGGTGAAATGCACCGATATATCCCATTCTTAGCTAAGAATGCAGGCTTTACGAACATCGGTGAAAAAGTAGTTGAACATCGTAAACGTCAATTTGGTGAAACAAAATTTGGATTGAACCGTTTTGTAAATGGATACCTTGATTTAATGACCTTATGGTTCTTATCCCGGTTTGGCAAAAAGCCAATGCATTTCTTCGGATTATTTGGAAGTGTCATGTTTTTACTGGGTTTCTTTGCAGTTGTAGTTGTAGGCATCAACAAATTAATTGCCATATTCGAACATGTCAAAGCACCACTGGTAACCGACAGTCCATATTTTTACCTTTCCATGCTGGCAATGGTTTTGGGAACACAGTTATTCCTGGCAGGATTTATTGCAGAAATAGTAGCCCGGAATTCATCTGAACGGAATAATTATCAGATTGAGAAAGAGATATAGTTAATTGGTTGATTGGTTGATTGGTTAATTAGTTGAATAGTTGAATAAGTTAATTAAGTTGATTATGTTGATTGAGTTTATTGACTTATTGCCAAGTAGTTACTAGTACAGACTCTTGACTCTTGGCTCTTGACTCTATATATAAAAAAATGAAACAATTACTATTAGTCGGGATAGGAGGATTTATAGGCAGCATAGCCCGTTTTCTGGTACAGAAGCTAAACTTAAGCTGGCATGTTCTGTCCATACCTATGGGTACCCTAACTGTAAATGTACTGGGAAGCCTGCTGATTGGATTTATAATAGGAGTTTCAGGAAAAAGTGAGATAATTTCCCCTGGCTTACGTCTATTCTTAATGGTGGGAATTTGTGGCGGGTTTACGACCTTCTCATCATTCACAGCTGAGAATATGACTTTAATGCAAAACGGGCAATTTGCAATGATTTTAGTATATACAGGGTTAAGTATTTTATTTGGATTTTTGGCAGTTTATCTAGGATACATACTTTCAAATCTATTGTAATATGAACTTATCCGAAAACAGCATTTTAAAAATATATGCCAGTAGCACCGATCGATTGGGATTTGGGTTATTATACGAGCATTTGGTTGCGTTAGCAAAAGAAAAGGGTATTACCGGAGTTACCGTATATCGTGGCATCATGGGGTATGGACTAAGCAGTACCCGTATCAGTACGTCACGGTTCTGGGAACTGACTGAAAAGCTTCCAGTAGTGATTGAAATGATTGATAAGACCGAGGTATTGGATGCATTCTACAAATCAATAGAGAATGACCTGAAATTACTTCAGAAAGGTTGTTTAGTAACCATGCAGCCTATTGAAATTAAACTTCACAAGACCAGGATTAAATCAAAGCCTGAATAAATAGACATAGTGAATGGAAACAATGGACATTCTTAAAATAGTTTTACCTGCTTTAATAGTATTCTTGACTGCATATTTGTTGATAGATAAATTATTGCGTAACGAAGAAAGGAGACGTAATTTTGAATTACGGAAAGTAAGTTCATCGACCATTACTCCTATTCGGTTACGTGCCTATGAACGATTAATGCTGGTTTTGGAACGAACAACACCTTCCACATTGATTGTTAGTGTTGCAAAACCTCAAATGACGAATATTGAACTTCAGACAGAATTACTTTCAAGCATACGCCAGGAATTTTCACACAACGCTTCCCAGCAAATATACGTAAGTAATGAAATCTGGATTGGCATTCGTGGCACACAGGAAAGCTTACTCAGGTTAGTAAACACTTGCGCTTCAAAATGCAATCCATCAAATTCAGCTTCTGAACTGGCTGAACTGATTATTCAGGTCTATGGAGCCACAGAACAAACACCCACAGAAATGGCAATTGAACTGCTTAAAAAAGAAGTCCGTCAATTCTTTTAATAAAACTTTATACTTTTCTATTTAGTAAAAGACAGAAAAGAAATTATTAATCCGATTATTCTTCGAATGAAAAAATATATTTTCATACTATTTTTATTCTCACTATTATTAAACGTTTCATGTGTGACGGATGAGACGTGCATTCAGACCAAATACGTAAAACTGACTGCAGGCTTTTACCATGCAGTCCGGAATGATTCTACACAAATAGTTACATCAACCAAATTGAGCTTTGACAGTATTACTATTCAAGGATTAAAACTTGATACCCTGACCGGTGTGTACCACCTGGTTGACTCTATTTTATATAAAAACAACAAACAGAGATTAAGCACCATTGATTTACCTTTAAACAATTTTGCTTTTCAATCGAAGTTTAAGCTCACATTAAATTCGAAGGTGGACACTCTGACAATATACCATCAGAATTTTAATGATTATTTATCGCTGGAATGTGGTTGTATTGTAAAACACACCATTGACACTGTCAGTATAACCAAACATTTCATTGATTCAGTTCAAATTAAAATTTACGACGTAAACACCCTCAATGCAGAGAATATTCGTTTATATAAGTAGTTTGCTTCTTAGTCTGATGGTAGTAAACACTACGGTTGCACAAAAGAAGAAACAAATAGCTATCCCAACCGATTCAACGAAATGGTTGAATGGTTTCACTGTGCATCTGGACGTTGGCTCATTGGCAATGTCATCATTATTGAGCAATGGGACTTATTCTACCGAAGGAGGTATACAACTGGATTTAAAGCACAAAATTTTCCCAACCTTTGAGTTAGGGGTAGCAGGAGCAAATAAACATTCAACCGATAACATAGGATATTTAACCAATGGTATGTTTGAAAGAATTGGTGTTGATTTCAACCTGCAGAAAAAGAAAAAAGATTCTAAACCTACCAACAACCTGTTTACTGCCGGCCTAAGATTGGGTATGAGTAATTTTAAGTATAACTTAACGAATGTAGTTATTACCGACAATTACTGGGGCGGTACAGAAATTAAAGATTACACCGAAACACCTACTAAGATTTGGTATGAAATTGTTGTAGGTGTTCAGGTGGAAGTACTCAAGAACTTTTATATGGGCTGGTCGATACGTGACAAGAACTTAATCAGTTCAGAATTTTCAGGTGAGTCAGCTCCCTGGTTTATTCCGGGGTTTGGAATAAACAATGGGACAAACTGGGGCTTTAATTATACCCTAGGGTATCATTTCTGGCCTCAAAAGAAGATTTTAAAGAACACTAAAATTCTTCTCCTTCAACAAAAAACAACTAAATAAATAATAACTCAGAACAATCTTTTATGAATTCAATTCAAATTTTAAATCGGGCAGCTGACAACATCCGTATTCTGGCAGCTTCAGTAGTTGAAAAAGCTAAATCTGGTCATCCGGGAGGTGCCATGGGTGGAGCAGATTATATTAATGTGCTTTATTCTGAATTTTTAGAATATGATCCAAAGAACCCTGCCTGGGTAGGCCGTGATCGTATGTTCCTGGATCCGGGCCATATGTCCCCTATGCTTTATTCAGTACTTGCTTTGACGGGTAAATACACCATGGAGGAACTTGCACAATTTCGTCAATGGGGAAGTCCAACTCCAGGTCATCCTGAAGTTGATATAATGCGTGGTGTTGAAAATACTTCCGGACCGTTAGGTCAAGGTCACACTTATGCAGTAGGTGCAGCCATTGCAGCAAAATTCCTGAAAGCACGTTTTGGGGATGTGATGAACCAAACTATTTATACTTTCATCTCGGATGGTGGTGTTCAGGAAGAAATTTCACAGGGTGCAGGCCGTATAGCAGGTTACCTTGGACTTGATAACCTGATCATGTTCTATGACTCAAATGATATTCAACTATCCACAGAAACAAAATCAGTAACCAGTGAGAATACAGCTCAAAAATATCTTGCCTGGGGATGGAATGTAATTGAAATAAACGGAAATGATGCCGTTGAAATCCGTACAGCTTTAAAAGAAGCAAAATCAGAATTACACAAACCTACTATCATTATCGGTAAAACCATTATGGGTAAGGGCGCGTTAAAAGCTGATGGAACAAGCTTTGAACGTCAATGTGCCACTCATGGTATGCCATTGAGTGAAGGGGGAGCTTCATATACTGAAAGTATCAAACATTTGGGCGGAAATCCTGAAAATCCTTTTGTTATTTTCGACGAGACCAAAGCATTGTATGCAAAACGTGCGGAAGAATTAAATGAAATCGTAAGTAAGAAACAAGCTGCAAGAGCTGTTTGGGCAAAAGAAAACCCTGAACTGGCTAAGAAACTTGATTTCTTCTTCTCAGGTAAAACCAATGTAAACTGGGATGCTATTGTTCAAAAAGCAAATCAATCGACCCGCGCTGCCTCAGCAACCGTTCTTGGTGAACTGGCAAAACAGGTTGAAAACATGGTGGTAGCCAGTGCCGATTTATCGAATTCAGATAAAACTGATGGTTTCCTTAAAAACACAAAGGCATTTGCAAAAAATGATTTCTCAGGTGCTTTTCTACAGGCAGGAGTTTCTGAATTAACTATGGCCGCTGTAAGTATCGGAATGAGTTTGCATGGTGGTATTATTCCTGCTTGTGCTACATTCTTTGTATTCTCGGATTATATGAAACCGGCAGTTCGTATGGCTGCCTTGATGGAACAACCGGTTAAATTCATCTGGTCGCATGATGCATTCCGCGTTGGTGAAGATGGTCCTACTCATGAACCGGTAGAACAGGAAGCACAGATCCGTTTGATGGAAAAACTTAAAAACCACAAAGGACAAAATTCAATGCTGGTATTGCGTCCGGCTGATGTAGAAGAAGGAACCGTAGCATGGAAAATGGCAATTGAGAACACCTCTACTCCTACTGCATTGATACTATCCCGTCAAAACATTGTCGATCTTCCAACAACTTCTACCCGTAAGATTGATGCTGAACAAGCACATAGGGGAGCTTATATTGTGGAAAGTGATGAAAACTATGACGTAATACTTGTTGCTTCTGGTTCCGAAGTATCCACTCTTTACGAAGGAGCTGCTTTACTACGTGCAGATGGAGTTAAAATACGCCTGGTATCCGCACCTTCCGAAGGTTTATTCCGCAGCCAACCGGAACAATATCAGGAAAGTGTATTGCCTAAAGGAGCTAAGATATTCGGTCTTACAGCAGGACTACCTGTCAATCTAATGGGATTGGTTGGAAGTAACGGTAAGGTATTCGGACTTGAATCATTTGGATTCTCTGCACCTTACAAAGTGCTGGATGAAAAATTAGGCTTTACCGGAAAGAATGTGTTTGAACAAGTTAAAGCAATGCTTTAATAATAAAACTAATTTAAGTATCTGAAAACTAAAAACGAAGAAGATTTGTCCATTTTTGGACAAATCTTCTCATTTTTTCTTTATGTTCCCTAATTTAGTTAGTATCATTTTCTATTTTTCATACATTTACCAAATCAAAATCAGTTGATGGATATTCTTTCAATCATCATAATCGGTGTAGGATTGTCAATGGATTGCTTTGCAGTTTCGATCAGCAAAGGGATTCATGCTAAACAACATTACTTTTGGCTTACTTTTCGAATGGCTGTTCTTTTTGGATTATCGCAGGCCATTATGCCTTTAATAGGGTATCAGTTAGGAGCAGGTTATGCAGTATACATGAAAAATATTGACCATTGGGTAGCCTTTGGACTTTTATCACTAATTGGGGGTAAAATGGTTATCGAAGGTTTTAAGCCCATTGATCCCGATTCAGATAAAGTAATTAATCCGTTTGCCTGGGGCACTCTTTTATCACTTTCACTGGCAACCAGTATTGATGCCTTTGCAACAGGGATTGTGTTTATTCCCTATCAGGGAATCATTTGGAAAGCAATTCCTATTATCGGCTTAACCAGCTTCAGTTTTACATTTTTTGGCATGTATATCGGTGTCCATTTTGGAAAACGGTTTCATTTAAAAGTAGAAATGATAGGTGGTTTTATTTTAATTGGCATTGGATTAAAAATATTAATTGAACACTTAATTAACTAACAAATATCATAAATTTAAATAAACAAAATAACAATTTCTTTCTATTACTATGACTTTTAAAAAATTAATCCCTTGCTTTTTATTGTTCTTAACAATTTCTCTCTTCGCTCAGGAAACAACAACAAAATTCAAATTTTATGGATATGTTGGTAACGATTTCTTTTATAATTCCCGCCAAAATAAAGATATGGTTGATGGTGTAATTCAATTATTTCCGTTGCCAGCTGATCTTAACGCTTCAGGTGCAGATAAGAATGCTGTTCCCCAGGCTGAAATGCTTAGTGTAAACACACGCCTTGGAATGGACATTTCAGGTGCCCCGATTTTAGGAGCCAAATCATGTGCTAAAATTGAAGCTGACTTTGATGGATTTGGCACTTCGTTTTATGTCTTTCGTATTCGTCAGGCTTATATGAAGCTAAACTGGGATAAAACCGAATTGCTTATCGGCCAAACCTGGCATCCAATGTTTGGCAATGTTGCACCAACCACTTTGTCTGCGAACGGAGGCGCCCCTTTCCAACCCTTTAACCGAAGCCCTCAGGTTAGATTGAAACAAAGTCTTTGTTCTACCCTAACTTTAACAGCAGCATTATTATACGAAATGCAATATACTTCTCTAGGTCCTACACCAGCAACTGGCAGTGCCGGTAATGTATATATGAAAAATGCCATGCTTCCTGATATGTTCCTAGGTGCTGAGAATAAAACCAGCCATTGGACCAACGGCATTGGTGTAGATTATAAAACGATCTCCCCGGACACTAAACAAATCTCTTCATTAAGCGCCGTTGCCTATTCACAATATGTCAACACTAATTTCCAGCTGAAAGGGAAAGTTATCTATGGTCAAAACCTGAGCGATCAATTAATGATTGGCGGATACGGTGTTAGCAAGTTTGCAGCTGATTCAGCTACTGCTGTTTCATACACCAACTTCAACAACGTGAGTACCTGGTTGAATGCTGTATACGGCACCAAATTACAGGTAAGTGTCCTGTTGGGTCTATCACAAAACTTAGGCACCTCAGAATTACTGGACATCAAAAAAGGAGGTAAGCTGACGAATTATGGATATGGATTCTACGATGCCAACGATGCCAACAACAAGACCCAACAACAGATGATCGACAGGTTATACCGCATCGCACCAAGTTTAACCTACAATCTGTCAAATCTGAAATTCGGTATAGAATATGATTTTACAGCTGCTTCCTATGGCACCGTCCAACGGGATGGGAGTGTAATTAATCCTTATACTGTAAGTAACAATCGTATTCTTGTTTCAGTGAATTACCTTTTCTAACATCTATTTATTGAGTTGGGTGAACAGTTTGTTTACCCAACTCAATTTTTCTTTTCCGGCAAACCATTCCTTTGGTTTGTTTCAAAACAGTCTTTTACCTTCCTGAACTGATCACAATACTTGTTTTTATTCATCTTTTAATTGTGATCAATGATAAAAGGTTCGTTTTTTATCCTGTTGTTTTATTTTCTGGGCGAAATGCTCAGCCTGCTTTTAAATGGGTTTATTCCGGGTAGCGTACTCGGCATGATATTGCTGTTCTTTTGTTTATTTTTCAAGATAATCAAACCGGAGAACATGAAAAGTGTAGCAACTGTCATTACTAAAAACATGGCAGTATTTTTTGTTCCGGCAGGAGTTGGATTAATGGTCTATGCCGAATTGCTATCCAAATCATTGTTTACCATTCTTGCGGCCATTGCGGTCAGTACCATCCTGACCATAGCAACCGTAGCCATTATTCAGGACAATTTTGAGAAACGTCGGTCAAAAGGAGGAACAAGATCATGAATAACATACTGGATCAAATCAGGCCAATCATTAGCAGCGAAGTCTTTCTGCTCATGTTATCCATGGGTTCATTCCTGTTGGGTGTACTCATTTACAAACGAACCAAAATCACCTTGCTGCAACCGTTACTTATCTCAATGATCATTATCATTCCGTTCTTAAAACTAACCCACATTGATTATCCTACTTTTTACAAACAAACCCGCATACTGAACTTTATGCTTGGTCCCAGTGTAGTTGCTTTAGGGTATGTGCTGTATGAGCAGATAGAACAAATCCGGGGAAACGTGATATCAATCCTCACATCGGTATTTGTGGGAAGTGCAGTAGGAATTATGAGTGTCGTATTAATTGCAAAAATGCTGGGTGCCGATCATATTCTTATGGTCTCACTGGCACCTAAATCAGTGACCACACCAATTGCAATGAGTTTATCCGAAAAATCAGGAGGTATTCCGGCCCTTACTGCTGCGTTTGTGGTGATATGCGGTATATTTGGAGGACTTATCGGACCAATATTACTTCGAAAGCTGGGCATTAAAAGTAAAATAGCTCAAGGTCTGGCAATGGGTTCTTCGGCTCATGCACTTGGCACTGCGCGTGCCATGGAAATGGGTGCCGTGGAAGGTGCTATCAGTGGACTGGCTATTGGCATCATGGGAATAATGACAGCCCTGTTGATACCGTTAGCTGAAAGGCTGTTCTAAACAAGAAGATTTCAACTTAAAAAGCGTCAGGATGCATGTGCATTCTGACGCTTTTTAGTTGAAAGTTTTCCGTAACTACTCTCTCATCAAGTATCTTCCCGACCTTCTGGTTCGTTGAGTCAGCAGGATATTTCGTCCATTGGTAGTTTTAAGTACTATTTCGTCTGTAATTCCTCTGATTGTCAATAATTCCAGTCCATCATTATAGCTCACCTTAAATTCATTACCCAATTCATCCAGTGCACCTTCCAGATACCTTGAATTATCCACACAGACCGAAATACTGACTGCTGAACTTTGAATCATCGCTACTTTCAGCCGGTGCTTGTTCATCACTGCAAAAGCTTTTGAAAGGCTTTCCTCCAGTACAAACGAGAAATCACGCGGACGTATGGTGATCAGCACCTGGTTTTTCCGTACAATCAGTACAGGGACATCTATAGGCGAATCGGTTGTTGCCTTTATGACCGAACCTGCTTCATCAGGACTTCCAAAAGGTCGTACATACAATGGTATATGTTTATTTTCAAGCGGTTTAATCGTCTTTGGATGAATAATCTGCGCACCGCTGTAAGCAAGTTCCACAGCATCCAGGTATGTCAGTTCGGGAATATGGACTGTATTTTCAAACAACCGTGGATCAGCATTCAGGATACCAGGTACATCTTTCCAGATGGTAACGCTTTCAGCATTTAACAGGTTAGCCACTACGGCAGCAGAATAATCGGAACCTTCACGTCCCAGTGTTGTAGGATCGCCTTTAATATTAGCACCAATAAATCCCTGCCCGATATAAATACGGTTTTTGGTGAAGTCAGCAGCTTTCTTCAGCCTAACCTGTGAATCTTCCATACGGACATTTGCTTCCCGGAAATTGCTATCAGTAACAATTAAACCCCGTAAATCCAGCCAGGCATTTTCTATCCCTGATTCCGTAAGATAAGTTGAAACTATGGTCGTTGAAATAATTTCACCATACGATACCAACCGGTCATACCAGCTATCATAATCATCGCCAACCCCCCGGGTAATATAATTTTCAAGTTCTGTAATAAAAGGTCTGATGGCAGCAAACCCAACTTCAGGATTTTTAAACAGTTCATTAATAATATCATAATGATACGATTCCACCTCGGCTAGTTTAGTCAATGCTGCCTGATGATCGGCTTTCATGAAATAATCCAGCACAATTTCCATGGCATTGGTAGTTTTCCCCATGGCCGATACCACTATAAAAAGGTCTTCCTTGACTCCCGAAACAATCCTGTTAATGTTCCTGATTCCCTCTGCTGAGCGCACTGACGCACCTCCGAATTTGTATACCTGCATTTTGGTTGATTAGTTAATTGGTTAATTGGTTGAGTAAGTTAATTGGTTGATTGGTTGATTGGTTAATTAAGGTGGTTAAGTTTATTAGTTTTTGGTTTAACAAGTTGTAAGATTGAATTGGTGTATGGGATTATAAGTTTTTCTTAACAGTAAGTTATTTGGAAAAGTTTTAAATCAACAATCAAATCAAAGATTTTTTCTATAAACCAATGACCTCAATCAACTTATTCAACTCAATCAACTCAATCAACTTGATTAACTTAATTAACTCAGTCAACTTAATTAACCAATTAACTTAGTCAACTTACTCAACCAATTAACTTACTCAACCAATCAACCAATCAACTAATCAACCACCTTCACTCCAACTAGCCGGTCATACCTCTCTCCCCACGGACGATGATAGACATAAATGGTGTATTCATTTTTAGTCTGCCAGTAGCTTCCATCCACACGCTCGGGAGATGCTTTGGTTTCTCCTTTGGGTACAAACCAGTACTGATAATTGTATCCGCCCTGTTTAAGCAAAACAGCTTTTACGTAGCTTTCGGTTTTGCCATCATAGCTGAGCCGGACATCATTGTTCAGCTGGTTATAATTAAATTCGCCTCCCAGGTACAATTGCCCGTCAAAGAAAGGTTGCTTTGAAGGCAGATTGAAATGTACCGTCATATAATCGGCTTCTGTATTATCGTCCTGGGCATTCTGCATATTGATTACAAATTTCCCGTTCACATCCAGGTCGTACAGGTACGATTTGGAAGTCTGGATTTTATTATCATACAACATGGCATCATAATGGGGACTGGTAAAACGGATATTCGAAACACCTTCACCGGCTGCATAGACTGATGAAATATCAAAACGGTGATACTCATTGCCTCCTTCAAAAATCAAACCCTTATTATTAATATAGCTCAGGTTTGAATTGGAGAAATAAGTGGGTTTAATATCGGAGACCTGATTATCAATTCGGTTATTCTGCCTGATTACGATTTTTATTTCCTCATTGGCATCACGCACGGCATACCCGTTCAGTGCCACTTCAAAATCCAGTTGCTGTAACCTGCCGCTCAGTTCAGTATCGGTATTTCCACGTACAGTGGCTGTTATGTTTACATGTGGGTCAACTATCGAGAAGCATGCCTGGGCTATGGGTTTATCTACCTGATTATCCTCGTAAATGATGGCCACATAATTTCCGGAGATTTTAAATCCCATGTCATTATTGGGCAGCAGGAATGAATAATGCGTATACAGATAGGTTGTATTGAGCGAAGTTGCATAATCAGTAATATTAGCGGAAGTAAAGCCACTCAGGTATTCACTCGAGTTAAGGCTCGAAGGAGTCCAGTCAGCATTGCAATGAATTACTTTATAACTGTACGAATGGGCTTCTCGCGACATTTCGTCAAAGCTTACCTGAAATACATTCGATGCATTCATTTCCATGACGGGCAATCCCAGCTTCACTCCTACCACCCCAATCTGTAAGGTCTTGATGTTCGGTTGGAATATTTGCGTCCTGTATGTGGTCTGTGCCAGCAAGGACAAACAAAGGCAGGAAGCCAGTACTAAGAGTATTTTTCTCATGGAATGATATTGTTAAACAAAATTCAGTTACAAATTTCGTGTTGCAAAAATAGAGAATTTAAAGGAAATAACGCTAACACGATCGATATATTATTAATGTTGTGACCGGCGTTTGAAAATGAAGAGTCGCACGGCCATGCGTCTCTTCGCATACCAAATTCAAATTGGCAATATTTATTCAATTTAATTTAACAAGCACAAGTATGATTTAGAAAAAATAGGTATATTTGCCAAAGAAATAAAAGAATTAAACTGACTATCATTTTATATAATCATCATTAATTTAAAAGGAATGGAAAACGAAATTACGGATTTAAAGAATTACAAACTTAGCTTCCACGGCCAGGGTAAAGCTTATTTTGGAATTGTAATTGTAAACTGGCTTCTGACAATTGTCACCCTGGGTATCTATTACCCATGGGCAAAAGCAAAAAACCTTCAGTTTCTTTATGGTTCTACGGCACTTGAAGGTGACCGGTTTACTTTTCACGGTACCGGCAGGGAAATGTTTGTAGGTTTTATCAAAGCAATTGTCATCTTTGGCGTTATTTACGGATTACTGGCATTATTCATTTATCTGGAAATGCCGGTACTTGGGATCATAATATTCTATTTCACTTTTCTTGCAGTCCTGCCTATAGCTATCCATGGGTCATACAGGTACCGCTTTTCACGTACTTCATGGCGTGGTATCCGCTTTGGGTATCGTGGTGATAGGAGCGAATTATTTGTCAGTTTCTTCAAATGGATATTCTTTACCATTATCACCCTGGGAATCTATGGTTGCTGGATGGAAATGAAGCTAAGGAGCTATCTGATGAGTAATGTCCGTGCCGGGAATGTAGAATTCAACTATAAAGGGGTTGGTACTGACTATTTTATTTTAAACCTGAAAGGCTATTTGCTATCGCTTTTAACCCTGGGCATTTACTCCTTCTGGTGGTACAAAGACTTGTTTGCTTATTATGTCGACAACCTGAGCTTGCATAAAGATGGCGAGCAAATCAGAATGAAATCCATTGCCACAGCAGGCAGTATCTTCAAAATGGTTATGGGTAATTTACTCATTGTCATTTTCACCCTTGGACTGGGATACGCCTGGGCAGTAACCCGTACCATGAATTTCATGGTCAACAACATTAAACTTGAGGGAAATATGGATCTTAACAACATCCAGCAAACCGAAGACGATTATAACGATGCTACCGGTGATGACATGACCGGATTCCTGGATATCAACTTTATCATTTAATGCTAACAACTACCGGTATCTATTTTGATGGGGTCTCCTCAAATCCCCAGGAAATTGAATTGAAGCTGGATGAACAAATTGCCGGACTCAGGTTCGGCACTTTTTCCAACCAACACATTCAGTGGCCTGTTGATGAGATTACTTTTGAACATATCGGTAATTCGTTGGAGATACGAAACAAGCATCATTCACTTGCATTGATTAAAGTGAATGATGCTCATTTTGCTACAGAATTTATTGCATACCTCAAATCAAATGGCCATCTCACCTGGTATCAACGGATTATTCAACTGGGCATAAAGGCTTACCTGGCCATTGCAGTCCTTATCCTGGTAGTTATTGTAGCAGGTTACCTGATTATCATTCCCTGGGTGAGCGAAAAGGCTGTCATGATGATACCTGAACAGTATGATATTTCCATGGGCCATACATTCTACAATCAATACCTGGCTACAAATTCAATCGATTCTGCCAAAACGGATGCACTAAATAAGTTTGCATCCCGGTTACAACTCAGGAATAAGATCAAGCTTCATTTTACCGTTGTCAGTTCCACTACAGTTAATGCTTTCTCATTGCCTGATGGGAATATTATCGTTTTCACCGGACTCATTGATTTAATGACTGACTACGACGAACTGGCCGGACTCATTGGCCATGAAGTAAGCCATGTCAACAACCGGCATTCTATGAAAATGCTTTGCCGGAATTTATCCGGATATTTATTCATTTCAGCTATACTCAGCGATGTGAATGGCATCATGGCGATTATTGGCGACAATATCCATAACCTGCAATCCCTCTCCTACTCCCGGCAGTTTGAGCGCCAGGCCGACGAACAGGGCACAGAGCTTATGATCCTGAACAACATCAACCCCAAAGGAATGACTGATCTTTTCACCCGACTGAAATCCAGCGAAAAGGTTACCATGCCTGCCTTTATCAGTACCCACCCCATCACCACCGATCGTATTTTAATGATCAAAAGGCTTATCAAAAACACCCCTCATTCCTTTAAACCCAATCAAGAATTAAAGAAATTGTTTCTTGAAGTAAAGAATTAATATGGAAACTTTTTTACAAATCATTTTGTTTTAAAATTAAATCTTTCATTCAAAACTTTTTTCGGAGAATCAATTGACATAAGACACCTTCTCATTCACTGAATGTTGGTTTAAAAATAACATTACCGGTAGGAAATACCTGCAAAAATGAACAAAACTGACAATTATCTCATTCAACTCCGGCCTTTTTGTTAGGATCTCACCAGGATCATTTCATAATCTTACCAATACTCATCAAAGAATCAAATAGTTATTCTTGTTTATCTAAAAACCCCCAAGCGGTTGCAGTAATTTTTCAAAGACGAATCCAGTGAATTCTGGATGCATTTGTTTTAGATTGACAGGGGGTTGCGAGGGGATTGCCAGGGGGTTGCCTGGGGGTTCCGAGGGCTGGGGCCCTACCAACCCCCTCGAAAGGCCCTCGATACCCCCTCGATACCCCCTCGATGCTTGAACCGAATTCAGAATAAATTTAAACTGAATTTATCCTGGGCTCCTGAGGGTTGATTAAAAAAAAATAAAACAAAATGGGTTGTCTTTGGTTTCAAATTAAGCAGTTACTTCAATACCACCTTAAATTAGTCAGATAAGGTAGATTTAAAATAAAGTCAAAACAGATTTTCATTGCGTATAAATTAAGACTTTAATTTACACCACCTACAGAAAAACCAAAACAGGGATAGATTGAGAGATATATTTTGGAAAAAATAAAATAAAACAGAATGCCGTTTACTTTAAATTCATCATTAAGAATGGTATCTTTTGGGGCAAAATCATTTCAATTCAAGAAGTCAAAAATATCAAAACATCCCGCTGACAAACAAAACAAAACCCCCAAACGTTACATTCGCAATAACTTTAAAAAATCTATTCATGAGAAAATTAAAACTGCAGGTTCAGGTATCTATTGATGGATACATGGCCGGCCCGGAAGGAGAAATGGACTGGTTGGAATGGAATTGGGACGACGAATTAAAGTATTATGTGACTGAAATCACGAATCCGGTAGATTGCATCTTGCTTGGAAGGAAGCTGGCACAGGGTTTTATCGACACCTGGGAAATCAGGGCTGAAGATCCGAATACCACAGATGACTTTGCACGCAAAATGAATGACACAGAAAAGATTGTGTTTACCAAGACAATTTACAAGGCCGAATGGAAAAATACCCGGCTGGAATCGGGGGACGTTGTGGAAAAGGTGACCAAACTAAAAAACCAGGATGGATATGATATAATTGTGTATGGAGGCGGAACTTTAGTACGGACTTTAATAGAAGCGGAATTGATTGATGAACTGCATTTATTTGTAAATCCGACTGCAATTGGCAAGGGGATGCCTGTATTTGGAGGCAATCAAACTATGAGGTTAATCAAATCACGGCCATTCGAGTGCGGAATTGTTGTTTTGTGTTATGCACCGCTGAGGATATAAAGTGACTTTCAAACCGGGTATGCGAAAGCCGGGAAGTTACACTCCGGCAACTTTTAAAACTTATCAACAACCACCAGATTTTATATTTTCGTATATGTTTTTCTCGTACAAAAACCCTTACTTTGTACGACATGAAAGAAGATATCCTCGAGAAACTTAAAACGCTGGCTGAATCGGCAAAGTACGATGTTTCGTGCTCCTCCAGCGGAACCACCCGCAAGAGTACACCCGGAGGCATAGGCAACACGGCCGGTTTTGGAATCTGCCACAGCTTCACAGAGGATGGACGTTGCGTATCTCTCCTAAAAATTATGCTCACCAACTATTGCATCTACGACTGCGCATACTGCATTAACCGTAGGAGCAACGATATCCGCCGTGCCACCTTTTCGGTAGAAGAACTGGTGGAGCTTACCATCGAGTTCTACCGGCGTAATTATATAGAAGGATTATTCCTAAGTTCGGGGGTGATCATCAATCCCGATTACACCATGGAGCGAATGGTGCGCGTGATAAAGCAGCTCCGCACTGTACACCGGTACAACGGGTATATCCATATGAAAAGCATCCCCGGAGCCAGCGAGGAGATCGTACGCCAGGCAGGACTGTATGCCGACCGCCTGAGTGTAAACATTGAAATACCCACCGAGCAGAACCTGAAAATGCTTGCCCCGGAGAAAAGCCTTGACAGCATTTTCAAGCCAATGCTTTATATCCAGCAAGGTGTTTTGGAGAGTACGGAGGAAAGGCGGAAATTCAATTCAGCACCCCGGTTTGCCCCGGCAGGACAAAGTACGCAAATGATTATCGGGGCAAGCAACGAAAGTGACAAGCAGATTTTATTTACTTCCGCATCCATGTACCAACGTCCCAGCATGAAACGGGTGTATTATTCGGGGTATATCCCCGTCAATTCGTATGACAACCGGTTACCGGCACTCAAACAACCCCCATTGGTACGCGAAAACAGGTTGTATCAGGCAGATTGGTTAATGCGTTTTTATAATTTTAAAGTAGATGAAATCGTTGATGACAAACATCCCAACCTGGACCTTGAAATTGACCCGAAGCTGTCGTGGGCATTACGCCACCCCGAACAATTCCCGGTGGACATGAACAAAGCAGATTATACACAAATACTTCGGGTACCGGGTATCGGCGTTAAATCGGCCAAACTCATCATTGTGACCAGGCAAAGTGGGAGAATAAATGCTTCGGTGTTGAAAAGAATTGGCGTAGTGATGAAAAAGGCGCAATATTTTATCACCTGCAATGAACTTCCAACATTCACCATCCATGAAACGTCACCCGAATATGTCAGGAGGATACTTACGGAGAAAAAAACAGCCAAAGGGAAAGATAACCAGCAACAGTTGTCGTTGATTTTTGACTAAAAAGAAACCCTAAACCCTAACCTGGACAAGCCAGAATTAAGATTAGAACGCGGATATACGCAGATTTGGCGGATTAAAAACGGATTATAAAAATACTACGTATTTTGATTTTAAGACCTTATATGGAATAGTGTGACTAAAATAGTTAGAAGTTAATTCTGTAATATTGTGCTAGAAAATACACGAAATTGAGAGTTAATATACTAAAGGGAAATAAGAGTGAGTAGCGAGGTTATTAATCAGAGAAGAACCGATTACTACGATTAATTTTTGGACCTAAGTGGAGGATAACAGAAGAACCTGCAAAAATGCATGACTTGCAATACTTACTGAACTTATAAATAAAAGAAAACAAAACTAATTAAATTCCCCTTTAGGGATTAGGGGTAATCTTATGATTCTATTTCGCTACGATAAAACATTTGACGGGTTGCTTACCTGCATTTTCGACGCCTACAACCGCAAGACATTCCCGGTCCTATTGCTTGGGGCAGAAGAACCGGAACCCCTGTTTACAGACGAGTGTTACTCCGTCATCACGGATATTGACAAATCAAAACGTGTCTGGAAGTCATTGGTAAAAAAGACAATGCCGGTCACCTGCAATATGCTGAAGTATGTCTGGTTATCCGAGCTATCTGGCAGTGACGAGTTGATTTTCAGGTACATTCGCAAAACATTTGACAACAGCCATTCCATTGAAATGAACTTTGCCGATGAGGATGTGCTCGAAATGCGAAACGTGGCAAAAAAAGTTGAACATGAGCGCTTACGCCTGATTCAGTTTGTTCGTTTTCAAAAAGCATCCGACGATATTTTCTTTGCACCAGTATCACCGGTTTTGAATGCATTGCCCCTTGCCATAGAACATTTCACCGAACGTTTTGCCGATCAGAAATGGATTATCTACGATATGAAGCGTAACTACGGGTATTATTATGACCTGAAAACGGTAACGGAAATGACGCTGGACCTGGCGGAGAATTTCAAGGATGGCAAGTTGGACGAAAAACTGATGACGGAAGACGAAAAACTATTTCAAGACCTGTGGAAAGGCTATTTCAAATCAATGACTATCAAGGAAAGGATTAATCCGAAACTTCACCGGCAAAACATGCCCGCCCGCTACTGGAAATACCTGACGGAGAAACAATAAATCCGTGAGGCCTGTTTTGGAAAAACAGCTTTCAGCCACGGTGAGTTAACCGACATAAAGATAATTGTAAGCAGAAAAATCAGTCTCTGTATTATTATTTTATTTCAAACTCATCGGCATCCTGCCATACAGTGAATTTCCTTCTATACTGTTCCAGGGGTTCTATCTTTATTTCGGCGGTTTGAACAGACGATTTGTTTTCATAGAACATAACCAAGGGTTTTGCTTTGAAATCGATAAGAGCAGAATGTCCATCATATTCTATTCCAAGTCCGTCTACTCCAACCCGGTTTACACCGCATACATAGACCTGGTTTTCAATGGCACGGGCCTGCAACAGGATATCCCAGTCAATAATGCGTCGTTGGGGAAAATTAGCCACATAAATAGCCAGATCGTACTCCTTATTTACATTGCGCGACCATACCGGGAAACGGATATCATAACAAACCAGCACCAGGATATTAAATCCGCAATAGTTTACGATCATTCGTTTATCGCCGGCAGTGAAATGTTCATGTTCACCACCCAGGCTGAACAAATGACGTTTATCGGCAGTTTCTATTTGTCCGGTGGGGAAAACAAAAAAAGCACGGTTATAGATCGTATCATTTTCGGTAGCAATAAAACTACCTGTAATAGCCATTTTAAATTTAATAGCCCAATAACGTAGTTTCTGAACAGTTTCACCATCCATGGATTCAGCCAGATGAAGTTTATCGGTACAAAAACCGGTTGTAAACATTTCGGGCAATACGACCAGATCGGTTTTGCCTGCCAGCTCAACCAGCTGATCTTCGACCTTTTGAATGTTTGCAGCTTTATCAGCCCAGAAGATAATATCCTGTAATAAGGTAATGCGCATGACAGTAGGTTATTTGTATATTACTTGAACAGTTAAAACGTAGAATTGTTGAAAAATGTATTTTCTTATTCAGCAAATAATCATGAATGTTTTGTAATTATCAGTTTTGATAGAATTTTTCAGGGTGGCAGGCACTCACATCATGGTAAAAGGCTTGTATTTTAGCCATGTCAGCATTTTCGTCACCAGTTGGATATAAAATTGCTGTTATTCCCATTTCTTTTTTGGCATAATCGATATAAGCCAGTTGAATTGGCACATTGGCTTTTACGGCAATATGGTAAAAACCCATTTTCCATTTAGTCATCAGCTTACGGGTACCTTCCGGGGTAATGGCTAAATGAAAGTATTCGCGATTATTGAATTCTTCAGCCATTTGATCAGTCACGGAGGTACTTTTTGAGCGATCGACTGCTATACCACCCATGTTATGAAAGAAGGAACCCATGGGAAAAAAGAACCACGACTTTTTCATCAGGAATGAAGACTTACGATTCAGGGACCAGTAAAATAATTTACCAATCACAAAATCCCAATTGCTGGTATGGGGAGCCACACAGATGACACTTTTGGGAGGTTCAGCCACTGAAACCACCGTTTTCCAACCCATCATTCTGAATACCCACTGGCTAAATTTTTGCATACCTTATTGTTTGATTTTATTTTACACAGCAAAATTACACCTTTTAGCCCAAAGTACAAGTTGTTGAAAACTATTTTCGAAAGTTATGAAACGATTTGCTAACTTTGCACATTAAATTAAATGGTTTGAGGTTTGAAGTTTGGGGTTTGAGGAGAGAAAGTAGGTAGTAAGAAGTAGGTAGTAGGTAGGAAGATAAAGGTAATTAGAATTAGATTTATGGATTTTTTAGACGAACTAAACGAAAGTCAACGCAAAGCTGTCATGTATACCGATGGGCCATCCCTGGTTATTGCGGGTGCAGGATCAGGTAAAACGCGCGTATTGACTTATAAAATAGCCTATTTGCTTAAATCAGGCATGGCACCTTCATCGATACTGGCACTAACCTTTACCAACAAGGCAGCCCGTGAAATGAAAGAGCGTGTTGCCGGGATGGTGGGTGAAAAAACGGCACGATACCTGTGGATGGGAACATTCCACTCGGTCTTCTCACGCATATTACGATCGGAAGCTGAATTGATCGGGTATTCTAAGAACTTCACCATATACGATTCTGCCGATTCAAAGAGTCTGATCAAGAGTATTGTAAAAGAACTTAAACTTGACGATAAGGTATATAAACCTGGATTTGTGCAATCACGCCTTTCATATGCCAAAAACAACCTGATTACCCCGGATGCTTACCATGCCAATGCCGACTTACTCAAAGCTGATGTAGCCTCGAAGGTACCGCTCATGAAAGACATATACAAAATCTATTGCAACCGGTGTAAAAATGCCGATGCCATGGATTTTGACGACTTACTGCTCCAGACAAATGTACTGTTCAGGAATAATCCGGATACCCTGAGGAAATACCAGCAATTATTCGGGTATGTGTTGGTGGATGAGTACCAGGATACCAATTTTGCACAATACCTGATTGTAAAGAAACTGGCAGAGCAACATGAAAAGATCTGTGTGGTGGGTGACGATGCCCAGAGCATTTATTCGTTCCGTGGAGCTAATATTGACAATATCATGCAATTTAAGAACACCTATCAAAATGCACAGATATTCAAACTGGAACAAAACTACCGTTCCACCAAGACCATAGTCAATGCTGCCAACAGCCTGATTGATAAAAATGCGCAACAAATCCGGAAAACAGTCTTTTCGGAAAAAGAAACCGGAAAGCCGATCAAAGTACTGAGTGTATTCACTGATTTCGAAGAAGGGTTTGTGGTTGCAAACAACATTGTTGATTTACGGTATAGCAACAATTACAGGTATCAGGATATTGCTATACTTTACCGCACGAATTCCCAGTCCAGGGTTATGGAAGAGGCTTTCCGCAAACAAAGCATCCCATACCGGATCTACGGCGGACTTTCATTCTATCAACGTAAAGAGATCAAGGATGTCATTGCCTATTTCAGGTTGATATGCAACCAGAATGATGAGGAAGCATTTAAACGGATCATCAATTATCCCACACGAGGAATTGGAGATACAACCGTCAACAAACTGATTGAATGTTCACAGTTACATGCAGTAAGCATTTGGGAAGTCCTGAAGGATATGCTGAAATACAATCTGGCAGTAAATGCAGGAACAGCCAATAAACTTGCCCAGTTCAGGAATATGATTGATGTGTTTGCCGAACAGGTGTCTACACAAAACGCGTACGACCTTGCAAACAGTATTGTCAAAACAACCGGGGTAATCAGCGACACCTATACTGATCACTCGCCTGAGAACCTGAGCAAACAGGAAAATGTACAGGAGTTGCTGAAGGCAATTCACGAATTCGGACAAAATAAACTTGAATCCGGTGAACCTATTGCACTCTTGCCTGAATACCTGGCTGAAATATCCTTGTTGACCGACCAGGACACAGATAAGGAACAGGATAAGGATAAGGTAACCCTAATGACCGTTCATGCCGCAAAAGGGCTGGAATTTAAAGCGGTCTTTATTGTGGGGATGGAAGAAGAGCTTTTCCCTTCACCATTTTGTACGCAAAGTGAAAGGGAACTGGAAGAAGAACGGCGATTGTTTTATGTTGCCATTACCCGTGCCGAAGAACTTTGCTTTATCAGCTATGCCAAATCACGCTTTAAGAACGGAAAGACAAACTTTTCGAATCCAAGCCGGTTTATCAAGGATATTGACGAACAATTCCTGGACATGCCGGTTGAGGTGAAACCAAAGCAAACCCGGATTGGCGACTGGGATGATGACATGGAAACAGAAAGAAACCGCTTCAAGGGATCATTCTCAAAACCGGCATTTAAGGAAAGTATCTTGCCAAAAAGTCCTCAAAGGCTGGTAAAAGTAGGAAGTTCTGAAGGAGTGAAAGTGACGACTGAAAACGCATCACTTCCAACCGGATCATTTGTAAAACATGCCATCTTTGGCATTGGGAAAGTCATAGAAACCAGTACAGTTAACGGGAACGAAAAAGCCGAAATTGACTTTGGAGAAAAAGGCGTTAAATCTTTGTTACTGAAATTTGCAAAGTTGGAAGTGTTGAAATAGAAATTTGTTTATCTTTGTGCAAATAAACTTTACTACTGAAAATTTTCAACTGAATTTATATCAAAATAAAACAAAAACAAAACTATAAAATTATGGCAACAAAAACAGCAGAAGAGGTAAAAGCACCGAACTCTGACAAACTGAAAGCATTGCAGCTTGCAATGGACAAGATAGAAAAAGACCATGGAAAAGGCACCATTATGCGAATGGGAGATACCAAGGTAGAAGATGTATCTTTTATTTCAACAGGTTCCATTGGACTAAATGTTGCATTGGGTATCGGTGGTTATCCACGTGGACGTGTGATTGAAATCTTCGGCCCTGAATCATCCGGTAAGACTACATTGGCCATTCATGCCATTGCCGAAGCCCAGAAAGCCGGAGGTATTGCTGCCTTTATTGATGCGGAACATGCATTCGACCGTTTTTATGCTGAAAAACTGGGTGTAAATATCGAAGAATTGTTGATTTCGCAACCTGATAATGGAGAGCAAGCGTTGGAAGTAGCCGATCAGCTGATCCGTTCGTCTGCAGTTGACATTGTTGTAATTGACTCTGTAGCAGCCCTGACTCCGAAAGCTGAGTTGGAAGGCGACATGGGTGATTCAAAAATGGGATTACAAGCACGTTTAATGTCTCAGGCATTGCGTAAATTGACTGCCAATATCAGCAAGACCAATACAACCTGTATTTTCATCAACCAGTTGCGTGAAAAGATAGGTGTAATGTTCGGTAATCCTGAAACAACAACCGGTGGTAATGCCCTGAAATTCTACGCTTCTATCCGTCTGGATATCCGTCGTATCGGCCAGTTGAAAGATGGCGAAGACGCTGTTGGAAACCAGACACGTGTGAAAGTGGTAAAAAACAAAGTGGCACCTCCATTCCGTAAAGCCGAATTTGATATCATGTATGGTGAAGGTATTTCAAAAACTGGTGAAATTATAGACCTGGGTGTAGAATATGGCATTATTAAGAAAAGCGGATCATGGTACAGTTACGGTGAAACCAAACTGGCACAAGGCCGTGATGCCTCTAAAAACTTAATTAAGGATAATCCTGAACTGGCTGCTGAATTAGAAACAAAAATAGTAGCAGCTATTCTGGCTAAATAAGATTAGCATCCTATAATAAAGAATCCCGGTTAGACCAAAAGTTGGTATAACCGGGATTCTTATTTTATATATGTTTGAAATTGATAGTCGTACAAGACTTATCTAAAACTCAGCAACTATTCATCAGATTTGCTAATATGCATTTCGCACAACTTGCAATCAAAAGTTAGCTTGTACAACTGATTATTATTTTTCAAATACAGGGGTTCTTTGAATGTAGCTTTATAACCTTCCTTTGGACACCAGCCCATGGTATATTTGATACAATGTTTGCAAAACATCAAAGGTACTCCTTCTTCTGCCTTCACTTCAAAACCTGGTTGAATCTCTTCTACACCATGTTCCCTGTAAAAAGCTTCGGCCTGAGCATTTATTACATTTCCAAGGTAACTCAATTGCTTCACAGGAAAATCAGCTGGTTTGCCTTCCCTCTTAGGCGTTCTGACATACGCTTTCGCCCTTGCCTTATCGAGTTCCTCAACAGCAAGCCTGCGCCATTCGCTTAATTGGGAAGCCTGGAAAAACCAGGGAGCATCCAGCTGAATGCTTATATCTATTGCTTCGTAAATGGTGTTCCCAAGCTTAGAGAGTTGATTCTTAATATTATCATTAACAGCATCCGGTTTTTGAGCCGGCTGTTTATCACATGCTACCTGGTATAAAATAGATATACCTTCTTCATCTGTCAATTGAATATAAAAACCTGTTGCAATTTCTCTAAACACGATTTCCAACCCCACCTTCCGTTCAGAAGTCTTATGTTGTAATATCTTTTCGAATGCCTGATCCTGATTGCGGTATAACCAGATACCCTCAGCCAGCTTAGGCATGTCAGCCGGATAAACTCGACGACCATCCACTTTATTTACACGAAACCCGGTTAAATCACCATGAGGATTGATAAAGCATAATCCATCCCCATTATTTAGTTTCTCGGCACTTGACATGGTGAAATAATAATCGCCGATTTCTTTTACCTTACCAATGGCTTCACCCATGGATTTCGGAGTATCCAGATGAACAATATCAGGTTTCCTGCCATGCAGGAAATAATCCGTAGCACCACGCCGGAAGCTCTTCTCCGGATTCGGTTCGAAGTAAAAAGAAGTTCTTCCAGCAGAAGCTTTTTGGAATTTACTGTTTCCTTCCAATACCGAATCCAGTTTCTTCCTGTAATATGAAGTTATATTCTTCACATAATTGGCATCTTTCAATCGACCTTCAATCTTAAAAGAAGTAACACCGGCTTCCATCATTTCTTCCAACGAATCGGACAAATCAAGATCTTTTAATGAAAGGAAATGTTTATTCTTTACCAACATGGTATCATCAGCATCCAGCAAATGATAGGGTAAGCGGCAATACTGAGCACATTGTCCACGATTAGCACTACGCTCGCAATTTGCCTGGCTCATATAACATTGTCCGCTGTAACTTACACACAAGGCACCATGTACAAAAGCTTCCAGTTCCACGTCAGTTTGAGAAGCTATTTCAGTAATTTGTTTCAATGATAATTCACGTGCCAATACTACCCTTGAGAAACCAACATCCTGCAGGAACTTTATTTTCTCAACGGTCCGGTTATCGGTTTGGGTACTGGCATGAAGTGCAATGGGTGGTAAATTCAGTTTCAATATGCCCATATCCTGAATAATCAAGGCATCTGCACCCGCATTATACACATCCCAGATCAACTTTTCTGCATCTGGCAGTTGTTCATCAGTTAGTATTGTATTTAAAGCTACCAACACTTTAGAACGGTATTGATGAGCATACTGAACCAAGGTCCCGATATCCTGTATGGTGTTTCCGGCAGCTGCCCTGGCACCAAACTGATTGGCACCGATATAAACGGCATCAGCCCCGTGATTAATAGCTGCCAATCCACATTCAAGGTTCTTAGCAGGAGAGAGAAGTTCTATTTTTATCATATAGTGTTTTACAAACAACAACTTTAATCCTTAATACAGCGAACTGATAGTCCATCATGTCTATAGGAATAATTACCTCCATTTACTTCGACGCTTGTTTCACCAATATATAAATTCCAACACCGGGCGCCCAAATCATTCCCAGCTGTTGAAGTCCACCATCCTCCATAGATGTGAAAATCAAAAAAAACAATTGTACGTTTGCCACAAGGAAGAGCAGTAAAACCTGAAGAGTTATTAATAAATGTATTATTACCAATTGCTGTTGTATCAGAATCTTCAGATAATGCCCAATCTGTAGTTGAAGCAAGTGCTTTAGCCACAGAAAGCGAAGTTCCAAGATGAGAAGTCAAATAACTTGTTAAGCTTAACCATTCTGTTTCTGATGCAACATGCCAACCTAATGGTGCAATATTGCGTGAATCGGATACAGCATAATAGTTATACATACGTCCGTATTTAGAAATTGAGACTGGATCAGTTAAATTTAAGCAAGTACATTGTGCACCAGTTGTTAATGTTGACCAGTCATTATTATTTGTTACTTCTTGAATGTCATCACCATTTTGATATTTCGTAACTCTGAGATTTGATGCCATCCAAGTTTGATTACCAATAGTAATTGTATGGTACTGATTTCCATCTATGTCAGTCATTTTGCCATAAGTTAATTTTGGATTAAAAGCTATTGCATCATCTGTTATCAATTGAATAGGTTCTGAAGAATTACATGAAGAAACTATTAATGTTAGTACTAATAAAAAAAGAAATGATAGTATTTTTGTTTTATTCATAACTAATATCTAAAATATCTAAATATTCTATAGTTGATTGTCATTAAAGTTCAATTTAAGTCAATGAATCTTAGTCAGATCATACGGAGTTTCCTGATACACAAAGTAATTCAGCCAGTTTGTAAACAACAGGTTGGCATGACTTCTCCAGCGCACCAAAGGTTGGTTTTCAGGGTTATCGGCGAGGTAATAGTTGCGTGGAATATTGATTGGAAGGCCTTTTGCGACATCCCTTTTATATTCTGTATCCAGCGTCTCAGGGGAATACTCAGAATGGCCTGTGATAAAAAGTTCCCGGCCATTGCGGGCCATAACCATGTAAACACCTGATTCAGGCGACTCGGAAAGCAATGTAAGTTCCGGCACCTTACGAATATCCTCAGCCCGTACTTCAGTGTGACGGCTGTGTGGTACAAAAAAAACATCGTCAAAACCACGGAATATGGGGTTGTGCGGTTCAAACTTCGTATGCTCGAACACACCAAACATCTTTGCATCCAGCGGATACTTAGGTATCCCGTAATAATGATGTAAACCTGCCTGTGCTGCCCAACAAATGAATAACGTAGAGGTAACATGTGTTTTTGCCCAATCAAATATCTTTGTAATCTCCGGCCAATAGGTTACTTCTTCAAATTCCAGCTGTTCTACTGGGGCACCTGTAATAATCATACCATCATAATTACTCTGGCTTATCTCATCAAATGTCTTGTAGAAAGTCATCAAATGTTCGATAGGAGTATTTTTAGATGTATGACTTTCCATATGCAGAAAATCAATTTCAATTTGTAAGGGAGAATTGGAAAGAAGACGGATTAAATCTGTTTCAGTAGTTATCTTTATGGGCATCAGGTTCAGGATAACAATCTTCAAAGGTCTTATTTCCTGGCTGGAAGCACGTTCTGAATCCATAACAAAGATATTCTCCTCACGAAGGACATCAACTGCCGGCAATGTTACAGGGATATTTAATGGCATAAGAGTATATTAAAAATATTTACGATATATGTTCCAGTAGGCGGAACTGCCTATAAAGTCGTCTAGAAATTCATTCAGTTTCTCAAGTAAAAGCGGAGAATTAGGATGAACCACCCAGGCTTGTTGTTGTGCAAATCCAATTGGTATGGACACATCAATATTTGGAAATTTCTTTTTCAACCTTTGAGCAAATTGTTCGTTACAAATGGTATACTTAATATTTCCATTCGCTACCATACGTACCATTTGTTCTGAACTTTTATTCTTCAATTCCAGAATATGAATTGGATCAGCTATCTCGTTTGACAAATGAATTAAACGCATTTTAAAAGGTGAATTCACCGGGATATAAATGGTGTCATTTGCCAGCTGCGAATGCTTTGTCACTTGTTTTGATAAATCCGTATTAATCCTTTGTACCAGAACTTCACGGGACGCAAAAAAGGGAATTGAAAAAGAAGCATTTTTGCCCCACTCTGTTGTGACGGGTACCAGATTAGCAATAATATCATAATCACCTGCACCAAGTCCATCCATACAAGCTTTCAGATCATTTTTCTCGGATATTACAAGTTCAACACCTAAACTGTCTGCAAATGCCTTTACAATTTCATATTGAAATCCTGAAACGCTGTCACCTTTAACTGAAAATCCAATACTACTGCTGTCAGTCAATACCGAAAGTCGACCGGAATCAAGAATGCCTGGTAAATCGTGAATTCTATTTTTTGAATGATGCATCCAATAGAATGCCGGGACCAAAACTACCAAAATCAGTAATGCAATTACAATAAGTATTTTTCTACTCATACACATCTGGTTTTTAATGGTAAAAATTGCAATTAATCATAAAAATTCCATGAAACACCCATTTTCATAATAGAAGGGTTTAACGGATAATTCGGCATTGAATAGTAAGCATCTTTCATGAACATTTGATTTATATGATAATATTCAACAAAAAAACGTGTACGTTTCAAATGAAAATTCAAATAAGCATTTACTACCGGATAATTACCAATTAATATTTTATCCTGTGTATAAAACTGTCCCGTTGCTGGCATATAAGCCGGTGCATAATAGGCAGTATGGTAACGAACATTCACTCCAATCTGCATACTCAGCACTTTAAACCATATATCATCATAATATAAATTATGATAAAGAGTCAAATCGGGTAAAGCTAAAATTCCTGGTTGTGAACTAACCTGATAAACAATATTATTCTCTAATCCAAATTTCCCTACATGAAAATCCTGTTTCAGGTTACCTGATAATACCTGTATATTCCCGGAAAATTGAGCAGGCAATGCTATTGAATTAAAATAAATATATTTCGTGATATTCTCTACCGAAACGTTTAAAGAGAATAAACGCGTGGGAATGGAAAAAGTTCCACCAACATGGGTTCTATAGATATTTGCAAAATTATTATTCCAGATAAAATGATTGGATTCATAATGTTGTAAAAAATAAGATGGATTATCATTTCTTACAAATCCATTGGCTACCAACGAAATGCTATCTTTCCATAATTTAAAAAATCCTCCTATGTTTCCCTCCAGTCTGAAATTTCCGGCTTTATAACCTATCAGACTTAATTCACCCAATACATTGTATTTAAAAGCAGTGCCACGTTGTTTTGAAAGGATACCTCCTACTTTAGTTGTTGATTGATACATTTTATCTATCAAAGTATCTTTATTGAAAATATACCGTTGTATATCATTCTCAATATAAGCTGTTAATCCAAAAGGCATCCATTTATTAAATTCTTCAACGAGGCTTATTGAGAAATTATTCGTTAAAGTCTGAAGTGCTGATGAATCATTGGTTTCTTTACGGGGGAAATAAGTATTCTTATAAAAAGTTGAATCGGTGTTTGGTTCAAAATATCTCTTACGCACATCATCCAATTTAATGGTATGTGCAAACCTTGTCACTGGTACATAATCCACTCTGACAGAGTCTTCATTGATACGTACAGCCTTTTCAAATCCAACAGAATATTGATGATTATAATAGATTTGGGATTGTTTGTAATTTGAATATCCTAATAATCTCGTTTTTATAAGATTAGTTGCAATATTATCCGGATTAACGATTGTAGAATCTACAGTGCCTCCATTTTCATAATTACTTATGTTATTCGTTGATAGAATACCGGTTGCTGTATAGTGTTTACCATTGTATGTTCCAAACAAAGAACCTGAAAAACGCTGAACTGATTGTTTGTCATATTCTCCAAAAGCATAAATATAATCAAGTGTTGTTCCAAAATTTAGTTTCTTATTTACATTTGCTGTATATAAAAACTTAATATGGTCCTCTGCCCTAAAAGTTGTTCCTCCGGTATTATAATCCAAATAGCTAAATGGTGTTTTTGTATTGTACAAGGTAGCACTATTTGCATTCATCATATATGGGAAATAGGCATTCGAAAATATAAAGTCCGAATTAGCAGGGCGGTCAAAATATAATTTCGATTGTATTGGTGATCCCAGATTTCCATTGAATGAGTTGGCGATACTAAAACGATCAATTGGATTTGAAATCTGATAATTAAGATGCAGGGTATCCACAGGTATAGAGTCGACCACTGCAAATTGGTCAGATATATGCCAGGTTTTTACAAATCTGTAATTTGGTGGGACCTGTGCAATTACCGGAATAATAGTTATTAAAGACAACAGAATAAAACCTATCTTTTTCACAGAAAAAAGTATTATTACGTAAACAATAAAATTATTTTCAGTACCTCATTATTAGGCACTTTTCATAAGTGTACAAAGATACAAAAATTTATTGGCGATGCCGAACGACCTTGCGTTATTAAAGTAAAACGGATTTTGAAGTTATCGAATTTGACACACTAATGAATTTTCGATAATAGGGAAATAGGTATATTTATACATCAATAATACAATTACAGCTTAATAAATAAAATATTATAAGTTGGGAAAATAGTCATGTTTCTATTTATCTTTATACTTTTAAATTTTTTATCAATCTTATTAATAAAATACGTCAAAATGTTTGATTACGTCAAATAAAAACTTTAAACTTGCAGTACAATCTATATGACAGGATTTATTTCTTGATATTGTCATTATGCTTATATTATTTACATTTATTCAGTAAATTACAGTCTAAATACTTACATTATGGCATTCCTCCTCGATAATTTCACTTAATACAAATTACATCCACCTTTTGAATTAAAATCAAAATTTACTTACCATATATCCTTATTTCTTATATAAAATTTAAATTGTATGAATATAGAAAAATTGATGCAATCACTTGAGGCTAAACACCCTGGTGAAAAAGAGTATTTACAGGCAGTACGAGAAGTATTAAGCACAATTGAACCGGTTTATAATGAACATCCGGAATTTGAGAAAGCAAAAATTGCAGAAAGACTGGTTGAACCGGATAGAATTTTTACATTTAAAGTTCCGTGGGTAGACGACCAGGGTGATGTTCAGATTAATCTGGGATACCGTATTCAGTTCAATAATGCCATTGGTCCATACAAAGGGGGATTGCGTTTTCATGCTTCTGTAAACCTTTCTATTCTGAAGTTTTTAGGCTTTGAACAAATATTTAAAAATGCGTTGACGACACTCCCAATGGGTGGTTCAAAAGGTGGTTCAGATTTTAATCCGCGTGGAAAATCCGACGGAGAAGTAATGAGATTTTGCCAGGCATTTATGGTTGAACTTTGGCAACATATTGGAGCTGATACCGATGTGCCTGCCGGAGATATAGGTGTTGGATCCCGCGAAATTGGATATCTATATGGAATGTATCGCAAACTTGCAAGGGTAAATACAGGTGTATTGACAGGTAAAAACCTCGAATTTGGCGGTTCATTAATTCGTCCGGAGGCAACAGGTTTTGGTGGTTTGTATTTTGTAAAACAAATGCTTGAAACAGCAGGAATGTATCTAAAAGATAAAACAATTGCAATATCAGGTTTTGGGAATGTTGCCTGGGGAGCTGCCATGAAGGCAACAGAGCTGGGTGCTAAAGTTGTTTCTATTTCCGGTCCAGATGGATATATCTTTGATGAGAATGGCATTTCAGGTGAAAAAATAGATTATTTACTTGAATTACGTGCCACTTGCAATGACATTGTTTCACCCTACGCAGAGAAATTCGGGGCTGTTTTTGTGCCTAATCGCCGACCATGGGAATTAAAAGTTGATATTGCATTGCCCTGTGCCACTCAAAATGAATTGGATGAAGAAGATGCTAAACTTTTAATCAACAATGGTGTAATTTGTGTTGGTGAAATATCCAATATGGGCTGTACTCCGGAAGCTATTGAATTATTTATTAACAATAAAATCATGTATGGACCCGGTAAAGCAGTAAATGCAGGTGGGGTTGCTACATCTGGATTAGAGATGTCTCAAAATGCCATGCATCTTACCTGGACAGCTGAAGAAGTTGATTTAAGGTTGCACCAGATCATGAGTGAAATCCACAATCAATGTGTAAAACATGGTCGTGAAGCAGACGGATATATTAATTATATGAAAGGTGCAAATGTTGCCGGCTTCTTGAAAGTGGCAAAAGCAATGCTTGCCCAGGGAGTATTATAAAATCTGGAATAAATTTAGCTATAGAGAAGATTCGACCTTTAAAAGTTGGATCTTTTCTTTTTTAATATTTTAATATCAGTAACCGGTATTATAAATCCTATTGTTTTAAAAGAATAACTCTATACAGAGATTTTTGCTACCCATTACAGAAATGCTTATCTTTGTATAAAAATAATTATATGCTGGATCTATTAAATCAACACCGGACAATACGCAAATATACAGATCAACAAATTGCTCCTGAATTATTAAACCAATTACTTGAAACAGCCTGCAGGGCTTCAAACACAGGTAATATGCAGGCATATAGCATTGTTTTTACAACTGACAGTGATTTAAAAAAACAACTCGCCCCTGCACATTTCAATCAACCAATGACAATTCAGGCACCGATTGTATTAACCTTCTGTGCAGATTTCAATCGCTTCACAAAATGGTGTGAACAACGGGATGCTGATCCAGGCTATGACAATTTCCAATCGTTTATGGCTACTGCAATTGATGCACTAATTGCAGCTCAAACATTTTGCATTGCTGCTGAGAGCGTTGGGCTGGGAATTTGCTATTTAGGAACTACCACTTACAATGCACGTGAAATTATTGACATCCTGAAATTACCCAAACTGGTTGTGCCAATTACTACACTAACAGTGGGTTATCCGGATGGCTTACCTGATCAAACTGACAGGTTACCACTTGAAGCTATAGTACATTCTGAAACTTATAAGGATTACTCCAAAGAGGATATAGATAACTTGTATAATGAAAAAGAAAACAGTGATTTTTATAAACAATTTGTGCTAGAAAACAAGAAAGAAACATTAGCACAGGTGTTTACCGATATCCGTTACTCTAGAAAGAACAATGAATTCTTCTCCGATAAATTTTTGACTGTTTTGAAAGAACAAGGATTCCTTAAATAATCGATTTACTTCTTAATTTAAAAAGCTCCCTATACATTAATTTGAGTAGGGAGCTTTTATTTTCATTTACGATAGCAAAATTGCGTGGTTTATAAGTTCGATCATCTAAAAAATTACTGTCAATGTCTTCAAGGTCCCCAATGTCCCCACCATCAAAATTAGTTTACACAAAAAAAGCCCTCCATAAACTAAATTATGAAGGGCTTTAAAAACAGCATTATCTATTCTCACACAAATTGCGGTAATTATTCCTAAATCGTAAGCATCCCAAACAGGCCGTATTTCATGAAACAG
>JAQTUE010000014.1 GCA_028710415.1 Paludibacter sp. | reverse complement strand
GTGAATGAAGAAGATCTGAGTGCATCCCAAAAAGCATTGATCGGGTCCTATTTTACCATGGAATATTCCATTGAATCGGCAGCTTTCTTTAATCCATCCATCATTGAACATCCTGACCAATCGGAAACAAGTGCAGGCGAAACAAGAGTCATCTTCAGTTTCCGGGCTACCGGCGAAGGTCATATTTCGTCTATCGTCTTTCGTTCGGGGACGCTAGACAAAAACAACAACCTTATAGTGGAACCGGTGGGAAAAATGTTGGCCGAAGCAGATGTAATCAAAAGGAATATCTATGAGAAAAAAACGTATTTGCAAAAGCTGAATGAAATTCAGGATCAAAGTAATGTGATTGCCCCTGTATTGATAGAAAAACCGGAAGAATTACAACATCCGGATAATACCATTCCTCCTGTAATCATAGCTCCTATAACCGAAAGCCACGATCAAAACCATATTGTATCTTCTTCATTTATACTGGATAAACTGGGTGATACTTTTACTTATGGGGAATTAATGAAGGGAATTGATCTAGCCAGAAAAGATCCAAATGTCACTGAAGAGCAGTTAAAAATCATCATACAAATGATGTGGCTGGCTTCTTCGCATTATGAAATCCATTTCTCCATTGATTCTGCTATTTCAGAGAGGGTTATTTTTCCCATCTCAGCAACCGAACAAAAGGGGATCGAGGACGCACGTTTTGTCAAATTCACAGACGATAATGGTGAAATCACCTATTATGCCACCTATACGGCTTATGATGGTATGGCCACCATGCCTAAATTAATCAGCACGAAGGATTTTTATGACTTCAAAATCCTGCCAATCAATGGTGAGATAGCCCAAAACAAAGGGATGGCTCTCTTTCCCCGAAAAATCAACGGCAAATATGCCATGCTTTGCCGAATTGATGGAGTCAACAATTATATTGCATATTCAGACAGTATCAATATCTGGCGTGAAGCTAAAATTATTCAGGAGCCTAAGTACCCGTGGGAGCTTGTCCAGATTGGCAATGCCGGTTCACCTATAGAGACCAAGGATGGTTGGTTGGTTATCACCCATGCTGTCGGTTCCATGCGTGAATATTCATTGGGTGCCTCCTTGTATGACCTTGAGAATCCTGAAAAAGAAATAGGAAGGTTAAGCAGCCCGCTCATGGTGCCTAATGAAATTGAACGGGAAGGATATGTACCGAATGTGATTTATTCATGTGGTTCGCTGATTCATAATAATGAACTGGTTATCCCCTATGCCATGTCCGACCATTCATCCACCTATGCAACAGTTGACCTGAGGGAGTTGCTGGATGTATTGAAAGCTTCCGGCAGTAACCAGTAAAATCTAAAAAGTAAGCTTTACGCAGCATATTCATTACAGGACACTCAGAATTCACAATCTAAGGAATAGACTAATCAATTAGTCTATTTTTTTTGTGTCAAACCAAAGGCTTATTCTTGATTTAGAAAATCAGAACAATTAATATTTCATAATTATTATCAGGATACTGATTTTTATTCAACAAAAATGTATTTATTTGCGTTCAATTAATAGAGCTATTAAATACTGTAATTAAATATGGATATTAAGAACGAACAATCTTTAGATCAATCCATTCTGGAAGTTGCTGAAAGACTGTTTCTGGAAAAGGGATTTGCGATGACTTCAACAACCGAAATTGCGAAAGAAGTGGGTTGTAACCAGGCATTGGTTCATTATTACTTTCGCACCAAGGATAATTTATTTAATGTGATTTTCGAACAGAAATTCAAATTATTCTTTCAGGGGGTTTTTGAAATGAAAAACATGGGCGATTTGAAGTTTCAGGACAAACTGAAACATATCATCGAGTCACATTATAACCTCCTTCGGAAAAACCCTAGAATGCCGGCTTTGATTATTAACGAATTGTCCCGCCGACCGGATCAAATAAGCATTCTAAAAGAAAAACTTCATTTACTACCGGAACAAATTTATGCCGAATTAAATAAAGACCTGCAAAAAGAGATTGAACTTGGAAATGTAAGGGACGTAAGCCTGATGGATATATTTATCAGCATTATATCATTAAATATTGCCCTATTTGTTATGATGCCGGTTGTTGAAAATGTACTTCAATTGAATGATGTTCAAAAAGAGTTTTTGCTGGAACACCGGAAATCGGAAAACGTACAATTCATTCTAAAAAGTTTAAGACCCTAACCTGGACAAGCCAAAATTAAGAATAGAACGCGGATTAACGCTGAATTGGCGGATAAGAAACGGATAAGAAAAATACTGCGTATTTTGATTTTAATACCAAATATAAACAAGTCAGAATGAAAGAATCAGAAGTAAATTATTTAATATTTCACTAAAAAGCATACGAATTCGAAGGTTAATATACTGAATAAAAAATTTATAATCCAACAGATATGAAGAAACTGATTTTATTTCCCTTACTCCTGCTACTGTGTCAAGTGGGTGTGAAAGCTCAAAGCCTGAGCATTGAAATTTGCCAGGAAAAAGCCAAAGCAAACTATCCACTGGTCAAACAGTACGGGTTGATTGAACAGACAGCCCAATACAACATCAGCAATGCAAACAAAGGCTATTTGCCCCAGTTATCAATTTCTGCAAAAGCAACTTATCAGTCTGCAGTGACACAAATACCCTCATCGCTGGGAGATGTACTGTCAAAGCTAACCGGAAAGCCGTTCTCTTTTCCCGCATTGCCAAAAGACCAATACCAGGCAGTAATTGAAGCTACCCAGGTAATTTGGGATGGAGGCGTTATATCCACTCAAAATAAAATTACCGGTTTAAGCAAGGAAGTGGAAAAACAAAAACTTGAAGTGGATTTATATGCACTGAAAGACCGGGTAAACCAATTGTACTTTGGTATATTACTACTAAATGAACAATTGAGACAAAATGACATTCTAAAAAACGATTTACTTACCAACTACAACAGGCTGAATGCCTACAAACAAAATGGCATTGCTTACCAGGCCGATTTAGATGCCCTGAATGTTGAGCAACTCAATACCAATCAACGGGAAGCAGATTTGAAAGGCACACGAAGATCATTTAGTATCATGCTTTCGGCCTTAACAGGATTAGACATTCATGACCGGACTGAACTATCGAAACCTACAATAGACCTGGCCATTTTAAAAGAGACTTCGAATCATAGACCTGAACTAAGTTTATTCGAAGCACAGGCTAATTTATATGAAAGTCAGAAATCGCTTCTGTATGCCGGAAATCGTCCTAAAGTAGGAGCCTTTGTGCAAGGGGGATATGGCCAGCCTGGTTTAAATATGTTTACAATAGGATTTTCACCATTTTATATCGGAGGTGTCAGGTTATCCTGGAATATCAGCGGATTGTACACCCAGAAAAACAACCTGAACAAGATTGACCTGAGTAAAAAAACTGTAGACATTCAAAAAGAGACCTTTGAATTCAACAACAATTTAGTCACCCGGCAGCAACAAACTGAGATTGAAAAACTTCAGTCAACATTGGCGAATGATGATCAGATTATCAAATTACGTGGGAACATAAAAAAGGCAGCAACCTCGAAAATGGAAAACGGAACTGCTTCGGTAAGTGACCTGATCAGGGAAATAAATGCAGAAAACCAGGCAATCCAATTAAAATCATTGCACGAGATACAACTTTTAATGAATGTATATCAACTTAAGAACATTATAAACAATTGACAATTCAGACAAATCCATATCTAATAGAAAAAAGAAATTTTATGAAAACAAATAAAGCCACCGAAAGTAAGTTTTTTTGCTGCATTAGGAAATACACGTTTTTAAGTATCGCAATTCCGACATTCCTTACATCGTGTGGGGTATCGAAAGATAATTATGATGCCTCCGGAACCTTTGAAACAACAGAAGTCCTGGTTTCGGCAGAAGGAAGTGGTAAAATACTGTCGTTTGATGTCAGGGAAGGTCAGGTTCTTGCTGCCAATGAAGTGGTTGGAACCATTGACAGCATGCAGTTGTTTTTACGTAAGAAACAAATGATCACAACAGAACGATCCATGCAGGTGCGCCGTCCGAATGTGCAGAAACAGATTGCTGCCATTGAACAACAAATTGCGACAGCTAAAACTGAACGCAAGCGCATTGAGAATTTAATTAAGGCAGATGCTGCAAACCAAAAACAACTGGACGATGTAAATGCCCAGATATCGGTACTGGAAAAACAACTTGATGCACAAAAGACTACCCTTGTAACAACAAACCAGGGAATCACCGATGACAGTGAAGGAATCAAGCTTCAGGTTGCCCAACTGGAAGATCAATTAAACAAATGTAAGATTACAAGCCCGATAGCAGGAACAGTACTGGTAAAATACTCTGAACAAGGAGAAGTGGCAGCTCCGGGGAAAGCATTGTTTAAAATTGCGGACACAAACAATATGATCCTACGGGCATATGTTACAAATGGTCAACTATCAAAACTGAAAATTGGCCAGAAAGTGAAGGTCTATTGTGACTCTGACACGAAAGAGATGAAGGAATATGAAGGCACATTAGGCTGGATTTCAGATAAATCGGAGTTTACACCTAAGACTATTCAGACCAAAGATGAGCGTGCTAACCTGGTTTATGCAGTGAAGATCAATGTAAAAAATGATGGTTTTCTGAAAATTGGCATGTACGGGAGTGTGAAGTTTTGATACCATTGTTCCCTCTAACCTTGACAACCCGGAATTAAGATTTGAACGCTGATCTACGCATGATCTGGCGGATTAAAAAAGGATAAGAAAAACACTTCGTATTTTGATTTTAATACTAAATACGAAAAAGTCCGAATGAAAGAGTCATTATTAATTAAGGCAATATTGTGGGATAAAAACACACTAATTTGGAACTTAAAATACTAAAGGTGAACTAAGTTAGAGTTGCTATTTATTAGAAAACGTTTATATGATTGAAAAAAAATGATAAACAAAGAAGATAACAATCCAAATATAGCTATCAGGTGTGAATCTGTAAACAAGAAATACGGAAAAATTGAAGCTCTCAAGGACATAAGTTTTTCTGTTAAACGAGGTGAGATTTTCGGTATTATAGGTCCGGATGGCGCAGGCAAGACTACTCTTTTTCGTATCCTGACAACCCTGATACTGGCCAACAGAGGGACTGCACTGGTGGATGGATTTGATGTTGTAAATGACTATAAGGAAATCCGGAAAAGGGTTGGGTATATGCCCGGGAGGTTTTCACTCTATCAGGACCTGACCGTTGAAGAGAATTTAAATTTCTTTGCAACTGTATTCAATACGACCATAGAGGAAAATTATGAATTGGTGAAAGACATTTACCAGCAGATAGAACCTTTTAAGAAACGGCGGGCGGGAAAGCTCTCGGGAGGTATGAAGCAGAAGCTTGCCCTGAGTTGTGCCCTGATTCATAAACCAAGTGTTTTATTTTTAGACGAACCGACAACCGGTGTAGACCCTGTATCACGAAAAGAGTTTTGGGGAATGTTGAAGAAATTAAAGGACCAGGGCATTACCATTCTGGTTTCAACGCCTTACATGGACGAAGCCAGCCTGTGTGACCGGATAGCCCTGATACAGAATGGTCAGTTCCTGAAAATTGACACCCCGAAGGAGATTATCAGCCAGTACAAAAATAAGCTTTGGGCAGTTCAGAGTGACATGATGTACAAGTTATTGAACGATTTACGGGCAAATAAATTGACGAGCAACTGTTTTGCCTTTGGAGACAAGCACCATGTATCCATTGACGACGAACACATCACCATGGAGAATCTGAAAGAAATAATTGAAGAACTTGGTCATAAAAATGTAACCGTAAGGGAAATTGAACCAACCATTGAAGATTGTTTTATGCAATTAAGCCAAAGCTAAAATAGAAAGAAAATGAACAACATAATTCAACCTAAGTCCGGCAAAGTTATTACAGCAGAGAACCTGACCAAGAAATTCGGGCATTTCACTGCCGTAGATCATATCTCGTTTGAAGTAGAGCGTGGGGAGATATTCGGATTCCTGGGCGCAAATGGAGCCGGCAAGACGACAGCTATGCGGATGCTTTGCGGCCTGAGCATACCAACGGGTGGGAAAGGCATAGTGGCAGGTTACGACATTGAAAACCAGACGGAGCTGGTAAAGAAAAACATAGGATACATGAGCCAGAAGTTCTCACTGTATGATGACTTAAAAGTCTGGGAAAACATTGAACTATTCGGAGGCATTTATGGAATGAAAGATCAAGAGATAAAGGAAAAAACAGACGAATTAATGAAGGTATTGAACTTTGAAAACGAAAGGGATAAGCGGGTAGGTTCATTACCACTGGGATTTAAACAGAAACTGGCCTTTTCAGTATCAATATTTCATAATCCGCAGGTAGTATTCCTGGATGAACCAACAGGGGGTGTAGACCCCATTACCCGGCGACAGTTCTGGGAATTGATTTACGATGCTTCCTCCAAAGGAATAACCGTCTTTGTAACTACCCATTACATGGACGAAGCCGAGTATTGCAACCGGGTATCCATTATGGTGGATGGCAAAATAGAAGCACTTGATTCACCCAGGAATCTAAAGAAACAGTTTAATGCCTCCAGTATGGATGAAGTATTCCAGCAACTGGCACGCAAATCAACACGTAAAGCCGATTAGACATGAAGCAATTGATCTCATTTATTCGTAAGGAATTTTATCATATTCTGCGTGACAGGACTACCATGATGATTCTGCTCCTGATGCCCATCATACAAATCATTTTATTCGGGTTTGCATTGACAACGGAAGTCAAGAACACTGAAGTTGCCGTTCTGGTACCCACCCATGATGAAGCAAGCAGCCGCATTATCGACAAGATAAATGCCAGTGCATATTTCGACGTGGTGGAAAGAATCCATACCAATGACCAAATACAACCTGTCTTCAGGGATGGGAAAGCAAAACTGGTTGTGGTATTTGAAGACCATTTTGCTGAGAAACTTCATCAAACAGGCAAAGCACATATTCAGCTGATAGCTGATGCTACCGATCCAAATGCTGCCACTTCGTTTACCTTCTATGCCAGTAATATCATCAATTCATACCAGCAGGAATTGATGGGATCAACCAAAAACCCTTACCAGATAACCCCTGAGATAAAAATGCTTTACAATCCCCAAATGATTGGAGCATTCAATTTTGTGCCGGGAGTGTTGGGTATGATTATGCTTTTGATTTGTGCCATGATGACCTCCATCGCCATTGTCAGGGAAAAGGAAATGGGCACCATGGAGATTTTACTGGTATCACCCATGAAACCCATTTACACCATACTCTCGAAGATTACTCCCTATTTTGTACTCTCGTGCGTGAATTTCGCAACTATTATGCTATTGTCGGTATTTGTACTTAAAGTACCCATTGCAGGCAGTTTCATAAGCTTAGTAGCAGTCTCCTTGCTTTATATCTTTGTATCCTTATCACTTGGTTTATTGGTTTCAACACTCACCAGTTCACAACAGGCAGCCATGTTGATTTCAGGGATGGGACTCATGATCCCGGTCATGTTGCTATCGGGCATGATATTCCCAATTGAAAACATGCCTGTACCACTCCAATGGCTATCGAATATTGTTCCTGCAAAGTGGTACATAGCGGCTGTTAAAACCATTATGATCAAAGGTCTTGGGATCACTGCCGTACTTAAAGAAGTCGGTATTCTGAGCTTCATGGGATTAGTATTGGTAACAATCAGTTTGAAAAAGTTTAAGGTAAGGCTGGAGTAATTCAGAGGTAAGAGGTAAGGAGTAAGAGGTAAGAAAAAAGGATGAAAAAGCAGGTAGAAGGTAGTAAGTAGTTGGTAGAAAGAGAAAGTAGAAGTTAGTATTAATCAAAAGTGCAAACAAATTTCAGGTCGATACATACAAATAAGAAAACAAATAATATCATGATAAAATATCTTCTAAAAAAAGAATTCAAGCAAATACTCCGGAATCCTTTTCTTCCGAAAATGATATTCATATTTCCGTTTATGGTACTCATGGTGTTTCCATGGGCTGCCAGTTATGAAATCAAGAACCTAAACATAAGTGTGATCGACAATGACCACAGTACGTTTTCAAGGCAGCTTACCCAGAAAATAATTTCCTCAAATTATTTCAAGCTGACAGATGTTTCGCCTGATTACAACAAAGCCCTGAAAAGCATTGAAAGAAATGAATCGGATATTATCCTTGAAATACCGGCAGATTTTGAGAAAAATCTTGTGAACCGCCAGGGCGGCAAAGTGATGATATCGGCCAATGCCGTGAATGGAATGAAAGGCGGTATCGGCATGACGTATCTGGTTAGCATTGTAATGGATTTCAACATGGATGTTATTCAGAAAATGCTGCCGGCAAAAGCAGGTACCGGTGCTACACCAACTATTCAGATTGATTCCCAGTACCGTTTTAATCCCAACCTGAACTACCGGGTATTTATGGTTCCGGCATTGATGGTTATGATATTGACATTGCTATGCGGTTTTTTGCCGGCAATTTCTATCGTATTTGAGAAAGAGTTGGGAACCATGGAACAAATCAATGTTAGCCCCGTACCTAAAATTACATTTATACTGGCTAAGCTAATCCCTTTCTGGATCATCGGGATAATGGTAATCAGCATAGGTTTTTTAATTGCCTGGCTGGTATACGGACTAATTCCGGCAGGATATTTTTCGACCATTTACCTGTTTGCTGCCATATATATCTTAACCGTATCGGGCCTGGGCATTGTGATTTCCAATTATGCTGCAACACTTCAGCAGGCTATGTTTATCGTATTTTTCTTTATTCTGGTATTTATTATGTTGAGCGGATTGTATACCCCAATTGACAGTATGCCGGAATGGGCAAAATGGATAGCCGCATTCAATCCTTTAAAGCATTTCATGTCAGTCATGCGGTCGGTATATTTGAAGGGCAGCAATCCAATCCAATTGATTAAAGAACTGGCCGCACTGATAGGATTTGCATTATTCTTTAATATTTGGGCAGTCATAAGCTACAGGAAGAAAAATTGAGATTGAATTCTTTACAAAAAAGGTTGGCTTTTTATTGAGCCAATCTTTTTTGTGATACAATTATGAAAAATTATTGAACAATCATAAATAGATTTACTACATTAGAAAAACTAAAAACGTAATTATGCAAACGTTTGCATAACGAGTAATGCTTTTATTATTTTTCCTTCCGGTAAGCGTCAACTGCCTTTTTAACAGAACCGTGGATTAATAAAATGTTTTTTGCCTGTTCATAATCCAGCCCCAATTCCTCAACAATCATGCGTGATCCCCTGTCAACCAATTTAGCGTTCGAAAGTTGCATATTCACCATCTTATTTCCTTTTACCCTGCCCAATTTAATCATGGTCACAGTGGTAATCATATTTAACACCAATTTCTGGGCAGTGCCTGATTTCAACCGGGTGCTGCCGGTTACAAATTCAGGGTCTACAATGACTTCTATCTTGATTTCAGCTTCCTGAGCGATGGGTGAATCGGGATTGCAAGCTACCGAAGCAGTCAGGATTCCGTTTGCCCGTGCATTGCGCAAAGCCCCTATCACATAGGGCGTTGTACCTGATGCAGCAATCCCTATGACGGTATCATTTTGGTTCACATGGTGTGCCTCAAGTTCTTCCCAGCCTTTATACAGGTCATCCTCTGCATTTTCAACCGGATTACGCAACGCCCTTTCTCCACCTGCAATCAGCCCAACCACCAAATGAGGCGGCATACCGAATGTCGGCGGGATTTCAGATGCATCCAATACACCCAAACGGCCACTGGTACCAGCACCCAGATAGAATATCCGGCCACCGCGTTCCATTCGTTCAACAATCTTTTCAACGAGCGATTCTATTTGTGGAAGTGCTTTTGCGACAGCCAACGGCACCTTCTGGTCTTCCTGGTTCATTTCAACCAACAATTCCTTTACTGATTTTTTATCCAGGTTATCATGCAGGGAATTCTGCTCTGTAATTTTTTTAAATGACATACTTTATTTTGTTTTAAATGCAACAGTCTTTTTTTAAACACTTTACCACGTGCAACTGCTTTCAAATCCTATAATATTCCAAAATCAAATAAGAAATATCCCCATCATTTCAAGCCAACAAACCAATTTTATTCGGACTCCATCCTTTCGCTGTTCAGTGAGGGTTCCGTGAGGGTTTCGAGGGGGTTTCGAGGGGGTTTCGAGGGCCAGGGCCCTCGGAACCCCCAGCCAACCCCCAGCCAACCCCCAGGCAACCCCCAGGCAACCAAGAACGGATCAAGAGCGGAAAAAGAGCAAAAAAGAGATCAATTGAGTTATTCCCGGTAATTGTATTTACTTCCATATGAATAAGAATCAGAATAGCCAATAAACGGGTTAAAGCTGACATCTCCGATAATGTCAATATCAAAACGAAAGTAACTTAAGTACAAAGAATGGTGCACATTAAGACATGCCAACAGATCAGTTGGAATGATATTTCACCAACCCATCCATAGGGTTTTGAACAACCTGCGAAATGGTAATGCCACGTTTTGAAGCAACTACTTTCAGTATATCCCCGAAATAATGCGCAATGGAACCTACAAATCCAACCTGTACATTTTCAAGCGGGTATTGCATGACGTTGCGCAAGAAGAATGCATCAAAACTATCGTATACAATTTTATAAATGGAAGGTTCAGTAATGTTTTCGAGGAGGAACGGGGTTAATTTAGCCAGGAATCGGTTTGGAAATGGTTTCTTGTATACATTTTCAAGAATCATCTGTGCATTCAATTCATAGCTAGCCAACAATTTATCTTTCAGTGCTTCAGGAAGTTGATTTTTCAGGCAATCAGCAATCAATATTTTACCCAGTACAGCACCGCTGCCTTCATCACCCAGGATAAAGCCAAGCGGGGAAATATTTTCTACGATTTCTGTGCCATCATACAAACAGGAATTTGAACCGGTACCCAGGATACAGGCTATCCCTTTGGTACTGAGAAACAGAGAACGAGCAGCTCCCAGTAAATCACTCTGAACTTCGATGGATACATTCTTAAAATGCCATCCCAAAGCACCACTTACTATGGCTATTTTATCAGGGAAAGAACAACCGGTACCATAAAAAAAGATCTGATCGATTTTGACTCCTTTTAAAAAGGGAATCAGGGATACTTCCAATTCACGGACAATCTCCTCTTCGGTTTGATAAAACGGACTGATCCCTTTAGTGAAAATGTGTTTCAGAATTACCGAATTTTCGGTCAGGCACCAATTTGTTTTTGTCGAACCACTATCAGCAATTAATATCATATTCTTAATTTTAACAGTTATTATTCAAATTTCAACGCAAATTAAAGCAAAATCATTGACCTGACCAAAGAAAAAGAACAAAAAAGTGATTTTTTCTGCAAACGTTTGCATTAAATTGTAAGATTCCAAAAATTTGATTACTTTTGACCCCTAATTTACAAGATACGTAAACTGGAAAACACTAAAAAATGAGAACAAACCTGAGCTCACAAATAACCTTAACACGCGTTCCGAAGAGATATTATCAACCGGAAGATGTATTTGAATTATCGCGTGTGACACGATTTGAAAAGATCAATACAGAGATTTTTGAAAATGATCAAATCGGATCCGTAAAAGTAGCGGAAGAGATTGCACAACTTATCAGAGAGAAGCAATCGGCCGGGGAAAAATGTATATTAGGATTAACGAATGGGAAATCGACCCTGAGCATTTACCTGGAACTGGCACGTCTACATAAAGAAGATAATTTGAGTTTCAACAATGTGATTGTTTTCAACCTTTTTGAATACTATCCGCTAAGCAACAACACCCAGGGCTGCTTTCTGCAAATGAAAGACATCCTGTTCGACCAGATTGACATCCCGGCAGAGAACATATACACACCGAATGGCACACTGGATAAATCGGAAATCATGGCTTCCTGCTATGCCTACGAAAAGAAAATTGCTGAATTTGGCGGCATTGATTTTCAGATATTGGGCATCGGGCGTTCCGGGAATATCGGATTCAACGAACCGGGCTCGCAGGCTAACTCGACAACACGATTAATCTTACTCGACAATATTTCCCGCAAAGATGCGGCCGATCTCTTCGGGGGAATCGACACCGTGCCAATCAGCGCCATCACCATGGGGGTAGGCACTATCCTGAAAGCAAAACGCATTGTTTTAGTAGGTTGGGGTGAACACAAATCGACCGTTATCAAGGATTCGATTGAAGGAACCATGTCGGATGCATTCCCGGCTTCCTTTCTACAAACCCACTCGAATGTAAAAATGGTAATTGATCTGCCTGCAGCGAGTGAGCTGACCCGCATAAGCCGCCCTTGGTCGGTGACTTCGTGCGAATGGGATGAAAAACTGATCCGTCGTGCTATCGTGTGGCTTTGCATGAAAATTAAAAAACCAATCTTAAAGCTCACCAATAAAGATTATAATGAAAACGGCCTGAGTGAATTGCTTGCCATCTACGGATCGGCATACAATGTAAACATACAGATTTTCAACGACCTGCAACACACCATTACCGGATGGCCCGGTGGAAAGCCAAATGCAGACGATTCAAACCGACCTGAACGTGCCAACCCGTATCCAAAAAACGTTTTAATCTTCAGTCCGCACCCGGATGATGACGTAATCTCCATGGGGGGTACCTTTAAAAGACTGATTGATCAGAATCACAACGTACATGTAGCTTACCAGACTTCAGGGAATATAGCAGTTGCCGACGAAGAAGTAATCCGCTTCCTGGCATTCCTGAAAGGGTTTAAAGACATCTATGACTTCAGCAACGAGGTTATTGAATCGAAATACAACGAATTTCGCCAGTTCATATTGCAGGACAAGAAAGAAGGAGACATGGACACCCGCGAGATCCTGGATTTAAAAGCATTGATCAGACGTGGCGAGGCAAAAGCAGCCTGTCGGTATATGGGGCTAGCCTCTAAAAAAATCCATTTCCTAAACCTGCCGTTTTATGAAACAGGGACTATCAAGAAAGGAGTGATGAGCGATGTGGATGTTCAGATTATCAAAAACCTGCTTGCCGAACTAAAACCGCAACAAATTTATGTAGCCGGTGACCTGGCTGATCCTCATGGAACCCACAAAGTATGCCTGGATGCTGCATTAGCAGCCATCGACGAAATGAAAGACGAAGCATGGATGAAAGACTGCAGAATCTGGATGTACCGTGGAGCCTGGAAAGAATGGGAAATTGACCACATTGAAATGGCAGTGCCTATCAGCCCGGAAGAATTGCGTAACAAACGGAACGCCATACTACGTCATCAATCGCAAATGGAAAGCGCCCCTTTCATGGGCAATGATGAACGGTTATTCTGGCAACGCTCTGAAGACAGGAACCATGCCACCGCGGAACTTTATTCGCAACTGGGATTGGCATCGTATGAAGCCATCGAAGCATTTGTACAATATATTCCGTTATAAATAAACCGGTTAAATCACCTTAGATCTGAATCACAACAAACAAAACAATAAAACTAAAGAAATAATATAAATTCATTTATGAAACAAATTAATTGCTTTATAGCATACTCAGATGCTGTCCAGGCTAAAAATACCGCACAAATTCTATTGAAATCGAAACTTGTAAAGTCGGTATTTTTACTTGCAACAGCCGGAATAAACATACTTGTTGAAGGTTGCGAATGCATTGACATTGATTCTATAAACAGTGCGTCAACGATTAGGAAAATTGCTGAGAAATCGGACACTCCCTATTCGCTGGTTTATATAAAAGATACAACCCTTGAATTAGGGCAATATGCACTGGAACGGTTCTTCCACATTGCAGACGGCACAAAAGCGGGGTTGGTTTACTCTGATTATTACCAGATTGCCAATGGAGTACGGTCTAATTTGCCGCTGATTGACTATCAGGCAGGAAGTCTACGTGATGATTTTAATTTTGGATCGGTGCTGTTTTATAATACTGAATACCTGAAAAAAGCAGTTGCAGAAACTACTGAAGATTACAAACATGCCGGGCTTTACAACCTGCGTTTAAAAGTATCGCAACAGGCAGACCTGATCCACATCAATGAATACCTGTATTCTGAGATTGAACAGGACACCCGCAAGTCCGGTGAAAAGTTATTTGATTACGTTGATCCTAAAAACAGGGCCGTTCAGGTAGAAATGGAAGCTGCCTGCACCGATCATTTAAAGAAAACGGGTGGTTACCTGGCTCCTGATTTTAAAACCATAGCCTTCAATGAAAATTCATTTCCGGTGGAAGCTTCGGTAATCATTCCTATCCGTGACAGGGTACGGACCGTGGAGGATGCCATTCAATCAGTTCTATCTCAAAAAACCACTTTTGATTTCAACCTGATCATCGTAGATAATTTCTCTACTGATGGGACCAGTGAGATCATTGAAAAATATGCCAAACTGGATAGCAGGTTGATCCACATCAAGCCATCACGGACTGATTTGGGAATCGGAGGCTGTTGGAACGAAGGAGTTGATTGTCCATCCTGTGGTAAATTTTCAGTACAACTGGACAGTGATGATATTTACGAAAATGAAAATACTTTGCAGACCATTGTGAATGCATTCTACGAACAAAACTGTGCCATGGTGATCGGATCGTATACGATGACTAATTTCAAAATGGAAACAATCGCCCCGGGACTAATCGACCACAAAGAATGGACCCCTGAAAATGGACGGAACAATGCATTGCGTATCAACGGGTTGGGCGCACCACGGGCATTCTACACCCCAATACTTCGCACCATCAAAGTACCAAACACCAGTTACGGTGAAGATTACGCCCTGGGATTATATTTCAGCCGGGAATACCAAATTGGCAGGATTTATGAGTCACTGTACCTGTGCCGCCGTTGGGATGACAATTCGGATGCTTCGCTGGATGTGGTAAAAATGAATGGGTATAACCTGTATAAAGACAAGATCAGAACCATAGAATTGAAAGCAAGACAAAACCTGAATAAAAAATAAGCAATTAAAATAAAGCCTATATTGTTAATATTGTTAAAATTAATAGCTTCTATAGCTAACAAACAATAATTATTTCATTAATGCTATTTTATTAATATTAACGGAATAATTATTGTTTATAGAAGAACTATAATTTTAAAATAAAGTATCATGAAAAAAAAAATCAGTACCGGTTTTATGTTTTGTTTCTTTTTAGCAGTATTATCTTTTAATACTTCGGCCCAGGAGTTTAAATACGATTTGAATAAGTATTTTACTCCGGATATTGTTCGTAACAGTTTGGATTTGAATTTCAACAGTAATGGTAATTTTGAAAACAACACCAGCCAGCCAACTACACCGGGTGATCCGCATGATTCTATTAGTTCTTCAAACTTGAGTGGTTCTATTCAATCAATCTTTCGAACAACCAACAATACGCGTAAACACATAACTGATTTTTCACTAATTGGTAATTTATCCGGATACACGTCTTCAAATAAAGACAACCGGAACCAAAACAATGTCAAAAATACCGGAAATGATGCATCGGAAAGTATAAATCCTACTTATACAAGCACACTCTATAATTTAAAGAAACAATTCATTCGGTTCGGAGGATCTTTAAATTTTTATAACTACAATGAAATCAAAACGAATGAATACAATTCTAATAAAACCAAATCAAACAATGACCAGCTATTCTTTAATGCGAATGTTTCAATTGGCATAGGTGTTGGCAGAATTGAGCAGGTTGCGGATGCACGCCAGGCAATTTATATTCTGGAGGAATTATCCAAAAAGGGAGTCTTAAGTCGTCATTTATCAGATGATGAGATATTCAAATTATCACAACAGGTATCCAGGGTGAAAAACAAACGTTTTTTGGATTCCCGGCTTCATTTAATCGATGAGATTTCGAGTATTGATTCATTTTTTGTCGCTAACAATCTACTGAATAAACAGGATGCAACCTATTTTACAACATTAAATGATTTGTGGCAAAACGGTGCAAATTTCTCAAGGGGTTCCGGACATGTATTCCAGATCAATCTTATGCCTTTTATGGATATCAATACTCGGAAAAATCAAACAACTTTTTTTATGCCGGATAGCATTTACTGGAATAAGTCAAATTTGAGTTCGAAAGGTGCGTATGTAACACTTTCATACAATTATGAAAAAGCAGTAAATTTAAACTGGCAACATTCAGTAGATGCCAGATTATGGGGCTCGAGTTATTTATACAATCAGTCCGTTGCTTACAGTACAGACCAACTTCAGGAACCAACAAAGTCAAATCAAAGCAACCTGAACCTTTCTGGAAAATATTCAATCGGATATTATCCAAACACCAGGACCTATTTAACAGCAGGGATAACACAATATTTTCAGGTATCGTATGCTAAAAACTATGATTCAACAATATTTGATTCCAAACCCTGGCAAAAACAATTTTCATCCACTACTGAATTAAATTGCTCGGTATATTATTATATCTCATCTCAACTTCGTTTATCAGGATCTGCCAGTTTACGTAAATATTATTCAGAATACCCTTTATATAATAACAATAGGCTCAACGGGTCGTTTAGTGCTAATCTAAGCTATTCATTCTTCTAAACGAAACAGGGGTTGAAAAATAAAGGAAATAAATTAAATATTGAATGAACAAACTTAATCAGGAAGCATCATCATTATTCCACGAGCAGGTTTCCAACTGGGAGCTTGCCCGTGTGAATTATGAAGGGCTGAACACAGTCAAGACTAAAGCATTCTCCTTTGGCAACTTTGCAGTTAACGTACAGTTTAATCCTGCACGCATAGTTTCATCGGGTGCTAAAATGGATGCCAAAACGATATCGGAACGGAAATGCTTTTTATGTGCGGAGAACTTACCCGCAGAACAGAAAGCAGTGGATGCAGGCAATTACACGATACTGGTTAACCCCTTCCCGATCTTCCCGCAACATTTTACCATCCCACGCAAGGAACATATTGACCAACAGATAAAACCCTATTTTGCAGACCTGCTGGAGCTGGCAGAAGCTTTGGATCAGTATGCCGTATTCTATAACGGACCACGATGTGGTGCCTCTGCGCCTGACCACATGCACTTTCAGGCAGGAACAAAAAACTTTTTACCACTCATTGACGATTATAAGCGCATGAAACCCGCTCATGCAACCATCATTGATGAAGGAGTAAACTATCAACTTTACAGGCTGAATGACTACTTCCGGAGGGTCTATTGCATTGAATCGGATTCCATTGAATCAGCACAAAACATTTTTGACAACCTGTATACAAAATGGCAGGAACCTTCCGACCTCTCAGACCTCTCCGACCTCTCCCTAACCCTCTCCAAAGGAGAGGGAATTGAGGGAATAGAGCCAATGATGAATATTGTTTGTTCGTTTGAAGATGGGATCTGGTATACATTCCTGTTCCCCCGGAAAGCCTTCCGTCCGTGGCAATATTCTGCCGAAAGTGACAAACAATTGATGGTTAGTCCGGCAACTGTTGAACTGAGTGGGATATTCATTACCCCGATTGAAAGTCATTTTGAACGGATAAACAAAGACGATGTAATCAGCATCCTGGAACAATGCAGTTGAACCGATTAAAGGCGATATTATATTTAAACAAAAAACCGGCATTCAATAAAACATATTATAACCGAAACTCTTTTAGCTGCTTTGCACGTTAAAGGGTATTTTTTAAAGAAGGATCAACATGAAAAGCACAGAACCCATTATACACGTTGGGATTTTATCAGACAAAAGAATTGAATTCGAACTGAATGGAGATTTCAGGACTACCGACGGAAAAGTCTGGTCAGGAAAACAAAAAGCCGATTACAAAAAAGGAAAAATAAGTTTCGGAGGGGAACAGCACGATGAAATTATCTTCTATCCTATTACCAAGAATGCTTCGTTTGATTTGATCGACGTCATTATAGGCATCAATTTTCATTGGGAACGGAAAGAAAACCAACGGTTCAAAGGGGCATTAAAATTTATAGTGGAAGAAAATAAGCTGACTGCCATCAACCGGATCAATGTTGAAGATTATCTCATAAGCGTCATATCCAGCGAAATGAGTGCAACGGCATCAGATGAATTATTGAAAGCGCATGCAGTTATTTCAAGAAGCTGGTTGCTGAGCCCATTACAAGAATCAAGAACCAAGAGTAAAGAACCAAGAGGCAAGAACATGGACCTTGTGAATGAGCAACAATCAAATACCAGCTCCCCACTACCGACTACCGACTCATTACTAGTAACTAACCGCTATATCAAATGGTACGAACGGGATGCCCATACAAACTTTGATGTTTGTGCTGACGACCATTGCCAGCGATATCAGGGAATTACACGGGCAAGTACTCTGGCAGTTGAAAAAGCTATTGAAGCAACCCGTGGGGAAGCATTGATGTATGAGGATGAGATTTGTGATGCACGCTTTTCCAAATCATGTGGTGGAATATCCGAAACTTTTGAGAATTGCTGGGCACCGGAACATTACCCATACCTGACAGCCGTAATTGACAATACGGATGCCCCTGCAGGTTTTGAACTCGACTTAAGCAACGAAGACAATGCTGAAAAGTGGATACGTAATTCACCGGAGGCTTTTTGCAATACCACCGATAAGAATGTGCCTTCACAGGTATTGAATAATTACGACCAGGAGACAACCGATTTCTACCGCTGGAAAGTGGAATATACACAGGCTGAAATATCGGAATTATTGACCCGACGATCAGGAATTGAGTTCGGTGAAATTATTGATTTAATACCATTGGTCCGGGGAGAATCGGGCCGGTTGATTGAACTTAAAATAGTAGGGACAAAACAATCGATCATAGTTGGCAAAGAACTCGAAATCCGTAAATGGCTTTCGAATTCCCACCTATACAGTTCAGCCTTTGTAATTGATAAATCAGGGATTGTTGATGGTGTACCGCAGCACTTTACGTTAACGGGTGCAGGATGGGGACATGGCGTTGGACTTTGCCAGATTGGTGCTGCCGTGATGGGAGAAAAAGGATTCAAATACAAAGAGATATTGCTGCACTATTTCAGGGGAGCTGAATTGAAGAAAATATATTAACTTCGTTGTAGGATTTCAGGATATGATCTTCGATGATATGACTTCGTTGATATGATTTCATGATATAAACTTCTCCAAAGTTTGGAGCTTTGAAAAAGCTATAATAATAGTAGTCTGAATAGAACGATTAATGTATATCTTAAATCGTAAAAATCAAAACTATGAAAAATTACAATTTATTAATTGGATTTCTTTTATTTTTAAGTGCATGCGCTCCCAAACATGCCGAAGAATTATCAGTCTTATTTAACCAACCTCAACCTGAGAATGTAAAAAATTTGATTGAGATTCCAATATCTTATCGTGGAAAATACATGGATAATGACTCTAATCTCTTAAAGGTAGACAAAACCAATATGATTGTAGAATCTTTTTTATACTTCAAAATTTCGAAACAGGAAGCTGACACTTCGAAGTATTATCATATCGAAAATAGATACTTGGTTATTAGTGGAACAAAAGAAAAGTTACCTTTTAGATTAAAGGATGATACACTTTACGTAAAAGAAAGTAGAATTGACACAATTTACAATCTAAAATCAGATATAATCCATAAATTTAAGGGGTATCTTATTCTAAATAAGGAATCTGATGATTTGTGGAATGTAAAAATAGCAAGTATTAAATCTGGAGAAATAAAAATTAGAAATTTCAGTCCCGTAAGTATGTTTGAAAAGCTAACAAAATTTTCAAATTCAGAAGTAGCAACTGATAAGACAAAAAAAATAGTGATTAAACGGTTTCTAAAACCGACGAGAAAACAATTTGAAAATATACTTAATTATAAAGACTCACTGTCGGTTGATATTTTTAAAAAAGTCAAATAAGATTATCAATTTCATCTTAGATGCTTACAAAACACTTTAATATTTTACTAAATTTTGAAACACACAAACCTACGAAAATAAAATGATTGATCAAACAACAAAAAAACAATCTTCTCCCTGGTCGTGGATACCCACCCTTTATTTTGCAGAAGGAATGCCCTATGTAGTAGCCATGACGGTGGCAGTAATCATGTACAAGCGGCTTGGGATTTCCAATACTGATATTGCACTTTATACCAGTTGGTTGTATTTACCCTGGGTGATCAAGCCATTCTGGAGCCCGTTTGTGGATATTATAAAAACTAAACGTTGGTGGATTATCACCATGCAACTGCTCATTGGAGCTGGATTGGCGGGAGTTGCATTCCTCATACCCATGCCGTTTTTCTTTCAGGCAACCCTTGCTGTGCTTTGGCTGATTGCCTTCAGTTCGGCAACCCACGACATAGCTGCTGACGGATTTTATATGTTGGCATTGGATAGCTCCGAACAATCTTTCTTTGTAGGTATCCGAAGCACTTTTTACCGCCTGGCCATGATTACCGGCCAAGGCATCCTGATCATCATTGCAGGTTCCCTGGAAAGCTTCACAGGCCTGGAACCAATGCAATTCAGCGTTCAATCATCAAATACTGTACAAACCACCCTTGTTTTACAACCCGGGGATTATAACGTAAAGGCGAGCGATAAAATGACTTTCGCCACATTTCCTTCAAACCTGGAACTGAATACGAATAATATTTCAGTGGATTCATTGGGTAAAATCAAAGCATTTGCCCTCGAGGAAAACGAGAAAAACGGATTTGTAACAAAAGAAGAAGACACTTCAAAATTAACTAATAAAACGAATGAATCCTGGTGGACTAAAACAATTTCGTCACCACTGGGAAACTTTATTAAAAACACATTTGGTCAAAAGCGAATTGCAACCGTTGGTGGCAATGGCAAAACAGGGAATGCAGGGCTCGTTGCCGTCAGATTGACCAAACAACCGGAACCCGGGAAAACAGTAGTGTTGAACTCCAGCTTCTCCAAAGGGGACAAAAGTATTATACTGGCTGCCGGAGAACGGTTTGTATTTACTCCCGAGAACTGGAACAAACCGGCCTATATGGTTGTGCAGCTTGATTACAAACTGAAGGATCAGGTAAAAAGTGAATTCAAGGGGATATCGGGAAATATCCGGTTAGCCTGGAGCATCACCTTCTTTATCCTGGCAGGATTCTTCACTTTGATATTTGTGTACCATCGCTTTGTTCTACCCCGTCCTGATTCCGATCATCCCACAGAGACACAAACTGCAGGAGATGTATTGAGGGAGTTTGGCCGAACCTTTGCTTCCTTCTTCCAAAAACCGGGTGTTGGACTGGCTATTACCTTTATGCTCATCTATCGGCTAGGTGAAGCCATGTTGGTAAAAATGGCATCTCCGTTCTTACTGGACCCCCGTGAAATTGGGGGCATGGGACTTACAACCGGTCAGGTTGGACTGGTTTATGGAACAGTAGGTGTTATTTCACTGACCCTTGGAGGCATTGTCGGTGGAATAGCTGCATCTCGTAACGGACTAAAATACTGGATATGGCCAATGGCGCTTTGTATTACATTCCCACATTTGGCTTACCTGTATCTATCCTGGTTTACCCCGGAGAGTATGATCCTGGTGAATATTGCAGTTGGCATAGAGCAATTCGGTTACGGGTTCGGATTTACGGCCTACATGCTTTACATGATCTATTTTGCTGACGGGGAACATAAAACAGCCCACTATGCTATTTGCACAGGCTTTATGGCCCTGGGGATGATGATGCCCGGCATGATTGCAGGCTGGTTGCAGGACCTATTGGGTTATAATCATTTCTTTATCTGGGTAATGATTTGTGCGATTCCGACTTTATTGATCATACCATTCCTGAAGATCGATAAAGACTATGGAATCAAGAAAAAAGAAGTGAAAAATAGAAAAGTTTGAAAGGTTTGATGTTTGAAAGGTTCCGTGTTCTGTGTTCCGTGTTTGAAGAGTCTGAAGTTTGAAAGGTTTGGGGTTTGAGAAGTTTGAGAGGTTTGAGAGGTTTGAGAGGTTTAGGAGAATTAGTAGTTTTGTATCATCGGGCAAGGTTTAAGTTTTTTTTTTACCTTTGCAGTCAAATTCGATTATAGTAATGAAAATACTTATTCTTGGTGCCGGAAAAATGGGCACCTTCCTTACCGACGTTTTATGCATACAGCATGAAGTGGCTTTGTTTGATAAAGATCCAAAACGTTTACGCTTCGTATTCAACACGTTCCGTATGACCGAATACGAAGAAATTCGTGAATTTGAACCGGAGTTGGTGATTAACTGCGTAACATTGAAATTTACGATTGATGCTTTTCAGGAAGTACTGCCTTATCTGCCGAAAAGTTGCATTATTTCGGACATTGCATCTGTAAAAACAGGCTTGCAGGCGTATTATGAAAACTCTGGGATGCGTTATGTGTCTACTCACCCGATGTTTGGTCCTACATTTGCTACACTCGACAACCTGAATACTCAAAGTGCCATTATCATTTCTGAGTCCGATCACATGGGCAAAGCATTCTTTAAAGACCTGTACGGATCGTTACGATTACGGATATTTGAATACTCTTTTGACGAGCATGATGAAACCATTGCATACTCTTTGTCAATCCCATTTGCATCGACACTTGTATTTGCTTCAGTCATGAAACCCCAGGAAGCACCCGGCACGACGTTTAAACGTCATATGGATATTGCAAAAGGCCTGCTTTCAGAAGATGATTACTTGTTGACAGAGATCCTGTTTAATCCAAACACAACCCAACAGGTTGAGAATATACGGGCTGAACTGAAAATATTACTGGATATTATTGAAACCAAGGATTCAGACCGAATGCAGGCATTTCTGAAAAAGGTCAGAAAAAACATAGAGTAATATTAGGACTTTAAAAGTTACATGATTAAAGATTTAGGATTATTTTATATCTTTGTCAGGATATTTCTCAAAAAATAAATCAATATTAATTCGTGTCATTCATTTTAATTCGTAAAATTAGTATCCTATGGAATTAGCAGAAAAAGTATTGGAAGCCATGAAAATAGCGGGTGTTCCTTTAAATGCAGGTAAATTAGTTGAACTGACAGGCCTGGATCGTAAAGAAGTAGATAAAGCAATGAAAACATTGAAAGCAAACGATTCAATTGTTTCACCCAAAGTATGTTTCTGGCAACCTAAATAAGGTTTTAAGAAAAAAAACAGTCGCCCGGCATATTGCTGAGCGACTGTTTTTTTAAACTACAGAAAATTATTATCCGACTGCTATATGCTCAGCCCGTATTTCTTCATTCAGGAAGATCGATGCTGAGGAAGAGAATTTCTCTACTGATTCAGTAGTAAAGTATTTGCAGGAGGCATTTTTAGTACACAGTGTTTCCATTTCAGGATGACGAACCAGGTAATCAGCCAGGCTCTTTGCAACAATATCACCTTGAGAAACTACCCTGATTCCTTCTGGGAGATAGGATTTAATTTTATCCTCCAACAACGGGTAATGCGTGCAACCCAACATGATGGTATCAATCATAGGATCAGCATCCATCAAATTCTTCACATTCTTCCAGACAAAATAATCGGCTCCTGTGGATAGGTGTTCGTTATTTTCAATCAAGGGAACCCACATGGGGCAGGCTTCGGAAGTAACAATTATATCATTGTTTATCTTTTGTATTTCAAGGGGATAGGAATCCGATTGCACAGTACCTGTGGTAGCCAGCAGACCGATATGATTTGTTAAGGTCATTGTTCCCACTGCTTCAACCGTAGGACGGATGACTCCCAATACCCTGCGGTGAGGATCCAACACGGGCAAGTCATGCTGCTGTATGGTTCGCAATGCCTTTGCAGAAGCAGTATTACAGGCCAGCACCACCAACTGGCAGCCCATCTCAAACATACGGGTGACACATTCCAGCGTATATTTATATACCACATCAAATGACCTGGTACCATAGGGTGTGCGGGCATTATCCCCCAGGTAGATATAATCATATGCGGGCAACTCTGTCCGAATCTTTTCCAGGATAGTCAAACCACCATAGCCGGAATCGAATATGCCTATCGGGCCGGGAGCAGCCGATAAACCTGATGCTCTCAAAGGAGAGTTGACAGTGTTTTCTGATTGTATGTTTTGGATTTGTTCTGGCATATCATTGGATTATGAACTGGACTGTTTCCTTTTCAAGATGTTAATCAAACATTTGTCCGGCATTGTTACTCATTTGAACCATACGATCGTAATCAGCAGGTGACAAATCAAGGAAGTAATAGTTCTGAGGATTCATTACTTCTCCTTTATAATGCACTTCATAGTGAACATGAGGGCCTGTCGATTTACCGGTGCTTCCTACTAACCCAATCACGTCACCACGTTTGATCGATTGACCTACCCGTGCTTTAATGGCACTCATATGCCCGTATAATGTAAGATAACCGTAACCATGACTGATTTGCACACAGTTGCCATAACCCTGTTGCCATCCTGCAGCTATAATAGTACCGTTACCGGTTGCATAAATATCTGTACCGATGGGTGCTGTAAAGTCCATTCCGGCATGGAAACGTCGGGTATGGTAGATAGGGTCTATTCGCCAGCCGTAACCGGATGCCATTCGGGTCAGGTTCTTATTCAGTACCGGTTGAATAGCAGGAAGATTAGCCAGCATGGTTTCTTTGTTCTTAGCCAGTACAACTAATTCATCATACGATTTTGACTGGATATAAAGCTCTTTTTTTAATTCATTCAATTTCTTCGTGGTTGAAACTACAATCTCCGAATTGGTCATATCCAGCAATTGGGCATAGTACTCAGTATTGGCCGAAGAACCTCTGCGTACGGAAAGGGGAATGGGGTCAGCCTGGAAAACAACCCGGTACAGGTTATCATCACGTTGTTGCAAATCGCTCATTACAAACTGAACCTCCTTCAACTGACGGTCCAACACCCGGTATTGGGCTTCCATGTGGCTTTTATCCTGGCCTAGTTGTTTTTCGGAAGGGGATTGAATAGTGGAAACAAATATGAAGAAAAAGATGATACCTGAAAAAACACCCGATAGCGCATGAATCAAAAATCTTTTGAGCTTATGGGCAATAGTATGCTCAATTTGCTCGTAGCTTAATGTCTCGTGATTAAAGTGGAATTTTTTCTTAGCCATAAAAAACTTTTTTGTATCAGCATGTTAAAATGAGACATGCCAATCGAACAGAAGTGGATAAAGGTAGTCAATAAATCAAATTCTTAATCAAAATCAACAGCTCTTTTGATCTTTTATACCCACAATTGCTGCAAAAATAATAAATTTGAACTATTTTTGCAGTCTTTATTTCGGATTATTAACCAAGAAGATAGAATCGTCGAAAGTCAAAGGTCAACGGTCGAAAGTCAAAAGTCGTAAGATGAAGATTTTTTAACCCAAAGATGTAAGACAATAGACATTTGACTTCAGACCCCCTGTTTATCATATGACTTCACAAGAAATTCGCCAATCATTCCTTGATTTTTTTGCCTCTAAAGGGCATAAAATTGTTCCTTCCGCTCCCATGGTTATTAAAGATGATCCGACATTGATGTTTACCAATGCGGGAATGAACCAATTTAAAAACATTATTCTGGGCAATGATCCGATAAAATATTCCCGTGTAGCCGACTCACAAAAATGTTTACGCGTTAGTGGTAAACACAACGACCTGGAAGAAGTAGGGCATGATACCTACCACCACACCATGTTCGAAATGCTAGGCAACTGGTCGTTTGGTGATTATTTCAAGAAAGAAGCCATAGAATGGGCCTGGGAATACCTGGTGGATGTATTGAAACTCGATACCGACAGATTGTATGTCACCGTCTTCGAAGGGTATGCCCCTGAAGGCCTGGAGCGTGATGATGAAGCCGCAGCTATCTGGGAACAATTCTTGCCAAAAAGCCGCATTATCAACGGGAATAAAAAAGATAATTTCTGGGAAATGGGTGATACCGGTCCATGCGGTCCTTGTTCAGAAATCCATATTGATATCCGCGACAACGAGGATCGTGCCAAAATTGATGGCCTGACCCTGGTAAACGGAAGTCATCCACAGGTAATTGAAATCTGGAACAATGTATTCATGCAGTACAATCGCAAGGCAGACGGATCCCTGGAAGGACTTCCTGCCAAAGTGATTGATACAGGCATGGGCTTTGAAAGGCTTTGTATGGCCCTGCAGGGTGTTCAATCGAACTATGACACGGATGTATTTACCCCTATCATCAAAGAAATCGGCCTGATCTGTCATTCCACATATGGAGTAAACGAACAAACCGATATTGCCATGCGCGTCATTGCCGATCACATACGCACCATTGCATTTTCTATCACCGACGGGCAATTGCCTTCGAATGCCAAGGCAGGATACGTGATACGCCGCATATTGCGTCGTGCGGTCCGTTATGGGTACACCTTCCTGAACCAACGATCTGCTTTCATGTATAAACTTATCCCCGTGCTGTGCGAAAACATGGGAGAAGCATATCCTGAACTCATTTCCCAAAAAACACTGATCGAAAAGGTGATTAAGGAAGAAGAAGAATCATTCCTGCGCACTCTCGAAACCGGTATCCGGTTGCTGGATAAAGTCATGGACGAATCAAAGAAGGAAGGTCAGACTGAAGTTACCGGTAAAGTGGCTTTCACCTTATACGATACATTCGGTTTCCCGTTAGACCTGACAGAACTCATCCTGCGTGAAAACAAGTTCACTGTAAACATTGAAGATTTTACGGCTGAAATGCTCAAACAAAAAGAACGTGCCCGTCATGCTGCAGCTACCGAAACAGGTGATTGGATTACAGTCCGTGAGGGTGACAGTAACTTCGTTGGATACGATTATACTTCCTGCGAAACCACTATCCTACGCTACAGGAAAGTAAAGCAGAAAAATCAGGAATTCTTCCAGCTGGTATTATCCAACACCCCGTTCTATGCTGAAATGGGTGGACAAGTAGGTGACAGCGGGCAACTGATTTCTGAAAAAGGGAATATTGACATCATCGATACTAAGAAAGAAAATAACCTGGCAGTCCATTTTGCAACCAAACTGCCTGAAGACATTACCGAGACTTTTACAGCCACTATCAATACAGAGAAACGAAAAGCTACCGAATGCAACCATACGGCAACCCATTTGCTTCATGAAGCATTACGTACGGTACTGGGCACCCATGTAGAACAAAAAGGTTCGTATGTAAGCCCTGATACCTTGCGTTTCGACTTTTCGCATTATCAAAAGCTGACTAAAGAGGAAATCCGGTTGGTGGAGCAACTGGCTAACCGCAAAATACGTGAGAACCTTATATTAAACGAGCGTCGCGATACACCCATTGCCGAAGCACAGGCGCTTGGAGCAATGGCCTTGTTTGGTGAAAAATATGGTGAAACGGTACGCGTCATTCAATTTGGAACTTCTACCGAACTATGCGGAGGAACCCATGTACAAGCTACCGGTGAAATAGGTTTGGTAAGGATAACCTCCGAAACTTCTATTGCAGCAGGTGTGCGTCGTTTGGAAGCCATCACAGCCAAAGGAGTTGAAGAGTTGCTGGATATACAACAGGATACTATTACCGAAGCACGTGAATTACTGAACAACACTCCTGACTTGCTGAATGCAATTAAGAAATCGGTGGACGAGAACAGTGAATTAAAAAAACAGCTGGAAGTGTTTATGCATGAAAAGATCATGTCATTACGCGACAAACTGATTGCTGAAGCCGATTTTAAAAACGGTATTAAGACTATTCATTACCTGTCGGATCTATCGGCCGATGCTATTAAGACCCTGGCTTTCCAGATTCGAAATATCGTAACCGAAAAACTGTTCTTTGTAGCTGGAAGTGTTTATGAAGGCAAACCTTCTTTAACTGTATTGCTTTCCGACGACCTGGTTGCGGGTGGATTGAGTGCAGTCAACATTGCCCGTGATGCTGCCAAAGAGATTCAGGGTGGTGGTGGCGGACAACCATTCTTTGCTTCAGCAGGTGGTAAAAATGCAGCAGGTATTCAAAAAGCAGTAGAAAAAGCACTGGAAGCAATTCGATAAGTTCTTTGGAGTGTTGACAAACCACTCTTTTGAACAATTCTTACTGACGGAATGACTTAAAAGTTATTCCGTCTGTTTTTTATGTTTATACAGTTTCACCTATAACATTAGTAAACAATATATTAACCAAATAAAATAACTGGTTTGTCCAATGACATCCTAAAAACAAAGTGAAAATTAAAATTCTTAAAATTACAATTCTTATTCTAATCATTCAGTCCTGTGCTGTTAAGAAAGAAACACACAAGGAAATATTCGCCGAAACAACTTTAGTGGATAGAGTCTGGGGCATTGACATTTCACATTACCAGGAAATTTTTGACTGGAATAAACTAAAAGAACAGGAACCGGGCTTCATTTTCTTAAAGGCCTCCGAAGGCACCACCATCCAAGATCCAAAATACAGGGTATATTATCAAAATTTACGAAAACTTGACATTCCGGTAGGATCGTATCATTTCTTTACTTACACCAGCAGTGGAAAAGACCAGGCAAAAAACTTTTTATCCATTGCCAACTTTCAACGTGGTGATTTACCGATGGTGCTCGATACTGAGTTTGCTAAAAAAATGCCTGACAGAGAGCAAATTAAAAAGCACATTATCGATTTCATGACTGTTGTCAAAGATAAAACAGGACGTAATCCGATAATCTATTGTGCCTATAAATATTATTTGGTCTACCTGAAAAACAATCTACCCCCTGAGTGCAAGCTCTGGATTGTAGACTATCAAAGCAATCCCAACTGCGACTGGATATTCTGGCAAACAACCGAGAAATACAGGGCTGCAGGAATTAAAGGCTATGTGGATTTCAACCTGTTTTATGGCACTAAAAAGGATTTGAAGAGCCTGTTATATTAATCAACGACGAAGTGCCAATAGGAATGACTGCAGCAAGCATTACCTGTGATTCAGGCAGAGATATTTAGGGTAGTGTCAGTTTAGCTGTGAGTTATTTCACAGGTTTTATTTATTTTAACAGCATTAACCAAACATAAGCAGATAAATTGTAATAATACCAATAAAAACAAAATTCGCTTTCAGATTTCATCCACTATTAATATCTTGTACCCCGTAATATTATTTTTATTACTGCTATAAAACAATCTCACTGACTTTTCTTTATCCGAATGCAAAAACGCCTCATTTCTATCCTCTGTATTATTCTCGTCTTTCAATTATGTGTTTTTGCTAGAAAATCACATAAAACACACAGGAGTCATAAAACAACCCACAAGGTTCATTATGCACCACAGCCAACGGTCACGCTTGATGACGTAAAGCCTCTTGAAAATGTCTGGGGTATTGACGTTTCTCATCATCAAAACGATATCAACTGGGAAATACTTGGAAAACAAAAACCAAATTTCATGTTTATTAAAGCTTCAGAAGGTGTAACTTGCCAGGATACAAAATATCTGAAAAATTATTCTGAAGCTAAGAAATGTAGAATTTTAGTAGGCTCTTACCATTTCTTTTCTTACAAAAGTGGTGGAAAAGATCAGGCAAACAACTTCTTGTCCATAGCACAACACAACGACAGTGATCTACTGCCTGTTTTGGATGCGGAGTTTAGCAGAAAAATGCCTAAAAAAGAGAAGGTAATTAATGAGCTCACGAATTTCATCAACACGATCTACGAAAAATTGGGACATTATCCGATTGTATATTGCGATTATAGATTTTACAAACTTTACTTGCAGGAACATTTAAGCGATAAATGCAAACTTTGGATTGTCAACTACAAAGAAAAACCATCATGTGACTGGGCATTCTGGCAAACAACAGACAGACTCAAAATTGAAGGTATACGTGGTTATGTTGATCTTAATAAATTTAATGGCCCCCTGGCAAACCTAAATGGCATGTTATATCATAAAATGATCAATTAGCAAAAATTTAAACTACAGTGTCAATGCTGTTATCACTTTAACACCATAGGAAACATTGGAATAAAAGATTACTGAAAACTTGAAACTAGCCTAGAAAGGCTTTTCAAAAACACAAAAGAGGGATTTCCATGGTGGAAATCCCTCTTTTGTCAAAAAGTATTTTTTAAAACCTATACCGTGCTCCAACACAAATACCATCATAGGTCCCATGAAATGAAGGAACCACGAAGATACCCGGACGATAATCCAGGGATAAAGTCAACGGAATCTCAAATTGATATTCCAGACCCACTTGCCCAAGAACACCAATACTGAAATCTGAAGGGGTATTTACATTATTTGCATAATTGAAATTATAAGACCCTACTCCTGCTCCTACCCCTGCATACCAATTAAAGCCATCAGCCAGGTCGGAGAGATCCCACACCCATTGGTAAATACCATTTAATCCAAAACCCCAGCTATTGAGCCCAAGGTCAACCTCCAACCGGTTTAGCTTATCCAGGGGTTGTTGGTATGAAATCTCAGCACCATATCCAAATCCGCCGCCTAACCGTAGTCCTATTGCCTTTCCGGCTACCTGTGCATTTAAAGCACTTATCATACTCACTATCAGAGCAAGTGTCAGAACCATTTTTTTCATAACTTCCTGTTTGTTTTTTATTGAAACTTTTATTTAATTGATTGCAAAAGTATAAAATATCCTTCTTTTAAACAGAGATTCCAGGATAAAATTTCAATATTTTTCGTCAGTAGAACCAATAGGAATCGGCTTTCCTGTCTATTTACACGATAATAATGCATCCTAAAATTACCTCTCATTATCTTAACGGTCATTTAGTAAATTATTGCCTACCACACTCTAAAATAATATTATTCACAACATAAAAAGCAGGTCTGTAAAACAATAGAACTCATAAACGCCTTTAAATAAAAAAAAGAACACCCGCAATGGAAGTTCTTTTTTTGTAATTTGAAGTTTTTATTAAAAGCGGTAACGGATTGATAACCCATTTCCACCATAATAGGTGTAATATGAATTAAAAATTGTAGGACGCCAATCCAATGAAATTTGCAATGGAATATTGAAATTATATTCAAGTCCTAATTGCCCAACAAAACCTACACCCACATTCGAAGTATAAGATCCTACTGAAGCCCCTAAACCTGCATACCAGTTCAGCCCGGTTGCAATCTGGTTAAGACCCCACACCCATTGGTAAACTCCTGTTAACTGCATTCCTCCGTTTGAATCACTCCAGTGGTTTAATCCTAAATCCAATTCTAACCGGTTGGCATGCCCAAGTGGTGTATTGAATGTCAGTTCCCCTCCGTTAAATTCGTTGGCAAAGCGAATACCAATGGCTCTGCCATCTACCTGTGCACTAAGGGCACCTGCCATACTTACTAAAATAGCAAGTGTAAAAATCATTTTCTTCATACTTCTTATTTATTAATTGAAATTAAAATCTTATGCAATAATATGTTTAAGCTATTCTTCATTCTAACAGAAATTCTAAAGTCCGTTTTTGGCAATGATTACTGCCATTGTTTTTCAACATGAACAAATGAAGTCGTATATTTAACAATAAAATAATGGTATCGGTTTTATTAAACGAAAAAGAGAAACTTTCAGAATAAAAGTCTCCCTCTTTTCATTAAGCAATCCATTTTTTTAGAATTTGTAGCGAACTCCTAAAGCTATGCCATCTCCTATGAATCCATTGCCATTTCCATTCAGTTGAAAAGCTGGTCTGTAATCCAACGATAATCTCAATGGTATATTGAAATTGTACTCTATACCTACCTGCCCTAAAAGTGATGCCGGATATCCTGAATAATTATAATTGACATATGAGTATGAATAATAACCTAAAGCTGCACCCACACCGGCATACCAATTAAATCCACTGGACAAGGCCGACAGATCCCATACCCACTGATAGACTCCTGACAATGAAAATTGAGAATAGTGGCTATTTACACCATACCCGTAACTTCTTATTCCTAATCCTAACTCTATTCGGTTAGAATTACTTAATCCTGATTGAAATGAAATTTCTGTTGGATAACCCAATCGTAGTCCGATGGATTTACCCTGAGCCTGTGCCTGTAAAAAGCCAACCAAACTCACTGCTAAAACAAGCGTAAGAATAATTTTTTTCATACTTTTTATAATTTTGGTTTGTAAAACAAATGATTCATAATCTTCACATTCTTCAAATTTAAACAAAAAAGATAAAACTATTGTTCAAATGCTTCTTTTATTCTATCAAAAGCACTTATTTTGGCTTTTAAAGACATATAAATAACTTACTGGCATTCAGACGTTTTTAATTATTTCCCCCTTCAGCCTGATTAACTCATATACAACATGAAAGGGTATTATGTGAAAATCCAGATATTTCATTAAACTTTTTTACTTTAATACTTTTTCAGTTATTTAAATTCCCAAATCGCTTTATTTCGGCTGTATATTATTAAATATATCTTAAAATACACGCTCATTTACAGTTTTTTATCAAATAAATACTCTTTTGCATGTATTATCATGTAAAACTTTCTATCTTTGTAATTGTTTCAAATAAACAAAACTTACAAGGCACTAATTAAAAAAGAACAGTATGTTAGAATCACATCAGTATTTGCGTCAATTTTCAATCAAACCTTCGGTGCAACGTTCTGCAGTTATGAATTTCTTACTGAAGAACAGGATTCACCCGACCATTGATGAAATTTATCTGGCTTTAAGTCCTACAATGCCGACTTTGTCGAAAACTACAGTGTATAATACACTGGACTTATTTGTAGAACGGGGGGCTGTTCGCGCTCTGGCTATTGATGAAAAGAATGCCCGCTATGACGTGGACATATCTGCTCATGCCCATTTTCTGTGTCGTAGTTGTGGCTCTATCCGGGACATATTTGACCTGAAACCAAACATGTTCCACATTCCTGATACAACCAGCTTCAAAATTGATGCTGTCGAAATCTCTTATTTTGGCACCTGCGAAAAGTGCAAGGGAAATTAATTCTTCATCAAACTTTTTAAAGCGACTACTTCATGGAGAGTTGATACGTATTTTCACCCTCGCGGGTAAAAAAAAGACCGTTACACAAAGCTGTAACGGTCTTTTTTTAGCTGTTATTTCATCCTGCTTTCTGAGCTACCATTCTACTCTGCCCTGTTTCAAATTCCAGCCTGGTGATATCCTTAAAGCCTGCCACCTGCAGCAACTCTGTCACCTCCTGCTCCGTGAAGCAATCCCCGGCTTCAGTTCCTACCAGCATGTTGATTGCAAAGATAGCGCCTGCTGTGGGCTGTGTCCGGTCATTGTTCATGATCCAGTCCTGAATGACAATCTTACCACCGTTGTTCAGCGAGTTAAAGCATTTCGTTAACAAATCCTGGTTTACCTCCAGCGAATTGCTGTGTATGATGGCTGATAGGAACATCAAATCAAATCCTGCAGGGAGTACATCAATGGTATAATCCCCGGTATAGGTCTTTATCCTTCCCGAAAAGCCTTCCTGATCGATAAAGTGTTGGGTTATCGGCACGACATTGGGCAGGTCGAATACAGCTGCCTGAATTTCAGGTTTCTTATTTACAAATGCCATGGAATACGCCCCTGATCCACCCCCGATATCCAGCACCGATTGTATTCCGGTTAAGTCCAGGGAAGCCAGCTGCTGAGGAGCCTGTTTCTTTGCCCGGTCATGCATGGCACTTATAAATGAGAAAAGCCATTCCTCACCACGCACATTTATCTCCGAAGGATTTGCGGACACCCCGGTCTTGACAACCTGCGTGAGGTTGCTCCAGGTATTCCAGAGATGATTTGAGTGCATCAATCCCCCTAAATAATCAGGACTCTTTTTAGACAGAAAAATAGTACTGTCCGGCGTATTAAAGAACAACTGCTTTCCCTTGGTCAAAAAACCCAACGATACCAGTGCGTTCAGTAACCGCTCGCAGGCATGTTTGTCAAGGTTTAGCCTGGTTGCAATTTCCAGGCTTGTTGTTCCTGCTTCGTCAATGTTTGTAAAGATATCAAGTTCAAAACTGCTCAGCAGTATCCTGCTCTTTTGAAATTGAGCCGCAAAATCTCTAATTGTATTTGGATTCATACTTTAAAAATATAAAATGTTATTTGTCTATTAAAATTATAAAACAAAAACAAGTCAATTAAGTTAATGTCCTATTTTAAATTTAAAAGAATTAAATGGTCGCCCTCTATCAGTCATTTTTCTTTTTCAGTATCCCTTTTTCAACACTTTCGTTGATTAAATTCTCAGCATATTTCCAGAGTGTTGCCGAACTATCCCGGATCACTTTCTTTTTATCAAACACTTTTTGATAGTCCACTTCAAATTCCTTCCAGGTTCCGCCATCATTCGAGGTGTTTTGCAGTAATGGTTCCAGCCGGTCCATTGATTTGGCAAATTTAGCTTCATTCGTTTCACCTGCTTCAAATTCCTGCCACAGTGCAATCATCTCTTCGGATTGTTCTTCCGGTAGTAATCCGAATATACGCCTGGCAGCGTTCAGTTCCTCATCCGTGTTCGTGTGGTTCTTCACGGTATCATAAATAAAAGTGTCGCCGGCATCAATCTCTACAATGTCGTGAATTAAAACCATCTTCACTACCTTCAGTACATCTACCGGGGTATCCGAATGCTCTGCCAGAACAAGTGTCATCAAGGCTAAATGCCAGCTATGCTCCGCATCATTCTCGGGACGGTCACTGTTGAATAGTTTCGTTTTTCGTTGAATATACTTTATCTTATCAATTTCCTTGATAAAACTTATTTGTTTCAATAAATTATCTGTCTGCATAATTTAATTTTTAATTTTGAGTTTTATAAACAATCAGATTGAATCAATTATTCTGCATTTTCCGGCAAGACCCTTTTCTGTTTGGTTATTACAATGGCTCCTGCATTCGGAATCGCATCAAACTGAATATAAGCAACCTGATTCTTCCTTACCACGTGAATTACCAGGTTTTCAGTACCCTGGGTAACGCTTGCTCCCTTCCACACTGTTGGCATTGGTCGTCTGATAGTAACCGGATAATTGTAAATCGCATTATCAAGCGTGTCGGTTAATTGCAGGGTTATACGTTTTGAACTTTCCGAGTTGACGGTCAACTGTACTGCATTGCGTTCTTTGATATACCGAATGACATTCCCAAAGGTATTTATCCAATACTTACTCCTGTTTGCAGCAACATAATCCAGATGAGCACCAAGATCCTCCGAAGATATAGGTGAATAACCATTGTCATTATCAATTCCATGGAACATAAATACACACCAGCCATTCTTTGATACAGCACTTTCCACACTGACATTTAAGTCCGTTGCAGTCTTTGCCGGGCCCTCCGTACCACAATTAATAGAACTGATACACATAAAATTGGAAGGTGTGGAAGGCACTATAAATCCATCACAGCTCCGGGCAGCCATATAATACTCCGAACACAGCTTAAAGTTGTCACACGAACAGAACGGGTATGCTATGGTCATGCATTTTGAACCGGAAATTTTAGTATCTATCGTGTTTCTTGAATCCCTGTATTCGATTAATTGTTTATCTACGCTGATACTGTCCAGCGAAGGGTGCGAGACAGTATGGCTGGCTATTTCATGCCCGATGTTAGATGCTGCCTGCAACCCTGTCCAGTTAGGATTCCAGTTGATTGTTGTAAAAAGAGTTACTTTAAACCCTTTGGTATCGAAGAGTGGTACTGCCTTGGCCAGTTGATTCGGGCAATTATCGTCGAAGGTATAACTGATAGCTGCCGGCTTAAACCCTTGCCAGGTACCAATTTCGTAAGGCTGTGCAACCCTTTGTCCCAAGACTCCCTGACAGGTGGCAACAATCATCAGGATAATTAATTTCTTTATTACTTTCATAGTTGTTATCCTACCGAACGGATATTAATATAAATCAATGTTTTAGTATTATTTGCAAGCCCTTTTTTGTTTTAATTTACTCTATCAATTTAGTCAACTTAATCAACCAATTTCCCAGTCAACCAATCAACCCAATTAACTAATTAACCAATCAACTTAATTAACCAATTAACTACCTTGAATAAACCGCTTTCATGTTATATTTCCAACAATCGAAATAGATATTTCCTCCCCGCCACTCCATTTCGCCCCGTTGAAAGTCCAACGTTTCACTTCGGGGGTATATTTTTTCAGGGAATAAAGGTTGAGCATAATCATCGTTCACAATCAGGCGGTACCCATCAATGCCGGAGATATAAAAACTCCTGATATCTGGATTTATCGAGTTTTGTTCTTCGAATGACTGATCCAGCGGAACCCAACCAAACCCTTCGTAGTATACTTCGCACCAATCGTGCAGGTTTATCTCACCCGGGTGCAGCATCCAGCCACTTTGCCATTTGCAGGGTATTCCGGCACATCGGGCCATAGTCATAAACAACAGGGTCTGCTGTCCGCAGTCGCCATGCCGGTTGGTGAGCACATATTCGGGGATATTATCCAGCGTGCTGTATTCCAATGCCGAGCACCAGGGAATGTTGGCGTCAATCCAACGGTAGATTCGTTGCACTTTTTTAAAAGGATCGGTTTCGTTACCCACCACCTGTGCGGTTAGTTTTTTTATTCTGTCGCTAAATACAAGTTGAGGCGGACGTTCTGCGGTATAGGTTTTGTAGATCTCAGTATTCAGGTCGTAAGGTTTTACCTGCTTATTTGCCAGTTGTTGCCATTCTGCCTGGCAATCGAAACTAAACTCCAGTTCAAAGACTGTCGGTACCCCCTTTTCAGTCGTCTTTTCGCAGTAAATGCTGCGTTGCAAATTTTCAAAGGGCGCAAGGATATACTTAGAGTTGTTTAACCGCAGGAGTTTAATATTACTTTGCCGGTCGTGCCCTTCCTTTGGAAATGGCAACCAGCATCGTACGGTTTCCCCTGTGGGAATGGCATCAGCTTTCAATGTAACCGTGTAAGTAAGGGTCATAGTCCGCCTATCCACCCGGGATGTTTTTTCCATTCTGAAACTGTCCATCAATACAGGTAAATAGCTTTTCAGGAACTCAGGAGACCCGTTGAAGGTGTTTTTATCGATCGAGTTCTTCACTTTATTTGCCAGACTGTCCAGCCTGAACAGGTTGCTCACGGCTACTTTGAAATAGAGTCTCTCCCCGTCGATCACTCTCATCTCCAGTTTCCGGTCATTTTCCCAGGCACGCATTTGTCTGTCGTCCAGATTCGGGAAGTAAGGTTTCAGTTTATCCCTCACCTCTTTTTCTGCAAGTAAAAAATCAAGTATGATCCTGTGCAAAATATCTTTCTGGAAATTCAGTTGATACTTTTCCAGTTCTGTCAGATTTTTTGTTGCCAGCATCCCGTCAATTTGCAGCGAGGCTTTAGTAAAATCGCCTTTTTGAATCAGACCTTCGATCCCGGGGATACCGGTTCTTTGCTGCGCTGATCCGATAAACGGTAAGCTTAAAAATAAAAATAGCAGGATTGGAAGTCTGAGTTTTTTCATGTTGATCCAGTTTGGTTGTCTCCTTTTTTTAATCTCCGTCCTGACATCGTCCAGGACCTGCCATCGTCAAAAAGTAAAAGATTTTACAAAAGTATAATACTTTTAAATATATTCCCTAAAATAAATAAAAGAATTGCTTTATTCGGACATAAAAAGCAACATGAACGAAGGCTTAGTTCATCGACTAGAGTATTATTTTGCTTATTATTAGCATATTGACAAATCAGTTACCTGTTTAACCGGATCGGTTGAATAGACATACCAGACTGTATTAACCACTCTACCAATGAACCCATTAACTGGTGAATAGTTTCGGGATCTGGATGGGTAAATAACAATTATTGAATAAAACATCATTAGGCAATTACTTGATAATGTTTCTGCCTTGTTTTTATTAAAACGCATGAATTAGCCTGACAGCTATGTTGTGAATAAGCTTAATTCAGGTTGAAACTGATAGGCCAGGAATATTTTTGTAAAATTTGTTTACTCTAACATTATTCATTTACTTTGCATATAAATAAGCGGTATCGTACACACTATTCTATGCACACAGTATGCCTGCAGGCTGATAAATTAATTTAAACCAGCTTATAATTGTGTGGATGACAAAGTAGCCCGGGCTATGAATGTATGGTTATTGCCAGAAGGCTTTCGTGTAAATTATCGAACATCGTGCGATTATTACAAAACAAATAAATTATAGAATTATATTTCAAGAATGGGGTCAAAGCATTTAAAGGGTAGTATTGTAGGGTTGATAGTTTTAGTTGGAATAATTACGTGTATACATCCGGTTTATCCTGACGAACAGGTTCTTCAGCATGCCGGTACCATTCTTTTACTGCTGATTCCGATCCTGGATTTAAGAAGTAACCGGTTAAGCATGGCTTCCTTTGTATGTGTTTCAATATTTATAGTGATTCATATTATCGGAGCGAGGTATATTTACTCTTGCGTTCCCTATAACGATTGGTTTAAATCTTTATTCCACATTGATCTGAATGCAACGTTTCATACAACCAGGAATCATTACGACCGGTTTGTACATTTCTTTTTTGGGATATTGGCTTTTCCTTATTTGTACGAACTGCTTGACAGGAATAAAGGATTAAATAAAGCATTAAAAGTATTGATTGTCTGGTCGTTTATACAATCAGAATGGTTCCTAACCAACGATATGCAGTTTTAATTGCCCGGCATTAAAAGTATCAATCAACATTCAGAATCCACAAAAGCCGGTTCATTCAGTTGAAGCGGCTTTTTTAATATTGAATAAACTCAAGCCATAATGACTAAATACAGAATATAAACTCCTGTACAACAGCAGTTTTATATGCCTGTGTAAATAAATAACGTTATTCAATGCATTCAATAACAGGGGTCTTGCAGGATTAAATTTTTTGAAAGGATAATTTAGGTAAAAAGGTTTTAAATTCGCTTTCATTCGGTATAGGTTGAGAGAGGGTTCATTGAGGGTTGAAAGAGGGTTCATTGAGGGTTCATTGAGGTAAATCCCATTGAACCCTCTTTCAACCCTCTATCAACCCTCTTTAATTTCTCTCTGTACATAAAATGAATGGATTCAAAATGCAAACCGGTTTGAGAAAGGAAAAAATAAGGTTATAACCAATCTGGTTTTGAAAACTTAAATGATCAATTTCAGACAAGAAAGTTAGCAAAAAACTTGTTCGACAGGCATTTGAATTAAAAAGCAATAGGTTAATGTTAGGGGTAAAAGGTATAATAATCAGTAATTTTTTAGACCCTAACTTTACAAGAAGAACCAAGTAAATACGAGGAAATACAAAATGCAAAAAACAACTGATTAACATTTTATTTCAACAACGCTCAATTAATTAAAATATATTTATCTTTACAACGTTTTATACTAAATCGCTTCCACCAGAGCAATCAGAAACCAAAAGTATTTTATTCATTTAAAAAATCAACAACATGAGTATCGCAGAAAGCCCCCTTTTAGGACCCATGAGAAAATCGATGGGTAATTTCACAGTGTATTCTTTAAACGGAATGACTATTGTTCGTTCGAAAGCATTTAGTCATAAGGATGCAAAAACTGAAAAGCAACTAAACATGCGGGCTCGCATGTCCCTGCTGGCAAAAACGTATCGTACCCTTAGCAGTATTTTATGCCTGGGCTTCCCAGAAAACAGTGTCGGGAAATCACCCCAGAACATGTTAGTTTCAGCAAATTTTTCAACGGCATTCGAACTGGTGGATGAGAAGCCGGTAATCAGCTACCCAAAGTTGCTGGTTGCCAAAGGATCATTGCCGGAAGTGAAAGTATTGGAAGCAATCACGAATATTGATGGAATTACAGTGCAGTACGATGCGGATTTATCTCCCCATTATGTAGATGCCACCGATGAGCTGATTGCCTGTGCCTTGCTGAAATCAGGCGAACTGCTTATTGCCCGTCAATACCGGGGATACGATCCTATTGGAACAATCCTGCTGAAATATCCTGCCCTGCAAGCCGACAATGTGGCATGCTGTTATGTGTTTACACGGAGTGGTGATGGAAAGAAGGCTTCGAATTCAGTATTCGTGGAAGTGAAGGGTAAATTGTAATGATATTTAATAGAAAAACAAATCATATCAGGCACTTTAAAAGCTTAATTGTTATTGTTTATAAAGCGAACAATTGAATGCTGATGATTTATTGCTATTTTTGCAAATGTAATAGAATTTAAACATCGATTATCTTTTTGCAGGTTACAAATAACGATACGTCTGAATATGTATCTTGCATAGTGATGTAAAATTTCAAATAACTTTCATGAAAAATCACAGCTTCATCGCATTGTACTTCCTGTTCCTTTTACTTGCCCCTGCCAGCGTATTGTCACAGGGTCTGTTATTTCATGCCAATGATGAATTAATTTCAAAAAGGACTTCGTATAGTGTATTTGAAAGTACTACCCCTACCTTTGAAAAGTATTTTACACTAAAATTCGACCTGTCAGTCATAGAAACAAATCCCTTTGGTTACATCTGTTTTATTCGGGATAAAAATACAAACATTTCATATTCGTTGATTATCACCAGGAAGGATGATTTGGCATTGCTGCAATTGAATATCGACAGCAAGCAGGATTTACTTCGTATCCCGATTAAAATGACAGAACTGGGTTACCGGAAATGGCATTCTGTTTCAATGACTTTCCTGCTTGATAAAAATTATATTGAAATAGGAGTAGATCATAAATTGTACAAAACAGTTGTAAAGAATCTTTCAAAGAAATTTAGTCCTCAGGTATTATTTGGAAAACATGACTATATCGTGGATTTTCCCAAAATGGCAATTCGAAATCTGATTATTTCGGGGGATGCTGCATCGTATACGTTTAATTTTAATGAAAGCGAAGGCTCAGCGGTACACGATTCAACGGGTGAAGTATATGGTAAAGCTGTAAATCCTATCTGGCTGATAAAAGAATCGTATCACTGGCAACTAAGATATTCGGGATCATCGAATAAGGTTGCAGCAGTCAATTTTGACCCGAAACATCAACGGATGATACTGGTGAACAGCGATTCAGTCCGGATTTATGATTTTAATACCAACCGAACGTCGGCTTATAAGTTCAAAGGTAATTTGCCCGTTCCCATGAGGTTGGGGATGAGTTTTATTGACACCTTACGAAACAAACTGTACGTATACGAGGTGAATAATGTGCCGGAAGGGAAAGCATCAATTGCTTCGTTGGATTTAACCGGATTCACCTGGAACATTATCAGCAAGAACCAACTGGATTACCAGCGTCATCATCATACCGGTTATTTAAACCCGGAAAAACTTCTTTACACAATATTCGGCGGTTTTGGCAACCAGAAGTATTCAAAGGAATTTAATACGTTGGATATCCAATCGGGTAAATGGTTAAACTATACTTATTCGGGAGATGAAATAACCCCACGTTTCTTTTCAGGGCAAGCGACAATTGATAAGGACAATACCTTGATATTTGGTGGAATAGGGAATAAAACAGGAGATCAGAATTTAGGAAAATCGTATAATTATGACTGCTATCAGGTAAATTATACCAGTCACAGCGTCAAAAAACTCTGGTCAATTCCGGTAAATAGTTCCGGTCTGGTAACCGTCAGGAACATGGTATTGTCGGAGGATAAAAATTCTGTTTATACTTTGTGTTATGCTGAATATCTGCCAAATACTTTTTTGAAATTATACGAGTTCTCCATCAAGGATGGATCGTTTAAGATTTTAGGAGATTCTATCCCAATGGTTTCGGAACGAATAGAAACGAATGCCAATTTATACCGCAACCCTGTAACAAAGGAGTTATATTGCACAACCCAGGAGTTTTCATTGGATGGATCATCAAGGATTAAAATTTATTCGTTATCAGGACCCCCTGTAACGAAAATGAGCCTGGCTAATTTGAATCTGATTAAGAAACGTCCCTTTTTGTCACGTCCGGTTGTTTCTGTTTTTATTTTGGTGTTGCTTGGTTTCGTGTTAATTCGAAGATTCATTTCATACAGAAAAAAACGAATAAACGACCAAAAAACCAAAATACACGACAGTAGCGCGATAGAAGAGATTACGCAAGTGAAAAGGGAAAATTCAATTTATCTTTTTGGGGAGTTTACAGTGATAGACAAATCGGGTAGAGATATTACCTATCTTTTTAGTTCGAAAGTGAAGCAACTATTCCTGTTTATTCTTCTCAACAGCGAAAATAACGGCCATGGAGTTAAATCTTCAAAAATTTATTCCACTGTATGGCCGGATAAACCACTTGAAAATGCCAAAAACTTAAAAGGGGTAACCTTGAGTCAGATTAGAAAAATACTGGTTGACATCCACGGAATAGAGCTGGTTTATACGAATGAGTATTTCAGGTTAGAAATGCAGGAACCTTTTTATTGTGATTATTTAGATTGTCAAAAACTTTTTGAAGAGTTTGGGTATGGAAAAGCCGTGAATGATTCGGTTTTACAAAAAGTCCTGGCCATCGTATCACAAGGTCCGTTTTTAGATTCTGTAGAATTTGAATATTTGGAACTGTATAAAAGAGAATTTAAGGACCAGGCGGTGACTGTTTTTTCACCCATGCTTACAGAGAACTTCAAGGAAAGGAATTACGTCAGGGTAATCCTGATTTCGCAAATCATTCATAATATTGATGAACTGAATAAAACGGCATTAAGCTATGAATTGGTGGCGTATCAAAAAACGGACATGAAAGACATGATTCAGAAACGATATAATTCGTTTATTATCAAATATAAAATTAAAAACAAGAAAGAATACCCCTACAGCATGTCGGAATTACTGGATCCGCAATTCCTAAAAAAACATAGTTAAAACTATTTTATTGAATTGAAAATGCTGAAATACCAGAATGTACCTTATTCTTCCTCACGGATTAATAAGGTATTTTTATTTAAAACAGTTGTTTCACCGATCGGTGGATTCAATTATTTGACAAAACATGCTTGCTGCGTTAAAACACCCCGCCCGGGAATCCGATCTTTAAACAATTCCGTAATATTTTCGGTAAGGCTAAGTAGATATTGAAGAAACATCAACGCAGAACATTTTCGCCCAATCGGTATTGATTCGGGGTTTTATTCATCAAAGCCGATTCAAAGGAATGTATTTTGCAGAAAAAGCAGCCAGCCCTGCGATCTGAATTCAATTTTGTATGCCTATTCGGCGTGATACAATCGTAAGCCACTTATAGTCAATTGAAAAAATAGTCAGGGACTGATAATGGTTATTCTGTTTAGCTTCCCGAACAGTTGAAATTCGAAACGATTAGTGATTTAATTATTCAATTAATCTAACTTTAACCGCAGATTAACCGGTTGATTAATTGATTATCACATATATTTGCGACAAGTTTAGAACCGGTTCAGCGAGCTTTAATATTATTTATCACTAAAAAATCAAAATCACCACATGGAAAAGAAACCACATCTTTAGCAACAAAATTCTGTTAGTTATGTTTCCTTTTTATTGAACTGGCAAACAGAATGAAATCAATTCAGGAATTTATAGAGAAAGTCATTTTAGAAAGAACAGATAAGGCAAGCGTATTTTTATGAATGCCGGAATAAATTAAAAGGGCAGAAAATATCTTTACTTAATCGGCTGATAAAATTTACTATCCCTTCTTAAATTCAAAATTACTATCGGATTAATCAGTAAACCTACTGATTGCATTAATAAATCTAATTCAATACTCATGATTAAACTAAAATTAATTTTACTGCTTTTTTTACTGCCTGTGTTTGCTTTTGGTCAGCAAGTATCAGTCAAAGGAAAAGTAACCGAAGATGGCAACGTACCATTACCCGGTGTTACAGTTGTTCAGATAGGTACAGCAAATGGAACAATCACTGATTCAAAAGGTGATTACTCAATGAATGCAGAAAACAATGGAAGCATCCTGAAGTTTTCATTTATGGGGTATGAATCCCAACAAATTAAAGTTGAGGGAAATAAAATAATCAATGTACAGATGAAACCCAGTTTGCAGCAACTGGATGAGGTTGTGGTAGTGGGGTATGGCACACAAAAAAAAGTTAACCTTACCGGAGCAGTATCATCAGTAAACTCCGATGTTTTGGAAAACCGTCAGATCACCAATTTGGGTCAGGGATTACAGGGTTTAATACCCAACCTGAATATCTCAATGCCTAACGGAGCTTTAAATGCTGACGCTTCATTTAATGTACGCGGAATTACCTCCATAAACGGGGGAGGGCCGTTAATCCTGATTGATGGGGTACAGATGGATCCGAACCAGATTAACCCGGATGATGTTGAAAGCATTACAGTGTTGAAAGATGCAGCATCAGCAGCAATATACGGTGCAAGGGCTGCTTTTGGAGTTATCCTGATAACCACCAAAAAAGGGAAGAAAAACACACCTGTCCGGGTGAGCTATAAAGGCTCCTATTCGGTAAATAGTCCTACCCGCCTGCCCAGGTATTTAAATTCACTGGATTACGTAGATATGTTTAGGGAAGCAAGTGCTGCTTCCGGAGGTACCAACCAGGGAGCCATGTTTAATGACCCTGATTTTTATGCTCAAATAAAGAAATACCTGGCTAATCCGATACCGGCAAATTCTGTCATGCCTGCAAAATTCGGGGATTCCAGAAAGTACTGGTACACCGGTAATACCGATTGGTATAATGAAATGTATCTTCCAAGTGCCTTATCGAAATCGAATGACATCAGCATTACCGGGGGTGAAGGGAAATCCTCTTTTTATGCCTCTGTCGGATTTTTTGACCAGGGAAGCTTGCTTAGGTATGCTAATGAGAGTTATAACCGCTCCAATGTCTCGTTGGGAGGGAGTACAGAACCAACAGACTGGCTAACATTAACCGGGAGTGTAAAATATAACCGAAAAGACCTGGATCAACCGAATCCTATTTTCCTTGGGAATTCATGGATGGGAAATGATTTGAAACCAACTATGCCGGTTCAATTCCCGGATGGGAATTACAGCGGTCAAGGGGATTATACCAATCCCATAGCCGTACAGATGTTAAATGGCCGTCAGATTTTTTATTCGAATGACTTATGGATTACCGGGGGAGTGAAGATTGCCCCTCCCAGAATAAAAGGATTAAGCTTCAATTTTGATTATACAATTCAGAAATATTCGGAAAACCAGACTAATCATCAAAAAATAATACCTGAATACGGTATAAATGGGGTGTATTTAGATGATTTCCCTCATACAAATCCTAACTATTATGCTGAGAGTAACTATGTAAATCAATATTATTCCATGAATGCCTATACAGAATATGTAAAAACATTTTCTGAAAAACATTATCTGAAGGTATTGGCAGGATTTAATCAGGAATTCAATCAGCAAAGCGGTTTTTCAGCACAACATAATAATCTTATTAATAATGACTTCCCAAGTTTAAACCTGGCTACAAATGCGAGTCCTGCTGTTTCCAATGGTATTTCGGAATGGGCCTTAAGAGGGGCGTTCTTCAGGGTAAATTATATTTATAACGATAAATACCTGCTTGAAATGAATGGAAGATATGATGGGTCATCCCGTTTTCCTAAAAGCAGCCGGTTCGGGTTCTTTCCTTCTATATCGGGCGGTTGGCGTATTTCAAAGGAAAGTTTCATGAGTTCACTAAGTTCCGTGATTTCTGATTTCAAAATCAGGGGATCGTACGGAAATCTTGGAAACCAGGTTAATGGAAACAATTACCCTTATATTGCATCCTTGTCGACGAACAATGCCGTGAATTATATTATGGGAAGCTCACAGCCTGTTGGCATTGGGTGGGCCGGATTAGTAAGTTCTTCACTTACCTGGGAAAATGTAAGTACACTGGATGGAGGAGTAGACTTTACGTTATTCAATAAATTTTCCGGTACCTTTGATTATTATGTACGCAAGACCAGCGGGATGCTAACTTCAGGGCAACAGTTGCCAGCCGTTCTTGGTGCCAGTGTTCCGGTTGAAAATGCGGCAGATTTACGCACCAATGGCTGGGAGTTGACACTGACATGGAAAGATCGCCTACAAAAGGATTTTAAGTATGAAGTATCTGTGGTACTTTCGGATAACCAGAGTGAAATTACAAAATTCAATAATCCCACCGGAAGTCTCGGATCATATTATGTGGGGCAAAAACTTGGGGAAATCTGGGGATACCAAACTGTAGGATTTTTATCTGACAATGGAGCCATGGCAGCCAATTCAGATCCTGCATCTCCTATCAAAGACGCTACCTCAGGAACAGTAAGCCAAAAGAAAATATGGGGTGGAAATTGGATGGCAGGAGACATCCAGTATGCCGACCTGAACAGAGACGGGAAAATAGATAATGGTCAATATACCGTTTCCAACCATGGTGATTTGAAAGTAATCGGCAACTCTACTCCTCGTTATAATGTAGGTTTTAGAGGTGCATTAAACTGGAAAGATATTGATTTTGACTTTTTACTCCAGGGAATAGGAAAGAGTGATGCCGTTATTGGAGGAAGCACTTTCTGGGGATTTACCGGGGAATGGAATGTTCCAATGATTTATCAAAAGGACCACTGGACACCGGCAAATACGAATGCTTACTACCCCAGGTTACGGATCGATGGCAGCGGAAACCAGCAAACACAAACCAAATATCTGCAGAATGATGCTTACTTAAGATTGAAAAATATTTCTCTTGGGTACAGTATCCCAAAGCAATTCATCAATAAATTCAAAATAAATAAAGTTCATTTATATGTTTCCGGTCAAAACATCCTGGATTATACTAAAATGTTTGAGGCCTTTGATCCGGAAGTATTGTCAAACCAACAACAAACTCTCCAAAAATCATGGGTTTTTGGTGTACAGGTTGCATTTTAATCAAGTGATTTATTTATAATCTATTTAACACAAAATGAAAAAATGAAAAATATAAAATCTAAACTGGCGATTGCACTCTTAAGTTTAGCCTTATGCGGTTGCAACGATAGTTTCATGGACAGGAAACCTCTTGATACGCTGACAGACTATTATTTCTGGCACACTGAAAATGACCTGAAATCCTATTGTAATAATCTTTATACTTTACTACCGCAATCTGATCCTTTTGGTGATAACTGGAGCGACAATCAGGTCCCAACAGTAAAGATTGATTACCTGTTTGACTTGTACACCGTGCCAAATTCAGCCGGTGATGCCGGTTGGAACTGGGGTGACATTCGTAGTTGCAATTATTTTCTTCAACGATATAACCAGGCAAATGTAAGCCGGCAAATTAAGAATAAATATGTTGGTGAAGTGAAGTTTTTTCGGGCTTTACTTTATTCGAATAAAGTTATTCGTTTTGGAGATGTGCCCTGGTACGGCAAAGATTTGAATACGTCTGATCTAGCCGAATTAAACAAAGCTAGGGATTCCAGAAAACTGGTCATGGATTCTGTATTGAATGACCTCGATTATGCAATTGCAAACCTGCCACTTCCAGAAGATGCTGAAACAGGAAGAATAAATAAATATGTTGCTGCTGCCCTAAAAGCAAGAATTTGTCTTTTTGAGGGAACTTACAGGAAGTATCATAATTTAGGGGACGAAATAAAGTTTCTCAACGAGGCAGCCAGTGCAGCTGAACTGGTTATGAATTCTGGGAAGTATAGCATTTATAAAACCGGAAATCCCAATTCTGATTATTATAATCTTTTTGTTCAGGATGAATTGCAGGGCAATCCGGAAGCAATTCTGCCGATGCGATACATTAAAGATTTAAAAACACAAAACCTCACCCGTCAACTGGATGAATTTGGATCAGGGTTCAGTAAGGATTTTGTAGAATCCGCGTTATTCTCAGATGGCAAGCCAATATCTTTACATCCTGAATATACAGATATTTCAGCCAATAAATGGGATATTGAATTTTCAAACAGGGATCCCCGGTTAAAGCAAATGATTGCGACGCAAAGGTACGTCCTTTTTAACGATGGTGATACCATTACCAGGCCACGCATTAGTAGCAACAGTTGTTCAACCGGATACAGGATCATTAAATTCGCATCTTCGGACCGTACCCAATGGAATTTTGCCCTGTCTACTCTTGATGTATTCATTTTCCGTTATGCCGAAACGCTTCTTATTGAAGCTGAAGCAAAGGCAGAATTGGGGGCATGCGACCAAACTGTCCTGGATAAAACAATTAATGTATTACGGAACCGGGTGAATATGGCTCACCTGGATGCAAATGTCGGGTTTATAGATGTAAACTGGCCCGGTTGGGGATATTCTGTTTCTCCTTTATTGAATGAAATCCGCCGTGAACGAAGGATAGAATTAGCAGCAGAAGGTTTCCGATTCAATGACTTGCTTCGCTGGAAAGCAGGATCCCTGATAAATAATCCGAAAACAATTGTTGGATTGAAATTAGATCCATCACTTCAGGCTAATTATTCAGGTACTGAGTTTACTTCAGACAATAATGTCAAAGTTTATCCGGGGAATGTTACCCGTGCCTGGAAGGACAGGATGTACCTTTACCCACTGCCAACAGGAGAAATCTCATTGAATTCTAATTTGACACAAAATCCCGGCTGGTAATTTATCAGAACAATAAAAAAAATAAAACATGAAACAATATCAGAAATATCTTATTAGTTTTCAATTATTGATCACTATAATATTATTATCCGGTTGTAATCAGAATTTTGATTATTCTAAAAATGCAAGTATATACATGCATAAGCCTGAAATAAGCAATTCATTTGATGTTACGGATACCATAGAATATCAGGCTACCTTTGTGGGAGCTGATTACCCCACTGCGTTGGCTAATTCGCAGAATGATGTTACTATTCATTTTAAGGCGGATACTAATTTAGTTGCCGGATATAACAGCCTGAACGGCACCAGTTACAAAACGTTGCCTGCTGCAAATTATACCCTGCAGGCGAGTGGTGCCATTGCAAAAGGCCAGGCCGCAACATCCGGATTAAAACTTATTCTCTCAAAAGGTGATGCATTGGAAGCATTTGCGACTTATTTGTTACCCGTTACGATTGATAATGTTCAGGGAGCCGAACTCAGCCCTGTTCAAAAAACAACTTATTTTATTGTAACACGCACCCCATCAATCGATAATTTGCCTCATTTTGACAGGTCGAAATGGACAATCTCAGGCTTTTCATCCCAGGAACCGGGTGAAGGAGATGGAACAAATGATAATGGCCTTGCCATAGCAGCCATTGATGGAGTGGTTGAAACCTACTGGCACAGCAAATGGGATCCGGATGACGTACCACCTCCTCATTATATTACAATTGACATGGGCGAAACTAAAATGCTCCATGGGATATCGTATATATGCCGGCAATTTACCGGTGACGGGGCAACCAGTGGTCATGGTCAACCTAAAATAATGACTATTTCATTAAGTACTGATGGGCTAAACTGGACGAATAAAGGCCCTTTCAACCTGGCCTTACCCCCTGTTGACAATCAGGTATACGAAAACAAAATAGCCATTCCAAATACCAATGCCCGGTATTTTAAATTAACAGTAACCAGTCCGTGGAATGCACCTGGAACCAGTCTTGCCGAGATATACGCATTATAATATTCGATTCTAACAAAAAACCTTCCAGTTACATAAACTGGAGGGTTATTATTTCTTCAAAAACAAAGTTTTACTTACATGAAAAAACAAAGACGAATTCAAATCATTTTGATTATCACATTGTCCCTTTCCGGCTTTTCTTCGCAACTGTCAGCTCAGGCTCCTGCTCCTGTAGGCCCTGTCCCCAGTGAAAGGCAGGTGGAATGGTATCACCGGGAAATAATGGCATTTTTCCATTTTGGAATGAATACCTTTTGTGATATGGTAAATGAAGGAGATGGAAGAGCAGGAACCTATTTGTTCAACCCTACGGCATTAGATTGCAATCAATGGATGAAAGTTCTCAAGAGTGGCGGTATTCCATGCGGCATCATCGTTGCAAAACATGCCGATGGTTTTTGTAACTGGCCAAGTGATTACTCAGACTATTCCGTAAAAAACAGTCCGTGGAAAAACGGAAAGGGTGATGTAGTGCGTGAATATTTAGATGCATGTAAAGCTGCCGGAATTAAAGCCGGGATCTATGTTGGGCCACATGACAGGCATGAAAGGTTGTCTCCGCTTTATAATACGAAAGATTACAGTATCCATTATGCCAGTCAGTTATCCGAATTGATGAGAAACTACGGAACGGTATGGGAAACTTGGTGGGATGGTGCCGGAGCCGATGAACTCACCACCCCTTTATACACCCGTTGGGCGGATACAGTCCGTACTTTACAACCCAAATGTGTAATTTTCGGGACAAAGAATTCCTATCGTTTTGCAGACTGCCGGTGGGTTGGGAATGAATCAGGATTCTCAGGTGACCCTTGTTGGTCTACTATCGATTCTCTTTCAATAAAGGAAGAATCCGATCATATCACAGAATTAAATCAAGGTCAGGTAAATGGCAATGCCTATATCCCGGCTGAAGTAGATGTCTCCATCCGTCCAAGTTGGTTTTATCACAAGGAAGAAGATGGCCATACAAAAACAGTAAAGGAACTTTGGGACATTTATTGCAACTCAGTAGGCCGCAACAGCGTATTGCTATTGAACCTGGCACCTGACAGACGCGGACTGATCCCTTCGGATGATTCGACTAATGTTGCCGGTTTGCATTCTATGATTACCAATTCCTTTAAATCAAACTTTGCAAAGGGAGCAAAAATAACTGCATTACATACACGCGGACGGAATTACAATCCTTCAAACCTGGTTGACGGTAACGAAAACACCTATTTTGCCACAAAGGATAAGTTCAAGTCCGACACCATCACTTTTAAGCTTGATAGCAGGAAAGTCTTTGATTGCTTGATGTTGCAAGAAGTTATCCAACTCGGGCATCGCACCACCGGCTGGTCTGTGGATTACTCCAATAATGGAAAGACCTGGACACCTATTTCAGAAGCTTCGAACAAACAAAGCATTGGATACAAATGGATTGTCCGGTTTGCTCCAATCTCTGCTTCGTATGTCAGATTACGGATCACAGATGGAAAAGCTTGTATTGCCCTTCATAGTTTCGGAATCTACAAACAGGCAAAGCTCTAAATTTATTTAATACCGATCATTCTTCGAAAAGACAATTTAAACTTTTGTTCTCAGCAAATGGATTTCTTCCATTTGATTGCCGCATCTATCCCCACTGGCTGTTTAAACTCAGCTAAGGGGGAATAGGGGGCTGTGTTTTTAGAGAATCAATTATTTTTTATTTTTTGAACGTTGATCGTCATTCTTAAATAATAATTAACAAAACCTTTCCTATCTGTAAACAAACGGGTTTTCAGTAATGAACCAAAGTGTCTATCAACTGAAAATGTTTGATTTAAAACGTTTAATTTATAATTTATGACTATCAGGAATTTAGTATATAAATCACTTTTTTTAGTGATGCTCTGTAGTAGCTTGTCAGGACAATCGCAAGATATTGATCCCGGGATTTTGTATAAGATTATTACTCCTTCGGGTCTTGTTTTAGAGAGTAATGAAAGTCAGGATAATAATTCACCCATGGTACTATCCTCCAATAAAAGTGATAATTATGGGCAACTTTGGCAAATTGTGATGTTGCCGGATGGCTATTGTTTAATAATCAATCCTTTCTCAAATAAAAGCATTGACAACAGAAATATTTCAGTAGGTAAAGGAAACCCTTTGATATTATGGGATGCAAGTTTCACCAATAATAACCAACAATGGAAGTTTAACAAAACGGGATCTAACACCTATACCATAACCCATAGAAATTCATATATGTTTTTGGCATTTTCAGGTAAGGAAGAAGTTGATGCTAAAATTTATCAATTGCCGACTAATCATCAAACGTGGCAACTGGTACCAACTTCTGTAACATTACCTAAGATTGTTGAGCGAAAAAGTAGTAATAATGATTGGGAAAACGAAGCTGTTTTTGCCATCAACAAAGAACCTGCTCATGTAACCATCATCCCTTATTCATCGAAAGAGAGTTTAAAGAATGATCCTTACTTTCGAACACCCTGGTTAACACCAAAATCATCGCTTTATCAATCGTTGAATGGAAACTGGAAATTCAACTGGGTGAAACAACCCTCTGAACGTCCATTGAGTTTTTATAAACCGTCTTTCGATGTCTCTTCCTGGAAAGAAATTCCGGTTCCCTCCAACTGGGAGATGCAAGGCTACGGAACCCCGATTTATACAAATATCACTTATCCTTTCAAAAACAGGCCGCCTTTCATCGAACCGCAAAATGGGTATACGAATGTAAAAGAGCCAAATCCGGTTGGTTCCTATCGCAGGGATTTTACCATTCCAACAGATTGGAAAGGCAAGAAGATATTCTTACACTTTGATGGCGTTTATAGTGCGGTTTACGTGTGGGTAAATGGAAAGAAAGTTGGTTATAGCCAGGGATCGAATAATGCTGCTGAATTTGATATTACCCCGTGTGTGAAATCAGGACAAAATGTACTGGCAGCTGAAGTCTATCGTTGGTGTGATGGCAGTTATCTGGAAGATCAGGATATGACACGCTTTAGTGGTATTCACAGGGATGTTTATCTGTATGCCACTCCAAAAGTCCATTTACGCGATTATTTTGTACAATCGGAATTTTCAAGTAATAATTATGCAACATCGAATTTCAAAATTAAAGCTTCCATAAAGAATCTTGATAAAAAAGCTGCAAAAGTCACTACTGTTGACGTAGAATTAATTGATCCATCTGGAAAACCTGTAACTTCATTGTCACAAAAAGTTGAAGCACTGAAAGGAAAAACAGAAACTATTATTAACCTGCAAGGTAAAGTGGATAATCCCTCTTTATGGTCAGCTGAGATACCAACTCTTTACACGGTAATCTTGAGCCTGAAGGACGAACAAGGAAACCTGTTGGAAACCATGTCTTCAAAATTCGGATTCCGTAAGGTGGAGATAAAGAATAAACGGGTTTTCATTAATGGCCAACAGGTGTTTTTCAAAGGCACGGACAGGCATGATATCGATCCTGTTTTTGGGAAAGCACTGCCGGTTGATGTTATGTTAAAGGATATATTGCTGATGAAGCTTCATAATATCAATATGATCCGTACAAGCCACTATCCGAATGATCCGAAAATGTACCAAATGTACGATTATTTTGGATTGTATATTATGAGCGAAAATGACCTGGAATGTCATGGAAATCAATCAATAACCGATATGCCTGGTTGGGAACCAGCCATGGTTGACCGGATGGTGCGAAACGTGGAGCAACATAAGAACCACCCTTCCGTAGTGTTTTGGTCCATGGGTAACGAATCGGGTAACGGTAGGAATTTCAGTGCACTGTATAAAGCCGCAAAAGCTATCGATAAAAGTCGTCCGATTCACTACGAAGGCAGCAATGTTGAGGCTGATATCGACTCTAAGATGTATCCTTCGATTAAAGAGATGGAAGAGCAGGATCATGAAAAAACAGACAAACCGTATTTTTTGTGTGAGTACGCCCATGCCATGGGGAATTCAGTAGGGAATCTGGATGAGTATTGGGATTATATCGAAAATAAATCGCAACGGATGATTGGAGCCTGTATTTGGGAATGGGTGGATCAGAATAGTTGTAAACCCGGTGAACCGACCGACCATTATTACTTTGGCGGAGACTTTGGTGACAAGCCAAATGATGGCGAGTTTAACTGCAAAGGGTTGGTAACACCCGACAGGCAGGTTACAACAAAGTTGCTGGAAGTAAAAAAAATATACCAATATATCAAAATCAAGCCTGGTGATCTTTCTAAAGGCATCGTATTTGTATCGAACAAATACAATTTCCTGAATCTAGATCAATTCACCATTCAATGGACATTAGTAAAAGATGGTGTTCCGGTTGAAACCAGAAATATAGGCTCTGTAGCGGCGCAACCCAATGAAACAAAAGAGATGACAATTCCCTATAATAAATCGTTGGATACAAAGAGTGAGTATTTCCTGAATATTGCATTTTTGTTAAAGGATAGTACTAATTGGGCTAAAGAAGGTTATGAAGTAGCCTCAGAACAACTGGCCTTAAATACGAGACCTGCAATAGAACCTCTACACCCAAACAGTTTTGAAACGCCTGCTGTTTCTGAACAAAACAATAATCTTTCAATAACAGGAAAATATTTTGAAATTAAATTCGATAAGTTGACCGGTATTCTTGTCTCATTAAAGTATCATGCCAAAGAAATGGTGTATAATGGCAACGGACTTTCTTTTAATTGGTATAGGAGTATTCATAACGATTCATGCAAATACTTTGAGACCTCTGTAAAGCCCACTGATTTTTCATTCAGAATTTCCAAAGAAAATAAATGTGTAGTGGTGAGGACTGACATGCAGGCAACCCTTCAGAACGAAAATCATTCGGCATTTCCCTATCAGGTAACTTATACAGTGTATGCCAATGGAACTATCGATGTTGATGGCAGTTTTATTAATCCGGCGAATGAATATCGGGTGCCTAAATTGGGATTGCGTATGTCGGTTGTTCCGGAACTTGAAAATGTGAAATGGTATGGACGCGGTCCTTTCGAAAGCTATAACGATCGTAAGCAGTCGCAATTCATTGGTCTTTATGGAAAAACAGTAAAAGGCCTGGAAGAGAATTATGTCCGGACACAAAGCATGGGGAATCATGCAGATACACGTTGGGTAAAACTAGTCAATAATGACGGAAGAGGCATTCTGGTGACTGCCAAAGACAAACTCAATTTCACAGCGTTGCATTTTACAGATGCGCAACTTTGGGACATAAAATATGAATTTAAACTGAATGAAAATCGATCACCGGAAATCTATTTAAGCCTCGATTGCATTCAGCGGGGGCTGGGAAATGCCAGTTGTGGCCCGGGTGTTCTTCCAAAGTATGACATTCCGGTAGATACGCCTGTAACTTACTCGTTCAGGATAGAAGGTATCATGAATAAGTAGGTGTAAAATCAGAATTCAGAGATTTAAGTTCCAAATTATTATTTGAAGATATGATCAGCTTCCTATGAAATCATTAGCTGGTTTCATAAGGTGGGATATGCATTTCGTCCTATAATATCGTATCATGCATTTAAACAATTAAATATGAAAAAAATAACTCCCCTGTTGCTGGTTATGGTTATGTATGCAACCATACAGGCTCAGTCAGAAAACCCCATATCGTATGTTGATTACGTGAATACCCTGGTAGGTTCGCAATCAAAACCATCTTTGTCCACCGGGAATACGTATCCGGCCATAGCCCTTCCCTGGGGTATGAATTTCTGGACCCCGCAGACAGGGCAAATGGGTGATGGCTGGGCGTATACCTACGATGCTGATAAAATAAGAGGCTTCAAACAAACCCATCAACCCAGCCCGTGGATTAATGACTACGGACAGTTCTCCATCATGCCCGTAACCGGAAAAGCAGTCTTCAACGAAGATGACAGGGCGAGTTGGTTTTCACATAAGTCGGAAGAAGCCAGACCTTATTATTATAAAGTCTACCTGGCCGATCATGATGTAACTACTGAAATAACCCCGACACAACGGGCAGCCATGTTTCGTTTTACCTTTCCAAAGAACAAAAAATCATTTGTGGTGATTGATGCCATGGATCAGGGGTCGTATATTAAAATAATCCCGGCGGAGAATAAGATTATCGGCTATACCACTAAAAACAATGGTGGGGTACCTGATAATTTCAAAAACTATTTCGTTATTACCTTCAATAAGCCTTTCACCTATAAAGCAACGGTAAATAATGGCAAAATAGCAGAAGGCAGACTGGAAATGAAAGAAAATCATACGGGTGCCATCATCGGTTTTTCAACTGAAAAAGGAGAACAGGTAACTGCCAGTTTAGCTTCTTCGTTTATCAGCTCCGAGCAGGCTGAGTTGAATATGAAAGAATTAGGGAATCATGATTTTGATACTGTCAAAGCGGAAGCCAAAAAGACCTGGAATGATGTGTTGGGTAAAATAGAAGTAAAAGATGATAATATTGATAATCTACGTACCTTTTATTCCTGCATGTATCGTTCTGTCCTGTTTCCACGTAGTTTCTATGAAATGGATGCCAGTGGAAAGGCTGTGCATTACAGCCCTTATAACGGAAAGGTAATGCCGGGCTATATGTTCACCGATACAGGATTCTGGGATACATTTCGTTGCCTGTTCCCGTTCCTGAACCTCATGTATCCATCCATGAGCGAGAAGATGCAGGAAGGCCTTGCAAATACCTATAAGGAAAGCGGGTTCTTACCGGAATGGGCAAGCCCCGGACACAGGGATTGCATGGTTGGGAATAACTCGGCTTCCATAGTAACTGATGCTTACCTGAAGGGAGTAAAAGGACAGGATATCGAGACCCTTTACAAAGCGGTGTTGCACGGAACAACCAATATACACCCAAAAGTCAGTTCAACTGGTCGATTGGGAAATGAATACTATAATAAGCTGGGCTATGTCCCTTACAATGTGGGAATCAATGAAAGTGCAGCCCGTACGTTGGAATACGCTTTCGATGACTGGTCCATTTATAAACTGGCCAAAGCACTGAAACGTCCGAAAGCAGAACTGGATCTTTATGCAGCCAGGGCATTGAATTATAAAAACCTGTTCGATCCTTCCATCAACCTGATGCGTGGTAAGAATGAAGATGGCAAGTTCCATACTCCCTTTAATCCATTAAAATGGGGGGATGCATTTACCGAAGGCAACAGCTGGCATTATACCTGGTCGGTATTCCACGATCCACAGGGTTTAATTGACCTGATGGGTGGTAAAACAGTCTTTAACCGTATGATGGATTCTGTGTTCGTTATGCCTCCTGCATTCGACGACAGTTATTATCATAGTGTAATCCACGAGATTCGCGAAATGCAGATCATGAACATGGGGCAATATGCGCATGGCAACCAACCGATTCAACATATGTTGTATATGTACAACTATTCGGGAGAACCATGGAAAGCGCAGTACTGGATCCGGGAAGTGATGGATAAATTGTATACTTCGGCACCCGATGGGTATTGTGGAGACGAAGACAATGGACAGACTTCTGCATGGTACGTGTTCTCATCCATGGGCTTTTATCCGGTATGTCCGGGCAGCAATGAATATGTGTTGGGATCACCATTATTTAAAAGTATTAAGTTGAACCTTGAAAACGGCCAACACGTTACAATACAATCCGACAACAATTCAAAGCAGAACCGGTATATTTCAACCATGACGGTCAATGGAAAATCTTATCCTAAGAATTACCTGACCCAGGAGAGCCTGGCCAAAGGGGCTGATATCAGGTTCAACATGTCAACGCTACCAAACCTGCAACGGGGTACTCTAAGCTCAGATTTTCCGTATTCATTTTCAACAGAGATGATGAAATGATATTTCTTCATTGAAATTGATAATAGATTTTCGTCCGAATATATCACATTAATTTATGTTACTCTGGATTAGATTCAGAATATCTATAGAAAAGAAGCTCCCTTTTTAGACAGCCTTTTTTTTGTTTATAGACTTATCAGGTATACTGAATGAATGAAGCAGGCAACTGGAAATAACGATACAAGGATTAATTATCTTCAACATCTTCGAAACCGTAAATAGGTAGGTAGTCTATTAAAAACAGAAGAAAGTTTCATTCTTAACACTAGTTAGTCATAAAAGGCTTTCAACTGACTAGATATCTTAATAATACAGCACTCTAATATTATATTTTGTTAATTATACAGCAATTCACTAAATAGTCTATCTGCTTTCGTTTATTTATTATTATGTTTGCATTCGAAATAATACGAAACAACATATCATGTTAAGTGCAAATAAACAAACAATAAAAGAGCTTCAACTGCAGGCTGAAAAGATCAGACGGAAAGTGGTGGAAATTATATATGCCTCGAAAGGAGGACACATTGGGGGCTCCCTGTCCTCAGTGGACATCGAGACAGCCTTATACTTTCATATCATGAACATTGACCCAAAGAATCCGAACAGGGAAAACAGGGACCGGTTTATACTCAGTAAAGGCCACAGCGTGGAAGCACTTTATTCGGTACTGGCAGCAAAAGGGTTTATCGACCAAAGTTTGCTGGAAACCTACGGGCAATTCAATTCAAAACTGGCAGGGCATCCTACTAAGAAAACACCTGGCATTGAACTGAACAGTGGCGCTTTGGGTCATGGACTCTCGGTAGGTATCGGGATGGCTATGGCTGCTAAAATGGATCAGAAAACATACAAGACTTATGTCCTTATGGGCGATGGAGAACAAGGCGAAGGGTCCATCTACGAAGCCGCCATGTCAGGAAGCCATTATAAGCTGGACAACCTGGTAGCCATCATCGACCGCAACAAATTACAGATCAGTGGCAAGACTGAAGATGTCATGTCACTGGAACCCATGCGTGGACGCTGGGAAGCATTCGGCTGGGAAGTGCTCGATATGGAAGGCAATGATATGAAAGACATTGTAAAAACATTCGAAAGTCTGGATTACAATAATGCAAAGCCCAAAATGATCATTGCACACACTACCAAGGGTTGCGGCATATCCTACATGGAAAAAATAGCCAAATGGCATCACGGTGTACCCAGCAATGACCAGTTTGAACTGGCAATTACAGAAATTAAGGCAAAAATTAAAAGCTTGAACGAGGAATAATCATGAGTACAGAAGATAAAAATACGATTCCATGCCGCAAAATGTTTACCGACACATTGGTAGAATTGGCAAAGATAGACAGGGATATTGTGGCTGTGACCACCGATGCACGTGGATCGGTAACACTTGACAAATTTGCCAACGAACTTCCGGCACAGTTTGTAGAGCTGGGTATTGCCGAACAAAACGCAGTAGGAGTCGCAGCCGGACTGGTATCGGCAGGCAAGAAAGCCTTTGTATGCGGACCCGCCTGTTTTTATGTAGCCCGCAGCCTGGAACAGGTAAAAGTGGATGTTGCTTATTCCGCCAATCCGGTAAAAATACTGGGTGTCAGCGGGGGAGTCAGTTACGGGGCTTTGGGTTTTTCACACCACAGCCTGCACGATATTGCCGTATTGCGTACCTTCCCGGGAATGCACATTGTTCTTCCATGCGATATCCGTCAGACTAAGAAACTGGTGGAAGAATTGGTAGACTATCCGTTTCCTGTTTATGTACGGGTAGGAAGAAATGCAGTGCCCAATGTATACAACGATGAAACCATGGAATTTAAAATCGGCAAGGCGAATCTATTACTCGACGGAGACGACCTGACCATCATCGGAACCGGAGAAACGGTGTATCATTGTCTTCAGGCTGGGAAAAGATTACTGGAACAGGGAATTAAAGCCCGCATTATCGATATGCATACCCTGAAACCCTTTGACAGGGAAATAGTGGAAAAAGCTGCCAGGGAAACCGGCAAAATCATTACGGTAGAAGAACACAGCGTTAGCGGTGGCCTGGGTGGATCAGTTGCGGAGATTGTTGCACAAAGCACGCCGGTTTTGATGCGTATACTCGGTATTCCCGATGAAAACTCAATACACGGTACCCCGTTGGAAATTTTCAACTATTACGGTATTGATGCCGATGGAATTTATAAAACGGCAATTCTAATGCACAACTCATAATTCTATCCGTTGAGCGGTGACAAATGAAGGAATGAAACGTCTGATTAGATAGACTACCCAACGTGATCATTTCGAATGAAAGGCATTGACATGCGTCCATGATTCAATTACCTTATATTTTACTTACTTAAAATCTAAAACTGAATGAAATACACATTGGCTATTGACCAAAGTACCTCGGCAACAAAAGCAATGCTATTTGATGAAAAGGAGTCATTGGTTGGACGGATGTCCATTGATCACAAACAATATTACCCACAACCGGGCTGGGTGGAACATGATCCTGCAGAGATTCTTGAAAATACCTATCTTGTTGTCGAAAAAGTCATCCTGAAAAGCAATATTGCCCGCAGGGATATTACCTCCCTGGCAATTACCAATCAGCGCGAAACCGTGGTAGTGTGGGATAAACGTAGCGGGAAACCGGTTTACAATGCAGTAGTCTGGCAATGCAACCGGGGTACAAAAATATGCGAAGATCTTATTGCCCAAGGCCATGAACCGGCTGTTACCGCAAAAACAGGGCTTATTATCAACCCATACTTCTCGGCCAGTGGTGTAAAATGGATACTGGATAATGTACCCGGAGCACGTCAGAATGCAGAAGACGGCCATTTGTTACTGGGAACCATGGACAGTTGGCTGATCTGGAACTTTACAAACGGAAAAGTCCATGCCACCGATTATACAAACGCTTCTCGCACCCTCCTTTTCAACATTCATACCCTGGATTGGGATAACGAATTGCTGGAACTATTCACTATCCCATCGTCCATGTTGCCAAAAGCATTACCATGCGACGCTTTCTACGGAACTACCACTTTAAAAAACCAGTTACCCGAAATACCGATTGCCGGCGTTTTGGGCGATTCACACGGTGCGTTGGCAGGGCAACTTTGCTTTACTGACGGAATGGGTAAAGCAACCTATGGTACCGGATCGTCCATCATGGTCAACATAGGTGAAAAGGCATTGCCTGCTCCCCGGGGACTGGTAACCTCCATTGGTTTTGCTGCCAAAGGGAAAGTACATTATGCTTTCGAAGGAAATATCCATTGCACCGGTGCCACCATCAAATGGCTTCAGGATGACCTGCAACTGATACAATCGGCAGCCGATACTGAAGCACTAGCCACCTCAGTGGAAAGCACGGAAGGAGTATACTTTGTCCCTGCCTTTGCAGGACTGGGTGCTCCCTGGTGGGATAATGATGCCAAGGCCCTGATCTGTGGCATGAACCGCGGGACCAACAAAGCGCATATCGTACGGGCAGCCCTGGAATCCATCGCCTACCAGGTTAAGGACCTGATGAGTTTAATCCAGGAATCGGGGGTAAAGTTGCTTGAATTAAGGGTAGATGGTGGTCCTGTGAAAAACAATTTCCTGATGCAGTTTCAATCGGATATGCTGCAGGCCACGATAAACAGAAGCCCTATTGAAGAAGCTTCCGCATTTGGAGCTGTGATTATGAACGGCTTTGCACTGAAGCGGATTGCTGAAGTGAACGATGCCACTGCACTTAGAAAAACCACCGATTATATCAACCCACAAATGAATCCAATGAAAATGGATGAACTGTATACCCAGTGGAAGAAGGCGATCCAACGTACGTTGATGAAATGAAACATCATTCAGGAATACAGAAAATACATCAATTTAAACAATAAAAAAATAACTTACACTTAAATCAATAAAAAAATGGCTTTTAAAAAGAAACTTACCTTTGGACTTATCATTGGTACCAGAAACATCTTCAGTGCCAAATTAGGCATTGCAGCACGCGAAATTTTAATTCGCAAAATTGAATCACAAGGACACGACTCCATCATCCTTCCAGTTGCAGAAACCGAATCGGGAAGTATTGACACGTACGAGGATGGAAAAAAATGTGCCAGGCTTTTCAGTCAGAACCGGGATAAGATCGATGGGATTGTCATTGTCCTGCCAAATTTCAGCAATGAATTGGGTATTATAAATGCCATCAAAATTGCAAACCTGAATGTTCCAATCCTGGTTCAGGCTATGGATGACGACAACGACAAAGTGGATGTTTACAGCCGCCGCGATGCCTTCTGTGGTAAAATCTCTGTTTGTAACAACTTCTACCAGTACGGGATTCCTTTTAGCGACACTACTTTTCATACCTATCCGTTGGACAGCGAATTATTCGACAAAGACCTTGCAAAGTTTGCCTCCATCTGCCGGGTAGTAAACGGACTGCGCAATGCCCGCATTGGAGCTATCGGTGCCCGTCCTGCTGCATTCCAGACAGTGCGTGCCAGCGAAAAGATCCTTCAGGCTTCCGGGATTACCGTAGTCACTGTGGATCTTTCCGAGATTCTGGGTGCTGCCAACAAAGTGGATATCCAGGCTGCTGAATTGAAATCAAAGGTCGCTGAAATAAAGAATTATGGTAAAATAGCCACTTCCGTTCACGAGGATAAGATTATCCGTCAGGCTAAATTCGGTATTGCCGTTGAAGACTGGCTGGCATCAAATGAAATAGATGCTTCAACCATTGAATGTTGGGATTCATTGCAAAACAATTATGGTTGCGCTTCCTGCTTAACCATGAGCATGCTGGGCGAAAAGCTTATGCCGAGTGCCTGCGAGGTGGACATTGCCGGCTCGGTTTCGATGTATACCTTGATGCTTGCTTCGGGAAATGCTCCTGCCCTGCTCGACTGGAACAACAACTTTGGAACAGACCGGAACAAATGTGTCTGCACCCACTGCAGCAACTATCCGAAAAGCTTTATGAAAAATGAACTGACCATTGGCTCATTGGATGTGTTAGGGACTGTCCTTGGACAGGAAAATACCTTTGGGGCAATTAAAGGGGCGGTTGCTCCGGGTGATTTCTCGTTCTTCAGGATTTCGACTGATGATCCAAAAGGAATCATCAAATCATACCTCGGTCAGGGTAAATTCATCAACGACCCTTATGGAATGGATGGTGGAATTGCCGTATCACAGGTAGAAAACCTGCAACAATTATTGAAATATATCTGCAAGAACGGATACGAACATCATGTGGCCATGGTTCGCGGCGATGTAGTGGAAATTATCGAAGAATCCATCGAGACTTATTTAGGCTGGAATTTATATCTCCATAAATAATTAAACCCTTTTTGCAGGGACGTATTTACTATGCGTCCCTGCAATCTTTAAATCTAAAACACATGATCCTGATTCACAATTTTCTACCTGCATTGGTATTTTTATTTTTCAGCATGGTATGCTGGGGTTCCTGGTCGAACACGCAAAAAATGACCGCTAAGAACTGGCGTTTTGAATTATTTTATTTTGATTTTGTTTGGGGACTGTTGCTTACTGCCGTAGTAGCATCCTTTACACTGGGGAGTTTCGGCTCGGACGGGCGAAGCTTTATGCAGGACATTGCACAGGCTGACTCTACAAGCATCATGTATGCTGTTGCTGGCGGAATAGTCTGGAATTTAGGCACTTTATTACTGGTTGCAGCCATGGCCATTGCCGGTATGGCAGTCGGATTCCCCATCGGTGGAGGATTAGCCTGGGTATTGGGTATCCTGGTTAACTTTTTTATCTCCGGGGCACAGGGAAACAATACCACCATCCTCTTTTCGGGCGTAGCACTTATTGTAGCCGCCATTGTCTTTTGCATGATGGCTTATAAAAAATTATCGTCCGGTAAAAAAAGCTCAACCTCTAAGGGTTTGATCATCTCCTTACTGGCCGGTGTCACCATTGCCTTCTTCTACGGATTGGTGGTTAAATCCCTCGATCCGGCTTATGTTTCAGGCGGTACCGGTAACCTGACTCCATTTTCAGGAGTATTTTTCTTTACCATTGGAGCAGTGATCAGCACCCCGATATTCAATTATTTTGTGATGCGCCACCCTGTTGAGGGAGACAAACTCACTCTGAAAGATTATTTCAAGGGGGACACAAAAACCCACCTTACCGGCGTATTGGGGGGAATCATCTGGATGACAGGTATGGTTATCAGCTTTATGGCCATTCCCAAAGCAGGCCCTACCATTTCGTACGCACTGACCAACGGGGCACCCGTAGTAGCTATGTTCTGGGGTGTTTTTGTCTGGAAAGAATTCAAAGGCGCACCCAAAGGGACCAATGGATTATTAACAGCCATGTTCTCGCTCTTTATCATTGGACTGGTGTTGATTACAATGTCAAAAGTATAAATATTCAATCCAGAAGAATAGAATTCAAGTGGCACATTCCGACTTGATGGAATTTCGCATAGTTGGCGGTTTAAATTTGGATTTCATCTCATAAGTTGAGAGTGATTTATCTCTATTGATCAACTACAACAAGTTGGGTTACATATAGACGAATATGTGATATATTACAATAGATGTATGTTCAATTTTAAACTATGTTTTCTATGTTACCTTTTGGTATTAAACAATGTGTTCCTATGTGTTTTTGCTATGTAATCCTATGTGTTTTTAAAATAAGAAACCAATTTATTCCACCTGCTATAATTCTTTTATATAGGCAATTATGAAAATCAAACCAATTATCGGACTAGTCATGAAATCACTCGAAGCTGAGTTTTTTCAGGAAATGAAAAAAGGCGCTCTTGCCTTTGCTGAATTAGAAAACAGTTTTGACCTGATAACTCTGGGCACTTCCACTCAAACGGAAATCGAATTGCAGATTGAGCTCGTCAACAAACTGATTCTGGACAAAGTGGACGCCATCGTGCTGGTTCCCATCGATTCAAAAGCATTGGTTCCGGTCACTGTAAAAGCAATACAAGCGGGCATTAAAGTAATTAATATTGACATCCGTCTCGATGAAGAATTGCTGCATCAGCAAGGTGTGGAATTGACTTACGTAGGTCCGGACAATAAAACCGCCTCAACCCAGGTGGGGAATGTACTGGCTGAAAATCTGGGTAGGCATGCAAAAGTTATTCTGATAGAAGGACTTCGTGTGGCTGAAAATGCACAACAACGGAAAGCCGGATTGATGGAATCTGTTGCAGCCTATGGACTCGATGTAGTAGCCTCCGAAGCCGCTGACTGGGAAACAGGTAAAGCAGAACAGGTCTTTGAAGCTCTTTACGCTCAGCACCCGGACGTTGAAGGTGTCATGTGTTGCAACGATGCCATGGCCCTGGGCGTTCTTAGGGTATTGGAACGAAATGCCAAAGCAGGTATAATTCCGGTTGTCGGGTTTGATAATAATGCTTCTGTACAACCCTATTTAAAGTCGGGGGCCATGCTGGCAACCATCGATGCATTTGGCTCCCAAATGGCGGTACAAGGCATTGGGTTTGCCTTAAAAGTGTTGAACGGAATGGAAAATAAAGGGTCTTATGCCACTGATTTCAACTTAGTTCAATTAGCGGGCTAGCCCGTATACAAACATTCGGTTTTCATTTAAACAATCATAATATGCACGTTCCCAAAGGATTTAGAGATAACAACATTTAGAATTTATTGCTATCTTTGCAGTCAAATTAAAAAGAAGGCATTTTTGACTATCACAATTCAAAGACACCTGATAATGAGCAATAAAATATATAAACATGTCTGATAAATTTAATTCGGTAGCAGAAGCTATCGAAGACATCCGTGAAGGAAAAGTGGTATTGGTGTTTGATGATATAGCACGGGAAAACGAGGGTGATTTTATAGCTGCTTCCGAGCATGTTACCCCTGAAATCATTAATTTTATGTCTAAATTCGGCCGTGGGTTGATTTGCGTGGCCATTACCGAAGAACGTGCCGGGGAATTATCGCTGGAGCGAATGGTTCAAAACAACACTGCCACCCTGTCTACCGCCTTTACCGTTTCCGTTGATTTACTTGGGAATGGCTGTACCACCGGAATCTCGGCACACGATCGTTCTAAAACAGTAAAAGCTTTGGTCGATAAAAGTACAAAACCGGAAGACCTGGGTCGTCCGGGACATATATTCCCGTTAATTGCCAATTCCGAAGGCGTTTTGGGCCGCATGGGGCACACCGAAGCATCCATTGACCTTCCAAGGCTGGCCGGATTAAGCCCAAGCGGCGTACTGGTCGAAGTCATGAATGATGATGGTACCATGGCCCGTTTGGATGACCTGGTACTGGTGGCCCGGGAGCATAATGTCAAACTGATCTCCATAAGCCAACTGGCAACGTACCGAAAAAACTTGAAATAATATGTTACAAAATCAACGTCGCGACAAAATTCTGGAGCTGATCCGGGAAGATGGTCATGCCAAAGTTACCGACCTGAGCAGGATCTTTAAAGTAACCGAGGTTACGATCCGTCAGGATTTGGAAAGTCTTGAAAAAGAAGGATCCATTGTGCGCGAACATGGTGGCGCCTACCTGAAGAACATCGACCTGAACGTTCGGAACTTCAGCCTGCAGAATCAGGAGCACCTGTCAGAGAAAATAATGATTGCCCGTAAAGCGGTCGAATTCATTCATGATGGCGATACCATCATCCTGGACTCCGGCTCTACCACCACAGAGATTGCGAAATTGCTCACCGGGTATAATAACCTGACTATCATTACCAACGCGTTGAACATAGCCTTAATCCTTGGAGCACAGGCAGGCATCTCGGTCGTTGTTACAGGCGGGGAGTTTAAGGCTCCGACCCTATCCCTGACAGGTCAGAAAGCTGCTGATTTCTTCCAGAACCTCCACGTCGATAAATTATTTCTGGCAACAGCCGGTATTGCCCTCAAATCAGGGCTTACCTATCCCGGCATCAGCGACATCTGTGTAAAAAGGGCCATGATAGAATCTGCCAACGAAATTTATCTGGTAGCCGACTCCTCTAAAATCGGCAAAAACGCCTTTGCCAGCCTGGGTGCACTCTCATTAATCAATTACCTGATTACAGACTCCAAAATAAAACCGGAAGACATAGAATGGCTCAAAACCTACGATGTGCAGTTTTTAATTGCCGGAAATTAAGGTTCTAAATCAACATTCAGAAATCACAAAAGCCGTTTCATTCAGTTGAAACGGCTTTTTTATTACAAAATAAATTCCTTGCAGGATTTAAAAGACAGGGCTATTAATTCGTGTTTGTCGGTGACTGACCAACCTGTTTAGAATGCATCTCGTAATTCAGCCAGTTCAATAACGGGGGTTTAAAGGGGTTAATTTGATTGAAGGGAAAATACGGTTAAAAAGGTTTGAAATTCGCCTTCATTCGGTTTTGGTTGAGAGAGGGTTCATTGAGGGTTCATTGAGGTAATCCCCATTGAACCCTCTTTCAACCCTCTACCAACCCTCTTTAATTTCTCTCTATACATAAAATGAATGGATTCAAAATGCAAACCGGTTGGAGGAAGAAAAAAACAAGGCTATTGACAAGCTTGATTTGAAATCTTTAAAGATCAATTTCAGACAGAAAAGTTATCAAAGAACTTGTTCGACAGGCATTTGAATTAAAAAGTAAGAGTTAAATATTAGGGGTAAAAGGTATAATAATCTGTAATTTTTTAGACCCGAACTGTACAAGGAGAACCAGGTAAATACAAGGAGATACAAAATGCAAAAAATAACTGATTAACATTTTATTTCAACAGCACTCAATTAATTAAAATATATTTATCTTTACAACGTTTTATACTAAATCGCTCCCACCAGAGCAATAAGAAACCAAAATTCATCTATTCATTTAAAAAATCAACAACATGAGTATCGCAGAAAGCCCCCTTTTAGGACCCATGAGAAAATCGATGGGTAATTTCACAGTGTATTCTTTAAACGGAATGACTATTGTTCGTTCGAAAGCATTTAGTCATAAAGATGCTAAAACTGAAAAGCAACTAATCATGCGGGCCCGCATGTCTCAGTTGGCTGAAACGTATCGTACCTTTAGCAGTATTTTATGCCTGGGATTTCCAGAAAACAGTGTCGGGAAATCACCCCAGAACATGCTTGTTTCGGCTAATTTTTCAACGGCATTCGAAATGGTGGATGAGAAGCCGGTGATCAGTTATCCACAATTGCTGGTTGCCAAAGGTTCGTTGCCCGAAGTGAAGATATTGGAAGCAGTGATTGATGTTGAAGGAATTATTTTGCGGTATGATGCTGATTTATTCCCCGATGATAAAGTTGCCACCGATGAGATGATAGCCTGTGCCTTGCTGAAATCAGGCGAACTGCTTATTGCCCGTCAATTCCGGGGATACGAAGCTATTGGAACAATCCTGCTGAAATATCCTGCCCTGCAACCCGGCGATGTGGCATGCTGTTATGTGTTTACACGGAGTGGTGATGGAAAGAAGACTTCGAATTCAGTATTCGTGGAAGTGAAGTGATGGTTCTGTTGGGAAAAGACAGTTCAGTAACTGGACAAATTAGATTTTGCAATTTTCGATACCCAAATGCACATACCTATTTTAATTTCATACACATAATTGTGATCCCTGGGATTTATTATTAGAAAAAATGAAGCGAGTTGACTCCAATTTGTAGTCAACTGAAATTGTCATCAACAGATTGAAATAACTATATCACAGATAAGCACTTGGACTATCCAACTTAATTGCCTCCAGCTTTAGCTGGAGGAATGAATAAATCAGAATATTGGCTTTAGCCAAAATATAAATGATTAGTATTCAATATTTGAATAAATTAATTTGGCTAAAGCCAATTTGCAATATCACTTTTTAGCTCCAGCTAAAGCTGGAGACAATTGAAAACACATCGTAATAGCCTCGCAAGTACTGGAACGATTTAAAGAAAAAGCTATAAGGAAGGAAGTGAACTGTCCGAAAAAATCGGACAGTTGAAAATGATTGTTCCTGATGGAAAGAAACAGCTCACTGATGTATCTTCTACCGATCAGCTTTTCAGGTTGATACAATCTATTCCTTCACCTAAAGCAGAGCCTTTTAAGCTTTGGATTGCACAAGTTGCCAAAGAACGGCTGGATCAGATGCAAGATCCCGAATTGTCCAATGAGCAAGCTATGATGGATTACAAGCGGCTGGGTTATTCCGGCAACCGGATGAATCAACAAATGTAGCTGTTTTTTTATTGTATATCCCGGAAAAAGTCATTATAACAATGGAAATCAAGACTCATTGATTTTCAACACGTTGACCCACCTAATTTGCCAGAGTTATACTTTTGTGTTCATAGAAAAACTATGTCGCTGATAAAGTACAATTTAGAAATCAAACAGACTTAAAAACAGCAATAACTATAGTTTTTAAATGCCATTTTATTGAGTTTACCTAAAAACCGGATTGAAAAGCAAAAGAGCATTCAAACAATTAAGTCCTTACGCTCAAGAATCGAACATAAATATAGATAACCATAAAAGTTTGAAAATATAAATTCTGATTATGTTTTTTGGTTTTTTTTATTTCTTACATTTAAACCTCATTTTTTTGTTCAACCTTAGTAGCCCAATTGCTTCCCCAAAACCTAACCTTATTCTTTGACTGATTGACTATATTTTATAATCTTATCAATGAATAAGGTTTAATATTGAGGGTCAGCTATAGTACTAAGGTTTATAAATAAAAATACGGTTTTTCTTTTATTTAGTATTTTCGGACAGCTTAATTGCTTATTTTCCAAAATCATAGATAGAAAAACAATAAAGAGAATAATGACGGAATGAAAAATACGATTTATGAACATATGATTAATCACACATTGCATTTAATTACACAGTAGTTGTTATTCGGATTAAACCCGCAGCAATTGGGGATTGATCAAATTGGAAGAATCGATTCCAACTTGTTGGAATAAGATCCATTTTTAATCCCCCAAATCTGCGTACTTCAGCGTTCTATTCTTATGAATTTATAACGGGAAATTTAATTCTGCTTATTAAAGCTATTAAAAATTAATTTCAAAATTGTAAGTATAAAATATAGATGTAAACAAATTTAATGGTTACTTGTTCTAAACATAAACGAATCAAAAAGAGCAACTAACGGAATATATATTTGAATATTGACAAGGATAATTAAACAATAAAATGCAACTTAACGACAATTATATAATTTGATATATAATAGGAAAAACTGCTCAGGATTATTATCCGAAGAGACCAGATTGAATAAACCGGTTTGTTAAAAATACACACAACTCCGACAAGTTATGGAAAACCAATTAGTTGAATGGAAAGAATCATGGCGCGACGAGTATATCAAGTGGATATGCGGTTTTGCAAATGCGCAGGGAGGATTACTCATTATTGGTAAAAACAATGTGGGAGAGGTGGTTGGTGTAAATGATGCAAATCTATTGTCGCAAGAAATCCCGAATAAAGTGCGTGACATGTTAGGCATCATGGTTGATGTGAACATTAAGGAGGAAACAGGAAAAAACTATATTGAGATTGTAGTTGACCCTTACCCCTATCCAATCAATTACAAAGGACAATATCATTACCGGAGCGGAAGTACCAAACAGGAGCTGAAGGGCAATGCATTAAATAAGTTTGTATTACAAAAAACAGGCAGGCACTGGGATGGATTGCCACAGCCCGGACTACAAGCAACCGAACTTGAGCCTGCTGCTTTTGACTTATTTCGAAAAAAGGCAACACGTTCCAGGCGGATAGATGAAGAAACATTAAGCGTCAGTAATGAATCGTTGTTACACCATTTGCACCTGACTGATGGCGAACAGCTGAAACGAGCTACTGCCCTGTTGTTTCATGCCGACCCTGAGAAATACATCACGGGTGCCTATGTAAAAATTGGATATTTCGAAACGGATGCTGATTTGATCTATCAGGACGAAATACATGGAAACCTTTTTCAGCAAGCCGACAAGACGCTGGATTTGCTGTTTACGAAATACCTGAAAGCCAAAATAACTTACGAAGGCATTACACGGGTAGAGACCTTTCCATATCCTGAAAAGTCTTTGCGTGAAGCAGTTATCAATGCCATTGTGCACAAAGAATACAGCAGCGGAATACCCATTCAGATAAAAGTGTATGAAAATAAACTGATTATCTGGAACGATGGACAGCTACCGCTCGATTGGACGTTGAATGATCTGTTGACTTCGCATCCCTCAAAGCCAAATAATCCCGATGTAGCAAATGCCTTCTTCCGGGCAGGAATGATAGAATCCTGGGGCAGAGGGATTGAAAGAATCATACAACTTTGTGTTGCTGATGGACTGGCAGAACCGGTATTCAATATAGCATTTGGGGGACTGCAAATTGAATTTATTGCCAGACAGGATTTTCTTTCCATAAACATGGAAAAGAACGTGGAAAAGACTTTGGAAAAAACTGAGGAAAAGACTGTGGGAAAGACTGTGGGAAAGACTGTGGGAAAGAATATGGCATTTACCCTGTTAGAAATCATAAAAGCAGACCCAAAAGCCAATACGCCGTTGATGATGAATGATACCGGCCTTAGCCGAAGAGGCGTTGAATATCAATTAAATATACTCAAGGAAGAAGGGATTTTGACCCGGGTTGGCTCACGAAAACAGGGTAGCTGGAAGATCAACGAACCCTATGATTCACACGAAATATTGAGTAAGAAATTAGAAGAAATGTCGGTGAAAATGTCGGTGAAAAATAAAAACATGTCGGTGAAAACGTCGGTGAAAAACTCAAAAACGTCGGTGAAAATAATTAAACTATTAATGACTAATCCTGAGATCACAATCCCTGAAATGGCTGAAAGTTTAGTGCTTTCAACCAGATCTGTGGAACGTAACCTGAAAGATTTACAAAAAACTAATAAAATAGAAAGAATTGGTCCGGACAAAGGTGGTTACTGGAAGGTAAAAACAAAACTTGAATATGCTGATGTCGATGACTTAATAGCTGCGTTGGTAGAAGAACCGCAATTGCTGTATGATGCACTTAAAAAGGTTCTTGACTCAAAGAAAAAATAATTGTCGACAGGCGCTTTATTAGTTCAATATCCAGGACGAAAAATCAATGCCGGATAAATTGGGCAGTACCAGCTTAAAAAAAAAAGGATGTGAGATATTTAAAAACTCACATCCTTCATGATTATTTAATTAAAGACGTAATCTTTTTAAATCCTTCCTTGAATGAGTCGGAAGCAGAAGAAAACGCATTCTTTACTTCTTCCCATTTTTCTTCGGAAGCATCTTCAAGTTCTTCGTATCTGGCTTCTAATTCTTTCTTCTTAGCCTTTAACTCAACAAGCTTTTCATTGAGCAGAATTTTAGCTTCTCCTTCTGCTTTGTTTGCCCTCTGCTGAATCCTGTTAATTGCATCAAAGATTTCATCAATGCTATTTTTAGCATTTTGTTTAAATGTTTCTTTATTCATTTTCGTAGATTTTATAAGTGTATAATCACGTAGAAAACAACTAACTAATATAGTATTGTAACGCTGATTGCATCTAAATGTTTTAGTTTAAAATAATTATTCACGAGATTTAATAATTTCATGATTCCTATTGACAAAACAGTGATTTATATCAAAAAAATGACAATCAAAGTTCACGCCTCATCATTGTATTGCTAAAACAGATCACACAACACAAAATAAAAAATGAAAGTATGCAATGTTAAAGCATAAGAACAATTCAGATTTTATTTCGTTCAGATGATAGTATCAATTGACTGTAAATTTGTAAATTTGCAGAATGAGATTAGATACTCAAAACAAACCACTATGAACTATTTTCCTGAAAACTTTGATCTGGATAACAGGGAATTTCAGTCTGCCGAGCAACTGATTCTGTATTCCAACCGGTCTATTTATCTTACCGGCAAGGCAGGTACGGGTAAATCAACTTTCCTGAGGTATATTGCACAGAATACAACAAAAAACCATATTATAGTTGCCCCAACTGGTATTGCAGCCATTAACGCGGGTGGCATGACCATCAATTCATTCTTTCAGCTCCCCTTTACTCCTTTTGTCTGGGAATTGTTTAATGATACCCAACGGCAAAACTTTTATAACTTCAGCAAAGAGAAACGTGAGATCATTGAAAAAGCCGAACTGATTATTATTGATGAAATATCCATGGTTCGGGCTGACACCATTGATGCAATTGATTACAGGCTGAGGAATTTCGGAGGAAAGAAACACCTGCCCTTTGGAGGAAAACAGATCCTGTTTGTGGGTGATACTTTTCAGCTGGAGCCTATTGCCAAATCGGATGAATGGCAGATACTGCGTACCTATTACGATTCACCGTATTTTTTTAGTGCCAGGACATTCAAGGAAGTGAATTTCATGAACATTGAACTGAAAAAAGTGTACCGTCAACGTGATGAAAAGTTTATATCCCTGCTGAATAAAGTGAGGGTAAACCAGGCTAAGCAGGAGGATTTACTTGAACTCAATAAAAACTACACACCTAACTTCACTCCGAATGATACTGAAGGCTATATTACGCTTGCAGCAAAACGGGATGTTGTGGATGCCACCAATTTGAGCAAACTCAATCAACTGGAAGGGACCGTTTATAAGTTTGAAGGAGTCATTGACGGGAAATTTGGAAGAGAAAATTCGTTGAATGATGATTTATTGCCCACCAATAAAATACTGGATCTAAAGAAAGGAGCCCAGGTGATGTTTGTAAAGAATGACAGGGGTGGCAGATGGGTGAACGGCACCATTGGAGTGATTGATGAGCTGACCGAAAACAGCATTTCAGTAACAATCCTCAAAAAAGAAAAGAAGGCGACCTACACCCTTGATAAAGTATCGTGGGAGAACCTGAAATATGAACTCGACAAAAAAACAGGGAAAATCATTGAGACAGTCATTGGTACTTTTACCCAATACCCGATAAAACTTGCCTGGGCAATTACAATCCACAAGAGCCAGGGGCTGACATTTGATAAGCTGGTAATTGATATGGGCGATGGAGCATTCTCAGCCGGCCATACCTATGTTGCCTTAAGCAGATGCACCAGCCTGGAAGGAATCAAGCTTAGGACACCCATCAAAGCGAGTGATATCATTGTCAGGGATGAGGTGATCAGGCTATCGGAAACAGCCAATAATGAGTCAGCCATCGACCAGGAATTGTCGGACAGCCAGGCAAACCACTATTACCGGGAATGCCTGAAAGAGTTTGACAAAAACAATTTTGAAACAGCGTATGATAATCTAATGAAAGCAAAGGCATTCAGGGATGATACCTTAAAGCCCATATTCAAAAGGTTTCTGGCCCTCAAACTGAATCAATTAAAATCCAGGAATGCAAAATTTAAAGAACCCGACAAAAACTATTCAAAACTTGAAACACTTATTGACCAGCTGAATGGCAAAATACAGACCAAACAAATCAAAATAAAAGAACTCACCAAAGAGCTATCCGACAACCAAAAGGAAATGGAAACCCTCTACCGCCTGGTTGACAGAAAGGAAAGGGAAGAACGAACTGCTGCAGCACAACTACAACAAAAGCAACAAGAACTGACAGCACAACTGGAAGCTGCAACAGTAGTTACCCAGGCAAATAATGAGAACCTGATACGTCTGGAGCATGCAACAGAAACAATTAAAACGCTACAGGAGCAGGCTGCTAATCAGAAATCAGAAATATCGAACTGGAAGAAATATACGGGGTATACAGCCATCATTTTGCTTATCAGCATCATCACGTTATTGATAATGGCGGTATTTTAAGGGAGTATAGTTCAATATGTATTAAGTGACGATTTGTAAAGCGTGTACACATTCAAAACACATCATTCAAATAACATGGAAATCCAGGATATCTATCAAATAGCCATTCGATACGCTGCAGAGAAACACGCAGTGTTGAATCAAACTTTGCCCGATAGCATCATACCGTATGCCGTACATTTGAGTAATGTTGCTATGGAAATACTGGTTGCAGCTTCTCACACCAAGAATTTCAACACAGAATTCGCCATACAGGTGGCTTTACTTCATGATGTCCTTGAGGATACTACAGTTACCGCAGAAGAACTTTCAACCGAATTCGGGATAGAAGTTACAGCCGGAGTAGAGGCACTCACCAAGAATACGAGTTTGCCCAAAGACGAGCAGATAATTGATAGCCTGCAACGCCTCAAAACCAGTGTATCCGAAGTGCGTGCCGTTAAGCTTGCAGACAGAATAACAAATCTGCAAAAACCGCCATTATCCTGGACAAATGAAAAGAAACTAAACTATCTGGACGAAGCAGAACTTATTCTGAAGGAGTTGAGAGGAACAAACGAATACCTGGAAAAACGATTGGAATTAAAAATTGAAGAATACAGTAGGTATGTAACAGATTCAAAATATTAATCCCTGTTGAGGGAAATCCTTTAACACCTAAAAAAAAAGACAGTCACATTTTCATGTAACAGTCTTTTTTGCTGTGGTACCACCAGGAATCGAACCGGGGACACAAGGATTTTCAGTCCTTTGCTCTACCAACTGAGCTATGGTACCTTTCGGCTTAGCGGGTGCAAATATACGGCTTTTTTTGATTCTACAAAACCCCCGGACGAAAAAAAGTAAAAAAAACAGGAGGCAATGGAAGGTTTTGGTTTTTTATCCACTTTAACTTGGTCTATTTGTTGGAAATAGCTATTTTTGTAAAATTCAAAAAAATATTTATTGAATCGTAGAACCTAAACACTGAGAATGAATTTATCGATCGAACTCTTCCTGCTGATAGCCTCCATACTATTATTCATAAGCCTGCTGATTGGCAAGACAGGCTCTAAGTATGGTGTGCCAACCCTTCTGCTCTTCTTAATGATCGGGATTGTTGCAGGCAGTGATGGCCTCGGACTACAATTCAGTTCACCCCGGATCACACAGTATATTGGAGTAATGGCGTTGAGTATTATCCTGTTCTCAGGGGGTATGGATACTCAATTTTCGGAAATTAAGCCAATAGTCGGACACGGTATTGTGCTGGCTACCCTGGGCGTACTATTAACGGCATTAGTGACAGCACTGTTTATCTACTGGCTTACCAATAACGTCCTGCAAACAGTTGCTTTTACATTTCTACAGTCGCTGCTATTAGCAAGTATCCTGTCGTCCACAGATTCGGCATCAGTATTCTCCATCCTACGTTCCCGTGGGCTATCGCTCAAAGAGAACATCAGACCGTTGTTGGAGCTGGAAAGTGGCAGTAATGACCCCATGGCTTTTCTGTTAACCATCCTATTGATTCAAATGCTCAAAACGCCTGATATAAGCGGTTGGGAAGTTGTTTTTGAATTCCTGAAACAACTTATTCTGGGATCGCTGTCCGGGTACCTGCTCGGAAAAGTGGCAGTACGGTTTATCAATAAAATCAACCTGGACAATGATGCCTTGTATTCGGTCATGCTGTTGGCCGTAATGTTTTTTCTGTATGGATTTACAAGTTTCATTGGCGGAAACGGATACCTGGCGGTGTATGCAGGCGGGCTGCTCATGGGCAACCAACGGTTTGTACACAAACGAAGTTCGATGAAGTTCTTTAACGGGTTGTCCTGGTTGTTCCAGATTGTCATGTTTCTGACACTGGGATTGCTGGTGAATCCAAAGGAACTATTGCCTATTGCCGGAGTAGGCATATTGGTAGGGCTCTTTATGATCATTGTATCCAGGCCCCTGGCAGTACTGCTCTCGCTGGCCCCATTTAAAAAGATGACACTACGGGCTAAATTCTTCACTTCCTGGGTTGGATTACGTGGTGCCGTGCCCATTATTTTTGCTACCTATCCATGGATCAGCGCCCTCCCCCACGCCAAGACCATGTTCAATATCGTGTTTTTCATCACTATCCTTTCGCTCATGATTCAGGGGACAACCGTTTCGGCCATGGCACATTTCCTGAAACTGGCACTCCCCAGGGTAAGGACAACAAAGTTGAAGGAATTTGATGTTGAGTTCTCGGACGAGATAAAATCAGCCATGAGCGAGATTACCGTACAATCAGAAATGCTGAGCCGAGGGAAACGTATTATGGATATTTCATTGCCTGACCGAACCCTGGTTGTAATGGTAAAACGCAATGAGCGGTACTTTATTCCACGCGGCAATACGCAGTTGGAAGTGGGTGATTCCGTATTGGTGATTACGGATGATGAAGAGGGATTGAAAGAGACTTACAGGCAGCTGGGGATATAAGAAAGAACCCCCGACCCCTAAAGGGGAGGAAGAGAAGAGAACCCCTAGCCCCTAAAGGGGAACAAGAAAAGAAAGAAAACGTGGTATAAAAAGGAAACCGGAATAGTAACGGAATTTTCAAACATGGCAACTGACAAGAAAAACATACTAAAGGAGGATAACTCAAACTACCCTTTAGGGGTTGGAGGTTCTTTATCCTTAGGGGTTGGGGGTTCTTTAAAAATGTTTTATGGTGCGTTGCCCATACTTTTTGAATTAGCCAGAAAACTCAGGGATAATCAGACTGAAGCCGAAGAATATTTATGGATCCAATTAGCCAATTTAAAACATTTAAAAGTACGATTCAAACGACAACATCCCATTCTTTATTTTATAGCTGATTTTTACTGCCATAAAGTAAAACTTATTATAGAGGTTGATGGTGGTTATCATGATATTCCGGAACAATACAAGTATGATCAAGAACGGGAACATGAATTAGAAGATTTAGGTCTTAAAGTAATTCGATTCACGAATGAACAGGTATTGTTTAATATTGAAAATACATTGAAAGAAATTGAAGAGGTTATAAGAGAAAGAGAGAAGAACCTCTAACCCCTAAAGGGGGATAATATAAGAGAAGAAAGACCTCTGTAAACCGACATATCCAGATGTAGGAAATAATATAGCCAATACTAACTCAGTTCCCCTTTAGGGGTTAGGGGTTCATTACTACCACTGAATTCGGATTTAATCCAATACTTGTAATTTTATACAGCAGCTTGCCTTTCCGATTAAAACATAACAGATCACCTTTGATAGTGTAGTTCCTTGCATCGGTAAGGTAGACATTCCCGTTTGTTGGATTTACTGTGATGCTAAACGGACGTTCAAGGAGAGTAGAATCAGTAATGAAGTTATCGGAGATCAGTTGTTCTGATTTGCAATCGAAGGTCTTTACCCAATAGGTGTTTTTCACATAATCGAAATTATAGAGATAAGCCGTATCGTTGTGGATAGTAAAATTTACCACCGGCAGGTTATCAAAAGTCTGAACCACTTCATCCGTCTGACTGCTGATTCTGCTCCAGGTACTCTTGATGGTACTGTTATTTCCCCTTGAAACCACATATACATCACCCTGGTTGTCGGATTGCAGTTTAAAAGGATTCATACCTACCAAAATCTTTTTTATCTCTTTAAACGAAGCCAAATCGATCACAGAAACCGTATTATCATAATTCGGGATATCCAGGCCTCCTGAATTGGAAACATACAGCTTTCCATTTACAGCCGTGATACCATCAGGGTTACGACCGACAGTTGTAATTGCTTCAATAGCCATTAAAGTCGTATCAATGCGTGCGACTGTACCGTCGAAAGAACAAACATAAGCTTTAGAGCCGTAAAAAGCAATGTAACGCGATTGACGAGCCACCCCACCTGCATTGAAAAAAGGAATGCGCTTGATTGAAATGCCTGATTTTGCATCCAGCACTTCCACCTGGGAGGAAACGTTGACCACAATCCACAGTTTGCTGCCATAGAGTTTCATATCATTCCCTGTATCACCCAGTCCACGGTTATTCTGCGACAGGAAGAAGTCATGATTAATAGTCCGGTTTTCAAAGCTCACAAGGCTCAGCATGCTGTTATTCATATTGAACAGGCCTTCGGAAAGGACATACATTTTCCCTGTTTCACCGGGAGTAGCAGGCAAATCAACAGGCGTAGGGACATCTTTCATATCATCACAACCAGCTAACAGAGCAACTAAAGGAAAAAGGAAAATATATTTAAACAGGGTTTTCATTTCCATAAATTAAAAGCCAATAAACATTTCACCACAATAGCAATATAAAAGACACAAAAACTTGAGACAGCAAATACTGTACAAAAGTACATCATCTAAATCACAATTTTGAATTTTGAAATGCAAAATCCACAAAGTGTTGAAAAACAATAAACAATACTTAATTCATACTTCAGGACATACTATTGACAATTCATTATTCATGTTTTTTTTGTATTTTTGCAAACCAACATAAAATTGAAGAAAATTACGAATGAATAGAATCCGCAATTTCTGCATCATTGCTCACATCGATCATGGAAAAAGTACTTTGGCCGACCGTTTACTGGAATTTACCAATACGGTTGCCGGAAAAGACTTACAGGCACAGGTACTCGACAATATGGACCTGGAGCGCGAACGTGGCATTACCATCAAGAGCCATGCAATACAAATGGACTTTAAATTCGGGGGTGAACAATACGTTTTAAACCTGATAGATACTCCGGGACATGTCGATTTTTCATACGAAGTATCGCGTTCCATAGCTGCCTGTGAAGGAGCATTACTCATCGTGGATGCAACACAAGGCATACAGGCACAAACCATCTCAAATTTGTATATGGCCATAGAACATGATTTGGAGATTATCCCAATCATGAATAAAATGGACATGGACAATGCCATGCCGGAAGAAGTAGAGGACCAGATTGTTGAACTCATAGGTTGCAAACCGGAGGAGATCATCCGGGCCAGCGGCAAGACCGGCATGGGTGTGGAAGATATTCTACGCGCAGTGATCGAACGCATTCCGGCACCAAAAGGTGATCCGGAAGCACCGTTACAATGCCTTATATTCGACTCGGTATTCAACTCATTCCGCGGCATTATAGCTTATTTTAAAATTGTAAACGGGACTATCAACAAAGGCGACCTGGTTAAATTTGTAAATACTGAAAAAGAATATACAGCAGACGAAATTGGTGTTCTGAAACTTGAAATGTCACCCAAACAGACTCTCAGTGCAGGCAATGTTGGGTATATCATTTCAGGGGTAAAAACTTCCAAAGAAGTAAAAGTGGGTGATACCATTACTCATGTTAAACGTCCCTGTCCAAAAATCATTGAAGGATTCCAGGAAGTTAAACCAATGGTATTTGCGGGGCTCTACCCTATCGAGACAGAAGATTTTGAAGACTTACGCTCTTCGATAGAAAAATTGCAACTCAATGATGCCTCCCTGACCTTCGAAGCAGAATCGTCTGTGGCTTTAGGTTTTGGGTTCCGTTGCGGATTCCTGGGTATGCTGCACATGGAAATCATACAAGAACGACTGGAACGGGAATTTGACATGAATGTCATCACTACCGTGCCCAACGTTTCCTACAAGGTGTACACCAACAAAGGTGATCTGATTGAAGTGCATAATCCATCCGGATTGCCGGACATTATGGCCATTGACCGTATTGAAGAACCGTATATCCGGGCTTCGATCATTACCCGCACTGATTATATCGGCCAGATCATGACGCTTTGCCTTGGCAAACGCGGTGAACTGGTGAAACAAAATTATATTTCGGGCAACCGCATGGAACTGATCTACGACCTGCCTTTGGGTGAGATTGTATTTGACTTCTACGACAGGCTGAAGAGCATTTCGAAAGGATATGCTTCGTTTGATTACCACCTGAACGGATTTCGTCCGTCTAAGTTAATCAGGCTGGATATTCTTCTAAACGGTGAACCTGTGGATGCACTTTCGTGTTTAATCCACGTGGATAATGCCATTCCTTTGGGAAAACGCATGTGCGAAAAACTAAAAGAGCTGATACCTCGCCAGCAGTTTGACATAGCCGTGCAGGCAGCTATTGGAGCAAAAATCATATCCCGTGAAACAATTAAAGCTGTTCGAAAAGATGTTACTGCTAAATGTTACGGGGGTGATATCAGTCGCAAGCGTAAATTGCTCGAGAAACAGAAAAAAGGGAAGAAACGTATGAAACAAATCGGGAATGTGGAAGTTCCGCAAAAAGCGTTTTTGGAAGTATTAAAACTGGATTAAAAATTAGTTCATAATCACCCGTGCTATAAGGAGCGATAGACTTTAGAATGCAAATAATGCCTTCAGATATCAAATCATTAGACCTTTAACAGTTGGGAGTGAATAAAAAACCAGAAAAAAGATAATTAATTTTCTTTATTGAAAAATGTCTTTTAAAAAGGCAATATTCGAGTTTAATAAAGATTTTTCTTTGTGAAATGCAATAATTTTATGTAATTTCGCGACGAATTTAGAAAAACAGTAGTTTAATCAATTTCAAAACAATATATATTTATGTCAGAGTTATTTGGACATATTTCACAAATTATTGGACCGGTGGTCGATGTTTTCTTTGATTTAAAAGGAAAAGAAGAAGTGAAATTACCTGCCATTTATGATGCCTTGAGCATTGACCGTGGAAATGGGAAAGAACTGATTGTTGAAATTCAACAACACATTGGTGAGAATACAGTACGTACTGTGGCAATGGATTCAACCGACGGACTACGTCGTGGTTTGAAAGCCGTAGCATTGGGCCGGGCTATCTCAATGCCAATTGGAGAACAGGTTAAAGGACGGTTGATGAATGTTATCGGTGACTCCATTGATGGCATGAAATTGCTGGATAAGAAAGGCTCCTACCCCATTCACCGTGAACCTCCAAAGTTCGAGGAACTAACCACCAGTAAAGAGATCCTGACTACAGGTATTAAAGTAATTGATTTATTGGAACCGTATTCAAAAGGAGGTAAAATTGGTCTTTTCGGAGGTGCCGGTGTAGGCAAGACCGTTTTGATCATGGAACTTATCAACAATATTGCCAAAGGCCATAACGGGTTTTCAGTGTTTGCCGGAGTAGGTGAACGTACCCGTGAAGGAAATGACTTGCTGCGTGAAATGATTGACTCAGGCGTAATCCGTTACGGTGAAGAATTCAAAAAAGGCATGGAAGAAGGCAACTGGGACTTATCGAAAATTGATTATTCAGAAGTTGAGAAATCACAGGCGACCTTAGTGTTCGGTCAAATGAACGAACCACCGGGAGCACGTTCTTCAGTAGCCCTATCGGGGTTAACTGTAGCCGAATCATTCCGTGATGGGGGTGAAGCAGGTGCAGGACGCGACATCCTGTTCTTTATTGACAATATATTCCGTTTTACACAGGCAGGTTCCGAGGTTTCGGCTTTGCTAGGACGTATGCCATCAGCTGTTGGTTATCAACCTACCCTGGCTACTGAAATGGGAAGAATGCAGGAACGTATTACTTCAACTAAAAACGGTTCTATTACTTCGGTTCAGGCAGTATATGTACCAGCCGACGATTTAACTGACCCGGCACCAGCTACTACATTCTCGCATTTGGATGCTACTACCGTATTAAGCCGTAAGATTTCCGAATTAGGTATATTCCCTGCTGTTGACCCACTGGAATCAACGTCCCGTATCCTTGATCCGCTTGTAGTTGGTGAAGACCATTACAATACCGCTCAACGGGTAAAAGAGATTTTACAACGCAACAAGGAATTACAGGACATTATTTCAATCCTTGGAATGGAAGAATTGTCGGAAGAAGACCGCCTGGTAGTGACCCGTGCCCGCAAGGTACAACGGTTCTTATCACAACCTTTTTACAGTGCTTCCCAATTTACCGGACAACCCGGAGTGATGGTATCGATTGAAGAAACAATTCGCGGATTCAAAATGATTTTGGATGGTGAACTGGATTATCTTCCTGAAATGGCATTCCTTAGTGTTGGAACTATTGATGAAGCCATTGCAAAAGGTCAGAAATTAATTGAACAGTCGAAGAAGTAATTTGGGGATTAGTTGATTGGTTGATTGAATTATGAAAATAAATTAATACCAGTATCGAATAAAGAGTTAGAAATAATCATTCCTTAAGGAACAAATAGAAGGATTATGACTGATATAGAAGTTATTCAACATAAAATCTACGAAATCAGAGGAGTTCGTGTGATGCTCGATTTTGATTTGTCAACTTTATATGGCATCGAAACAAGAGCATTGAAACAAGCTGTAAAACGAAATATCAATCGTTTTCCTGATGATTTTATGTTTATTTTGACTAAAATAGAAGCTAATTACCTATTGACCATGGGGGTATCACAAAATGTGATACCATTGGAATATAATTTTGGAGGGACACTTCCAATGGCTTTTACGGAACAAGGGGTGGCAATGCTTTCAGGGATATTACGATCACAGCAAGCAATTGATGTAAATATATCCATAATGCGTGCTTTTGTTCAACTAAGACAGTTTTTACTTCAAAACCGAGAAATTATCTTAAGTATTGATGAACTTCGACAACGAGTAAAACAATTAGAACTCTCCGGTGAGGAAACTCTAGCTTCAATCAATGATTTGAGTGAAGATACCCGAAGGGAAATGGATGATATTTATATTGCATTAACAGAAATGGCAAAAAATAAATCGGAATCATTAAAACGTAATCCGATAGGCTTTGTAAAAAACAAAGAAAAATGAAATTAGAAATAATAACCCCTGAGAAAATATATTTTACCGGTGAAGTTACTTCGGTGACCTTGCCGGGTACGAGTGGACTTTTCACTGTGTGGGAAAATCATGCACCGCTAATTTCGTCTTTAAAAGAAGGTAAGATTAGTTATATAGCTGATAAAACAGAGGCGGAATTGATGATACAGGGTGGTTTTGCTGAAGTAAGCAAAAATGTAGTGACCGTTTGTCTCGAATTGGTTTAGATAAAAGCATTAAACAAGCAGCTATTGGAATTTTGGTGGCTAAAACATAAATATAAATCCCAATGAAATCACTAAAAAAACGACTTGTCATTATATTGACTGCGGTCATGTTAATAACCGGTTGGGGTGTATATGGATTATTGGTATCATTCCTTCCGGAAAGTTATTTCCCATGGTATCCTGTAATTCCATGTTTTTATTACATCATGGGATTGGTATTAATCCAGGTTATCACACGTGATAAAAAAGAGAACCAAGTCAAACTGGTGAACCTGTATATGATTATTAAACTGACAAAGGTTGCTGCCTGCGTTCTGTTGGCAGGGATTTATTTATATGTGATAACACTACAAAGACGTGATTTTATTGTTGTTTTTGTTGGATTTTATTTATTATACCTCGGTATCGAAACTTACTTCTTCTATTTGACTGAAGAGATAATTAAAAAGAAAAAAGTGGATGAATAGCTTACGTAAGATATTAAGCCTGATAGCAATATTTGTTTTATTATCAGGATCGGTTGTCCTGGCAAATGAACCTGTACAGGCAGAAAAACCAAAAGAAAAGCTGGATGTGAAAGAACTTATTCTGGAACACCTGGCAGACTCGTACATCTGGCATATCACTAAAATCGGGGATACTGACATTGCCATTCCACTTCCTGTAATAGTTTACAGCCAGACAACCGGATGGCATGTGTTTATGTCTTCTGCTTTTCACGAAGGAGCTGAACATGATGGGTTAAGCATTGCTGCTGAAGGAAAGTACAAAGGTAAAATTGTAGAGAAAGATGCTCAGGGAAATGAAGTAAAACCTTTTGATATTTCGATTACAAAAGTGGTGTTGTCGTTGTTATTCAACAGTTCACTGCTTATCTTCATCATATTGATGGTAGCCCGCTCGTACAAGAAAGATACGTATGAGTCAAAAAAAGGGTTTGTTGGATTTATGGAAATGTTTATCATGAACATAAATGATGACGTTATCAAACCTTGTATCGGGAAAGATTATAAAAAGTTTTCCCCATACTTGCTGACTGTATTCTTTTTTATATTTCTCAATAACTTAATGGGCATTATCCCTGTATTTCCAGGGGGAGCAAATGTAACCGGTAATATCGCTATTACCTTTACTCTCGCAATATGCACGTTCATAATTGTAAATATATTCGGGACAAAAGAATACTGGAGAGAGATATTCTGGCCTGATGTTCCATTGTGGTTGAAAGTACCGCTACCATTAATGCCGGCTATTGAGTTGGTAGGAGTTTTCACTAAGCCATTCGCATTAATGATTCGTCTCTTTGCCAATATGCTTGCCGGACACTCCATAGTGTTAGGCCTGACTTGCCTGGTGTTTGTCACTGTTAGCTTAGGTCCGGCCATGAATACAAGTATGACCGTCGTTTCGGTATTATTTACCGTGTTCATAAATTTAGTTGAAGTGTTGGTAGCCTATATACAAGCGTATGTATTTGTTTTGCTTTCAGCAGTATTTATCGGATTGGCACGGGTGGAACCGCACCATGCAAAAGAAGTTCACGAATAATAATCAGTATATCCCTTCCGGGATTAAATATAGAAAGAATAAAATTAAATTATTAAAAACTCAGTCTTTATTGTATCCGTCAGTTGATGGAGAAAAATAGGGGCATAAATAAGAAAAATTATGTTACTGACAATTTTATTACAAGCTGCCGCTGGAGCAGGTTTAGCTAAATTAGGTGCAGGTCTTGGAGCTGGTCTTGCTGTTATTGGTGCAGGTCTTGGTATTGGTCGTATTGGTGGATCTGCCATGGACGGTATTGCCCGTCAACCGGAAGCAGGATCGGATATTCGTTTATCTATGATTATTGCTGCTGCCCTTGTAGAAGGTGCTGCTCTGTTTGCTATCGTAGTTTGTGGTTTTATTCTTTAATCTTAGGTTCCTGTCATAGGTCGAAGGTCAAAGGACAAAAGTCAAAGTTCTAAAGTCAAGAGTCTTTACTAATTTTGATTGACAGGTTTGTACTGCCAATTATAAATCGTAAAATGTAAAATTGTAAATCAATTGAGTTATGTCGTTATTATTGCCTGATTCCGGTCTGTTATTCTGGATGTTTCTTTCATTCGGAATAGTTGCATTTATCCTTGTAAAATATGGTTTTCCCGTTATTATTAAAATGGTGGAAGACCGGAAAGCATACATCGATAATTCATTAAGTATTGCCAAGCAAGCACATGAAGAATTAGCAAGTGTAAAATTCGAAGGTGAAGCTATTGTGGATAATGCCCGCCGTGAGCAGGTGAAAATCATGAATGAAGCTGCCCAGACCCGCGACTTGCTGATCAAGGATGCAAAAGAAAAGGCAAGCGTTGAAGCGGCTAAAATTGTAACAGAAGCAAGAAAACAAATTCTGGTTGAAAAGGAAGATGCCATTCGTGACATTCGTCGCCAGGTAGCTGAATTATCAGTGGACATTGCTGAGAAAGTGCTGCGTGGTCAATTGGAAAAGAAAGATGAGCAACTGAATATGATTAATCGATTGCTCGATGAAATTAATATTTCTAAATCATAATCCAACATGAATACAGGACTTATTCCAGCTCGATATGCAACCGCACTGTTGGATTTTGCCAATGTAAGTGATTTACAGGAAAGCGTATACACTGAATCAAAGGCAATTGTCAAAAGTTATTTTCAATTCAGTGAATTGAGGACAGTGCTTGACAATCCTGTTTTGGCGAAAGCCGAAAAACGGAAAATCATTGTCATGGCAGCCGGAGGAAAAGTCTGCAAGCCTTTTGAGAAATTTGTTGATTTGTTATTGGATAACAACCGCGAAAAATTCTTACTCTCTGTTGCACTTAAATATATCGACTTATTCAGGAAGCAAAAAAACATCCATTACGGGAAACTGACCACAGCTTCTCCGGTAAATGTTTCAACTGAGAAAAGGTTGATGGCTATGGTGGAAAATACTACAGGTGGAACCATTGAAATGGAAAAAGTAATTGATCCTGCAATCCTGGGAGGTTTCATGTTCGAAGTAGATTTTGTACGTTGGGATGCCAGTATATCAGGCCAACTCCGCAGGATTAAGAATGAATACATTGAAAAGAATAACAAAATCGTCTAAACATTTACCATTTTCAGATTTACCATTTACCATTGAAAGACAGGTATAGTAAGCGTACTGAAAATATTAAATTAAGATCTACTCCATTTATTACATCAAAGAAATAGTAAATGGTAAATAATTAAATAGTAAATAATTAAAAGATGTCTGATAATATAAAGGTGAGCGAAGTATCTGAAATTCTTCGGATGCAACTCGAAGGAATTGACACCAGTGTTCAGTTTGACGAAGTAGGTACCGTGCTGCAGGTCAGTGATGGTGTAGTTCGTATTTATGGGCTACGCAATGCCGAAGCCAATGAATTGTTGGAATTTGAGAACGGAATGAAGGCCATCGTAATGAATCTGGAAGAAGATAACGTTGGGGCAGTACTTCTTGGACCTACCAACGAGATTAAGGAAGGATTTACCGTAAAGCGTACCAAACGTGTTGCCTCAATTCAGGTAGGCGAAGGAATGCTTGGCAGGGTTATCAATCCACTTGGCGAACCGATTGATGGCAAAGGAAAACTGACCGGTGAAATGATTGAATTACCACTTGAACGTAAAGCACCGGGGGTAATCTACAGACAACCGGTAAATCAACCTTTACAAACCGGACTAAAAGCTATCGATGCCATGATTCCCATTGGCCGTGGACAACGTGAGCTTATTATCGGCGACCGTCAGACCGGAAAAACAAGTGTTGCTATCGATGCAATTATTAATCAGAGATCAAATTTTGACGCAGGCGATCCTGTATATTGTATCTATGTTGCCATTGGCCAAAAAGGATCAACAGTTGCTACGATATTAAATACCTTACAGGAACACGGTGCCATGGAATATACCACAATTGTGGCTGCCAGTGCATCCGATCCTGCTGCATTACAATATTATGCACCATTTGCCGGTGCAACCATTGGAGAATTCTTCCGCGACACCGGTCGACATGCTTTGGTGGTTTATGATGATTTATCAAAACAGGCAGTAGCATACCGTGAAGTATCCCTGATTCTTCGTCGTCCTTCAGGACGTGAAGCTTATCCGGGTGATATCTTCTATCTTCACTCCCGTTTGCTTGAAAGAGCAGCCCGTGTCATTTCGCAACAGGAAGTAGCCGAACAAATGAACGATTTACCTGAAAGCCTGAAAGGGAGAGTAAAAGGTGGTGGTTCATTGACAGCCTTACCTATTATTGAAACACAGGCAGGTGACGTATCAGCATACATTCCTACCAACGTAATTTCGATTACCGATGGTCAGATATTCCTGGATACTGACTTATTCAACCAGGGAAACCGTCCCGCTATCAATGTAGGGATCTCGGTATCCCGTGTAGGTGGTAATGCACAGATCAAAGCTATGAAGAAAGTAGCAGGCACCTTAAAAATGGATCAGGCACAATTCCGCGAACTGGAAGCATTTACCAAATTTGGTGGTGATATGGATCCGGTAACTGCCATGACAATTGATAAAGGTCAAAAAAACACCCGTTTACTTGTTCAGGCTTTACATACCCCAATGTCTGTTGAAAAACAGGTGGCAGTACTCTATTGTGGTACACATGGTTTGTTGTCGAATGTACCAATTAACAAAGTACAGGAATTCCAGAAAGAATTTTTAATGGTGCTTGAATTATCCCATCAGTCTGATGTACTCGATATCATCAAGAAAGGTGCTATGAACGACGAAGTATCTGCGATTATTGAGAAAGTAGCCGGAGAAGTGGCTAAGAGAGTAGCTATTTTATAGTAGGTAGTTTGTAGTAGGTAGTAGGTAGATATCAGTCAAGAGTTATTAGTTTTTGCAGATTTATCGTTTTCAATATTAAATTGTAAATTGTAAAATTGTAAATTGTAAATTGAATTATGGCTTCATTAAAGGAAATAAAATCGCGCATACAGTCTGTCAAGTCGACTCAGAAGATCACATCAGCAATGAAGATGGTGTCTTCTGCAAAATTGCGTAAAGCACAACGGTCCATCGAGAATCTTTTCCCGTATGAGCAACGATTAAATGGTCTGTTGAATAACTTTTTGAGTGCTGAGGATGATAATGCATCGGTTTATGCCGAAATACGTGAAGTGAAACGGGTGGCTATCGTAGTATTCTCCTCCAATTCAAGTTTATGCGGAAGCTTCAACACCAATGTATCAAAACGATTAAGCCAGGCCATTGACCGTTACAAAGCAACGGGTGTTGAAAGCATACTGGTATACCCAATTGGGAAGAAAGTTGCAAAGACAAGCCGTAAGTCCGGTCTTGAACCCCAGAGTAATTTTGACGTCATGGCCGATAAGCCAAGCTATCTGGCCGCCTTAACTATGGCTGATGATATCATGCGTTTGTTTATGAACAAGGATATTGATCGGGTAGAACTGATTTATCACCATTTTAAGAGTAAAAGTACCCAGGTGTTGACAGAGGAAACCTTATTACCGATACAACTTAAACCGGCTGAAAAAGGTACAGTGGCTCTTGATTACATTGTGGAACCTGACCGTGAGACTATCATGGCCGAGTTAATCCCTAAAGTACTCCGTTTAAAAATCTACACTGCCTTGCTGGATTCAAATGCTTCCGAGCATGCAGCACGAACAATGGCCATGCAGACCGCTACGGACAATGCAACCGATTTGCTACAGGAATTATCGCTCCAATACAATAAGTCGCGTCAGCAGGCTATAACCAACGAATTACTTGATATCATTGGTGGTTCATTCGGACAGAATTAAAAATAAAGTATCACAAAAAAATAAGGCTGCGAGATTCGCAGCCTTATTTTTTTGTGATAGAATGGAAGCAATGTCTGAATCGACTTTGTTTAAGTTGGATTACTTTTGGTCTTCTTTTGTTCTGGGTTCAGTGAGGGTATAGAGAGGGTTGAGAGAGGGTTCAGTGAGGGTTCGGAGGGGTAAACCTCATTGAACCCTCTCTCAACCCTCTCTATACCCTGAACAAAGGGCGAAAGGAAGGTAAACGGAATGTGGATACTTCAAAGTGTTGATATAAGGCTGCCAATTCGTCCATGGGATCAGGCACAAAGCAGTTTGGGAGTATTTCAGGAGTTGGATCTGGGAAACCTGCAATTTGCTGTTAGTTGAGTGCCAAAGCAGGACCTGAGGTTGTTGGAGGCAGGGATGCGAAAGATTGGGAGAACAACCAATTGCAGGCAAATGATTTTAATACGAATTGTTTTCATCGGGCCAACAAGTTGCAACTAAAACGAACAGACTCACCTGCACAAAAAAGTGCCATTTGAAAACACATTCAAATGGCACTTTTTAGGGATTAGATTTCAGACAAAAAATGAAAACAGTATGAATTAGAATCCGCGGATAGCTTCGATTCCAGGTAAAACGCGTCCTTCAATGGCTTCGAGCAATGCACCACCACCAGTTGATACGTAGGATACCTGATCGGCAATACCGAATTTATTGACACAAGCTACTGAGTCGCCACCGCCAACGAGCGAGAAAGCACCTTTCTTGGTAGCTTCGACGATAGCCTGGCCAACTGACAATGAACCATGTGTGAAGTTATCGAATTCGAATACTCCGGTAGGACCATTCCACAGGATGGTTTTGGAAGCTTCGATGACATCGGCAAAGATTTTTTCGGTAAGCGGACCGATATCCAAACCTTGCCAGCCATCAGGAATTTCGTCTACGGGTAAAAACTGGGTGTTAGCTTCGTTGCTGAAGGCATCGGCAATTTTAGCATCTACGGCAAGTACTATCTTCACATTTTGTGCTTTTGCTTTTTCCAATAATTCCAGTGCAAGATCCAGTTTGTCATCTTCGCAGATAGAATTACCGATTTTACCACCCAATGCTTTGGTGAAGGTATACGTCATACCACCGGCAATAATCAAATTGTCCACTTTGGTAAGCAGGTTTTCGATAATTTCGATTTTTGAAGATACTTTAGATCCGCCCATGATAGCAGTAAAAGGACGGGCAGTATCGGTCATGATTTTTTGAACGGCAAGCACTTCCTTTTCCATCAAATATCCAAACATTTTGCTGTCGGCATCAAAATACTTAGCGATCAATGCGGTGGAAGCATGAGCACGGTGGGCAGTACCGAAGGCATCATTCACATAACAATCGGCATAAGAAGCCAGGGTAGCAGTAAATTTCTTTTGGTTTTCCTTGGTTACTTTCTTTGCAGCTGCTTTTTCTTCGTCAGTAGCAGTATCGGCAAGACGGGGTTTTCCTTCTTCTTCTTCGTAGAAACGAAGATTTTCGAGTAACAGGGCTTCACCCGGTTTCAGGGCCGCAGCCATTTTTGCAGTTTCATCGTTGGCACAATCAGGAGCAAATTTTACATCAACACCTAACAACTCGGATACATGGGCTAAAATGGCTTTCAAAGAATACTTCATGTCCGGATTTTTCTTAGGACGGCCCATGTGTGAAGCAATGATAACACTACCACCATCCGAAAGTACTTTTTTCAAAGTTGGCATAGCTGCCCGGATGCGTGTGTCGTCGGTAATTTCAGAATTTTCGTTCAAAGGCACATTGAAATCGACACGTACGAATGCTCTTTTACCTGCAAAATTAAATTTGTCAATAGTTTGCATATTGTTATTTATTTGAATGAATGATAATTAATTTATCTTTTAAACCATACTTTTAACGCCCACAAAGATACAAATAATCTTATAATTTACACCAAAATGTCCGGACTCAATTTCGCTTTAAAACACTGTTTTTTATTTGGAAAAAAAATTAAAGAAATTTTTCTTTAATGGATTTATAATTGTATCTTTGTCAGCAGAAATCAAAATACAAAATTGAACAATTAAAAAATAAAATTATCATGTCAAAAGTAACTGTAGTAGGCGCCGGAAATGTTGGTGCCACATGTGCAAATGTCCTAGCATTTAAAGAAGTAGCCGATCAGGTTGTAATGCTTGACGTAAAAGAAGGTGTATCGGAAGGAAAAGCGTTGGATATCCTCCAGACTGCTGCATTATTGGGTTTTGATTCTAAAATTGTTGGTTGCACCAATGATTATGCACAAACAGCAAATTCTGATGTTGTAGTGATCACTTCAGGTATTCCACGTAAACCGGGAATGACCCGTGAAGAATTAATCGGTGTGAATGCAGGGATTGTAAAAAGCGTTGCTGAAAACATTCTTAAATTCTCTCCAAATGCAATTATTGTGGTAGTAAGCAATCCAATGGATACTATGACTTACCTGGCATTGAAAGCAACCGGACTTCCAAAGAACAAAATCATTGGTATGGGCGGAACGCTTGACAGCTCACGTTTCAAATGTTATTTAAGCAAAGCATTGAATGCCAACCCAACAGAAGTTGAAGGCATGGTGATCGGCGGACATGGTGACACCACTATGATACCATTGACCCGTTTTGCAGGTTACAAAGGCCGTCCGGTAAGCGAAATCCTGGACAAAGAAACATTGGACAAAGTAGTTGCCGATACCATGGTAGGTGGTGCAACCCTGACTTCATTGCTTGGTACTTCAGCCTGGTATGCTCCGGGAGCAGCTGCTGCTTACCTGGTAGAATCGATCATCCACGACCAAAAGAAAATTATCCCTTGCTGTGTTTACCTGGAAGGCGAATATGATCAATCAGATATTTGCATCGGTGTGCCGGTAGTAATTGGCAAAGACGGTGTAGAAGAAATCATTGACTACAAACTCAATGCAGAAGAAAAAGCATTATTTGCAAAAAGCGCTGCTGCAGTACGTGCCACGAACGACGTATTGAAAGAAATCAAAGTATTGTAATACTCCTTAAACTGATTAAAAAGTCGCAATAAGCTTTATTATTGCGACTTTTTTTTGCTTAACATTATTAGCATTTCAGCAATGGATGTTTTTTTGTACTTTTGCAAATGTTTTTATCGATATTGGCTAAATATTTCTTTGACCATTGAAATACTGACAATGAATCAGAATAAACTAAAAACAACACAGATAACCCTCAGGTCCTAATTTACCAGTATCATTCATGAACACAATTCAAATTAAAGATAAAAAATTCATTTTATCCATTCCTGAATCAGAGATTTTAGCTGCCGTTCGTAAAGTGGCAGACGACATTAACCGTGACGTAGCGGATAAAAACCCATTATTTATATGCGTCCTGAATGGAGCATTTATGTTTGCAGGCGACTTAATGAAAAACGTGAATATTCCTTGTGAAATTACGTTTATAAAGCTATCTTCGTACGAAGGCCTGTACACCACAGGAGCCGTAAAAGAAATCATAGGTCTTAATGAGAGCGTTGTAGGCCGCAACGTAGTAGTGGTTGAAGATATAGTGGACACGGGCATCACCATGGAACGGATCTTAAGTTCGCTTCGTGCTAAAGGCGCAAATGAAATAAGGGTTGCCACATTCCTGCAGAAACCGGATGCATTGCAACGCGACATCACCGTGGATTATGTAGCCATGAAAATACCAAACGATTTTATCGTTGGTTACGGGTTGGATTACGATGGCTACGGCCGCAATTTGAAAGATATTTACACAGTAGTTTCCGAATAAATCATCCATCAACCTTGAGGAATAGGTACCTTAAGGCTTGATTTTAGTTAATATATTAAAAGGTAAAAAATGTTGAACATTATTATTTGTGGTGCCCCGGGTTGTGGCAAAGGAACACAAAGCGATTTGATTGTAGAAAAGTACTCGTTGAAACATTTGTCAACGGGTGACTTATTGCGCGAAGAAATCGCGAAACGAAGCGAGTTAGGTATTGAAGCTGAGAGTTTTATATCAAAAGGAAACCTGGTTCCCGACAAAATGATTTTTGACATACTGTCTAAGGCCATTGAGGAACAAACAAAAAACAGCAAAGGAATTATTTTAGACGGCTTCCCTCGTAATGTGGCACAGGCCGAGGCGCTGGAAAACCTGATGACTCAACTGAATAAAGAAACCACTTTACTAATCGACATGCAGGTTGACGATGAGGAGTTGATCACCCGGTTACTGAAACGTGGTGAAACATCAGGACGTTGCGATGACAACCTGGAAACAATCAAAAAGAGACTGGAAGTATACGAAAGCAAAACTGCTCCCGTAAGCGACTTCTACAAAAATAAAAACAAATATGCTGCCATCAATGGCATGGGTACTATCGACGAAATATTCGGACGCATTTCCGCAGCTATCGATTCAAAACGATAAAACAGCTTTCAAAATTCATTTCCCTTAACAACACATCGGAACTAAAAGCCGATGTGTTTTGTTATCTCATAAATTAAATAAACAATATGGCAAGTTCAAACTTTGTAGATTACGTAAAAATCTTTTGCCGTTCAGGTAAGGGTGGACCGGGATCTAAACATTTATACCGCGACAAACTAACCATGAAAGGTGGTCCTGATGGCGGAGATGGCGGACGTGGCGGTCATATCATCTTACGTGGCAGCAAGAACCACTGGACACTGATCCACCTGAAATATGCACGGCATATTCATGCGGGTGATGGTGAGAGTGGCGGTTTAAGCCGTAGTTTTGGGAAAGAGGGCGATGACAAGACCATAGAGGTGCCATGTGGCACCGTAGTGTATGATGCCGAGACCGGAGAATTCCTGTGCGACATCAAAGAAGATGGCGAAGAAGTGATATTGGTCAATGGGGGTCGTGGAGGTCAGGGAAACTGGCACTTCCGTTCGTCAACCAATCAAACACCCCGCTTTGCACAACCGGGAGAAGCTTCGATTGAGAAAACAGTAGTCCTGCAATTGAAAGTCCTTGCGGATGTCGGGTTGGTAGGTTTCCCAAATGCCGGCAAGTCAACTTTGCTGTCGGTAGTATCGGCAGCAAAACCTGAAATAGCCGATTATCCGTTTACTACCTTGGTTCCAAATCTGGGCATTGTGGCTTACCGCAACAACAAGTCGTTTGTGATGGCTGATATTCCCGGAATCATTGAAGGGGCAGCTGAAGGACGCGGACTCGGGTTACGTTTCTTACGCCACATTGAACGAAATTCGATCTTGCTGTTTATGATTCCTGCCGATTGCAATGACATTCAGGCGGAATATAATATCCTGCTGAACGAACTGAAACAATACAATCCGGAACTGGTAGACAAACAACGGATCTTAGCTATCACCAAATGCGATATGCTGGATGATGAATTAATGGTTGAAGTAAAGAAATTAGTTCCTGCTGATATACAGACTGTATTCATCTCATCGATCAGCGGAATGGGCATCCCGGAATTAAAGGATCTTATCTGGACTGAAATCAACAAGGAATCGAACAAGGTAGTTGAAATCACTCACCGTCCTATGGAAGTGGCTTACCACGAACCGGAAGAAGAAATTGAAGAAGAGGAAGAGGAAGACGAGGAAGATGATTTAAGCAAATACAAAGGCATCGGGTGGGATGAGTTATAAAATAGTAGGTAGTAGGTAGTAGGTAGTTGAGAGTTTGAGGTTTGAGGTTTGAGGTTTGAACACCTATTCAATTATAGCCAACACATTCATTTGTATTCCAACGTGCCGATTGTTGTTAGTTTGTATCAGAGATCATGATAACATACAAATTACTGGAGAAATATAAAGAAATTGCCCATTTTTGCACCGACCGGGAAGGTGGTGCAAGCATGGGCAATTATGCATCCCTGAATATGAGTCCGTTCTCTGGGGATAACCCGGAGCATGTCAACAGGAACCAAGAGATTCTGTGCGACCAGCTAGGGATAAAGCATGATAAGTTAATAATTCCCTACCAAACACACGGAACCGGGATCAGGGAAATTAACGACAACTTCTTTCAACTGACATCAGAAGAAAAATCCACTGCCTTACACGGAATTGATGCACTGTATACACAAACACCACATGTATGCATTGGAGTCACCACGGCCGATTGTGTACCGCTGCAATTCTACGACCCGGTACAAAAAGTAGTTGCTGTTGCCCATGCCGGCTGGCGTGGAACCTGTGCACAGATAGCCGGAAAGACCATTCAAACCTTAACAGACAAATTCAATTGCAATCCGGTGGATATCCGGGTAGTGATTGGTCCATCCATTTCTGCAAATGTTTATGAAGTAGGAAAAGAAGTAGTAACCAATTTTGAAACTGTTGGATTTGATCTTGGAGGGATTGTAACTATCCAGAACCAAACGTACTACCTGGATCTGTGGAAAGCAAATCAACAATCACTTCTGAAAGCGGGTGTTTTAAACCAACACATTGAGATCGCCGGAATGTGTACTTATTCTGAAAATGAACGGTTCTTCTCTGCCCGCAGGCTTGGGATAAAATCAGGAAGAATGCTGAGCGGAATTATGGTGATTGGTTGATTGGTTAATTGGTTAATCGGTTGATTGGTTGATTGGTTAATTGGTTAATTGGTTAATTGGTTAATTGGTTGATTGGTTGATTAAGTTGAGTGGTTAATTGGTTGAGTGGTTGATTGGTTAATTGGTTAATTGGTAGATTGGTAAAGAAGTTTTTTAGTTTAGGGGTTCATCAATATCTGTTCGAAAATGAAGATAACAATTTCAGAGAGTATTCAGCATGCTTGTCCGGATTTAAAACTGGCAGTGATCAGTTGTGAAGTCAGGAACCCTGAAACATCCAATGAACTTTGGGATGAGATGGAGGCTGAAGTTGAACGGATCGCTTCGACCTATTCCCTGGAAGAAATCAATAAACGCCCTGAGATAGGTGCTACTCGAAAAGCCTATAAAACACTTGGCAAAGACCCGAACAGGTACCGTCCATCAGCTGAAGCATTGTGCCGGAGGATTGTCAGGGGTATCCCTATTTATAAAGTTAGCACGTTGGTCGATATTATCAATGTGGTATCTATACGTAGTGGATTTTCAATCGGAGGATTTGACATAGACAAAATACAGGGAGATATTGAACTGGGAGTTGGAACTGACCAGGATATGTTTGAAGCCATAGGCCGTGGGATACTCAACGTAGAAGGGTTACCGCTTTACCGTGATGCAGCAGGTGGTATTGGCACGCCGACCAGTGATCATGAGCGAACGAAAATATCTGAAGAAACCACTAAACTGCAAATGATAATCAATGGATATAGTGGTAAAAAAGGGCTTGAAGAAGCAGTAAACCATGCCCATGATTTACTGCTGAGATATGCTGATTTAGGAGAATTTGATGTAAGCTGGATTGGTTGATTGGTTGATTGAGTTGATCCCGTAAACGGGACGTCACTTCGTTCCGTTGGTTAATTGGTTGATTGGTTATCAGTGACAGCTTCGATTACAAAACCTGTACTTACTAACTTTCAAAGCCGTCACTAAAACTTGTAAGAATTAGAGTTTCAACGATTACTGTTTACGACCAACTTCTTTTGCCCAATCACCCCTGAAAATAATCTTCTGATCATGTATCCGAAATACAAACTTACCATATTGCACGGAAACACCTGCCGATGCATTCACCACATGACAATCGTTAGGGATATGGAAGAAACTTTCGGAACTTATTGTTTTCTTATCCAATTGATCCTTTAATGAAACTGTAGCCTGTGGCCCTACTTCCCAACCAAGATGCGTATTGAAACTTACCTTTAAGTCATCCACTATCCTGAAGTTCTCCTTAGTTTCTATGGTGGTTTTAATACTTGCTATCTTACCTGCATTTAAATTGCTACCGGGAGTAACTTCAATAGACAATTTAGGCAACTCAAACACAGTAGCTGAAGCCAGCACCAGAATAGATTCCGTTTTAATAAGCTTATTATCTCTGTTATAGAACTCAAAAGCAAGTTCCAAATCCTCTATCCCTTTCGGATCAACAGTGATCTGACCGGCAAAGTAACCTTCTTTAGTGATGTTATTGGAATAGATCACTTTATCATGTAATTTTACGACTACCTGTTTGACATCTTTATCAGTATAAAGTTCCAATGGCATTTTAGCTGTGGTATAAATCGTATTATTTTTGGGGCTTATTACCAGTGCTTTCATATAATTTTTCATAGCAAACCATACTGGACGGGGTGAGCCATACTTATCATTTTTATCGCTGTAACCCCAGAAACCGAACCATTCTTCCGGTTGTTCGCTATTGTGGTAGTATGCATCACCACCTTTCCACCAGCCATCGGCATAATAAAAAGGGCACATTCCCACTGCACCGGCATCAAGAAGGGCACGATAATTGGAAATCAACCCGGTACTTTGTTGTGTCAGGGTATTTCCGCCATAACGTCCAAAACCGTTATGAGAAACAGAATATCCAAACTCGGTTGTAATCAGTGGTTTTTTTAATCCGTTTAATTCAGTAAGTCCTTGAATAAAGTCCTTGAAACCCATGGTAGCTGTTTGTGCTTCGGTGTGGTCATAGCAATTATACCCATAGACATCAAAAATATTCATGTCGATATAATCGCTAATCATGGCATTAGCCGAAATGGTGACAGGTATCCCGGGATGATTGGTATGTATGCACTCCGTCAGGTGCTTCATAAGCGATACAAAAGCTTTCCCTGAGACTTTATACACATGGTCGGTCTGCGGCTCATTTAAGATCAGGTAGGTAATGATACAATCGTATTTTTTGGAATAGTCTGTGACCTTCTTAAGCGATTCGTTACAAGCCTTTCTGAAAGCCGGGTCACCATAATCTTTATCAGGACTTACATCTATGCCCATGATTAGCTTCAGCCCTGAATTCTGTACCAATTTCAACTGAGGTTCCGTGAACTGGCTCCAGGTCCTGATGGCGTTGTATCCGGCTTCCTTGATTACTTTCAGGTCAAACTTCATTAAATCCAGATCATCAACCCGCTTACCTTCATAAGGGTGTTGACCCGGGCGGGCGCCAATCTCATATCCGATAGCCTTAATGAAATACTTTTCACCATTCAGGTAATACCAGTTATTCTTGATTTCAATCCTGGTTTTCGACTGAGAATAACCTATAAATGTCGTTGCAAGAAACAAAAGAATGAAAAATGTGATTTGCTTTTTCATAATAATTAATTAATCAGATAGTTATATTCCTTTAAAATACAGTTTACCAAGAATAAAAAATCAATCCAGATGTTCGATTATCTTTTCCAGTTCTTCGTCCAGATCATGTAATTGCTTTTTACAGAAATCCATCAGGAAGGCTGAACGTTTCACCTTCTCGGAAATCACATCCATATTCACTTCCTGGTTAGATTCAAGTTCTGCCAATATATTTTCAAGCTCTGTGATTGCTTCTGTATAGGTAAGTTTGAGTTTCGACATAAGATATATGTTTGAAGAGTTTGATGTTTGAAAGGTTTGATGTTTGAAAGGTTTGATGTTTGAAAGGTTTGATGTTTGAATGGTTTGAAAGGTTTGGTGTTTTAAAAGTTAGCGATCTACGAATCCATTGACTATACACTCAAATGGTAAATAGTAAATGATTAAATGGTAAATGAATCTATTCATCCGAGAAATGTACCAATACTTTTCGATAGGAATTAAATATCTTAGATTTAGACACAAAACCCAGATAGACTTTATCATCATCCACTACCGGCAAATACCAGGAACCGGTGTCTTCAAAAACGTCCATGACTCTTTCCATGGGCATGGTTGGAGTTAATAAAGCAGGTGGTGCAGTCATTAATTTCTTTACCTTAAACCGACCATATAAATCAGGACGGAACATAATATTCCGGACTTCGTCGACTAAAACAACCCCTACGAGGACATGAGTGGCATGATTTACAACCGGGAATAAATTTCTTTTCGACTTGGATATTATTTTCACTAATTCACCCAGATCCATTTCAGGGTTTAGTTTGGTAAAGTCGGTCTCAATAAAGTTCTCCATTTTAAGCATCGTAAGGATTGCTTTATCCTTATGGTGGGTGAGCAATTCGCCTTTTTGAGCCAACCGCATGGCATACAGGCTGTGAGGTTCAAATAAAATGATAGTCAGGTAGGATACTGTAGATACAATCATGAGGGTCATAAACAAGTTATAGCCTCCGGTAAGTTCGGCTATCAGGAAAATACCTGTCAATGGGGCATGCATAACCCCGGACATAAGTCCTGACATACCTGCCAGGGCAAAGTTTTCTATTGGAATATGGAACCCGAATTCATTTAATAATTTTGCAACCACAAAACCCGTCAGGCAGCCGATAAATAAGGTTGGTGCAAAGATCCCTCCTACTCCACCGGCAGCAGTGGTTGAAGCAGAAGCAAATATTTTAAAAATAATAATTAAACCCAGGTAAACGATAATAATCCAAGGGCTGTGGCCTAGCCCCAAAAAGAAACTTTGATTCAAAACCGACGCCGAATGGCCATTTAAAAGGGCAACAACAGTGTCATATCCTTCACCATACAGTGGAGGAAATATAAAAATCAACAAGCTCAAAACCATTCCTCCAACAATTAATTTTGTATAGGGGTTCTTCATCTTCCTGAACAGTCCTTCAATCCAGTTCATCCCCCGGGTGAAATACAGGGATACTAACCCGCAAATGACTCCCAACAGAATCAAATACGGGATTCTATCGATTGCAAATGGTTCGTACCGGCTAAATTGAAACGTAAAGGCACTTCCCGAGAAGAAATAGGACAGGGAAGTTGCAGTTACTGAGGATATAAGTAATGGAACTATAGCAGTAAGGGTCATATCCAGCATCAAGACCTCCAGGGTAAAAACAAGGCCTGCAATAGGAGCTTTAAAAATTCCACCAATAGCGCCTGAAGCACCACAACCCACCAACAGCATGAGGGTTTTCTGATCCATCTTAAAGAAATTACCAAGGTTGGATCCAATGGCAGAACCGGTTAATACTATGGGAGCTTCCGCTCCTACCGAACCACCAAAACCAATGGTAATAGAACTACCCACTATTGATGTCCAGACATTATGTAACTTGAGAATGCTTTTTCGTTGAGAGATAGCATATAGTATCCGGGTCACACCATGGCTGATATCATCCTTGACCAGATAACGTACGAATAAGTAGGAAATTAATATCCCAATGGCAGGAAAAACAAGGTACCAGAAGTTGACATGGTACCGGCTAAAACTTTCCGTTAAGACCGATTGAATGAAGTGAATGGAGGACTTTAGAATATAGGCTGCGATAGCCGCAAAAATACCGACTAAAAAACTTAAAATAAGAATGAAATGACGTTGCTTAATATGCTCCTCTCGCCAATCTAACATTCTCAAATACCAACCTTTATTTTCCATACCCTTATAAAAAAACTTTTCACAAAGATATAGAAATTACGGTATTATTAAACGCCTTTCCCCTTAAATATTATTTCAATAGTATACATCAGGATTTTCATATCCGTCAGAAGTGACATATTTTCCATATAAATAATATCATAATTGAGCCGTTCAATCATTTTTTCAATGGTATCGGAATATCCTATTTTAATAGGACCCCATGATGTCAATCCGGGTCTGATTTTATAGAGCAAACAATAATAAGGGGCATCCTCTATGATACGATTTATGTAATAGCGCCTTTCCGGACGTGGACCCACCAGGCTCATATCACCTTTGAGGATATTCCAGAACTGAGGAATTTCATCAATCCTGTATTTCCGTAATGTTCTTCCTATCTGGGTTATGCGGTCGTCATTCGCACTGCTCAACTTAGGAGTTCCATTCTCGGAACCGAGGTACATGGTTCTAAATTTAAGGATATTGAATGGGCGTCCGTACCTGCCGATTCGTTCCTGTCGATAAAAAACCGGACCCTTTGAATCTCTCTTTATTAATAACATGAAATAAATCAAAAACGGAGAAAGCAATAACAACGAAATGAGCGAAAAAACAATATCTACAAAACGCTTTACGCTTACTTCCCAGTCAGACATAGAAGGATTCGTAATGCTCACCAACGGAATAATACCCATATGGGTTATTTTGGCACTACCAATTAAAATTTCATACAACCGGGGGGTAAATTGTATGTCAATATTAAACCTGTATAGTAAATTGATAATTTTAAACAACTGTTGTTCATCGGCATCATCATCAAGGACTACAATTGTTTCATGAACATCATATTTTTCAATAATATAGGCAATCTGAGTCATATTTCCCAGAATCATCTCCGGTGGAACACCTACTTTTTTGTTGGTAGCGACAAAACCGACCAATGTGTTTTGTTGCCCATGTTTTTCAATATCATCAGCAATTTTCTTTGCATTATCGCCGGTTCCGATAATAAGTGTGTTATTGGTCCATTTCTTTGTCTTATAATTATTCTGGATCTGAGAGAAAATAATATTCCTGAACAAATAAGTAAAACAAAACAATAAACCAAACAATACCAGCAAAGAGAAATAGAAATACTCGTATGAAACAACTACATCGCCCAACTTCAGTACAAAAAAAACGGAAAGGGCTATAATGGCTGAAGAGGAAATAGTACTAAGGATGACATTGATCCTTGATTTCTTAAGTGGATTTAAGTAGAAACCAGACAGATAATGTACAAAGACACAACAAAAAGGAAAGAATATTAAACTGGTAAAATAGTCATAATTGGGTATAAAAATCCTGGCACCATCAAAAATCTGAATATCATTTACGGTTTTTCTGAATATAACAAATGCTATCCACACCAGAAGTGAAGCAAGCATGTCGTAAAGAATGTATTTCTGAAAGAGTCGATTTTTATTCATATTCAATCATTCTCGAATTAACTGGAACAATCCACCTTTACCTAGTTTAATGATGGAGGAAGGGGTGGGTTTGGAAAGATCATCCCGTCTGAAATTTACTACATAATCAACAGCTGATTTAATATCTTCCGAAATCTGACTAAAGTTTGCCGGTGCAGCAACACCGCTGATATTTGCGGAAGTGGATACAATTGGATTGCGGAATTGGGCACATAGATTCCTGGAAAAGTTTTCTCCGGTAACCCGGATTCCAATCGTTTTATCCGGAGCAATTAAGTTTTTTGCCAGGTTTTTAGCATTGGGATAGATAATAGTCAATGGTTTTTCACTCAGTTCTATTAAATCCCAGGCCATATCGGGTACTTCTTCAACATAGGATTGTAGTTTTGCCGGATTATCAATCAGCACTAACATTGCTTTTGTATCTGCTCTTCTTTTAATTTCAAAAATACGTTTAACTGCATTTTCATTGGTAGCATCACATCCCAACCCCCAAATGGTATCAGTAGGATAAAGAATCACACCTCCTGCACGGAGTACTTCAACTGCTTTTTTAATTTCTTCCTGCATTTTTGTATATTTGTATGCAACTGTCAACTACATTCCATTTTAGACCTTGTCCGACAATAAAATAAGTTAACGTAAATTATTGCAAATTATTTCTTTTTGGATAGAATATTCTTTATTTCAGTACAAAGATAATACTATATATTTTGTAATGGCCTCTTTTTGACAAGATTTCAAAATCTCACCAACAGGCAATCTTGTAGATTTAAAAACTTTTCTTTACCTTTACAGCACTGAATAAGCACATTATTAGTGTTGTTGATTTGTTTTTAATGGTTTGAAAAATAATGTCTTCTTATTCTTTGAAGAGATGCGTCTCTTCACTCCGGAGTTGAAAAATAAAACACAATGATAAATATCTGGTATTACAGAACTCTTACCGAACAACAAATTGAAGTACAAAAAAAATTAGCCGAAGAGCTAAGTATCAGTCCTATTCTTTCTCAATTATTAGTTCAGCGGGATATTCTGACTTTCGAAGATGCACGAAGTTTTTTCAGGCCCGATTTAAGTGACCTGCACGACCCTTTTCTTATGGCCGATATGCAGAATGCTGTCAATCGATTAACTTTAGCAATGGAAAAAAACGAGAAGATTCTCGTTTATGGTGATTATGATGTGGATGGAACAACCTCAGTTTCGTTAGTCTACAAGTTTTTAAAACAGTTTTATTCCAATGTTGATTTCTACATCCCTGACCGTTACAACGAAGGGTATGGGATTTCCATTCTAGGAATCGATTATGCTGCTGCCAACGATTATAAACTGGTGATTGCGCTTGATTGTGGCATCAAAGCAATTGAAAAAGTAAAGTACGCAACTACACAGGGCGTTGATTTCATTATCTGCGATCACCATACTCCCGATGATCAACTACCACCTGCAGTAGCAGTATTAGATCCCAAACGGATTGATTGCCAGTATCCCTATAAGCACCTTTCGGGGTGTGGAGTAGGATTTAAACTTATGCAGGCATTCGCAATTACCAACAACATAGATTTTTCACAGCTCACTCCCCTACTCGATTTACTTGCTTTGAGTATCGCTTCGGATATTGTGCCCATTACCGGTGAGAACAGGATACTAGCTTTCTTTGGCCTTAAACAAATTAACACAAACCCCAGCGTTGGTCTAAAAGGAATTCTGGATGTCTGCGGGCTTGCCGATAAGGAAATAACTATCAGCGATATTGTATTTAAAATCGGGCCCAGGATTAATGCATCAGGACGCATGAAACTGGCTTATGAAGCTGTTGAATTATTGGTTTCCACCGACCATGTGTTTGCAAAAGAAAAAAGTGGTACTATAAACGAATATAATAATGATCGTAAGGATCTGGATAAGTTTATTACCGATGAAGCAATCGCTTTGATTGTTGCTGACAAACGGTATGCAGAGCGAAGATCGATTGTAGTGCATAAACCGGACTGGCATAAAGGTGTCATTGGGATAGTAGCTTCTCGTTTATCCGAAGAATACTACAAGCCAAGCATTGTCTTGAGTAATTCCAACGGATTAGCTTCCGGTTCTGCCCGCTCAGTATCGGGATTCGATATCTACAAAGCCATTGATTCATGCCGTGACTTGCTCGAGAACTTTGGTGGTCATATGTACGCAGCAGGTTTATCTATGAAAGAAGAAAACGTACTGGAATTTACGGAACGATTTGAGAAGTATGTTTCTGAAAACATCCTGTTGGAACAGACCTATCCTCAAATTGACATCGATGCTGTGTTGGAATTTAAAGATATCACTCCTAAATTCTTTCGTGTACTGAAACAATTTGCCCCATTTGGCCCGGGGAATATGAAACCTATCTTTGTTTCCAAAAAGGTATTTGATTATGGGACAAGCCGCCTGGTTGGAAAAGAACAGGAGCATTTAAAACTTGAGCTTGTCGATTCAAGTTGTGAGAATGTTATGAATGGCATTGCATTTCGTATGCATGAATACAATGACCATTTAAAAGCACTGAATCCACTGGATATATGTTATACCCTGGAAGAAAATTCATTCAATGGGAATACAACTACCCAATTAATGATTCGGGATATTAAGATTGACCAAAACTAGATACCATTATAAATCAAAAAGGCCGTTGAACTTTGTTCAACGGCCTTTTTGATTTATATGAATGATTTTCACACTCCGTCATCCTGGGTTACTGGTTCTTCAGGTTCAATTTGTGTCAATTGTTCATGCTGATCCGCTTCCAGCACAAAACGTTTATAATACGACATAATGAGAGTTGTCAGCGGTAAAGCAATGATCATTCCAACTATCCCCATTAATGAACCCCAGATTGATAATGAAAGTAAAATTATAGCAGGATTTAAGCCTGTCACTTTACCCATGATTTTTGGAGTCAGTATCAGGTCTTCAATTAATTGAATAATTAAGAATACTATTGCAATCCCAAGTAGTATGGAACCATAGCTGTGCCCGGTTTCCACCGATTGAAGCAAGCCCATGGTAGCAGTAGGAATAATCCCAATCACTTTCAGATAGGGCACCATGTTTAACACACCAATAAACAGACCTAATAGGATTGCTAATGGCAAATGGATAATACTAAAACCTATGGAAAAGAGTACCCCGACAATTAATGCGATCAATGCCTGACCCCTGAAATAACGGTTCATGCCATTTTCCAGATCAAGAATAATTTCAGTAACAAGAGTCCGGTAATTGGGAGGTATGATTTTAAACATGCCGGCAACCAGCTTGTCATAATTCATCAAAATTAAAACCAGGTACAGCAGGACAATCATAATAACAGCCAGTCCCAGCACCAAATTTAAGGAACTATTTATTAAATCCCACAACTGAGGGGTGAGTTTTTTAATAACATCCATCACATTTTGATCCTGCATGATCGATTGCAGGTTCAAATGAGTAAGATAATAACTAATTTGACTTTGCCACTCCTGGGGTAAAATGGTATTTACATTGATTCCTTTTGTATATACTGTAATCAGTTCTGAAAGTTTAGAAATTTCAAGTGTAATAATGGGAGTCAGATACCAAACCATACTTGTCAAAATACCTATTACTACCAACAAGGTACATATAATGGATAATCCCAGGCTCTTAAACTTAAGCTTTATCTGGAAGAACTTAACTAAAGGTTGCATTAAATAAGCCAATAACCAGGCTATAAGAAAAGGTAATAATGCTCCACTCAGCCTGTTTATCAGAAAGAAGATAAACACCAGGATTGTCAACCCGATAATCATTCGAACTACACGGTCGAAAGTGAAAGGTCTTGAAGTTGCACTCATGATAATCTCGCAAATTTTAAGTTTAGCAATCGGGGTAAAATACTACGCTTATTTATGTTCTGTTTTATTGTAACACTCCCGGCAAATCGGTTCATATTCACTCATTTCGCCCAGCAAAACACGTTTATCGCTATCAACCAACCGATGTGAAACATAAGCCAATGCCCCGCAACGGACGCAAATGGCATGCACCTTAAATACATCTTCAGCTACAGCACATAACGCAGGCATGGGTCCAAAGGGGACACCCCTGAAATCCATATCCAAACCGGCTACGATAACCCTGATTCCCTGATTTGCCAGTTGAGTGCAAACATCCACCAATCCATCATCAAAAAACTGTGCTTCATCAATGGCTACAACATCTACATCTCCTGACATTAATAAAATACTGCCTGATGATTCAACCGGGGTCGAACGTATGGCAGTTTTATCATGCGAAACCACATCTTCCTCCGAATACCTGGTGTCAATTTTGGGTTTAAAAATCTCAACCTGCTGTTTGGCAAATTTCGCCCGTTTCAACCGTCTGATCAATTCTTCTGTTTTCCCTGAAAACATGGAACCGCAAATAACCTCGATACTACCACGTCTTTGTTGATTAGGATGGTTTTTTTCTGAATAAATCATGGTATTTTATTGAAAATTAGTTCTACTTTTATTCGTTTCTCTTTCTATTATAGTACCTTTACACCCGTTAATTTAATCAAAATCCGGATTAAGGAATTCACCGGCTAAATTTACATCAGGTATTGTTATATGCTTAATTAAACGATAATACTCAATTAGCATTAAAATGGTGATTGAATGCTGACAACAAACACTCTGTTCCTCAGTCTTTGTCTTGAATCCTGAATCTTGAATCTTGAATCTTGACTCTTTATTTAAACCTTGCAAAGATAAAAAAATTAAAAGTATAGAAATTGTTTTTATAAAAAAAGATATCAACATAAAGTTAAAAGTAGTTTTTCAATGAATCCTTCATATTTTTACAATTCTATTGAGAAACATAAATTGAATCAACTGGTAGATGACAATTCACTATTCAGTTTATTAACAACCCGTATTTATTAAATTCAGTATATTTAAAAGAACAGAGGAATATTCTTCCACCTATTCATCAATTTATCAAAATATTTTATGAAACTATATGTAGTCCCAACGCCGGTAGGTAATCTTGAAGACATGACTTTTCGCGCCATTCGGGTTTTAAAGAATGCCGATCTGATTTTAGCTGAAGACACACGCACCAGCGGTTTCTTACTAAAACATTTCGAAATTAAAACTCCCATGCAATCTCATCATAAATTCAATGAACATAAAACTGTTGAGAATATTGTTGAACGCATTAAAAACGGCCAAACAATAGCCCTGATCTCCGATGCAGGGACTCCTGCTATTTCTGATCCCGGATTCCTGGTAGTCCGCCAGTGTGTTGAAAATGGCATTGATGTTGAATGTTTACCGGGTGCTACTGCTTTTGTTCCTGCCCTGGTAGCTTCCGGACTGCCTAATAACAGGTTCTGCTTTGAAGGGTTCCTGCCTCAAAAGAAAGGCCGTCAGACAAAAATAAATAATCTTGTCAACGAAGAGCGAACCATGATTTTTTATGAATCCCCATTTCGATTGCTGAAGACCCTGACCCAGCTCGCTGAAGTCTTCGGAAATGAACGAAAAGCCTCTGTATCCCGCGAAATATCCAAGCTGTTCGAGGAAACTATCCGGGGCACATTACAGGATTTAATCCAGCATTTCATTGAACATAATCCAAAAGGTGAAATTGTGCTAATTGTTGCAGGATTAGAAGAATAACATTACCTTTGTACTCGTAAAATTGAGAATAAAATATCATTCCGTTAGGAATTATTAATTTGTTTTTTGAATCAGAAAATTTACCCGTAAATGTTCACATTAAATTCTCAAATTTCTTCGTCAACAACTCATTTCAATATGAAATCAACCATTTTTACTTTTGCTATTCTGCTCATTTTCTTTACGTCATGCGGAAAGCAATCCTCCGATTACAAATCACTGAAAGCTGAAAACGATTCATTATTAAATGCCAAACTTAAACTTCAGGAAGAAGTGGATGGCTATTTTTCGGCCATGAACCAGATAGAGCAGAATATTGAAAAAATCAAAAGTACCGAGAATGTCATCTCTACTCATCCTGTTGGCAAAGAATTGAATGATGATGTCCGCACTAAGATTAATGAAGACATGATCTATATAAACGATATGATTCTGGCCAACAAAGCTGAACTTACCCGTTTACGGTCAAAAATCAAGAAAAGTGCTTTCAAATCCTCTCAACTGGAACATACTATCTCGCGCCTGACGAAAGCATTGGAAGAAGAATCAAGTAAAGTGGCATTATTACAGGTAGAATTAGCTGAAAAAGATTCAATCATTGTCAAGTTGGATACCAAAGTGAGTGAAATGAATAAGGATATTGATGTATTGGCTACGGACAATAAAACCAAAGAGACAAAAATCAAAGAACAGGATGAAACCATTCATACCGCCTGGTATGTATTTGGAACCCTGAGCGAACTGAAACAACAGAAAATAGTGACTACTGATGGAATCCTCAGTGCACAGAAAGTACTTCAGCGTGACTTCAACAAGAATTACTTTGTGCGGATTGATGCCCGCAATACCAAATCAATACCGTTGTATTCCACTCGTGCTAAGATCCTTACCAGCCATCCTAAATCGTCCTACACCCTCGAAAAGGAAAACGGTAACTTTGTCTTATTAATACTGGACACTGATGAGTTCTGGAGCATTAGTAAATACCTGGTAATTGAAGTGGAATAAAAACATTTATCATTTTACGATTTACCATTTACAGAATTGCGTTTTCCAGCTACGGGAAACGCAATTTTCTTTTACCTGTTTTAAATAAATTTCATCTTATTCTAACCAAATTATCTCAATCGAACAAACCAATCAACTTAATCAACCAATTAACTAATTAACTAATTAACTAATCAACCAATCAACCAATCAATGTACAAATACGTCTTTATCGACCTTGATGATACCCTTTGGGATTTTCATGCCAATGCTAAGTCATCCCTGCACGAAATATACGAACAAAAGAATTTAGGTCAGTTCTTTGACAGCTTTGAGCAATACTTTAATTTGTATGCCAAACGCAATATTGAGTTGTGGGAAGAATACGGGAAAGGAACCATATCAAAAGCAGAACTCTCCCTGGAGCGCTTCCAGCATCCTTTAATTCAGGTTGGAGTTGATAATGCGCCATTGGCAAAACAAATCGGGGATGAGTATTTAGCCTTGCTTCCCTCCAGGACCATGCTTGTACCCTATGCAATGGAACTATTAGAGTATCTGGCACCAAAGTACCCCCTGACAATCGTTTCTAATGGCTTTGTTGAGGTGCAATACAAAAAGCTGAACAGTTGCAACATCGGGCATTACTTCGCCCATGTAGTCCTCTCAGAAGCCGCACAGGCCTTGAAACCTGACAAACGTATCTTTGAGTATGCACTGCAATTAAATAATGCCACAGCCTCTGAAACCATTATGATAGGCGACAGCTATGAAGCGGATATTGTAGGAGCACAAAATGCTAGGATCGATCAGATATATTTTAATCCCAACTTAAAATCTAACGATACTTTTAAGGCAACTTTCAAGGTTAAGGGTCTTGCAGAGATATTTGATATTCTGTGATTCATTTTCCAACTACCAAAAAAGGAACTGCTCGTTTGAGCAGTTCCTTTTTTTATTGAAATATCCAACAATTTTTATTGTTGAGTATACTCTTCGTACGATACTTCACGGTGACCAGCCAACTTATAAGTTGTTGTGGCATCGTCGGCAAATACAACATCCATGGTAATACTGTCATTCCCGATAATTTTACCGTTCGAAACAACTATATTAATTCCGTAATTTGTAATCGCATTCTTTGATCCAACTGTGCTGAATGTTTTAGTTCCCATATTCACCGCAGTTTTCACCTTGAATGACCAGAAGTTTCCGTTTGAGGAAGTTGTTGCATAATCGTCAATCCAGATTGAATCTTTACCAAATGCGGAATTATACGATTTGATTTCATATGGCCCACCAACTTCGGCGCCATTCACATAGGCTTTCACCATCCAGTCTCCGGCAACAGGGTACGCCCAACTATATGTTTTTGTGTAGGTTGGTTCGCATGAGAAAAATGCAACCGCCACGAGTGACATAATTATTAATTTAATTATACGCATAGTTTTATCTCCTTAATTTAATGATTGTGGGTTACTCATTGTTACGTCAAAATGATATTGGGGTGTATCACCCATAGTAGAATGTATTACAAATTTCTTAGCTGCAGGATCCCAGGTTGATGCAGCATATAATACGCAAGCTGAAGCTGAACTAAATGCCAGGTTACTGGATTTTACAACAGTCAAACTATTATCAGCATTCACTTTTAAAGTGGCAATACCTGCATAGGCAATACCATAAGCTGAACCATAATAATACCAACCACCTAATAAATCTTCAACCCAAATGTTTCCACTTCCGACACCAAAAACAAGAATCTTGAATGGTCCACGTGAAGCGACAACACCTGTAGTAGTAACAGTTCTTGTGATACTTGAAGAATAATATCCATTTAGAGCAGAAGTTGTATCGTACACGTATACAGTACGGGATACACTTGCAAAAAATCCATCTGAATTTGCCACCTTATAAGTCATTGTGTATTTACCACCTTTTGTTGCATCAACATTTGATGAGACTGCAATTTTGCTGGAAATATCGGTTGTACCTTCTACTGCCTTGCAACCGGGATCTACAAAGGGAGTATTTAATGGCCAAAATAAGTTGGCATTACCATTCAAGGTCATTGTGGCATAGGTAGTTACTTTCGCAACACCCAGTGACTCTTGTTTACAAGAGCTGAACATAAAAGTCGCCACTAATAGTATTAAAAATATTTTTTTCATATTGAATTGTTTTTTAAATTATTTACCCCACCATACCTTAACGTCCAAAGCAACTTTGGCCGGTGTATTAGCATTTGATTTACGTTCACTTGAAGGGAAATATAAACGCTTTGGAAATATTGTATTTCCTGATGCATCTTTTCCTAATACTGAAGTGCTCGAAAAAGTTAAGAAGTTTGGATAACCTGTACGGTTAAAATCAAAAAACGCTTCTATACCATTTTTGTTGGTTGAGGCAACCCATTTCTGTTCCATAATGGATTGTAATCCATTATATGTAGCAGTATAAGCATTCGCAGCCAGGCCATCACTAACTAATGATGCACTTACTGCAGCATTAAAACTAACCTGAGCAGCAGCATCTGTACCATAACGGAATTGAGCCTCTGCAATCAAGAACAACACTTCTTCTTTTGTAAAGAAATAAACCGGAGCAATATTGGCTACATTTGGTGTGGAATAATTCTTAATAGTTTGAGTTGGATGATTTTTTGCGTCACCCGAAGCAATACCTACTAAAGCAGCACCGGTAGCTGATGGATTAAATATTTTTCCTGCCCTTGGATCTGAACCATTGATTAAAAAATCCATCAATGTTTTATTAGCTACCACATTACCTGCCAATCGATCCACAAATGTATTATAAAATGGATTATAACCGGTTTGTTCAGGTTTAAATGCAGAGAACTTCGCATCAGTTGTCAGGAAATTATTAGCTGCTAATAATGCCTGGATTTGTGTCTTGTATTTGTTAGCATCTACATTTACATATCTCAGATACATTTTTAGTTTCAATGTATTTGCAAATTTCTGCCAGGTAGCCATATTTCCTCCAAAAACCAAATCTGTTGTTGCAGGATCCTGTACTAAACTTCCGCTGAAATCTTTTGACATGGCATTATCAATACGAGCTAATAAACTGTCGTATACAACCTGACCATCGTTATAATGTGGTTGAAGCTGAGAAACACCTTGTAAAGCTTCAGTAAAAGGTACTTTATCATACAAGTCAGCAAGTACTTCAAATGTGTAAGCTTGCATCAGGGTCGATATGGAATAAAATTTCCAGTTTCCAGTTGCTGAAGTGTTTTTACGAACATATTCGTAATCATTAAGTGCTCCGGCATATAAAGCCACAAATTGAGTATTAAAATGATCTTCAGTTAAATTGAATGATTCCCAGTCCGACCATTGTGATGCAGCTGGTGCCTGTCCGTATTGTTGAGTCCAAAAACTTCCCAAAGTAGTGTAGTATCCACCAATTACAAATGCAGATCCTGATACAGCACTTGGCAATACCAATGCAGGTGTTGCAGAAGCAGGATTGTTCGGGTTTGTATTGATATCAAAGAAGCTATCGCTGCAACTGCTCAGTAACATCACACTGGCAACCAGTGCAGCTAAATAATATTTTATTCGTTTCATATATTACTTTTTTTTATATAATTACTGATTAAAAACCTAATTTTATATTGAAACCAATGCTTCGGGTTGAAGGGGTTGCTCCATAATCACCAAAGTCAGCCGCCAAATCAGTACCAAAGGTAGTCATTTCAGGATCTACGAATTGATTTGAATCAGGTGTCCATAAAAACAGGTTATTACCTACTAATGCAATATCCAGTGAATTTATGAAAGTTTTGCTCAATAATGATTTAGGTAAAGAATAAGACAAACTTACTTCCCTTAATTTGAAGAATGTTTTGCTTACTAATGCATAAGCTCCGCCAATACCTGCCTGGTAAGTCTGGTTATAATACTGATTCATTGTATTGCTAAATCCTGCAATGGCAACGTTATTTTCAATATATTTTCCACCTACTAACTGCACTGAGTTAGGAACAATAAATGGTTGACGATCATTGTAGGTTGTTTGTTGTACATTCCCTGTGAAATATCCAATTTCAGCAGTTCTTGAATACATAACACCACCATTACGATAATCAACGGCTGCATGCAAACTAAATCCTTTATAAGTCAACGTAGTTCCACCACCAATGCGGAATTTGTTTTGTGAACTTCCAATGATTTGTTTGGTATCCTTAAATGTTGGCAGACCCAGTGAGTTCACAATGGTGTGTCCCTGAGGATCAGTTGCAACAACATTTCCTAAGAATAAACCTAACTCAGAACCTGGTCTGGCTACAAAACCAATAGAGCTTGTTCCTCCAAGTGAAATTTCGTCCAATCCAGTAGTTAATGAAACTAATTTGTTAGCGTTCGTACTGAAGTTGGTATATATTTCCCATTGGAAATCTTTGGTTTTCACAGGAACTAAATTCAACGTTACTTCAACCCCATTATTAGTAATTTCTCCTAAATTCTGTGTTTGAGCAGTATACCCTGTTGTTGCAGGAATTGTTGCTGTCCAGATTAAGTTTGTTATGGTTTTCTTATAAACAGAAACCGATAAACCTAAACGACTGTTGAAAAATTTCAAATCTGTTCCAACTTCAAAATCCTTTGAAATTTCAGGTTGTAATTTATCATTACCAATCAAATTTGATACCCCAAAACCATTAACCCCACCGGCCAAAGGAAAATTCAAAGTACGATAACGGTCATCCTGCAATGCCTGAACCATTACCGGTAATATCTGATATGGAGCAGCATCTTTCCCTGTTTGGGCAAGACCGATACGAACTTTACCTAAAGACAATACATCTTTATTTTCAATCAATTCTGAGAATACAAAACTTCCACTGATACTTGGATAGAAGAATGAACGGTTTGCTGCTGGTAATGTCGATGACCAGTCATTACGTGCAGAAACGTTTAAATACAACATATTCTTAAATCCAAAATCCATACTGCCATATACCCCAACTAATCTACGATGAGATACTGTTCCTGAAACAGCAGGGGTAGCTGAACTATTGGCCAGATTATAGAATTTAGGTATATCCAACCCAATAACCTGAGATTCCTGACTAGCTGCATCACGTTGATTGAAATTGTGACCTATAATGGCACTGAAAGTAAGATCATCGCTAATGTTTTTATTTAATGTCAGATAGAAATCTGTATTGATTTCAGAGCTTAAATAAGCACCTTCAAAATCAAGTCCGGCATCAGTAATAAAATCACCACGGCTACTTTTCGTAATCGCTCTCCATTCTTTCAATGTACTGTTTGACACATCACCACCACCTTTAAATGTTGCGGTTAACCATGGAGTTATTTTTGCATCTAAGCTAACGTTTCCAAAAATACGGTTTTCCTGGAATTTATCTCCATGTTCGCCCAAAATATAATATGGGTTTTGAGCATAGATAGTAAAGTAGTTCTCAAGGTTATTAAACTTATTGTTATAATCACGTTGATCAACTAAACTCATATCACGGGATGTTTGCCATACGCCATCAAGTGCAGCCTGATCTTGACCAGTTGCAACAAATTTAGAATCTTTACGTACATAATTCAACGATCCGGAAGCTGTAAATATTTTCAAGAATTTACTTGATCCACGCATCGAAATGTTGTTACGTTGATATGAATCTGCGTTTGTTGGCATAATACCATCCGAAGTTACATTTCCAAATGACAAATAATAACTTTTATTTTCATCCCCATTCGAAACGGCTACTGTATTATTAAAGTTCTTACCTGTTTCAAAGAAATCTTTGATATTGGTAGGCAGAGCTTTATAGGGTTTAATCTGTTGTTGATTATCAACAACGAAACCAAATTTGCGGATTTTCCCATCAAAACGTGGACCCCAGCTACCATTTTCCTGTAAATCAGCTAATCCACCTCCACGGTCGTACCAACCCTGGCCAAATTCATTTTGAAAATAAGGTAAACGCAATGGAGTATCAAAAGTAGTAGTCGAAGAAACATCTACTTTAGCTTTATTTCCTGCTTTCGACCCATTTTTAGTTGTAATTAAAATAACCCCCGAAGATGCACGCGAACCGTATAATGCAGTTGCCGATCCACCCTGAAGGATAGTCATCGATTCAATATCATCCGGGTTAATATCATTGGCACGGTTACCAAAGTCAAAACCACCGTTAATACTTGTATTTCCTACTTGTCCATTACTCATTGGAACTCCATCAATGATATACAATGGTTGGTTACTTCCTCCCAATGATGAAAAACCACGCATGATTACACGGGTAGAAGAACCCGGAGAACCGGAAGCTGATGAAATTTCAACACCGGCTACTTTTCCTTGCAGGGCATTCAATGCACTACGATTACCGGTTGCCGTAATATCGGCTGCTGAAACCTGTGTTGCCGAATAACCTAACGCCTTTTGCGAACGTTTAATTCCGACAGCAGTTACAACTACTTCATCAATCTGACGAGCATCCGATTCCAGTTTGATAGTCATGCCATTGCGGGCTTCCACTTCCACTGTCTTCATACCTACATAGGAAATAAGCAAACTCTTTGCTGTTCCCGGCACATTGATCTTAAATTTTCCATCTACATCCGTAATTGTACCCAAGGTTGTACCCTTTACCATTACAGTAGCTCCAATAACAGGTTGCCCATCATCTGCGGAAAATACATTTCCCGAAATAGATTTTGTTTGAGCATTAACCAAACCTACACCTACCAAGATTAGGCAAGCCAATAAGAACGTTAGTTTTCTCATAAATTTAACATTTTGTTTATTAATCTTCTTTAATTTGCGTTTTTTTTCCAGTGAGTTCATTTAATCAGTTTGCAAAAATAAAGTATTAATAATTAAAAAACAAGTCTTTTTGATGATAAATAGAAAATATATGCAGATTTTTTGTGTCAGATTGAAGCCATTCTAATTTTACTTCCCCTCATTACTATCGTATTAACACTTTTAGAGCATCTTAACACACATACATGTTATTGATATACTTATAATTACCATAACATTACAGTTAATAATAAATTCATTTTAAATATTTGTCAATAAACCAAAAAAGAAATACCAGAAAAGAAACTTTTTTTGTCTAAACGTACATTTAACACTTAAGAAGTGTATTCAAACCCAATTTTCTTGCCATTTCTAAGCAAAAAAACAGCAATTAAAGAATTATTTCTTCATTATGCACCCGTTTTAATCCCCCTACTTACAATTAGCAACCAATTCCCAACATATTGAATTTGTAAGAAATCTGATTATTTATACACCATAATTGTTAATTGTGTTAATTACAACCCTGATTATCCTTCGAAGTAAGTTGAAAACTGATTCCCCTGCCACAAATTTGATTTTTTGCAACAATATCTCTCAACCCGGGATAATTCGTCCGGAATTTGCTTTTGACCTGCTTTTGACTCGGTTTAAGTATCGAGGGGGTTCAGTGAGGGTTCAGTGAGGGTTCAGTGAGGGTTCAATGAGGGTTCAATGAGGTAGACCTCTCCTAACCCTCACTGAACCCTTAGGAAAGACTCTTTAAACACCCTCTATACTAAAACCGGGAACAAAATAAGACAAAAGCCTGTTGGAGATAGAACAGGAAGCGTGGAAATTAAATTTAAACCGGCCCTTGAAAAATTAAACCGGGTTGGATTGGAGAAAACGAACCAGAATATAGAAACTGAACTCAGCCAAAACAAAGTTGTTGTTTCTCCTGGGCATATTAAATGAAACGATTAAAAACAAAGTATTATCGAAGTTTGTTTATAGGTTAGAAATTCTTTACACTTTTCCAGACTATATTGGTTTTCAGGATTGCAGAATAATAGATATCATCGATTTTTACTAACATTAAACGATATTGATATTATGAAAAAGAATTGGCTAATACTCATCGTTCTCTGCCTGATAGCGGGTGCATTTTTATCCTGCAACAAGAACAAGGCTAAAACTGAAAAGAAAGAAATTGTAATCGCGATTATCCCCAAAGTAGATAATGCAATCTTCGACCAGGTAAAAGAAAGTGCCCTGACTGCAGCAAAAGAATTAGGGATTGTACTAACCTGGGAAGCTCCGAGTTCCATTGACGGCATAAAACAAAAGGAATTAATCGAAAACCTGATCCACTATAAGGTGGATGGAATCCTGATAAGCTGCAATGATGCCGAAATGCTAAAGGATCCAATCAACGAAGCAATGAAGGCAGGCATTAAAGTGGCAACCTTTGACTCGGACTGTCCTAAAAGCGACCGGATTTTCTATGTGGGTACCGACAATAAAAAGGCAGGTAAGGTTTGCGCAGAAACCATGATGAATCTGTACAAACAAAACAAAACAAAACCCGATAAGATTTATATTTTATGTGGTGGTGTAAGTGCCCTGAATATGACCGAAAGAATTGCAGGTTTTCGCTCCACCATCAGTGAAACTCAAATCGCTGACATTGGGTACTCTTACGAAATACCGGATTACGGAAAGGACCTGGTGACCTACAATCTTACCAAAAATCGCAACATTAATGGCCTTCAAATGTTTTGGGGTGTTCCGGCATTGAATGGCCTGGACAGCTTCCCGGCCATGACCAGGTTCATGAAGCACGGGGGCGTATCGGTGTTTTTTGATGTTTCGAGGCCATTACTGAAGTATATCAAGGAGAATGCGAACTGTGCTACCATGAAGCAGGACTTTCGCTCTATGGGGCACGATGGAGTTCACAACCTCTATAATGCTATCAAAGGACAAACCTATAAAATGGAAATCCTGTATGATGTAAAAGTAATCGATCATAGCAACGCCGCGGAGGAACTGAAGAAATTATAAACAAAAAAAGCGCCCTGGCATTGGAAGTGAAAAGCTCGTTCAGAGGAAACTTTCAATGATCGTCAAAAAGTAAAAGGCTGTCCGCAACAATGTGGACAGCCTTTTATATTGAAATTCAAAAATCGAATCAGTGTTTATCGAAGAAAAGTTTAGTTGAAACTTCATCACCGCCAATAGCAACTGCAGCAGCTTTATAGGCTGTACCATTCAACGTTTGTTCGCTAACAGGATATATCAAACGTACCGGAATATCCGATTTAGCTGTTGCAGGAGCTACAAAAACAGGATTATCCAATCTCACCCATTCCTGCCATGCTTCCCAACCACGGTTATAAAGTGCGATCCAGGCCTGTGTACCGATCTTAGCTTTCCAGTCAGCTCCTGAAGCAGCATTTGTATAGCTTACTTTTGGATTCAACAGATATGCATCTGCGTCAGTCTGAGCACCACCCCAATACAGAATGGAAGCAGTAACACCTGCATTATAATGTGATTGCGCAGTTCCACCTACTGAGTATCCTCTTTCAGCAGCTTCGGCCAATAAGAATTCTGTTTCGGCAGCATCAAGTACCATACCTTCGAAAGTTGGTGAGGAAATAGCTTTTGCCACGTGTGAATACGAGGAGAAAGTATTACTGAAACCGTATTTTCCACCTATATATATTCCACCAAGTGAAGTCATATAGAATTGACGTCTTGGGTCATTCAGACTATTCATTGCATCAACAAGCGTGTTAGCAGGAACAAAATCCGAACGTCCGCTGGCTACTAATTCTACATAAACAGGATTCGTGTTTGGTTGATTTGCCTGATAAGCCATAGCAGCATTATCAGCATTATCTAAGATCACGCCTGATGTTACAGCACTTTCGACAGTTGTTTTTGCCAGGGTGTTATCATAATCAGCAATTACCAATCCCATTCTCAATTTCAAAGAGTTTGCAAATTTCTTTAATTTGGTAACATCTCCCTGATAGAAATTATCATACAATCCCATACCATCGGATGTAACATCCAAATCGGTAATTGCTTTATTGATTCTTACAATAAGATCTTTATAAATGGTAGATGCATCATCATACTTAGGAGTAGGTTTGTCAATATTCAACGCTTCAGAATATGGGATATTACCAAAAGTCTGAACCAATACACTCCAGGTATATACCTTCATGATTTCAATGGTTGCAAGCTTGTTTTTCCTCACTTCAGGTGTTTCGATACCCAGTGGACTTGCTGCCAATACTTTTGAAGCTTCATCTAAATTTTTAAGACCAAGACGATAAAGCACATTCCAGTGATTACCAGGAATAGTTCGCGATACGAGATCGTAGTTAACTTCATCCAGATACGTGGTTTCTGTCCATTGTTGGGTAAAAAACCGAAAGATGTTATAGTTCACATTGGTACCTACCATTTGGTCAATAACATTCTTTTGACCATTCGAGAATAGTGCCTCTCCTTTGACTACAGTAAAGTCTTTTGTGTTTGTATTTAAATCTTCTAAGTTTCCACAAGAAGCAAATACAACAAGAGCAGATATGATAAATATTATTTTTTTCATTGTTGTATGTTTAAAAATTTAGTTTGATGTTAAATCCAAAATCACGGGTTGAAGGCAAAGAGCCAATAGAGTAACCCTGAACATTACCTGAACCTAAACCTGATTCAGGATCGGCATAAGGAAGTCCCTTGCTAATAATTAATGGATTTGATGCCACTGCTGAAAATGTCAGACCCTGAATAAATGCATTTTTCAACAATTTTGCAGGGATTGAATATGAAAGAGATATTTCACGTAATTTAATATATCCTGCATCATAAATGAATGCTTTGTTCGGTTCGGCTTTATATCCTAAGCCGGCATAAGATGTCGTGTTCACTCTGGTTTTATTAGGTGTAATTACCCCGGTAGCACTGACATTCACACCCTGGTTGATATAACCACCGGTTGTTGAAGCGTATCCCGAAGCTAAGCCAACAGTAGGATCATTATAAACTATCGGGTTTCTCAGTGGATTTCCTAATTCATTATTTCCGGCTGTTTCAGCATATAAACCTGTAGAAAGTCCATAATACATATCCAGGGAATAAATATCACCACCCTTTTGCATGTCAATTAAGAAACTGAATGCCCAGTTTTTATACGTCATGGTACTCTGGAATCCACCATTCCAATCAGGGGTAACATTTCCAATTACATGATCGGCAGTTGCTGTTTTAACCGGCTTACCAGTAGTTGCACTAATAATTTTCTGACCTTTGTCAGTATAAGTATAATCTGTACCCATCAATGCACCATAAGGCTCACCAACGCGTGCATTCAATGTTACACCACCTCCAAAAGCACCAAGCTGATAGTTATCAACACCATTGATCAATGAAACCACTTTATTGCTGTTTTTAGACCAGTTGATTTTCACATCCCATTTGAAATCTTTCGTTAGAACCGGAGTTAACATCAATGATAATTCAACACCTTTGTTTTCAATATCACCAGCATTTATAATCTCTTGATTATATCCGGTAGTCTGTGAAAGTTTTACAGGTACAATTTGATTGGTAGTATTTGTTTTATAGAGTGCAAGATCTACTCCTACTCTACGTTTCAGGAAATACATTTCAAGACCACCTTCAAGACTTGCAGTACGTTCAGGTCTTAATTGAGCATTCTTTTTTGTACTTGAAACTCCATACAATGAAGTATTAAAAGGAGTAATTACAGAATATGTATCTTTTAAATTATCAAATGGAGCACTATTTCCTACCTGGGCATAGCTTAAACGAACTTTCCCTAAATCAAGCCAGTCTTGTTTAACTAAAGTTGAGAAAAGGAAGCTACCTGCAACCGAATAATAAGGATATGTACTATTCCCTACAGGCAATGTAGAAGAATGATCCACTCGATACGTACCGTCTAAAAACAACAGATCCTTATACCCGAAAGATACGCTACCATAAAAACCATCAACTCCTGTTTTTTCAGCAGTTTCTACCGGGAAAGGCAGTGGACCGGCACTATTTTGAAGTGAATAAATGCCCGGGCTTACTAATCCACCATTGGTAGAAGCAGCTATAGTATTATTGAAATTACGTCTTAGGTTCATTCCTAAAATTCCAGAGAAATTTAGATCTTCAGTGATAGTCTTTTTGAAGTTAGCCATTAAATCATAGTTAAACTCACTGAAGTTTATATTCTTCCTGTAATAACCTGATTCCTGATCGGTTCGGTCAAGACCAAAAGTAGTTGGCACACTACCTACTGCCCTACGTTCTTCCATCAACTGATTGTAAGAATCCATGGAAACACGTCCCATCACACTTACCCAATCAGCAATTTTATAATTCAAAGTAAAATTACCCATGTAACGATCCCTTGCATCTGTTTCATAATTCTTATAACGTGTCCAGTAAGGATTATCCCAATAAATTGGTTTCAGATCGGTAATCGAAGTCAAAGCAGGATTCCAGCTTATATTACTACCTGTACTCAAATAAGCTGCCTTTTGTTCCTGGTAATCCACGTTTGTTTCCATCCACTGACGCATAGATGTTAAAATGTTATCGTTGTATCCTGTTGAATTTCTACCTGTTGCTTCTTGTCTTGAGAAATTACCGGTGGCAGATGCTGTCAGTTTATCGGTAACATTCCATACACCGTTCAATCCAAATGTATTTTTCTTCAAATCACTATTAGGCATCAAACCTTTCTGATTGTAATTTGTATACGATAAGCGGTAAGAACCTTTATCCGAAGCATTATCGATTGCAACCGTTGTATTATAAGTTACAGGGTTTTCGAAAAAGGTGATCGGACCGTTTTTAGCAGCCACCCATGGTGTTGCTTTTTTATAATTAGGCAATCCCGGATAAAGGGAATTCCATTGATAAACCAGTTTGTTAGCATCAAATGCAGCTCCAAAGGAAGCATCCTCTGTCGTTGGAACGATTGGATAATCGGTTGCAGTTGGAGTTCCGGTAATATCGCTCAATCCATCTCCATTGATATCATTTGAATTAAAATAACTACTACCATCATTTCCGTAAAATGCACCATAACCTGCACCATATTTATTTTGATACGTTGGGAAAGTGCTTTTATCAATAACTCCAACTGTTACACCGGTGTTTATTGAAATACCAAATCCTTTTGCTTTTTTAGAAGTTCCTTTTTTTGTTGTGATCATCACCACACCATTTGCAGCACGTGAACCATAAAGCGCTGTTGCAGCGGCACCTTTCAACACATTGACTGACTCAATATCATCGGGGTTTATATCAGAAGCTGCGTTACCATAATCATAGCCTACAGAACCTGTTGATTGAGAGCCTGATGGTGAAGTATTAGACACATAATTGAAGTTATCATTGCTGACAGGCACTCCATCAACAACAAATAACACCTGGTTATTTCCAGTAAGTGATTTGCTACCACGCATTACAATGTTGGTAGAACCACCCATGTTGGTATTTTTCTTTATCTGAACACCTGAAATTTTACCTGAGAGGGAGTTCAGGAAGTTATCGGATTTCACAGTTGATAAATCTTCTCCTGATAAATCCTGTGTTGCATATCCAAGGGCTTTTTTCTGTCGCGAAATACCCATGGCTGTAACAACTACTTCATTGAACACATTATCTTCTGTTACCAAAGTAATTACCATATTATTCTTTGCCTCTAGCTGGACTGTTTTCATACCTACGTATGATACCACTAAATCTTTTGCATTTCCCGGCAAAGAGATTTTAAATAAGCCTTCCACATTAGTAATCGTACCCACTGTGGTACCTTTTACCAATATAGTTGCGCCAATAATTGGTTGCCCATCTTCCGAAGAAATCACTTTCCCCGAAATAGATTTTGATTGAGCATTAACCAAACCCAAACCTACCAGAAACAGGCAGGTCAATAAGAACGTTAGTTTTCTCATAAATTTAACATTTTGTTTATTAATCTTCTTTTGTTTGCATATTCTTACTAATCCATCATTTTACAACTTTGCAAAAATAATGTATTAATCAACAGAAAACAAGTATTTTTGATTACATATTGTAATATTATACAGTTATTTACTTTCAGTTCATTATATGTGAATTATTTTATTGTTGCATTAATAGACATTTAATAACATTTTTTAGCGCTTATATTTTTCTATTTATCTGATTGTATGATTTATAGACTTTCTACTGAAAACCAGATAAACTAAAAGTTATATATTTTAATTAATTACAATGTCAATGTGACACTGTGAAATTAGTTTGAAATACTTGATTATTTAACTTTGTATTTTGACATATATAACTTTTTAAATACCTTTTTCTGTCTTTTTGCTACCTATATTTAATTAATTGCGGCACTTAGTTTGCATTTTAAACTCAATTAAAGCACTCCGTTTTGACAATATTACTATGTTTTCAACAATAAATGGGCTAATTATTCTTCCATTGAACGCCTAAATTGTGTTAATATTGCTAACTCATTTTCGCATTTAGAGTCTGTAATTCCTGTTAATCCGGCCACTTCTGACTGTGTAATTTAAATTCCATTTACTTGATTATCATTTCATTTTCATAACTTCATTTTAAACTGCCAGATAAGAACAATTATAATAGATCAGAATCCATTTAACTAAAAGTGTTTAGCCTTGTCACCAGAACAATTGATATTGATAATAGTTTACTGCAAATTAAATATGTTTAGTATCATTTTGTCACTCCTTTAATAATATTTATATCATATTGTTAGTATTTTCACAATGCCCAACAGTCAATAATTAAATTCAGGCAGCTTCAGATTTCTATCAAATACACAACCATATGATATGGTGTTATTTAAGTTTCAAAACACAATTACCAATTTATTCGATCAATGAATTTAAAACCTTAAATTAAAAAAACACAATATTATAAATGACTATTAATGAATACTATAATTAACCTGACAGCTTCAAAATATAACATCTTGAAAAAACAGGAACTAACATAAAAAGGCTAAATAAGAAACATTTTCTTTGTTCTATCGGTAAATTTATAATAAAATGAAACCATATTGCAACCGGTTTATATTTATGTTTAAGGAACGACCAGGAAAACAATAGAAATAACTGGAATTAGAGGCATTTTAAGGCAATTTGATATGGCAGACAGGAATATGTGTGCAAAATGAGCGATTGTTCAATAGCAGGTATTATATCAAGCAGAAAAGTTTAAGCGGATAAAACAATATAAGTCATAGGAACAATTAAATTCAACACTTAATTATTCCTATGACTTCTCATTCATCCCGACATGTCCAACAAGTGGGAATATGAACTGAATTTTCAGGAGTGAAAGAAATCCCCATGTGCTTGCAGCATTTTTTGAAAAGCAAATCCACTGAATTCAGTCTATATTTGTTCGTGGTTGAGAGTGGGTTTATTGAATGAACTTAAAAGGAATAAGAAACATTTTATTCACCCTTCATAGAGTTACAATTGTCTATTTTTGAAAGTTCCAGGTCTTTAGATTTGATCCACTAAATTGGTATTGAACATGTAATAAAAAAAGGATTCCCCCTACTACACAATCATTTTTAGATGTTTGTGCAGTAGGGGAAATCCTTTTAGAATGAAAGAATATTTTCAGTTATTGCCTTGAGCAGGTATTAAACATTCTATTTTCTCACTGTATGCTTGTAAAATTTAAAGAGAAATTAATAGTTTGTAATTTTCTTGCTTTGGTTTGCTACCTTTACAATATAAATTCCTTTCGTTGGTAAACTCAAAGAAATTGTTTCACCATTAGCATTTGTTTTCGAAACTAACTTACCTGCCAAAGTATACACCTCAATAGAATTTTTCGCATCAACATTTGAAATAGTCAGAAGACCATTTGAGATCTGTGCAGTAAACTTAACTTCCAAAGGATTTTCAACAGCAGTAGTTGCTTCAACAATTTTACTTATTTGATTCCATTGCGCTGCACTTTGATATTGAGTTTTTGCACCTTGTGGAACGTATAAAATACATGAACTGTTTAAATTATAAAAAACATCATTAGAATTACTCAAATTGACCGGTGACGCACTATTGGAAATAATGCTTTGCAATGCTGAACAGTTATAGAATGCAGCACTTCCAATGGATGTTACGGAAGAAGGTATCGATACACTTTTCAGTTTGCTGAAATAGAAAGAATAAGCACCAAGACTAGTTACAGTATTAGGTATTGTGTAAGATCCGGTTTTAAAAACCGGACATTGGATCAGTGTAGTTATGGCTTTATTGAATAAAATAGAATCGACACTGGAATAATTTGCATTTGCCGGGTCTACAAACAATGGAGCACTGCAATTAGAAAATGTATAATTTCCTATTGCTGTTACAGTTGCCGGTATTGTAACTGCTGTTAGTGCAGTACAATTTACAAAAGCAAGGTCACCAATTGTTTTTAAAGTACCCGGAAAAACAATTGTATTCAGGGAATTGCAATTTTGAAATGTGTATGTGCCAATACTTGCCAACGCAGATGGCAATGTTACATTTGTCAGGCCTGTACAACCTGAAAAAGTGGAATTTGGAAGAGCGGTTATCAAATCAGGCAAAGTTATATTCGTAAACTTAGTACAACATGAAAAAGTATATTGTCCTAAGGTTTTTAAAGTTGACGGTAATGACATTGCAATCAGACCAATACAATTGTAAAACGCATAATCACCTAGAGTCGTAAGGGCTGTTGGTAAAGTTATATTCTTTAATCCGGTACAAGAATAGAAAGTGTATGTGTCAATTTTTGTCAAAGTTGTTGGTATGGATATATCGGTTAATCCGACACATTCGTAAAAGGAATACCCACCCAGGGTTGTTACTGTACCCGGAATAGAAGCACTTGTAAGTTTAGTACAGTATTCAAATGCATTAGCTCCAATACTTGTTGAACCTTCCCTGAAATTTATGTTTGAAAGCAAATCACAATTAGAGCATATTCCGGCAGGAATTACCTTTAACGTAGTAGGAAAAGTAATAGAAGTGATTTTACGGCAACTTTGAAAAGCATAAGTTCCAACAGTGGTTACGGATTCTGGGATATCAATGGAACCTGGGATATTACCACATGCTGAATACGTATAGCTTCCAATCGTTAAGAGAGACGAAGGAAAAATTACAGCCTGATTTAATCCGGTACATCTTTCAAATGCATTATCGCCTATCGCAGTAAGAGCTGCAGGCAGTGTAAAATTTGTAATACCGGCACAATCAAGAAAAGCACCAGCGCCAATTACTTGAATATTGGATGGAATATTAAATGTACCTAAAAAGCCAGTACATGAACCAAAAGCATATTTATCGATGGTGGTTAGTGCAGCAGGGAAAACGATGGATTTAAAAGCCGTTTTACCGGTAATAGTTTGAGTTGGATTAACTGCGTTTACTAAAGTCAATGTATTAGCATAAGAGAAAGCGAATTGGGGAATTGCATTCGCAGCAAAGACTGCACTAACAAGAGGTGAATGTGTGGAAAGTCCATAATCACAATTATTTGTCCCCCCTGTACCGGTATATGCTATAATAGTGGCACTTCCTAAGTCCAGCGTATTCATACTGGTACTATCGCGTATAATTTTGAAATCACGCGCATCAATATTTCCAGTCAGTTTAAAATTGGTAGCTGCTGCATCAAAGCTACCGGCAAAAATGCGAATGGTTGGAGAAACTACTGTTGTTATTTTGCTACAACCCTGAAAAGCGAACTTCCCGATTAATGTAACGGTAGCAGGAACATTTAATGCAGTGGCAATTTTAGAACAACCTGAAAAAGCAAAAGTACCAATTGTTGTCAAAGAGTTGGGCAGCACGACTCCTGTTAAGCCTGTACATTTATAAAAAGCATAAGTACCAATAGCGGTCACTGAAGACTGAATTGTATCAATACCGGCAACGTTAACAGGTGCTTGTATTAATGTTGAAAACGTTTTATTGAATAACACCCCTTTTGAACTTGAATAATTCGGATTGCCCGGGTCTACTTTTACACCAATATTGCAGTTACGAAAAGAGGAGACACCAATACTTGTCACATTAGATGAAACTGCAATTGAATCAGACAAACCTGTGCATCCATCAAATGCATAATCTCCAATTGTTGTAACGGATGCAGGAGTAATAATTTTTGATACCAGGGTACAATTTTGGAATGTGTTGGCAGCAATGCTTATGAGTCCACTTGGTATCGAAATTACCTTCAGCCCTGTACAACCTGCAAATGCAGATGTACCTATACTGGTAAGTGTTGTTGGTAAGTTTAGGGTATCAGTAAGCCCAGAGCAACCTGAAAAGGAACTACTACCTATACTTTTAAGGGATGTTGCTAAAACTGTCAACTTTCCGGTTATACTGTAATTATTAACAAAAGCATTATTAGCAATGCTGGTAACTTTGTACAGTATGGATTTATACCGAATGGTATCCGGAATAACAATCCCTGTTGGAAGAATAATGGTATTTCCGGTTATGGATGCTGTATTGTCAGTACTATTTAATGTGTAAATTATATTCCGATCACTCATACTCGTTGTTTGGGCATGCGTAATAGAAACAATGCACAAGAAGGCAAAGACAAGAAATAAGATTTTGTGTTTCATAAAATTGTAATTATTTATACTTGTATTAGTTTAAAGACAAATCGTGTAATAATTAATACTTATCGGTTTAGTCCCTTTTATATCCATCATTTATTTGAAATTGTTTTAAGAGTTGCCGGTTGATTTAGGTAAAGACAAACTCCCAATACTCTATAATATCCGGATAATGTTGTTTAATTATGATACAAAGATAGAAATAGCAGGTATCTTACCATATGGAAAATTGTACTTTTATATAAAAATGAATTCACTATAACTTTAAAATAGCTTTTTGTATCGATAATTTTAGGCGAATCCTGTTACAGACGTAATTTTCATGAATTAGAGCAATTTAATTGCCAAAACCAAAATTCTTTTATTGCTAAAAGAGGCAACCAAAAACAGGTTGCCTCTTTGTTTAAAAAAGCTTTATATAATTTTTAATTTACAATCACTTTGGTGGTACTATAGTCGTTGGCAGAAACAACTCTTACTAAATAAACAGATCCTTGTTTGATGTTTGAAGTAAATACATCAGAAGTAGAAACTTTATTTAATACGATTCTACCCATTAAGTCTGTAACAGTGACTTTTGCACCTGGCTTGATACCTTTTACGGTAAGGATCTTACCAAAAACGTATGTTCTGATATTAGATGCATTTACAGTGTTTACAGCATTGGGTTCTCCGACAGTAAATGTACCATCTTTCATCCATAAACGTGAGCCGAATGCTCCTGTTGTCGTTGAACTTTCGGTAAAATTATATTCCTGATAGTAATAAGTACCGTTGGCTAAATCACAAGTATAAGTTGAATCTGAAGTAGTAACTGCACCTTCACTAACCCGCGTCCAATGATCATTTTTAAATATAACTACATAATCAACTCCTGTTAAACCTAAACCAGGATCGGTAACACCAAGATGTTGCAGAGTATATGAAGTTTTAGTGTATGTAGTAGGGTCAGTAACCTGATAAGGAACTGCAAGTTCTGTCGAGCCAGAATAAACGATATACGCAGCAGTCGAAGTACTCGGATAACCACCCGCATTAAACAACGGATAATAGGTTTTAGCTAAGCCTGTTGCCGCTGATATATTCACGGTAACTGAATCCTGATCTACAGGTACAAACTGCATCATATCCAACCACGCAATCTGGTTTGCGCTACTTTCACCGGTACTTGTGCAGGCTAATTTCAATACATGTTGACCGGAATTATCAAGAACCACAGATCCTAAATATGACATCTGATTCAGAGCATCATTGGCATTGGCATTCCATCTTCTTTTGTTGTTATTACCACCTCTGATACTAAAATCAGACAATTCTGCATTCGGATAATAAAGTGTCTTATCATCCATGGTTGCAGTTGTTTTCATACCGCCGTCAAGATTGGTTCGTTGATTCATATATACATTATACGCCCCCTTATTTAACCATGGAGTATTAAATGACATCCAGTTTGGACGGGCTCCATTCCCATAAGGAACATTAAATGCGTCCGATGCTCCATAATAATCAGCAGTTTTCCCAGGTTGAGCGAATCCATATGCTCCCCAGGTTGCATACATTGTTTTTGTCAATGTAGTTGTATCGGTTGACAGGGTGAATGATTTCAATGAATCATTTGCAAATGCAACGTTGGCTCTTGGAGTGGCAGCATTTGTGTATTTCAATCTGTATTTCATAATTTCAGGCATAGTGCCTAAATCATAATAAACAGGATACGGGATTTCGCTGGATAAAGAAGGAGTTACTTCAACTGCAACACTAACGGTATCACTGCTTGAATAAGCTATTCTATCACCTGAATAAACTGCTTTGATAGTTTCGGTTCCTACCAGCAAATTGGGGAAAGTAACCGAACCCATACCCAGGACATCAGGTACAATTGCGTTTTTCAAGACTCCATTCACTAAAATATGTACCGGACCTTGTGAAACTGCATCCCCTGTCGGTGTTTTTACAGTAAAATTGACTGTTACATTGTGATAAAGTTCCGCAGTGGAAGGACCCGAGAAAGTAATAACAGTGCTTGTGGGAGTTGCTTTATTAAAGCGAAGATTAATTTCACTTCCACCTAATGCCACCATTACGCTGTCAATTGAAGTGGGATCATAAATATAATAGTCACCACCATAAATAATATTAATTTTATCTCCGGCAACAGCTTTATAAACTGAGTTGACCGCCTGATTTGGTGCTACTCTTGATGTGTAAATCTCTGTACCCGTTGCATCCTTGTATCTAACAGTTACATTAGCAGCCGCTGCTACCTGATGCATTGTATAAATATCAAAATTATCAAATTGTTCTTGAAAATCACAACTAGGAGTAGATCCTCCTGCTTCACCCTTTCCACGGGTAGCTGCAATTTCGAAACGTGATACGTCAGCAGCACCTGTATTTACAAATGGTAAATTAGTGAAACTTACTTTGTTTTCGGGTGTTGAACCTGTTTGAGTGATGTCAATTGAGATAATTCTTTTATTTGTGAAGTCAATAACTGCTTTGATATGATACCAAAGATTCATTTTAAATGTTGGTCCCAGGTCTGTCGATTTATTGATACTGTCGCATTGGGCAGCATAATACATCGTGGAATAATTTTGATCAAGCGTTGCATAGGGCAAAAGAGTGTTGGTATAATATGACCATTGAGCCCCAGTTGCAATGTTCGTTTGAGTAATAATTTTTGAAGGGATTGGATTGTTTGGGTCAGTACTTAAGTTCAACAAGTGGAGGTCACCCAGGGGTTCTGTACCAGTTGCAGAATTATACTTAGTTCCTGTTTTCAAACTCCAACGCTCGTACCATAAACCAAATACAATACTGTCATTACTACCACGCACATTACAAACGCCATAAGAGTCTGGATTTGTACCTGATGTTCCGGTGGAATTCGCCTGTCCCCCCAATTTGTAAGGATTCCAATCAAATTCATAATAGACGGTATCTAACCTTGCCGTATTGACGGTCATGTTCGTAATTTTATTACCACGACCTCCAGAGCCACTACCAGCACAATACATATAACCACCTGTAGTGCCAGCTAATGGCACAGAAGTAACTCCTCCGGCCATGTTTCCGGAGAGATTAGAGTTTGCGAAAGTAAATGCTGGAGATGGAGCAAGCGTAAAATCATAGCTAGCAAGCTGTACATTCTTTACCAAGTCTGCCTTGGCAGAATAAGCAGAATAAAAGGATGTTATAGCAATAAGTGCCATTAATGTGAAAATTTTTCTCATGATATAAATTATTTAGTTAGTAATTCAATTTAGAACAATGCAAAACTACACTTTCTTTTAGTAGGCGAGAATGGAAAAATGTATTTTTGTATGGAAAATAATACACTATGAATTCACTCACAGCTCCTTCCATATCAGGTTAGAAGCTGTGAAATGAATATTAATCTTATTTTTTCATTGGTAAAAAAAGGTTTCCGTCAGTAATACTTGCACTCCCCGAGCCGGAGGCATTGAATTTGTGCGCAACTGCTGCATTCATAATTGTAGCAACACTGTTCCCACCATCTCTTTTATTATTACGGCGGGCAATACGTAATAAATCTCCCCAACGATGTCCTTCAAATCCACATTCCAATGCAGCCTCCTTAATCAACGCTTTTTCAATCCATTGTATGGAATCAGCTGTCGTTACGATACCATCAGGTTTTGTGATATTCAACAAGAATGCTCTACCTCTTATCCCACCATTATCCCTCCAGGGAGAACGTAAGAATGTGTAAGGAACATCATTTTGACGAGCATCCAGGTAGAATGGTGCGGGATATGGTTTTGAAGGTATAGATTCTTCATATAGCTTATAACGGTTTTTTATTGCGTTTATAGTATCCTGACTGGCTCCAACAGGAATCTGAATTGCTATCGGTATTACAGGTGGAAAACTGGTATACTGAACTCCGCTTTTATCAGTACGGGTAGTACCAGTGCTGGCTGTCCAATCATAATTAGCTTTAATACCATTATTAAGTAAAGAATAAGCCAGTCTTGGATATCCTGCACGGTTTGCTGCTTCTGCATACCGTAAATGTAAGAGAGCAGCCCTGTACAGGAACCATTTTCCTGGTTTTGAATATGGGTTGGCGAAACTGAAATAATTTAAATGGATGGTTTTATTTGCATCCGGATTACCGGCAGCATAATAATCATACAGGTATTTCAGGACAACCGGTTGACCGTTTACGTTGTCATATGACGACTCGCGCCCCCTGCCATCAAAGACGAAACCATTCGATTGTTGTACTTGTGTATTCCACAAACTATCAATAGCATACGAAGATGGTTTTAACTGATACTGACCCTGACCAGTATTTGCAAATAATTTAATAAATGGACTAACTGAATTGGCAGAACCACTAAAGCTCATCATCCAAATCATTTCATCTTGTAACCCAATACTACCGGAAGTGCCTGCATCAGTTGAACTACGATAGAATATTTCTTTCCACATGTTCCGGAACGAAGTAACATCCTGATCTTTATAACGTTGATAGGTAATCTGGAAACGAGGTTCATTGGATCCTGACCAAACCCATGTGCTGATTTTATTTTCAATATTCGTTTTTGAAGAAATAGCATCTGCTGCATCCATATAAGCTTTATATTGCGTTGCAGCTTGCACATACTGATCATTCCACAAATACAAATCTCCTAACAAAATGTGTTTATCAATGAATTGCAGGTTCAGGTAGAATGACTTACCGTTATCGGAAATCGTTTTGCCATAAAAAGACGAAAGAGTATTTGTTTCTAAGGTAGGCAAACTTTCCATTTCACTGATCAGTTGTGGAATTAATTCATCCAGGCTTTTAGTTGGGAATAAGTCATGGATACTTAATGAATCAACCGTTTGAAGTGGGTTTGTTACATATGCAATATCTTTAAAATGCATTCCAAGTTGTAAATAAGCCCAACATCGAATAGCCAGAACATCAGCATAACGGGGAACATAATTTTCTTTTGAAATTTTGTTCTCAGCAAGCATTTTTTTGAAATTGTATAAGATATCATTTGCATTCAGGATTACTTCATAAAATGGAGTAGGGTCACAATACTTATTGGTGGCTGTTTCCCGGTGCGAATTCAAGTCCACCTGATCCTGCGTGGCATTGGTAGTTACGTCCATTAAATCAGCACGCAGTTCATTAAGTACAACTACGTTTTCTGCCAGGTTTTGTACTTTGCCGTAGAGTCCCCAGATGGCATTGTCAGCATCGTAAACATTATGGTAGTTCTCGGATGATTCCACAACTTCTTTCGCATTAGTATCCAACATGTCCTGACATGAACTGAATGATACCGATAACAAAGCTAAGAAGGTAATACCAGTTGTTATTTTAAATAATTTCATGTGTTTAAATTTAAATTTTTACACTTATTTTTTTCAAAAGAATATCAATACAATAGATATTCTTTTAGATTTTTTATGGTTGAATTTATCGATTCAGAATTATTATAATCCAATTTTTACACCTATAAGTACCGTTCTTGGTTGTGCAGAAACTCCGGTATCTATTCCGTAATAAAGTGGATTGCTACTGGTGTTGAATTCCGGATCATAGCCAAGATATTTAGTCAAAGTAAGAAGATTGTTACCCGTAAGGTATATCTGTGCACTGTTAAGGAAACCGGATTTAAAAGGAATATCATAAGACAGTGTCAAACTTTTCAATCGAATAAATGAACCATCTTCAATCCAACGATCAGAAAAACGTGAGTTCATCATTGGATCACCCCAAGCTGCTTTAGGTATAGTGGTAATCTGGCCATCAGTTTTCCAGCGCGAACTGGCTGCGATAGTTTGATTATCTGTGTTCGACATGGATTCAAGATTAGATCTTAAAGCATTGTATACTGAATTTCCATAGGAGAAGTTAAACAAAGTGCTTAATGTAAAACGTTTGTATTGAAACCGATTGGTAATTGCACCAAAGAAAGTCGGATTAGGATTTCCAATAACCGTCATGTCTTTTTCATCGATATAATGATCCTTGTTTCTGTCTACAAATATCATATCACCGGCCTGGAATGCCACTTCCGTTCCATCAGTATTTTTAATTTTCAGATTAGCAGCAGTAGCTTCGGCTTTAGTGCTAAAAACACCGGCAGTTTGATATCCATAAAATTCAGCTATTGAAGATCCCACTTTTGTTCTGATGTTTCCACCAGCTATGGTAGTGATAGTTTCATCAACCGATTTGCTTTGTAGTAAGTTTTTATAGGTAGAAACATTTAATCCCAAATCCCATTTAAAGTTTGATTTATCGACGATACGTCCGGTTATATTTAAATCAATGCCTGAATTTTGCAATTCGCCATCATTATAAACGGCTAATCCGAGACCTGAATTTGAGGTAATGTTTTTAGTTCCTAATAAGTTTTTTGTTTGGCTGGTAAATAAATCCACTCCCAGATTCAACCGTTCTTTGAAAAACGAAGCATCTATTCCCAGGAATTCTTTGTAATTGGTTTCCCAACTTAATTTCTCATTCGGAATGTTCCCACGAACTAATCCGTATGCTCCAAGCAGACCCTGAGAAACATAATATCCGCGAGCAGAATAATTACCCATATCATCATTACCAGATATAGAGTAGCCCGTTCTGATTTTTAAAACATCAAATACTTTTTGATGTTTCATAAAATTCTCGGAAGTAACTAACCATGCTGCAGAAACAGATGGGAACAACCCGAATGTATTCTTAAACATATGTAATCCATCCGCTTGTTTTCCAAAGCGGGATGATCCATCCAATGCCCCATTGAACGATACGAAATAACGGTTCAATAAAGCATAATCTACATTCAAATAATTTGAAACCGTGTTCCAGTTACCTAATGAACCTCCAATTTGTGCTAATGCATTTATACCGTCGCCAAGAGTTTTCATTTCGTCACTGGAAGAATTGTATGACTTACCCCAATCCAGTTCGGAACTGCTGTTTTGATACCTTGATCCTACATGAATAGATAAATCGTGAATATAATTAAATGTTTGCTTGTAAGTAAGTTTTATATCCGAGTTTATTTGCAAAAAATGATCTCTTAATTGTTGAGCTTCATTTGTTACAATTGCACTTGGAAGGGGAGTATGGTATAAACCTGCCTGTGGTAAAAAAACACGTTCAGCGGATTTATCAGTGGTAATGCCAACCAGAACACTGGCACTAAGGTGTTTGCTAAATGTCAGAATTCCATTCATATTCCCTAAGAACCGAAAACGGTTTGAAGAGGTGTTGCTGTTGTCAATAATTGCTCTTGGGTTTGATATATTAAAGATATCTGCACCTTCTAAATTTGGGGTAACTTCATTTAGCACATTGTACACGTAAGGAGATGTAAACGGTGCTTTAATAAGACCTGAGAACACCGGATTAAAATTACGGTTCAGACCTTCGAAGGATAAATTCCTTTCAGAATACACTAAACTCATGTTAGCAATCAGCTTAAACCAGTCGGTCATCTTTATTTTAGCATTTACCCGGGTTGAATAGCGGTTGAAAGAAGTTTGATCCACCGCTCCACCCTGATTTAAATAGCCAAATGAAATTGCATAAAGTGCTACATCATTTCCTCCTGTTACACTCAAGTGATAATTTTGTGTTAAAGAGCTTTTTAATACCTGGTTTTGCCAGTTTGTAGATTGATTATAGCGATAATAATCTGCATTGCCTGATACTCCCCATTTTTCAACTACCGGTTTCTCCGAATTAATATAAGGCAATGCCTGAATGTCATTTATAGACATACCCTTATTCGAAAGCATATCGACCAAATAGTTTTTGTAACCACCGGCATCCAACATCTTGTAATCAGAATTTGTTTCCATATTTACCCCTGTATAGGCATGGAAGTTAATTCTGGTTGAAGCATCTTTCGCTGTAAGGGTGTTAATTACAATAGCACCATTTGCTCCTTTCGATCCATATATGGATGCACCCGATTTCAATACAGTTACATTTTCAATATCCTTAACATCAATATCAGAAAGTGGTGTGACATTGTTGCCTGTAATCAACGAATAAATGGTCTGATTTTCATACGGAATGCCATTAACAATGATTAAAGGCTGATTCGTTGCATTTAATGAATTGAACCCATTCAAATACATGTTTGCACCTGCACCTGGAGCGCCGGTTCTCGAAACAGTGTTTAATCCGTTTACACTTCCCTGCAGAACAGTTTCAATAGAAGTTGCACCTAGCTTATAATCTTCGCGATTTTCATGACTACTAACTGCATTTGTAATTACAGACATATTTGTCATTTCAAACGGAGTGGCAATATCTTCATATTTTCCTTTAAATGTTTCATCCATTAAGCGTATTACAATATTGGAATCATTTAACAAAGCAATTCTCTTAGAAGCAAATCCGGGAGCATCAATTTGAAGATAGGCTCCTTTGGTTTTTTTAGCCAGATTAAATTTCCCTTTTTCATCTGTAATGGATGATGTTACTCCGGTGATGGATACTTTTGCACCTGCTAATGGCTTCCCGGTGGCAGATTCTAGTACTGTACCAGAGATTCTGGCTGGTATTACGCCATTTTGAGCTGAGACCGAATGCATAAATCCAATCACAAAAAGAATAGTCAATAAAATATAATTAAGTTGTTTCATAATTTTTCGGAATTTAATTTACTATTCTTGAGTAATTCTGGGAACTAACAAAATATAATCCAGGAATAATAATCCCTGACGGCTTGCTGCAATACTCTGTGCGGAATTACATAACCACATTGTGAGTGTTCCGGTATTAGTTACTGTCATGATATCCGAATTTGCCGTTGTAATTGGATTTGTGAAATCAACCAATTGAGTGGTAGCTACCAGATTCATCTGTTTTAATTTTGTGAGTTCATTTACGCCAGCCCTTCCCTGACCTACAAAACAGCGACCTTCACCTAAATAATTATTTGCTACTCCGGCAGTATTATCAGTGATTCCCTTGATAAGAGGTAAACCTCCGGGCATGGCTATAAATAATTTTTGAACTAATCTGTAGTAGCCATAACGATAATTTAAATCTACATCCCCTGCATTATCATCATAGGCAACATAGTATACATCATAATTTGCGGAGTTTACCCTGGCCTTGTATTCAATAAAGAAATTGGCAGTGTTTGCTACCAGATTACTGTTTAAAAAGTAAGTTTTTGATATAATACTATCCCTTAGTCCTGTTGTTCTTCTAACTAATGTATCTATTGTTTGTGTTTCTCCACTTGCCATGGCAATGTCACGCTCACCACTAGCCCAAAGTTTATAACGGGTGAAAACATAATTAACATCAGAAGCTCTGGTAAAATTTTCACCTTCTATTTTAATCGGTTTAATTTTGTTTTTCAGAGGAATGTTAATTGCATTCACAATATAGACCCGACCATTGGATGTAATATAAGATTCTTTAATCACAATATTTTTTAAAGGAACTTTAACTCCATCAACATTGGTTAGTGTATCAAACTTTGTAATATCCATGTTTCCTTTAAAAACAAAATCCTGACAGACATTAAAGTGAGTAGCTGAGTCAGTTTTTACTGATGTTACCATTTGGAAAAAGGGTTTGTACTTTAAAGAGAGAGCATCAAATCCGTCGTTTTCCAAAACTACATAGGTATACAAGGAATCTTCATTATCAATTGGGTAACTTTTTAAAAAGTTATTGACATTTGTCCATACTGTATCATACTTTGCTCTTCCATCAGGATAAACACCAATGGCAATACTCTTAGTCAAATCCATTGTTTTTAGATTTAAACTATTAATGTATTTGTATTGATTATTGGTCGTTTTAGTGGATAAATACTCCCAAATATTATTTCGGAGTTCAACTACCTTATCCGTTTCATGAATAACACCATTCGATGCACGTAGATTAAAATTGTTAGCTGTTGTATCTATACTGGCACCATTGAAAGTCCTGGTTGCAGGATCATAAAAAATATTTTTACCTTTGATGCTCTTAAGCGACTTGTACAAATCGGGCATATCAGTAAAATAAGATTTATAAACAATCAATGTACTTACAATTTTCACTAACTGAGCTAAATTGGTAGTATCAATAGTTGCCCATGCATCGTTTTTTGGTGCAAACACCGTAAAACTGTTTGCTGATGTAAGAAACTGATCATAACCTGTTTTTTTCAAAATCTTATAGAATGTTGATAGTTCGGGTTTCTTAGCAATAACTTCCGATAAGTTATATTTTGAATATACGTCATTTGATACATGGGTTTCCCATGTACTTTCGTAGCAGCCTGTCATTAAAAGACTGACAGTCAGCAATGGCAAAAAGAAAAAATACTTGACTTTTTTGTTATTATTCATAAAAAATATTTTTTTCAATTAGTTATTTAAGTCACCTGAACAACCTTGATCATAGGGTGCAATAAGGGTACAGTCAGTTCCCGGGTAAACAGCATTGCCTTCTATATCAAACCTTGGCCAAAGCTGATTTTGATCTACCGGAATAAATTGAATCATATCCCACCATGCTGGCTGGCTATTTCCACTCAATGCATCCATTCTTAGTGTGTGACGTCCGGTGTATTCAACCTTAATGGCACCACAGTTTCTACTACAGCATACAGAATTCAACTGTTTTGCATTATAGCGCTTCATACCAACGTTTAAATTTACTTCCGGCGAGTTAGATGTGTTAAAATATTCCCCCAAGTCAAATACATTTGGAAGAACCTGATCTGTTTTTCCATCTTGTTTAAAAGTGGTTTTAAATTTATTATCTCCACCTCCACGACGCCAGCAAATCCATACATTGTAAGTTCCTTCTGTCAAAACCGGTGTTTTGATTTCCATCCATTGAAGAAGATTTGGTCGCATGGGGATTTCAAAATAATCATAATGAGAATATTGAGTTTTTGAATCAAATGCAGCTGCAACGTTGTAGGTTATTGTTGGGCTGTTTTTACCTCCGAAACTAAGTTCAGAAAGATCACCCGGTTTAAATGTTACCCAGGAACCTCTTTTGCGATATTCTTTCAATTTCTTAATTTCAGGTTGATCTGTCATTTCCCAGTATACAGCTACCGGTCCACGTTTTACGGGCTGAATATATCCATCAAGATCTATTAAAACCCCATTACTACAACTCATATCTGTCCATTCTGAACTCTTATTGGCCGTAATACCTTTTTCAAAGGATATGAGGGATTGAAATTCATTTAATATCAAGGAATCTTTATTAATTTTAAAGGTAATTACCTGATTCGGAGCCATTGTCAATTCGGCACTGGAGATCGTCAGATCAGCTATATAAGCCAATCGTTTGATACAATGATATTGAGCAAACAATTGTAATAATTTAGCTTCATCAGCTGCATAATCCGGCTGTGCAGTTTTCATTACTGCAATTAAATCATTTCTGTTTGCAATTCCTTTTGTAGCAAAAGACTCATTGCTTTGAAGTAATGCAGTATACCATACATTTGCCGAATTGTTAGTGATTAAAGTATCCATAATACCGGTTTCCTGCATAATGGATTTATACAGCGAATAGTTTTCAGGTAATTGTTGAATCATTTCTCCAACTGTTTTAAGGTTTGGAGTTAATACATAATCAATTTTTTGGATAATTCCATTGGCAACCCGGGTGTCTTTTGTAATGATATTTGCCTGGCGATTTACCCTTATCACTGATTCCGAATTTGTATCCAGGACTCTTTTTGTGGTAAGGTATTTTCCTAACATAGAAGCAGTAGCTAATCTGCCATCCACAAATTGAGCTGTTCGAATAGTGTCACGAATGATGTGGAATTTCATGAAATTCTCCAAGTCAGCAACCGGTAGTGTTTTCATGGAAGTGATGCCACGTTTTTGACTGTACTCAGAGATGGCTTTATTGGTAGGTATAAAGCAAGTATTTGTTCCATAGGCATGTAATAATCCCCTGAATCCTGCAATATCTGCAATTTCCAGAAAATCAGTCAGACTTGTATCTTTTTGTTCTATAAATTCATCTATCATTCTGTCGTCTGACACCAGAAATGTAGTTCCCTGCATGTAGTCAGCACATGAGTTGAACAGAGCCATGGCAGCCCCAAACATCAAGAGTACCAATATGCTTTTTGATAATTTGCGATTCATCTTTTTCATGGTTAAATCTTATTGGGCGTAAAATTCATTTTGTTTCAGTAATTTGTTATAATTAAGCTCAGAGCTGTAAATAGGCCAATAATGACTGCCATACACAGCTCGGGTGTCCCGATACTTTGCTATTAAACTTGTTTGTTTTTGAGGCGAAGCACTGCTAATAGCCAGTTTAACCAGGTATTGAATATTATCACCTTTATAGTTTCCTCTTTTTGCGTAACGCAATACATCATACCAACGTTTACCTTCATAGGAAAACTCACGGGCTCTTTCGTCAAGAATCGCTTTTTCAAGCGATTTGCCATCTACATTACCTGGTATAAATTTGTAATCGGAAGTATTTACGGCATTTCTGGCATCTCGAACTAAATTCATATAGTAAATAGAATTTGCATAATCATTTTGCGCTTCAACATCACTGCTCATTAGTCCCATTTGATTCAATGCTTCCGCATTCATTAACAATACATCTGAATATTTGTAAATAATCCAGGGAGCTGTGTATTCTGAAGAAATTCTGGGCGATCCGGTTCTGCTGGTGCCAACATACTTCCACAAAAGACCAATTCTGTACGAACAACCTGAACCGCGGATGTCAGTTGCTTCGGAGTGAGTAGTGTAAGTAGGTTCTGGAAAGATCTGTCCATCCACTATATCCAATTTTGGTTTTAAGTTGTTTGAAGTAGGTCCAAGAATGGAATAGAATGTGTTATTTTTTAATGTAGTGTAAGGTAGTTCGAAGATGGATTCTATACTGTTACCGGTAACATAACTTTGAACAAACATATTGTCTGCGTCCGATTCATTCGCTATATATACCGAGTCAATAATTGTCCCTCCGTTTAAGATGTAATTCTTTTTTCTTTCCACAGGGATAAGGCTGAATTTTCCGGATCCGATTATCTCATTACATAAAGCATTACATTCTGCATATTTTTCCTGCCATAAATAAATATCAGCCAACAACGTTTTTGCCGTCCATGAAGTAATTCTGTTTTTGTTATCTGCTTTAGAGCTGTAAGCTATGGGAGCATTTGCTGCTGCAATTTTTAAGTCACGCACCAGGGTGTCCAGTATGGCACTTCCGTCAGTTTTTGGAATTGAAAATTTTTGATCATCCGAAACCGATGCCTCAAGAACCAACGGAACATCCCTAAAGGATCTTACCAGATAAAAATACATCATGGCGCGGAGTGTCAGAGCCTCTGCTTCGTATTGTTTCAGTTGTTTGTCAGTAAATGTACCGTCAATTGCCTGAACAGTCGGAGCAAATTTCAATACTGTGTTGCAGTTATTGATGGTGGTGTATAAACTTGCCCAGCTAACAACCGGATTAGAAGCTGAGATTTCACCATCAATAACTTCTGAGTAGTTATGGGTTGGAAAATTGCCATTTTCTAACATATCTGCACGTAATTCGCCCCACAAGAACATTCTCTCAGTCGGGCCATTCAGCAAAGAGGCATAGCAACCAATAACAGCCGAATTTACCTGCTCTTTTGTTTTCCAGAACTCTTCCCGGATAACTCCATCTTCGGGCTTTAAGTTCAGCCAGTCTGAACAAGAGCTTAGAAGCGATAGGGCAATGAATGAAAATAAAATAACACTATATTTTTTCATATAACTTTAGAATTTAATTTTAAAAAGATACTGTGAACCCAAATTGATAATCTGCCGGACGTCCCGATCTGGAAGTATCCACACCTACATCCGTTAAACCGGTACGTACAGTAACTTCTGGATCCATTCCTGTATAATTAGTCCAGAGGTAGATGTTTTGCATGGTTCCCCATACTTTCAAATCATTTAACCCTAATTTCTTGACAAGTTTTTTGTCAAATGAATAACTCAATGATAACGATTTAAAACGGAGGAATGAACCGTCTTCAACATATCTGTCAGATCCTGCCCAATTGTAACCACTTGCAAGCATGGCTCTGGGTAATAAGTCAGCAGGAGCCGTAGTTTCATCTGTATATTCATGTCTCCAACGTCTTAAAACCGAGGTGGACTGGTTGTCGAAGGTATACATGTTTTCCATTTCCATTCGCGTTTGATTAATTACTTTGTTACCATACCGGAAGTAGAAATAAGCCGTTAAAGACAATCTGCTTTTCCATCGAATAGTAGGACCAAAACCTCCGGTAAGCAATGGATTCACACTTCCAAGATACACAATGTCCTGAGCATTTATATTCCCATCGTGATTGACGTCAACGTACCTGGCATCGCCGGCTTTAAATTGATAACCGACAGTTGGATACCAGAATTTCATATAAACTGCCTCTTTATTCCCATTGGAATTGTAGGTGTAAATAGGTTGACCATTTTTATCTTTGGCAATTGTTTGATTCGTATTCAAATAAACACCGTCATATTTATACCCATAGAATGAACCCAGTGGGTTTCCTACCTGTAGTTTGGATAGATAGGTTCCATTCGTTGCAGTTGGAGTATCTATCTGAGGAATCATATCCGACAAATCGACCACCTGATTCTCTGAACGGGCAAAAGTGAAGTTTATGTCAACCTGCCACTCTTTCGATTTTATTGGTTGTGTATAAATGCTTAATTCCCAACCCTTATTATCCATAGTACCAACATTGGCACTGATTGTAGAATAACCGGAAGAAGTTGGTATTCTTACATCTTTAAAATATAAATCATTCGTACGCTTTTTATACCAGTTAAAATCGATATTAATACGGTTATCCAACATAATAATATTTGTTCCCAGGTTAAAATCACTCACTCTTTCCCAACGTAAATTTGAAAGTTGGAGTCCTGATGAATAGGTACCCTGCTGTCCCAGATATGTAAAATCATATGTTCCATAATTATTGTAGTACAAATAGTTTTTACTTACAGGGTTACCGCTAACCCCGGTAGATGCACGTAAACTGAAATCGTTGATGAATTTCATCTCCTTCATGAATTTTTCTCCCGATACACGCCAACGAGCCGATGCACTGGGGAAAAATCCATATCGGTTTTTTCCACTGTATTTCGAATCCCCATCCCGACGCAAGGTACCGTTAACAATGTACCTGTCCATAAATTTATACTGTAGCATTCCCAGCACAGACAAGCTACGAGCCTGAGAAAGACCTGAATTGGGTCCCAAACCCGATCCTACCGTTTGTGCCGCGATCGATGGATCCTGCAAAAAAGTGGAGGCACTCAATGCACTGCTTTCCTGATAGGAAGAATTACGCCCATCATAGGTACTGTATTGAAGAAGTGCTAAAATGTCATTCTTGTCATTCAGTTTGGGAGTAAAAATCAACTTATTAAATGTTTGTACAACAAAGGCATCAGATGCTAAATCATTGGAACGGTTAACATTGATTTCTGGCCATAAACGACCCGTTGCAATTTGTGGTAAAAACTTATTCTCTTTTGAAGTATTAATATCGAATGCTAAGTCACCCTGATACTTCAGAACATTCGGAATCATCCAATATTGAATATTAAACTTAGGCATGATACGTTCACTTTTTACTTTCCAGTAACCGGAATTTCCCATGGCTACAGGATTGTATTCCCCACCAGTTAATTTGGTCGGATTAAAGTTTAAAAATGATCCTTGTGGTGTAGTTGGAGGCGATAGGTAATTTGATGTCAAAATTCCACTGCTATTATATTCGTAGATAGACATATTCGGCATCTTGGTGTAAGCCTGACTGAGTAAATCTGTTGTATAATTTTTATCCTGGTCTCCATGGGTATAGCTTAAGCTAACCTGGAATTTTAAATTATCTGAAACATTATAGTCTAAGTTTAACGAGGAAGTTAAACGTGAATATGCTTGACCTATCACGGTACCTCCTTGGTTAAAATAACCTAAAGAAGCACGGTATTGGGCTTTTTCTCCACCACCTGAAATTGAAATAGAATGATCTTGTGTACTGCCATTTTTTGTCAATGCGCTGTACCAATCGGTATTTTGACGGTAGTTATAATAATAATACGGATTATTCGGATCGTTTGCAAATTGAGGATAAGAGATTGTACTTAATTGATTTCCTGCGTTTTGAAACTCTTCCCAAAGTAATATTTGATATTGGTCACCGGATAATGTTCTTAAAGGTTTTGCCGGTGTATTCATCGATCCTTTAAAAGTGTAAGATACCATTGGTTTACTGATACCACCACGTTTTGTTTTAATTAACAAAACTCCATTTGCACCTTTATTGCCATACAAGGAAGTAGCTGCAGCATCTTTTAATACCGTGATTTCCTGAATATCAGCAGGTGAAACATTTAATAACTGAGCATAATTTTCTTCATTGGCTGTTGCAAAGTCAAAATCAGAACCAATACTCGTGTCGAAAGGTATTCCATCCACCACGATTAATGGGTCGGAACCATTGTTAATAGAAGTGGTACCGCGGATACGAATGGACATACCTGCACCCGGCTCACCACCATTAGCCACAATATCCACACCGGCCATACGACCCTGAAGTGCTTCATCAATGGAAGCAACCTGAAGTCCTTCGAGTTCTTTTGTGTCAATTTTACTTACTGCATAGGTTAAGTCACGTTCGTTAATATTGGCAAACCCGGTATTTACTTGCTTCTTGGCAGTTATAGTAATATCTTGAATAGTTTGTGAATTATCATCTAATGCAACATTGATAACGGGGTTGGAAGTAACTGATTTCGTTATTTTTACATATCCTATGTAGGAATAAGTGACAGTAGTACCAACACCGCTTACTTTAAGTGTATAGTTACCATCAATATCCGTAATCGTACCATTCAAAATACGGTTACTTTTATCGTATTCGACGATCGACACTCCAATTAATGATTGTTTATCCGAAACAGACGTAACTTTACCATGAATAATCATTTTAGTTTGCGCCAGAATTGAAACGGTACTCAATAATGATACAAAGACCAGTATAAATATTTTATTGCTATATTTTTTCATAATAATCAATTTATTCTTTTAATCATTATTTTACTTTACTGTAAATAAAATAATCGTTAATTTCGTGCAATACTGCCTTTGGACCAAAATAGTTGCTCCGAATGCGTGTGATAGGTACTGATTTTATGGAAGTTGACAAATTTCTACCGGTATGTTGAGCCTTTGTAGATACAATTAGCCTTCCTGATGCATCTTTACTGATAGCTAAATAGGTATTATCTACTATGTCTTTCAATAATGTTGGTGCAACTTCTTCAGTGATTACCTCCCTATTAGGCATGATATATGTTAACCCGTCATCCACATATTCTTTACCATTGATAATATGGTACAAAATGAATTTGGTAGCTTTGAGACGAGCAGCCGCATCACCGGTTGAAACAAGTGCATAGGTTGGCAAATCCCCGTTTTTAACCGCTTTAGTCATGGCGGCATTATTCGGGATGAATAAAGTTAACATCATATCGGCAGAAATTCCGGCTAAGTCATTTGAACCAGAGCCTTTCAAACAGAGTGTCAGGTAGTTGATAAAAGTAGAAATGTTAGTGTTGGCTGCTGCCATGTTTTGGAGATAAACGAACAAGGCTTGTGAAGTGTATTTCTCAACTTCTGTTGGAGCTGAATTTCTTCTGGAATATTGAAGCAACTTGTCGATTTTGAATACTTGTCCATTTAAAAATGTTTTATACGGAGTGGCAGTTACCCAATCATTTTCATCGTAATTTCCCAACATCTGAATTTTACCGTCTTTGTAGCGGATCATATCCCCAAAGTCATTCACAGCATATGAATAACCTCCATAAGCGGAAGTAAAAGAAGGATCCGTTGTGAAACTTGTTATTGCACAGTTCACCTGTTCATTTTTCAGACGTTTGAATATGTGTGAACGAACGAGCCGTTGCATACGGGCAGCAACATCAAAACTGCCCAAATTAGCTGCTGAATTTGAATTTAGGAAACCATACGTATTCGACCCTGAAATCCAACTCCAACTAAATCCATCTGCTTTTAATAAGTCATCCGAAGGTAATAAAACAGTATAGTTTTCCTGGGTATAACCATTCAATTCGCATTTTAAAAGCTCTTCTTTTAAAGTTGAATTAAAATAAGTAGTAAATGCGGTAGAAAATAAATTATAAGTTGGATTTAATAAAATTTCAGTAAATACAGTTTCAAAATGCCGGCTTTTCACATAATTGTCTGAACCATAAAAGAATCCATTGCTGGCAGGAACAATCTTATTGAAATTGGTTTTATTAAATGCATCTCCTTTGGCACCTTTTCCATTGAAAAAATCACCCCATGAGTTCATACTTCCTTTGTAATCGCCCGGCCAAACAAGTTCGCCAATCATCTGAGCATTAATAAAATAAGACATAACATCCCCCGGCACGGTTTCCATTCCATTCGGATAAAACATTTTTAATTTTTCATCGTAGAATTTCTGAACGGCTTTGTTGTTTGGTGCAAATAGCGTAAAACCACCTTGTTCGCCGGATCCTTCGCTGTTTATACTTACCGCTAGTCCACTATAATATTTAAGATACACCTGATCTATATTTTTGGTGGGCATGGCCTGTCTAAAATAATCTGTGAGAGCTTTACTATAGAGATATGTTTTAAAATAGGGATCACCGGTAGTTCCGGTTTTATTGATCAATGCCCTAAATGCGCTATAGTCAGGGTCGTTGAGTAATTTTTCAATAGTTGGAAGTGGTTCAAGTACCTGGTCAACTTCGTGTGCAACACCGTTTTCAGCCAATAAATCTTTCGAAATAATACTGGCACTTTGCACATTATTTCCGGTATACGGGGTATTATAGAAGATTCCATAGTCATCCGCCGCCTCAGCATGACTGCGGGAACGTTCAAAAACAGGACTGAGATAAAATGGTAGGTATTTGTAGTTTTGGTCGCCCGTAAGAAATGAAGACATATCATAAACCCATACGGAATTACCCAGGTAATTCTCTTTATGAATGGTTTCATAATAAGCTGTTTTCTTTTTAATACTGGATAGTGAGTCCCAACCAGCTCTCAATACATCTGTCAAATGATTGTAAGTATATTCATTATAAACAATAGAATAGCCTACAATCTGATTAACAAGCGAATCGGGTATATCAGCCACAGTCGAATAATTTCTTGACTGAAGGAATGTCTTAAATGCCTCATCATTTGGAGCGAACACAGTAAATAATCCACTGGATTTCATCGCAGTAGCATAAAGGGTTCTGTCAACACATTTCAAATAATTTTTAAACCGATCTTCTTTTTGAAGAACCTGATAAATTGGAGGTTGTAACCAGCCCGGTCGATTAAAATAGATCTCTTTGTCGCTGTTACAACGAACAAACAAGACAATTAAAACGGACGTGAGAATGAAAACCTTTGTGAAATTTCTCATGAAGCGTATTAAATTTAATGAATTTTCAATTTTTTTCTTGCTGTCTTTCAGACTTGCAATTTTACTAGTGCAAAACTACTATTTCACCGAGAATCAGTCTCTGTCTTTTTGTACATTTACATAGAAATATATACTTTTCTTTGGAATTCAGCCTGAACTGTACAATTAACATTGATAGTCCTCTTCTTTAAAACTTGTAACAAGTAATTAATCCGCCTATCATTTTAAATGTCTTATCAGGTTTGAATTTACACTTGTTTTTCAATCGGTTAGTTGGTTTTATTTTTTGAACAACCCACTTAACTTAATTTGACAAATCATGGATTTCCGTGTTTATTTATCAATGGATGTCTTACAAAAATAGCCAAACATCTGTTTAATGAAGAATTCCACCACTTTTTATTTTATCCGGAATGTGTATCTTTGTATTAAACGCTGGCACTATTCTGTGTAAGTAATTAAATATGAGCATTAAACAATCTGTATTTTGTTCAATAAATAAAGATTATTTATGTTATTTATTCCTTGATATAAAATGATATAAATTATTCAAAAAACACACATTCGACTGATAATGTACCATATACTGTTTTTAATTAAAAAATAGAATGCAGTTTATACTCTTAATATTGCCCACTCTCCTGCCCTATTTGGCTGAAATAATCAAAATAAGGTCATATCAGGAATTATAAATTAGTTTTCAACTTATGAAAATTGGTTAATTACAGGGTGGATCAATTTAACAACACTGAAAACAATGGAAACATATAAAGAATGAGATGCTGGAACAAACCGGACCGGTTTCATGTAGGAAAACATATCTCCTGAACATTTTTCAAACTGGAGGAATATAACATTTGCCCGGGTCACTTCTGTTAATGTAAATATTTCCAGATGCTCATTCATAAATTAAATTTCTTAAATTAAAACCACTTTAAATTGAACTTATAATGAAAAGGACTACCATTACTTTATTACTTTGTTTTTTAATTTCTGCTTCGCTTTTCAGTCAGCGGCATATGGAAAAACTAAACAGAGGGCTTGTTGCAGTTCGTACCTCTACGACTCAGGTTTTTTTATCGTGGCGTGTGTTGGGTTCCGACCCCGATAATATCGCCTTCAATTTATACCGTGATGGGGTTAAGATTACTTCAACTCCAATTACAACCTCCTCCAATTACACCGATGCTACTTCGTCAGGGACAACCTACATGGTCAAACCTGTTTTGAATGGTGTTGAAACAGGAGAATCAAATTCGGCTGCCATCTGGTCAAACAATTATTTTGATATCAACCTGAATGTTCCGGCTGCCATGACTATGCCTGATGGTACTACCTGCACCTATTCGCCCTGCGATTGCAGTGTGGGTGATGTTGATGGCGATGGAGAATTTGAAATTGTCTTAAAGTGGGATCCTTCCAATGCGAAAGATAATTCCCAGTCAGGGTATACCGGTGATGTATTTCTGGATGTTTATAAATTGAATGGTACACAGTTATGCCGCATTGATCTGGGTAAGAATATCCGTGCAGGCGCACACTATACCGATTTCGAAGTAGAAGATTTCGATGGTGATGGGAAAGCTGAAATAGCATGTAAAACAGCTCCGGGAACTAAGGATGGCTTAGGAAACTTTCTTAGCAAAGGGCCTGCTGCAACCGATGATGATGCGGCTGATTACCGAACCACTGCAGGATATATTCTTACCGGCCCTGAATACCTGACCGTTTTTAGCGGACTCACCGGTGCCGAACTTGCAACAGTCAATTACAATCCTCCCCGTGGAACCGTTTCGGCATGGGGAGATAGTTATGGAAACCGGGTTGATCGCTTTCTGGCTTGTACAGCTTACCTGGATGGACTGCACCCAAGTATTGTGATGTGCCGCGGATATTATACGCGTGCCGTTTTAGCTGCCTGGGATTTTAAAAACGGGGCTTTAACCCAACGTTGGGTGTATGATTCAAATACTCCGAATGGTGCAAATGCCAACGGACAAGGCAATCACAACCTGAGTGTCGGTGACATTGATGATGATGGCAAGGATGAAATCGTGTACGGGGCTTCTGCCTTCGATGATGATGGTAAATGCTTGTACTCAACCGGTCTTGGGCATGGTGATGCCATGCATATGACCGATCTTGATCCTGACCGCAAAGGCCTGGAAGTTTGGGAAGTACATGAATCTGCTGGTGCTACATATGGATATGAATTGCATGATGCAAAAACAGGAGCCATATTATGGGGCGTATTTACTGGTGGTGATAACGGACGTGGCCTGGCAGCCAATGTGGATGCTACCAGCCGTGGCTTCGAAATGTGGAGTGCTTCCGGACCAGGTGTTTCAAACATTAAAGGCACAACCATTAATACGAGCAGTCCTTCCATGAATTTCCGTATTTATTGGGATGGTGATTTGCAGGATGAATTGTTGGATGGCACTTCAATCACTAAATATGGAGCAGGGACTTTGATGTCTGCTTCCGGTTGTTCATCAAATAATGGTACGAAATCAACTCCTTGCTTGTCAGCCGACATACTGGGGGACTGGCGCGAAGAAGTTATTTTCAGAACAGATGACAATACCAAACTGCGTATTTTCACAACTACTATTCCTACAGCGAATAAGTTATATACACTCATGCACGATGCCCAATATAGGGATGCCATTGCCTGGCAAAATGCAGGTTATAACCAACCCCCTCATTGCGGTTTTTACATGGGTGATGACATGGATAAAGAACCGGTTTCGGCAATTTATGACAATGACAAACGCTGGAAAACAGGCTCAACATGGGATAATAATATTACTTCTTCCTTTACAGACAGCCTGGGGGTATCTTCAACGTTCAAAAATGGTGAAAAAGTATTGTTTGATCTTTCAGCCGGAGCGAATGCTGCTGTGACTGTTGTGGGTGACCTTTCACCGAAACGTGTTAAAGTAAATTCTCCTTACAATGTGGTTCTTTCGGGTTCCGGAACGTTGAATGGCGATATGGACCTGAAGAAAATAGGTGCCGGATCACTGACATTGAACAATGTGAATAATTTCACCGGAACGACCTCTGTCTGGGATGGTGATTTCACTAACAACGGGGTGCTGGCTAACAGCGATGTCTATACTTACTCGTTTGTGAAACTGACCGGTAAAGGTACATTTGGTGGAAACGTGATCATGGGTAACAACTCTTATTTTGCACCCGGAGCTGTAGCCGGAACTCCGGTCAAAACAACCTTTTTAAAAGGCTTGAAAGAAGTTGGAGTAGTCGCCTATACCATCGATATGGTTGTTTCTGGAGGAGTAGTCACAGCAAACGATACCATTGTGATTGGCGGTGACTGGACATTGAGCGGTAAAAGTACCATCGCGTTGAATATCACCGGTGGTACGTTGCCTGCCGGGAAATATACACTGGTTCGCGCAGGTACTGTAACAGGAGATTTGACTAAATTCAGAATTACCGGGGTGCCATCCAACCTGAGCTATTCCTTTGTAAATGAAAACGGGAATATTATCCTGAATGTAAAAGCTCCTTCGAAACTAACCTGGAGTGGAAATGTGGATTCGAAATGGGATAATGATAAAACATCGAACTGGTTGAATGTAGCTCAATCCCAGAAATTCCTTGCAAACGATTCGGTCTGTTTTAATGAAAATGCAACACTCAAGTCGGTGATAATGAACGAAAGCGTATTGCCATCCTCAGTGAATGTTGATGCCACATCAAATTACGTATTAAGCGGCACGGGCTCCATAGAAGGAATTGGAAGCCTGACAAAAAACGGAACCGGCAAACTGACCCTGTCCACTTCAAACAGATTCACAGGTAAAACCATCGTCAATGGAGGTATTCTGGAAGTGGCGACAATGACGAATGGGAGTGTCGCTTCAAATATCGGGGCAGCAACAAACGCACCTGCCAACATTGTTTTGAATGGTGGAAAGTTGAGTTTTACAGGCACTTCAGCATCCATTGACCGCGGATTTACACTCGGTCAGAATGATGGAACGATCTCTATTGGTAATTCATTAACCACACTTACTACTTCAGGTAAAATTACCGGAACCGGAGCATTGATTAAAGATGGAGTGGGTCGGTTAGCATTATCCGGCATTAGCGATTACACTGGTGGAACTATATTAAAAGCAGGAAATGTTGCCCTGACTACCGATGTCGCCAACACGTCAGGCATGGGTGTAGGGGACACCATTACCTTTCAGGGTGGTTCACTGAGTATGTTCGATAGCAATACCACGGACAATAACTCTAACTGGAATCTTAAAATACCGGCAGGATATACCGGAGCTCTGAACACCGATGGACTATCTACGATTTCGGGAACGATTACCGGTGGTGGAACATTGAATTATTATACCAATTACACCGGAAACATATTGACATCAAACTGCTCTAAATTTACCGGTTACCTGAACATTCTTACCGATGCCGATGGTGGGTATTTTGATATTTATAACACCAATGGCTTCCCGAATGCAAAAGTCAACTTAACAGGCCTGGCAACTATGCTTTATCGGGTTACTGCGAATGTAACGATTCCAGTGGGGGATCTTACCGGATTATCGACTTCCATACTGGGTGCCGGTGGCACTGCCGGTTGTACAATAACCTGGGAAATTGGAAACAGGAATGCTAATTCCACTTTTAACGGAATGATTACTAATGCCCAGTATACGGGTACCGGTGCCGTAGCTGCCATTAAAAAGGTGGGAACAGGAATCTGGACATTAACGAACGCGAATACCTTTACAGGCGGAACAACGATCAATAATGGTACAGTTTTAGTGAGCAATACTACCGGAAGTGGACTGGGTACAGGAAGTGTAACCGTAAATTCAGGTGGTACCCTTGCCGGAACAGGAATCGTTTCAGGTGCGGTAACAGTGAATGCAGGTGGTGTTTTATCTCCGGCAAATGCAGCGGCAGGCACATTTACAGTCAATAACAATGTTACCGTTGCTCCGGATGGCATTCTGGCAATTGATATTGATAAAACAACTTCGAAGAATGACTTGCTGAGTCTGACGGGAACGCTGAATATGAATGGAAAACTGCAGGTTACCCCGCTGAACGGAACTACTTTTGCAGCAGGCGATTCGATAAAAATCATCTCTGGTACTGTCACCGGCATCCCGACAGAAATTATTCCTGCTTTCCCGGGCAGTGGACTAGCCTGGGACTTGTCGGCATTCAATTCTGCCGGTGCATTGAAAGTAATGGTTTCCACCGGTCTGAACGATTTGAATTTCAATACCTCTGTGTATCCAAATCCATTTAAAAACGGCATCAGTGTACAACTAGGCCAATCGATTGATGAAGTACAGGTCTCTGTGGTTACAATGCTTGGGGAAGTGCTCTACAGCAATAAATTTTACAATTCCAGCCAACTGAATCTGAATCTGGATCAACTGCTGAAAGGCGTTTATTTATTGCACGTTAAAGTAGGTGGGAATGATACCATTCAGAAAATTGTAAAAGAATAAAGCCTGACTTTATTCTCTGCATTAAAACAGAAAAAGGTGAGTCTCGGCTCACCTTTTCCTGTTTTTATAGCATTGTAATCAAGTAACGGACAGAATATAAGGAAATGTTTTGAATCAATTTTATGAGTAAAAGTATTTGATTTTTTTTGTATCACATAGTCAATGATTCCTGGATATAAATCAAAAAAACAAGGTGATTAAAAGTCATAGGAACGTTGAAATGTTGCATTCTAAATTTAAAAGAAAAGAAGGAATATTCCAGCATGTCAGAATGTTCCTTCTTTTTACAAATTAATCTTTTGTTTATTTCGTCTTCATAACTACGCATTCAGAACCTCATATCCAACAGGTAAAATTCTTACATGAATTTTCTAAGCACATGACAAAAAAAGCAATAATTATAAAATAGATTTATATTGAGTAACTTACAAAGAAGAGACTAACCACAAAAGTAACAAAAGAATCACAAAAGCAATTATATTTCACAAGAAAGAATACGAAAAATGAAAATACTAAAAGCATTTTAAATCTGTTATTAAAAACCGAAGGTTCTTATGTGTACTTAATATTGACTTTGGTTGAATGTAAGTTTTACTTTTGTGATTCTTTTGTGACTTTTGTGGTGAAGTATTGCTTTAATATATTTATTTTGTGTCTGTTAGTGATGATACTACTTTTTGTCATGTACTAAAGTGAATTTTATCGAATTGAAGAAAATCTTCATTTGGTTGCTTTACTTTTCCATTAGCAGTGTGGTTTTTAGCTTTCAGTTGGTCTTCACCTGGTTGTACTTCCGAAGGGGTTTCCTTGGGCTTTCCTTGGGGTTCAGATAGGGTTCAGATATATTTACCTATCCGAACCCTATCTCAACCCTATCTCAACCCTATCTGAACCCTATCTGAACCCTATCTATACTTAAAGCAAGATAAACACACTTTCAGGAACCCTTAAATTGAAAGACTCGACTGAATCACCCGGGGTAAATTGTAAAAAATGGAAGAAAATCAGGAGGTAGTAGAATGATGGATAGACAAGCATTTAGAACAACGAACTAAAGAATGACAAGCGGAAGATACGGATTTGAAAATACTGATAAAGACTTATAAAAGGGACCTTTAAAAGCAGGAACCCTGAATGTTTTCGTTCATATTATCCCCAAAAATGGCATGAACCATCCGCGTTTAAATACTGTTCTAAATGACAATGATTCAGGAAGAGCAACAACATCTATGCCATCCTAAGTGCGCCGGTCTGCTGAGATAACAGCAACGGTCAAAACTGAGTGTTCGTGCGAATAAAAAAAGTAATTCATTTACTCGACCTGCCTGGCTGGTAATAATACATTTGAAGCATCGGAAATCAGCTTTTATGGATGCTTACTTTGTATGAACGAATGAATCAAAATAAAACAAATACACTATATCGAAATTACAACTTCTCAATTTTCCGAACAACCCTGGCTTCTTTCGCATAAATGATTGCCAGATAAATTCCTTTTGGCAGGGTACTTATATTTACATTGGACTGTTTGCTTGATAAAAGAACCTTTCCGTTTAAAGAACAAACCTGAATGTCTGTAACTTCAATTCCGGCAACATAAATGGATGTAACAGCCGGATTTGGATACACGGCAACTAATTTATCCGCCGCTGTATTTTCTAATGCTGTAAATGCCGGGGTCCATTGTATCTTTATATTCGAAAAACCGGTCACATTTACCGGGGTAACTGTTTGTACCGTACCGCTTTTCTTAAACGTGAAAGTCGCATATTTCGTATTTCCACCTTCGTCCATCTCCATGGCAACGGTATAGGTATCGTCCCCCAAAACGGTTCCGGTTATGTTTGTCCCGCTCCAGGTACAGGTATAGGTGCCATGTGTACTCTGGGTGGCGCCTGTAATGGCATCAACTACATTGTACGTTGACGAAGTGGCTGTTTTCCAGTTTGATAAATAGGCTTTCCGGGTATCGGCATAGGCCAACATAGTTTTTACGAACACACTTGTTTTGCTTTGTACCCAAACAGCAAACACATTCCTGGGTGTAAAAGTTCCGCCATAGGCCACTGTGGTGACAGTGACTTTCAGTTGACCTTCTGTCTGGGACTTTGCAACCAAGGTGGACAGAATTATGAATATGAGTATAGTGTTTTTTTTCATACAAGTACATTTTTTGATTCGTAAATACAAAACGAATGTACTGATTAATTCAGATACAAAGTACTTCATTTTTAAAAACAAAGATGATATTATAGGGAGTGGTATTATTTTACATGAAATGAGGTGATAACAGGAAATTGTACGAACCCAAATTTATAGAATTTCTGGTTAAATCTGTTCAAATTCACTATGGTTAATCAGAAATGTATGCTCCTTAAATAATATTCCCTTTTTTGTTTTACTTTGCTAAATCAATACTTAAAACCACAACAGACAAAGTAGGACACAAAAATAAAACACAATGAGCACAATAGAAAATAAATCATAAAGGCATTTAAGATTAAAAATTCAGCAAGGAATCAAAAAACATTATTTCTATTATGAACTCGTAGATTTGTTTGTTGAAATATTTAGAATAAAATTAATGATTTATTGTTTTACAATTAAATATTTCAACTTTTTGCATGAATGATAGTTTAAGCTTAAAAAAGGATAACCTTATTTTTTTTAATCAACCTTAGTACTAACGCTAACACCCTAATATTAAACCTTATTCTTTGAAATAAATATTATTTGCAGTCAATTGATCAAAGAATAAGGTTGTGTTTCGGGGGTACAATCCGGCTACTAAGGTTGAACAAAAAAAAATAAGGTTTCAATGTAAGAAATAAAACACAACTAAAAATATGATTGAGAAGCCTTCTATTAATTCTTATCATTTTTCTACTTTACAAAATTTGAACTTAACAGATAATTCGAACCACGTGACACAAAAATAAGATACAAAAGAGTACAATAGAAAAAATATTAAGGGCATTTAAGATTGAAAAATCATCAATAAATCAGAAAAAACAATTTCTATTGTGAACTATTGTGCCTAATGTGGTTCGTTAGTTATTTTGATAAAGTAGAATCCGTATTATTTTACT
>JAQTUE010000079.1 GCA_028710415.1 Paludibacter sp. | reverse complement strand
AACTTTGGTGGTGTTTGTTGGAAAAAGTCAGAACCCATTTTGAACGAAATCCCGACTAATTCGCTCCGCCCCGCCGCCGCTCGCTTCGCTCGCTGTTCCGCAAAAAAGTTTTCTTCGCATTTTTTGATTTGGCGCGCGATTTCTTTTTCTTCTAAAAGGAAAAGAAAACTTTTTTGCGGGACTCTGCTCTGAACGAGCAGGGCGGCGGGGCTTCGCTTCGGCTCGGGCGAGGCGGAATTCCCCCCACACCCCCCTTCCGCCTCGCCCTCGCCGAGAGGCGGGAATTTTTTCGGGACGTGCGGACATATCAAAATACAAAAATCCGCTGGCGTGAGTTAGCACAACCAGCGGATTTTTGTATCCGATGGAATGGCTGCTAACTCAGCCATCTTTATTTTACCAAATCAAAAACTATTTACCAAATACTTCTTGCAATTTCGCTCTTGTCATTGGGCCAACATACCCAAATCCAGGATCAGAGCTTGAAGCGACGACGCCAAAATTCAACTGAAAATTCTGCACGGCTGTTCTCGTAAGCGGACCAAAATATCCGGTTATTAATCCTTCGGGATAAATTTCGGGTTTGGTGGCGAGCAATGTTTGCAGTCGTCTAACATCAGCAGATTGCAGACCAATGTAAAGCGGAGTTATGAAAATAGCAGAGATTGAATTTTGGGGTTGTTGTACTGGTATTGCCGGGGTGGTTGAACTTGCAAACGAATTGATAAATTGGCGAGTAATCGGACCCAAAAATCCCCTTTCGCTCATCATTCCAACAACTTTGTCTTTGTTTGCCTCTTGAAATTTTGCAAGCGCGTTTGAAGTGAGCGTCCCGAAAAAATTTGTTTCGTTTCCGAGCGATCCGACTCCGCTATTTGCCAGCTTATATCCATTTTGATTTAAGAATTGTTGCAATGTTTTCACTTGGCTATCTTTTGAATTGAGATATAGATTTTTTGTAAAAGGCGCGGCAGGAGTTGAAAATTGTGGCATTGTTGTCAAGTTTATTTTCGTTGAGACCACATTGGAAGCCACACCGTAGGCCGTGTAGAATTTTACATAAACGGTGTATTGACCATCAGGACAGGTAGCTTTTTTTATAAAACCCGACATCTTGGAACACAAATCCCATGTCAACGATGGTTTATATTCCTCTTGTCCGGCATCTGAAAAATCTCCGGTCATTGATACCGCCATTTTTTTAACATCTGAACCAGCGTTAAAATTTAAGGTTACAACTCTATTTGTCGTTGTGTTTATTCCTTGATTGACGGTAATTTTGAATCCGCCAGTCGGAGCCGCAGGCAAATTACTCCAGCCTGCTGGCATTCCGCCTCCTCCGCACCCGCTTGTTGATTTTGCCGTTGAAATTTCGCTTGTTTCCGTCCCATCGCCATTCCTGTATTTTACCGCATATGTATATGAGTTGCCGCAAGATAACCCTGTATCCGTCCACGAGTTAGTTTGAATCCAGCCGGAATTGCCACCACCGGAACGGGAGAAGTAATAGCCGGATTGCCCACTTGTATCATTTGGAAAACTATCAACAGATAAGCTAACACTGTTTGAATTTGAGGAAGCGGAAAGATTAGTCGGTGTGTCGGCTAAAGTATATTTTGATGATGTTGTTGTGTAGTCCGTTTCCGTCCCGTCGCCATTCCTTGCTTTAACTTTGAACGTATATTGTGTATTTTCTGATAGCCCGCTATTTTGATATGAATTTGTTTGTGTCCAATCGGAATCTGACCCGCCGGTATTGCCAGAAGTTTCTGCAAAGTATAGTCCTGATGACCCAGAGCTTAAATTTGAAAGAGTTCCGCTTGCGGAAATGGTTAAACTATTTGCTGTAATTGTGTCAAAAGAAATTTCGCTTGGTGTTTGGATCAAAGTATATTTGCTTGCTTGTGTTCCATAACTTGAAGCATTATTTTGATTATCCTTGAATTTTGCATCATAGGTATATTGCGTATTGGGCGATAAATCCGAGTCAGAAACAGAAGTTGTGGAAGTAGCATTATATCCTAATTCTGTTGAGCTGTTTCTTCTCGCCTGCCATTGATAAAGTCCCGAACCGTTTTCTGTGACAGTTGAGGGTTTGGTAATTTGTATTGACGATGTTGAAATTGCCCCAAAAGTTGGCGCGCTAACAGAAGACGGCGCGACATTATCCACAGCAAAAGCATTGCTCGTAACCCAATCAGCCGCACTTGTTGTTCCATCATTTGGCCTTATTCTCAAATATACCGTGCTGTCCTCTGTTGTCGGCAAATCGGTTGTGCTATCCCAAACAAAAGTATGGTCCGTTCCTGGCGACGCGGTGCTGGTCAATCCGGTTAATCCATCGCCGCCGGTTTCCTGCGTTGCGTCAGCCCATGTTGAGTTATCGGTTGAATACTCAATTCCAGACGATCCGGTTTGAGAAATGTTTGTATTGGTGCTTCCGCCCGTTTGTATTAAATTGTAATTTACAGTTACATTCCCCGAACTCCAGCTTGAAAAATCATTATCAAAAGTTGCCGATGGTTTTGGCAGATTGTCGGCGATTGCTTGGGCTATTTGAGTATGACCAGCTTGATTAAAGTGAACCCCGTCTTGATTGTAGGCAGTTTGAATATCCCAAAGATTCCCAGCGTCACCTCCAGCTCTGAATTGTCCAACATAAGAACTTGCGTCAACAACAATGGCTTTGGAATATCCTGCGGCTAAAGTGGCAAGCGACGAATTCCAATCATCTCTCGTTTGCATTTGAGCCGTTGAACCGTTAGTCCACGGTAAAATTTTCAAAACTATTATAGTCGTAATACTACTATTAGCTTGAGCGGCATCTAATATGCTTGTCCAGTTTGCTATAAATGTTGATTTGGCAACACTTCCAGCAATGTCATTTACTCCGCCTTCGATTACAACTATCTTTGGTTTTAAATTTATTATATCGGCAGTAAATCGGGCAGAAATATTGGCCGTTTCTTGCGAGCCAATACCCATATTTTGATAAGTATATCCAGTGAGATTGCCAAATTGTTTTTCAATTGTTGAATTTATATTTGTTGTCGCGGTTGTTTCCAAAAAACTATAATGCGCTGGATGCCCTGCGATAATCGAATCACCGATGAAAGCCACCTGTGGCGCAGTCATATATAATTCAATTGGTAAAACTGCTCCAGACATGACCGTGTTGGGCGGGGTTGCTGTCCAGTTATAATCATTTTCAGAGGGAGTGGTATTGGTGATTAAATATGAGCTTACACCGGTTTGAGAAGTTCTTGCAAAAAAATAAAATCCGTTTCCAGTGGCTTCCATTCTATAGCCAACATAATCTCCTTCTTGAACAGCAAGGGGCGTTGCTAAATCAATCGTTGCATAATTCCCAGAAACCAAGCTACTGACCAGGTTTTCACTTGTTCCAATTAGGTCGTAATTTGATCCGTCTTGTCTCCAGATTTTTAAATAAAAACCGGTTAAATCGCCCGTAGTTACGGTATACAATCTAATTCTACTAATTGAGCCATTTTGTCGTATGCGATATTTTTGTCCGATAGTTATAAAATCACGCGAAGTATTTCCTTGTTGCCCCGATGTTATACCCCAGTTAGCACTACCGGAGGCCGCAGTATCATAAGGTCCCGCAATAACTAAATCAGAGTTTGCAGTGTAAGCGGGGTATGCAGAAGTTGGCGAAGGAATACTCGCCAGCAATAAGGAAAAAATTAAAATAAAACGGAAAGTTATCTTAAGTTTTAAAAAATGTTTTGTCATAAAATTTACTTCTTCTGCAAAACATCGGGAATTTCATAAATTGATGTTTTTTTCAAAACGATTTTGTAAATATTTTCCAAAAAATCTCCTCCGGCGTAACCGACAATGAAAGCCAACGCAGGGGTAAAAGTACTCACTCCGACAATTGAAATACCAAGCTCTTTTGTCGCGACCGCGGCTAATAGCCCAATAATGCCGGAAAGAAAAGTCATGAATAGAAAATAATAGAGTTCAAACTTTACACTTTTGTACGCAAATTGGTGTTTGATAAATCCAACTAAGCCTCTTACAACCCCTCCGCCGAATCCGGCAATTAGTATTGAAATGTAAATTGATTCCCACATAGTTTTAAAAAGTTAATTATTAATAAATACAAAAAGACACCGAAAAATCGGCGTCATAGTTTAAGTTGCAAAGCTAAAAACCCGAAGACTTGGCGAGTCGCGTTTACTCTCTCTCTCTCTCGATTTTGACCTTCAAAATTTTAGCCATAGATTTTTAAGCCCATTTGTATTATAGCAAATTTTAGTGTAAAGTGTAAATATCAAGTCAGAATGTAAATTGATATTTGTCCGCCCGTCCCGAAAAAATTCCCGCCTCTCGGCGAGGGCGAGGCGGAAGGGGGGTGTGGGGGGAATTCCGCCTCGCCCGAGCCGAAGCGAAGCCCCGCCGCCCTGCTCGTTCAGAGCAGAGTCCCGCAAAAAAGTTTTCTTTTCCTTTTAGAAGAAAAAGAAATCGCGCGCCAAATCAAAAAATGCGAAGAAAACTTTTTTGCGGAACAGCGAGCGAAGCGAGCGGCGGCGGGGCGGAGCGAATTAGTCGGGATTTCGTTCAAAATGGGTTCTGACTTTTTCCAACAAACACCACCTAATACATGATGCCACTCCACATCTGCAAATATGGAGAATCATAGATCCTGTTTTTGTATTTATACTAACTTTTGGTCCAATACCAGTTGGACTATCAATATATGGAATTGCTTTCACTGTCTTAATCAGTCCATTCTTTGTTATCGGAGAAATTATAGATGAAATTATAGATAAATATCGAAATAGTTAGTTGCAAAAGCCATTTTGTCGCTGTTAAACAACTGCGCAAAAACCGCCCCTTTGGGCGGTTTTCTATTATTGCGCGTTTAATTTTTGCCGAGTCTTTGGTCCCACTATACCATAACCATATATATCAGGACTAACAATGTTGTTTTCAAGCTGGAAGCGTTGTACAGCTTTGAGTGTGGTAGGACCAAAGTTGCCGTTCGATTCTACGTTGTTTGAAAAGAAACCGAGTTGTTTGAGTTTATCTTGGAGGATTTTTACTTCCTGGCCACTGGAGCCATACTTGAGAGTTTGGGTTAAATGAGAGTAATTTTGAGATTGATTTTTTTGAAGATTGGCTATTTGTTGTTTTAAATTCTCTATTTGATTCAATAGGCTTTGGATTTGAGATTGAGTGTCTGCTTGATTTGATTGAGACTGGTTATTATTTTGACTTTGTTGTTGGGCTTGCATTAACTGCAAGAGCAGTACTCCGTTTCCACTAGACCCAATCAATCCGAAATTGGCTGCATATGAATGATTTGCTGTGACGTTTGCTTCATTTCTAATTGTGTCTGTACTACCATCACTCCAATTTACAAACTTGTAACCTGTATCCGGTATTGCTGTTACAGAGCTACTCGTGCCTCCGGACGGAATTGACTGAGATGAAGAGCCGGATATTGATCCGTGAGACGAGGCTGAATATGCTATAGTGTAATACGGATATTCGTATGCTCCCATATCAGGAGCTGAACCCTGCGGAACACTTCTTCCGTTATAATCAGAAGTTAAACTAAGATCTGTGCCTGCGTTGATGCAAGGAGAGGTTGGTTGGAGAGAAAGGTCACTGGAAATGTCAATAAACTTGGGGTCAGAATTTAAAGAGTTAGCGTCCTGTAAGCTATTAATCTTCCAATCAGAGAAAGAAGTGTAATCCGTCCCTCCCCAAGTCCACTTTGTGCCGCTTGTTCCATAAAATTCATTATAATCGGATATAAAACCTGCCTCAGAATTAACATCGGAAACTCTTATATTCCATGGTCCATAAAATATATTATTTTTAACTGTATTATTTTGAGAACTTACTGATTTTAAAGCGGCTCCAGTTGACGCACTTATAGGGCTGATAAAAGTATTATTGTAAACGGAGTGTCCCCCACTGTTACTAAAAATAATTAGATCACTCGTTGCGTTTGAACCATTAAATATATTCCCATAAATAGTGAATCCTGACGGAGCCCCAGTGCCAGAATTAGATATGTATATCGCTCTTTCATAAACGCCCCTAAAATTGTTAAATCTTATGATGTTGTTATTAGTGCTCGTATCGTAACTAACGATTAAACCAACTGATCCATTCCCATAAAAATCATTTTTTTCGACAATATTATAATTTGAGGTTCCATGAAGCACTAATGCCGCATTAGCAGAAGTAGCTGCTTGGCTATGATATATTGATGAATTTCTTAATATATTGTTAGCCGTACCAACGCCATAAATGGTTACTGCGGTCGTATTGATATCATCGTGAACTGAAAGGTTATATCCTAAATTATCTGTACTACCTGTGTAAAAAGAAAACCCATGCCTACCAGTATTGTAAGTCTCAAGGTCGTGTATAATATTGTAGCTTCCTTGTAAATAAATACCGCTCATACCATTACCCCCTATAGCCCCATCAGAACCCGGCAAACCCACGGTTTCCAAGCAATCAATACTTTCTATTTCAATATAATCTTTTTGATTGTCCCAAATGCAATAAGACAATCTTGCAGTTTCATAAACTTTTCCATTTGTTACGGGGTCGTCTTGACTTAACCCATTTATATAAATTGTATCGGTCGCTGTATCATAATACCATCTTCCAGCTCCAGCTGCTACATTGGATATAGAAGACTGCTTTGCAAGAAATATATTATTTTCCCAAACAGCGATTGGATGATTTATTGAGTAAGTAATTGTTCCAGTGGCTGGCGAAGAAAGACCTGCAGGAACTGTATAGCGAAAATGAGTTTCATCTACACCAAAAATTAAAACATCAGAGACATTATAGCCTTCCGGCGAAGCGCCACTTATACTTATATATTGATTATTCGAAAGATGATGAGGCGTTATAGTTGTAACAGTTGCCGTGGTTCCAGATGCGGTAAGCGATGAAACAGAATAAGAAGGCAATGACGTTGCAGACCAAATTGTGGAATCGTCTCCATATACAGTATCTATCACCGTGCCAGTTGTTGAGCTAGCTAATTGAGACCCGGAAGGAGAAATTACCATAGTCTCGTCAGAGACATTTGAGTCATAATAGATAGTTTGACCGCTTCCAACTTTCATATTTCTAGCAGTCATATATATATGTACTAGATAAGTTACATTAGGTTCAACGGAGAATGCAATATTATCACTTGTGGCAGAGGTGGCAGCATTGATAGTAACCCCATCGTTGCCTCCAAAAGTAATCCTTGTCATAGAGGAAACATTCTTTGTAGAAATTTGTTGTCCTATAGCCACACCTACGATTACCCAGTTTGCGGTGCTCGCGGCTGTTAATTTGATTTTAACATGTGTAGACGCTGATGAAAAAGTTACTGTTTGGCGGTAATTTCTAGTTGCACCATCGGCTTGGTTTGAAAAGACATTCCCAGTGTAAATTGAATTTGCAACACTATAGGGAGTAAAAGTGGCATTATTCATAACGGAAGAACCATTAAATTTTGGATTATCTCCAGTACCAAAAGCGCCGAAAGTTATTAAATTATTAACAGTCCCTGAAGACGGAATTGTTAATTTTTCACGAAAAACCTTGCCTCTTCTAAAAAGGATTTGATCACCTGGAGAAAAAGACCCTACATTAATGTCTGCTACGTTTGCAAAAGCATTTGCCGCCCCCCCGCTGCATGTAAAAGACTCTGGATTATAATTAGTACAATCTGGGGTTGAAGATGCGATATTTACGTCTGTAACCGTATTATCAACGTAATAAATTGTGGCTGAGGCAGAGTGGATAACGCAGAAGCCTGCAAAAAAAGATATGTTAAATATTAATAAAAATTTTAAATAAAATGCTTTCATTTTTTATTTTACGGAAACTATCTTTATCTTAATTTTATCATAGTCCGATATGAAATCAAACTGCTCGCCTTCTTTTTTATTCATCAAAAGTTTACCAAGCGGAGATTGGTAAGAAATTTTATTTTTTAAAATATCTGCTTCGGTGGGCGCCACTATAGAGTAATTTTCTTTTTTTCCGTCAAACAAAATAACCACATCAGAGCCAACCTCTATTTTATCTGTTTGGGTTTTTTCTTTTACAACGGCCTCATTTATGGCTGATTCCAGCTGTTCTATCCTGCCACGCAAAAAAGCCATCTTGTCGCGCGCGTCGTGATAAGCCGCGTTTTCTTTTAAGTCCCCAAAAGCAGCTGCCTCTGAAATCAGTTTTGTCACGCGTTTTGTTTCGTCTCCTTTCAAAAATTTCAACTCTTCTTTTATTTTTTCCAAACCTTCTTTTGTAAAGTATTGTACCATAAAATGATTCTAACATTGACAGCGGTAAAAAATCAACTAATATAAATTTACCACTAAAAAAGGAGAT
>JAQTUE010000042.1:29046-37424 GCA_028710415.1 Paludibacter sp. | reverse complement strand
CATTTAAATCACTTCCAAATTTTGATCCTGAAATTTTCAAAGAAATAACTGGAATTGAATTTTAAAGAAACAATCAGCCACAAGAGGATTGGCTTGTAGAAATAACAAGCAAGTGGATAATAGGATATATCAATGCAAAAATCTATAAAAAAGTTTGATTCAATGCTAAAGAAAAATGGATTAGTCAGAAAGTCTTTAGTTCAACTTTCGGAATATTCAAGCATAACGGTTACAGGGTTTCGAAAGAGAAAAACCGGACAATGTGATAGAAAGTCACATTAGAAAAACTGAAGGGTGCAGTTCTTTGATCGGAACTGCATTCACAATGTTCGTTGAAACTATTTTGAAACTGTCAACACGGCGGGGCAGATCCGCCCACCTCCACCCAATTCGCCAATTGGAAAATGTGGTCATGATTTGTAATACTTCATGTTTGCCTTCAGAAAAGGACACATTTTTAAATATTCGGGGGTGACTCAGGTTTGACTGGCAGATAGTATGGATAGCGGAGAACATTAAAGCCATAACAGGCAATGATTATCAAATGAAGGCAGCAGCTTAGAGTTGTGTGCATTCCCTAACCTCGCTCTGAAATAAGGCGGGGTTTTGGCGGCACTCAGCGTAAGTAAACAAATTTTAGAAAGGGGCCAAAAATGAAAAAGTAATCTAAAAATCAGGTTTTGCAAGTTCAACAAATCAATGTCCCTGTGAAATTCAGGGGCAAAAACGGGGTTGTAGCTCAATTGATAGAGTGGCTTTGTGGTCGGGGTGTTTTCCCGAATGTAAAGAATGCCGGTTTGATTCCGGTCAGCTCCACAATATGTTTAAACTTTCACTTGAAAACATCAGCAAGATAGGGATTCTGGATAATACCAGTCTGATAACGTCACTTGCTTTGTTTTTGCTACGCCGGAGGATTAGTTTTCTCCGGCTATTTATTTCAGATTATTAACTTAAAAACCAACATCATATATGCCACACTCAGGATTACAAGAAGCTGCCTATGTCGCATTAGGAGAATACACAGCGATAGTACAAGCAATGACTTGGGGACATTTAGCCCCAAAACCTAAAAAAGCATACAGTGGATGGTTTCTTTTTACGGAAGCCGCTTATGGTGGAGCCATCGAAATAATAGAATCAGAATTTAAAGACTTACCTGATTCTCCATGGTTGTATGATGACATGGCAGATTATGCTGTCAAATTTGTTGAGCAATTTTTTAATACTGAAATTGATTCGGCCGGACTGTACATTTTCGAGGGATTTTATATTAAAAGCAAAAACGGCAATTATAAATTCTCTGGCGAAACAAAAAAAATCGACATCCTATCGCTGCTTCAGTATGGACACTAAAACCTAATCATATGAGAACCATTAAAGAATTTGTAACGCAAAGACATCTCCATAAACCCGAAGATGGAAAGCACGGCGATTGTTGGATGGCTTGTATTTCGACACTAACAGGAATCCCGATGGACGAACTACCAGACGTTAATGATCCAATGAATGCTGAATGGTCTTCTTATTGGGTTACCATGTGGAAATTTCTTCAAGAAAAAGGGTTTAATCTTTATTGTGAAACCGTGGCTCAATTCAAAGGAAATAACGAATACTGCATAGCATCAGGCAAAAGCCCACGCGGCGATTTTTATCATGCCGTGGTTTGGAATGATGGCATTGCACACGATCCACATCCAGATCGAACAGGAATACTAACCATTGATCATTTTGAAATAATTGAGCCAAATATTTAAAAGCTCACTAATTAAATAATCACACCAAAAACTTAATTATATGAAAACTTCACACAAAATTTTATTTTGGGTTGGCATGCTAATTCTTGCCATCCTTTCTTTTTCGGTTGACATTTCTGCTAGTCCTAAACACTACAAAGGACAAGCCAAGCAAGAACTCAAATTTGCACATCGCAAGGCTTCAAATCTGGACGAACAAGCCAGAATTCAATCGCCAGGTATCAAACACTACAACAAACGCAATCCATGGCAGAAAGGGAGACATTAGCCGAGCGAAAAACAGAAACTCCCATTCCTTTCAGGGAGTTTGTAGTAGGCATCTATAAAGAGAAAAAGAAGTTAGTAGTAAGAAAATTTGAAGTCTTTGAAGATTTTCGGGTTTGTCTCGACGAGCAACACGCTCTTAATATTGAAGATGCCATTGTAATTCAAAATATCATTATCCACAAAATTCACAACTTTTCACTTAACTAAATGAAAATAATCACATTATACCTTGCCGTGTACTTTCTTGCCTCTTTTGGCATTGTTGGTACGTTTTGCCTTATCCGTATTTATCTGGATAACTTGAGGCTTGAAAAAGAAAACGAACTACTAAAAGAACGGATTGAAAAATACGAAGTTTCCGAACTTTCCAGAAAGCTTGAAAACGATGAAGTTTTGGTTCGGATGTTTGAAGATTTGGAGCGGGAGGAGTTAATCTTTATGAATACCTGAGCCATGAGACAGCGAATCCACAACGAAGAAAATAAGGGTATTACAATTCAACGAGCAAAAGTAAAAGTTGGTGAATACCCCGAACAGATTATTAAAGATGGAAAATTCAACCCCATCTGCCCTGCCGGTTATAATTTCTTAACCGGATATACCGATTATCGGGAAGATACTCAAAGAAGAGGGTTTACTTCTTCTATGTCTGGAAGATTAAACGGAAGACCAGTCCATAATTTTTAGGGTATGGAAACAAAACACACGCCTAGCCCATGGTTCGCAGTTGACTATGCCGGATCGATTTGTATTCAAAGCGGACCAATGTATGAAGATCTTGATCTTTTGTGTTACGACTCAATATTTAGCGACATCGTACCTCCAAGCAAAGAAGTTGTCGAAGCAAATGCAAAACTTATGGCTACTGCCCCAGAATTGCTTGAAGCCCTCAAAATTCTATTACGCGAATTTGACAATCTTATTGATCATGTAGTGGATATGGGTTTTATTGACTTTGAAGACGAAAGCATTGATGGCGTTAAAGATGCCGAAAATGCTAAAAACGAAGCTATTTCTGCCATTAAAAAAGCAACCGAATAAAACCATTCTATGGAAACATTCGCTCAATACTCATTAATAGGGGTAGCTATTATTTTCACATCAATAACAGCTATTCATATTCGGTCTCTTTTTAAAGGCAAAAAAGAACATTACCGTGATTCAGTAGGTGCTACAAGATTAAACCGGGATTTAACGGCAAGAGGACATAAGAAATGACCGAAAAAGACCTTCGCCTAATAAAACAGGCATTTGAATACACCGACGGCTCTGATTGGAACAGAATTGCAGAACTCATGGATCAAGCCGAATCAGATCAAGCTTTTACGATACTTCGAAACCGTCAAAGCTATTTATACCGAAAAGAAGAAACATTCTCAGGACTTTAAAAATCACAAATACAATTATGGAACAAGACTTAGTAAAAATTGAAGAAGTTGGTGCAGAAGTAATCTACCAACAGGATCGCGCGGCTATTGACATTCAAATCAGCACCGCAAAAGCATATCCAAGGAACATTAAAAGAGCTATAGAAAATTCAATTGCCATCGTTACCATGGATCAGAAAACGGCAGCAACTTGTACTTACTCTGTACCAAGGGCGGGGAAGGCGATAACTGGCCCATCTGTTCACTTAGCAAAAATACTTGCTCAGAATTGGGGAAATCTTCGTGTAGAAGCAAAAGTTGTCGGAATTGATGCGAGACAGGTAACCTGTCAGGCAGTATGTTTCGATCTTGAAAACAATCTTGCAATTAAGGTTGAAGTAAAGCGGTCGATTATGACCAATAAAGGCAGAATGACCGATGACATGATAACTGTTACAGGAAATGCAGGAAACTCAATTGCGCTTCGAAATGCCGTTCTGTCTGTTATTCCTAAGGCCATTGTTGACAAGGTTTATGGAGAGGCCAAATCAAAGATTACCGGCGACGTTTCTGACAAAACAAAATTCCTTGCCAGAAGGAAACAGGTTATTGATGGACTAAAAGACACTTATTCGCTGACTGAATCCGAAATTATTGGAGCGGTCGGAAAAGCTTCAGTTGATCACTTAACATCCGACGATCTGGTTGTTTTAATTGGAATTGGAACCGCGATTAAAGACGGCGACACGGATATCGATACAGCTTTCCGTAGAAGCAAAGCACACGGAGCCAAAAACGAAGCGCAATTACAACGACTAATCTTCGGCACGGAAGACGAGGCCAGAAAATTTTTTACTGACGAACAGGGATTTACCGCCGATTCTGTTGTAGGTAAATTCCTTTATTCGCTTGCAAAAGAAAAAGGCTTTGAATTGATCGTTACCAACAAGCCACAACAACAAACACCGGAAGAAAAGAAGGCCAACATGAAGGCCGGAGCGAATCAATCACCAACTTTATTGTAATCCATGGCTTACACCAAACCCTACCACAAGTTCCGGGATCAGCCAAATGAACGGATCGAGGAGCTTTTCAGCAATTACCTGATCGATAGTTTATCGTACTCAAAATTAATGTCGTTCTGCCGGAACGAGAAAGATTTTGAAATGCGATATATCTATCGGATAACAGGTAAAAGTTCAGCTACTACGGTGGCCGGAACTGCCTATCATGCCGCACTTCAATTGTATTTCGAGTGCCTTAAGGATGGAATAGTTCTTGATATTGCTGCATTGGAAACCAGAGCATTTCAGGTTATCGAAGAGGTTCCTGCTAATTTATGGAAACTTCAAAAAACTACTCCAACTATTGAAGAGTCGGTAAGCAGAGCCTGCAAAACAGTTTCAATGCTGCTCTTAAATTTCCTTGGTGAGATTTCAACTTACACATCCGACATTAAAGAAATAGTTGGAATTGAAATATACCTGGACGAATGGCTGAAGATAAACGGGGTTGACATACCTCTTCCTTTTCACATGAAGATCGACCTTGTTGTTTTGACCAACGATGGGAAGCGCGTCGTTATCGACCACAAATCAAAGTCTTCCTTTTCAGACGAAAAAGAACTGGCTTTCTCTTCAGGAAAACAAGCTATCACTTACGCTTTGGGTTACGAAACAGCCACCGGAAATTCAATTGATGAAGTCTGGTTCATCGAAAATAAGTTCTCGCAAAATCGGGATAAATCATCGCAGTTGATGTGTTCAAAAATTGAACTGACAGAAGATACAAAAAGATTATACGAAGCCATGCTTTACGAGCCAACACGTAGGGTTTTAGAGGCTATAAGCAATCCCGACTACATCTACCTGATCAACGAGAACGATAATTTTACCGATACGGCTGAAATACATGAATTTTGGGCGCAAACAATGATTGCTGAAATTGACGCTTTCATCAATGTGCCTGAAAATAAAAAAGAATTGCTTGCAAATCGGCTCCGGAAAATTAAAGACTCTGAACTCGCAGCTGTCAATCCTAAAATCATTAAAAACTTCCGAAAACACGCTTCCGAATTTATTCAATACGACCTTGGCAATAAAGACATGAACAACGAAGAAAAAATTGAACACGTACTTCGAACATTTGGAATCACAGTAAAAGTACAGCACATTTTCAACGGATTTTCAAGTGTAACCTACTTGATTAGTGTAAGCGCTGGAGTTGCAATATCAAGTCTAGGACGGCTCAAAATGGATATTGCAAATGCTTTAGATGTTTCCAGTGTCAGGATAATGAAAGATTTGTTCGTGTACGAAGGTAAATCATACCTTGCTATTGAGTCTGGCAGAAAGCGCGATGCTGACTTGCTTTGGGATAAAAAATATCTTTCAGGCCTTCGTATTCCTTTAGGTCTTGATAATTTCAAGCGTCCGGTTGTATGGGATTTGAACAACCAATCTACACCACATATACTCATTTGTGGTGCAACCGGTTCCGGAAAGTCAGTTTCAATCATCTCTACTATTGAATATGCTATTCTGTCCGGGATTGACAAGATTGTAATTTTCGATCCAAAGCTTGAGTTTAAAAATTACGCTTCATATCCAAAAATTACTGTTTTTAACAACATTGAGGATATTGAATTTGAAATGGCTTTGCTTGTCGAAGAAATGAACAAGCTGATAAATTCCGGAATCACAACACGCAAAACGCTTGTAGTTTTTGACGAGTTTGCCGATGCGGTTTCTCAGGGAAGAAGTGGAATACAGCTTGATATTCGGAAGGAGGTTCAGGATGGATTTTATGCACCCAAAAAGATGAAAGGTCCTTTCGGTGATTATATGGCCGATCCTGTTCCGAAAATGAAAATTAAAACGGTCGGCAGAGAAAATTCGCTTGAAGAAAACCTGCAAGTACTTCTTCAGAAAGGCCGTTCTTCCGGATTCAGAATAGCGGCATTAACTCAAAGAGCTTCAGTAAAGGTAATTAATGGAGATGCAAAAGTAAACTTCCCCGTAAGATTGTGTTTTGCTGTTCCTACCGCAACTGATTCGAAAGTAATTATTGACGAACCGGGTGCTGAAGCTCTACAAGGCAAGGGAGATGGATTATTAAGTTCTCCTGAATATCCTGGACTTGTTCGATTTCAAGCATTTTACAAACCAAATTAATAAACAATTAAATTATAATCTATGCAGACATGGTATGAATGTGTCGTTAAATTCATCAAAATAGATGATGATGGGCGCGAGAAAAAAGTATCTGAATCCTATCTATTCGATTGTGTGTCTTTTACGGATGCAGAGGCTCGAATAGCAAAAGAAATGGGTTCAATTATCCGTGGTGAATACGTGGTTGACAAAATCAGCAAGTCGCGTATTGTTGAAATCTTTGCGCACGAAGACGGTGAATTCTGGTGGAAAGGTAAAATCTCAATCGTAACTATCGACGAGAAAGCCGGAAAAGAAAAAGTGATCAATAATTTCTTTCTGGTTGCCGCCGATGATCTCAAACAAGCACTGAAGCGTCTGGAAGAAGGACTTTCTTACGTTCTGGTTCCTTATCAGATCACTTCCTTAGTGTTATCGCCTATTGTCGATGTGTTCCCTTATTTCGACGAAAACACGGCTATTCCGAGCAATTTGAAGCCAATCCCAAAACAAAGGGATGAAATGGTTGATGATGAAATTGAAGAGGATGGTGAAGAAGAATTCATGATTGGATAGCCATGAAAACAGCCCAACAACTAAAGGTTAAGATTTTACAGCTAACATCTGAAGCCCAACATAAAGAAACACAACAAAAGAGAGTAAAGGCCATAAAAAAAAGACTGACGTTTCTTCGCTTCTGTTTGAAGTATATTGAAACCAACCCTTCCGAAGAATGTCTGAAAAGACAATTAAACGAATGCGAGCATCAAATAGCTGTTTACGATTCCAGATTCTCAGACTTTGAAGCACGACAAGTAAAAGAGTTGAAGAATGTTAGGCAGTACTATGATGGGATTAATGGCATTCCAAAACTAAAGGAACAAATCAGGACCGTTAATTTTATTTTATCGAAAGCAAATCCATAATCCGTAACGGTTTAATGGGAAGGTTCGATTCCTTCCCACGGAACAAAATCACTTAAATCTTATTTATGAAAACAATCACCATAAAACAACCATGGGGGTACTTGATATGCTCGGGAATTAAGGATATTGAAAATCGAACCTGGGCGACTAAAGTTAGAGGTCGGGTATTGGTCTATGTAAGTCAGGGTAAAAAATTCAAAATCAATTTGACGGACGATCAAATGTTAGCTGCCTTCGGTTCAATTTCAGAACAGGCAACATCTGGGAAATTCGATTTTGGCGCAATTATAGGTTCGGTCGAAATTCTTGATTGTGTTGCTAATCATCCTTCAGTTTGGGCCGAAAAAGCAGTAGAATACAATCCAGACATACACGAATTTGCCCCTAGAATGTATAATTGGGTTCTGACTAATCCGGTACTGTTTCTTGAGCCAATATCGGCCAAAGGAAAGCAGAGATTTTGGGATTATCCAAATATTCATGCCGAGCCAGAAGAAAAAGACGGTGAATTATTTTGCAATTGTCAACTTCCGGTGGATGAAAGAATACAAGTTTCCGGCGATTCACGCTTTGGTTATCATTGTCGTTATTGTGGCGGAAAATGGTATAAATAAATCACATAAAGACAACCCGGCTTAAGGCCAATAAATCTAAACTACATGCTTAAAAGCGCAACCCTATTCAGTGGAATAGGTGGTCCCGAGATAGCAGCCGAATGGGCTGGGTGGGAAAACATTTTTCATTGCGAAATAAATCCATTTGGCCGTCAGGTTTTAAAATATTACTGGCCTAACTCAATTTCATACCATGACATCACCAAAACAGACTTCACTATTCACAGAGGAACAATTGACGTGCTTACAGGTGGATTTCCATGCCAACCATACAGCCTCGCAGGAAAACGCAAAG
>JAQTUE010000042.1:20485-28946 GCA_028710415.1 Paludibacter sp. | reverse complement strand
TACTGGCCTAACTCAATTTCATACCATGACATCACCAAAACAGACTTCACTATTCACAGAGGAACAATTGACGTGCTTACAGGTGGATTTCCATGCCAACCATACAGCCTCGCAGGAAAACGCAAAGGTAAAGAAGATGAACGCCACTTATGGCCAGAGATGCTTAGAGCAATACGAGAAATTTCCCCGACATACATTGTGGGGGAAAACGTTTATGGGCTTGTTAATTGGAACGGGGGAATGGTTTTCCACGAGGTGCAAACTGACTTGGAAAATGAAGGGTACGAAATACTCCCGGTTATACTTCCAGCTTGTGCCGTTGGTGCGCCACATAGGAGAGAAAGAATATGGTTTGTGGCCTACTCCAACAAGCGTACAGCGGGACCACCCAGAACGTGTGAACGGACTTTTGGAAGCTGGGGCAACAACAATGATGAGCCGAAAGAACGGAGAGAACAGACCGAACAGCGTTTTAGATATGGCAATGTTTTTGGGAATGATACCGACACCAACAACACGGGATTACAAAGGAGCGAGAAGCCAGGAAGCATTGAGAAAAGCAGGGAGGAACGAAACAAACAGCTTACCCGATTTTTTCAGCCAACCTGGAATGAGTTCCCAACTCAATCCCCGATTTGTGGCCGAAATGATGGGTTTCCCTCCGGACTGGTTAGAATTACCGTTTCGGGGAAACGAGGACGTAGAACTTTAACACCAACCCAAGCAGTTGGTAGGCTCAGAAACGAATCAATAAAAGCTTACGGAAACGCGATAGTTCCACAAGTCATTTACCAAATCTACAAAGCAATAAACCAATATGAACAAACCAAATAATACCTACTTACTTGGCTTCTATATAGGCCAACAATGTATTGAACACCCCGAATTCGGTGCTTATATTTTAGATGGATTTTTTTCAAAAGGGTATATGGCAACCCGAAATTTAACCGGGAAACCCGAAGATCAGGAATATGAAATGTTTGGGTTTGACGAAGTAAAACTAGTCTTAAAACCCTGTTCTGATTCTCTTTTAAAAAGATTCAGTAATTCACTTTTATTCATCAAGAAAATGTCAGGTGAGGGGCGTTGGCTCGGAGATCAGGGAGAGTTTGGTAAATCAATTATAAAAGTTAGGCTATGATACCACAAACCCCAACCTGGCAAAAGGATTTAATAATTTGTAGCTGTGGATGTAAAAAGGAATTTAAACCTAATTACAGAAACGGAATACTTGTGTCAAAACTACACCCGAATTGTCGCCTCAAATCGCTTCATAAAGAGTTTAAACCTTCAGGTGTATGTTTGGCCTCAGAATTAACTACGGCTCGAAATAAGCCTGAAAAGAGGGTTAAAACTTCACGACAGAACGCAATGGATCGGGCTGACGAATGGTTCTCAAAATACATCCGGCTAAAATATTCTTTTGAGTCTGGTGTAGAATTGTTTTGCAGCTGCTATACATGTAATAAACCCAAACCTATTCTGGAAGCGGAGTGCGGTCACTGGCAGCGAAGGGGATATAAAACAGTTCGGTTCCACACAAATAACGCAAGACCACAATGCCATCAATGTAATTATTATTATCAGGGTAAACCTGAAATCTTTGAACTGAACCTGATCCGCGACATTGGTTTATCAAAAGTAGACGAACTTAAAAAGCTAGCCCAGGAAGTTGGTGAAGATAACGAATACTTCTACCGCGAACAGGCCGCTAAATACCGCAAACTTTTTAACATTCTTTTAAAAGAACGAAAACATCAAAATCCTTGGAAATGAGTAAAGTTTATATAATTGGTTCAAAAAATACCGATCTCGATAATATTAGGCTAATGGCTAATACTCCTGAATCTTCGGAAATTATCTTAATTGATAAAATGAGCGATCTTCCAGATGGAATAACTGAAGTTTTCAGCGCACACAAAAGAGACATACCACCCATCCAAGAAGTTTATCCAATTGTGAATATTCCAATATTTGAACCTCAGTTCTTTCCAGAAAAACGTAAATCACACGAACGACCTTATAAATTTCACCGATGAAAAAGATAAACGCACTAAATAGCTCAGTAAAATGGAATGGATCACTTTATGATCCTCGATTGGTAATAACTTTCACCAGGACAGAGGAATCAAGTGATTGGCATGAAATTCACATCCGTATTACGCCTGAATTTGTTCGGGATATTTCGCTTGCCTTGAAAAAATACATAGCCGCTTGGTGGCAGAATCAGCAAAAAACACTTGAATCAATTCAGGAACACTTAAAATTTTAGTTATGGCCCTACGAGATCAACCATATTTACCTCTTTTTATCCAGGATATTATGACTGACGAAAAATTAAACGAATGCAGTCCGGAAACTCATGGAATTTACATAAAGGGCATCATGTGTCTTATGCACAAATCTGATGAGTATGGTAAAATTTTGTTAAAACAAAAATATAAACAAACCGAAAGCACTGGTCTTAATTTTGGTTATCAATTAACCAAGCATTTACCCTATTCACCCGAACAAATTCAAAACGCAATAGACGAATTAATCCGCGAAAGGGTTTGTTTTTATAATGGTGACTATTTGTGTCAAAAGCGCATGATACATGACAATTTAATAAGCGAAGCGCGAAGTAACGCAGCAAAAAAAGGGGGTGGAAATCCAAATTTTGTTAAAACAAAATTGCAAACAAATACTGAAAATGAATATGAAGTTGTAAATGAAGTTGCAATTGAAGTTAAAAATGAAATTACAAAAAGGTTTTTACCTCCGACAATCGATCAGGTTATCGAATATTGCAATGAAAGACAAAACAATGTTGATCCTGTAAAGTGGGTTGACTTCTATTCTTCGAAAGGTTGGATGATCGGAAAAAATAAAATGAAAGATTGGAAGGCAGCAGTACGAACTTGGGAAAAAAACAAAATAGAATCAAATGGAACAGGAAACCAAAAACAACAGTTTGGAAATATTTCAAACTCAGGGGTTAGCGACGCTTACAAACAGTCAATTCTTAACCGTCTTCACAATACAGGAAGTTAATAAACTATGCCGAAAAATAGACGATTATCCGGCCATACTTGAAGCAAAGCTACCAACACTGGCTTCGGTAAAGAAAAGATACGGATTTGATTTTATTCAGGCCTATATCGAGGGGTGGATAGTTAACCTTCGGGAGTTTATCAATGTGGGTAAGAAAATGACCGATCTACAGTGTCAGGAAACGGCAATGTTGATAATCGAAGAATACCCATCGCTCACGATAGCTGATATTAACCTGATATTCAAAAAGGCAAAATTGGGTAAATATGGTTCGATGTACGACCGGCTTGACGGCCAAATGATCCTTTCCTGGTTTGAAAAACATTTTGACGAAAGATGTGCCGCCGCTGCAAACTTATCCATGAGAGAAGCAGACCGGTTTAAAAAATATTTGAGAACTGAATCGTTTGAACAGATCACTAATCTGTATGAGAAAAAGAAGTTTAAGTAAAACAATTAAAACATACCTAAAAATCTAAATCATGGCATATCTAACAGTTGATGAAGATGGTAAAGAGGCAATTCATAGTTATAAGCCTATCAGACAATCGGGATTAATGGATGATAATTTATTCTGGTGGTCAGGTGAAAAACGAATTAATCTTCCTCCCGGAACAATCAAAAAATTAACCGGAGAGCAATTAACCTGGAATGATGAACCAGTTGAATTAATCGATCACGAATCTTTAACCAAACGATTTACTATCCGAATATGCAATGAGTCTGGTTGTGATATTGATAAGCTTTATAATCATTACAAACATGGTAATGAAGCAAAGGCCAGACAGCTTATAATTGCCTTTCGAAGAGTAGTTTTAAGGCTTTCATTGGCTGAATCGGCGAGTGAATTTGGAAGAGACCACGCAACTGCCCTTCATTCGATCCGAACAGTTCAATCAGATTATCAAACATCATCAGATTATCGCAAACTATTCGGTGATGTTTTCAACGACTACCCTGAGCTACTTTCCTATAAAATAGGGAATAGAGTGAAATAACTTCAGAAAAGGCGAATTGAAAACCCCTGGAAGAAAAAGAAATAGACATTGGACCTATTTGAACTAAAACGATATGAGCAACGAACGGGATAATATACAAGATGATCAGGCTGATTACTTAGCTAGATGCTTACTAATGCCTGAGCAAATATTCATTAAAAAGTTTTATGAAATCTGTTCTAAACATATTGGATTACATCAAATTGCAGTGGAATTAGGTAAAATATTTGTAGTTGAAACTACACAGGCAGCTATAAGAATGACTGAATTAAAACTTCATAAAAGAACTACACGCATATTAAAACTTAAAAAATGAAAAGAGAAATATTATTTAGAGGCCAAAGGAAAAATAAAGAATGGATGTATGGAGATTTGCTTGAATATAATGGCAAAACACAAATAATTCAGCATCATTTTGATGGCAAATGGAGCATCGAAAGAAACGATGTAGTTCCCGAAACGGTCGGTCAATTCACCGGACTAACCGATAAAAATGGAGTTAAGATTTTTGAAGGGGATATTGTTATTCCATGCCTTACAAAACAAAAAGGAACTGTCATTTTCAAGAAAGGAATGTTCTGTTTTGAGGTAAACAAGTTTCATTCAAAATTAGCACCTCTTTATCAATCATTATTAACAGGGGAAAGGGCTGTAAATGAATATGAAATAATCGGAAATATTCATGACAACCCAGAACTGCTTTAGTTCAACTATGGGAATTTTTTATAACGATCTAGGCTTGACGCAGGGACGGACTGCGAGCAAAAAGGTGTCAAACAAATTTAAACTAAAAACGGAATGAATGCAATCGAAAACCCAACCCAGCCGGACTTGACGGGTAGTTGGTGTTGTACGTCAGGTTTTCTAAATGTGTCAAATAACTAAAAATTAAATAATTATGGAAATATGTATTGATTTTGATGGAACTTGTGTCACCCACGAGTTTCCGAAAGTAGGAAAAGACATTGGAGCCGTTCCAGTTCTTAAAAAATTGGTAGCCAATGGACATAAACTAATCCTTTTTACAATGAGGAGTGACCAGCAGCAAGGAATTACAAAGCCAAACAGTTTGGGATGGAATAACCCACCAAATATAGTTCTTGAAACAAACGTATTGGGCGATGCCGTTAATTGGTTTAAAACAAATGAAATCCCCTTATTTGGGATAAATATCAATCCTAATCAAATCACTTGGACTAAATCACCAAAGGCTTACGGTCAGTTATATATTGATGATGCTGCGCTTGGTTGTCCGCTGATTTATGATTCATCTATTTCAGAACGTCCGTTTGTCAACTGGGAACATGTCGAAAACTGGCTAATATCTGTCGGAGTGCTGCAATAAACTTGTGTACAACGTGCCGCAGCTACACGCAGTTGGCAAAACTTCAGGCGTGTCAAGCTGCTAATTATGTGTCCGCCAATTGACGGGTATTTGGCTGTTATAACCCGTTTTTAATCAACTCAAAATATATCAAAATGAAAAACTCAAATTTACCAGCATTTTCAAGACCTTGGAGTAAAATTAAACAAAGTCCAGACGCACCAGAACAAATTGCAGTAGCGCAAAATGGGTTGTCAAAAAGAGAATATTTTGCTCTCGAAATAATGAAATCAAACATTGTTGCTGAAACTGACACATCTATCGAATTTTGCGCTGATTATATTGGCATTAAAAAAGATGAATATAAAGGTCGCATTCACTGGCATAAGTTTTTATCAAGGTTGTCAATTGAGATGGCCGATTCGTTACTTGATGAACTGTCAAAGAGCGATGAATAGCATTGACCACAACTATTATTTATACAAAACCGCTGCAATTAATTAACAATTAAACAATTACATTGTATTTCAAATATATTTTATATATTTGTGTATGAATAAAAAACCAGAAAAAGGCACAGTTTTAATTTATGGATTAGTGTGTCCATTAACCTCAGAAATAAAATATGTTGGAAGAACAGTACAGTCGTTAAACAGAAGATTGTCAATGCACAGAACCGTAAATAAACATAAGTGCAATAAGGATAAATGGCATGATTCTCTCCTGAAATTAAATTTATTTCCATCAATAAAGTTATTGCACGTGTCAAACACTACTGATTGGCGAATTGATGAAAAATTATGGATAGAAAAACTGTCGTCAAATGGATTGCTTAACGAAGCAACTGGCGGCGGAGGTGGTATTGGTATTAAAATAAATTACTGTGATTTGTTTGTGAATTATTTAGTTGACAATAAGTCAGGATCAACTATTAAAAATTACAAAAGTGTTATTCATAGATTTCTTCTAAATTTTAACAGGCTATATAAAAATCCAAAAGACATTAGCACTATTAAAATTTGTGAGTACTTGAATAGAATAGAAAATAAAAATACACGAAAAACAACAATGTCGTGTATTAAACTATTTTATAATGTCATAATAAATCAGCCAAAGAAATTCAAAAATGTAGAGTATGATTATTCTTAATCATTCAAAAGATACTCGGACATAGCAGTTCAAAAACAACCGAAATTTATACTCATGTGAGTAATCAACTTTTATCAAGGGTTACGCTTCCGATGTAGTTTTATTAATAAAAACCCCGTCCATTAACTTAGACGGGGATTTTTAGTTTATGAAATGTACTCGTTGTAATTTTTAATGAACTCTTCTTCTGTTCCTGCTCCCTTAATGGTATTGTATCTTAATTTCCACAAAGCGGCACATCCTTCAATTGAATCTGGTATGGCTTCTTTTTGTCGATAATAGGCCACCCTACACATGCAAATAGCCAAACGGTCATTATTGATCAAATCAATCGCTGACAATACCGAAACGTGGCTGATTTGTTTGATCTTCTCAGTTAGTTTAGGATGATACTTCAGGTAATTATTGCAAATGTCATTAAAAGTGAATGGTTCCATCTGCCAATATCCTAAAGCCGGACCATTCCCCATTTGTTTCCGATGAGTCCAGCCCAAAGATTCGTGCGCCCCGGTTCCGAGTACTAAATTTTCCGCATCAAGAGAATAGGGAATTTCAGGATCCAATTTTTTTAGGGTATCGTTTACTAGCTCTCTCATTTCTTCACAAAATTAATCTTGGTTACTTTCAGTTCTTTTTCGCAGTTAGAAAAAGCCTTAAATTGCTCTTTCCGGATAGTCCACCACAGAAACTTCTTTTTCTTGATTACAATCAGTTGAACCGAATTAATAAAGGTTCGCTCCTTAATAAATAGTCTTGCCTTTGGATCGGTCGATTGAATTACACCCTTCATTCCCCAACACGAATCAGAACCAAAAGATACCGGTATTGAATAAATCGGTTTTGTTATATTTGGTTTTGCTGTTGAATTTGGCTTTGGCTCTGTAATACTGGGGTTTCCATAGCTTGCTTCAACCGAATTGGTGTCTTTGAAAGATTCATTGATTACCGTAGCTTCTTTCAGGTCTTTTGGTTTTTTATCAATAACCTTACAAAGCGAATCAATGGTAGCCTTATCCTTAGTTTGAAGTTTATTGTATTCTTCAATGGTAAGGTTCATTTGAGCAACTTGCTTATCCTTTTGTTCGAAGTTCTCACTTATGCGAGAATTATCAGTTTCCAGTGCGGTTTTTTCCTGCCATAGCCAATAAATCACCCCAAACGATAAAATGAGTGCAATAAGAAGCGAAGCCTTTAAATGGCCTAAAATCCACTTGTAAACACTAAGTAGTTGGATCATCTTTACCTCCAAATTTAGATTCTATAATTTTACTGATAGATTCTTTTTTTATGGCATCAACACAAAAAAGAACTATCAAAATTAATCCCCAAAAAATCTGCATATTCATTGGGTTATTTTGCCACTTACTATCTACGGCAGCAAGAACAATAACGCCAACCAAATAAATAGCAATGTAAAGAATAGCCCTTTTTGAGCTAGCTGAGTTTTTACCGTCCTGGAAGAATCCTGCAAACCATTTCAGTATTGAAACAATTGCGTTGTAAATTGATTGAAAGAATCCTGTTTTCATATTTATAATTATTAAGTTTAATTAAAAATCCACTGATGACCATCAATCCCGAATATAACCCACGGAACAGTAATAATTATGGAATCATTCAGCGAGGCAGATACATTCCCCGCCGCATCTTTCGCCCATGCATAAAGAGTTTTAGTTCCGTCGGTTGAAAACGTATAAGAAGTGGGTGCAGTTCCAGACCATGATCCAACAGAAGCCGTTGGGGGTGTTGATGATTCTGTTAACAGATACCCGGTTACACCCACATTGTCCGTTGCTGTGAATGTTGAAACCGTAATTGTTAACGATGTTGCATTTACCGGAATTGTAAAAGCCGTTACAGTCGGTTGGGTATCGTCGCTTTGATATTCATAAGCTCCAATATCGGGAAATCCCTGAATTGAATTGCCCAAAATATCAGAAGTCAAGCCAACATCCAA
>JAQTUE010000042.1:0-20385 GCA_028710415.1 Paludibacter sp. | reverse complement strand
GTATTGTTGTAAATTTCAATTCCACCACGATTGTTCCAAGATTCAATTGAAAAGTTCCATGCGCCAGACTCCCAATGCGGAATAGTAATTGTATTGTTGTAAATTTTCATACCACGATTATAACCTCCGCCACAATACTTTATTCCATATCCGTTTAGCTTGCTTCCTCGATTTGGTTGTGTAATAACGTTGTCATGAATCAATATTCCCGTTTGACCACCTACTCTGATCATTCCAGAACCTACAGTGGTATAAAACGAGCAGTTTGTTATAGCATTATTAAAACAAGCGTTTCCGGTTGCAGGAGTCGCAGGATCGCCATCTCCCATATCTCCACGTCCATAAAAGCCAACTGCACCCCAATAAAAGTTTTGAATTGTACAGTGATGCACACTTACATTTGACCGCCCAATAAATACGATTGCACCAAAAGCCGTCAGACTATTGCCGTCCATTTTAATGTAAGATATGGACTGATTGCCATTCGTTCCCATTGCGCTAGCTGCGTAAATGGTTCCGGTTGTTGATGTTACCGTTGAGGTGATTATTGATGTGTTTCCTTCACCGACGATACTAACACCTACACGAAGAATGCTTTGTGCAGTTTCGTTGTAAGTTCCGGCATTAACGTGAATAACATCGCCCGAACCTGTTGCATTATCACAGGCATATTTCAGAGTAAGCCACGGACTACCAACTGATCCATTATTACTATTACTTCCAGTTGGGGAAATATAATATGTTGTTGCTTTGCTGATCAAATTGAGCAGCACAAACAGAATAATGATTATTTTTTTCATTATCAATATACTTTAACAAATGGAGTTCCAGTTATGCCAGCGGTTGATGATGATGCTACCGAATTTTGAATAGTCGTTTGGGAAGTAATTTGGCTGATCAGTTTGTATGTCGTACCATAGGCCACCCCTCCGTTTATGGAAACAGCTCGGTTCCCTCCCGAATATATCTTAGGAGCCGTGGTTTGTCCAGTACCATAATAAATAAAAGCTACATAGATCATTCCTTTTGACGCAGAATAAGGAGATGTAAGCGCAACCTTTACTTGCGTGTCTGCCGTTGCTGTCCAAATTGCCGTATTGGTAGCTGTTTCCGCAACCTTAACAAAATTACCAGACTGGGGAAGGCAAATAGCAAATGAATTATAGGTTGGAGTGAATACACCTGCCGTCTGAAGCATCGTTGAAACACCGTGAATTATGGTATCTTTCTTTAGTTCGATGGCAATGTAATAAGTATTTCCGTTGGTTAGGGTAATTGAATTCTGCCCGGCATCACTAATCCCGAACGTTTGTGCGATCATGTCAGACCCTAATAATCTTAATCCTTTTTCCATATAATTTTCTTGCCAAGCAGAGCCTGTCGAAATGGTAGCTTTTATTGAGTCACCCTTTGCTCTTGCTACTGAATCGGTTTTGTGTTTTGTGTATACATAAAGGTAGGGGTTGACGTTGCTTATAATCTGATTGTATTTTGCATCAGCTTCTGCCTGAACCATCGGCTTGGCCGTAATTCCTTTGATAAATTGTAATTCTGTCTTACTCGGCTTATTTGGCCCTACTATAATCTTAGTCCAATCCTGACCGTAACTCAGCAATGCCATAAGCACGACCATCATCATTAAAATTCCCTTTTTCATTGTTATCAGTTTTAAAATTGTTATTTTTTAATGTATCGCAATACCAGTTGCTCGGTTGGGGCAACCGTAAAAGTAAATGTCCCTATTCCGGCAACATTGGCAACCACATAATCCAAAGTTGGCGTATGCGTGAATTTACCTTCCACAGCAATGGTGTCTTTCGTCAAGTCAATTTCTTCACCAACGGTAAAAGCCAACCGGCCATCAATCTGTTCGATAGGTACAACATATGGCGTATAAGCCGATCCGCCTGATCCCCCTACGCTAAAAAAAAAACCAGCGTAACCCGCTTTTAGTGCTGCAAAGTCTGCATAGGCCGTTTCATCTTCTTTGTAAATTGAAGTGACCGGAATATCAAGCTTATTCTGATTCGCTTCGTTTTTCTGAAAGTAGATAATACTGACCTTAGTCTTGTCGGTACTTGGCGCAATTCTGCAAACTCCTGCTGGGTGTTCATGGTCGGTTGACTCTCCAAATATCCACGCTCCGTCCGATGCTCTTTTAAATAGATAAAGTTTCATGTTTCTATGTTTTAATTGTTAATTTGCTTCGTTCTTAACTTTGTTGTAGGCTTCTTTATAGTGGGAAGATCCTCTTGATGTAAGTTCAAGTCTTTCTTCTTCAGAGCTGTTATTTTTCATGTAAATGAAGTCAGCATCTTCCGGGTGTCGTATTGCCTGAAGGTCTGATTCGTGTTCGTCTTTCTGAAGCAAGTGGTAAACACCCTTTGAAAGAAAGTTTTTATAGGCTTCATCAGATGAAATACATTTACTTATATCGACCTGATTTTGTCCCACACTATCCCTTATCGGCCACGCAATGGCTATAAATATTGAAATTACAGTCAGCGCCATGCCTCCGTTGATCATGTAAATAGGAATCATTTTCCTTCCTATTATTTTTTCAATCAGTTCGGCGTGTGTTTCTTTTTCTTCTTCTGACATCTCGTAATGCTTAAAAAGAGTTCATTTTATTTGTTTGTTTCATCATCTCCGTAAACACAAACGGCACCGGTACTTTTCGCAGCCCAATTGGCGTTCGAAATTGGCGTATAAACCCCACCGTCATATCCCGGAATCCAGGCTCCATCCTTAAATTTGGTTTCTTGAAGATTTTGATCAAGCCACCATTGGCTTCCGATTTGTACTACGGGGTAAATCTTTCCGTCATTACCAATATAACTTGATGGGGTTCCTTCACCTACATAAAGAAGGCGTACTGATAATCCATAAAACATTTCATTATTTCCATCTACAACTTCATTGAGATTATATGTTGCTAACAAAACTCCCATTGCCTGCGTTGTATTTACAGGATCTAATTCTTCTGAATATTGATCAAAATACCATTGTTGATATGTAGTTGACGACCAGATATTAAAATCATTGTTTAGCGCAAAAAACATCAGGTCATCCCTCATTCCAGAACCTCTTGCATTAAATCCAACTTCATTTGATGCGTCTATATTTGGAGATTCCCAGTGAGTATAGCCGGTTTCTTTTAATTTACCGCCGGCGACAGAAACTCCACCTAAATAATTAACCAAAGAATATATTTCATTGTATGTTGGCACTACCCAATCACTAGAACTACTTATTCCTCCCACATTAGTAGTACTCCCGGCATTGCTTTCAGTATTTGAGTAGCTACATCTTGCTCCTGTGGTTAATCCCGCCCAAGTGGTATTGTTGGTTACTTCGGGTATGGCAGTTCCATCACGGTATTTGGTTTCCATTAAGTTTTCGGAAAGCCAAACTTGACTCCCAATCTTCACTGTCTGGTAAATGCGGTTGTCGTTGCCAACATATATTCCGGGGTCTGTTGATGAATCACAAATAAGGCGAACTGCGCCACCAGCCCTTTGGTTCGCAAGGTTGGTTATAGAAACATCTCCTGTTGAATATTGTAGATATAATGCCCACGGCTGGCTAATATTTAGTGTTGAAGAAAAAATTAACGATTGATCATTAATTACGCTAAAGGTTCCATCATAGGGATTTCTAGTTCCGCTTCCTCTTCCATTGAATCCAGAACTATTATCCGCCCCCGTATTGGGCGTACGCCAATGCGTAAGACCCGTTTCTTTTAATTTACCCCCATTTGAACCACCGCCTATTTCTGTGATTAAAGATTCCATCTCCGTTTTTGATGGTACGTGCCATCCGGCGGCGGCTATATTTTTAGAATCAGCAACAGCATATCTATTGTATAAATACCCATACTCTACATTAGCCGTATAGCGGTCTTGTGTGGCAAACCAATTGTAAAGCAAGCCATATTTAACCGGAGTAAAGGACACCGCCTGCCAAGCGATGTAATCCTGAGATTTACACCCACCAATAAGCGATAAGAATAAAGTGATTATTAGTAAAAGTCTTTTCATGGCTTAATTTTTAAGGTAATACAATATGATTTTTGCCCCCGCCCCTGCGATGGTCGATCCTATTTGATCAATATCAATAGTCATTTCCGCATCGTTGGCTATACTTGAATCTGAAATTACGGCTTGACTTGCGGCTGTTCTTGAGGTCTTTTCGCTGGCATCAATGCTTAATTTTGTGCTTAAAACAGAAGTTCCAGATTCGTTAATATCAAATATTAATGTCGCTCCGGTTGGTGCCGTATTAACGCTTGCCCTAACCTTTGTTAAAGTGCAGGAAACAGGCATATGAAATGTCACTTTTGAAGTGCCGGTAGTTAACGCCGTAGTTTCATCCGAGATAGCGATGGTTGTAAATAAAGTGTCCTGTTTTCCTGTGATTTCAGACCAATCATAACTTGGCTTGGTGCTAGCTTTTGCCCAATCATAAACATCGCTTGCCGGTAAGCTTGTTGGTTTGTGTCGTACGAATGAATACTTCGTGGTATCCGTTGTATTCCAGTCGGATTTTAAAGGAACTGGATTTAATGAAAATGTTCTATTTGCCGACAAATCAGCAGATGTCGTTCCATCTATTAAGATGGGAGAAGTTGCTGTAAGTGTTCTGAAATATGGAACCACATAGTATTTAGGAACTAAAGTAGAGTCGCCGAGTGATTCTTTTCGAATATTGTAATATTTTATTCCGGTCGTATCCTGAATGGTTCCTTTAGGGTTCGAAAGTCCGGGGTATTGATAATGATTGTCAAGTATGGTTTTTATAGAATCTTTGGTTTGATGTACGAATGAGACTTTTTCACCCAGCGTTCCATCTGGTGTCCCTTCCACAAAATGCCATAGCTTGTTATTACTAGATTCAATGTTTGAGTTGTAGGTAGTACTGCCCAGCGCGTCGTGATGTGCGAAAGTATAACTAAGTGGGTTAAATAAATATCGACTATGCTGGGTCTTCATTGACAAGGTGTCGTTATTGTCGATATAAAGCCTCATGTCGTTATAATCGACATAGGAATACCCGTATTTGCCCGGATAATTATAAAATAGGGTATGAGATTTTGTATTAATGTCAATGCTTGTATTTTCGGTGAGTGGTCCACCTAGCTTAACGGTGTCGCTAGATGAGTGTAGTCCGTTTTTGGCTTGTCCTATCGAGCTAAGTGTTCTGTTTGTCCAAACGTGCTTTCCGTCACCCCTTAAATAACGCCTCAGCATTTGTCCGTCCAGTATAGGAGGGGTAAATACAATAGTGTCATCATCAAGGATCAATTGTTTTTCAATCCTTGCGGTATCGGTTCCTAAAAACTTCAATCCGGTTATTCCCTCAAAATTTTGCGAGAATCCAAGCGTTGAGATTAAAATAAATGCAAGTAGAATAAATATTCGTTTCATTGTATCTGGTTATTAACGTTTTGGTACTGTCAAATAAAGAAATGTTCCTGCGCTTGCCACAGTCACATCAAATCCGTCTTTTGTTTTGTTGGTAATGGTATGACTAAGCAAATAACCCCTTGAATCGTAAGCGTTGTGGACCACTATCACGTAGGGTAATCCGACCGGATAAGCTGCAAGAAACAAGATGTGATTCACCCCGACAGACAGCGCGGCTTCATCCGACTTAATCCAGTTAATGCCATCCACGCAGTCGTTGACCACTGTCTTGATTTCGTTGAAATCTTCAGCGGTGGCCTGTTTGCTCCTGTCGGTAACCCCAACCGGATTGGTCTTTACTCCGTAGTTAAGTTTTGCTATCTGGCTCATCTCATTTTTGTATTATCAACTAAATAAATGTCAAAATCGAATGACGATATGTAACTTTCGGGTACTGCTTTTCCGGCCTGAAGCATGGTTATTGCCTTGTATTTGCCTTTTCGACAATCGATAGGTAGGTGGTATCTCATATTGCTCGGAAACGTTGCGTCCCTGCTGTCTTTTTTAATTGCCAGCGCAAATGATTTCTTAAACTTGTTGACTTCTTGCTGTCCCCACAGTCCTATCGATACATAACCGGCTGAAGTGTTTCTTACGAGCAGCGTCCTTGAGGTCATTCGTGGAAGAACCTTGTAGTCGTCGGTATTTTGAAACTTGATCGGTCTGGTAAGTATGTGGTAAAATACTTCGGTCGTCAAATCTTCGCCGCTCAGGATTAATAAGTTGTTGTTCGTGGGCGACTTGACCATATACCTTGAGTATATTTCACCCTCTGAGGTGTTGATAATGCTGAAAAGCTCCTGTTTTTCATTAAAAATGAGCGTACTCATTCCCCATTGTCTTGTGTCAAGGTTATAAACCAGCGAAAAATTATAAGTGGAGTTGCAGCACCAAATATTGTTTCTTCGACCGTCAAAAGCCAGCAATGCACCCTTCATGTAGGTAACAATGTCGTCAAGCGCGTATGGATTGCCGTGTATTCCAAAGAAATCGGAAGTGATAAGGTTGTATCCCGGAAAGATAGATTCTTGAGTCGGAAAATTACCATCGCCCTGCGGCGGGAAGTAGTCTGATGTAAGGTTTTGTATGTCTCCGTTGGAGAAAACCATCAAACCAAGATCGCTGACAAATAAGATATTCTGATCAATTTCCAGAATCTCTTCTGAAATCATTGGAATGTTTTTGGTTTTGGTGATGGAGGCAATGAAATTATTGCCCATCGGGTCCAGGTTGGTCGTATATATGCCGTCAGAGGTTCCAATGATAATAGGCGAAATAACTTGTGACTCTGAAGGATTAACGCTTCCGGTGCCAAGATTCATTACCCTACCTTCTCCAATCCGATAAGAATTAAGTGCTGGCCAAACCTTGAATTCTCCAACTTGCGAAAATTGAACCCTGTTTTCTGAAGAATACTTGCCTGTATTTAGCGTCAAATCGGTAGTTTTTCCACCAAACAAGCCGAGATATTCAAACAGGCAGTCATAAGTTACCGTTATTGCCAATTTGGCAGAATTAAGCGGGTCGACATCAATGGACATTGAAGGAAAACTGCTTGTTATCGAAAAGTTAAAACTGCAAGAAAGGTTGTGAAGTGCATTCTTCCTGCTTTTAGCAAAAGAAACTGCCGGTTCAACCGGATCGTACACGCCAACAGAATTGGCCCTGTGGTCGGGATAAGAAAGAATACCCCTTGATTTATTGGCACCGCCGGTTCCGGTAGTATCCATGTATTTGTCGATTGACGATAAAATCATGTTTTGCGCTCCGTCTTCGGTCAAAATACTGTATCCCTGAATTGAATTGGCGGTTGCAGTCCCAAGAGCTCTTGTATGCCCACCAGACAGAACAGTAGTAGGCCTTACAACATCTAATCTTCCATTGTAAGAGCCTATTTTTCCATAAATCCTGTGATAGGTAAAGTTGTCAACCGGCATTACCTCTCCGGCGGCAATAGTATCCATATCAACCTTAAAATACTCAGTTCCAAACGCGAACTCAACATTGAAATCCAAATCGCCAACCGTCAGGACCAGTTTTTCGCTTGTCACACCATCAAGGGTCTTGACTAAATAGAATGGTTCTTCTGCTTTTCTGGATACAACACTTACATCCTGAAAATTCAAGTGAATAAGCTCATAAAGATGGCTTGCATCAACCGGGTATTTTGACGCATAATGAGGGGTTGTCGCATAAACATTGATTGCAGAAATTTCACTTGCCAGCAAATCGGTATCGGCAAATTCCAGATTTAGATTTACGACGGTGTGAATGTTTGCAATTGTCGTTCCGACAGGAATAAGCGAGTCGGAAAAATTAATCCCATAAATATTGTTCGCGTAGATCGGTGTGTGTAAAACGACCTCGCCACTTTTAAGAACCAAGGCGAAGCGTATAAGAATAACTCCACACGAACAAAGCACATTGTAGGTTTTTTTAGGGGCCTTAATTGATGTTACACCCTGTACCGGATAGTACGGAATAAGTGTTTTCCATGCGTACATGTCATATATATTATACGAGCCGGTTGTTTCGTCAAATTCAAGCTTGACGTAGTATTGTTCTGTGGGCTTACTTCCGTCGCCCATGAAATAAATCAACCCATTCAGGATAGTGAACGACATTCCTGGTGTTCTCACAAACGGAACTTGGGTTATTGTTTTGGTGTGGTAAGTTCCATCTGTAATTGTCCCGAACCATTCGAGAACATCTCCGCCCGTTGCTACGCCACCCAAATAATCAGCAAGATCAAAAGCAAGAAAACGATTTGTAACGACGCCCTGGTTGAATCCAAGTACATTAATTTGGTTTTCGTCGCCTACCTTGTGAAAAATGATATTTCGGTATCCGGATACATTAATTTGACTTACGATGCGTTCAGGAATAGGCTTGAAGGCACCATCACGCCACTGCATGTTGATGCTTTCCTGAAGGGATCCGTCCGGCACGTCCCGGTCATTGTCCTTGATATTTATTCCTATGGGCCTAACGCTGTACATATCCCTGTGTCGTTACTGGTTGTTCGACCGGTTGTCCGGCTATTACTTGTCCGTTTGTTATTTGTGGTTGTCCGGGAATGATTTGTTGTCCTCCGATTGCGGCCTGTCTTTTATTAAATTCGTCCAATTTCTGTTTGGCCTGAATCATTACCGGGTTGCTTGATACTTCCATGAATACCTCAAACGGCAAAAGTTGATTATAGACTAACTGTAAAAGTTCCTGTTCAAGTTGCATCCGGTAGGCTGGCGAATTAGTTCCTTTGCTTTGCTCAATACAGAAGTTGTAATGAGTCAGCTCAATCGGATCGATAGCCACTCCTGTAATCCGCTCAAAATCTTCTTTGGTGTATCCCTGAAGGATAAAGTCAAGAATCAATTCGTCGCGATCAACAAGCATGGTCAAAAAAGTTTCCATGGTGTCGCGCACGTTTATGCCCGCATTTTGGGTTTCCATGGCATATCCGGAAGCGGTCTTTGACTGTCCGTCTCTTCCTTGCGCTGCTCCATAATTTCCGCTTACTTCATCAACCAGGTTTGAATATAGGTGAATGAGTTGTTGGATATTTTGGGAAACATTGGCTGAATTGGCGTATATCTGCTGTGGAACGTGCTTTTCGGTCTGATCTTCGCGAACTTTATAAATGACCGCCCCGTCGGTTTTCTTTAGTTCCGAGATGTATTCTTTATTCGACATTTCGTCGGGTACCGCCGTGTCGGGTATTAACCAAACCCCTTTTGATGCGTTTGAAATAACAGAGTCGGCATTCAAAATCTGCCGATCCATCGAAAGCTGCGGATTGATCAACTCTTCAACCATTCCCCAAACCTCACCATTGATGTCCGGTGGAGTCATCACATAAGGGAAGGTACTATTTGAATAAGGGGATTCTTTTACATCTAAAATATAACCCCATGGAGTCATATAAATGACATACCCGCGAGTCACATAGTCTGTTCTAAACTGAATAAACAGTTCGTTTTCCGGTATCTGTCCTTCTGATTTTTCGAGCCTTGATAAGTTTTCCTGATCAACGGCTTTTTTGATCTTATCAATATTTTCCCATTTATGAGCAGTAGGTATTCCGGTGCCATCCAAGGGGTCATAGGTAATAGCCTCAAAATCGCTTACTTTTGTCCAATGTTCAATGTATCGGTATGAAGAATTGGAGGAAAACGTAAAACTCATATTTCTTAACTGACTACCATCAAAAGACTGATAGCTGTATGAGCTTTTTTGTGCTTGACTTCCCTCGTGCTGAATGTACAGCCTTCTTATTTCTTTTCCGCGGTCATAATCTCCGTTCGAGAAGGCTAAAATAATGTCATCGAGCGTTACGTCGTGTATTTCTGTATTTTGGTGCATGTTGTCTAAGTCATAGTCAACAACACCAGGATTAACCATGAATTTTGGAGAAGTAACAATCCTAAAACGAACGTCTGGCTTGCCAATTCCGTTTTTAGTTCCCCATCCAACCTTATAAATAGGACGGCCAGACGCAAGCATTTCTTTAAAATTCATTGCATCCTTACTCTTGCTTTTGTTGGCGTCTTTGATTTTATCCAGGCAAATACTTAAGAGATTAGCCAGTTCACCCCCGCGTTCATCCCGGCTTTCACACCTGACGATATTTCCGGTGTTCATTTCCCTGAATTGCCCGACAAGACTTCGTACAAATTTTGAAATAACATTATAAGTCAGCGGCGGGATACCTCTTTTGCGTAAGTAATTGAATTGTGTGGTCCATTGTTGTAAATCGGCATCCCAAACCGGCTCATTAAACTGGCGCCCACGAATGAAATCAATATTGCGTTGTCTGCGGTCTCTCAAATTTTGTTCGGCGTAGTATTGTGTCTGAATATTCCCAATAAGCAATTGTGGTGAAATTCCCATCCGGTCAAAAACATACCACTCCAAAAAGCTACGATATTCTACTTGTTGCTTTTGCTCAAAAGAAGTCTTGTTTTTAATACCGAACCGTTTGTTCCGGCTTAAGGCTTCCTGTATCTGCTCTTTCGTAGTTATCTTTTTAAACTCCGGCATATCTGTATTGGGTTTTAGTGCTACGGTCGTTTTTCAGCCAGTAGGCAACATATTGACGGTTCTGTTCGTAGGAGCGGAAATAGTCAACGTATTTTTTATCGTATCCGATTGCCCGGTAGAGTTCCTTTAAAAGAAAATCAACAAGGGCGTTCTCCATGTATTTTTTGATGTTGACAAAAACGTTCGGGTCCATACAGATGTCCTGATACATGTCTGTTGTGTAGTTAGAGGTAAATCCCTGCCTGGTATCCACGTTCAGCCACCGGTATATGATTTTTCCTGCGCGTGCCGTCGAATTGTATTCGAATATTTCCGGTGAATCATCTGTGACCATCCATCGTTGAAAAGGCGAAAAAATAGGCAAGATATCTCTTGCTCCTTTTTCTAAAAAATCGCTTGAAATCCGGTCGCCTTCTCCGTGAAGTTCTGAGAATAGCTTCTTTGCTGTTGGAATAGCGGCAAAATATGGATCGGCCTGAACGGTTAAGGAACTCAATCGGGCAGCAAGCTTAAATATGTCCGCGATTGCAAGTTCCAGTTCTACGATTGGCATACCGTCGGGATATAAATGATCAATACCAGTATCTTTAATAATCAGAATTGCCATTTTTAGTCGTGTAATCGATGAATATTCCCTGAAATGTTTTCACATAACTGCTGAAACCTGGCATATATAAATTCTGCCTGGTCGTTGTTTTTCTTGGTTTTTAACCACAGGAAAGTCACATAAGCAAACAAGGCGTTCTTGACATCTTCGTTTAATATTGCCTTTATGGCTGCTGCTTGTGGTAATACCGGCGTTTCTTCCCTAAATAGGTAGATTACATTGGTGGCACTTTTGGTATATGGCGTTCCGGTAACGTTTCCCTGTCTGGAAGTGAATAGCTTTAAAACCTCAATAGCTGCTTCATCCATAAAAACAGCAAAAGCATCTTCCTGATCGGGTCCCATTTCGTTGGTTACAATTAGCGGTGTTCCGTCGCCACCCACCAAGGCGGTTGCGATATAAGAAGTGGTAAGCCACGCTTTGTAGCTTACCAAACTAATCGTAATATCAACCGTTACATCTGCCATTATCCCATGTATGATTCAATACCTATTTTCGGTTCTTCTTTTCCCGGTCTTTTTTCTTCTCCAAGAAATTTATTTGAGTCGTCCCACTCTTTTTCTGTGACAATCTTAGGATAACACGAATCTTCGCCAACCATCAAATAGCTGCCTTTTGGAATAGTCAGCGTCAGTTCAGCGTTATCGTAGTCGGTATAAGTTATCTGCTTATCTTCTTCCATTTTCACGGCATAGCCATCGTGTTTCTTTACGTATGGCTTGCCTTTTTCAGAAAGGATCTGCATTAACTGTTTGTCCCTGCTATTTTCCATTTTGGAAACGACTTCCGGATTGATCATGGCTTAAGAAATAAGGTTGCAGTTGATGTAATACTCTACACCGTTAATCTTGATCTTGATCTTTTTAACAGCTCCTACCGCTGCACCATCGCTCACATAATTCAAAGCGGGACCACCAGCGGCATTTACATGAAGAAGAGTTTCGGCCTGGCCAGACGCGTAAATTACCTGATCTAAAGACGCTGCGCCATTGTTGGACATATAAAGAAGTTCGTGTTCTCCGGTTACGGCATTTGCCTGATGAGAATCAAGCCAGGCAGCACAAACATGAGAAGCCGTAATGGCCTGTCCTGCTTCGAGAACACCATACAGCGCAGCAAGGAATGATGCCCCGGCAATCGCGCCGTCATTTCTTACCTGACCATAAACACCATTAAGCGTAGCTCCGGTGGCCGTAAAGGTTGAATCAACAACCGCAACGCCCTGTACGCTTCGGATAGATGCACTTCCTGTTTTTTTAAGATGAGTTTCGCAATCAACGCCCCAGTGCGTACCTGATGTTTTAGCCGATTCGGAGCGAACCTGAAGGGCGTAATCATCGGTTGTTCCACCGGAAGGCCGGTTGTCAACTTTTACATGTCCGGTCAGACGGACATAACCATTTTTGAGTGCGCTACCGATATAGACGGTTGCTGCGGATAAAAGATCATTTACCCATTCTTTTTTTGCTAATTGCATGGCTTTTGTTTTTAGAGTTACTATTCGTGTTGTTCAATTGATTTCATTGCTTCCTGACCTTGCAATTCACCTTCCTGCAAGCGTCCTTTAATCACATTCAATTCAGAGGCTAATGCCCTGGTAATTTTATCGAAGAGTTCATCCGGCCACGGATTTGTTGAGTTGTCCGGAACGTTTGCAAAACTGATGTATTGAAAATCTGCCACTGTTTGAGCATCACTTCCGTGTACCGAAAAACATTCAATTCGCTGAGCCGATCCGGTTGATGTATTGGTTGTGGCAACTACTGGGTTTTGCTTTCCGGCTCGCGTAAATGGGTTGCACTGTATAGCGTATTCCGGACTATCATTATAGATGTATGAAACCACGGGTCTTGCCCAAACCGTCAATCTCAAGGCCACCAATTCATAAAAATCAGTCGGAGCAGTAAACGATACTTTTTTCTTGGTGTAAGGTGTTTGTACTTCGCCGTTTGCAAGTGTATCTGCAACTAGGGCGGCAGGGTTCGGTTTGGCTAAATATCTTTTAAGGTCGTAGGGTAATTCTTTAATCAGGCTTCGGGCTACTTCGGGTAGTATTTCTGCTGCCATATCTGTAAGTGACATTTCTACACTTGAAGCATCAAGAATATCGGTTACTCTTTCGTCTACAAGCGTCAAAGCTCTTTTGATAATATCGGTAGCAGTCTTGGACATTTAAACAGTTTTGTTGTTAAAAACAGGCAGATATTTCACTGCCCGTTTTGGTTGTTTTCTGTTTTCTTATTCTTCGAGTTTAGCTTTGATCCAAGCCAAGTCGTTCGACTTCATGTTTGGAACATTCTTCCCGGTCTTTTCGAAATAGGCTTTATGAAGAGCTTCTTTTTCTTCGGCAGGGCTTTTAACTTCACTCTGTTCTTTAGCTTGCTCTTTGACTTCTTCTTCCGGTACATTTGCCTTGGCAATCATTTCTTCAATGTACTTTTGTGCATCGAAATTCGGATTGGACAAGCCATCAAGGAAAGCCAAATCATTAGCGACAATTGCCGGGATTGGATCACCGTAGTCATCTTCATACTTCTGCCTGGCGGCAGCAACACCCTGTTCGATGCTTGCTTTTACATCAATAGGAGCATGAGGAATTTCGGCGGGTTTCGACTCTTTATTTTTCCCCGATATGGCAGTCATGTGGATTTCATACTGTTCCTTCAGCACATCGTAAGGAAGGGTTTCGTCCATCGGGAGTTCGGCCAATTTAAACAGGCCACGCAAGGCTACAAGCTGACGGTCACTTTCGTTAATCACAATTGAAGGTTGTTTTTTCTTTCCTTCAGCATCACCCACTTCAATGAAATCTTTTCCGTAGGCCGGATCGCGGTACAATGCTTCGATAATAACAGGATCCGAAGTAACAAATTGAGCGGGTACGATATGTCCCCTGGTGTTGCGCTGCTTGGTGCTTACAACATGTTCGGTCGTAAATGGCAATAGCTTTTCAATGTACTTTTTGTTCTGGTTCATAATAAAAACCCGAACTTCTCTTTTCCACGTTTTTGTTTTGGTAAGGATAAATGTCTTCGCTTCCATCTTTTTGAAAAATTAAAATGATTGTTTTGTTTTGATAAGTAAATTTTCGAGAATGGGAGCCGGGTCGAAACCCGGCCCCCAAAGCATAAACACCTACCTTACGCCTTGACCTCGAAAATGAAATGAGTTCCGGTATTTCGAACAATCATGCCCGAAGCTTCAACTAAGTCAACGGCCTGACCGTCAGACTGACGAATCTCCCAAAGATTAGTTTTAGTTTCGCGGAATGGTTGGAATACGAATTTGTCAACATATTGCATATCCAAAAGGAATCCTTTGTCAATGAAGTCTGACTGGTCCATTAAAGGAGCGTAGGATACATTGATGGTTCCAAAGAATGAATAAAGAACAGTAAAGGAAAGACCATAAACAGTATCATACTCTTTCTGCACAAAGCGGGTTGAATCACTCATAACGCCTTTATTTAAAGCTGAAATAAGTTCACTTCCCGCAAACAAGAACCGGGTATCAGAACCGTTGTTTCCTACGCGCATTTGCTTGGTGAAATCAACGATGTTGGCCTCTGTAATGGTTTTATTTCCACCGCCAGTTCCGTACTCAATAACCTGGTCAATGAAGTGTTCCAGACCACCAGTTGTTCTAACGGTTTTGCTGTTGAGTGTAAATTCAGAGCGTCCACCAAACATGAAGCAGAATTCTTGTCCGTAGCGGAAATCCTGCAATGCCAAGTTGGTTACCATGCTGAAAGAATAGTTGGTAAACAACTGAGTCAACATTAACCAGTTTGAGTAAACGACTGAAGTGATGAATTTCTGAGCGTAGTTGTAGTCGCTATAAGGAGTCTGTACTACTGATTCATTTTTAACAGCATCAGAATCAAAGGCGGTTCCCATGCGGGTAAGTCTTGTTCCGTTAGCTAAAGCAGGAATGTTTTCAGTTCCATTGGTTCCGGTTGAAACCACATCAATAGTGGTAGAACCAACGGCTTTTACAGCAACAACGCAAGAATCCCCACTGGTTGCATAATTGTATCCCTGGATTCTAGCCAAACAGTTTGGAGTCCACATTTCGGTGTTACCAACAGTAAGAGTTGCATTCGTAGCACCTCCGGCGAACAATGCGCCCAAAGCATCCTGATAAGGAATTACGGCAATTTCGCCCCAATTCAATTTGTAGTTATGAATCTCAGAAGTACCAAACTGTTTCCAGTTCTTCATGGTTTCAACCGGAACGCCGTATTTAGCGTTGGCGATACGATCATTCTGAAACAAGTCTGAGAACTCACCACCACCAGCAGATTTGGCTTTTGCAAGACCGCGAATACCATCAATAGTCTTATTAGTCAAGAATGTCGAAATTGGATAATTGGCCGGTGATACCAGGATAAGGATTTCCAGCCATGCAGGAGCGACAAATTCAGATTTGTCACCAATAAAATCTTCCGTAGTCATATTTTTAAATATGTCGGTGGAAGCAGCAGTTCCCCATGCAGGATCAATGCCGTTAGAGTTTAAGCTAAATGGGGAAAGCCCATTGCTTACAGCTTCGGGAGTAGTGGCGAAGATCGCCATCACAACACACAGAATAAATTTTACAATTGTTTTCATGTCTTATTTTTGATTGTTTAACCTCTTTTACCTCTTTGTTCAAATTTTCTTTTCCCAACATTTTGATATGCTGGAACCTGATAATTCGCCGTATTTTCGATTGAAGCAGGATTGGATTGAACCGGCTTTTTGGTTGCCATCGATTCGTCAATAGAAGCTTTATCCGGAAGGACAGTTTTAACACCACTGGCCGGAACCTGAGCCTTCAGGGTTTCCATATCCGAGTCATAATTGTCAATTTTGTCAATCTCAGCAGCTTCTTCTTCGGAAACAAGACCATCGGCGAAGATGTCGCGCAACTTGGCTATTCTTGCGTACAGCGTTTGTTTGCGAGCGTCGTCATAGCCCATTTTTTTACAGTAACCATCAATGTTTTTCTTCGATTTATCAAAGTTCCCATAGAGAGTTTTTTCCGATTCTTCGTCCTCTTTTTGTTTCGAAACACGGTCATTCACGGCGTTTTGAACGTCTTCGTAACCTTCATCGTCAGCTACTTTCTGAAGCTCTTCCATTGGAACATTTCGGGCAACGGCAACCAACAGTGAAGGAACCTGTCCCCCTAATCTTTGGTCGTTCATATCGTCCAATACATCCTTAAAAAGTGGATCTTCAAAAGCGTCACGAATGGTTACCATCTTTTCAACAAGGAATTTTACAGGACCGTGTATTTCTGGTGGAATGCTGGAAATATTACCCTTGCCTCCTTGAATTTTATTCACTTCGTTAAGAATCATTAAGACTTGCTCAATGTCCTTTTCGTCCGGAATAGTAGTAGTCTCATTCTTTTCAGATGCTTCTGCTGGGTTTTCTTCGGAGGGCTTTGCAGCTCCTTCCATTTCTTCCTGTTCAATATTTTCCTTGGCCATGATTTTTGAATTTTTGGATTTACATATAAAATCAGACAAAAGAATAGAAGATTATTTTTTATTAGCCAATTTTTAAGAGGGTAGTAGTCACAAATTGTCACTGTCAAGTTACAAATTGTCACTACATTATAGCGTTTACTTAAACCACTTAATCAAGGTAGTTTACCTTTGAAAATAAAAAATACACCATGAAACTATTACATCTCATTTTCAGGGTACTTGTAAACGCCTATTTCTCAAGCGCGGACCCTAATTTATTTGGATCGGTAGCCAGAAGAAGGGGAAAGCAAAATATAGCTAACGAGTATAAGGCGATGGCTACCGGAACGCAAGATCAGATTGATCAGATCAAGGCCGAAAACCCTTTTGAAAGCGCCGGAGCAAAAGCTGCAATGGCAAGAGCCTCTTCAGGTGCAAAACAAATGCAGACAAGGATGCTGAATACGATGGGAGCCGGGGCGACTCCGGAAGCGATAGTTGGAGCGCAGGGAGCCGCCAGTCAGGCGCTAGGAAGCGCAGCGGGTGAAATAGCCGCCGGAGCAGAAGCCAACAAGGCCAATCAAATAAGCAATCTTCGTGGTGAAAAAACTCAGCAAATGGGAATGTATGGTGGAATGAGTGCATCAGCAGAGGCCGAGCGCGGTTCTGGTTGGGATACATTATTTAAAGGAATAAACGCTCTTGGAAGTTTTGCATCTGGCGCAGGACAGGCAGTAGGAGCAATGAAAGCGGCAGGAGCACTTTAATTATTAAAACTTTCTCACCATGACACCAGAAGAAATAAAAAAGGAACAGGAAGCTTCAAAGGCAAGTCCAATAGAACAAGCTCCGGCTATTCAATCCAACAAAGCAGATATTGAAGAAGCATCAATAACTTCAACAGAACTGTCCAAATCAAGACCAGTCGATACAACCCCGCCAAAAGAATCAGATCGGGAATATGGCAATAAGGTTGGCGACTACAATAAAGTAGTTGAAGCAGCCAAAAGGAAAGGTGTTGACCTGAATAATATCCATCAAATGCCTTTGATGGATTCCGATAAAGACAAGATCACCGAAGCCGTCAAGGGAATGTATCCAAAGGAATTTGCCCAGGGAATAAATAACCTTGCCAATTCCATTACGGCACCACAAAACGAAGCCAGAAACAAGCTTGATGCAAAAGCACTGATGAATGCTGAAAAGCAAAAAAGACGTGCGGCATGGGCTGACGCTCTTTACGCTTTTGGTGAAGGATTACAAGGAAAAACGGCTAATCAGGACAATTTTGTTTCAACCAAGATTCAGCGCAAGCTAGACGAGGACTTCCAGAATTACAAAGACACCACCGAGCGCAACCAAAAGACAAAATATCTTTGGGAAAACCAAACTAGAAAAGAACTGGTCGATTGGGCTGACGAACAGGCCAAAAACGAAAGATTGGATGCCAATACAAGGGCTAAAATGAAACAGCTTGCAGATCAGCACAGAGAGAATATGGACTTTAAAAACAAAGACTTTACCGAAAAAACAAGACACGACAAAGCCATGGAAAACAAAAAGTCTGGAAAGATGTCCAAAGAAGACAGGCCGGTTGTTGTCCAGACCGCTCAAAAAACCTACACGCTAAAACCGGAAGAAGCCGCCTTTTATAAGGGTGAAATACTTAAAAATGCCGATACTCTCAGGAATAAATACCCCGGATGGTTTACTGAAGGTCAAAAATCAGATCCGTTGACAGGAGAGCCGACCGGAGAAAAAACATTCAAGCTCAATCCAGAAGTAAAAGATGTTGATATGATCAGGGCTTATCTGGAAGAAAAAGAACCAGGTCACTTGAATGAAGATGCTTACGAGCAAAACAAGGCTTCTTACTTCGATAAATACCGGAAACAACAAGGATTGTCAACAACACCGGCAAGTCAAGATGTAAAACCATCGACTACGGTACAAAAACCACAGGCACAACCCCAAAAAGCAGACCCACTAGGATTAAGATAATACATACATATCATGGCAGATAACCAACCATCAGTACAGGCAGAAGCTCAAAGTCCTGTAAGTGTTCAGGAGTTTGCAAAAAGAGTTAAAACAAAATATCCAGAATATAGCGATATGGATGATTTGACTCTTGCAAAAAAGATTGTAGACAAATATCCAGACTATAAGGATATGGTTTCGTTCTATAATCCAGATCCGGTTCCGGTTCCTTCCGGTTCCACACAGCAAGAACAACCTTTAACCTACATACAAAAAGAGTTAAGGCAGAAGTTTCCTGAAAACTATACTGAAGAACAAAAACCAGTCATCTCAGCAGTCGAAAGTTTACATTCAAAACTTCCTTATGTCCATGTTGACGAAAATAATCAGAAAAACAATCAGATTATTCAGTCGATTCCTGCCACAAGCAAAGATGTTTCATTCAATCCAAATTCAACCCCGAAAGTAGGAGAAGAAAATCAATTACAGAAGGTTATTCCACAACAGGAAACGCCTGTTGATAAATATTTTGAACAAGCAAAAGAAAATACCGGAGGTGCAACAATAAATTCAAACCAACCGGAAGAATACCCGAAATTCAAAGAACATCCAGTTGATTTTTTAGGTGCTGAATACGAAGATTTCTTAAAGTCTTCGGGTCACAACACTCAAAAATTTGGTGCCGAAATTGCAAAAGGATTGCTTAACTATTCAAAAAATCCTTTATTCCCCGGAACTTATGCCAACGCAGCGTTAGGTGATCAGATACTTAACGACTGGCAAAAAACAATTCCAAAAGACAGGGAATCAAAAGGAACAAGCGTGGGGAAAATTGTACCCTATGTCGGTATGGCAATTGCATCTATTTTACAACCCGAATTAGCACCGGCCACAACAGCCGTTTGGTTTACGGCAGGAACAGGCGAAGGATTAAATCATGCTGATGAAATAGTAAAACAAACAGGCCAGCCCATGTCTGAACTGAAAAGACAGGCCTGTGGAATAGGTTACGGAACCGCAAACACAGCCATTGCAGCAGCAACAGGACACCTATTGTCGCTTCCCGTTGGTTCTTTTATCACAAAATCACTTCTTAAAAATTCACCTGAACTAATTTCAGGACTTGAAAGCACATTAAAATCATTTGCAGAACAAACACCTTCAGGAATAGGCAAAGCACTAAATGTAGGTGGGCAATACCTAGCGGGAGCCGCAAAATCTTCTTCTGGAATGTTTGCAATGACCGGGGGAAAACTTGCAACAAATAAATTATTGGGTGAAAATGTTGGCATTAAAGATGTAATTGATGCTGCAAAAGAATCCATTGCTTCAGGAATTGGGTTTGAGTCTGTTTTATTTCCATTTGGGTACATCAAGCAAACCACTAGTACAATCAGGAGAAGGGAAGCGCAAGGAACCGTAGCTATTAGCGTAGTTGATGGTAAGCCCGCTGAAATATTCAAATCGGGAAACGATTATTACCAGGTAAGCCCGAAAGGAATAACAAAAAAGGCAACCGAAGAAGATTACAATAACGCCATTATCATTCCTACCGATGTATTCAATAAGACTATTGAAACAAAAACAATCAGTCCAACCATTCAGAGGGATGTCTATTCTGGAAGAACTACCGACATGCTTAATCGAATTTCTGACAGTAACGGAAATGTTCACGTAAATCAGGATGAAAATGGAAATTCATTTTACATTACCGGAAAAGATAAAGATGGAAACTATTTAGCGGTCGATACCAATGGACAAACCGGAACCCTTCCGGCAGAATCAAAAATACAGACTATAAACAAAGGTGAGGCTTACAATGCTTTAATGGCTAAATA